>NZ_JAGIQA010000217.1 GCF_017814975.1 Cupriavidus consociatus
CATCGGATGAGAAACGAACTTACGCTGCCATAACCCCATTGCACAAGGGCACCTTCTGCCTTTATTCAAAGCATGCGATTGATTATAAGATACCCTTCTACAAGGTTTGGGTTACCCCACCCATTTGCTGCATATTTCTAGCAAAATCATCTACTACCATACAACGATTGGACACGGAGCGAGAGTGGCATCAGCGATGGCATTGTATATTCACGGTAATGACGTTATTTATAGCAGTATATTTGAAACAGAGCAACAT
>NZ_JAGIQA010000218.1 GCF_017814975.1 Cupriavidus consociatus
ATTTGAATGAACCATCGCCGGCGCAAGGCCGTGCGATTCGAGAAGTTATCATGAATCACCAAAGAGCCCAGAGGGCATTGGTTTTTAATCTAATAAATACATCCCTTCCGAAGTCGGGATTTTTAGCATGTATTAGCTCTAGAATTACCACGGTTATCCAAGTAGTAAGGTACTATCAAATAAACGATAACTTATATAATGAGCCATTCGCAGTTTCGCTGTATAATTGCTTATACTTAGACATGCATGGCTTAATCT
>NZ_JAGIQA010000219.1 GCF_017814975.1 Cupriavidus consociatus
TGGCTGATCAAGGAATACTTCAATATGACGATCATCCAGACCTTCAAGACCTGGACCGTACTCGAGACCCTGATTTCGCTGGTCGCCTTCGGCCTGACCTACGGTCTGTCCCTTGTGTTATGAGCCTGTAACCCGGAGCCCCCATGGACATCCTCTATCAGATCCGCGCCCGCCAGGACACTTTCAGTGCCGGCGAAGGGCGTATTGCCAAGCTGATGCTTGAGGATGTGGGCTTTGCCGCGTCCGCCAGCCTGGAG
>NZ_JAGIQA010000025.1 GCF_017814975.1 Cupriavidus consociatus
AGTGGCTCAATGCTAGGCGTCACCCACCGATATCCCAAGCTTCTTAGTCCAGCTTTCCCGGGCAGCGGGGGACGTTATTTCTTGTGGGTCCGCCCAATCCGATGCCGCGCCTGCGTGGCCTCGTGCCGCGCATCCTCCTCGCTGTGCAGGTATCCGCTCGTCGTCGAGATCGATGCATGCCCAAAGTTGTCTCGCACAAAGCGCAGGTCGACCTGCCGGTCGGTCATGGCGCGTTCAACAACAGGTGCGCTATCCCCTCAAGATGCACTAAAAAAGCAATTAATCGCCCGGCAACCAAGCTCACACCGGCGCGGGAGAGCCAGGCATCTCCACGATGCAAAGCCGGCATGGCTCGGTACGGAAAGATCATGAATTAACGTCAGGCCGGCGATGTCATGTGGCTTGCGGAGCGCTGCGAGCCGTGTTCGGCCCTTGACCTGGCGATGGAACAATGGAGTGCCAAGCGAATCCTCAAGGCTGCGGACAAGTGGCCAATGGCCGCCGGCGTCACACTTGGCTCGGCTGCGGCTGCCGAAAAGCTTTGATGCCGGGCACTCGCCTCAACTGCACGCAGCGCGTTCAGGTAAACAGGCGACTTCATGGCGCAAAAGTTTTCCTTTAAACGCGATGGAAGCTTTCCATGCGTAGGAAAGACGCTAACCTCCGGGCGTTGCATTATGAAAAGAGCTCCGGAGGGCGATGCGGCGCTCGAGATTCCCCACGGCGGTAGTGTGAAATAGTTTTTCTTTCAAAGCTGAAAGGAAAGCTATCCGCGGGCAGGCACATTTGCCATGGAAGAAGCATATGACCGGAAGCGGTGGCCATAATGCTTCTTCGCGGATATGGCTGTTACTGAAGTCGGATATTCGCTTGCTTCACAACCGCACGCCATTTAGTCAGATCGGCGGCCAAGGTGCTGGCAAGCTTGGCCGGCTCGCCGCCTAGTGGCGCCGCGCCGATCTCAGTCAGGGCTTTGACTACCTCGGGATTGCTCAGCGCTCTGTTTATCGCGACGTTCATGCGCTGAATGATAGGGTCCGGCGTTTCTTTAGGCGCCAACACGGCAAACCAGGTTGACGAGACCAGTGAGGGATGGCCCAGTTCTGCGGTCGTGGGAACATCTGGCAAAGCAGGCGATCGCTTTGTCGCCATAATGGCCAACGCCTTGACTTTATGAGCCTTGACTTGGCCGATGATGCCTGGGACCAACTGAAACATGACCTGGATGTCGTTGGCGAGGAGGTTTGTTGTGGCTGTCCCCGGCGCGCTGTAGGGAACATGCGTCATGTTGACGCCGGTCTCCCGGTCAAACAATTCCCCCGCCAGGTGCATTGAGCTGCCGTTACCTGAACTGCCATAGTTCAGTTCGCCGTTGCGCGATTTGGCGAAGGCAATGAATTCTGCTAACGAGTTTACTGGCAAGGTGTTATTGACAACCAGAACGTTTGGCACCTCGGCAACCATTGAAACCGGTGCGAAGCTGGATTGCGGATCGAAGGGTAGCTTGCGGTATAGGCTTGGGTTAACCGCCAGGGTGCCGGCCCAGGAAAGCAGAAAGGTGTAGCCGTTCGGTTTCGCCGCTGCAGCCAGTCCGGCGCCAATGTTTCCGTTGGCCCCGCCGCGATTGTCGACAACGACGGTTGCGTTCAGCTCTCGCTTGAGGTTCTGAGCAAGCAGCCGCGCGATTGTGTCGCCGGTGCCCCCACCGCCCGGTGCGGGAACGATCAGGTTGATTGGCTTGGACGGCTCCGGCCATGCATCGGCATAACTGGCCTGCGCGGCGGCTAACAGCGCGGCAGCAATCTGGACTTTGAAAGCTTGTTTGAACATGGTGTCTCCTTTTAGAAGTCTTCGACCCGCATTATCGCTACAACGCGACCTTGTTGAGGTTGCGTGCGGAATCTAAAACAGCTTGAATGGCCCTATCGGTGGTCGCGACCGGCAGTACGCATCCCGGCCCTATGATCAGATGCCGGCCGTCCGTCTGGTCGACGGCATCCTCGACTTCTCGAGCAATGTCTTCGGGGAGGCAATGGATCAGGGTTTCGTGCTCGTTTAGCCCTCCAACTAGCACTTGGGGGAATTTTTTCCGAGCTCGTCTGAGATCCGGATCGGTCAGGCGGTCGTGCCAGTTGAACAACTGTATCGGGTAGCCGGACAGCAAGTCGAACATGATGTCGTCCCCGTGCGCATGGAGCATGTTGAGCTGGCATCGGCCTTTGATGGCGTCGAATATCTCCCGGTCGTATGTCGCCCCAAAGCGCTCATACTCCGCGACACTGAGGAGCCGATGTGAAGCGAGTTGGGTGGCGAGGAATATCCCATGGGCGCCCGCACGAATCGCGTCGAGGCAGAATTCGATAGTAACGTCCGTGATGACACGCAATGCGGCTTCAACGGCGTCTGGATTGCACCGGATGTCGGCAAATAGTCTGTCAGTGGCAAGTTTGCGCGCTGTCGTCAGCGGGCTGAAAACTGTCTGGAGGATTGGTGCCGAGCCATTGAGCGCGCGCGCGGCCTCTGCCAGCGCGACGTTCTGCTGTCCCCAGGAACCGGCTCGCGCGCTTAGGGGCCGAATATTCCTCCAATCATCTGTGCGCTTGACGGCAGCATCCGTCACGACCCGCGCACCGTTCGCCGCCCCCGCATAGGCCGTCGTAGCGCCCCAATCTTCGACACTATAGGTGCCGGGAGGCATGAACTTCACGAAGTCGAACCCCCATTTCTCCTGCCATGCGACCGTATGTCGAGCCAGCTTGCCGGCATCCATATCATCGGCGGGGAAATGGCGCCAGAGTGAGACTGGAATCTGGTCCAAGGCATCGCCCCGCATTACCGACTCTAATCGCTTCCAATGATCGATATGTTTCACAGCAGCAATTCCTTTCAAATCGTGGCGGGTTCCAGAAGCGGCAGGACGTTGTTGACACCGTGACTCAGTTCGGTCACCGGAACGCCATACACATGCACGGAGATGGCGGTCTCGCGGAGGCTATTGCGAATACGATGAATCTGATTCAAGCCCGCCGGCCCGCAGCCGCCATCTCCCGTTCTTTTGGAAACACTATTGGTAGCGACCGCCCCGTGCGACTCAGTGTTGTACGAGAACCGCTCTTCGAAGAGTTCTCCTGAAACCACGGAATAGGCGCACCAGGTGTGATGTGCATGGACAGGGCTTGCCTGGCCTTCCTTCCATACCAAGGCGAGAACGGTGTAGCGGCGTTGCGGATCGCTATAGAGAACATGACGCGCATAAGTGTCATTGCCTGGTTTGCACTGTTCGTCCGGAATCCAGAGCCCCGAGTAAAAAGCCTGCTGAATCGCCGCGCAGACGGCGGCGATGTCGGGGTCTCCGGGCTTGTCGAGAATCACGTCTATGGAACGCGTGAGATCCGCCAGGGGGGGAGAGGACGACTGAGTTGATTTGCACATTTGCGATTTCCAAAAGGTCGAGCACAATGCCGGCAAACAAAGTCTGTATGTGTAGACTCCTTCCGACAAACGAGTTGTTGCAAGACGAGGATTTGAGAAATGCAAAGGCTGATGCATTGCAGCATCATGGATTTGAAGCTGATCGTGGCCATCGCAGATGCGGGAAACATGACGAAAGGGGGCGCGGTCTGCTTTCTGGCTCCCTCAACGGCGAGCTTGCGTGTGAAGCACCTCGAACAGGTGATCGGCACGAAACTTTTCAAACGCGAGGCGCGTGGGGTATCGCCAACAAGAGCCGGCCAGATCATGGTGGATCATTGCAGGCGCTGCCTCGGCGAACTGGAGGCGATGCACGCTGGCCTGGTTCCGTTTTCCAAAGATGTACATGCACAGATCGCCATCTACGCCAATAGCAGCGCGATTGCGAGTTTCTTGCCGGGAGACCTGCAAAGCTTCCTGAAAGCTCATCCGAAGGCTCGCATAACGCTTGAAGAGCATGTGAGCCGGGATATTCTCACTGCCGTGGTCGAAGGGCGCGCTGATATCGGTATCCTGACGCAAGCCGAGCCTCATGCCGACCTTGTGTACTTCCCTTACAAGGAGGATGAGATCGTGTTGCTACTGGATGCGTCTGAACAGTGGGAAGAGGGCGTATCGATGTCCTTCCTGGACAGTTTGCGTTTCCCTTTTGTCAGCCAGCAGAACGGTTCTGCCATTCATTCCTTCCTGCTTGCCAAGGCTTCGGAACTTGGCAAACGTGTTGACGTCCGCATCCAGGTGGCGGGATTTGCGGCGGTTGCTTCCATGGTTCGATCCGGTGCCGGCGTGGCGATCGTTCCCCGTTCGGCTTTGAAGACAATCAACTGCGACGGACTACAGGTCATCGTGCTCAGGGACGCATGGGCGAAGCGAACGCTCAATTTGTGCGCGAGAAGGGATGTACTAGGTCCAAGAAGCTATGTCAGCGCATTGCTGGACCTGCTGCGGCAAGGATATGCACGCGACACGGCAGTTGACTGATGCCGTCTGCCAGTGTCGTGATTGGCGGAGGCGATGAGGGAAAGCTACGTCTTGCAGCATTCCAGGCTGACGTAGGCGGAGAAAGGGTTTGCTACCTTGCCGGCGATATCGCACAACTGCGGTCGCAGCTGCGCTGGTGGAGCTAGCGACACGGAAGCCCCGTTGGGAGGGCATCCTGATCAATAACGCCAGAGTGTTCCGTCCAAAAGGGTTTCTTGAGCTCAGTAAAATCGAATACGACTGATTTCTCGACTTGCGGATATACGAAGAGGTCTGAGGTCGAAGGGCGGCGCCGTCTGATTGGTTGGCCGCCGCTCTTGCCTAAGACGGTATGGCGATGATCCCCTGCGTTATAGCATGCTTACTCCAAGGCGCTTAACCAGCGCTCTTTCCTTCGATTGCTCCTGGAGCATGAACTTCCGGAAGTCTTCGGATGTCTTGTAGTCCGGTTGCATCAGATAGTCATCCATGACCCTCTGCACTTCGGGATCGCCCATTGCTGCATGGAACGCGTCCTGGAGCTTCTTGACGACTTTCGGGTCCATGCCGCGGGGCCCGGCGAGGCCGAGCGGAGAGGTGATGGCGAGCGGGTAACCCAGTTCCTTGAGAGTTGGGACGTCTGGAAACAGCTTGCTGCGCTTCTCGGTCCAGACCGCGAGAAGCCTTGCCTTGCCGCTCTTCACCAATGGAATCCATGTCCCGCCTTCCACCTGGAGTTGGGTATGCCCGCCGAGCAGTGCGACGCTCGTTTCGGAACCCGATTTGAAGGGTACGTGCGCGAGGCTGATGCCGGCGAGGAAACTGATCTGCTCCATGCCAAGGTGTGGCGTCGAGTTTTGGCCAGACGTTCCGTAAGTGATCGCGCCTGGATTTTTCTTGGCATTGCTGACGACGTCGGCCCAGCTCTTATAGGGAGACTGCGTCGCGGTCGTGATGGCAAAGGTGTAACCCATCAGGCCCACGATGTACGTGAAGTCCTTCTCCGGATCCCAGGTAGTCTTCTGTATCAGCGGCAGGCGGAACAACGGGACCGAAACCTGGGCTATGGTATAGCCATCCGGTTTTGCAGTCTTCGACATCGTCACGGCACCCAGTGTCCCTCCGACGCCCGGCTTGTTCTCGACCACGAATGGTTGACCAAGCCTCTTGGCTGCGGCATTGGCCAGCGTGCGGAAGACCACGTCAGTGGATCCACCCGCTGCCCAGGGAATGATGAGCGTGATCGGGCGATTCGGATAGTCGTCCGCCCAGGCGGCGGTTGTAGCGGTAAAAGATGAAATGGCAATGATGCCGGCCAGGCATGCGCTGTACTTCATTACTGTCTCCCCTTGTTTGGAAATGGCACAGATTCATTTAGCGACGAGACGCGCCTTCACGTGTGGTGCAGGCAGGTTTTCCTGCGGGCAGCGCGCTTTCCTCTTTCGTGCAGCAGAGTCTAGGGATCCCTTGCAGGGAGCGTCAATTGACCACCTTTTGACCTGCCATGTCAGGCCTGACGTATTCGCCTATTGACATTGCTGGAGCCATTTCCCGTGTTAGCTGATGGGTGCGTCGTATGGTTGCCGGGCTGCAGCTCGCTTGCACTGGCGCCAGTCGGCACCGGTCATATCTCGGGCACCAGTACTTCGGTGTTAGGATGCGACGCGCGCGCGTAGAGAAGTCAGCGAGAAGCCGGCCAGACCGAGAATGGGGCCCGGGACGAGAAGCCAGGTGGCATCTAGTCCGATGTGCTCGATCAGTGCCGTTGTTGCCGCAATGGAAACGACAGTGATGGCGAAGCCGATGGAATTCTGGATTGCCAGGGCGCTGCCAACCAGCTCTGGCGGGCACGCTTTCGCTGCGAGCGCGGAGAACTGGGGGGAATCGGCCACGACGGATGCTCCCCACAGGATCAGCAACCCGAATAAGGGGATGGGCGACAGCGTTTGCCAACCTGCCGCGAACGCTATGGCGCAAAGCCCGGAGATGCTCAGCGCGGTCAATGCGACCCTGGCGCTGCCGACGCGCTGCGAGAAAGCGCCACCGATCAGGGAGCCAAGGCCTCCGATCCCAATCACAAGGAATGCGAGGCCCGAGACACCGATGTCCGGGAACTGTGCAGCCAATGATGTGCGCGCGACAAGCACCGGTACCACGGTCCAGAATGCGTAGAGTTCCCACATATGTCCGAAGTATCCCAGCGTTGCAGCTCGGAAGGAACGAATGCGAAAGACGTGCAGCACTGAGCGCGAGGCCGTGTTACCCGCCTGTGCGCGCTGCGTCTGGCGAGGCTTCATGACGGAATGCGGCCCATCTCTCAGCACGCCGATCACGCAGGCGCCGAGCACGGCGAGTACCGACGACGCGGTAATGACAAGCTGCCATGGCAGGCCGGCGCCTATGACACGCATCGCATGAGGCAGTGCGGTGCCGAGGGTCAGCATGGCGACCAGTTGAGCCAGCGCTTGACCGGTTCGGTGCGGTGCCCAGCCAACAATCAGCTTCATCCCCATCGGATAGATGCCGGCCAGGCAGACCCCCACGCAGAAGCGGAGCACCGCGCCGCTGACAAGACTGGTCGACAACCATGCAAAGCCGAGATTGAAGAGCGCTCCGGCAATCGCGCTTCCCACGAAAATGGAACTCGCGCGGAAGCGGTCTGCTCCCCCGCTCAGGGATATGCCGAGGGTGCCCAGAATGAAGCCGAGCTGCACGGCGCTGGTGAGCCAGCCGATGTCGGCTTCCGTTGCATGCCAGACGCGCATCAGGTCGGCCGCCGTACTGTTCGCGCTAAACCACAATGCGGTACCGAAAAGCTGCGCGATGGCGATCGCTGCAACTGGCCCAATGCCATGAACCAATAGCCGTTGAAGCCCGGTGGCTTTCGTCGTTGCGTTGGAGGTCATTGAAATGATTAGCCAGGCAAGCGGCCGCTTGCCGGTCGAGCGTGGGTGGGGATGCCGTCCTGCGCATTCAAGCGGGCGGCCAGCGGCGAGAGCCGGAACGTCGCGGTTTCTGGCTCACACGGAAGCGTAGCAGGGCGGAGGGACTGCGAGAAATGACGGCTCCCCTTTACGCTGTTGCCAAGGAGAGGCCGTCACCCTGCAGGGGTCAGGCTGCGGCGAGGCGTTCCAGCCAGCTTGCGTCGCGCGGCGACGGGCGGCGATGCAGGCGCTTGTTGAGGAGCGCTCGCGCCTTGGCTGCATTATCGCTGCGCATCAATGCAACCAGCAGGGTATCTTCCACGATCTCCCGCTGCGCGCCGCTGCCGCCGATACGCACGACTTCGTGGGCCACTGGTTCCAGCATGTTGGCGCAACCCAGGTAGTCCTCTTCGGCGAACGCCAGCGCGGCGCGGCAGATTGCGGGTACGACAGGGCCGGCGGGAAGCTTTTCCGCCTCGATGAGGTCGTCCAGGGCTTTGACGCGTGCCTCGAGCGCTCCTTTGTCGCCGCTGGCCGCGGCCACCAGGGCCATGTGGACGTCGGCAAACGGGAAGCCGGGCTGCTGGAAGTACCGCGAAGCATAGGTCGAGGCGTCCTGCCAGAGTCCTGACGGTACGGCGTGCCCATAAGCCTGGAAACGCCACAAGAACGAGGCGGTATCGCTTACCACATTGATGGGCACACCCAAGGTTGTCGACGGTGCGACGTATTTTCCATAGATCTCGAGCGCCTGGCCGGTGTCGCCCCGCTCAAGGGCAATGAGTGCGGCATGCCAGGCAATGTGGCTGTGCAGGATGCCGCTGCGGTCGTACCCTGGCAGCCAGTCCTCAATGAGCGCTTCCGCATCGTTGCCCGCCCCGGCCTCATACATCACGTGCGCCAGCGCGTGTACGGCGTTGACATTGTTCCGGCGCAATTCGAGTGCCCGCTCGGTGAGGGCGCGACCGCGCGCGACATCGCCGTTCTCACCATGTGACCAGCCGCGATAGGTGAGAAACCACCAGTCGTCCGCGTCGAAATGCGGAGCATGACGCTCGCAAAGGTCAACACGTGCCTGATCGTGGCCGGCCATACCGGAGAATGCGAGCAAACCAAAGGCGCCTAACGGCAGGGACAAGATCAGGATGTCTCGTGGCCAGCGGTCAGTGTGCTCGAGCGCGCTGGCAAGGGCCTTGGCCGATTTGCCGTGGATGGCAAGCCATAGCACTTCCACGTGGCTGCGCTCGCGCTCCGTGCCGTGGCGAGCCACCAGTTCCTTCGCGATGGCAATCTTTCCCTTGGCGTCGGCAGCTTCAGCACGGATGGCGTGCAGGCGCGCGCGCGCAGCGTAGGCAAGCGCGAAATCCGGATCGGCCGCGATGGCGTCGTCGAGCGTGGCTCCGGCGTTCGGCCACAGGGACAGGAGCAGGTCGATGCCTGTCTGGTAGCGGTCCGCGGCGACGTCAGAGGTCGTGGAGAGTTGCAGACCGTACCGGTCTTCGAAGCGCGCCATAAAACAAATCACTCCTTTCAGGATTAAGGCCTGGGACAGGCGGCCAGCATCCGGGTACGCCGTGCAGACCGGAGTGTCGCCATCCCATGCATTAAAGCCGAATAAGCCTTGGCCGTCTTTCGACTAACGGTCAATCTATGTAGAATAACTGCCAACGGGAGCATGAAGCATGAAATGGCAGACAATTGAGGCACCGCACGGTGCAGAAGCGCCCCAGCCAATGACCGTTCGAGCCCAGTCCATTCCGGCTCGCCACGCCTTCCCCGAACACGAGCACGAGTGGCACCAGGTCGTCTATGCGATATCCGGTGCCCTGACGGTCACCGTCGCCGGCGGCTCTTTCGTCATTTCTCCTGAGCAGGCCGCCTGGCTGCCTACAGGCCACCGGCACCGTGTGGGCTCGTTGCTGGGTGCAGAGTTCCGGAGCCTTTGGATCAGTGAAGGCGTGGGCGGCGACTTGCCGTTTGCCCAGCCGACTGTGTTCCGGGTATCGCCTTTGCTGAAGGCACTGATTGTTGAAGCCGCCGGGATTGACGGGAAAGAGGATGCCGACGGCTACACGGGGCGCGTCACGCATCTGATCATTGATCAACTCCGAAGGGCCGAGGCGATTCCTGCTGCGCTGCCCTGGCCCCGAAGCGAGCCGTTGACGACACTCTGCGAGGCGCTGTACGCCGATCCCGCTGATAGCCGAGGCCCGGAAGAATGGGCCCTTGTGCTGGGCATGTCGGCGCGAACGCTATCGAGGCACTTTGTCGGTGAGACTGGCGTATCGCTGCGTTCGTGGCGTCGGCGCATGCGGCTGTTCCGCGCAATTGAATTGCTGTGCGGGGGGATGAGTGTAACTCGCACAGCGATGGAACTGGGCTACGGCTCTACGTCCGCGTTCGTCTATGCATTCCGCCTCGACATGGGTTGCGGTCCCCAGGCGTTCATGCGCGGGCGCGGTGACGAGAGCGATGGTCGCGTGTCGGCGCCCCGTGCGGCGATCGCCCGGCGGTCGTCGGCCATTGCTGGCTTAAGTACATAGGAGGCATCCGTGCAAAACAACCTGGAAGAAGCCGGCAACGAACTCGCGTTGCAGGAGCGGATCAAGTCGCTCATCGTCCAGGGCGAGTTCGAGATGGGGCAGAAAATCAGCGAGGAACAGCTGGCTCAGCGATTCGGCATTGGCAAGGCGCCGATTCGCCGTGCCATTGCATCGCTCGCGGCGATCGGGATCATTCAAGTCAAGCCGCGGATCGGTACGTTTATCTTTTCGCTGAATGACGCTGAGTTTGACCAGCTCAACCTGGTCAGGGCCCTGCTCGAATGTGCCGCCATCAGGCTGGCGATGAGCGAGAACGCATCGGGATATACGCTGGCGATGCGAAACAATGTCTCCAGCGCGGAAGGGTTGGATTTCAAGGACAACTATCGCCGCGCCTACCGGGAACTCGACCGGCAATTCCACAAACTATCCTTTGTCTATGCCGCTAACCCATACCTGACGGACGCCTACGCGACCCTGGACATCAAGATCTGGGCCATGAGGAGTCTGTTGACGTTTCCCGATTCCCATTTTCAATCGTCGCTCAATGCGCATCGGTCCATCGTCGTGTCGCTGGAGGCTGGTGACGTGGACAGCGCGTGCGATCGTCTGCAGGAACACATTCGCAAGAGCTTCTCGGAGCGCGAACGCAATCTGCTGAGCCAGATCGATTCATAGCGCAAGCGGCGCGCCTCTCCACCAGGCCGTCTTCCACCGTCAATCAGGGGAAACGTCAGGCCTGACATGTCAGATCGCCTGCCGGTCGATTGACCGTTCGATCATCGAATTCCTACACTCGCTCGCGCCGGGTCGCAATCGATGGCCAGCGCGGAGCAGCGCCGCGCCATGACAGCAGCGACTCGCTTAAGCCAGTCCGGTGCCGCGCAGGCCAGTACCGCTGCGCACGCCTGGGATTTGTCGAATGAGCGATCACTAGTGAGGAAGACATGAAGATTACGAAAGTGGAGATCTTCGATTGCGAAGTCAATCGAAAGGATGCGTCGATGGCGAAATTCAACCCGGTCCTGCTTCGGGTCCACACGGATGCCGGCGTCAGCGGCATCGGCGAGGTGGGCCTCGCCTATGGTGCCGGGGCCAAGGCCGCCGTTGGCGTCCTGCGGGATTTCGCCTCATTCATTATCGGCAGGGATCCCATGAAGGTCGAAGCGATCTGGGAACTGCTGTTTCGCACCACTTATTGGGGCGCGGGCGGCGGGCCGGTGATCTACGGCGGCATCAGCGCGATCGACATCGCGCTATGGGACATCCGCGGACAAGTGATGGGACAGCCGATCTATCAGCTATTGGGCGGCAAGACCAACGACGACCTGCGCACGTACGCCAGCCAGCTCCAGTTCGGGTGGGGCGATGTGTACTCGCAAAATGTCACGCCCGACCAGTATGCGGCCAGCGCCCGGGCCGCCATCGAGGAAGGCTACGATGCAGTCAAGGTGGATCCGCTGCAGATCGGGCGCGATGGCGTAAAGACCGGCGTAACCAAAATCAACCAGAAACACTATGGTCTGTTGAGCCATGCCGAACTGGAAATGGGCGTCGAGCGCATCGCGGCGATCCGCGAAGCGGTCGGACCCAATGTGGACATCATCTGCGAGATCCATTCGCTTCTCGGCACAAACTCCGCCATCCAGTTCGCGAATGCGATCGAACCGTACAAGATCTTCTACTACGAAGAGCCGGTGAACCCGCTCAACTCGAAGAACTTCGAGAAGATCGCAGGCAAGACGTCGATTCCGCTGGCGACGGGGGAACGCTCCTATACGCGTTGGGGGTATCGCGAACTCCTCGAGAAGCAGACGTTGGCGGTCGTGCAGCCCGATCTGTGCCTGGTCGGCGGGATCACAGAAGGCAAGAAGATCTGCGACATGGCCAACGTGTATGACGCCACGGTGCAGATCCACATCTGCGGGGGGCCGGTGTCGACGGCTGCGGCACTGCATGTCGAGGCCGTTATCCCGAACTTCGTGATCCACGAGCATCATACCTACGCCTTGAAGTCCTGCGTCCGTGAACTGTGCGTGCATGACTATCAACCAGAGAAGGGGCGTTTCAAGGTGCCGGATGCGCCGGGCCTTGGTCAGGCGCTCAACGATGAAGTCGTGAAGGACTACCTGGCTTATTCCATCGAATAAGGGCTCTAGCCGACGCCGACATTCGGATTCCGCATCCCGGATGCCGCCGCCGCCGGCGTTGGGCAAACCTTCCAGGCGTCAGGCGCTGCGGGGTCGGCGGGCGCCGGACGGAGTGACCGGTCCCGCCTGAGGGCGGGTAGGAGATGGGTTTGCGCGCGTACCGCTAAAGATTTTCTTTTTGTGGTGAACACATTATCTCGTTTGTCCGCAGGGTCGAAAACAACAAGAATGGCGATCCAATACCGATGATCGATGTCGGCCTTTTTCTCTGTACCGCCTCGCATGAACTGCCGACGTGCAGCGTGTGGAGTGTGCCCCCGTCTCATCATGTACGTTAATGCTGATTTCTCGCGCCGCCTCATTGTCACGCCCGACGCTTACCATTGGGTCGCCTCTCCGCAGCCCGGCGTCAAGCGGATGATGCTGGAGCGTCTCGGGGCAGAGCAGGGCCGCGCGACAAGCATCGTCCGGTACGCTACCGACTCACATTTCCCGCCGCACACGCATCCGGACGGCGAGGAAATCTTCGTGCTGTCGGGCGTCTTTTCCGAGGGAAATGCGCACTATCCGGCAGGCTGGTATATGCGCAATCCGCCGGGATCGTCCCATCGTCCGTCGAGCGCGGGCGGCGCCGTCATTTTCGTGAAGCTGCGGTACATGAAGGCCAGCGAGCAGGAAAGCGTGCGTATCGATACCAACGACGCGGCCCACTGGCGGGAATTTGCGGGCGGAGCGGTCTGCGCGCTGTATTCGGACGAGACCGAGCGTGTGGCGCTGGTGCGCCTGGATGCCAGGGTGCCGTTGCCATATGGACGTGCCGCGGAACTGTTCGTGCTTGATGGTGAGCTGCGCGTGGATGGCCAAGGCTATGCGGCGGGAAGCTGGCTGCGCATGCCCGAAGGCGATCACGCGGAGATCGGGGCCGGTGGGGCAGGCGCGACGGTCTACATCAGGACCCGTGGACCGGCCGAAGCGGAGGCTGCATAAGCTATGCAAAGCGCGAAGATTGCCATCATCGGCGCGGGTTTGAGCGGCCTGTACGCGGCGACAATGCTCAAGCAGTCCGGCATTGACGACTACGTCATTGTCGAAGCCCGCCCCGTTCTTGGGGGACGCATTCTGTCCACCCTGGCCTCCGGCCAGTCCGGGCCTGAATTGGAAGACCATGCCTCTGGCCACGTCGATCTTGGACCCACCTGGTTCTGGCCGGCATTCCAACCCGAACTGGATCGCCTGGTTGCCGGGCTCGGCATCGCGCGATTCGACCAGTACGAGACCGGCGACATGCTGTCCGAGCGCAGCGCGGGCGCAGCTCCCATGCGGCTGAGGGGCTATGCCAGCTCGCCGGCTTCGATGCGCCTCGCTGGCGGCATGGGGGCGCTGATTCACGCCTTGCGCCAACGTCTCGAACCGTCCCGGATACTCACCGGCCGGACAGTGCGGCAGCTGCGTATCGAAGGCGAAAACGTTGCACTGGATTGCGCCGACGAAGCGGGACTGGCAACGACGATGGAGGCAGAGCATGTCTTGCTGGCGCTGCCGCCACGGCTCGCGGAGGCAACCATCGCGTTCGCGCCGCCACTGCCGGAGCGCCTGGCGCAGCAGTGGCAGGAGACACCGACCTGGATGGCATCCCATGCGAAATATGTCGCGGTTTACAACAGGCCATTCTGGCGCGAGGAAGGGCTATCAGGCGCAGCGCGAAGTGCGGTGGGCCCCATGGGCGAGATCCACGACGCATCGATGCCTGGCGGAAGGGCAGCGCTGTTCGGATTTTTTGGCGTGCCGCCCATTGCCAGGCGGACCGTTTCCGAAGACGTGCTGCGCCTCGCTTGCCGTGCGCAGTTTGCCCGGCTGTTTGGTCCGCAGGCGGAGAAACCCGTAGCGGACTTTATCAAGGACTGGGCGACCGACAGCCTGACCGCGACGGCGATGGATCTCGAAAGCGGACAGAATCACCACGCCGTCGCCCCGGCCGCCACGGCGTCATCGGGACCGTGGCAAGGCCGCCTCACCGGCATCGCGAGCGAATGGTCGCGGAACTTCCCCGGCTATGTCGCTGGGGCGGTGGATGCCGCTGTCAGTGGAACGGAGCACCTGCTGCGCCTGAACCGATCGTTTCCGAAATCTCTGGGCCTCTGAGATGAAATCTACTTATCGCGCGATGCAGATCACCCGTCCTGGATTCCTCGAACTGGTGGAGAGGGCGACACCGTTGCCGGATGCCGGGGAAGTCCTGATCCGGGTGGAGGCTTGCGGCATGTGCGGGGCGGACATCGGTGATATCGAACAGGCCAACCCTGCGCACCAGCCGCCCCGGGTACCCGGGCATGAAATCGTTGGACGGATCATCGCGGTTGGCGCCAATACGCCAGCCATGTGGAAGACTGGCATGAGGGTGGGCCTTGGGCGGCTTGGCGGACACTGCAATGCATGCACGCAGTGCCGGCGGGGCCAATTCCAGCTTTGCCAGAACCAGTCGTTCGTCGGCGCGAACTGCGATGGCGGCTATGCCGAAATCGTCCGGGCCCGCGCGACAGGGCTTGTTTCCATCCCTGACGAACTGAGTGCCGAGGAAGCGGCCCCGCTCCTTTGCGCGGGGATCGCCACCTTCAATGCGCTGCGCAAATCTGGTGCCCAGGCCGGGGATCTGGTCGCCATCCTTGGTATCGGCGGCCTCGGTCATATGGCCATACAGTACGCCAGGAAAATGGGCTTCAAGGTGATCGCGGTGGGGCGCGGCAGCGATATCGCAAAAGAGGTGGCGGAACTTGGCGCGCATGGATACCTGGACACCGATGCAGCGGACGCCGCGGAGGCGTTGCAGCGCATGGGTGGCGCGCAGGCCGTGATCTCGACGATTGGCGACGCGGAGGCCGTATCGGGTCTGCTTCCAGCACTGGTGCCGCAAGGGCGGCTTGTCGTTCTTGGCGGCACCAAGAACCCTCTCTCGGTGCAGGCCGGACACCTGGTCGTTGGCGAGCGCGAACTCGTCGGTTCGATTACCGGCACGCCGTATGAGAGCGAGGCGGCGCTGGCCTTCAGCGTACTGGTCGATGCGCGTCCGCGCTTTGAGTCGATGCCGTTGGCCAAGGCCGGTGAGGCCTATCAGCGCCTGAAGAGGGGGGATGTCAAGTTCAGAATCGTTCTGACCATGGGTGCGGATCCTGCCTGACACCGGCGGGCTGCAAGTTCCACCACCTCGCCAATGCAATCCATGAAGTTCAATTCCTCCGTCGCCCGGCTCGCAATTGCGCAGGCCCTTTCCGGTGCGAACTCCACGGTCGTGTACGCGACCGGTGCCATCATCGGCAACATGTTGTCGCCGCGCCCCGAACTGGCCACGTTGCCGATTTCGCTGTTTGTCGTCGGCATGGCGCTGTCCACGCTGCCGGTCGGGATGCTTGCCCGCCGGTTCGGCAGGCCTGCCGCGTTCCTCGCCGGAAATGCCTGTGGTGTACTCGTCGGCCTGTTGGCCGCCCTGGCACTGGTCAATCAGTCATTCGCGCTCTACTGTTTTTCCATGCTGTTCGGCGGCGCTTATGCCGCCGTAGTGTTGACCTTCCGTTTTGCCGCGGCCGAATGTGTCGGCCCCGAAGAAAAGCCGCGGGCCTTGTCGCTGGTATTGGCCGGCGGCGTCGCAGCCGGGATAGTGGGACCGCAATTGGTGTCTGCCACCATGAACCTGTGGCCACCCCATGCCTATGCCGTCACCTATCTGGGCTCCGCTGCGGTCGCGGTCCTTTCGGCAATTGTCCTGCGCGGCATCAAGTTCCAGGTCCGCACGACAGGGTCGCGCAGCAGCCGTGGACGTCCGATCCGCGAGATCCTCCGGCAACCGCAGCTGATGGTTGCCATGCTGTGCGGTGTGGTCAGCTACATGATGATGAATTTCATGATGACTTCCGCGCCGCTGGCGATGGAACTGTGCGGAATTCCTCGTCTCTACTCCAACTACGGTATCGAGTTGCACGTCATCGCAATGTACGCGCCCAGTTTTTTCACGGGGCGCCTGATCGCCCGTTTCGGTTCGCCGGCAATCGTCCTCGCGGGCCTGGCGCTGACCGGACTGGCGGCGCTGGCGGGCATGAGCGGCATGACCGTCAATCATTTCTGGGTCGCGCTGATCCTTCTCGGGGTCGGCTGGAACTTTGGCTTCCTGGGCGCGTCCGCGATGGTGCTGACTTGCCACGCGCCGGAGGAAGGGCCACGCGTGCAATCGCTCAACGATTTTGTCGTGTTTGGGGCAATGGTCCTGGGATCGTTTGTTTCCGGTAGTCTTCTTTCTGCCTTTGGCTGGACAACGGTGACTTCGCTGATCCTGCCGCCGGTCATTCTCGCCGCTGCCGCGCTGCTTTGGCTTCAATGGACCAGCGTGGCACCGTCCAGGCAGCACTGTGACTGATTACGGAAGCTTGCACGGCACGAAGCCGGGGATCGGACTGCTCCGGCTTTTTTCGGTCCGCGGGCATTCGTCGGAAGCACTGGCCTCCTAGCGGCCCGATTGCCGAGCCATGTCGACAAAGCCGGCTATGTATGCGGTGTTCTCGTCGCCGCGCCGAAAGCCGAGATTGATGCTCTTGCTGATACCTCGCTTCCCCAGGCGCAACGCCCGCAATGGCATGCCGGCGCCTTCCTCGTCCACCAGCCAGTCCGGCAGCACGGAAACGCCTCGCCCGGCGGCAACGAGCTGGAGCATCAGGTCTGTCACCTCGGCAGTACGGTGACGTTTCGGCTTGCAATGCGCCGGGACGAGGAAGCGCGTGTAGATGTCCAGCCGCTCGATGCTGACCGGGACCGTAATCAGGGTCTCGTCGATCAGATCCTGTGGCCGTACGAAGGACTGGGCTGCCAAGGCATGCGATTCGTGAACGACCAACACCAGTTCGTAGTCGATCACCGGTGTGAAGGACAGTTCCGGCAACTCGATCGGATCGGGTGTGATCAGCATGTCGATCTCATGTCCCAGGAGTGCCGCAACGCCGTCAAAACGGAACGACGTCCGGACATCGAAGTCGACGTCAGGCCAAGCCGCCAGGTAATGCGGCGTCAATCGCGCCAGCCATTTCTGGCAGGGGTGGCATTCCATGCCGACCCTAAGTGCACCACGCCGTCCTTCGGCGAAATCTGCAAGGATGCGCTCGGCGTGTTCCAGCTGGGGCAGCAGGCGATCAGCCAACGCGAGCAGGTATTCCCCCGTTTGCGTGAAGCGCAGGCCACGGCCGTTCTTCGTCCAGATGCTGACGCCATGGTGGTCCTCCAGCTTCTTCACCATGTGCGAGAGCGCCGACTGTGTGACGTTCAGCTTTTCCGCCGCTGCCGTGACGCTGCCGGCACGGCGGACTTCGACCAGTGCCGCAAGATGTTGCCGATCCAGCATGCATGACTCCAGTTCATTGGTTCATGAAAAGATACCATTTTTTCTCATGTAATTGCGCTGCTATGCTGCCTTCCATTCAAGCAAGTCGGCGCACGTTGGCGCCTCCCTCCAGCAACAGAAGGAAGTCATGAAGGTCTTTTCTACGGCAGTGCAAGGCGAGATTTCGGCGGGAGCGGTCGGCGTGGCGGGTAGCCTTTTCGACAAGGTCGTCGACCGCGAGACGTCCCACTCGATGAAGTGGGCCATCCCTGAAAGGCTGCTGGCTCCGGACGAGGCCGCTGCGAAGCCGTTGCCGATGTGGGTGGCCGACATGGATTTCCGGTCGCCGCAATGCGTCATCGATGCGCTGCACGAAGCGGTGGAGCATGGCATCTTCGGCTATCCCGGCGGCGCGACGGACAGCTATATCGAAGCCGTCATCGCCTGGCAGGCAAAGCGGTTCGGCTGGGAGGTGGCAAAGGAATGGGTCGTGCAGACTTCCGGGATCATCACGACGCTGAAGACCGCCATCCAGGCTTTTTCCGCGCCGGGTGATTCCGTGCTGATCCAGCCACCGGTCTATGCTCACTTCCACAACGACGTGCTGATGAACGGACGTCACCTTGCCTTTGCTCCGCTCGAGCGCACCGAATCCGGTTACCGCTTTGATCCCGCAGGCTTTGAAAGGGCAATCCGCGACGATACGAAACTCTTCATCCTGAGCAATCCGCACAACCCCACGGGCAACGTATGGTCCGAGGAGGAGTTGCGGACCATGGGCGAGATCTGCCTGCGCCGCGGTGTGCTGGTCATCGCGGACGAGATCCATCAAGACCTCATCATCAGCCCCGGGAAGCGGCATATTCCCTTTGCTTCCCTCGGCGAGGATTTTGCCCAGCACAGCATCACCTGCACGGCACCCAGCAAGACGTTCAACTTGCCAGGATTGCAGAGCGCGAACGTCTTCGTGCCGAATCGACGTCTCCGCGACGAACTGCGCCGCCAGTATGATCGGAACATGTTCCCGCTGGTGAACACGTTGGGCATGGTTGCTGCCGAGGCGGCTTACGCCCACGGTGAACCATGGCTCGAAGACATGCTGGCCTACCTTCGCGCCAGTCATGAACATTTCCGCAAGTCGATTCATCGCGCGACATCCCGGATCGAGGTGCTGCCGGCCGACTCGCTCTACCTGGCGTGGATGGACTGCCGCGGCCTCGGAATGGATGCGCCATCGCTGGACAAGTTCATGCTGACCAGAGCACGCCTTTGGCTCGACAAGGGCCAGAAATTCGGCACCGAGGGCCACGGATACATGCGTGTCAATCTGGGCTGCCCGCGAGCGACCGTGGATGAAGCGATCAGCAGGTTGACCGCAGCCGTCGCTGGTCTCTGATCGGGCGGCGAGCTTGGCCGACGTGGGCGGACGCCTCACACCTCGTTGCGGCTAATCCCCCGGACATTCTACGAACGCAAGGCGAAGCAAGCCGGCAGTCGATGGAAAAGGAGCCATCGGCTGCGGGGCGGCGCTCGCCTGTCAAATCGGAAACAGACAACTTACGTCCCACCAGGCATTGCCTTGACAGCGCCTGACACCCACCGCGTCCCCACTACCCATTCGGAAGTCTGAATCGAACCGGATGGATGTCCACGCACAAAGATAAGCAGCACAACAAGATGTTCCAAAGGAGGCAGTGCAATGCGCAGGAAAACCGACGTTCAGTCCTATGAACAGGAAGAACTGAAACGAGATCTGAAAAGCCGCCATATCCAGATGATCGCCATCGGCGGGGCGATCGGTACCGGTCTGTTCTATGGCTCGTCCTGGGCCATCAAGACCGCGGGCCCGGCAATCATACTGACGTATATGATCGCTGCCGTGGCCATCTACTTTGTCATGAGGGCGCTGGGCGAGATGGCCGTCGAGGAGCCGGTCTCCGGATCCTACATTTCTTACTCGAACCGGTACATCCACCGCTTTGCCGGCTTCCTGAACGGATGGAACGCGTTCATCTTCCTGCTGGCGACGAGCGCGGCCGAACTGAATGCGCTCGGCAACTACGTGCACTTCTGGTTCCCTGCCATGCCGATCTGGGTGACAGCCTTGATCGCCGTGTCCGTCATGTTTTTTGTGAACATGATCGGCGTGAAGTTCTACGGAGAGGCCGAGTTCTGGTTTGCGCTGATCAAGGTGACAGCGATCGTTGCCATGATCCTGTTTGGTGTAGGCATGATTTTCTTCGGCTTGGGCAACAATGGCCAGCCGATCGGGCATCACAACCTCGTGGACCATGGCGGCTTCTTCGCCAAGGGCATCGGCGGCATGGTGTTGTCGATTGTCATGGTGGCCTTCTCGTTTGGCGGTATCGAGAATCTTGGCCTGGCTGCGGGGGAGGCCAGGGACGTCAAGACGACCATGCCGAAGGCCGTGAGCGCGACGTTCTGGCGCCTGCTGATCTTCTACGTCGGTGCCATCGCGGTGTTGCTGATGATCTTTCCGTGGACCTCGCTGACCACCAAGGGCAGTCCGTTCGTGGATGTGTTCACCAAGATCGGCGTGCCGGCAGCGGCCGGAATCATGAACTTCGTGGTCGTCACTGCTGTCCTTTCGGCGGTAAATGCCAGCGTCTTCACAAACAGCCGGACCTTCTACAATCTTGCACTGCAAAAGAACGCCCCGGCTTTCCTTGGGACGGTCAACAGCCGCAATGTTCCGTCACGGGCCATCATGCTGGTGTTCGCCACCATGTTTGCAGGGGTTCTGCTGAACTACCTGATGCCGGAGAAGGCATTCGAGCTGTTCTCGTCGGTGACCGTGTTCGCGCTGGTTTGCGCCTGGACGTCCATTCTGGTCAGCCATTTGCGGTTCCGCAGGCTGAGGATCCAGACCGGCCAGGCCGACGGCCTTTCCTACAAGATGCCGTTCTTCCCGTACGGCAACTACATCGCACTTGCGTTCGTCGCTGCGGTGTTGGTCTGCATCGCGATCCTGCCGGATATGCGGATGTCGCTTGTTGTCTCCGCGGTCTGGGTGGGGATCGTCTTCGTCGCCTACAAGTTCTACACGAGTGAGCAAAAGGCAGCGCTGGCTGACGTGCCCGGCAACTCTTGAGCGCGCCCGCCACTCCTGAGTCAGGCGATAGCAAAGTCCGTGCATAGGCACGGACTTTGTTCGTGAACGTGGCGCTTCCTGGCCCAGGGCGCGACGTTAACCCGACAACGGCTCGCAATGCCCAGCCCCCCAACATTCCATAGGACCATGATGGCAGCAACCATCCAGCTGCACCTTGACCACCGGCGCACGGCTGCGCTATCCAAATTGCTCCAGAGTGTGACGTGGTCGGATTTGAGCGCTTATGCGCACGATGTCGAGGAAGCCTTTCTGATGCGCGACGCGCTCGATACCATCGGGCGCGCTGTAGCCCTGGGAGATGCTGGTCGCTCAGGTGGCGGCCTGTCGGGCGACGTGCCGGAGCGCTGCGTCAATTCCCGACGTAGGGCAGGGCCCAGCGGGCGCATTGACTAGCGGGTCAAGGCAATCTGCGCGGACGCACGGGACGCGACCCTGCGTGGGGAGATCAAGGTCGACGAGGCGCAACGGGTCTGCGGGAGCCGCCATCCTTGCGCATTCAGACTGCTTAGCGTTAGCGGGCGAGTTCTTCGCTCAGGATGCGTGCATCCGTCGCTACCGCCCACACAGTCGGCAGTACGGCGGAGGCCTGACGGCCACACCCGGAGCGAATGCCAAACTCGCTAAGCATGGCCCGCAGTTGGAACCACTGCCACCTTCTATCGGGGAGCCGGGGCGCGTTCATTCCATCTTCTTTTTTTGCCCCTGCGACGCTTGTTGGCGCTTCTTTGCTGCAGTCTTCGGACGAAAGCGAGGATCGCCTCTTGTGAATATCGGCACTTCAGCCAACCTGGTCGCCCAGGTCGAGGCCGGCATTCTGGACGCAGCAATAGTGAACCCATCCACCACGCCTTTTGGATTCCGCCATGACGGTTCATCCCTTGTATGCGGACCCGATAGCGCTTGGCCTTGGGATCTCGGTCTTGCCCCTCATTCGCGGGACAACAGCCGATTTTGATTTTGAGCCTAGGATTCTCAGTTTTCAGGCGCTCCAGTACCTCAACCGTACAAGACGTGCCAGGAAATGGTCGCATATGCCAAGCAGAATCCCGACAGGGTTGCGTATGCAACGCCCGGACAATACGCGACGCCGCATCTCGGGATGGAGGGAGCGGATCAGCAAACTCGCGGGAATCAAGCTCATGCATGTGCCTTACAAGGGGGGGCGGAAGGCACACGGCCCTGTTGGGGGGGCAGGTGCAATTGCTGGCTGACAACCCAAAAACTCACGCCAAGTTTCTAGTCTGGCATGGCAAGGGCCGCAAAGCCTTGGAGCGCATCAAGGCACTGGACGCTCAGCTGCAGATGCGGACAGGGTATGAATACAGCACGCTGAGCGAGCACCTACGTGAAATCTCCTACTACCTGAGGAACAACTCACCTACGTTGGTCAACGCTGCCGGGTTCCGCCGAACCGCTGATGTCACTAGCTATCAGATTTCTCGCGTACCGCGTTGCGCAGATGCAGGCGCATGAAATCCGCTGCTGCCTCCTGCTGTCCTGCCAGTAGCATGTCGATCAGCGTCAGGTGCTCGCGACAGCGACGTTCGGCCTGGTCCCGGTCCACGGCCTTGCGGTATTCCTTGAGCCGGCGCAAGCGGTCGAGCCGTCGCAGACCTTCGAGGATGAACGCATTGCCCGAGCAAGCGGCAATGGTTTCGTGCAGGCGGCTGTTTGCGTCGAACAGCGCAGCCGCTGACGCGGTACGGGCACCGCCGGTTGCCAGCGCTTCCTGCTCGGCGCGGCACCGTAGCAGCGCTTCCCGGTCGAGTAAGGGCACGTCGGTCCATTTGGCGGGGGAACTGTTCCGCAGCATCATCCACGCGGACATGATCCATGTGCCATACAAAGGCAGCGGCCCGGCAGTGACGGACCTGATCGGCGGGCAGGTGCAGATGATGTTTGATACCGCCGCTTCAGCGCTGCCCCAGCTCAAGGGCGGCAAGCTGCGCTAAAGGGCGGCGAGTTGGAAGGCGTGTCGATGTACGACACAGCTTCTCACGGTGCAGCGTGCGGCCAGCTAAAGCGTCTGTCACGCAGCGACGCTGTGGAAATGTGCAGATTTGTGCAACGCCTGCGCGCCGACTTACCGGTGGGGGGCAGCCTTCAAACTGCCATGGAGCAATGGCCAGATGGCGGCGGTAGCCCGCCAGTTCGGCGATCAGTTCATCGGTGGCCGGCACCAGCCAGGTCTTTGATCAGGCGACTGCGAAAGCCAAGGCATTCCGGCCCTACCCCGGGCCGCTACTGGCATTTCGTGGACGATGGCCGCATGCTAGTCTGATCTAGTCCAGTTAAACCCGCCCCCCAAATGCCGATGATTTCCTCGATCAACGCCGTGACACTCGCCACCCACGACATGTCACGAGCCGTTGCCTTCTACCAGGCGCTCGGATTCCAGATCCGCTATGGAGGCGCTGATGCGGAATTCACCAGCTTCCACGCGGGCACGGGCTATCTCAACCTGATTGCGCAGCCTGCCAGCCGGCAATGGTCGTGGTGGGGACGCATCATTTTCCATGTCGACGATGTCGACGCCATCCACCAACGGGCGCTCGAACACGGGCTGTGCCCCGAGGCCGCCCCGCGCGATGCCGAGTGGGGCGAGCGGTACTTCCATATCAGTGATCCCGACGGCCATGAGCTGAGTTTTGCGAGGCTGCTGGTGAGGTGAGCAAACGTCTTCGCTGGCTCACGCGCCGGCACCAATGTGGTGACTAAGATCTGGCCAATACGGGCACCGCCGCCGCCCCACAGGCTTAATCCTTATGTGCCTTGTGGACGGCGGTTACCGACAATACACCCAGGTCGAAGAAGGGGCTGTCCGGTGGCGGCGGTAGCACTCCCGCGCCCCAGTTGGCGATGGCGAGCTTGATGTACTCAGCCATCTGTTCGTCGGAGACATCCCTGGGTTGGTCGATCATGACGACATAGCGGCGATTGCTCATGGCAGGTCCTTGTCTGGCTTCCGTGAAGGCATTCATCCCCGGCACCGCGTGTGGATGCGGCAGCGCCCCCCGTCGGTCGCTGCGGGGTGCGTGTCGGCTGAGTTCAGTATAGGCCCCCTGCATGCGCCAATGGCGCGCCGGTCAGCGCTGCGCGTCCTCGCCACGCTGCGCCAGAAGCTCCGAAATAATCTTACTGATTTTGCGGATGTGAGCTTGGTTCTGGCGCGAGGACAGGACGTGCGTCTCTCAAGCGATTTTGCCTTCGGCTGCGACTCCGGATTCGCTGCGATCAGCGCGTCGGGCGCGTAAGATCATCATCCGTGGCGAATCGTTTCATCGACAGCGACCACCATGCAGAAGCCAAAGATCCTGATTTATATCGATGTCGGAACAGTCGGCGGTTCATACCTGATGCGGGCGATCGCCCCAGCAGCTGGTGCCCCGCTGCCCACGAATTCCAGGCGGTGATGGGCGCCGACGTCAGGCAGGACCCGACCCTCTTCGATGACGCGGTCCTGTTCGTCAGGGCGGAGCCGATTTACCCTACTGCGAAGCGCTGAACGGGGCGCCCAACCAGCGTATCCGGCGATTCGTGGAGGAGGGCGGAGTCTACCTGCGCGTCTGGGCGGGCGCGTACTACGCCTGCAGGGAACTTGCATTCCATGCCGGGACGCGCGGCGCGATCTGCGGCACGCGCGAGCGAAAGCGTGCAAATGTTGGGGAGGGCCCTAAACGAGGGCCGCTCGGGATGCCAACAAACTGTCCGGACACCGCGGCACGTGGCTGTTGACCGCATGCTATATGCGGCTAGGCGCAGTGCCAGATCGAGTCTCCATGGTGCGAACATAGCTCGCGCGGGGACGCAACATGAATGCCTGCGTTCGCTGCTCAATGGAGTGGGCAATCCAACCGACCGTGCGGCTCAGCATCCAGAGCCCGGCCGCACTCCCATATGGCATACCAATTGTCCGTGTGAATACGGCGAGAGCCACGGCGATACCCGGCAGGACACCAACCTCTCGTCTAGCATCAGCAAGAAACTCCAAGATAAGTGGTACTTTGGGATCGACAGAATAGAGCGTAGCGCTCAGTTCAAGCAGGACTTCTGCCCTGGGATCGCCCTTGGGGTATAGGGGATGATTGAAGCCGAACAACGTCGTGCCGTGACTTTGCACGAGCTGCTGCATTGCGCGCCAGTTCTTGCGCGTAAGCGGTGCAAACAACTGCGCGTCTACCTCTAATGCTGCCGCGACTGCCGATGACCCGGCATGTGCGCACAAGGCGGAGGCTACACAGCAATACAAGTCGCTGTTCATGGATGCGGTGATCCGAGCAACAAACGTCGCCGCTGCCATTTCGTGATCCGCGAGCATGATCAGTGCTTGATCGAGCGCTGAAATGACCTTCGCGTCCGCTCGACAGCCGACGGCGCGAAGGGTATGTGCACTTACGGATTCCTCATTATTGCGCTCCGTAAATCGTTGTTTGGGATTGAGCGCTCCGAAGCATGCAGCGAGTGTGTGGACGATGACCCGGACGTCGTCACCCACACCGTGCGTCAATTCGTTCAACCCTCGCGACTGCATGCCAAGCGTTAGTACGGCGCTGGCAAACACCTTGCTAATGTCGCGAGCTTCTACCCTTACATTCGGCAATGAGTCTGCGACGCACGTCTGACGGAATTTCGAAGCGTGGCCAGGCTTCAATACCGGGCTGCCAGACGCCAGTCAATAAGAGGTGCGCTACAGCCTCAAATCTGGCGCCGGATCGCGCCAGATCGCTTGCACGCCGATTGCGATAAACCGGCCCTTCATCGTCGATAAAACCGATGCTGGTACTGATGACAGGAGCGCCCCACCGGAGCGCACTTGCGGCCGCCTGCTCCCTTGTCACGTGACCGGGATGACGTGCGGCTTGACTGCCACGTGGAGCGCTTTACCCAGAAGGAGAAAACCGCATCCCAGGATTCGGGGGCCACCTATCGTGTGACCTTGTCCCGTTCCGGCGCGGGCTATGAAGTAGCGCAAGGAAAATCGATACTGGACACCCTGTTGGATGCGGGCGTGGACGTGCCGCACGGGTGCAAGCAAGGCATCTGCGGCGCGTGCAAGACGCAAATCGTCCGCGGCGAGCCCGATCACCGGGATTCGGTCCTTAGTGCCAGCGAGCGCACCGCCGGTAACGTGATGATGGTATGTGTCTCCGGTTGCAAGTCTGAAGAGCTCGTCCTCGATATCTGATCACTCTGGCTCCCGCTAGACTGCGCCGGAGCATTTCCCTGCTTAGTGATGTTGTCCCCATCGGTTCACTTGCCGCTGGGGGCTTTCACTCGTCCATTTTCGGAACAATAGGAGAAAACACGTGGCATACCCCTATCGCGGTGGAGGCTATGGATGCGTACGGTGAATGCAGACCAGCTCATCGATGATGCAGCACTTGGCTCCTGCCATGGACGCATCCTGCTCTGGTGCGCGCTGTTGATCGTATTAGATGCGACTGAGGGTGCTGTGCCATGAGCCGCGGCTCGATGCCGGACTCAGACAAGCACGCTTCCAGTCGGCGTTGCGCGAGATCCGAAGCGTCCAGGATAAGCAACGGTACCTCGATCAAATCCTCGGTGGCCGAGACGTTGGCCCGCATTGCTATGCGGTCGCGTGCGCGCCGCAAATCGGCCTGCACGGGTAGAACTCGGGCGCATTCAGGCCGCTGGTGTCCTCGTTGAACAAATCGACAACTGCCAGGAACTCAAAGATAATTCGGCTTGTGGACGAGCAGCGCCATCCCATAGCGATTCACAGTTCTGCATCAATATGACACCTTTTCACGGCAAACTTCGCGCACGGCACCTTGAGGTTATCTTGTCAGTGTCCGATCTCGGTAATCTGTCACGGGCTGCGGACCAAATGCATATGACCCAGTCCGGTTTGTCTCGAGCCGTCGCGGAAGTAGAGGAAATCGTTGGCGGAAGGCTCTTCGAGCGAACAGCGAAAGGGATGACACCGACGGCGCTGGGCACGGTGATGTGTCGGCACGCTGACCTTATTCTGAGCGACATGAGGAAGGCTGAGGCGGATTTGGCAGCGGTTGCTAGCGGAGGGGCTGGATCACTCTCCATTGGATGCTTTTCCATGTTTGCCGGATGGCCTATTGCTGATGCGATCTTGAAGTTTCGGCGGGCAATGCCCGGCGTTTTGATTTCAGTGGAAGTCGGCTCTCATGAGACTCTGATTGAGAAGCTTGATACTGGAGCAGTTGACCTCCTTATCAGTCGAAATCCGAGGTTTCTACACGGCGAAACGTATCGAACCGTTGATCTTCTCGACGATGGGATCGCGCTAGCGTGCTCGGTCGCACACCCTCTGGCCAGTGCGAAAGTGACTCTCGAGGATTGCATCGGAGTTCCGTGGATTACATCTCCGCCAGGCAGCCATATGCGGGAATTGCTACTGAGTGAACTGCGGGAGAGGGGCCTGAAGCCGCCGAACTTAATTGGGGCTCTCTCTCTTGAACTCGGACGTGCCCTAATGCTGTCGAACGACTACCTCTGGCAGTTGCCTGGAAGCGTTGCAAGACATCTAGCCTCCCGCGGGGAAGTAGTCATGCTACCTGTCTCGTTCACGCTAAAAACAGGACCGTTGTCTGCCATTTGGCGCAAGGATCGAAGCAGCACCCGTGTGTCAAGGGCATTTATCGTTACTCTGAGAGAGACCATTCACGAGAACAGGTGATTTGCTAGGCTCATTGTTGAAGGCCTAGGCGCCTATATTCGAATCTGGTCATGAGGGAAGCGCATAGGCCTTCTCAAACTCCGCATATCTGGTTCCGCTCCTCCGCAACTAACATCGGTACATCTGTCTTCTTACTGAGGCAGATGTAATCGCTGCAGCTTCAACGGAATGAAGCGCAGTCCTATAAGAATAGGTGGAGGAGAGGATGTACTTGGAGTCGACTAATGCGCGGCGTATTTCAAAAAATCGTGTATGTAATAACGGCAGATTTTTACCTGTGGTGCGCTATCTAAGCGCAGCAGTTAGCCTAGTGGGAAGCATGTCGGCCCTTGCTGACGGTCTCACGATTAGTGGTCTGGTCGGGGCCGGCCCAACCTACACATCCAATATTGCCGGTGGTGCCCGGTATGCGGTGGATACCGCGCCCAACCGCCCAAACTATCTTGCCTTCAATGGTTCCGAGTCACTGGGGGCTGATACATCTGCATACTTTCGACTGTCCGGTAGATTCCTCGTCGATACGGGGCAGTTGCTTGGACAGCTTTTCAATGCCAACTCTATCGTTGGTATTCGTGGGCCTGCCGGGGATGTGTCGTTTGGTTTGATGCGAGACTTCATGTTTGAGTATCTGACTGCCGGCGGTTTCAGTGGTGCATGGCACGGCGGACTTTGGGGTGCGAGTCAGGGTCCATTCACTAATTTCGGGGGGGTAAATATTGGCCCGTCCCCCAGTAGCAATTTCGACTACGACCGAACCAACGGCGAGATGTCTACAAACGGTGTCAAGTACACCAATCAGTTCGGTCCACTGAAAGTTGGAGCCATGTACGCGTTCGGGGAACGTCCTGGCTCAGTCACCAGTGGAAGCACCTATAGCATCGGTGGCCTGTATCAGTCAGGAAAGTTCGGCGCGACCGTCGCCTATACCGACTTTCGTGACGGCTCCACTCCGACTAGTACTGCCCACATCCGAGTATTGGGCGTAGGCAGTAAATGGAATGCGGACCGATGGACCCTTGCCGGAACCTATACTCGCAGTGACAACGTAAACACCGGGGGTGTAATCAACAACTATGGAATTGGAACTACTTGGTCATTCGCTGAACGGTACATCCTTACGGCTCATTATCAATACATGACGGGAAACGCACCGCTCTTGGATAGGTATGCGCACCAGCTCTTGCTGGTAGCCGAAACTGCGTTGTCGAAGCGGTCTCGTTTGTATTTCCAGGGTGCCTATCAATGGGCAGGCGGGCAAGATGCGAAAGCGTGGATCAATGGTGCGACTGGGCAATCCAGCACTTCGAGGCAAATGATTGCCGGGGTCTACCTCGAACATAGGTTCTAACGTGGAACATAATATGACGCACGAACTGACCCACGCGAACCCAGTCGATATTGGTGCCGTTCTTGACGGCCCTGCGACAGGATACAAGCGCACGGTTGTGGTTCTGATTTGTTTTGCAATCGTTGCCTTCGAGGGATTCGACGCAGCCATCATCGGATTTCTCGCGCCCCAGATTGCGGTCAGCTTTGACGGAGCGCCAGCCCAAGTCGCGACGGCAATCGCCGCGGGGATGCTCGGCCTCCTAATTGGATACATGGGAAGCGGCAGGATCTCTGATAGGCGGGGTCGGCGTCCTGTTCTTATTGCGGGCGCCCTTATTTTTGCCGCAGCTTCTATAGCGTCGGCCTACAGCAGTTCATTGCGCGAGCTTACGATATGGCGCCTGGTGACTGGGATTGGCATCGGCGCGGCAATGCCGGCGCTAGCGGCTCTTCTTGCTGAGATTCTTCCCTCCAGCAAGAGACCCGCGATGCTAACGGCCGTCTTCTGTGGATTCTTATTCGGGAGTGCTCTTGCCGGCATACTAACTGGTCAATTGTTCGAAAAAATTGGCTGGTCTGGAATGTTTATTCTAGGCGGGATAGCGCCGCTTCTATGCATTCCCGCCGTCCTTGTCTTTGTTCCTGAGTCTCCGAAGCTTCTAGCTGTCAGTGGTGCAGGCCAGGAAAAAGTGAAGTCTGCGCTTCGAAGGCTAGGTTACTCAGTTAGTGATGAAGCATGCTTCGACATTTCGTCCGGCCAGGATAGGCCAAAGCAGGGCAGTGTCTTGGCGCTATTTGACGCCAAGTTCCGTTGGACTACGGTTTTACTGTGGGCATTGACGTTCTTGATACTTGGTAGCTTTTATGTGATTGCGAGCTGGTTACCCACGTTGATAAGAGACGGTGGCGCAAATGTTGCAGCTGCATCGAAGACGGCGGCGCTCTTTCAATCTGGAGGACTAGTTGGTGCGTTTGTTGCGGCTTGTGCCATACGAAAGCTCCCGCCCCTCAAGATCGTTTCGATTGCGCTTTTTTTGGGCGCAATGATGCCTCTTTGGGTGGCTTCGCCAAGCTCGACGCCACTATACGCCATCGGAGTTTTTCTGGCCGGCTTCCTGATTAGCGGTCCGATTGTCGTGATTAGTGCAGTTTCAGCCTTGGCATATCCGACGTCGGTTCGGAGCGTGGGTGTCGGCTGGGCGAGCAGCTTCGGGAGGCTAGGATCATTCGTTAGCGCGGGCTCAACAGGGTGGCTGGTGCAACTGGGGATTCCGCTCAACCAGTTAATCTCCTGCTTAACATTGACAGTATTGGCCTGCGCGCTACTTGCATTTCTTTTGTCTCGCGCGCTGCGCGGTTTGGGAGATATAAGCTAATGAAATTGATTGGACAATTCCCGGTGGTGACCGTAAATAGTGGGATGCTCCGCGGTTCGCTGAATGAGCGGGTATGCGCGTTTAAAGGGGTACCCTTCGGGGAACGAAAGGAGCCACATCGTCGCTCTTCAGATATCAGGCCACCTACGTCCTGGATCGGTGAGCTAGACGTTTCCAGACCTGGAAAGGTATTCCCTCAGCTCCGATCGAGATTGGCGGCCGTCATGGGTGACAGCATTGACACCAACTCGCAATCGGAAGATGCCTTCGTACTTAACGTCTGGACGCCTGTCAACGCTGATTCATTGCCTGTTTTTGTGTTCATTCATGGAGGAGGATTTGTATCGGGAGGGGGCTCCGCGCCCTGGTACGACAGCGAGCGCTTGGCGGGAGAGGGGAACATCGTTGTCGTTACTGTCAACTATCGGTTGGGCGCTCTCGGCCATTGTGTCGATGGAGATGATCCCTCAGGCGCGAACAGGCCGGTCCGCGATCTGTTACGTGCGCTGGAGTGGGTGCAGGAAAACATAGCGCAATTTGGTGGGGATCCAGGTTCCGTAACTGTTGGAGGCCAATCGGCTGGGGCATGGTACTCCTGGCTTCTCGGAGTCAGTCCTGCGTCCAGGGGCTTGCTTCGTCGGAATATCCTGCTCAGCCTTCCCATTGTGAACCCTATGGCTCCAGACGATGTGCTGACAGCGAGCCAGGAATTCCTCAAGTTGGCTAACGGTAAGTTGCTTGATTCCCTGTCTACGGAGGAGATTCTGACCGCGCAAGTCGCTCTTATGCGCTCCAGGATGGCGTTTGGCGAAGTTGCGGTGGGATTTCGACCGGCAGTCGAAGCTGGGGTAGTACCTGAGTGGCTTTTTGATTTCAGACGTGCGGCAAAGGAATCGCATATTGGCGAGACCTTGGTGGGTTCGACCGCGGAAGAGACCGCCAGCTTCATGTTTGTTGAGCCGTCGCTCGTCAATGCAGATGAAGAAACCGCGAGAGCTTGGTTTGCGAAGCGCTTTGGAGAGGATGCTCCCGGTATTTATGAAAAGCTCGCTCGGCGCCGACCACAACATACGCCATATACTCAGTTTGTTGATGCGAGCAGCTATATGATGTTCGGCATGGGGGTCGAGAAGGTCTCACAGGCGTATAGCGAGGCTGGCAAGGTAGTGTATCCATACTTCTTCAATGTCCAGACCGGTGTTCCGAATCTAATGAGCCCACATTGCCTAGAGCTTCCGTTCTTGTTTGGAAACAGGCAGGGCTGGGCAGATGCTCCAATGCTCGCCAATACCTCAATGGCGTTGTTCGAGCACATCGGAAAAGCTCTGCGAACGGCGGTTTGGGGGTTCGTGAGCGACGGCATCCCCAGAGCCACGTCGGGTCGGGAATGGCAGCGCTGCTCACTATCTTCCTCGTGGATCAACGAGTTCTCCGATGGTGGATTCTCAACGCGACGTTGGGAACCAGGATTGCTTCAGCGTTAATGCTGCGCCACTAACGCGACGCCGAGCAGGCTTGAGACATATCGCGCTCAATGCGCGCATACCAGTTCTCGACAGATTGAGCCAGAACGTGTGGGTTGGCGTGTTGTGCATGCGGACGTTGGAAGGGCTCTGGCGGCGTCGCAGCGAGCACACAGTTATGCCGGCTACCTCGCAGGCCAGACGCAGGCGAGCGTAGCCCAATCGAACCACTTCAAACCACTTCCATCTCTTATCGCGCCCCACGTTCTAATTCTGTCGAGGCAAAAACACTGGAGCGACGTTCGATAGGGCCGTTTGAGACTAGATTCGATGCTTCTGCGTATCGCTCGGCAACTCGTTGAAGCGGCCCGCGTAGTACCCAGCGAAGCGGCCTAAATGCCCGAAGCCGTACTCCAGCGCGGTTTCAGTGACACCGGCGGCCGGATCGAGCAATAGCCTGGCGCGCACAGCGTCAAGGCGCGCGTTCCTCAGCAGTTCCATCGGCGAGATGCCGAAATGCCGTTGGCACAGCGCATTCAGCGTGCGCCCGCTGACGCCCGCGGCGCGGGCGAGATCTTCCAGCGAAACTGGGGCGCTCAGATGAGAGTCGATATAAGCCACCACCGCGTCTATCTGCCGTATGCCGCGGTTTGCGGCTTCGGGCCCTGACAGCGCGGGCAGTCCCTCCTGCAACGACGCGGGCAGCGGCCGCGTGCCTGCCGGCTGGTGCATGAGCAGGAAAAGCGCCAGGTGCCTCTCGAGGTGTCCCACCCAGTCGGCGTGCATGGCCGTGCTGTCCGCGCACGAGATCAGGTTCAGCAGCGAATGGGCGATCAGTTCCCATTGCGCCTCCAGTGCGCGCGGCAGCAGGAAGCCGGAAGCCAGCAAGGCCGGCGAGCCGGGCTCGAGTCCGCCCGCCTCCTGCAGCAGGTCGTTTGGAACGCGGACGATGAACTGCTGGTTGCCGGGAGTCCAGCGCAGGCGGATGCGCGTCCGCGGCGATAGCACCGCTGTGCGACCTTCGGCCACCCATAGCCGCTGACCGTCGCACTCGATTTCCGCGCCGGCGCCAAGCGAGGTGTGCACCAACGAGAAGTCTTCGAAGGGGCGCGCGCATACCTCTACCTCCGGACCGTAGCGAAGCGCGTAGACCTTCAGGCTGTCGAGCTCGCCCTTGAACATGGCTGCGTCAGGTGCGCCGGATTTCCAGCGGAGCATGTGGTCGGTGAGTTCGCGGGCGACATGGTCATGCGCTTCCACGCGCACATCCGACTGGAACAGTGGCTTGCTATAGAGCGCGCCGAGCGCGGGGGTCCGTGGTGAAAGCGGCATTTTCTGTCCCCGTGTTCCGGATTCGCTTGATACGGCGCTACCTGATCCGGCTTCCTGTTCCGGCTTGGTGTGTCGGCCTCGCGTGTCCGGCTTTGTGGCGGTTTCGGTTGCCGGGCCGCCACGTCGAGAACTGCCGTGAAGACCCGCTCTGCTCCGGGAGGGTCGAGCTACCCCCTTTTTGATAGAGGCCATCTTGCCACAGGGCTGCCGGCATGGGTAGCGCCGCACGGCGTCGGCGTGCCGCACCTTCCTGAAACGGATAGCCGGCGGCAGCTTGCCTGCCATTTCCGGATGGTCCGCGTGGCGGTTGCGAGAAACGGACTGGCGCAGCGCGAAAGTCCACCGATTCCGGCTAGTGCCGCGGGGCAGCGGCTTTCTACACTCCGTCCATCCCAATATCAGACAACCCCGCGGAGACAGCCATGTCAGACTCCCCACAGATGGCCGGGCACACAAGCAGCCGGCAAGTGTCCTTCCCACAGCCCGACGGCTCGTGCGTTCCCTACAGTGTCTTCAGCTCGCAGGAGGTCTACGAGCGGGAGCAGGAGCGCATCTATCGCGGCTCCCACTGGAGCTTCGTCGCCCTGGCCTGTGAGATTCCCAATCTCAACGACTTCAAGAGCACCTTCGTGGGGGACACGCCCGTAGTGGTGACGCGCACGGCCAATGGCTTCGCCTGCTGGGTCAACCGCTGTGCGCATCGCGGCGCCATGGTGTGCCGCGAGAAGTATGGAAACGCGGAATCGCACACCTGCGTCTATCACCAGTGGAACTACTCCTGCGAGGGCGACCTTCAGGGCGTGCCTTTCCGCAGGGGCCAGAAGCAGGGCACCATCACCCTGGCCGGCATGGCCAAGTCGTTCGATCCGTCCAAGAACGGCCTGCAGAAACTGCGCGTGGAAGAGTACCGGGGGCTGTTGTTCGCCACGTTCAGCAACGAGACGCCGCCACTGGCCGAGTACATTGGCCCCGAGATGCGCCCTTGGGTGGACCGCGTCTTCCACAAGCCGATCGTCTACCTGGGCTGCACGCGCCAGTACTCCAAGTCGAACTGGAAGCTGTACTTCGAGAACGTCAAGGACCCCTACCACGCGAGCCTGCTGCACCTGTTCCATACCACCTTCAACATCTTCCGCGTTGGCATGAGCGCGCGCTCCATCCCGGATGCCACGCACGGACTGCACAGCCTGATCACGGTGACCAAGCCGAAGGTGGATACCAACACTGCTGCGGCCTACACCGACCAGAAGATCCGTTCGATGCAGGACGGCTTCGCGCTGGAGGACCCGTATGTACTGGGGCAGATCTCGGAGTTCGAGGAGGACTGCACCAACCACATCCAGCCGATCTTCCCGCAGCTCGTCATCCAGCAGATCCACAACACGCTGGTGGCGCGCCAGCTGCTCCCCAAGGGCCCAAACAACTTCGAGCTGGTGTTCCACTTCTTCGGCTACGAGGACGATACGCCGGAACTGCGCGAGCTGCGCCTGCTGCAAGCGAACCTGGTGGGCCCAGCGGGCTACATCTCGATGGAGGACACCGAGGCCACCGAGCTCGTGCAACGCGGCACCGTGCGCGACGGCGACAAGACCTCCTACATGGGCATGGGCCTGGATGCGCCGGACCAGACCAACAGCAATATCACGGAAAACCTGATCCGCCGCTTCTGGTCCGGCTATCAGCGTGCAATGGGGTACTGAGATGGAAAACAACCTGCAGCTCTGGATGGAACTGAGCGCGCTGCAAAGCCGCTATGTCCACGCCATCGACAACGACCTGCTCGAGACCTGGCCGGGCTTCTTCACCGAGGATGGCACCTACACCATCATCTCGCGCGAGAACGCGGACCGTGGCCTGCCTGCGCCGATCATCCACTGCCGCAACCAGAAGATGATGCGCGACCGCATCGTCGCGCTGCGGCACGCCAACATCTACGAAGCGCACGGCTACCGGCATGCGCTGGGCGGGCTGGTGATCGAGTCCGCGACCGAAGACGAGGTGCGCACGGTATCGAGCTATATCGTCGTCAACACCGGCGCGGCGGGCGACTCGGTCGTCTACCAGGCCGGCATCTACCGCGACACCGTCGTCAGGCAGGACGGCGCATGGCGCTACCGCGAAAAGCGGGTGGTCTACGACACCTCGCGCGTCCAGACCCTGCTGGCCACGCCGATCTGAGGAGGGCATCATCATGAGCCAATGGCACGACGTCGGCGGAGCCGACGAATTCATCGAGGACGAGCCGCGCGCCGTCGAGGCGGCGGGCGTGTCGATCGCGGTGTTCCGCGTCGGCGAGGAACTGTTTGCCCTGCACGACCTGTGCACGCACGAGCGCGTGCCCCTGTCCGAGGGCTTTGTCGAGGACGGCTGCGTCGAATGCCCGCTGCACCAGGGCCTGTTCGACCTGCGCACCGGCGAGGCGCGCAAGGCGCCGTGCACGACGCCGGTCCAGACCTATCCGGTGCAGGTGGCGGAGGGGCGGGTGCGGATCCAGGTGCTGCCCGCCGTGGTGGCGATCTCGTGAACGGGGGCGTTGCCATGCATACGGAACCCACCACCATTGTGATCATCGGCGCCGGCCAGGCCGGCGGCTGGGCCGCGCGCACGCTGCGCGACGAGGGCTTTGACGGCCGCGTGGTGCTGATCGGCGACGAGTCCCATCCGCCGTACGAGCGCCCGCCGCTCTCCAAGGCGGTACTCGCCGGCGAGGTGGCCCCGGAAAGCGTGCATCTGCTCGATGCGGCCGCCATGGCCGCCATGTCGGTCGAATGGCTGGCCAGTGCGCGGGTGGTAAACCTCGACCGGACTGCGAAGCAGGTGATGCTCGCCGACGGCCGCGCGATTGGCTACGACAAGCTGATTCTCTGCACCGGCGGAAGGGCGCGCGAACTCGACGTGCCGGGCGCCGGCTTGCCGGGCGTGCATACGCTGCGCACCATCGACGACGCCCGGCGGCTGGGCCCGGTGCTGCAGCGCGATGCACACGTGGCGGTGGTGGGCGGTGGCTGGATCGGCCTGGAAGTCGCGGCGACGGCGCGGCAGCGCGGCGCCGAGGTGACCGTGATCGAGACCATGGGCAGGCTGTGCGAGCGCAGCCTGCCCGAGGCAATGTCCGCGCACCTGCATGCGATGCATGCCGCAAAGGGCGTCGAAGTGCTGCTGGGCGCGGCGGTGGCGAGCTTCGCGCCGCGTACTACGGGCGGGCTCGATGTGGTGCTGTCCGACGGCCGCAGCATCACCTGCGACGCCGCGGTGGTCGGCATCGGCCTGGTGCCCAACGACGAACTGGCCCGTGCGGCCGGATTGGACTGCGAAGGCGGCGTGCTGGTCGACGCGCAGTGCCGCACCACGGACCCGGACATCTTCGCCGCTGGCGACGTCGCTGTCACGCCCAACAGCTGGGCCGGCCGCCGCCTGCGGCTGGAGTCCTGGCAGAACGCGCAGGAGCAGGGCATCGCCGCGGTCAGGTCCGCGCTGGGACGCGATGTCCACTACGACCCGCTGCCCTGGTTCTGGTCGGACCAGCACGGCACCAACGTGCAAATCTACGGCGTACCGTCGCCAACACATGAGGTGGTGGTGCGTGGCGACCCGGCGGCCGGCAGCTTCGTGTTTTTCTACCTGGAAGGCGAGCGGGTCATGGCCGCGCTTGGCGGCAATGCGGCGCGCGAACTGCGGTTCGCCCGCCGCCTGATAGAGAAACGGACGCAGGTCAGGGCGCAGGATCTGGCCGATCCGGGCGTGTCCCTGGCCAAGCTCTGAGCTTGTCCGCAGGCGAGCGTAGCAGACGATCACGTCCAATACATACAAAGACGGAGACAGACATGCGGCAGATCGACATAGACATACAGAGAATGGCCGGGGAGGCCAGGCTCAATGGCTTCCACTATGGCGTACTGGGCTGGTGCGCCTTGATCATCGTTTTCGACGGATACGACCTAGCCGTCGCCGGGATCGCCCTGCCATTGATCATGAAGGAAATGCAGATCGAGGCGAGCCAGGCGGGCTTCCTGGTCAGTACCGCGCTGTTCGGCATGATGTTCGGCAACATCCTGCTAGGCACCATATCCGAGCGGATCGGCCGGCGGCTTGCCATTGCGGTCTGCGTCGGGCTGTTCAGCGTGTTCACCGCCGCCGCGGGCCTTTGCAGCGACCCGCTGCTGTTCGGCGCGGCGCGCTTCCTGGCGGGTATCGGCATCGGCGGCGTCATGCCGAACGTGATCGCGCAGATGACCGAATACGCGCCACGCCGCGTGCGCAGCACCATGGTGACGCTGATGTTCAGTGGCTACTCGGTCGGCGGCATGCTGGCGGCCGTGCTGGGCAAGAACCTGATCGTGAGCTACGGCTGGCAATCGGTGTTCCTGGCCGCCGGGCTGCCGGTCCTGCTGATCCCGCTGATCCTGAAATGGATGCCGGAATCGGTACCGTTCCTGATCCGCAGGGGCCGAACCGACGACCTCAGGCGGCTGGCGCAGCGCATCGACCCGAACTACCGCGCGGAAGCCGGCGACCGCTTCATCGTCGCCGGCACCGATGGCGCCGTCGGTTCGGCAGATGCCGCCGCCGCGGCGCCCATCGGCCAGCTCTTTCACCAAGGGCGCGCGCTGAGCACGCTGATGTTCTGGCTTTCCTGCTTTATGTGCCTGTTCATGGTCTACGCGCTCAGCTCGTGGCTGACCAAGCTGATGGCCAGTGCCGGCTACAGCCTCGGTTCCGCGCTGACCTTCGTGCTGGTGCTCAACCTCGGCGGCATGATCGGCGCCATCGGCGGCGGATGGCTGGCCGACAGGTTCCACATCAAGTATGTGCTGATCGGCATGTACGTGCTGGCCGCCGTGTCGATCACGCTGCTTGGACATCCCGTACCGACTGCCGGGCTATACCTGCTGGTGGCGCTTGCCGGGGCCTCGACCATCGGCACGCAGATCGTCGGCTGTGCGTATGCCGGCCAGTTCTATCCGGTCAACATCCGCGCCACGGGCATTGGCTGGACCCTGGGCATGGGCCGGGGCGGCGCCATCCTCGCGCCGATCCTGATCGGCTTCCTGGTGTCGATGGGCCTGCCGCTCGAACAGAACTTCATGGCCATCGCCGTGCCCGCACTGGTGGCGGCGCTGGCTGTCCTGATGATCGACCACGGTCGTTCCGCATCGGCACTCACCGGACCCGGCGAGGCCACCCACAACGCCGGCATGAATGAAGTGCCGCAACACCCCGCGAATTCCAACACCTGAGGAGATCCCGCATCATGGCCGAATACACCCCTTCCGAACTGCTGACCCTGGTCAACTCCAGCCGGGTCAGCGCAGGCGATGAACGTGTGTGTGCAATTACTAGCCGTATCGTTGCCGACCTGTTCCGCACCATCGAGTCCTTCCAGGTTACGCCCGACGAGTTCTGGTCCGCCATGAAATGGCTGACCCGCCTGGGCCAGGCCGATATGGTCGGCCTGATCACCGCGGGCCTAGGCTTCGACCGCCTGCTCGACATTCTTGAAGAAGAGGCCGACGAGGCCGCAGGGCGCTCGCAAGGCACACCGCGCGCCATCGAGGGGCCGCTGTACGTGCCGGGCGCGCCACTGTCCCAGCGCGAAGTGCGCCTCGACGAAGGTAACGAAGGGAAGGGCGAACTTTTCGTGATGGAAGGCCGCGTGCTCGGACTGGACGGCAAGCCGGTGCCACACGCGGTGGTCGATGTCTGGCATTGCAACGAGTTGGGCCGCTATTCGCACTTCGACCCGAGCCAGCCCGACTACAACCTGCGCCGGCGCATCGAGACGGATGCCGACGGCAACTATCGCTTCCGCAGCTTCCTGCCGCCCGGCTACGCGATTCCGCCGAACAGCCCGGTTTCCGAACTGTTCGGCCTGCTGGGCCGGCACGGCAACCGCCCCGCCCATATCCATTTCCTTGTCTCGGGCGGTGGCAAGCGGGCGCTGACAACGCAGGTCAACATCCCGGGCGACACCTTTCTCGACGACGATTTCGCTTTTGCTACGCGCGACGGCTTGGTCGTGTCAATGGAGAAGGCGGAGCCGTCTCCAGAGTATTCTTCCCTTGGTGTGACCGGGCCGTTCACCCTCGTGCACTTTGACTTCCTGCTGCAGGAGGCACTGAACGACTCGGAAACCATCGCTGCCAGCCGATACCAGACAGCTTCCTGACGGTACTGCCGTCTGTAGGCTCGCCGATCAAGAGGAAGGACGTTGCCGGCGCCTGAGCGCGTCAAAGACGCCGGCTACTCGGCCGGCGTGCCTTGCGTCTATGGGACATCGGCAAAGCGATTCGGGTGGGCTCCATTGCAAGGCGATGGGCAACGATACCGGCGGCACTGATCAACGCAATGCCGACAGGGCGTAGTCGCGCCGGAGAACGGCAGTACCACGAATGCGCAAATAATGCTGCGGATGAGCGTGATGTCGCGGCAGCCAAGGCCTTCCTCGCGAAGGCGATCAAGCATCAGGAGCTCGCCCCCAACACCATCACGCTGGATGGCTACGCGGCGTCTCATCGTGCGGTGCGCGAAATGAAGGCTGACCAGTTGCTGCCCGGGGACACGACGTTGCGATCATCGAAATACCTGAACAACCTGATCGAGCAGGATCATCGCAACATCAAGTCCAGGGTCAATGCGATGCTCGGCTTCAAACGCTTCAGGAATGTCGCCGTTACGATCGCCGGCATCGAGCTGATGCTCCTTGTGTTGGAGCCGGCTCGTCGCCCGATAGACAAGTTGTCCCGTTGTTGCCTACTTGCTGCGGTGAAGGCTTTTTCCGGGGACGAAATCAGGAGGTTCTCCTCGTATGCGAATAGTCCATGACGCATCAGATGGTGTTGTCCCAGGCGCCGGTCTGATGCGCCTTGAGCATGTCCTCGATCACCTTGGGGACCACGTTGCGGAACTTGCCGCTTTCGGCCGGCACGATCTCGATCATGCGGTCGATCATTTCCTGTGGGTCCATCTTGCCTTCCGGCGTGGCGAAGAAGTCGTCGAACCCCTTCCGCAGTTCTGCACGACGGGTCAGGTGCTTGCTCTCGTCCAGCCAGCGGAACGGGTTGTCCGCCATGGTCTCGTTGTAGCCGGTGTAATAGGCACCAGGGTTGATTGTTTGCACCTTGATGCCGTACTTGTCGACCTCCTGCTGCAGCGCCTCGGCGAAGGCTTCAAGTGCGTGCTTGGTGGAGACATAGGTGCCCCAATTGGCCGGGGTGAACAGGCCGCCCATCGACGAGGTGAACACCACCTTGCCCTTGACGCCCTGGTCGATCCACTTCCGCACCACGCCCTGGGTCAGCAGCCACGGCAGGAACACGTTGATCTCATAGTTGCGGCGTACCAGGTCAAGAGGAATTTCCCAGACTGGGCCAGCTTCGCCTTGGCCGGCGTTGTTCCACAGGACATCGAAGTCCCAAGACTGCGCCTGCAGGATGTCGTAGGGGTCGGTCAGGTCCAGGCGTTCCACGCGCAGGTTGTCCAGGCCCAGGGCCTTGGCCTCCTCGCGCAGCGGCGTGACCTGCGGCGAAACTTGCACGGTAGCGATGACGTTGTGGCCGTTTTTGGCGATTCCGATGGCGGCAGCCTTGCCGAATCCGGAGCCTGCGCCGGTGATGAGGATGGTCTTCTTGGTGCTCATGATGGTGCTCCTTCAAGTGATTACGGGTTGAGAACAGTCAATTGGGTGGAGTGGACTTGCCTGGCGGGTGTTGCCGATTAGGCAGAGAGCGCAGCGGCGGCGGCTTGCGCGATCTCCAAGTCTTGCGACGGTGCGCCGCCGGAGATGCCGACGGCTCCGATCAGGGCTCCCTGTGCATCGAGCAATGGCAGCCCACCGGGGAACACGGTGAGTCCACCATTGCTGTTCCCCAGTCCCGGCGACGGCCCGCCGGGCTTGGCGTACTCCCAGAGGGCTTCGCTGGGGAGGCGGAACAGCGCCGACGTGCGCGCCTTAGACAAGGCAATGTCGATCGAGCCGAGCATCGCACCGTCCTGGCGAACGAACGCCTTGAGGTGTGCGCCGGCGTCGAGCACGGCGATGTTGACCGACACGCCGAGGGTGCCTGCATGAGCCTCGGCTGCGGCAATCAGCGCCTGGGCCTGTTGCGTAGTGATCATGGTTCATTCTCCGGTTGCGGATCGGGGGAGGGATTCACCTCGATTCTTGGATGCAAGGTTAGATGGCCTCCATTCGGGCCGCTGCTCGCCGATTGCGGCGGCTGTCGCTTGATTGCGATAGGAGGTGCGGGAGAGAGAATCTCCACGCCCGCGACGACGTCAGATGCCTTCCGTGAACGAATCGGGCTTGCCGATACGGGCACCGTCGGCGTAGGGGTTGTACTTGCCGATGCGGGCGCCATCGGAATACGGGTCGTATGCACCGACACGCGCACCGTCTGCGAACACATCGAACTTGCGGGCGGGCGACGCGGAGACACCTGTGCGGTCCATGCCGGCTATCACAACATCTGCTGCGTGGGCGTAGCCGCCAGGTAGCGCGGCACCAATGGTCAGGGTCATCGAAGCAACAACAACAGCACGGGCGAGTCCGGAAATCATGATCAGCTCCTAAGACGGGTGAAAGAACGCTCGTTTGCGGCTTCGCTGGATCGGGTGCGTCGCCGTTAGGACCAATGTAGGAGCCAACCGCTCATCACACTAGAGTGATGAATTCTGATTCAATAACAACTACTAGTTGTGAATCGGCTTCTGCCGCGGAAGCCAATCGGATAGGATCGAGGTTCACAACAGGCGGTTGCCAATCGATCCGACCTCGGAATTCCGATTGGACGTGCCTTTTCCATGTGCGAGCAACATCCCGGCAAGCTTGAAACGACCTGGTACTGGAATCTCTATTACGTTGGTAATTTTGATCAGCTGCTTCAAAGAGCGCACGCAACGCCTCACCGGGATCTTGCTTCGCATGGGAACGATACAGGCGCATGAATGCCGAGCGAAAAAATGCAACGGTCGAACGAATGCTGAGCCTGGGTCGCACAAACCTCGTTCTTCAATACGCGCTGAAATCAAGGCTGTCTGGAAGAAAATGCAATTAATCGCCAAGCGAGCAAACCCAACAAAGAATGGGAGCCAGCAGGCAAGTGGGTTTGTGTTCGTGATGTCCCGCCGGGCCTGCTCAGGGTAGGCTCGGACGTACTTTCACGATCGTGAAAGTAAAATTCGCCTTGCCTGAAGCTCACTGGCCGTACTCACGGAGAAGCTGTGTGGGGGCTCTTGCGCCGCTTGCGGCATGTGGCATGCCTCATCCGTCTGGCGAGCAGCCGTCCTATGCCCGGCACCGCAACCGTGGAATCGATTTGACGTCCGGCACAATTGACCTACGCTGCATATTCAGGCCCTGAGCGAGGAGCGCGGTGCTCCCCGCCCATCTATTTCCGCAAGCCATACCGGCCTGTCCCGCTGATCTTCCGGCTAGAAGGAACTGGCAATGGACGCAGTCCGGGTCTTATTCGAAACCCAGCCCTTGTTCACTTTGCTCCTCACGGTTGCACTGGGTTACGTTGTCGGCGACATTAATATCAAGGGCGTTGCGCTGGGGTCCGGCGCCGTGCTATTTGTCGGCTTGGCAATCGGGGGGTTCGCACCCAAAGCGGCACCGCCCCCGCTGGTCGGGACTCTCGGCCTGCTGCTGTTCCTCTATGGCATCGGCATCCAGTACGGCGCCCAGTTCTTCGAGGGGCTGACCAGTATCCGGGGACTGAAGGCCAATGCCGCCGCGGCCCTGGGGGTTATTGGTGCCGGAATGGCGTCGCTGGCGCTGGTTCCGCTGTTCGGGCTGAAGCTCGATGAGTCGCTGGGCATCTTTGCCGGCACCGGGACCAGCACGGCGACATTGCAGGCCATCATTGCGGCCATGAAGGGCGATGGCGCGGCGGTTGGCTACAGCGTGGCATACCCGTTCGGTGTGGCGGGCCCGATCCTGATTCTATATGTCCTCGGTGCGGTGCTTAAAGCGAAAATCGAGGCGCCAGCGGCAAAGATCATTGAGACTGCCGAGATTTCCCTGCGCAACCCGAAGCTCGTCGGCCTCACGCTTTCCCAGCTGAAGGCGCGCCTGCCAGCGGGGCTGGCCATTGCGGCGGTGCGTCGCGAGCACCATAACCAGCTGCCAACGGAAGACCTTGTCCTGCGCACGGACGACGTTCTGCTGGCGACGTCCACCGAGCCCGCATTGCTTCAGGAAGCCGCTGGCCTGATGGGAGAGTTGCAGCCAGGCCGGATGAGCAGTCATCGCGAGGACCTTGACTATGTCCGCCTGTTTGCCTCAAGCCGTGCCGTGGTCGGGCTTGCGCTGCGCGATATCCGCTTTCCTGATGGCATCGCAAGTTCGATCGTCCAGGTACGCAGGGGCGACGCGGACATGCTGCCAAGCCCCGAGCTCATCCTCGAAGTAGGGGATCGGGTCGGGCTGCTAGTGAATCGCGCCCACACCAAGACCATGCGCAAGTTTTTCGGCGACTCCATCAAAGGTACCGCAGAGCTGAGCTTCATTTCCATCGGCATTGGCGCGGCGGTGGGCCTGCTGGCGGGCATGATTCCGCTGCCGGTCCCGGGCGCTGGCAAGCTGACCCTCGGACTGGCCGCACTGCTGCTGGTTGCGCTCTATCTGGGAAAGATCCGTCGTTTGGGGCCGCTCGTCTGGACCATGCCGCTTTCTGCCAACCTGGTGCTGCGCAATCTCGGGCTTACCATTTTCCTGGCACAGGTGGGAATATCCTCAGGGCCTAAGTTCTTCTCGACCATTGCCATCACCGGCGCTTCGCTGCTTTTCTACAGCCTGCTCATTGTCCTGGTGCTTGTGCTGGTCACGGCACTGGCTTGCCTGTGGATCTTCAGGATGCCCTTCGATGTGGCAGCGGGCGTCATCTGCGGAGCGACCGGAAATCCGGCAATTCTGGCGTTCGCCAACCGCGTAGCGCCCACGGAGCAGCCGGATATCGGCTACGCCATGATCTTTCCTTCGATGACGGTTACCAAGATCCTGTTCGTGGAGATTGCCATGGTCCTGGCTGGCGGTTAGGGCAAACAGGCATTTCTGCCCGAAGCCCCGGGACCTCATTCCGACCCGGAGAGAAGCGATGAAAGTTGCCGTATTCAGCGCCAAGCCCTACGACCGAGAGTATCTTGACGCCGCCAATGTTGCCGAAGGCCATCAGCTCGACTTCTTCGATGTTCAGCTTGACATCAATACTGTCAGTCTGGCCGCTGGTCATGGAGCAGTCTGTATTTTCGTGAACGATGTCGCGGATGCAGCCGTGCTCAATGTGCTCCGGCGTGGCGGCACGTCACTAATTGCGCTGCGCTGCACCGGATTCAACAATGTCGATCTTGGCGCCGCAGCGGGTCTCGACATGAAGGTGGTGCGAGTCGTCACGTACTCGCCCAACTCGGTGGCAGAGCATGCCGTGGCCCTGCTGCTGGCTATCAACCGGAAGATTCACCGTGCCTACAATCGCACGCGGGACTTCAATTTCTCGCTCGATGGCCTGATGGGGTTCGATTTCTGCGGCAAGACCGTCGCCGTGGTCGGCACCGGGAAGATCGGTCGGGTATTTGCCCGCATCATGCTTGGCTTCGGATGCGAAGTGATCGGCTATGATGTGTTACCCTCACCGGAATTCGAAGCCTTAGGCGGCCGCTACGCCCAACCCGGCGAAATCGGCGCCAGTGCGGACATTATTTCCCTGCATTGCCCACTGACTCCGCAGACTCACCACATCATCAATGCCGACGCACTGGCGCGCGCCAAGCCCGGGGCACTGCTGGTCAATACCAGCCGCGGAGGCCTGCTCGATACCGTGGCCGCAATCGACGCACTGCAGAGCCGACAACTTGGTGGGCTGGCACTGGACGTGTACGAGCAGGAAGCCGATCTGTTCTTTCGTGATCTCTCCAGCACTATCATCGCCGACGACGTGATGCAGCGATTGGTCTCGTTCCCAAACGTCATCGTGACCGGACACCAGGCCTTTCTCACGCGGGAAGCCGTGTCGACGATCTGCCGGACGACCCTGCGCAGCATGACCGAATTCGAGTCCGGCCTGGCACTGACGAACGAGGTCAGCGCATGAATTTGGAGGCAGTGAGGAACCCCGGCTCGGGGGTAGGCTACGGTACCCAGATTGAACAGCAGTTCGCGCCGATGCGTGCAGCCCCTGGTGCCGCTCAACGTGATTTCGAGCGCCTTGCGCCAGCCGCGCGCGATGCTAGCGCCAACCAGGCCTTGCAGCGGCGGCATGCCCCCGGTGCATTCGGGAAACGGGATGGAAGGCAGCGCTGCTGCGACGGCCCTGACGGTATAGGTGTCGTCCAGCGTGATGCGGACCCGCATGTGGTGAATCGGCACGTCGGGCGGTTGCTCACCGCTTTCCCTGCTAGGCCAGGGCGCGGTCTTGCTGTCCTTCATCTCGCCTTCGACTTCCGTGAAGAGAAGTAAGACTGGGTCTTCCGCAATTTGTGTGACGACGGCAAACTCGCGTGGAGGACCTTGTCGTCGCTTTTCCCGCCCCACTACCAACCGTTCCTCTTTCTGATTAACGTGGGCGAGCCCGCCAGCCTCGCCGTGGCCACACGAACTCACGTGCCTGCGATCGCGACCGGACTGGCGGGGCCTGTAGAACAAAGCAGGCCGGTTTATTTGGCTCCAACACCCGCAGCCGCAGAAGCTCGATATTTGCGCGGCCATACATTTGGTGCTTGAGATCCTATGAGACAGGGGACCGTCGACAAGCGCCGATGCTTAAAATCAGCGTGTCGTGCTTGGCTCACAGGAGCATCATGCGTACAGATCAGGCATACACGGGTACCGAGGATGGGGTGTTGGCGGTGTCGCTCGAACTGGCGGCCGCGAAGTGGAAGGTCGCGTTACAGACGGGCACCGCGAGCAGCCTGCGGTGCATACGACCGCAATTGCCGCCCGAAATGCGCGAGCGGCTGCTGCGCGAGTGCGAACGGCTCGCGCTGGCACAGCAGCAACTCGCGGCGCTGGAGAAGGGTCTGAGGTGAACTTGCCCGTCAAGCTCCTGGGTTGCTGACGCAACCGATCTATTGAGATGGGGCATGTTCCTGGTTGATGATTCCGGCGTAATGCGCATGCAGGATGAGGCCGGCCAAGCCGGCGGATAGAAGGTGGTCAGACGTCACGTCTGACGCGCGCACACAAACGGCTTCAGCCTTGTGCCTGCATGTAGGAAAATTTGATTGGCCGGTCCCCCCTCGTGATTTAGCCAGTTTGTAAAGGACTTGACAAACCACTGCTCATAGAAGGAGCTTGAGCCGACATGACCCTCGGTCTGGCCATTGCTCCATGGCAACTTGAATGCGGCCCGCACAGCCGGTAAGTCGGAGCTCAGGCTTTGCGCGAACCGACGCATTTCCTCAGCGTCGCAGCACGACAAACGTTTCAACCATCGATCGAAATGCAGCACACTTCGCCGGTGCATGAGTCCGAGAAACTCCCGCGCGAGATTGCGGACCTCGCCCACCACGGGTTCGATCCTGCGTAGCGCCTTCACGAACCGCTCATGCTCCGCGCTTTTTGGCTCCTCGATGGCGAGGTTCCTCCATCCGACTAGCCATCCGAACACGCGCCGGGCCGACGGCATCGGCATCGTGGGCTTCAGGACAAGCGGGGTCTTGCCCAGCGGAAAGAGGAGGCGGGTCACGCAACTCTGCACGCAGGCGGGACTGCCCTTATATCCGCGCTGCTTGATTTCTTGCCAGATCAGTTCAGGAAAGCGACAGCTCTGGATGATTCGTTCCTCGATATAGTCGCGATAGGGATCCAAAGGCGTCGGACCCCGCGCCTTGAGTGCGCGCTCGGGGACTGCTCCGGCCTTGACGTACTTCTGCACGGTTCCTGCGCTGATTGAGAGTTCGCGCGCGATTCCTCTGATCGTGCCGCCCTGGGCGCGTAGCGCCATCACCTCCTTATACAACGCTAGCCGCTTGGCGCGTCGCTGAGCGCTCAGACGCCCCCCCCTTGCACTTCGCTGGAGACGAAGCGCTTGCCCACACGGGCGAGAATACGTTCGATTCCACCGAGAACTTGCCTCATGGTAACGATCAACGTACGGCCAAACTGGCCGGAAATCAAGCCCTTGACTGGGTCGTCACACAAAGTGCGGGAGACCCGGTCTACACTTCACGACAGGCCTTCGAGTGCGAACTTGCTCGCGCTGTAGGCCGAGCCCTGCTTTCCACCAGCCGCACCGGGCCATGGAACTGATGTTGATAACGTGGCCGGACCGCTGCTTGCGCATCACCGGCAAGGCCGCATGCAACACGTTTATGACGCCATACAGGTTCGGCGCGAGCTGTCTTTCGAAATCCGACACCGAGAGCGCTTCGATAACCCAGGATGGCGACACCGGCGTTGTTGACGACCACGTCGACCCGGCCAAACCGCGCGACCGCCAGACGGATGGCCTCTTCGGCCTGCGCCTTTCGGTGACGTCCAGTTTGACCAATACCAGGCGGTCGATGTCGAGACCGGAAAAGGCCGACCGCAGCTTGTCCATGTTGCGGCCCGTCTGTCGCTCGCTATGCTGAAGCGGCACAGCGAGCGACTAGGATGGCAAAGCGGCTACCGGAATAACCTTCGTCGCTGCAGGGCCTTAGCCACGTTCGGTCTCGTACCGACTGGCGGGAAGCGCCTCGCGTTCGTTCGCCGCATCCTGCAAGCGGAAGTCGAAGCGGATTCGGGTAAATGGGGCGGTGATTTCGAGCGACTCGTATCCTGCCGCGCTTTTTACCTGCTCAAGCTCCACGATGAGCCCGTCACGCGTTGCAAAGGCGAAATCGTCGTTCAGGTAGGTGTCACCCGGAGTGTTGACCTGCGTGGTCAGCGCACGCTTGCCCTCACCGGAAACGAGGAAGTGGATATGCGCGGGCCGGTTGCCGTGACGGCCCAACAGATCGAAGAGTTCGGATACGGGGCTGTTGGGCGGAATCGCGTAACCCGGCGGCAGGAAGCTGCGGAAGCGATAGCGACCGAGATTGTCGGTCTCGATTCTGCGACGCAGGTTGTAATCCGGCTGGGACGGGTCGAAGTGCGAGTAGCGGCCGAATTCATTGCAGTGCCAGACGTCGACCACGGCGTGCGGCACCGGCCGGCCGTCGATGCCAAGCACCTGGCCTTCCATGACGAACGGTGTGCCCTTGTTCTCGTTGCCAGCGTCGAGACGAACCTCGTTGCGCGACAGCGGGGCGCCGGGCACATAGAGCGGACCTTCGATGGCTCGCGACGTGCCGGAAGCGCGTGCGGCAGCCAGATCGGCCTCATCCTCACGGATGTCGAGCAGGCGGTCGAAGCCAAGACCGGCGGTGATGAGGCCGATCATGTCGGCTTGGCCCAGACGGGTCAGCCATTTGACGGCGGCCCAGAATTCATCCGGATTGACGTCGAATTCGTCGATGGTGCGGAACAGGTCGCCGAGGATGCGTGCGGTGATGGCGCGCACGCGCTCGTTGCCGTCCTTGCCGATGCGGCGGCTGTTCACCAGCTCAAGAAGCTGTGCGGCATTCATTTCAGCCATAATGGAGTCTCCTTTTGTTTGGGGTATTGATGGTTGGAAGCGGCCGCAAGGCCGCCGTGCTACAAATCCAGAACGATCCGGGCCGTGCGCGAGCGCGACACGCAGGCACAGATCTGCTTGTTGGACGCCTTCTCCTTCTTGGAGAGGCAGTTGTCGCGGTGATCCGGCTCGCCCGCGATCACGGGCACCACGCACGTGCCGCAAATGCCTTCGCGGCATTCGGTGTCGATATCGCAACCCGCTGCCTGCAGGGCATCGACGAGCGAAATGCCTTCCGGGACGACAATGACCTGTCCACTCTGCGCCAGTTCGGCCTCGAAGGCTCCGGCGGGAAGACTCGCCGCCTCGGGATCGGCCTGGAAGTGCTCCAGGTGAACCGCATCTGGCCCAATGCTGCGCTCGCCCTCCTCGACGACGCGGCGCATGAAGGCAGCCGGTCCGCAGGTATAGGCGAGCGCGCCCGGCGCTGCATTCGCCATGCAGCCGGCAAGCACTTGCCCTACAGCATCGCGCTCCTTGGCCATGTGGAACGTCACCTTGCCTTCGAACGCTTCGGACTCCAGGAGATGGACAAAGGCGGCATGCTCCCGCGAGCGCACAAAGTAGTGCAGGTGATACGGATGGCCGAGCCGGTTCAAACGGTACGCCATGCTCAGCAGCGGCGTGATGCCGATGCCGGCGGCTAACAGCAGGTATTCACTGGCCCCCGTCGCGAGGCTGAAGAGATTGCGCGGGGCGCTGATCGATAATTCCGCGCCTTCCTGCACTCTCTCGTGCAGCGCGGCGGAGCCTCCGCGCGAGGCGTCCTCGCGCTTCACTGCGATCAGGTAGGCTGACGTATCGTCGGGCGGGCTGCACAGGGAATACTGGCGTGTGACGCCGGTCGGCCCGAGCACGTCGACGTGAGCCCCCGGCTCATAGGGCTCAAGCGCCGCGCCATCACAGGGCACGAGGCGGAATGAGCGGATGCCGACTGCCTCTTCCACAACCTTTTCGACTCTGACTTTGTACATGACTACCCTTCCAGACTAACTACCTCGAACCAGTTTTCGCGCGCAAGATCAGCGCATCAGGAGGCCGCCGTTCGCGTCCCAGTTGGCTCCCGTGACCGCGCCCGCGGAGTCGGCGGCCAGCAGCAGCACGACTTCCGCCACATATTCGGGCGACCCAAGCCGCTGGACGGGGATCGACCGGCGGATTGCGTCGAGCCGGTCCGCCGGCACGGTTTCGTGCACGATCGGCAGGTCCAGCGGACCAGGCGAGACGCAGTTCACGGTCACCCCATGCGCAGCGAGCTCGCGTGCGAATACTTTGGTCAGGATCGCGACACCGCCCTTTGCCGCAGCGTAGTGCGCGCCAGTTGCGGTGCCGCCACTTTGCCCGGCGAGCGATCCGATGTTGACGATGCGGCCGAAGCCGCGCTGCGCGAAATGCGCGCCGAACACCTGCGAGCCGACGAAGGTGCCACGCAGGTTGATGGCCACGACCTGGTCGAACTCCTCGGGGCTGATGTCCATCAGCGCCGACACTTTGGACTTGCCCGCGTTGTTGACCAGCACATCGGTGCCGCCCCAGCGCGCCTGCAATGCCGCCAGGGCCGACTCGAAGGCGCTCTTGTCGGTCACGTCGAGGGCAAGGCCGATGGCCGATTCGCCGGAGCGGTCCAGCGAATCGGCGACGGCGCATGCCGCACGGAGGTCGAGGTCGCCAAGCGCCACCCGGTAGCCGGCGGCGTGCATGCTGCGCGCGATGACTTCGCCGAGGCCACGCGCGGCGCCGGTGATCAGGGCAACTCGTTTCATGAGACGCCTCCTACAGCAGGAATCCGAGAGCGTTCAGGCTGTCGGCGGAGTTGATCAGGCGCACCACCTTCTGTTCCAGGCGGATGCCTTGCGGCGTGAAGCGCAGGCGGTGTGTCAGGTCTGCCGCGAAAAGCGTGTGGATCTCACGCTTGTAGGCAACCAGGACCTGCGCCGAGCTGACCTCGATGACGTCGGCCGAACGCGATACCTCGGTGAAGCGCGAAACGGTGCGCACGGTACGGGCGGCATCGACGGCCGATACGGAGTTGCCGGAAGTCAGGCGCTTGATGCGCATGGCACGCATGCGCGCGTCGTCGTAGGCGTAGTTCAGCGTGGCCTCGAAGTCGGTGGTGTCCGGATCGATCGGTACCACATAGTGGCCGGTGTCGCTCCACAGTCTGGCCCATTGCTGATAGTTCTTGCAGTCGAGCAATTCGGCCTCGCGCCAGATGAACTCGGCGGCAAGCTGCAGCGAGGGCGAGACCATGGACAGTTCGTTGGGCTTATTCATCGCTCATCATCCTTTTCCACATGCGGTAGGCTTCACGCATGCCGCCTTCGTCGGTGGCGTGCGAGATCTTGTCGCCGTTGTCGGCGACGATTTCGCGGTTCAGGCCGCGGTTGACCAGGATCGGCACATCCTTGCCGGCGTACGAGCCGCGCTGCACGCGCTCCCAGGCTTCGGCGTCGTCAGGGCTGCCGAAGCCGAAGGGGCCCTGGAAGTGCTCATGGATGCGCAGCCGTTCGCGGTTGGCGACCTCGGGGCCGCCGTCCATGCCCAGGGCAATGTGGCGAATCTCGGTTTCCGTCGCCGATATCGGATGCAGCACGCGGAAGAAGGCCATCGACATCGCGACGTTGGGAAACAGGTTCAGGTTGAAGCCCGCGCCATGCAGCGAACGGACGATGCGGCGCACCTGCTCGGCCGGCATCTCCTTTGAGAGTGCCTCGGTCACGTGCGCGAAGCGTTCCTGCAACGGCTCCGTGCCGTCGTCCTGGTCGAGGTCGACGTGCCCCGGCACCATCACCATCACGCTGTGGCCGTTGCCCAGCGCGTGGGTGACCGCCTTTTCGTCGGTCATGAAGGACAGCATCTCGGACGTCTCTTCATCCACCGACGACATCCACGACTTGTGGACGATCGGGAAGTGGTAGCCGTCGGTGGTGTTCTCGAGCTGGATCTTCCAGTTGCCCCGGAAGCGGAACTTGTGTTCGCCCTGCGTCTTGATGGGGTAGCCCGCGCCTTGCTTCATGAACAGGTCGATCCAGCGCTTTGCCTCGCCGAGGAAGTCGCCGAGCGGTTCCACATCCTGGTTGAAGCTGGCGAAGACCATGCCGGCGTAGCTGTCCACGCGCAGCGAGCGCAGCGGCAGTTCTGTCTTGTCGAGGATGTCCTCGTAGCCGTCGGGATAGGGCAGGGCGCGCAGCTTGCCGTCCAGGCCGTAGGACCAGCTATGGTACGGGCAGGTGAAACCGGTGGCGTTGCCTTTCGACTTCTCGCACACCGTGGCGCCGCGATGGCGGCAGCGATTCTCGAGCACGCGGATGGCGCCGGTCTTGTCGCGCACGACAATGACGGGCTGGCGGCCAATCTTCGTGGTCTTGAAGTCGCCGGGGTTGCGGATCTCGCTCTCGTGCGCGACCCAGATCCAGGTCTTGTAGAAAATGCGCTCTTGCTCGAGCTCGAACAGGCCGGGATCGTAGTACATCGAACCGTCCACGCGGTCCGCCTGCACCAGTTGCTCAGGCTTTGCCGCGAAGGTCAGCGGCTGGTAGCTATCGTGGGTATCGTGGGAACACATGCTAGTACTCCGTGGGTTCAGTGGGAGGCACCATCGGCAGCGACGGCGCGCTCGATCCGGGTTGCGATGGCGCAGACCGTCTCGTCGTCACGCTTGCGTCCGACGATCTGGAGCCCCGCGCTGATGGTGACGCCGGGGACGCCGGGCAGCGGCACGGGCAGGGTGAGTGCGGGATGGCCACTCAGGTTGAAGGGCCGCACCAGCGAGGTCAGGCCGAGGATCGGCGCCCCTTCGCGGACTGCGGCAAGGGTCGGGGGCAATCCGGGAAGCGTGGGCAGCACGATGGCGTCGACTTCGTCGAGCACGGCGTCGACCTGCGCCATGAATGCATGGCGCACGACTTCGGCCTGCAGCAGATCGTCGCGCCCGACGTGGCAGGCGGCCAGCAGGCGTTGCTCGACATCGGGCTGCAGTGCACCCAAGCCGGTCAGGTGGCCGAAGGCCGCCCAGGTCTCGGCACTGATGATCTGCATGCCGGCCTCATAGGCGGCCCCCATGCCGTCGAGTCGGACACGTTGCGCGGAGAAGCCTGACTTGCGTAGCGCACTGGCGACGGCTTCGAGAATCGCGGGGTCCGCCTGCACATCGTCCAGCAGGCCGATGCGGAAGGACCGCCCGAAACCGTGCGCCTGCAATGCGTCGAAGCCCGGCGCAATCACCGCCATCGCGGCGACGATGCCCCCGACGTCATCCGCGAAGGGGCCAACGCAATCGAGCGAGGACTCGGCCGGATGCGCGCCCCGGCGGCTGACGCGGCCAAAGGTCGGCTTCAGGCCAACGACCCCGCAACAGGCTGCGGGCATGCGGATGGATCCGCCGGTATCGGTGCCCAGCGCGATGCGCACTTCGCCGGCGGCTACCGCGGCGGCGGAGCCGCTGGAAGAGCCACCCGGAATGCGATCGGGAGCCTGGGGGTTGACCGGTGTGCCGGCGAAGTCGTTGATGCCCGAGATACCGAAGGCGAGTTCGTGCATCGTGGTCTTGCCGACGATGGACCAGCCGGCATCGAGAAGCCGGGCCACCACTTCCGCGTGCTCGGCAGCGGGCGAGGCGTCGCGCAGCGCCCGGCTGCCCGCGGCCGTGGGGTAGCCCGCGATGTCGATGGAATCCTTGATGGCGATGGCGGGACCGGAGCCCCCCAGTCGGATGCGTGAGACGAAGGCGGTCATCGCGACGTCTCCTTGTGCGCCAGCGCGACCTCCAGGCACGACAACCGCTCCGTCTGGAAATGCGTGATGCGGGCGGTTCCGTCAGTGTCGACCGCGAATTCGACGGCCAGTCGTGCCGAAATCAGTGCGGTCTTCCCGCCGGCATAGACCGATAGCTGCTGCATGATCCAGTGGCCGCGCACAACGCCCGCTTCCGCGGCCATCGCTTCGCTGGTGAGGAAGTGCACGTTGCGCAGGAAATGCGGCGAGGGCGGAAGGTAGCCGCGCAGGAAGTCGCCGATGGCGGCCGGTCCGACGTGCCGGCCGAACCCCGTGGCGTACTCGGCACCGACGCCTTCCCATATGGCGTCGCCGGTGAACAGCGCTTCCAGTTCGCCGTCACGCGCATCGTTCGGCGCCGGCACGTCGCACAACGACATGTAACGGGACAGCGCGCACCGCGCCGCGTTCTGGGCTTCGAGCGCGGCAAGCCGGGTTGCCAGGAGACTCGCGGCGGCGCCGGTCTCGCCGGACTGCGCGATACACTGCGCTTGCGTCATGGCTCAGGCCGCCTCGGCGGGGATTTCGAGCGCGCGACCCACGCGCGCTTCGATCTTGGCGTAGCGCCACAGACTATGCTCGCCGACCGGCGTGGTGCGGAACAGGTTGCAGGCGGCGACGACGGTTGCATAGTCCACGACGTCGGCCATGATGTAGACGGTCCATGGCGACGTGGTGGAGGGGCCGACCATCAGGCGGTCATCGTCGATGGCGCCGAGGATCGTGACGCCGGGCAGTGCCGCCATGGATTTCATCATGGCGCTGAATCCCTTCCACACTTCGATGCCCTGGCCCGTCGGCAAGTCGAAGAAGTTCTGGGTGATGCCGATGCAGAAGAGGACGCGCAGGGGAGTTTGGGCAGGTTGCGACATGAGGACTCCGGGTGGTTCTGGGGTGGAAGGCGGGACGATGTAGCGGGTCAGATGTACCCCGGCATGGGGGGCACGCCCAGGCATACGGCGCCGGCGGCGTCGTACAGTCCTTCGCCAAGGAACGCGTGCTGGGTCACGACCATCGCGTCGCGCAGGTAGCGCTGCAGCGGGTGCCCGTCGTAGATCGCGGCCGTGCCCGCGAGCAGGTAGGCTGCCTGCACAGCGGATGCGCCCGCGCGCGTGGCCTGCACTGCCGCAAGGCGCACCAGGCTGGTTTGTTCGGCAGAGACGGCGTCGCCCTTCAGGATCGAATCCCAGGCCGCCTCGGTGGTCTCGTAGAAGAAGCCGCGCGCTGACCGCAGCTCGGCTTCCGCCTTGGCCACGGAGATGCGCAGGTATGGGCGGTCGGCCATCTTCGGCGCGCCGGTAATGCCGGTGCGGCCGCCGGCCATCCGCGACACCTCATCCAGCGCCGCGCGGGCGACGCCAAGATTGACCACCGCCAGTACCTGCGCCGCGTAGGCGAGGGAGGGGTAGCGGTAGAGCGGTTCGTCGACGGAAGGCGTGCCGCCGCGCACGAAGGTCCACGCGTCGGAGACAAATACGTCCCTGACGCGAAGATCATGGCTGCCGGTGCCGCGCAGCCCAATCACTTCCCAGTTCTCGACGATCTCCACATCCTCGGGCATCAGCACGGCCGTGCGTGGCTTGCCGCCGTCGCCCGCGCCGATGCCCACGCCGAGAATGTCGGCGCCCTTGCAGCCGCTCGCGAACTTCCACAGCCCGTTGACGCGCCAGCCACCATCGACCTTCTCGGCTGGCTGGATGGGAAACAGGCCACCGGCGAACGCGATGTCCGGCCCATTTGCGTAGAGGCAGGCGAGGGTGTCGCGGGGCAGGGCGGCGAGGTAGACCGCGGCCGAGCCGAAGCTCGCGACCCATCCGGCGGAGCCGTCGGCCTCGGAGATGGTCTCGATCAGCTTGAGGAATTCAGACGGCGACCGTGCATCGCCGCCAAAGCACCGCGGCGTGGCGGCGCGATAAACACCGAGCTCCTTCAGGCGGGATACCATATCCCGCGGCACGTGCCGCTTCGCGTCGAATTCATCCCGGCGGGCGCGGACCTCGTCCAGTACGCGGGCGAGCAGGTCCGGGCGCGGCCCGGCATCGGCGGCCTGGGGCGCAGCGATGCCGGGGTGTTGGTTGAGGAGGCGTTCCGACACGGCGGAATGCAACATGGTTGTCTCCTGTGGATGGCGTGGGCCGGCTCCGGGAACCGGCTCTGACGGTGTGGACCGTTGAAACCAGTCTAGCGACGGCCCAGGGGGCCAAACAATTGGAGCGAGGCGTGCATTGCCGCACGGTTTCCCGGGGCCGGGTAAAGGAAATACCTATACGGGTCGGGCTCTCCAGGCGGTACGCTTCGGGATGGATCTATTCACCGGCGCGGCCGTGGCCTCCGGGCGAGCTTCCGCGCGCAGGAACCACCATGTACTCATTCGGCAAAGACGACTTCTGTCGCATGGTCGAGGCGCTGACTCTGCGCGTGATCCTCCATGACGTGGAGACGAAATCCATCCTCTGGGCGAACCGCGCGGCGCGCGAGACACTGGGCTTTACGCTGGAAGAGTTTCCGGCGCTTAAGGCACCCGACATGACCAGCAGCGCGGCGAAGTACCGGCGTGAGGTGGGGCTCAAATGGCTGGATGACGCGGCCCGGACGGGCCAGAGCGTGATCGAATGGTGCTACCGGGCAAAGAACGGCAACGAGATCCTGTCGGAGGCCATCGCCACGCGTGTGGCGCTGGAGTGCCGTGACGTGCTGATGGTGCAATTCCGGGACATCTCGGGGGAGGAGGCGCTGAAGCGCGAGCTGCGGCGCTCGGAAAGCCGGCTCAGGGAGTTCATGCATGACCTGGCCGAAGGCGTCTTGGTGGTGGATCGGGGCGGGACCGTGGTGTACGTCAGCGAATCCGGGTGCCGGATCCTCGGGCGTGCCGAGGAAGACGTGCTCGGGGCGACGTTTGACACCTTCTGCGAAGTTCCCCTGATGCCTTTACTGCGCGACAACGTGCCGCCGGATGCGGCCACCCGGGGCTCCTTTTCCACGCGGTACCGCGTGCGGACCGCGACGGGGGAGCTGCAGTGGCATCAGGCGGCCATGCGCTACGTAGAGATCGAGGACGATGTCAGCGGCTACCTGCTGCTGTTCCGCGACGTCACCGCGCAGGTCGCGGCCGAATCCCTGGAGCGCGAGCGGGAGCGGGAGATCGAATACCTCGCCCGTTACAACGCCATGGGGGAAATGGCGATGACCATCGCGCACGAGCTGAGCCAGCCTCTCTCCGCGACGCGCAACTTCATCGAAGGCGCTTCCTTGCGACTGGCGCAGAACCATGCCGATCCGCATCCGATCCGCTTCGGGCTCGAGGCGGCGGCGCGCCAGGTGGAGCACGCGTCGCTGATCATCAAGAGCATGCGCGAGTATGTCGTCAAGCTCGAACAGGCCGAGGTGCGGGCGAACCTGAACGACATCGTCAACGACAGCGCGTATTTCATCTCCCTCAAGTGCGAGGAAGCGGATGTGCGGCTCGAGCTGGCGCTAGCCACCGACCCGTTGCCGATCAGTTGCGAGAAGGTCCTGATCGGTCAGGTGATCCTCAATATCGCGTTCAACGCCATTGAGGAGATGGCTGCGCTCCCCAGCGACCGCCGCACGCTGCGCATCGAAACCTGCGCCGACGACGACAAGGCGATCCTCACGGTGCACGATCAGGGGCGCGGGCTGCCGCATTCCGACAGTCAGCGCATCTTCGACGGATTCTTCTCCGGCAAGCCGGGTGGGAACGGTATCGGGCTCGCGCTCTGCAAGAGCATCGTGTCGCGGCATCGCGGCGACATCTGGGCGCAGAATCGCGTGCCCTACGGCACGTCATTCGCCTTCTCCGTGCCACTGTGCGGGAGCCCTGCCGACCGCGGACGCCGTGCCGCAGGCCGCCCCGCCAGCTAGCCCGACGTGCCGCCCGAAGCCGACGCCCAGACCTCCATCACCTCACGCACCAGCGTGGCCGTGCTCACCACGCCGAGTTTCTCGCGGATCTTGGTGCGATGCACATCGACGGTCTTCACGCTGATGTGCAGTTCGTCCGCAATCACCTTGCTCGCCTTCCCGTCCAGCACGCGACGCAGGATTTCCTGTTCGCGCGCGGTGAGTTTGTCCAGCTTCGCGCGGATCTTCCTGCGCTGCTCGGCGCAGTCATGCAACTGAACCGCCCGCTTCAGGGCGCCCTGGATTTTCTCGAGCATCTGCTGCGGGTTGTAGGGCTTTTCGACGAAGTCGATCGCGCCGTGCTGCAGCGCCTTCACCGACATCGGAATGTCCCCGTGCGCCGAGACGAAGATGATCGGCAGCGTTGCACCTTGCGCGTTGAGGATTTCCTGTAGCTGGAATCCGCCGGTCTCGGGCATGCGGACGTCCAGCACCAGGCACGCAGGACGCCTGGGATCGTAGGCGGCCAGGAAGTCCCGCGCACCGGCAAAGCACTCGGCTTGGACCGACACCGTCTCGAGGAGCCATGCCAGGGAAGTACGGAGTTCTTTGTCATCGTCGACGATGTAGACGATAGCCGAGGAAGCAGTCATGTCGGGGGCGCTTTCGTGTATGACGTACCGCACCAACGGGGCGGCGGATGCACATCTGAGTAGGCTGCCCGGCCGGGTGCTTGAAGTGTCAAGGGTACACCAAGCCTGCTGCGTACCAGGATAAAGAAAACACGTAGACGGCCTCTCTCTAGCCTGCCAATCCGGGTGGTTCGCATGAATAGCGGCCACGCCTAGCATTGCCCTACGCTTTCAGCGAAGCCGATAACGAAGGGAGGCCCCCCGATGAATGCCGTCAACCAAACAGAATTCCGCCAGGCCATGGCGCACCTGCCCGCCGGGGTCAACATCATCACGACACAGGGCTCGGCAGGCCGGTGCGGTATCACTGCCAGCGCCGTGTGCTCGGTAACCGACTCGCCGCCGACCATCCTCGTCTGCGTGAACCGGGCCAGTGCCTCGCACGCCGTCTTCCAGCGCAATGGCCGCCTTTGCGTCAATGTTTTGAATAGCGAACAGGAACAACTTGCCCGGCATTTCGCCGGCATGACGCAGGTGCCGATGGAAGACCGTTTTGCCTGGGACATCTGGGACGAAGGCGATGCCGACCAACCGGCCCTGCGCGATGCCATTGTCAAGCTGCAAGGCAGCATCAGCGATTGCAAGGAGGTGGGTTCCCACTCGGTCATCTTCGTCACGCTCGATCGTGTCACCGTCAGCCAGCAAGGTGGGAGCCTGGTTTACTTCAATCGCGATTTTCACTGCGTACAGCGTGCGAGATAGCGCCTGCCGTCCTGTGCCGAAGCGCACCGCTGGCGCACGTTCCTGCAACGCCGTTCCATCGTCGCCACGTTGGGCGGCAGCACTTTGGCGCGGGCCTAAGGGAATTACCTATGCGCCCTGCCAGAACCCTCTATGCGAGCGCAAATGCGACCCAATATCGCGCACCCGCGGTACGTCATACGCTGCGCTGAGAATTTCATCAAAGGAGAGAGGCAATGCCAGTCGTGCAGGTTTACCTGATCGAAGGACGATCGCAGGAGCAGAAGGAGGCATTCATCACCAATGTCACTGATGCCGCAGTCAATGCGCTTGGCGTCGACCGCTCTTCGGTCAGGGTGATGTTCCTCGACGTCCCGAAGACCGACTACGCCATCGGCGGCCAGACCGCGAAGGCGCTTGGCCGGTAAGCCTCCAGTCACTCAAGCAAGAAATGCGACACCGGGCCGTCTCAGCATCGCACACGGCCTGACAAAGGCGTACGCCCACCACGGTTGTCGCGGCCACTATCTACAAAGGAGACAAGTCATGCGACCAGATAGCGATCTTACGATCGATGCCATGCCCGCCGCTGCCATGCCGTTGCCGGGGAAAAGCTTCCGCGAAGCAGACGCCATGGCCGGCGAACGCGGAGTCCGAAGGATCTACCGCTGGTTGCTCGCCCTTCTCGTTCCGCTGCTGATGCCGCTCACGGGACTCGCCGCTGATGGACGACCCATGGAATGGGTTGTCGGGTACGCCGCAGGCGGCGGCTCCGACGTTGTCGCCCGTATGCTGGCCGAAGCGATGGGCAAGACGCTCGACCGCACCATCGTCGTCGTCAACAAGCCGGGGGCCGGTTCCAACATCGCAGCCGACTACGTCGCCAAGAGCAAGGACATCGGCAACGTCGTGATGACCGCCGATTCGGCGATGTTGGCCGCCAACCCATCGCTCTACAGCAAACTCACCTACAGCGCGGAGAAAGACTTCGCGCCGGTCGGATCGATCGCTCGCTTTCCGCTGGTGCTGGTGGTGGCGCCGAAGGTGCCGGCGACTAACCTGAAGGAGTTTCTTGCCTGGGCCAAACGCAACCCGGAGGGCATGACCTACGCCTCGCCGGGAGCAGGCAGCCCGCACCATCTGGTGACCGAACTGTTCCGCCAACAAACAGGACTGAAGCTTACGCACGTGCCGTACCGCGGCGCGGCGCCGGCGCTGCTGGACCTGATCGGCGGCCGGGTGCCGTTCATGTTCGTCGACACCTCGAGTGGAGGCGCCTACATCACGTCGGGCAAGGTCAAGCCGATCGGCGTGGCCAGCGCCTCACGGCTCAAGACGATGGGCGAGGTTGCAACCTTGAGCGAGCAGGGCATGGCCGGCTTCGAGGCCTATGCGTGGCAGGCGCTGGTGGTGCCGACGGCCACGCCGCGGGAGGCAGTCGCCGCCCTCAACAAGGCGTTGGTCGAGGCGCTCGGCACGACGGCCATCAAAGCGCGCATGCAGGCACTCGGCATCGAGCCCACGCCGAGCACGCCAGCCGAACTCGCCACGTATGCGCGCAGCGAGCGTGAGCGGTGGGGACGCGTGATCCGCGATGCCGGAATCAAGCTGGATTGATTCGCACGCGAGCAAGGAGACCTTGGCATGAGCAGGTACCGCAACAACCCCGACGCCGTGCGCGCGCGAATCGGCATGCCGAAAATGTGGGTATGAAGCGCAGTATCGCGTGAACGTGCAGCTTCTCGAAACTCCATACCGCTGCTCGCAGTGCCGTGAAACTATGGCGGCATGGATGGCGGCCAAACGAGGCTCGGCCACTGCGAGCAGGGTACTGCAGGGCGCTGGCGCGGAAATATGTGGGGGGCGAGTTGGAGTTGTGATCGCGCAGCATCCGCTTCGACGCTCGCTCACGCGTACTTGATGGAGGTCTTCCGCAAATTGTGTGAGGACGAACTTTGTGTGACGAGGATGCCCTGGCGTGGAAGACGTTTTAGCGTAGAACTCCACCGCTCACCGCCACTCTTCTTTTTGTTAACCTTCGGTCTGGCCATTGCTCCATGGTAGCCTGAAGGCCGCCCGCACAGCCGGTAAGTCGGCGCGCAGGCTTTGCGCGAACCGACGCATTTCCACAGCGTCGCAGCACGACAAACGTGTCAACCATCGATCGAAATGTCGCACACGCCGGTGCATGAGCCCCAGAAACTCTCGCGCGAGACTGCGGACCTCGCCCACCATGGGTTCGATCTTGCACAGCGCCTGCACGAACCGCTCGTGGTCCGCGCTTTTTGGCTCCTCGACGGCGAGGTTCCTCCATCCCACAAGCCTTCCGAATACGCGCGGGGCCGACGGAATCGGCATCGTTCGCACGGGCTCCAGGACAAGCGGCCTCTTGCCCAGCGGATAGAGGAGGCGGGTCACGCAACTCTGCACGGAGCCGCGACTTCCCAAGTAACCTCGCTGCTTGAGTTCTTGGCAGATCAGTTCAGGAAAGCGACAGCCCTGAACGATTCGTTCCTCGATATAGTCGCGATAGGGATCCAAAGGCGTCGGACCCTGCGCCTTGGGTGCGCGCTCGGGGGCGGTGGAAATGCGCAGATTCGCGCAAAGCCTGCGCGCCGACTTACCGGCCGTGCGGGCGGCCTTCAAACTGCCATGGAGCAATGGCCATACCGATGGTCACGTCAACCGGCTCAAGTTCCTCAAGCGTCAGATATGTGGCCGCGCGAGCATCGAGCTTCTGCGGCTGTGGGTAATGAAGCCAAACTGAAAGTGCGACCTGCCTTGTCCTGCTGGACACGCTGGTCCGATCGCCATCGCAGGCGGGTGAGACCGTGCAGCCGGCACAAGGCTACCAGACTCGCCCACATGGTCACCAGGAAAAATGATGGTGGGGGCCGGAGACGACCCCGTTCCACGCTAAAACATCCTTCAGCGCGAGGTCGTCGTCGTCACACAAATTGCGGAAGACTCATCGTTACTACACTTCAAGACTTCACGGCGGGATGGACCGGTACGCCCCCAGCGTTGTGGGATAATCAGTCTTGCTTTCCCGCTGCCTTCGAAGATCATTGGCGAGTCGGCTCTGAAATCAAATATTAGGCGTAGTCAACTCATGGAACCGAAATTTCAACGCGGGTGGCATCTCGCAAAAACTGACCTCGAGCAGAGGGCCACAGAGTTCGAGTGGGCGTTGATCCGGTTCCATGAGTCATTTTCCCGCTTCGTGCTGTCCACCGGGATGGTGACGATTGCCGCCGACGTGGATATCAAGTACGAGGAGCACGTCATTCTTCACGTCATCAGGATGCAGGACCGGCCGAAGAACAGTGCCACCATTGCGCGCCTGATGAACCGCGATGATATCCCCAATATCCAGTACAGCTTGCGCAAGCTGGAAGCGGCCGGTCTGATCGAGAAGCAGCGAGAAAAGAACAGCAAGACCTTTGCGTACAACGTCAGCGAGCTGGGAGTCAAGCTGACGGACGAATATTACAAGGTCAGGGCTGAGATTCTGGTGAAACGGCTGGAAGAAATCAGCGAGGTGTCGGAGAAATTTGAAAAGGCATCGCGCTTCCTGTCGCTGCTGACAGGCATCTACGAGGAAGCTGCGCGGGATTCAGCGACGATCACACCGTTGCGGGAAGACGAACAGGAGTGAAACCAGGGCCGGGCGTTGAGCGCCTGGTTTCGTCAATCGGCCTCAGCGCGTGACCGTGACTCCCGGATGGTGGCGGTGCCAGTCGGTGACCTGCTGGAATGCCATGCCGGCACGGCACAGCAGCGCTTCTTCGCCATGGCGCGCCACCAGCTGAAATGCGATCGGCATGCCGTCCGCGGTGAATCCACACGGCAGCGTGATCGCGGGATGTCCGGTGGAATTGAACGGTGCCGTGAACTGGATCAGGCGGCTGTTCAGCTCCGGGTCTTGCGCGAGTGCGCCCAGCTGTTCATGCGTGGGGGCGGCGAATGGCTGCACCGGCACGACCAGGAGGTCGATGTCCTGCATCAGCTTGTTGACCTTGCCACGGAAGGCAGCACGGTTCAGCAGTGCTTGCTGATAGCGCATGCCGCTGGTATTGCGGCCGATCTCGATCAGCCGGGTCAGCGCGGGCCCGTATTGCGCCGACAGGCGCGGGAACGTGTCCGCATGCGCCACGGCGACTTCGACGCCACAGTTGATTTCCCATTCGTCGACCACGGTGCGCACGGCGGGAAAGCGAACGTCACGGATCTCCCCGTCCAGCGCCTTGAGTACGGCGATGGCCCGGTCGATAGCCTGGCTGATGACGTCATCGGTGCCTTCTTGATTCCATCGCGCATCGACACCGATGCGCAGGCCACCCAGGCTACGCCCCTCGGCGGGCAAATCCAGATCCGATGGCGGCAGCGAAGTCGGGTCGAGCGGATCGTGGCCGGCAATGGCTCCGAGCATCAGCGCGGCATCGGCGGCGCTGCGTGCGATCGGGCCCACGTGGTCAAGGCTCGCGCCGAGCTCGAAAACGCCCTGGCGGCTGACCCGGCCCCACGTCGGCTTGATGCCGGTCAGGCCATTGGCCGCCGCCGGGAAGCGGATCGAGCCGCCGGTGTCCGTGCCGATCGATGCGTAGCATAGCCCGGCGGCGGTGGCCACACCGGAGCCGCTGGACGACGCACCGGCCCAATGGTTCGGGTGCCACGGATTGACCGGCTCCGCCACGCTCGGGTGGTGGGTGGCGAAGGCGCCCTCGGTCAGCTGCAACTTGCCCAGCACGATGGCGCCGGCCTGGCGCAGCTTGCGCACGACGGTGGCATCCTCCGCCGGGATAAAGTCCTTGTGGATCGTGGTGCCAGCGGCGGTCGGGGAACCGGCCAGCCAGCAGAGGTCCTTGACTGCCACCGGCACGCCGTGCAGCGGGCCCAGCGGACCGCCCTGCATCAGCGCAAGTTCGGCTGCGCGGGCCTGTTCCAGCGCCTGTTCAGGCAGGACCAGGGCGTAACTGTGCAGGGCCGGATCGAGTTCGGCGATCCGGGTGAGGATCGCTTCGGTGACGGCTACCGGCGAGATCTCGCGCGCGCGGATCTTGCGCGCAAGCTCCGCGGCTTCCCAGTAGTGAATATCTTCGTTCGGCATAAGCAATTGGTCGGGGAGTGTTGTCCGGTGTCCTCAGCTCAGGCCGAGTTCCGCGCGATTGCGCGTCAGCGTATCGATCACGGCGTACAGGATCTTGCGCGCGCAAGGCAGCAAGTCCGGGATATAGGTGGCACCCATGCCGCCCAGGCCCTCGGCCACGCTTTCGGGCGACCCTTGCGCCGGCCAGGGCCAGCCGATGCGTGCGGTCGGAATGCCGAAGCGGCGCAACGCCGCACCGTCGGTCTGTCCGCCAAGCAGGTCGGGAGCGCCGTGCGGGCGCGCCTCGACATCCTCCCAGCCCCGCCTGGCTGACTGGATGATCCAGTTGGACGGCGCGGTGGTGCCGCCGGGCACGGAGCCATACATCTCCCAATCAAGATCCAATGCCGGATGCCGCGCGCGCAGGTCTGCGACAAACTGCGCGAACTGGGCCTTGACCTCGGCCGGGCTGGTGCGCGGATTGATGCGCACGTCGAAGAAGATCTCGGTGACCGCCGATGGAAACGCCGGCCGCTCCGGCCAGCCGGCGCGCACGCCGGCGATCCAGCCGTGCGGCTTGACCACGCCGGAAGTATTGCGCTCCGCGTATTCAATGAGCCACTGCTCCAGTTCCAGGATCACCTGCGCGGCCGGCACCACCGAGCTGCGAAAGCCCGGCGTGCCGCGCGGAACGCCGGCGTAGCCGAGCGTCCCGTTCACGCTGAGCTTGAACCATCCCATCCCAGGCTCTTCGTGGTAGACCCAGTTCCACGGCTTCATGATGATGGCGAAGTCCGGCGCGACACCGCGCGACAGCAGATGCACGACGCCGCCGGACATGCCGGCGTGATCGCGCTCGGCGACATTGACGGGCATGCCGCCATCGGCCGTCGCCAGGATCAGGTCGCCGACCAGCGGCACCTCGGCCTCAAGCAGCGCCGTCGCGACCTCGGTCAGCGTCGCCACCATCGCTTTGGGGTTGGACGAGCCCAGGCCATAGACCCAGTCTCCTACCATTCGCGCGGCAGGCAGCAGATCGACATGGTCGGTGGTGCCGGCCCATGGACGATCCGTGGCATCGGCTTCCAGGTGCGTGTCGATCGGCGCGTACAGCATCAGCGTGGCGCCGCCGCCGCTGCCGCGTTTCTCGCCGACGGCGTTGCCCGTGCGGGCGTTCATCGGGCGGTATGACGATGTCAGCCCGACCCTGGACATATAGCCAGCCATGAACTGGTTGACATCGCGTACGGCGCCGGTCGGGCTATGGATGTCCGTCAGGTCGGACAGAAGTTGCTGCAGGCGCCGGGCATCGATTCTGGCGCAGGCCTTTTCATACCAGCCTTGCTGTTCTGGCGAAAAGGGTAGGGAAATGGTGGGCTCCACGATGGCTGTCTCCGGCGCTTCCTGTGTTGATCCGCAATCAGTTCGACGGTGCGAACTGCTCGGCGTAGATGTTTTCCGGACGGACCCCGATCTGTGCAAGGCGGCGGGTGGCCGCTTCGATCATGGCCGGGGGGCCGCACAGATAGGCGACGGTGTCGGCGTGCGTGGCATCGCCTTCCCGGATCGCATCAACCGGGTTGCCGGTAAGCAGGTCGCCGGTCGCGCCCCGGTCCACCGAGATTCGCGCCGCAAGGCTGGGCAGCCATTGCTGGCGCAGCGCGATGTCATCCAGGCAGAACAGCGCATCGGGCGTGGCGCAGCCAAAGCTGAGCATCACCGGCGGCTTGCGGCCCGACGTGTTGCGGATGGTGTCGATCATGGACAGGATCGGCGCCAGCCCGGTGCCACCCGCCACCATGATGTGTGGCGCGCGCACTTTTTCCCGCAGGAAGAAGCTGCCATACGGGCCCTCCAGCTCCAGCACGTCGTCGCGGGTGGCGCGCTGTTCCAGGTAGCCGGACATGACGCCGTCATGCAGCAGCCGGATCAGCAGTTCGATCTTCGGCAGGTCGGCGGCCGTGCTGGCCGGCGAATAGCTGCGCACGATGTCGGTGCCGGGAACGCGCACCTGGACGAACTGGCCCGGCTTGAAGTCGAAGGACTCGCCTTCGGCCAACTCCAGCGTCAGGCGCACGACATTGGGCGCCACTTTCTCGACGCTGTCGACAAACGCGTTGACCTTGACGGCGCGGCCGGCGCCGGCGTTGCTCTCATAGTTCAGGTCAAACGTGCAGTCGGTCTCGGGCTCGGTCAGGCACAGCAGGCGCTCGCCCGCCTCGTATTCGCTGCGCAGCAGGGTCGAGCTTGCGCCGGCACGCATGCCTGCCTGGCCTTCGGACAAGCGCGCCGTGCAGCTCGAGCAGCTGCCGGAGCGGCACTGGTGGATCAGCGGCACGCCGGCGGCGAGAGCGGCGTCAAGCACGCTCTCGCCGTGCGGCACGGCAACCGATCGGGTCGTTCCGTCGCGAAAGCGCAATGCGACGTTCTTTGCAGTGGACATACAGATACCTCGGTTGCCGCCTGGATTACTCGTCTTCTTCGATCTTGGTGACGAAGTACGCCGTGGCCTGCTTGCCTTCCGACGCCTTCTTCAGCCGCATGGCCGACGCCTTGACCGCGCCATCCACGCCGCGGCCCGGCTTGGCGATGCCCCGGTTCCAGCGCGATGCCAGCTTGCGCCAGGTGATCGGCGAGATGTCCGTTGCCATCAGCTGCTCGTTGTCCCAGCCGGTGCCGTCCGCGTAGAAGTCCTGCATCGCTTCGCGCGCATAGAGATCGCAGTCGTTGAAGCCGTGCAGGCACAGGGGCTTGTACAGATAGTCGAAGCGGTACTTGTAGTCCTTGCGTTCCTGCTCGGTGTTGCAGACCTTGACCAGCACTTCCCAGTATTCATAGGTGTCATCGGTGACGGGCACATACCACTCGTACTGGACTACGTGTTCTTCCGGCCAGTTTTCCACCATCAGCACGCCGGGCAGGACCACGGAGGTGCGGTACGGACGCGCGTTCAGGTTGTCCACCTTGAGGCCTACCTTTTCGTTCTCCAGGATCGGCTTCCACTTCTCGGTGAAGAGCCACTGCACCAGGCCCTTGGGACCATTGTCGTCTTCGACCACGGCGATGCAGTCGTCGGCGGTCGGCACGATGCCCAACGGCAGCACCCAGTCCTTGGCGTGGATGATGGCGTTGTCCTTGTGCACCAGGATGTGGGCATTGTCGAAACCGTTCTCGCAGGCGATGCGCCAGTTGGCATAGCCGGTGCGGTGCATGCCGTAGGCGACCACGTTCTCGTCCAGCAGGCTAGGCGCGGACGGCCACAGCGGGTGCGGGAATTTCTCGCTGTTCTCGGGGAAGCGGAACGGCAGGTCATGCGACAGCGGGGGCACGTCTTCGTCCGGATAGTCGTCCTCGCGCACGAAGACAAAGATCATGCCGGCGACTTCCTGCACCGGGTAGGTGGTCAGGCCGGTGGTGCCGATCAGCTTGTCATCGGGGTTGCCGGCGATGGTCGCCAGGTTGCCGCTCTCCAGGTCGAAGGTAAAGCCGTGATACCAGCAGCTGATGGTGTCCTTGGTCAGGCACATCGGCTTGGCGGACAGGCGCACGCCACGATGAACGCACTGGTCCTTCAGGGCAAAGATCTTGCCGTCCACGCGGCGCAGCACGATCGGGATGCCGCAGATCTGGATGCCTTCCACACCGTCTTCCGGCAGTTCCTTGCTGAACAGGGCCGGATACCAGTGATTGATGAACCCCCAGGCTGCGTCCTTATACGGCTGGTACTGGCTTTGCACCTTGGCGTCATTGACACGTGCGTTGCTGATTTCGTTTTTCGTTTCACCGCTGCGCCGGCGGATGACGGGCTTGTCGCTCATTTTCAGGTTCTCCTCGTATGGGGCTTGGTGCTGGGGGCAATCCATGGCCGTTGGCCATCGATGACCGAAGATTACGAAATCATGAATTGACTGTCAATCGAAGTTCAATCAAACTTCGCATGACAATAAATCGATAAATGATTGATTGTGTAGGGTAGGACGCTTTGACGCCTGGTGGAGCAGCGCGCGCCTAGGGTTAACCTCTAGATGTGCCATCCGCGGGCTTCCTAATCAAGAAATCGGGGAGACATCCAATGAGGAGACTGAAGGTCATTGCCGCCTGTGCGGCTGGCCTGGCGGGCACGGTGCATGCACAGAGCAATGTGCAGGTGTACGGCATCATCAATACCGGAGTGATGTACGTGTCCAACCAGGGCGGCAGCAGCAACCTGGTGGCGGATCCGGGCACCCAGGCGCCAAACCTGTTCGGCTTGCGCGGTACCGAAGACCTGGGCGGCGGCATGCACGCCGTGTTCAAGCTGCAGGGCCAGTTCTCAATGAAGGACGGCCGTTCCATCGGCAACCTGTTTGGCCACGAGAGCTACGTCGGCATTCGCGACGACCAGTTCGGCACGCTCACGTTCGGTAATCAGATCGATTACATGTTTTATTCGCTGGCACTTGATCACTGGGGCCCGGTGTTCCCGTTCATCAGCTGCATCAGCCTGCGCCAGGGCCCATTCTCGGGTCTGGGCGTGCCCAATACGCCCGGCGGCTCGTTCGACTTCGACCGGGTCGCGGGCCTTTCCATGCCGAACTCCGTCAAGTACCAGAGCCCGGACTTCGGCGGACTCTCGTTCGGCGCTCAATACAGCCTTGGCGGGCAGGCCGGTTCATTCGGCAACAGCAGTGGCCAGAGCGCCGGCATCAACTACCACGTCGGCAACCTGCGACTGAACGGCGCCTATACCTATGTCAAGTATCCGCAACTGAATGCCGGCAACGATGGCATCCGCAACTTCGGCCTGGGGGCGTCCTACGCGATCGGGCCCGCGGTGGCCGCGCTGATGTACACCAACACGGAAAACACCGCGACCGGTGCAAGGGTCGCGGTCTATGAAGGCGATGTGACCTGGGCCTTCGCCCCGGCCTGGCACCTGAACGCTGCCTACCAGTACATGCAGGGCAACGAAACGCTGGACCGGCAGAGCGCCATGCAGGGCACCTTGACGCTGCTTTATTCGTTCTCCAAGCGCACCAGTGTTTATGCGGATCTGGTCTACCAGAAGGCTTCCGGGGCCGGGAAAGCGTGGATCAGCCTGGCGCCGGGACCGTCGTCGGGTGCCAACCAGGTGGCGGCCAACATTGGCGTGCTGCACACGTTCTAGCCGACAAAAATTTTTTTGACCCAATCCATCGAACATCAATTGATATTTGATGGATAAAACTCAACAAAACCGCAGGAGACGAGCAAATGAGCGCCCTTACCCAGCCAACTATCCAGGCAGCCCGCGCCCATGAACCCGGCGGCCGCTTCCGGCTCGACACGATTCCGCGCCCGGCCCTGCTGCGCCCCACCGATGTGCTGATCGACGTGAGGGCGTCGGGCGTCGTGCCCAACCTTCGCAACGTGATGAGCAACTATGGCGAACGCGCCTATCTGACGGTGCCGGACCTGCCCGCGATCTACGGCTTGGACACCGCCGGCGTCGTTGCCGAAGTGGGCAGCCAGGTCACCGGCATCGTTCCAGGCGACCGTGTGTATATCAACCCGGGGCGTTCGTGCGGCTCGTGCCATGCATGCCGGACCGGCGAACCCATCAACTGCACGGCTTACACCTTCCAGGGCTATTTCGGCTTCGGGCCGGAGTCCAGGCGCATGTACCAGCAGTATCCGTATGGCGGCTTCAGCGAAATTGCCACCGCGCCGGCGGATGGCCTGATCAAGCTGCCCGACGCGGTCACCTTCGAGCAGGCCGCGCGTTTCGGCTACCTCGGCACGGCGTATTCCGGCTTGCGCAAAGCCGGCGTCGCGGCTGGACGCACGGTGCTGATCAGCGGCGCCACCGGCACGCTCGGGCTCGGCGCCGTACAGATAGCACGCGCCATGGGCGCGACCCGGATCCTGTGCGTGGCGCGCAACGTCGATTTGCTGGAGCGCGTGCGCGCGCTCGACCCGCAGCGTATCCGCACCCTTTCCTACGGGACGCAGCCGCTGGCCGAGTGGGTCCGCGCCGAGACCGACGGCCTTGGCGCCGATGCCTTTGTCGATGCGATCGGACCAGGTGCCTCGCACCAGATCACGCTGGACTGCATCACCGCGCTGCGGCGCGGTGGCCGCATGGTGGAGATCGGGGCGATGTCGGATCCGTTGCCCGTCAACCTGCATCAGCTGATGTGCGCGCAGGTCAGCCTGGTCGGATCGCTCTGGTTCTCGGTGGCCGAAGGCCAGGAGCTTGCCGCCATGGCAGCGGCGGGCACGCTCGACCTCAGTGTCTTCGAGCACCACCGCTTCGGCCTGCATCAGGTCAATGAAGCCCTCGCCACCGCCGAAAAGCGCGCTGGCGGGTTCGTCAACGTGGTTGTCGTGCAGTGACACGGCAACCGATCCCTAACGGATAAAGGAGCAAGCAATGCTAAGACGCATCGTTACCGGCGAGCGCAATGGGCGTTCCGTGATTGTCTCGGACGGCCCCGTATCCACCACGCATGACTATGCCGCGGTCCCCGGCTTCCAGACCACGCTGGCATGGGCCACGCAAGCCGTTCCGTCGCTGCCTCAGGACGGCACCGATCCGGTCGTGACGGCCAGATCCGTCACCCCCGACCCACACGGCACGCGCCTGCTTGTGGTCCAGTTCCCGCCCGACAGCGTGATGGCATCGCCGCAGTTCGATCCCGCGGCGGCAGGCGAAGAGTATGCGCGCCACCTGCCCGGGCTGGCCGAAGCCTTCGAGGCGGATGGCTCCGGCATGCACCGGACCGCGTCGGTCGACTACGACATCATCGTTTCGGGCGAACTCTGGCTGGAAGTCGATGGCGGCGAAGTCCGCCATCTCAAGGCTGGCGACATCGTCATCCAGAACGGCACGCGGCATGCCTGGCGCAACCGCGGCGAGCAGCCCGCCGTGATGGTGGCGGTGCTGATCGGCGCCGACAGGTAAAGTTTGGGGCAGGCGCCAGCGGCACCCACTGCCGCTGGCGAACTTGCCAGGAGAGTATTCGAATGAAAGACACATCGGATATCGGCACGCCGCCCGCCGCGGATGCGTGCCCGGAGCTAACGTGGACGGATGCCATGTTGCTGGGCCATGGGCCGATCGATGACGCGCACCAGGAATTCGTTGAAGTGGTGAACGCCTTGGCACGCTGCACGCCAGAGACGGCGGCAGCGCGCCTGCAGGAGCTCGAGGCGCATGTACACACGCATTTCGCCGTCGAGAAGGCGTGGATGGAGAAGACGGATTTCCCGGCCGCCGATTGCCATATCGACGAGCACGAACGCGTCATCGACGCCGTGCAGAAGGTCAACGCAAAACTGCTGCTCGGCGAACTCGGGCTGCAGGACCTCAAACGGCTGGCAAAAGCCTTGACGGACTGGTTTCCCGCACATGCGGCCTATATGGATTCAGCACTGTCTGCCTGGATCAACAAGAAGACCTACGGCGGTGCGCCGGTCGTGCTCCGGCGCGATCTCCGCGCGGACCAGCGTCACGCCGAGGCAGGAGCATAAGCATGCCGCTTCATCTTGAATGCCTCTCGCACACGCCGTTGCACGGCTACTTCGACCCGGCCCCGCAGATCCTTGCCGAAGTCGAGCGCGCGCAGGCTGCCGCCCGCGCGCGCGTCGAAGCCTTCGATCCCGAACTCGTGATCGCCTTTGTGCCGGACCATTACAACGGCTTCTTCTATGACCTGATGCCGCAATTTTGCGTCGGCGTGGCCGCCAGCGCGGTGGGAGACTTCAAGAGCCTGGCTGGCCCGCTGTCGGTCCCGTCCGATACCGCACAGGGGCTGGCGCAGGCCGTGCTGGATGCCGATATCGACGTAGCGGTGTCGTACCGCATGCAGGTCGACCACGGCTGCGCGCAGGCGCTGGAAATACTGACAGGCAGCCTCGAGCGCTATCCGGTGATACCGGTCTTCATCAATTCGGTGGCGCCCCCGATGGCAAGCTGCCGGCGCGCGCGGCTGCTGGGCGACGCCATCGGGCGCTTTGCCGGACGCCTGGACAAGCGCGTGCTGGTGGTGGGTTCGGGCGGTATATCCCATGAACCGCCCGTGCCGGAAATTGCCACGGCCGCGCCGGAGAACGTTGAGCGGCTGATTGCAGGGCGCAATCCCAGTCCGGAATCGCGGGCCGCGCGGCAGGCCCGCACCCTGGCTGCCGCGCAGGCGTTTGCCGCCGGCGAAAGCGACCTGCGCGCGCTCAATCCCGAGTGGGACCGCGCCTTCCTCAAGACCATGGCGAGCGGGGACCTGACCGCAGTGGATGGCCTGACCAACCAGGCCATCACCCGCGAGGGCGGAAAGTCCGGCCACGAGATCCGGACCTGGATCACCGCCTTTGCCGCGCTTGCCGCCAACGGGCCGTACCAGGCCGAACTCGATTACTACCGGGCCATCCCCGAATGGATTGCCGGCTTTGCCGTCATGCACGCGCAGCCGGCAGTCTGAGGCCCGACCTGAAAGACAAGGACAACGACATGACCAATCCACATATCGTGCAAGCGCTGGCCGAACGCCTGCGCCGCGCCGAGCAAAGCCGCACTCCCGTCGCGCCGCTGCGCGGGGAAATCGCCGCCGGCGACGCCGCCACGGCTTACGCCGTGCAGAGTGCCAACGTGCAGGCGTGGCGCGCCCAGGGCCGTCGCGTAGTCGGCCGCAAGATCGGGCTGACCTCGCTAGCGGTGCAGCGCCAGCTTGGCGTGGACCAGCCTGACTTTGGCACGTTGTTTGCCGACATGGTGTACGGCGACGACGAACCCATTCCAGTTGCGCGCACGCTGCAGCCCAAGGCCGAGGCCGAAGTGGCACTCGTGCTCAAGCGCGACGTCACCGCCCCCGATGCCACGCTGGTAGACCTGATCAATGCGGTCGACTACGTGCTGCCGGCCATCGAAGTCGTCGGCAGCCGCATCGAGAACTGGAACATCTCCTTTGTCGACACCGTGGCCGACAACGCCTCCAGCGGCCTGGTGGTGCTGGGTGCGGTGCCGGTGCCGCTGGCCGGTCTGGACCTGAAGGGCGTGCAGATGGAGATGTTTCGGGGCGAGCAGCGGGTCTCAATTGGCAAAGGCGCCGCCTGCCTGGGGCATCCGCTGAACGCCGCGGTATGGCTGGCGCGCAAGCTGGCATCGCTGGGCGATCCCCTGCGCGCCGGTGACCTGGTGCTGACCGGTGCGCTCGGGCCAATGGTCCCGGTGGAACCGGGCCAGTGCTACGAAGCGCGCATCAGCGGTATCGGCAGCGTCCTTGCGGCGTTCGCCGCAGAGTGAAAGAGAGAAAGACATGGCTTCCAAGAAACTCAAAGCAGCAATCATCGGCTCGGGCAATATCGGTACCGACCTGATGATCAAGATCCTGCGCAACGGCAGGCATCTGGAGATCGCGGCAATGGTCGGCATCGATCCGGCCTCGGACGGGCTCGCACGGGCCGCACGCCTCGGCGTGGCCACCACGCATGAGGGTGCCGAAGGGCTGACCCGCCTGCCGGTCTTCGACGATATCGACTTCGTGTTCGATGCCACCTCGGCCGGCGCGCACGTGAAGAACGATGCGCTGCTGCGCCGGAACAAGCCAGGCCTGCGCATGATCGACCTGACTCCCGCAGCGATCGGGCCGTATTGCGTGCCGGTGGTCAACCTCGATGCGCACCTGGATGCTCCCAACGTCAACATGGTCACCTGCGGCGGCCAGGCGACCATCCCCATGGTCGCTGCCGTGTCACGCGTGGCGAAGGTCCACTACGCCGAGATCGTCGCGTCGATCAGCAGCAAGTCGGCGGGCCCCGGCACCCGCGCCAATATCGACGAGTTCACCGAGACCACCTCAAAGGCAATTGAAGTTGTCGGCGGCGCCGTGAAGGGAAAGGCCATCATCGTGCTCAACCCGGCCGAGCCGCCGGTGATGATGCGCGACACCGTCTACACGCTGTCCGAACTGGCCGACCGCGCGCAGGTCGAGGCATCGATCGAGGCCATGGCGCGCGCGGTGCATGCCTACGTGCCCGGCTATCGCCTCAAGCAGACCGTGCAGTTCGACGAAATCCCGAGCAGCGCGCCGCTCAATGTGCCGGGCCTGGGCCACTTCAGCGGGCTGAAGACCTCGGTGTTCATCGAAGTGGAGGGCGCTGCCCATTACCTGCCTGCCTACGCAGGCAATCTCGACATCATGACTTCGGCCGCGCTGACCACGGCCGAGCGCGTGGCGCAAGCGATGCTGGGCGCCACTGCCACCATTGAAGGAGCCTGCGCATGAACACCTCGGCCAAGAAACTCTATATCTCCGACGTGACGCTGCGCGACGGCAGCCATGCGGTGCGCCACCAGTACTCGATCCAGAACGTGCAGGACATCGCCCGCGCGCTCGACCGGGCGAAGGTCGACAGCATCGAGGTCGCGCACGGCGACGGCCTGCAGGGGTCGAGCTTCAACTACGGCTTCGGCGCGCACAGCGATCTTGAATGGATCTCCGCCGTGGCCGACGTGGTGGAACACGCGAAGATCGCCACGTTGCTGCTGCCGGGCATCGGCACCACACACGACCTGAAGGCCGCCTATGACGCTGGCGCACGTGTCGTGCGCGTGGCCACGCACTGCACCGAGGCCGATATCTCGAAGCAGCACATCGAGTACGCACGCGAACTCGGCATGGATACGGTTGGCTTCCTGATGATGAGCCACATGACCACGCCGGAGCATCTCGCGGCCGAAGCGAAGAAGATGGAAAGCTACGGCGCGACCTGCATCTATGTGGTCGATTCCGGCGGCGCGCTGACGATGAACGATGTACGCGACCGTTTCCGCGCGATCAAGGCTGTGCTGAACGTCGATACGCAGACCGGCATGCATGCTCACCACAACCTGTCGCTTGGAGTGGCCAACTCGATCGTCGCGGTCGAGGAAGGCTGTGACCGCATCGACGCCTCGCTGGCCGGCATGGGTGCCGGCGCGGGCAATGCGCCGCTGGAGGTGTTCATCGCCGCTGCGGAGCGCATGGGCTGGAACCACGGCACCGATCTGTACACGCTGATGGATGCCGCCGACGACATCGTGCGTCCGCTGCAGGACCGCCCGGTGCGCGTCGACCGCGAAACGCTGGCGCTCGGCTATGCGGGCGTCTACTCGAGCTTCCTGCGCCACTCCGAAGTGGCAGCGAAAAAGTATGGCCTGAAGACAGTCGACATCCTCGTCGAGCTGGGCCGGCGCCGGATGGTAGGCGGCCAGGAAGACATGATCGTTGACGTCGCATTGGACCTCATCAAGCGCAAGTCCGCGGCGCAGCAGTGATTGGAAGGAAGATCATCATGAATGCGACAGAACAAGTCATCACGGAGGCCTCGACGAGCCGCTTCGTCTCCGTGCAGGTCGGAGAGACCGCCTTCCGCATCCACTACAACGATGCCGGCACGGGCGCGGAGACAGTCGTCATGCTGCATGGCTCGGGCCCCGGCGCCAGCGGCTGGGCGAACTTCAGCCGCAATGTCGAGCCGCTGGTGGCGGCAGGCTACCGTGTGCTGCTGGTGGACTGCCCGGGCTGGAGCAAGAGCGACCCCGTGGTCAACACCGGTTCACGCTCAGAACTGAACGGCCAGGTGCTCAAGGCAGTGCTGGACGCGCTGTCAATCGAGCGGGTCCATGTCATCGGCAACTCGATGGGCGGCCACAGCGCCGTGGCCTTCGCGCTGGCCAATCCGCAGCGCGTGGGCAAGCTCGTTCTGATGGGCGGCGGCACCGGCGGCCCGAGCCAGTTCGTGCCGATGCCGACCGAAGGCATCAAGCTGCTCAACGGCCTCTATCGCGAGCCGACCATCGACAATCTCAAGCGGATGATGAGCGTCTTCGTCTATGACGCGAGCGCCCTCACCGAGGAGCTGATGCAGGCCCGCCTGGACAATATGCTGGCGCGGCGCGAGCACCTGGAAAATTTTGTCAAAAGCCTGGCGGCAAATCCCCGGCAGTTCAACGATTACGGGGCGCGCCTGGGCGAAATCGCCGCGCCCACGCTTGTCATCTGGGGAAGGGACGACCGCTTTGTGCCGATGGACGTGGGCCTGCGTCTGCTCGCCGGCATTCCGGATGCGCAAATGCATATCTTCAACCGGTGCGGGCATTGGGCGCAGTGGGAACATGCTGAAGCGTTCAACCGAATGGTGATCGATTTTCTGTCGCGCTGATGGTTGGGGCGAGCGAGGCGGTGCGTGACGGCGCACCGTCCGCAGCCAACAGGGCATATTGGCCGGTAAGTTGGAAGTTCTACCTCGCTGGACATGGGGCGCGATTCAAACCTGATAATGGGGATTATCAGGTAACTCTGAATGCCCTCGGGTAAACATTACATCGTCCCATTTGTTTTCGCGCCAATTGCTGGCGCCCCCACTCCAACCCGCGACACCGCCGACTGCAAGACGCCCGAACACCCTGCCAATATAGCCGGCCGCGGGCCTCCGCGCGTTCCACCCAATCCCGGAACCTGGGGCCATCGCTGGGTGACACCGCCAGCGCCGGCCGGCGGATGGCGGGGCGGACGGGGCAGGCCGGCGACTAACTACCGCAGCGGCAAGTGATGCATATCAGTCCCCCGCTCTAAATGCGTGGGGACACGCTGCGAAATCGGCAAGTCGACGCCGTGCTGGATGGGCTGGATCGGCCTTGGCTCCAAATCCCGGCAAGCTCGCGTTATCTCGTGCTACGAACCGCGCCAATGAAAAAGCCCCAACGACGCCGGCCTGAACCCATCCTGCGCAACCCGCTGGGAGTCCACCGAAGTGGTCGTCGCCAACCAGGGCCAAGGCCCGCTGCTCCACTGCCCGATCTGCGGCGCGCGCAATGCGCTGGCCGCGCGCGAAGAGGACGGCGTGACTGTCGATCAACGTCGGACGACCGGCTCCTGATGCACTCCTGAACCAACACCGAGTCCGCGGCAGTTCGACAGCCGATGGTATTGCAAGGGTGGCAGCGAACCATGCGCTTGATAATCACAGCCAGTGCAACATTTGCCGACTCAGTAATCTGTGGCACTACAGAGCGTGCAATCCACCAGTTCGTCGGCTAGTGCTTCAGGCGACAAAGGACCGTCCGCCTTGTACCAGCGCACCGTGCCATGCAAGGCGCTAAGAAAGAAGCGGCAAGCCATTGCGTCCGCGCGTCTGATGTGGCCACCGTCCTTGAGGCGAGCGAACGCGGCTTGCCACAATGCCTCGAAGCGGCGGCGAATCGCCAGCACGGCTTCGAGTTGCGGACCTTCCAGATAGCGCCATTCATCCACCACCATGGGAACCATACCGCCTGACGCCTCGAGCAAGCGTCGCAGATGCGCGCGCGCCAGCGCGCGGAAATAATCCAGCGCCGGCATCGTCTGGGCATCGATTGCCTCCAGGTCAGCCAAACAGCCCAGCAGTCCTTCTTCCACGCCGGCGAACAGCAGATCCTGCTTGCTGGCGAAATGATAGAAAGGGCTGCCTGCCTGCATATTGATGGCCCGCGCGATGTCGCGCATGGTCGTGCCGTGGTAGCCCTTCTCCTTGAACAGCAACGCCGCTGCGATGACGAGGTCATTGCGGCGATTGACGTCATTGATTTCTTCGCGTTTCGGTCGCGCCATATCTCTTGCTCAATTCACTCTGTTCGGGGCGGGCGTCATTCTAGACGCTAGACGCGCTGCCTGAAGTCACCGCCCCCGATTTGCGGATTGAGTGTAGCTCATAAATAAACCAATCACTTGCTTTTTTAATTCGACGTTCCTACACTTCCTCACACCGCGGTCGGGCAGTCGTCAGTTGTGACCTGGAATGCCCAAGAGGGAGGAGACAAGTGAACGAGAATTTCGACGTTGAACGTAGTGGACACGTGCTGACAGTGACGTTTGGATTGCACGACTCACGAAACGTGATGAACGAGGCGTGGTTTGGCGAGCTGGAGCAACGCCTCTATGAAGCACAGCGAGACGAGCGGACCCGGGTGGTGCTGCTCCGTGCGCGGGGCGAAGCCTTTTGTGCTGGCGGCGACCTGCGTGGCTTTCAGGCCGGCCCGTTGCCGGAGGGCTACGTCCGCTCGGCCTTCGCCCGGCTGCTGATGCGTCTGGAGGACTTCGACAAGCCCATCGTTGCCGCCGTGCACGGCAGCGCGATCGGTGGGGGCACGACGCTCCTTCTTCATTGCGACTTCGTTTTCGTGGCCGCAGGAACGACGTTCCAGTTGCCATTCACCAGACTTGGCCTCGTGCCGGAATTTGGCTCCAGCTACCTGCTGCCGCTGCATGCCGGACTAAGGCTCGCGAACGAACTGGTCCTGCTGGCCCAGACATTTGATGCCGAGAAGGCCTTGCGCGCCGGCATCGTGAATGAAGTGCTGCCGTCAGAAGCGTTGATGGCACGGGCCGATGCAACCGCGGCCGCACTGGCGGCGCTTCCGCCCGCCTCGATGCGGGCCAGCAAGCGCCTGCTCAGGATGGGCCACCGCGCAGGCCTGGCCGCCGCGACCGCGGCCGAGGGTAAAGCGCTTGAGACCTGTTTTGCCTCCGAGGAGATGCAAGAAGCCATCTCCGCCTTTTTCGCGCGGCGCCAGCCTGATTTTTCGCGCTTTTCCTGATCGAAGAGAGAGTCGATGTCTGAACCCATCCTTGTCGAGCGCAGGGGCAACGCGCTCTGGCTCACCCTGAACCGGCCCGACGCCCACAACGCGCTCAATCGCGCCATGACTGCGGGACTGGGCGACGCGTTCCGTATCGCAACTGACGATGATGCGATTCGCGCGGTGGTACTCACCGCGGCGGGGGATCGTACCTTCTGCGCAGGGGCCGACCTGAAGGGCGACGCCGCGAGCACGTTCGCCACGGGGCGCGCGGAGAATCCGCTGGTACAGGTGTACCGGACCATGCGCGCCTGCCACAAGCCGATCATCGGGCGCATCAACGGCAGCGCCCTTGGCGGCGGGCTGGGCCTCGTCTCGGCCTGCGACCTTGCGCTTGCCGCCGAACATGCGCGCTTTGGCACGCCCGAAGTGAAGGTCGGTGTGTTCCCCATGATGATTACTACCTACCTGATCCGCCAGTTGCCGCGGCGCCGCTATTGGGAGATGGCCTTCTTGGGTGAGCCCCTGAGCGCGGCAGAGGCCGAGCGTTACCACCTGATCAATCGCGCCGTGCCGGCCGAGGAACTGGACCGCCAAGTCGCAGACGTCATCGCCCGGCTCGAAGCCAACTCGCCCAATGCGCTGCGACTGGGCAAGCAAGCGCTCGATTTGATGCAGGACATGTCCGTGGACCAGACCCTTGCCTATGCCGAACTGATGATCGAGCGGCTGGCCGGCAGCGACGAAGCCCGCGAGGGCATGGCCGCTTTCGCCGAAAAGCGCAAGCCGCGCTGGCCGAGCATCGAAGGGGCGCGCCATGACTGAGCGCAGGATTGCTATCGGCTGCTCGTCCGGCTTCTGGGGAGACAGCGCAGAAGCCGCCGCCCAGCTCGTCCATAGCGGCAGGATCGACTATCTGGTGTCTGACTATCTTGCAGAGATCACGATGTCGCTGCTTGCTCGGGCGAGGGCAAAAAACCCCGACCTGGGTTACCCCCCCGACTTCGTCGAGACCCTGGCTCCGCTCATGCCCGCGATTGCCGAACGCGGCATACGCGTGGTGTCGAATGCCGGGGGTATCAACCCGCGGGCATGCCGGCAGGCGCTGGCCATGGCAGCCGAAGCCGCTGGCGTGACGTTGCGCATCGCCGTCATCGAAGGCGACGACCTGATGTCGCGGGTTGAGGAGATCGCTGCGCTCGCTCCAACGGAGATGTTCACGGGAGCACCGTTTCCCCGTCGACTGCAGAGCTGCAACGCCTATCTCGGCGCGCGTGCCATTGCCACGGCGCTGGATCTCGGCGCCGACATCGTGCTGACCGGCCGCTGCGTGGACTCGGCGGTCACGCTCGGCATCCTCATGCATGAGTTTGGCTGGCGCGACACCGACTATGACCTGCTGGCGGCGGGCAGCCTCGCCGGCCATGTGATCGAGTGCGGCCCGCAATGCACGGGCGGATTGTTCACCGACTGGGCCGCGGTTCCGGGCTGGGAGGACATGGGCTATCCCATCGTCGAGTGCGCGGCCGACGGCAGCTTTACGGTGACCAAGCCCGACGGCACTGGCGGCATGGTGACCACCGCCACCGTAGCCGAACAGATCGTGTATGAGATCGGTGATCCTGCCGCCTATATCCTGCCGGATGTAGTGTGCGACTTCACCGAGGTCACGCTGACGCAGCAAGGCCCGGAGCGCGTGCTTGTGCGCGGCGCGCTCGGCCGCGCACCGACGCCCACCTACAAGGTGAGCGCCACCTATGCCGACGGCTGGCGCGTGATCGCCACGATGATGGTGGCCGGGCGAGATGCCGCCGCCAAGGCCCGCCGCATGGGGCTGGCGATCATCGAACGTACGCGCCGGCTGAACCTGTCGGCGGGGCGTGGCGACTATCGGGAAACCTCGGTTGAGGTGATTGGCGCCGAAGACACCTACGGCGCTACAGGTTGTCATGCCGACGACGCGCGCGAGGTGGTACTCAAGATCGGTCTACGCCATGACGACAAGAGCGCGCTCGATCTGTTCGGCCGGGAGATGACCCAGGCCGGGGTCGCCATGGCGCAAGGCACCACCGGCCTGTTCGGCGGCCGGCCGTCGCCCTCGCCAGTGGTCCGGCTGTTCTCGTTCCTGCTCGACAAGTGCCGCGTGCCCGTCCAGGTGGAGCTGGGTGGTGCCGAGATTCCGGTGGCGGTGCAACCCGGCACGCCCCTCCAGCCGCAGGCGCCGGCGGAGCCGGCCGCTTCAGTCGTAGAACCCGATGTTTCGCACTGCGCTGAAGTCCCCCTGATCGCCCTGGCCTGGGGCCGCAGCGGCGACAAGGGTAACGACGCCAACATCGGCATCATCGCGCGACGCGCGGAGTTCCTGCCGGTTCTGCGTCGGGAACTGACGACCGAACGGGTCGGCGCTTTCTTCGGGCATTACCTCACCGGGACCGTGCACCGCTGGGAACTGCCCGGCTTCCACGCACTGAATTTCCTGCTGCGCGGTGTCCTCGGCGGGGGCGGCATTGCGTCGTTGCGCTATGACCCGCAGGGCAAGAGCTACGCGCAGATGCTGATGGACCTGCCGATTCGTGTGCCTGATTCGTGGCTGGCACAGGACGGCCCCCTGGAGCGGTACGCGGCAAGCATTCAGCCATCGAACATCAAGCACGAGCAATCCGGAGACTCACTGCCATGACTCCCATCCATACGGTGTTGATTGCGAACCGCGGTGAAATCGCGGCGCGCATCGTCCGCACCTGCCGGCGCCTGGGCAAGCGCGCTGTCGTCGTCTATCACGAAGCGGACCAGGACTCGCTGGCGGTACGTCTGGCCGATGAGGCCTACCGGATCGACGGGGCCACGCCAGTGGCTACCTACCTGTCGATCGACAACATACTTGCGGCCTGCCGGGCGACAGGTGCGGATGCGGTGCATCCGGGCTTTGGATTCCTTTCGGAGAACGCCGAGTTCGCCCGCGCCCTCGATGAGGCGGGCATCCGCTTCATCGGCCCTGGCGCTGACGCGATCGATGCGATGGGCGACAAGATCCGTTCGAAACGGATCGCGCAGGAAGCGGGCGTCAACACGATTCCCGGCTACGATGGCGAAATCCGCAATGCCGACCACGCGCTCGACGTGGCGTGCTCGATCGGCTTCCCGGTCATCCTGAAAGCCAGTGCGGGTGGTGGCGGCAAGGGTATGCGGGTGATCCACGATGCCAATCCGGACGCCTGTCGCGCGGCATTCGAGCGCACCACCAGCGAGGCACAGGCCGCATTTGGCGATGCGCGGGTATTCCTCGAGAAGTACATCGAACGCCCGCGTCATATCGAGATCCAGGTATTGGGCGATCAGCACGGCAACGTGGTGCATCTGGGTGAGCGCGAATGCTCGATCCAGCGCCGCCACCAGAAGGTGATCGAGGAAGCGCCATCGTCGTTCGTTAATGCGTCGCTACGCGAGGCAATGGGCGCCCAGGCGGTGGCCCTGGCGAGGGAGGTGGGCTATGCCTCGGCAGGCACCGTGGAATTCGTGGTTGATCCTTCCGGGGCGTTCTACTTTCTCGAAATGAACACGCGCATTCAGGTGGAGCATCCCGTCACGGAAATGATTACCGGCCTGGATATCGTCGCCGAGCAGATCCGCATTGCAGAGGGCGAGTCGCTGGGCTTCAACCAGGACGCGATTCAACTCAAGGGCCATGCGATCGAGTGCCGCCTGTGCGCCGAGGATGCCGAGCGCGATTTCATGCCGGCGACCGGAAAGCTGCGGGTGTTTCACCCGCCGGAGGTGGACGGCTTCCGCCTGGATGCGGGCGTGCAAGAGGGCGACAACGTGACCTCGGCGTTCGACCCGATGCTGGCCAAGCTGATCGTGCGCGGCGCGACGCGTGCCGAAGCCATCGAACGCATGCGTGCCGTGCTCGCGCGCACGGTAGTGCTTGGCGTGACCACCAACGCCGCTTACCTCGAACGTGTCCTGGCACATGCCGAGTTCGCCGCCGGCAACACTTACACCAGCTTTCTGGAAGAACACAAGGCTGCGCTGCAGATACCGGCGCCGACGCCGGAACAGGCTGCAGTGGTGCTGGCAGCGGCATTGCTGAGCAACCGCACGCTAGCCGATGCGCGCTTTGCACCACCAGCGATCCATGGCGCGATGCAAGACTGGAGAAACGAATGAAGCTGACAGCGGAACTGGGCACCGGCGGGCGCCATCAGGTAGCGCTTGTGCGCCATGCACGTGGCGGGCGGGTCGATATCGACGGCGTGGCGTCCGATGTGGTGAAGGAAGACAAGCCGGACGGCAGTCTTGCACTCACGCTGTGCAGCTGCACCCACGTCGTCTGGGTCGCCCAGCACGGTGAGACCGCTTATGTCCACGCCTTCGGGCGCGCGTGGACGGTCACGCTTCGCGATCCGGTGCGCGGCGGCGACGCCGACGCGGAAGAGGGCGACGTCTGCCTGGCGCCGATGCCGGGCACCGTGGTCGAACTGGCGGTCGCTGCCGGCGATCGCGTGAGTGCGGGCCAAACCATGATTGTCATCGAGAGTATGAAAATGCAACTCAACCTCGAAGCGGCCCGCGACGGCGTGGTCGCGGAGCTGCCCTTTGCGAAAGGGGACGTGTTCGACCGCGACGCACTGCTGGTGCGGCTTGAAGCAAGGGAGGAATGAGCATGCGCCGCATCGAGTCCCGCATCAACACCCGCTCCGAGAGCTACAAGGCCAACCGCACGCATAACCTGCGCGTGCGCGAGGAATTCCTGGCGATGATGCACGACGTGCGCCATGTGCGCCCGGAGCGCGACGTCAAGCGCTTGCGCGACCAGGGCAAGCTGCTGGTGCGCGAGCGCCTGGACCTGTTGCTCGATCCGGGAACGCCATTCCTCGAGCTGTCGCCACTGGCAGCCAATCATGCCAAGTATGACGCGCACATCAAGGGCGCGGGTATCGTCTCCGGAATCGGCGTGGTCAATGGCCGCGAGGTCATGGTGCTCGCCAATGACAGCGCCATCAAGGGTGGCGCTGTCTATCCCCTGGGAGCCAGGAAATCGATTCGCGCCCTCAGGATCGCGCTGGAAAACCGCCTGCCCATCGTCCACCTGGTCGACAGCGCAGGCGCTTACCTGCCCATGCAGATGGATATTTTCCATGAGGGCGGTCACATGTTCTACAGCCAATGCCGTCTGTCGGCCGCCGGCGTCGAGCAGGTCGCGGTCGCCATGGGCCATTGCACGGCGGGCGGTGCTTATGTGCCGACGCTCTCCGACTACTCGATCATGGTCCGTGGCTCCAGCGGCGTCTTCCTGGGCGGGCCGCCGCTGGTCAAGGCTGCGACAGGGGAGGACATCAGCGCAGCCGAACTGGGCGGCGCCGATGTTCACACGCGGATTTCCGGCACCGCCGACTACGCAGTGGACTCGGAGAGCCAGGGCATCGCGCTCGCGCGCGAGATCGTCGGCACGTTGCGCCGCCGTCCCAAGCAGGCGTTGGACACGCGCGAGCCGGAGGCGCCCTACTATGATCCGGAAGAGCTCTACGGAATCATCCCCGACGACATCAAGAAGCAATTCGACATGCGGGAGGTCATTGCGCGTCTTGTCGATGGCAGCCTGTTCCACGAGTACAAGCCCGACTATGGCACCACGCTGGTGTGCGGCTACGCCTACCTGTGGGGCTACAAGATTGGCATCCTGGCCAATAACGGCGTGCTCTTCAGCGAGGCGGCGGAGAAGGCCACGAATTTCATGGAACTGTGCGATCGCGACGGCGTGCCGTTGCTGTTCCTGCACAACATCACCGGCTTCATGATCGGGCGCGACTACGAGCATCGCGGCATTACCAAGGATGGCGCCAAGATGATCATGGTGCAGAGCAACGTGCGCGTGCCCAAGTTCAGCGTGCTCTGCCATGCCTCGTTCGGTGCCGGCAACTACGGCATGGCCGGTCGCGGCTACGAGCCGCGCTTCCTGTTCGCGTGGCCGCATTCGCAGTGCGCCACCATGGGTGCCGAGCAGGCAGCCCGTACGTTATCGCAGATAAAGATCGCGGCCCTGGCGCGCGAGGGGAAGCAGCCGGACCCGGCAGAAATCCAGGCCATTCACGACCAGATCCAGCACGACTACAACCGCAGCAACAGTGTGTACTACCAGACCTCGGAGCTTCGCGATGACGGCGTGCTCGATATGGTCGATACGCGCAATGCGCTGGGGGTGGCGCTTTCCGCTGCGCTCAACGCGTCATTCGCCGAACGGCAGCAGGGCATTCTGCGCATCTGAGCGAACGTAGAAAAGATTATCAGGAGACGCTGTGACGACATCCTCTTCCCAGTTCGACCTCTCGCCGGAGCAACGCGAGGTCTACGATCAGGCCTTCCGCTTCGCCAGGGCTGAGCTGGCGCCGCTCTTGTCCCGCATGGACAATGATGACTGGTATCCCGAGCATCTGATGCCCGCGCTTGGTGCCGCTGGCTATCTTGGCATTACCGCACCGCCTGAGTTTGGCGGGTCCGGCATGGACCTGTTCGCCGCCGGCATGGTAGCGGAAGCCTTCGGCTACTGGAACGCCAATGCCGCCTTCATCTGGGGCCCGCACGAGAACCTGTGCCTGAACAACATCCTGCGCAATGGCACCGACGCGCAGAAACAGCGCTACCTGCCAGGTCTGTGCTCCGGCGAGTGGGTGGGTGCGCTGGCGCTGACAGAGCCGGACGCTGGTTCGGACGCGCTGGGCAGCATGCGCACGACGGCAAGGCGTGATGGCGACGACTATGTGCTCAACGGCCGCAAGATGTTCATCTCCAACGGTCCGGTGGCCGACGTCATCCTGGTCTATGCCAAGACCGATCCGGCGCTGGGCGCCAAGGGGATCTCGGCCTTCATCGTGGAAAAGGGATTTCCCGGCTTCAGCGTGGCGCAGAAGCTGGTCAAGATGGGCTGGCGCGGCGCTCCCACGGGCGAGCTGGTGTTCGACGAGTGCCGCGTGCCGGCGCGCAACCTGATTGGCGGCGAGAACCGCGGTGTAGCCGTCGTGATGAGCGGGCTCGACATCGAGCGAGCCTTCCTGGCCTTGCCGTGTATTGGCTCGGCCCAGCGCTGCCTGGACTTGTCGCTCGAGTATGCCAATACCCGCCAGCAGTTCGGCAAGCCAATCGGCTCGTTCCAGATGGTGCAAGCGATGCTGGCGGACATGTATGTCGAACTTGAGGCCGCGCGTGCGCTGGCCTACCGTGCGCTGACGGCCTGCAACGACCTGGAGCGAGGCGGTGGTGGCCGCGGCGATCTCCATAAGCTATGCGCGGCCTCCATCCTGCGGGTTGGCGAGATGCTGCTCTCGGTTACCGACAAGGCCGTGCAGATCCATGGCGGCTCCGGCTTTATCTGGGAGACGGAGGTCAACCGCCATTACCGCAATGCCAAGCTCGCCACGATCGGCGGCGGCACCAGCGAGGTGCGGCGCATGATCATTGCCGAGGAACTGCTGCGCGCGGTGCGCTGACGGCGGGCGAAAGCCACTACAACAGGAGCCCTTTCCATGAGCGTATCTTTCGACTTCACTGGTCGGCACGTCTTTGTTTTCGGCGGCACCACCGGTATCAATCTGGGCATCGCCCACGCCTTTGCGCAACACGGTGCCAACGTGACCGTGGCCAGCCGCAAGCAAGAGAACGTGGACGCCGCAGTGGCGGCGCTCAGCAAGCATGGCGCGCAAGTGCTGGGGGTGACGGCCGACGTGCGCGACTTCGATGCCGTGGGACGCGCCTTCGCGACGGCCAGCGAGCGCTTCGGCAAGATCGACGCGCTGGTTTCCGGCGCCGCTGGAAATTTTCTTGCCGAGGTCAATCAGCTTTCTTCCAATGGCTTCAAGGTGGTGGTCGATATCGATCTCAACGGCACATTTCACGTGATGCGCCAGGCGTTTGCTCACCTCGCCAGCCCGGGCGCTTCGGTCATCAACATCACGGCACCGCAGTCGGTCGTTCCGATTCGCTATCAGGCACATGTCTGTGCCGCCAAGGCAGGGGTCGACCAACTCACGCGAGTGCTTGCGATCGAATGGGGTAGCACCGGCATCCGTGTCAATGCCATCTCCCCGGGACCGATTGCCGATACCGAGGGGATGCGCCGCCTTGCGCCTCAGGACGATGGGAGCGGTTCCCCGGTAGAGCGCCTGGTCCCGCTCGGCCGGCTTGGCACCGCCGGAGATATCGCCAACCTGGCCATGTTCCTGGCTTCACCTGCCGCGTCTTATGTCTCGGGGGCCATCATTCCATGCGACGGCGGCGGCGCCATCGAAAGCGTCAAGCCGATGATCGAGGCGGCGGCAAAGGAACAGATGGCGTACCCGGCAGGCTGAGCTTGCGAGGTATGAGCGACGCGAAAATAAGAGGAGACAATGATGGAAAACTTGCTCGTGTCGGCCGAGAGCCGGCGTATCCGCCGTATTGCCCTCGGCGACGTGCTGTATCGGACGGCCGCCAAGTTCGGCGCGCGGCTGGCCATCGTGGATGGCGATCGCCGCCTGTCCTACCGGGAACTGGATGATCTCAGCTCCCAATTTGCCAACTACTTGCTTGAAGCACACCCGAGGCGCGTTCAGGTGGCTACGCTGTGTGCGAACTCAGCCGATATGCTGGCGGCCATTCATGGCATCCACAAGGCGGGCCATATCTGGGTGCCAGTCAATATCCAGCTCGATCCGGTCCAGATTCGCTACATCCTGCGCCATGCGGAGGTCTCTTGCATCGTGGCCGATGAAGCATTCTGCCTGCAGCCGCAGATGGCGGCATTGCTCGACGACCTTGGCCTGCCGGTCGTTATGGCCAGCGTCGGCGGGGGAAGTGCCAGCGGTGCGACGCTCGAGAGCGTGACGCGCGGGCGCCCGACGGCCTTGCCGGAAGTCGACATCGACAGCCAGCAGCCCGCGCTCATCATGTACACGAGCGGCACCACGGGCAATCCCAAGGGCGCCGTGCATTCGCACGCGTCCGTGTACTGCGCGATGCTCGCCAACCTATCGACGTTTGCCTTTACGGAAAAGGACGTCGTGAGCGGGATATTGCCGCTGTTTCATTGTGGCCAGCATGTGGTCGCGGCCACGGCCTTTTCGGCAGGTTCATGCCTGGTAGTCGCGCGCGGCTTCAGCGCCCCAGCGGTGATCGCTGCCATCGCGCGGGAAAAGATTTCTGTACTTGTTGGCCTGCCCATGATGTACGGCGCGATGCTGGCCGATCCTCAGGCGCCGATGGCGGATTTTTCATCGCTGCGGCTTTGCATCTATGCCATGGCACCCATGCCGCGCCCGCTCGTCAACAAGATCGCCGAGACGATGAGTTCCAACATCATGCTGGTGACTGGGCAGACGGAAATATATCCGGTCACCATGAACTTCCGCCCGGTTGAGCATCCGCAGCGCGATGCCAATTACTGGGGCGTATCTACCGCGGCATGCGAAACCGCGATCATGGATGATGACGGCAAGCTGCTCGCGCCGGGAGAGGTGGGCGAAATCGTGCATCGCGGGCCCAACGTGATGCTTGGCTACTTCAGGGATCCTGCGGCCACCCAAGCTGTGCAGAAGTATGGATGGCACCACACCGGTGATCTGGGATTGGTCGATGACGGCGGCCAGTTGCTCTTTCTTGATCGCAAGAAGGACATGATCAAGACCGGCGGAGAGAACGTTGCCAGCATCAAGGTCGAGTCCACGATCCTCGGTCATCCGGCTGTGGCAGGCGTCGCCGTGGTGGGCCTCGCGCATCCTCACTGGAGCGAGGCCATCTGTGCATTCGTCGTGCTGAAGGCAGATGCCACCTGCACTGAGCGGGAGTTGATTGACCATTGCCGCGCCAATCTCGGCAAGTTCGAGGTCCCAAAGGCCGTGAAGTTTATCGACTCACTTCCTCTGACTGCCACCGGAAAAATCCAGAAGCATGTTTTGCGCAAGCAGCACGAAGACTGTTTCGCTGCACAGACGCTGTGAACACCCGGCGCCTCAGGCAGGGCGCAGTTTCATTCAGGTACATACCACATACATTGGGAACAGAGCATGAATGAACCAGTCAACATCGATCGCGTCTGGACGGCACTCAAAAGAAATGTGGCCCAGCAACCGGACCGGGCAGCACTGATTTACCAGGGCCGCCCAATCACCTTTGCTGAACTCGACCGGGATTCGGATCATCTTGCATGCGGCCTGCTGGATCTGGGCTTCAGTAAGGGTGACCGACTGGGAATACTTGGCCTTAACCGACCCGAATGGCTACTGGCGTATCTGGCAGCGGCCAAGATCGGGGCAATTCTGGTCGGTCTCAGTGTGCGCTACCGTGAAAGCGAGATCGAATACATCGTCAACCATGCGAAGGTGAGGGCGATCATTGCACCTGCTGTGGCGGGCGATATGAATTACGTCGCTTACTTCGCGGGCATGAGTGACCGGCTGCCTACCGTGCAGCGCTACTTCTTCACGGGAAATCCCGACCTTCCGGCGGGGCAGTGCCTGGACATATTGCATGCCACCGCGGTCGACAAGGCGAAGCTTGAGCAAGCCCAGGCAAACACCGCCCCGGACGATCCACTGGTCCTGATCTACACGTCGGGAACCACAGGCAGACCAAAGGGGGCATTGATTACGCATCGCAGTCAGCTTGCCTCGGCAGCAGCACAATGCAGACACTTGCGCCTGGGGCCAGACGACCTGATGTTGCTTGCCTTGCCGCTCAACCACGTCGGTGGCCTCACGTGCGGCTTTCTTGCCATGCTGTTAGGCGGGGGCACAAGTCTGCTGATTCCTGCCTTCAGTCCCAGGCAGGTCATCTCGGACATGCTGGCATTTCCGCCCACCATCATCGCCGGCGTGCCAACCATGCATACGCTGCTGTTGCGAGAGGAGGCGATCGGCCGGCTCGACCGGCAGCGCGTCAGGCTGGTGATAACAGGTGGGGCGAACGCGGACCCGACCCTCCTGCAGCAGCTTCAGCACACGTTTCCACAGGCGAGGGTGATGAATCTCTACGGCTTGTCGGAGACGTCGGGAGCGGCGCTGATGTCGCCATGGGATAGCGATTTTGAAGCGACGGTTCGCTCTGTCGGCATGCCGTTGCCCGGCGTCAAGCTGCGGATTACGACTCCAGATGGGCGCGACGCGATGGAAGGGGAAACGGGAGAACTGTGGATCCGTGGTGAATTAGTCGTTGCCGGATATCTGGATATGCCTGTCGAATCGGCAGCGGCCTTCTCGGATGGGTGGTTACATACCGGGGATCTCGGTTATCGCGATAACGCGGGTCTCGTCACCCTAATGGGCCGAAGCAAAGAGATGTTCGTGCAGGGAGGCTTCAATGTCTACCCGATCGAAGTTGAGAATGTGCTGTTGCGTCATTCGGACGTGCTGATGGTTGCCGGCATTGGCGTTCCGGATCCGGTGCTTGGGGAAGTGGGGCGTTACTACGTAGTTCCCAAGGCCGGCACGCAACCAACGGCGCAATCGCTTATCGATTACTGCCATACGCTGCTGGCCGATTACAAGGTGCCACGCCAAATCTTGTTCTGCGATTCTCTACCATTGACACCTGCGGGCAAGATCATGAAGGCCAGGCTTCTGGAAGAGCCGCCGGCCGCGAACGTCAGGACGTGAAGTTGGGGCGCTCAGCCAGTCCTATCATGGCAGCGTCTTAGCGATCAGCGACGCGGGAGCAGGTCAGGGTCGCGGCTTTGAACGGTGAACTCTCACCCCATCGCGTTTCGGCGCTTGAGCTCACGGCCTAGCGTCACAGCCAATCCCCATCGAGCCAGCATCACCGAACTGGCACTGGCCATCGAACCGCATAAACCGCGACATGCTCGCGGAAAGTTGGAGCGCCTGACGAAATCGGCCTCCCCAACATTTGCGCGCTCTCCTTCAGGAGAGCCTTGGGCCGGCCTTCAGGCAGAATTGTCGCTTGCATAACACAATTATCCGTGCCGGCGGCAGTTGCCTTGTGTTCCGAAGATGGCAGCTTTTCGTTGCTTCCGTTCTGAATGATCGTCTTCCACCGCTGCTGATCCTTCCGACCTGCTTCATAGAGCACCTAGACAGCGGAGTGCCCATACTCCTCATCCTCCCTCGAAGGCCCCGTGCCTTGCTCAAGTTGCCCGCTATGAAAAAAGTTACTTGCATAAGTGGATGTAGTTGGCTACGCTGCGTCCAATAAATATGAATTCACGGGCCGTCGGCGCCAACGTTGGCGGTTGCATCGAGGGATTTCAGTGAAGGAGACAAAGATGAACAGAAGTGCTGTATTGGGCTCGTTTATGGCGCTGTGTGTCAGCGGCGGTAACGTGCTTGCTCAGTCCAAGGTATCGGACGACGTTGTGCGGATTGGTGTGTTGACTGATATGTCAGGCCAGTTTTCTCACGAGTCGGGAGAGGGCTCGGTGACGGCCGTAAAGATGGCGGTCCAGGATTTCGGCGGGAAGGTTCTCGGGAAGCCGATTGAGGTCATCGTTGCCGACCACCAGAACAAGCCAGACGTTGCGGCTACCCGTGCGCGCGAATGGTTTGACACACGCGGCGTGGACATGGTGACGAACCTGATCAATTCCGCCGTAGCACTGTCGGTCGTGAACGTTGCGAAAGAGAAGAATCGCATTGCTATCGTGAACGGCTCTGGTTCATCCCGCCTGACCGGCGAAGGCTGTACCCCAAATAGCATTCACTATGCATATGACACCTATGCTCTCGCCACCGGCACGGCGAAAGCGCTAATCGGGCAGAAGCTCGATACCTGGTACTTCCTCACCGCTGATTACGCTTTCGGCCATTCGCTTGAGGCGGATGCGGTTCAGGTGGTTAAGGCTGACGGCGGAAACGTTGTCGGCTCGCTTCGCTATCCCGTCGACGCAAGCGATCACTCGTCATTCCTGCTTCAGGCGCAGGCTTCCAAGGCGAAGGTGGTGGCCATGGCCGGTTCCGGCAAGGGCTTCGTCAATGCGATGAAGGCAGCTTCAGAGTTTGGTTTGACTCAAGGAAAGCAAACCATTGCCGGTCTGCTGGTATGGGATACCGACATCCACGCGCTTGGCTTGAAGGAGGCACAGGGGCTCGTCCTCACGACGGCGTTCTACTGGGATCGCGATGACGCGACGCGCGCATGGTCGAAGCGCTTTAATGAAAAGATGAAGCGCATGCCTCATATGGGAGACGCTGGCGACTACTCATCGACCATGCACTACCTCAAGGCGGTGCAAGCAGCAGGTACTGACGAGGCCGGCGCTGTGATGGCCAAGATGAGAGAGATGCCAATCAATGACTTCTTCGCGACAAACGGTCGCATCCGTGCCGACGGAAGAATGGTGCACGACATGTACGTCTATAAGGTGAAGAAACCTAGCGAGTCCAAGTACGCTTGGGACTACATGACGTTACTGAAGACGATCCCCGCTGACCAAGCCTTCCGCCCGCTTGCCGAGAGCAAGTGCCCGCTAGTCCGGAAGTAACCACCCCTTAATAACTTTCTCCTCGGCGGCAGGCCTGCCGCTGCGGATAAAGACGCTGAATGCATAGCGCATTCTGGCGGGGCGAGGCGCACCTTCAAACATGACGAATTGCGATGTCATCCTCCATCCTGGTAGTTCGAAACCTAAGCAAATCCTTCAAAGGATTTACCGCTGTCAATGACGTCAGCTTCTCCGTGCAGCGCGGTTCGATTCACGCATTGATTGGACCCAACGGAGCAGGGAAGACCACCTGCTTCAATCTGCTCACAAAATTCCTGGAGCCCTCTGCGGGAACCATTCACTTCAACGACATTGACATCACCCACGAGGCTCCCGCCAGAGTTGCCCGCCGGGGTGTCATCCGGTCCTTCCAAATATCTGCAGTCTTTCCTCACCTTACCGTGCTGGAAAACGTACGTGTGGGGCTGCAGCGCAGGCTAGGTACCGCGTTTCAGTTTTGGCGATCGGACAAATCTCTCAAGATGCTCGATAACGCAGCGATGGAGTTACTGGATGAAGTGGGGCTTGCAGAAATGGCCGACACGATAACTGTCAACCTTGCATACGGGCGTAAGCGCGCACTTGAGATTGCCACGACGCTCGCCATGGAGCCGCAATTGATGCTGCTGGATGAGCCAACCCAGGGAATGGGGCATGAAGACGTCGACCGAGTCGCGCGGCTCATCAAAAAGGTCTCTACCGGGCGTACGGTCCTGATGGTCGAGCACAACATGAACGTGGTTTCGTCCATTGCGGACAGAATTACGGTTCTGCAGCGGGGAGCAATTCTGGCTGAGGGTGCATATGCGGATGTTTCGAGCGACCCACGGGTAATTGAAGCCTACATGGGTTCGACCGAGGCCGGCTTGGAGGGAGCGCACTAATCATGGCCGCTACAACACCCAAATCCAGTGGTACGGGTGGTTCGCCTGTGCTGGAAATCCGCGACCTGCACGCCTGGTACGGCGAATCCCACATCCTTCATGGCGTAGACCTGACAGTTCGCTCTGGCGAGGTGGTGACGCTACTCGGTCGCAATGGAGCGGGCCGTACCACGACGCTTCGCGCCATCATGGGGATGACCGGTGCCCGCCGCGGTTCGATTAAGGTCAACGGCACCGAAACCACACACTTTCCGACGCACAAGATTGCCCATTGTGGCATTGGCTACTGCCCCGAAGAGCGTGGCATCTTTGCCAGCCTTTCGTGTGAGGAGAACCTGCTGCTGCCACCGCAACTGAAGACCGCCGGGACTGGCATGGGGGAGGACGAGATATACGAGATGTTCCCCAACCTGAAGGAGCGTCGGCAGAGTCAGGGCACACGTTTGTCCGGTGGGGAGCAGCAAATGCTGGCGGTGGGGCGCATCTTGCGAACTGGTGCGAATCTGCTGCTGCTTGATGAAATTTCCGAAGGCCTGGCGCCAGTGATTGTACAAGCGCTCGCACGCATGATTCTGATGCTCAAGAAGAAAGGTTACACCGTCGTCATGGTCGAGCAGAACTTCCGGTTTGCAGCGCCACTGGCTGACCGGTTCTATGTGATGGAACACGGCGGCATCGTCGAGCATTTTGAATCGAAGGAACTTGAGCAGAAATTGCCGAAGCTCCATGAGCTGCTTGGCGTGTAAGGAGTTGTCGTGCCTGAAATTTTTGGAATTCCGTTGCCCGCCATTCTGTCGCAGTTGCTGTTGGGGTTCGTGAACGGCGCCTTCTACGCCATGCTCAGCCTGGGCCTGGCGGTTATCTTTGGCTTGCTAAACGTTATCAACTTTGCGCATGGTGCCTTGTTCATGCTGGGCGCTGTGTTGGCTTGGATGGGCATGCAGTATGCCGGACTAAGCTATTGGGTGATGCTGCTGTTGGCACCGCTCATCGTGGCTGCCATCGGCGTAGCTATTGAGCGGTCGATGCTTCGCTGGATATACAAGCTCGATCACATCTACGGTCTACTCCTGACACTGGGCATTACGTTGGTCATCGAGGGCATCTTTCGCTCCGCATACGGGGTGTCCGGACTCCCATACTCGACGCCTGACCTATTGACTGGCGCCACTGACATCGGCTTCATGATTCTCCCGAACTACCGCGCCTGGGTCGTGGGTGCATCCATCAGCGTATGTCTTGCCACCTGGTTCGTCATTGAACGCACAAAGCTGGGTGCATACCTGCGGGCCGGCACGGAGAACCCAAAGATTGTCGAGTCGTTTGGCGTGAATGTTCCACGCATGATTACTCTGACCTATGCCTGTGGTGTCGGTTTGGCAGCGCTTGCCGGTGTCTTGGCGGCGCCTGTCGTCCAAGTGTCGCCGCTAATGGGGCAGAACCTCATCATTGTTGTGTTTGCTGTGGTGGTGATTGGCGGTATGGGCTCAATTCTTGGCTCAATCGTCACCGGGCTCGGGCTTGGAGTAGTTGAGGGAATTACCAAGGTCATCTATCCAGAGGCGTCCTCCACGGTCGTGTTTTTCATTATGGTCATTGTGCTGTTGCTGCGCCCGGCGGGGCTCTTCGGGAGGGATAAGTGATGAACGGTCAATCCGTAGTCGATACGAATGCAGAGCTTCAGCGCGCGCCATGGCTCTTTGGTGCGAGGCTGCCGGCCGTGCTTTACGCGGGGCTCTTGGGGGCACTGCTGGTGGCCCCGTGGATTGGCGCTTACCCTGTGTTCTTGCTGAAAGTTCTGTGCTTTGCGCTGTTCGCATGTGCCTTCAATCTATTGATTGGATACACGGGGCTGCTTTCGTTTGGGCATGCGGCCTTCTTCGGCGCCGCCGGATATGTTGGCGGCTACGCTATGAAGGCCTGGGGCGTCACACCGGAACTCGGCTTACTCATCGGCCTTGCTGCTGGCGCGGGACTTGGCTACGTCGTTGGCTCGCTCGCAATTCGTCGCCAGGGTATCTACTTCGCCATGATTACGCTGGCACTTGCACAGATGCTATTTTTCTTCTTCCTGCAGACTCCGTTTACAGGTGGTGAGGATGGCCTGCAGGGTATTCCTCGTGGAAAGCTCTTCGGTCTGCTACCGCTATCCGACGACACGACCCTCTACTACGTCGGACTAGTGATCATCGTCGCGGCGTTTGCATTGATTGCGCGCATTGTGCATTCGCCATTTGGACAAATCCTTCGGGCGATTAAGGAAAATGAACCGCGCACCATCTCACTAGGCTACGACACCGCACGCTTCAAACTTTTCGCCTTCGTTCTATCTGCTGCGCTCTCCGGACTCGCGGGCGCCCTCAAGGCGTTAGTACTTGGCTTCGAAACCCTGACTGATGTCCACTGGTCGATGTCTGGCACTGTCATCTTGATGACACTCGTGGGCGGTCTCGGGACCATGGCAGGACCAATCGTCGGCGCGTTTGTAATCGTCGCGCTCGAGAACAAGCTTGGCGACATTGGTGACTTCCTGGCTAGTGCCACTGGCATAGCCTGGTTCGGCTCCCTCGGCGAATCCGTTTCCATGGTGGTCGGCGGGGTCTTTGTTGTCTGTGTGCTGACGTTCCGAAGCGGCATCGTTGGTGGGCTGGAGGGTTGGTGGAAGACGTTCGCGAGTCGACCGCCGAGGTAAGACTTCAGCTTCTTCCGGGGGCTCCCCCGGAATCGTAACTGCCGCGGTTGCGAACTGATCGCAGACGTCCTGACGACGGGGCGTTTTTTAGTCGGGGTCTTGCTGCCGCCAGGATGTTTCTGGCGGCGCTTTTTTCGTTCGTACCGTCGGCGCAGTCCCGACGCCTAGCGCCCGAATGAATGCGATGCAATAGACGTATCTTGGTTGGGCTAAGCACTGCTGAGCTACGCATACGGCTCTTCTAGAAGGGCGGCGCTCGCGCCAGTAACGCAAGTGGCTTTTCGGTCATCACTACCCATGCGTCTGCAAATTCTCCTTGCATCACGCTCTTAATAGTCTAATAATGCAAGTGACAAACGCACTTGAATCTCGCCATGAAGAACTTCGAATTTCACAATACCCGGTCAATGGTTGTCGAACGTGGCGGCGCGGCGAAGCTGCACGAGCGCGTTGCCGCAATGGGCTACCGGAGTGCGCTCATCGTCACTGATGCCGGCTTGCTTGCTACGGGAATCCTCGAAAGTACTCTTGCGGGATTTGCACAGCATGGTCTGCGCGCCACGGTCTTTTCGGATGTCCAGGCGGATCCGCCGGAAGCCGTGATTCAGTCCGCCGTGGCTGCCGCCCGTGCTTGCCTTGCAGACTGCGTGGTGGGCGTCGGTGGGGGAAGCTCGATGGACGCGGCCAAGTTGGCTGCGTTGCTGGCTTGTAGTGATGAGCGGCTTGATGAGATTTATGGGGTCAATCAAGTAAAGGGGCCGCGCCTGCCGCTTATTCTCGTTCCAACGACCGCTGGAACGGGCTCAGAAGTTACTCCCATCTCCATCGTGACGACGGGTGTGGGGGAAAAGAAGGGGGTGGTTTCCCCGGTTCTGCTGCCTGATGTGGCGCTGCTTGATGCTGAATTGACGTTGGGACTTCCCTCGCATATCACAGCCGCAACCGGCATCGATGCGATGGTGCACGCGGTGGAAGCGTTCACGAGCAAGCGATTGAAGAACCCGATTTCCGATTGCCTCGCACGCGAAGCCCTTCACTTGCTCTCCGGTTCCCTTCACCGCGCATGTGCTGAGGGCTCGGACCTGGCTGCGCGCGAAAACATGCTCATTGGAGCCTGTCTGGCCGGTATGGCATTCGCAAATGCTCCGGTTGCTGCGGTGCATGCGCTGGCATATCCAATCGGTGCAAGATTCCACGTGCCACACGGCTTGTCGAACGCACTCGTTCTCGGGCCCGTTATGCGGTTCAACCTACTCGATGCTGCGAGTATGTACGCCGAACTCGCGGCCATTGTAGTGCCTGATGTCACGGGCGATGACCAGGAGAAGGCTCTTGCGTTCGCAAAGTACCTGGAAGCGCTTAGCGGCGATTTGGGATTGCCCACCCGCTTGCGCGACGTTGGGATTGCAGCATCGGATTTGCCTGCACTGGCGGAGGATGCGATGAAACAGACGCGATTGCTTGTGAACAATCCGCGTGAGCTCGGCCTGAATGATGCGCTGGCAATCTACGAGGAGGCACTGTGAACGATAAGGCTGTCCCAACTCGCCGCGGCGCGTACCGGTACTTCTGCGCCATTCCCACACGCTGGGGTGACAACGATTCATACGGGCATGTCAACAACGTTGTGTATTACGCATTCTTCGACAGCGCGGTCAATAAGCACCTTATTGAGAACGGCGTTCTTGACATCGCAAAGAGCGAAGTCATCGGATTGGTCATCGAAACTCGCTGCACCTTCTTTTCGTCGATGGGCTTCCCGGACATTGTCAATGTAGGCCTGAAGGTCGTGCATCTGGGAAAGAGCAGTGTTCGATATGAGATTGCGTTGTTCCGCAACGATTCTGAAGAGTGCTCAGCTCTCGGGCAGTTCGTGCATGTCTACGTAGACCGCGCCACGAATCGCCCTGTTCCGATTCCCGACACAGTGCGGTCGGTACTCCAGTCACTGGCCGATTGATCGCATCAGAAAGAATAGGTGTTAGGAGGGACAAAAGATGGAAATGGTGGGTGAAGCCCGGCTCGAAGCGTCGCGTGAGTTGGTCTGGGAAGCGTTGAACGACCCGCAGGTCTTGCAGGCGAGCATTCCTGGATGTGAAACACTAGAGAGGACTGCCGAGAATGAATTTACCGCGACGGTGGTTTCGAAGGTCGGCCCAATCAAAGCGCGCTTTGCCGGCAAGGTGTCTTTGTCGAACATCAGTCCGCCCAAGAGCTATACGTTGACCGGAGAAGGGTCTGGCGGAGCCGCAGGTTTCGCCAAGGCGGATATTGAAGTTTCGCTGGACGCTCTTGAGCCTACGGTCACGCTTCTGCGATATGGCGTCAAGGCCAATGTCGGTGGCAAGCTGGCCCAGCTTGGTTCGCGGATGATTGACGCCGCAGCGCGAAAGTCGGCCGACGATTTCTTCGAACTGTTCGGCCAGGAAGTGAATGAGCGGGCCAAGAGCGCGTCGACTGTAACGAATGGTGTGACATTCGACATTCGGGCGCTGGCGGGCAACGTTCCCGAAGAAGCTGTTGTCGCGCCGACTGAAGTTGCTGGTCGCCAGACCACCACACACGCCACATTCGTCGAGCCGGTCGAGCAAGGTCAGACGGCACGTACTGACAAGGCTGCAGCCAAATCGCAAAAGGAGTCGACTGCGCCGACCCCCGGCATTGCAACGCAGGCTGAGGTCATGGATGTCCTGATAAGCGAGATGGTCAAGGTTTGGATTTCCGACCAAATCGCTGTGGTCACCCTGAACCGTCCGAAAAGCCGCAATGCCATGACGTATGCAATGTGGCTTGCAATTCCCGCAATCATGAGCGCTTTGGATCGAAATCCGGATGTGCGGGCGGTGCTACTTACCGGGGCGGAGCAGGATTTCTGCGCGGGAGCAGACATCCCAGAATTTGAAAAGGTGCGCGCGGACATCGCGCAGGCGACCGCTTATGAGGTTGCCGTAGATGCATGCTGCGACGCGATTGCCAAGCTTTCTAAGCCAACGATTGCAGTACTCCGCGGGTATTGCTTGGGAGGCGGGGCTCATCTCGCGATGTCGTGCGATTTCCGATTTGCTGCCGCGGACGCCATGTTCGGCATCCCGGCTGCGCGACTGTCAATCATCTATGGTGTGAGGGGAACGCGCAAGCTTCTCTCACTGGTCGGCCTGTCGGAAGCCAAGAGGATTCTTTTTGGTGCGCAACGATTCGACGCTGAGACGGCGCACCGCATTGGCTTCGTAGACCAAGTTGCGGGAATGAAGGCCGAGAACCCAAGCCTATCCATCTGGGAACGGCTACTGGGTGCCAAAGCTCGCCAAGCCCCAGGGGACCCGATGGCTGAGGCCCGGGCGTTTGCTACCTCCCTCGCCGGGAATGCTCCGCTTAGCATCGCAGGGGCAAAGTATTTGCTCAACGGCATGGCCATGGGCACCGGAAGCTTGGATTTGGCGCGCGCTGAGGCGCTGATTGCCGCTGCGGCTGGCAGCGATGATTATCGTGAGGGGCGCGAAGCATTTGCGGTTCGGCGAGAGCCGAAGTTCCACGGCCGCTGAGGAGAGTAGACATGAAACCCGCTCCCTTTGACTATTGCGCTCCGGATTCAGTTGAGGAAGCACTGGACATTCTTGCCACCCACGGTGGGGATGCCAAGGTGATGGCCGGCGGGCAAAGTCTGACGCCCATGCTGAACTTTCGCGTGGTGCGACCGAACCTCATTGTCGATATCAGCAGGCTGATTGAACTCGACTATGTGCGGAGTAGCGGTCAAGGCGGACTGACGGTCGGCGCGCTCACGCGTCATCGGGAACTGGAAACGTCCTCGTTAGTTGCTAGCCGGTTTCCGGTGATTCCCGAGACGATGGTGAACGTGGCGCATCTCGCGATAAGGAATCGCGGGACCATCGGCGGCAGTCTGTCCCATGCCGACCCGGCCGCCGAACTTCCGATGCTCACTCGACTGCTCGACGCAGAGATTGTGGTGCGCTCCACGCGCGGTGAAAGGGTGATTGCGTCCGAAGATTTCTTCGTCGCCCCTCTTACTAGTGCACTGGAAGAGGACGAGATAGTCGTCCGCGTGGAATTTCCTGGCCTGGCGACTGGCATGGGCTGGTGTTTTCAAGAGTTCGCACGCCGCGCCGGTGATTTTGCGCTCGCTGCCGTCGGAGTGTTACTCGATGTTCGCGACGGGATCATCCACGAAGCCAGGGTGGCGATGATGGGGGTGGGGGATACGCCCTTGCGGCGCCCGGAGTCTGAGGCCGTGCTTACGGGGAGTGCGCTATCCGACGCTGTCGTTGCCGAGGCGGTACAGGCAGCGTGTGTCTCCCTTGAGCCGAATGTTGACCTACATGCTTCGCCCGAATTTCGCCGTCATCTGGCTGGCGTGCTGATGGAGCGTGTACTGCGAAAGGCGTGGCAGCGTTCTGCAGGAGTGAAAGCATGAGCGAATCAAAAATTCCCCTGAAGCCTGTCTGGATGGTGGTCAATGGCGAGGTTTGCGAGCGGGAGGTTGAACCACGGCTGCTGTTGTCGGACTTTTTGCGTCACACCCTAGGACTGACAGGTACCCATGTTGGGTGTGAGCACGGCGTTTGCGGAGCCTGCACTGTAATCGTCGATGGTGACAGTGTGCGGTCCTGTCTGATGCTGGCCGTGCGGGCAAACGGCTGCGACGTCAAGACGGTTGAAAGCATGGGGAGCATCGACGCACTTAGCCCGCTTCAGGAAGCTTTCCGGGAGCAGCACGGTCTGCAGTGTGGCTTCTGTACTCCAGGAATGCTCGCGACCTGCTCGGACGCTCTTCAAAAGTACCCACTGGTAACCGACGAGGAGATTCGCGATGTCCTGTCGGGAAATCTGTGCCGCTGTACCGGCTACCAGGGAATCGTGAACGCGGTTCGCGTATGCGTGGCGAGCCGAGATGCTCTGCGTGACGCGGCAGCCGACTCCAAGAAGGTGTGAAGGAATCTACTCCCATGAAGATGCATATTTTGAGTGGCGGCCGGTTGCGCATGCGCAAGAGCGTTTATCTGCCCGAGGCAGATCGGAGCGAAACTATTGATCTTCCCGTTTCCTGCGTTCTGCTGCGGCATAGTCAAGGAAATGTCCTTTTTGACACCGGCTGTCACCCCAGCACGGTCCAGGACAGTGTTGGTCGCTGGGGCACGATGGCAAAGGCCATGACGCCCATCGGAGGGCCGCAGGAGAACGTTGTTTCGGAACTCGCCAATGTCGGACTGGTTCCAGAAGATATCGACGTTGTGGTCAACTCGCATTTTCATTCGGACCATTGCGGCTGCAACGAGTTCTTCAAGCGTGCAACGATCTTCTGTCATCAGGAAGAGCTACGTGCAGCGCAGAGTAGCGACGCTGTCCAAAAGGGATATATCCCCGCCGACTGGCAGCATCCAATGCCTGTCGTTGCAATCGATAGTGAGCGCGACTTCTTTGGCGATGGCAAGCTCACGCTACTGCCTCTCCCGGGTCATACACCCGGCACACTTGGTGCGGTAGTCAACCTGGCGCGCGATGGCAGCTTCCTGATGGCGGCTGACGCAGTTGCTCTGCGTGAAAACCTCGAGCGCGAAATCATGCCGCGCAATACGTGGGACCCGGATAAGGCGATGGGTTCCCTTCGCGAAATCCAGCGACTCGCACGTGCCGGGACGAAGGTTTTGTTTGGCCATGACGCCCGTCAATGGGAGGAAGTCCGAAAAGGACTTGATGCGTATGAGTAACCGAGGCAGCCGCGTGGACCAGTCGGATGCACCTGATGTCGATGTCGACGCGCAGGTCGGGCGAAAGCTGGTCGGACAACCTGTACGTCGCGTCGAAGATGCCAGACTGCTGACGGGCTTGGGACGGTATGTCGATGATCGCCCCGCCGGACACGCTCTTCATATGGCCATTGTGCGCAGCGACCAGCCGCACGCGCGTGTCGTCGACGTTCGCGCAGATGCTGCTCGCGCCATGCCTGGAGTGTTTGGCGTCTACACGTGGTCCGATATCGCAGGTCTGATTAAGCCTGCGATCGCCACTTCGCGAATGAGCGGCTACCAGCCGACGCCAATTCATGCATTGGCTAATGGCGTCGTGCATTTTGTTGGCGAACCCGTCGTGGCAATCCTCGCGCGGTCTCGTTATGAAGCGGAAGATGCCATGGATGGCGTTGAGGTCATCTATGAAGCGCTTCCGATTGCAACAGACGCCGAAACGGCTGCACAACCAGAAGCTCCGATTCTCCATGAAGGCTTTGAAAGCAATGTCCTCGTAGAACGTGCCTTTGTGCGCGGCGAAGTCGACAAGGCATTCGCTGACGCTCCTTTGGTCGTCTCGGGAAAGTTCCGCTTTCATCGCAAGACCTCCGCAGCGATGGAGCCTCGTTGCTACATGGCAGAGGTCGATTCAGGCCGAGATTCGTTGACGTTATATACGTCAAGTCAGGTACCAGGCATCGTACGAGACGCAATCGCCGACTTGCTCGATATGCCAGGGAATCGCCTGACTGTCATCGCACCGGACGTTGGTGGCGGATTTGGTGGGAAGACCTCGCTTTATCAGGAAGAGATGCTGGTTTGCACGTTGGCGCGGAAAGTCGGTCGCACGGTCAAGTGGACAGGTGACCGGCTTGAGGACCTGCTTTCGACAAGCCAGGCTTTCGATGAGCGTGTTGAAGCGGAGCTGGCCCTTTCGGCGGACGGAGAAGTCCTCGGTTTGCGCGCAAATGTCATCGGAGATGTAGGCGCGTACTCGATTTACCCTTGGACCGCTGGCATTGAACCGGTCCAGGTTATCAGCTTCCTTCCAGGGCCCTATCGCGTGCCTTGCTACCACGGACACGTCCGTGGCGTGGCAACACCGAAATCGCCCACTGGGCCGTACCGTGGCGTTGGCCGACCGACTTCTACGTTTGCCATGGAACGGCTGATGGACATGGCCGCCAAGCGGCTGGGTATGGACCCGACCGAGCTGAGGCGCCGCAATCTGGTGCAGCCGGACCAGTTTCCTTACAAGACTGCCGTCGGCATCGTATGGGACCAATCGGCGTTCACCGAGGGCCTGGAAGCCGCGAAGGAGCGGTTTGAGTACTCAAAGGCCAGGTTGGAACAGGCCGAAGCGCGTGAGGAAGGTCGTTGGGTTGGCATTGGGGTGGCGTGCTACGCCGAACTCTCTGGCATTGGCTCTCGAATTTCGGCTTCACCGGGCATGCCGATTAACACAGGGACGGACACCTGTGTCATTCAGCTCGACTCAACCGGCGCCATTACCGCCTCCTTCGGCTGCGCATCTCATGGGCAAGGACATGAGACAACATTGGCGCAGGTGCTTGCTGATGAGTTGGGGGCTAGGCTAGAGGACCTTCGCGTTGTGACAGGAAACAGTGCTGCCGTCCCACACAGCACAGGAAGCTACGCAAGTCGAACAGCAGTGATTAGCGGTGGCGCGGGCATGCTGGCGGCAAGGGAACTGCGTCAGCGCATGTTGCGCGTCGCCGCGCATCTGCTGAATGCTACCGCTGAAGAGCTCGAGATTGTCGACAGCGTTATCCGCGTCCGATTGGGCGAGGGCAAATTGACATTTGTGGACCTGGCGCGAGCGCTGTATTCGCAGATGGGCCGTGTGCCACCAGAGGTGCGCGAGGAAATGTGCGTCAGCCGCGCCTATGACCCCGTAGTAGGTACGACCAGCTCAGCGACTCACATAGTGCAAGTCGAAGTCGACCCTCAAACCTACGCGGTTCACATTCAGCGATATGTCATTGCGGAGGACTGCGGACGCATCATCAACCCATTGATTGTCACCGGACAGACCCGTGGAGCGCTTGCACAGGGAGTAGGTGCGGCACTCCTTGAGGAAGTCGTCTACGACAGCGACGGCCAGCTCTTAACCGCAAGTTTCGTTGATTACCTCTTACCTTCTGCGCCTGAGGTGCCAGAGCTCGAGATGGTCCACCTGAATACCGAGGCTCCGAACACGCTGGGTGGCTTCCGTGGCATGGGGGAGGGCGGAACCATCGGGTCGCCGGCGGCCATTGCGAACGCGATCGCTGACGCCCTGTCACCGCTTGGTATCGAAATTGTAGAACTACCCGCTACACCGGAGCGGCTGTTTCAGCTGGTCCGCCAATCTAAGCTTGAATCTATGGAGGAGTTTGGGAATGGAATTCGCACTTGAAGGGAAGGTTGCGCTGGTCACGGGCGGCGCACGGGATGTCGGCCGCGAGATTGCCTTGGGACTGGCCGCTGAGGGTGCAAGTGTCGTCGTGAACTATCACGGATCGAAGGCAGGCGCTGAAGCAGTAGTTGCAGAGATTGAGGGGCGCGGTGGCCGAGCACTGGCGATCCGGTGCGATATTTCCGATCGTGCGCAAGTGGACGCCATGGTCGCTCAGACGGTGGAGACCTATGGGGGTCTCAATATTCTCGTCAACAACGCGGGACTCGTTATCCGGAAGCGCTTTGTCGAGACCACCCCAGAAGAATGGCGTAAGCAAATCGACGTTTGCCTGTATGGGACTCTGAATTGCACGCATGCAGCCCTTCCCCATCTGGAAGCCCAAAAGGGTACCGGGCGCATTATTAGTATCATGGGCGATTCCTCGCGTGTGGGCGAGTCCGGCCTGGCGATTGGCGCGGCGGCACGTGCGGCGAACATCGCGCTGATGAAGTCCGTGGCACGCGAGACTCGGTCGGGCACCACGGCAAACTCGATTGCGCTAGGCCTTATCGAGACCGCCCACGACCCCGAGTTCATCGAGGCAAGCCGAGAAAAGCTTACGCGGCTCTATCCGCTGCGTCGTCTCGGCCAACCTGAGGATGTAGCGCCGATGGTGGTACTGCTCGCATCCGCGCGCGGTAGTTGGGTGACGGGCCAAGTAATCAGTGTGAGCGGCGGCTTCAGCATGGTCTAAGCGCAGGGTCGCAGCCCTCTGACCACGAGACAGAGCGGCTGCCGCTGATATAAGGAGACAACCATGATTCACACGGATTTGATTGTTCCGGTGTCGGAACTATTGGAGCGGCACGCCAAGCAACGCGCGCAAAAGGTCGCATTTCAGGATGCTGTGAAATCGGTGACGTATGCAGAGTTGAACGCGAACACCGCGAATCTTGCTGGTCATCTCGAACAGCTTGGCGTAGTGGAAGGGGACCGCGTTGCCATTCTTCTGCCAAACTCCGTCAATTGGGTGATTAGCGTGCTCGCCGTCTGCCGAGCCGGAGCGGTAGCGGTGCCCATTAGCATTGAGGCCACTGATGCCGAAATTTCCTACCGTCTTGCCGATGCACAGTGTGTATTGACTATCACGACGTCATCTAAGCTTGAACAGCTAGAGCGGGTGCACCGAGACCTCTCCGGCCGCGTGCCTATGTTGATTGTTCAAGGTAATGATGCACTGCCGACAGGGCATTCCTTCGAGAAACTGACAGAGGAAGGAACCGGAAGCAGGCCGCGTGACCCGCTCGATATTGACCGGCCGACATTCGTGATCTACACGTCGGGAACTACTGGCAAGGCAAAGGGGGTGCTTCTATCCACCCGGAGCATGCTCTGGGTAGTTGGGGCTTGCTGGGTTCCGATTGCGGGCCTCAATGAGAATGACAGGCTTCTGTCCTTCCTGCCGCTCTTCCATTCCTACGCGCTGAACTTAAGCGTTCTGGCCGTCCTTGCTGTCGGTGCGACCGAATATATCGGAGAGAAATACTCGACCGCGGAGGTGTTGCGTCTACTGCAGACAGGTGAGTACACAGTATTCCCGGGCGTGCCTACGATGTTCCATTACGTTCTGGACGCAACGCGGGACATGCAGTCGCTGCGATTCCCTGGCTTGCGAGTGTGTTTGTCCGCAGGCGCCATCATGCCCGCGGCAGTGAATGAGCAGTTCGAAACTCGCTTCGGTGTTCCGTTGCTTGACGGATACGGTATCACCGAAACATCGACGATGGTCACCATGAACTGGAACTCAGGGACCCGAGTAATGGGCTCCTGTGGACTTCCCATACCGGGTGTGGAGACTCGAATCGTTGATCCTATCGAGGGCTACGATGTGGATCCCGGAAAGGAGGGTGAACTCATCGTACGGGGCCCGAATGTCATGAAGGGCTACCTGAACAAGCCTGAGGAGACAGCGTCCGCCTTGAAGAATGGCTGGTATCACACTGGAGATTTGGCGAAGCAGGATTCGGCTGGCTATCTAACCATCACCGGGCGGCTTAAGGAGGTCATCATCCGGGGTGGCCAGAATATTGCGCCCGCGGAGGTCGAAGAGTCGGTGATGACGTTCCCTGGTATAGCGGATTGCGCTGTCGTCGGCGTACCGCACGCCTCACTCGGAGAGGTGCCCGTCGCATTTGTGGTTGTACGGGCTGGTGAATGTGTCGATATCGAGGACTTGCTGAAACACTGCGCCAATCGGCTGTCGGCATACAAGGTGCCGCATACCGTCAGGATTACGGAAGACATTCCGCGTACCGGGTCCGGCAAGATTATGCGCTTCAAGCTGGCCGAACTGTTCAGCAAATCCGGCGCTTAAGGTCCGTACATTTTTCGTCCGCCACCGAGCTTTCCGGCGGCTACTGATTGGAGTCATGAATGCAACAGACTGCCTTGGGCACATCGCTGGGCTTGAAGGATGCGGAACTCTTCCGACAGCAAAGCTTTGTCAATGGCGAATGGGTGGACGCCGATGATGGTGCGGTGCTTTCCGTGGACAATCCGGCCACCAATGAGACTATCGGTACGGTGCCGCGGATGGGGAAGGCCGAAACGCGGCGAGCCATTGAAGGTGCCAGGCTGGCGCTGAAACAGTGGTCTGCGATGACAGCCAAGGCCCGGTCGCAGATTCTGCGACGTTGGTATGAGCTCATGCTCGTTCATCAGGAGGACCTCGCACTCCTGATGACCCTCGAGCAGGGGAAGCCGTTGGTGGAAAGTCGTGGCGAGATTGCATATGCAGCCAGCTTCCTGGAGTGGTTTGCCGAGGAGGCGAAGCGGGTATATGGCGATACCATCCCTGGACACCAACCCGACAAGCGCATTGTTGTCATCAAGCAGCCCATCGGGGTCTGCGCGGCAATCACGCCCTGGAATTTCCCGGCCGCAATGATTACACGCAAGGTTGGTCCCGCCCTGGCAGCGGGTTGCACCATGGTGCTAAAGCCCGCCAGTCAGACACCGTATTCGGCGCTCGCACTCTGTGTGCTTGCCGAGCGGGCGGGCGTGCCGGCTGGGGTGTTCTCGTGCGTGACCGGTTCAGCGACTGCCATCGGGGGAGAGCTCACCGCAAATCCGATTGTCCGAAAGCTGTCTTTTACCGGTTCGACCGAGATCGGCAAGGTACTCCTGACGCAGTGTGCGGCGACGGTGAAAAAGGCTTCGATGGAACTTGGCGGCAACGCCCCCTTCATTGTTTTCGACGATGCGGACATTGAGGCGGCAGTGAAGGGGGCTTTGACATCCAAGTTCCGAAACGCTGGTCAGACCTGTGTTTGTGCAAACCGCCTGCTCGTTCAAGATGGCATCTATGACCGCTTTGTAGCGCGTCTGGCCGAGGAGGTGAGCCGCATGGAGGTTGGCGACGGACGACGGGCGGGAACAGTTATTGGCCCTCTGATCGACGCGGCTGCAGTGGCAAAGGCGGCAGAGCATGTCGCGGATGCCGTTGAGCGCGGAGCAGAGTTGATAGTGGGCGGAAGGCGTGACCCCGCTGGCGCTAACTTTTTCACGCCGACTGTTCTGGCGAACGCCAAACGGGAGATGCGCATCTTCTCGGAAGAGACGTTTGGTCCGGTAGCGCCGGTGTTTCGCTTCAAGACTGAGGAGGAGGCTATCGAGATGGCGAATGACACGCCGTTTGGCCTCGCCTCCTATTTCTATGGTCGGGATATCGGTCGAGTCTGGCGTGTTGCCGAAGCGCTGGAGTATGGGATTGTCGGCGTGAACGAAGGGCTCATCTCGACAGAGGTTGCGCCGTTCGGTGGTGTCAAGGAGAGCGGGCTTGGGCGTGAAGGCTCCAAGTACGGGATTGAGGATTACCTCGAGGTGAAGTACGTTTGCATGGGCGGAATCGTCTGAGTGGCCAGCATGCGGGCAGGTTTTTACCTGTCCGCGTCTGGTACTTGGGGCCGTGGCATGGGCTGCTATGGAGGGCTTGGTATGGCAATTTATGAGTTCAACGGTGTGGCGCCTCAAGTCCACCCGACCGCATTCATTCATCCACTCGCTTGCCTCATCGGCCAGGTTGTCGTCGAGGCGTACTGCTTCATTGCACCATTTGCCTCGCTGAGAGGCGATTTCGGCCTCATCAAGGTAGGTGAGGGGAGCAATATCCAGGATTCCTGTACGCTACATGTCAAGCATGGGGAAGTGTGCGAACTTGGCCGGAACTCCCATGTCGGCCATGGTGCAATAGTTCATGGTGCATATCTTGAACCAGATTGCCTGATTGGCATGAATGCTGTCGTCATGGACGACGTGCGTATCGGTGAGAAGTCGATAGTTGCTGCTTCGGCGTTCTTGAAGGCGGGTCTCGTGGTGCCGCCTAGGTCATTGGTGGCGGGGCTACCTGCGGCAGTGGTTCGCGAACTGACAGATGCGGAGATCGCGCAGAAGCTCGCGGCGACGGGGCGTTATCAAGAATTGGCGGTGGATTGTCACCACTCACTGCGGAGTGTTGTGTGACGGTTCATGGTATCTGAGTAGTGAGGAGACGTCAGAGTGCTGGAGGTCCGTAGGGAGCGTCCGAATGTGTGGCGCGAAGAGCGAGAATGGTCCAGGCGGCGAGCGCCTTGGGAATGGCTGCGCAAGTCCGGTTCATTGACCGCACACCTGCGCCAGCTGGGTGACGTCCAAGTCGATGTTCTGTACGAACATCTCATAGTTGTCGGAGCAAACGCAAGTGCCATTGCCCGCCGACGTTCAACTGCAATGTGGACTCGCGATGTCACGTTGCGCGTTGAAGGACGACCTGCAATTGTGGCGAGAACCTTGGTGGAAGCTGCAGATAGTGAAGCAGCATGGCGAGCTATCAAAGGTCTCCAGGACAAGCCATTGGCAACGATCCTATACGACGACTCAGCGGTGCGTCGGTCGCCATTCGAGTATTGTCTGTTGGGCTCGGAACACCGGCTATATCGCCTAGCACGCCGCATTGAACCAATCAACGGGCACCAGCGGTTGTGGGCGCGACGATCGGTGTTCGAACGTCGTGGCGCGCGCCTTGCAGTGGCCGAGTGCTTCCTACCGTGGCTGTACAAGCCATAGCCTTACCAGGCCTCAGTGGCCACATCCTAAGATTCTGGACTTTCTCGGCGCTGCCCGGTCTTGGCTAAGCAGATGCCACCGCTGTGAGGGGCGAGGCTGCTTCAGCGACGGCTTACATCATTGGCTTTCCGTTGATTTCGGCGTACTCAATGCCGCAGACGTCCCGAATGTTCCAAGCTGCTCCATCCGGGACGTCCAACACATGAAACTGTACGCCCGGCCCCCCGGCGTCCAGACCAAGCTTCTCGACCACCGTAACGAGGTCTGAATCGGCCCTGTCAAGTTCTCGTAGGCAGTGAGGCCGAAAGCTTCGTACCCCTCCTTCAAACAATTTCTCCGCCCATTGCGTGGGAAGTTGTTGTTGCATCCGAAGTGCGGAGTACAGCTCAAACGCCTGCGCACTTAGCGAGAAATCGCCATCACCTGCGTTCAGAACAATCTTCACAGTCCAACTCCCTTCGTAACAGGAATGGGGGCGTGACGGCCGAAGGCAATCATCAACTACTAGAAGAACTCTACTCGATCGCATGTCGGTTAGCGGCTGGGAGCAACCCTCCTTGACAAAGGTAATAGCATTACCTATTGTTTTTAGTACATCTATGCAAGCTACTAAAAAATGAACAGGAGACGGACATGCTTGAAAAGAACAATTTTCCGCCGGTGGAGGTTGAGTTGGTGCATGAGGGGGCGGACGGGGCAATCGTCTTGCGCGCCACCACGCCCGAACGTCGCCGGTTTATGACGTTGAGGGAAATGCTGTCGTACCAAGTAGGAGTGCGACCCGACGCGGTCTTCCTGAAGGAGAGAAGTCTCGATGGCTGGCGCGAAGTGCGCTACGGAGAGGCGGCGGCAATCGTGACCACATTGGGTCACGCGTTAGCATTGCTTGGGCTTTCGGCGGAGCGTCCTCTTGTCATCCTCTCCGGCAACAGCATCAATCACGCATTACTGTCCCTTGCGGCAATGTCGATTGGCGCTCCCGCCGCGCCAATCTCTATGGCTTACTCCCAGTTCGATGATCTCTCGCGGCTGAGTACGATTCTGGAGACGGTGACGCCGGGGTTGGTGTATGCGGACGACGGACACGCCTACCGGCGAGCGCTTGATGTCGCTGCGCAGTTCGGCTACTCGACCTTTGTGTCCACTGGTGCAGCGGCAGGGGAATTGACGCTCGACGCTCTCATGTCGAAAGGACAGTCTGGAGTGGCGACCGCGATCCGGCAGGAAGTCGGGCCGCAGACGATCGCAAAGATTCTATTTACGTCGGGTTCAACAGGAAGTCCGAAGGGCGTTGCAGTAACCCAGGAAATGATGTGCTCAAACCAGGATGCGATGGCGCAAGTGTGGCCGTTGCTCGAGGACGAGCCACCAGTCATTGTCGACTGGCTACCGTGGAACCACATTTTTGGTGGCTCGCTGGTTTTCAACTGCGTACTTCGCAATGGCGGGACCCTTGTCATTGATGATGGCAGGCCTTTGCCAGGTCAGATGCAACGGTCAGTTGAAGCACTGCGAAGCCATCCGCCGCACTTCTATCTGGGTGTCCCCAAGGCATTGAACGAGCTGGTACGCGAGTTCGAGCGTGACCCGTCGTTTGAGAAAGTCTTCTTCAGCCGGATGAAGGCGATGTTCTCAGCTGGCGCAGCGCTCTCCGAGCCAACTTGGCATGCTCTTCGTGCGGCGTGCCTACGCGCCACGGGACAAGAACTTCCCTTGTTCATTGGATGGGGGGCGACCGAGACGGCGCCGGTTGTCAGCATTACGCGGGTGGATTGCAACTGTCAGGACTCTATCGGTCTGCCTCTGCCTGGCGCAGAAATCCTGCTCGTTCCGAACCAGGATAAGCAAGAGTTGCGTGTCCGAGGACCGATGGTCATGCCCGGATACTGGCGTATGCCGGAGGCGACCGGCAAGGCATTCGACTCTGACGGCTTTTACATCATTGGAGATGCTGGCTATCTCGACCCGGAGTCATGGAGACGCGATGGCATCCGGTTCGACGGCCGCGTCGCCGAGAACTTCAAGCTGTCCAACGGTACGTGGGTCAATGCTGCGCAGCTGCGTCTGGCCGTCCTTGCAAGCACTGCGCCTCTGTTCGACGAGTGCGTGGTGACTGGTCATGACCGTGATGAGCTCGGTGTCCTTTTGTTCCCAAACCTGGCAGCTTGCCGAGATGCAACGGGAATGGAGCAAGCAACCTTGCGGGATTTGGTTGGACATGACGTTCTGCATGCTGCAGTAACGCGTGCAATAGACACGCTCTGTGCCAATGCAGGCGCCTCCACGAGAGTGACGCGAGCCATTGTGCTCGACTGCTCGCCTTCGATCGAGGCCGGCGAGATGACGGATAAGGGATACCTCAACCAGCGGGCTGCGCTTAAGCGTCGCGCTAATGAGGTAGAGGCGCTGTACACAAATCCGCGCCCCTCCCACGTCATCGTTGGCAGTGCGCGGCAAGCCGCGGAGCGCAAATAGGCCCAGTTATCTAAAACAGCATAAGAGGAACAAGACTATGAAGGACGTATTCATTGTAAGCGGCGCCCGCACCGCCATCGGCACGTTCGGCGGCAGCCTCAAGGGCTTGTCACCTACGAAACTCGGCGCAATCGTCGTCCGCGAAGCGGCACGGCGTGCTGGCGTCGAGCTCTGTGAGATCGACCATTCCGTCTTCGGCACCGTCATTCCCACCGAGGCAGCCGACCTGTTCCTCGGTAGAACCGTTGCCATCGAGGCGGGTGCTCCGGACACTACGCTTGGGCTGACGCTCAATCGGTTGTGCGGGTCTGGCGCCCAAGCTATCGTGACAGCCGCACAGCAAATCCAGCTAGGCGAGTCCGGTATCGCAGTTGCCGGCGGTGCGGAGTCTATGAGCCGCGCTCCGTACGCCGTCGAGGGAATGCGCTACGGGCAGCGTATGGGCGATGGCAGGCTGTATGACTGGCTGACCAATACGTTGTCCGACCCCTTCGGCCACGGTCACATGGGCTGCACAGCCGAAAACGTCGCCGAAAAGTTTGGCATCAGCCGCGAGCGCCAGGACACCTATGCGCTAGAGAGCCATAGCCGTGCTGCGCGCGCTATCGAAGCCGGACGCTTTGCCGAGCAAATCGTTCCAGTCACTCTGAAGACGCGCAAAGGCGTGGAACTGTTCGCCACCGATGAGCACGTGCGAGCGGACACGAGCTTGGATGGCCTTGCCAAGCTGCGACCCGCGTTCCGGGAAGGCGGCACGGTAACCGCAGGAAACGCTTCCGGCATCAATGACGGCGCTGCGGCAGTGCTGCTGGCAAGCGGCGACGAGGTCGATCGAAAGAAGTTGACACCCATCGGGCGGATTGTTTCGTGGGGACTCGCCGGCGTGCCTCCGGAGATTATGGGCGTCGGCCCCGTACACGCTGTTCCCGTCGCGCTGAAGCGTGCCAATCTGACGATCGCCGACATCGATGTCATTGAGTCTAACGAGGCATTCGCTGCTCAGGCAATCTCGGTTATCGATGGGTTGGGGCTTGATACGGCCAAGGTCAATCCAAACGGCGGAGCGATTGCTTTGGGCCATCCGTTGGGTGCGACCGGCACGATCCTGACTGTGAAGACACTGTACGAACTCAAGCGTATCGAAGGGCGCTATGGCCTTATCACCATGTGCATTGGCGGCGGCCAGGGTATCGCGCTGATCGTCGAACGTTTGAACTGATACGACCATGCTAACAAAAACACGAACCAAGCTCTTGAAGGCCGCGGTCATCGGGGCAGGCAATATGGGTGCGGGCATCGCAGCCCATCTGGCAAATGCCGGCGTTCCGGTACTTCTTCTCGATATCGTGACAGACCCTAACGCCAGAAATGCAGTAGCCGAACGCGCATTGCAGCGCCAGTTGGCCGGCGGTGGCTTCATGCGGAAAGAGCTTGCGGACCTCGTCACGGTAGGCAATATCGAAGACCACCTGAAGAATATCGGTGACGCGGACTGGATTGTGGAAGCCGTCGTGGAGGACCCTGAGGTCAAGCGAGACCTCTACCGTCGCATTGACGAGGTACGTAAGCCGGGCTCAGTCGTTTCCTCGAACACGTCCACCATCCCTCTTGCACAGCTAACGGAATCGCTGCCAGCCAGCTTTGCCTCCGACTTTGCAATCACCCATTTCTTCAACCCGCCTCGGGCAATGAAGCTGATGGAACTCGTCGCGAGCAGCGATGCCAGGGAGGGACTGACTGCCGATATCGCCGACATCTGTGATCGGCTGCTTGGAAAGACGGTGATTGAGTGTCGCGATACCCCTGGCTTCATTGCCAACCGCATCGGAAACTTCTGGATGTCGGTTGCGACGCTTGAAGCGATGCGGTGCGGGCTGGGTGTCGAGGAGGCCGATGCGGTTATGAGTGCGCCGTTCGGCATCCCTCGCACCGGCATCTTCGGATTGTTTGACTACGTAGGAGTGAACCTTGTGCCGTTGGTGTGGGGAAGCTTCATGCGTACGCTTGATGCCCACGACGCGCACCGTCGCTATGACCTCACTGCTGACGCGTTTATCCATCGAATGCTGGAGCGTGGGCAAACCGGCCGCATTGCGGGCCAAGGGTTCTACCGCACACACCTGGTTGATGGCGTGCGATCGCGCCAAGTGATTGACTTCGTCATTGGAAGCTACAGAGGGTTGAGAAACATCGACTTCGTTAGCCTAAGAGAGGCAAAGGGCGACCTGCGAAAATTATGCGAAGGGTCGGATACAGCCGCCAACTACGCATGGCGGGTATTGTCGGAACTGGTTTGCTATGCAAGCGAAGTTGGTCCAGAAATCGCCGCTGACGTCGGCGCAATCGATACCGCGATGCGGCTTGGCTACAACTGGCGATACGGACCATTCGAGCTGGCTGACCGCGTGGGGTTGTCATGGTTAACAAAGCGTCTCGTAGCGGAAGGCAGGGCAGTTCCTCGCTTGCTCGCAATGGCAACCGACCGTGGAGGCTTCTACCAGAGCGGTAAGTTGCTCAATACTAAAGGGACACTCATCGCTCCCACCCGTGCCGAAGGTATCGGGACACTGGCGGACCTCAAGACGTCGGCCTCACCAGTGTACGGCAACAAGGCAGCGTCCCTGTGGGACATCGGTGACGGCGTGCTGGCCATTGAGGTGCATACCAAGATGAATGCCGGCAACCTTGATGTGCTTGATGTGCTTGAGGCAGTGCCGAGCGTGGTGCAGTCTGGATTCCGCTCGCTTGTCATCGGTAACGACCATCCACGAGCTTTCTCTGCCGGTGCGGACATCGGTCATTTTGTAGACTTGATTCGGCGCCGAAACTGGGCGGGGCTCGAGGAGTTCGTCGTACGAGGCCAGAATGCGCTTCGGGCCGTGCTGCATGGGCCATTTCCTGTCGTGGCAGCGCCATTTGGCTTAGCGCTGGGAGGCGGCTGTGAGATGCAACTGCATGCGAACTACGTTGTGGCGCATGCCGAGCTGAATGCCGGTTTGCCTGAACTACGCGTCGGGATTGTCCCCGGATGGGGTGGATGCACGCGACTGTTGGAGCGCTTCACAGAAGAGTACACCGCGGACTCAGTCCGGGCTGCAAAGCGGACATTGGAAGCCATTTTGGCAGCAGTGCCGTCGACGTCTGCATTGGACGCAGCTTCCATGGGGCTCTTATGTAAGCAGGACGCAATCTGCATGAACCGTGATCGGCTAATGATGGAAGCAAAGGAAAGAGCAGTCGTTGCCTCCGGAGAATACATCCCCGCGGCGAATGCACGCATACCAGTCGCTGGAAGGGAAGCGGCAGGCAGTTTGCTCTCGGCCATTGACGAGGCGGTTGAGGCTGGTCAGCAATCCGAACATGACGCACGCGTAGCGCGAGAGCTGGTTCGCATCGTCACCGGCGGGGATGTCACCCATGGGACGCTCCTGTCGGACCTGGACATCCTGGTGCTTGAGCGAGAGGCCATTCTCGCTCTGGGTGAAGCGCCGAATACCCTCGCACGGATGGAACACATGCTGAATACAGGAAAGCCTCTCTTGAACTGATTCCGCGAGTGGGAGCGTGTTGCCCCAAAACCGGAATGTTTTTGCGTCACTATTGTCGGAGTGCAAGCATGCAGTACAGACCGCCGATTCGGGATATTCGGTTCATCATTGAGAAGGTTCTTAAGGCTCCCGAGCTGTGGGCCGTCTGCCCTGCGTTCGCAGACTTCGACATGTCACTGGTTGGGCAGCTTATCGACGAGGCGGGAAGGTTTGCAGAGGAACTGCTGGCCCCGACCAACGCTGCCGGCGATAGGGAAGGCTGCAGGCTGGTCGATGGCAATGTCCAGACGCCCACGGGCTTTGCCAGCGCCTATAGGGAGTTCGTCGCTGCGGGTTGGCCGACTCTAGGGTGTGCGCAGGAGCATGGAGGTCAGGGACTACCTCAATTAGTCCAGACAGCTATTTACGAGATGCTGTTGTCGGCCAATCATGCTTGGTCGATGTACCCTGGGCTTCTAAAAGGGGCTTACGACGTAATCGCCGCACACGGGTCGGACGCACTGCGACAGCACTATCTACCGCGGTTGGTAAGCGGGGAATGGCTGGCAGCAATGGCGCTGACGGAGCCCCAGGCCGGTAGCGACCTGGCACAGGTCAAAACTAAAGCTCGGCCGCAGCCAGATGGCTCCTATGAGCTTGATGGCAGCAAGGTGTTCATCTCGGGGGGCGATCACGATTTGACGGACAACATCGTGCATCTCGTCGTTTGCCGGGTGAATGGCGCGCCGGAGGGCATCAAAGGGCTTTCGCTAATGCTTGTTCCGAAGCTCCTGCCCGACGGCGGGCGGAACGGCATTTGCTGCGAAGCGCTCGAAGAGAAGATGGGCATCCACGGTAGTGCAACATGCTCGATTCGCTACGAGGCAGCGAAAGGGTGGTTGATTGGCGAGCCTGATCAGGGCATGGCTGCTATGTTCATCATGATGAATTCGGCCAGGCTGCACGTGGCAATGCACGGCCTTGGCCACCTGGAGTATGCACGGCAGACCGCCCTGCGATACGCGGCAGCCCGTCGGCAAAGGAACGCGCCAGGACGGCAATCTAAAGCAGCTGGAGGCGACCCCATCGCATGCCATCCGGCCATACGGCGCATGCTAATGACCATTCAGGCGCGCACGGATGCGGTACGCGTGCTGGCATACCAAACCGCGATGATTCTCGATGAGGCTCGCCACGGGCCGGTAAGTGTAAGGGATGAGGCTGCAGCAAGGGTTGCAATCTTCACGCCCATCGTCAAGACGTTGCTGACCGAGTTCGCATTTCAAGGAACTAGCGACGCACTGCAGGTACTGGGCGGTTACGGCTATGTCCGGGAATACGGCATCGAGCAGCATTTGCGTGACTCCCGCATTGCCATGATTTGTGAAGGCACGAACGAGATTCAGGCGATTGACTTGGTGCAGAGGAAGGTGCTGCGAGACAACGGAAGCGCGTTGAATGCGCTGCTGGAGTCGGTGCTAGAGGATGTGAAGGCCTGCCCTGAGGGCCTCGCCGGTATTGCATACGCGGTGAGACGGCAAGTGGCGAATGCCTACCTGGCGACCACGACAATAATCGCGCGCGCAAAAGCCGACGCCGAGTACCCCTACCGAGTCGCCGACGACTATCTCCGAGCTCTAGGCTACGTTCTGCTGAGCTGGGCATGGCTACGACTGGCACGTGCGGCCGGTGAGGAAGCTGACCTTGCCTATGGTCGCGAGAAGATGGGAATGGTCGAGTTTGCATTGGACTGGCTCTTGCCGGACAGCGTCGCGCACTGGGAGCGCGTGATGAACGACCAAGCCCGGTTGCCGGAGGCCCCCATGGCGTAACGACGGGTGGCGTGGGGTGCGGGGAGTGTCAACGCAGTGATTCATAACAAGACGAAGGAGACAATAATATGTTGAAGACGAAGAGGGTGAGTCCCAAAGCTTGCTTGACGAGCATGGCCATGCTGGCAGTACTCGGAACTGCGTCCGGGGAGGCTTTCGCGCAAGCCAACGCGTACAGCGGTGGAGTGGTCAAGATCGCGGTGCTTACGGACATGAATGGAATTTACTCAGACTCGGGCGGCCAGGGGTCCATCACCGCGGCGCGTATGGCCATCGAGGACTACGGTGGCAAGGTGAAGGGAGTGCCCGTTCAGCTCGTCACAGCCGACCATCAGAACAAGGCTGACTTCGGAGCCACAAAGGCTCGGGAATGGTTTGACGTCGATGGCGTCGACATGGTGACCGACATCATCACCTCTTCAGTGGCGTTGGCCGTTGCGCGCGTGGCGGACCAGAAGAAGCGCATCAATATTAACGTTGGCGCAGGCTCGACTCGACTGACAAACGAGGAGTGCTCGCCTTACACCGTGCACTACGCATATGACACCTATGCGCTTGCCAACGGGACGGCAAGGTCGGTGGTGAAGAACGGCGGAAAGACTTGGTACTTCCTCACGGCCGACTATGTATTCGGGACAGCTCTCGAGTCCGATGCCGCAGACGTTGTGCGTGCTAGCGGAGGCAAGGTCCTCGGTTCTGTGAAGCACCCGCTGAATGCCTCGGATTTCAGCTCATTTCTGGTGCAAGCGCAGGCATCCAAGGCTAACGTCATTGGCTTGGCGAACGCCGGGACCGACATGATGAATGCCATCAAAGGCGCTCGCGAGTTCAGGCTCGGAGCGTCGGGGCAGAAGCTGGCCGGGTTGCTAGTCAACATCAATGATGTCCATCACATGGGCCTGGAAGCTGCCCAAGGTATGTTTCTCACGGAAGGCTTTTATTGGGACCGGAACGAGGAGAGTCGCCAGTTCAGCAAGCGCTTTTTTTCCAAGGCAAAAACGATGCCGAACATGATTCATGCCGGCATATATTCGGCGGTTACGAACTATCTCAAGGCGGTCGATTCGGTTGGAACCGACAACGCGGACGTGGTCATGAAGGCAATGAAGTCCAGAGAAATCAATGACTTCTACGCGACGCATGGCAAGATTCGCCAGGATGGCAGAATGATTCATGACATGTATCTCGTCGAGGTCAAGAAGCCATCAGATTCGAAATACCCGTGGGATTACTACTTCGTTCGCGAAACGATTCCGGCAGCTGTCGCTTTCAAGCCGCTGTCTGAGTCAAAATGCTCCTTTATTCAAAAGAGCTAGTGATTGCGACAGTGGCGGGCCGTCCCATCCGGTCGGCCAAGCCGCGCTCATGCGTCCCCGGCAAGTCGCCAGAGTTCGGCCAAGAGGGCGTCCGTACCGCTGTTCAGTCGTGCGGCTACCCGCCTTTGATGCTCGGCGAATCGCGACTTCAAAGTCTCTAGGAGGGAGGCACCTTCTGCCGTTAGATAGATTTTCCGCGCCCGGCCATCGGTTGCGGATCGAACGCGCGTAGCGAGGCCTCGCTTCTCGAGCTGGTCGATGACGGGAACGATGCGGGGGCGCTCAACGCCAAGCGCCTCCGCTATTGTCGATTGAAGTGCGCCAGGATTGTCTGCGACGAGTGAAAGCACCGAAAACTGGGTTGGGCTAATCTGGTACTTTCCAATTGCTTCTTGCAGGTCGTCGAACACAGCCATTTGCGCCCGACGTATTGCGTAACCGATGGTGCCCCGGAGATAGGTCATGTCCAGGCTTCCGCCACTTATTTCCGACAAGTCGCTTTCATAGTTGCCTGATTTTGCGGCTTTGGTCTTGGCATTGCGCATGTGAAAGTTGTGTCGCCGTACTTCGGAGAATGGTAACACCGCAGCATTTGTTGCAGTGTTGTGGCGATAAGGGCACTTACCTGTAGAGGTTGAGGAGGCGTGCCATGTAAACCACCGAGGGCTTTTACGGCTTTGTCCGCACATTAGGTCTATGCCGTTACCTCCATTTCCCTTTGACCGAAGGCCAGCCAACGTGACCTATCCGACCTGCTTTATGGCCTCAGGAGCAGCTTGCAAAAGCGAACTATAATTGTGAAAGTGAGGGTGGCATTGGGCCGCACGGCAGGTCAACAGAAGCGGTTGCAGGAGGTTCATGGAACAAGCGAAACCAGGGAAGCCCGGCGAGAGCGAGCATAAATCGGGAGACAGGAAATTTGCATCCACGGAGCGGTACTCGTCGGTTGCACGGACTGTCGAGATTCTTTCTGACGCTTGGGGGTTCTTAGTTCTACGGGAGTGTTTCTTCGGCGTCCGTAGGTTCGAGCAATTTCAGTCGTTGCTCCAAGTCCCACGCACAACGCTCGTGCAGCGACTCACAAAGCTCACTGAACTTGGCATTCTGCGGAAGGTACCTGTCGGCGGTCGACATGAGTATCGATTCACGGACAAGGGGCGGGACCTTTACCCGACGATGCTTTCCTTGCTTGCGTTTGGCGACAAGTGGCTTGCCGGCGGGGAGCCACCGCCGCTGCAACTATTCCACACCACCTGTGGTTCGGCGTGTTCGCCACGCATCGCATGTTCTCATTGCAATGACGACATCGACGCCCGGCGCGTGCGTTATCGGGACGGACCGGGTGCCGGCGTGGAAGTTCGGACTGAAGCCAGAAAGCGCTCGCGGCGTACGTCGGATCCCGGCGTGTTGCAGCGTGTCCGTCCGTGCTCCGTGGCGCGGACACTGCAAATCATCGGCGATCGGTGGTCGTTTCTTGTGATTCGGGAATTTTTTTACGGGGTTCGCCGCTTCGATGAGTTTCAGTCCCGGTTAGGGATTGCTACAAATATTCTCGCGGACCGACTCCAGCGGTTGACCGAGGAGGGCGTTATCAACAAGCGACAGTATCAGGAACGCCCAGCTCGTTTTGAATACATGATGACCGAGATGGGGCTAGACCTCTATGGCTCGATGCTGGTGATGATGCATTGGGGGGACAAATGGCTCTCCGGAGGCAAGCCACCGCTGACGCTCCGCCACAGCAAGTGCGACCACGATTTCCATGCGGTGGCGGTCTGTAACCATTGCGGCAAGGAACTTGACCCGCGGGATGTCTCGTATAGTCTGCGCTATGACCTCGAAGGTGCTGCCCAAGCTGCAGCCTGAGGTCCGAAAATCGCCGACCCTGCTGTAATACGGCAATTCGAAGCGGCTGCGAGTGATAGGAGGGGCCTTGCTGTCAGGTGGTCCTCCGGGGAGCAGGCCTGGAGGTGGCTTGCACGCGACGGGGGCCTCAGAATTGCAGTTGCTCAAGACTACAATCACAGCGCACAAACACGGCCAATACTTCGTCATCGTCATTGATCGTGTCGCTGCTATCTCGCGGAGAATATCCACGGTGACTAATGAAGGAGTCGGACGATGAAAGCCCTGCAGGTACATCACTACGACGGCGGCGATGCCATCCAGCTCGATGAGATCAATCGCCCAGAACCAATGCACGGCGAAGTCCGTGTACGTGTCGAAGCTAGCGGCATCTCCTTCGTGGACATGCTGATTGCCCGGGGTGGCTATCAAATCAGGCTCGCGCCCCCATTTATCCCCGGTTCGGAGTTCAGTGGGATTGTCGACGCCGTGGGTCCGGGTGCGACGACAGATCTAAAGGTCGGTGATCACGTGTGTGGCACCGGTCGCGGGGTATGGGCCCAATACCTCTGTCTTGCCGCCAACCAGTTACACCCGATACCCAACAGCTCGGACATGGTGGAGGCCGCAGCGCTCCCGGTCTCCTTCGGTACGGCACTTTACGCGTTGCGCGAGCGCGGGCACCTCATTCCGGGAGAGACACTTCTGGTGTTAGGCGCTGCCGGTGGTGTTGGATATGCGGCGGTCCAGATGGGCAAAGCGCTCGGCGCTCGCGTCATTGCCCTCGCCTCCACGGCAGAGAAGCGAAGGACATTGCAGGCTGCAGGCGCTGATGAAGTTGTAGACAGCGGAGTTGACTGGAAGGACGTGGTGAAGTCGCTGTCTGGGCGACGCGGCGTTGACGTAGTATTCGACCCCGTTGGCAATAGCACAACGGACACGGCATTCCGCACGCTTGGCTGGGGTGGGCGTCACTTGATGGTCGGCTTCGCCGGCGGTGAGATTCCCTTGTTGAAAGCCAATCTCACCATAGTTAAGGGGGCATCCCTGGTCGGAGTCGACTACCGGCAGTTTGGAGAGCGCAACCCTGGACATCGGATTCGCTTGGAGCGCGAGGTCCTCGCGATGTGGCGCGACGGTAAGTTAAAGCCACTGGTCGCACAAACGGTCCCGTTGGACCACTTCGATATGGCATTAAAGCACGCCCAGAACCGAGCGACAGTCGGACGTGTCGTTCTTGCGATCGGATAGCCACGTTGAACGGCCAGGCGAGCGGCCTAGCTCAAGGCGTCTGACAGCGCGGCTTTGCATATCAAAATGCGCTCGCTACAGGCTAATATGGAAGCCGCCGTTGACGCCGATGTGCTGGCCTGTGATATAGCTCGATCCATCGGAGAGAAGGAAGCACACACTTTTGACGACCTCTTGTGGCGTCGACCAGCGGCCTAGGGGAATTTGCGCCAGCACGTTGTCACGGAACTTCTCTCCCCGAACAACTTCGGTCATTGGTGTCTCGACCACGCCGAAACATACGGAATTGGCTCGGATATTGTAGCGCCCCCACTCGCGCGCTGCAGTCATGGTCATGCCGAGGAGACCAGCCTTAGCAGCAGCATAGTTGATCTGACCGATTGAGCCCTTGCGGCCGGCATCGGATGAGATATTGACCAATGCTCCACCAGTCTTATCCCCTCCTTTTGCACGTTCCAGCATGTGCTGGCCAACTGCCCGGGTCCAGTAGAACGATCCGGTCAGGTGGACATCAATCACGTCTTGCCACTCCTGATCGGTCATCTTTTCGATCATCGCAGGGCGGATGATGCCGGCATTGTTGACCAGACCATGCACAGCACCAAAGCGGATCGCAGCTTCAGTAACGGCGCGCGCGGCCAGAGCAGAATCGGCCACATTACCTGCCACTGCCATGACGCGGTCTGCGTTCAACGGTGCCAAAGCTGCATCAAGCGCTTCATCGTTCAGATCGACGGCAACAACATTGCCACCCAACTCGACACAAAGCTCAACAATTGCCTTGCCGATGCCTCGAGCTGCACCGGTGACGACGATAGTACGGCCCTCAAGGGAAATGATTTGCGACATAATTAACTCCTCTCTGATTTGGTTAAGTAATTATTTGGCACGCCGCGAGCGCCAATGCCTGAAGTAACGCGCCGGATGGTGGGGCGTTCGTCGCGATCACGGTAGCGCTTGGCGAGAACCCGTGATCGACTAACCGAACATCCATCGATACTGAGATACTGGCTTTATCACGATCAACGCGTTCGAGTGCGGCTGTGCAGCGATGCAAGGGCTCTTGATTGGCCTGACTTCGATTGGCAGTCGGCGCTGCGCCGAAACAGCCGATCAACCTTGTGGCCAGCACCAACCAGCGTTGAGCCATTACGAGACCACCATCAGATTTTCCGGGCTACGTCTTTCCAGAATGGTTCCCGCAATCTACGCTTGAAAATTTTTCCGCTGTCCTCGCGGGGTAGCGAGGCATGAAAATCAATGCGCTTCGGTACCTTGTACTTTGCCAGGTGGGATTCCAAGTACTGTTGAATATCCCGCACAGACAGTTTCGAGCCTGGCACGAGTTCAACTGCTGCTGCCAATGACTCCCCAAAATCTTCATCTGGAATACCGAAGACGGCACAGTCTTGAACGCCAGGGCACTGCGTAAGAACCATCTCGATCTCGGCGGGGTAGATGTTTGTCCCGCCGGAGATCACCATGTCCGATCGCCGGTCACACAGGTACAGACGTCCATTCCTCAAATAGCCCACATCGCCCACGCTGATCAGACCGTCTTTCTCGGCACTCATTCTCTTCTCGGCGTGATTCAGGTAGGTGAAATCAGCATATGCGGGCACGCGCATATAGATTTCTCCCGGTTCGCCCTCCGGCGCTGGCTTCCCATCCTCGCCATAGAATGCGATACGAGTCCCCGGCGTTGGCACGCCAACTGAACCTGGGTGCTCCAGCCAATCCTGAGGGGTAGCCAGCGTAGCTGTGCCAACTTCAGTGCCACCATACGTTTCATAGATGATGGGTCCCCACCATTCCATCAGCGCTTGCTTGACCTCTTTCGGACAAGGAGCGCCGGTGTGCGTGACCCAACGTAGCGAACTGACGTCGTAGCGCTCGCGCACTTCTTTTGGCAACTTAAGGATTCGGACGAACATCGTTGGCACCATTACGGCATTCGTAATCCGGTGCTTCTCAATTAGAGCCAGCGTTTCCTCAGCGTCGAACTTGGACTGGAGTACCAACTCTTCTGCCACCATGAAAGCCTGCCGTCCGTATCCGTTTGGTGCTGAGTGATAGAGCGGTCCGGTAACCAAGGCGCGGACCCCGGGGGTGACCCCGTAGACACGCTCGATCAATTGCACGTGCGCCTGAGTTTGCTCGGGCGTTGCCGGGTCGCGCTTGACGCCCTTGGGATGCCCGGTGGAGCCCGATGTATAGATGATTGTCCCCCTGGCACGCTTCGGCGGCGCGCTCCACGGCTCGAATGCCTTGCACCAATCTGGCCAAGATGTTTCGCCGACAACAGGTCGTGCAGCATCGTCGGCAATTCCGTAGCGCGCTGCCACTTCCGGTGGCGTGGGCACAACGAGTACTTGGATGCCGGGGGGTATATGGGCCCTTAGCGGTGCTAGCAGGTCCGCATGCGCAACCAACACCCTAGGCTTTGCGTCGTTAAGAACATAGCAAACTTCTTCGATCTTGCCGTGCCAATTGATAGGAACAGAGTACGCCCCAATTGCGGCCGCCGCGTGCTGGACCTCAAAGAACGCGAAGTCATTGCGCAGCAACAACGCCACCGTTTCGCCCTCCCGGATACCCATTTGGTCGAAGCCCGTTGCTGCCCGCAGACTCTGCAGTAGCACATCGTCGCGCGGGATGCCGCGGCCATCTAGATAAATCATTGCTTGGTTCATGTAATTGTCTCGCTCCGGAAGTCTTTTATCTCTTCACGCGTGGGCTAATGACGCCAGCTTTGCCGTGTGCGTGTCGCCATCGCCGAACAATTGGTCCAGCACGTGGATCCGGCGCAGGTAGTGCCCGACGGCATACTCCTCAGTCATTCCAATGCCACCATGCAGTTGGATCGCCCCGTGGGCCACGGCACGAGCATGCCGTGCCACCGAGTACTTCGCGCGATGCAGATCGAGCTTCGCGCTCTCGTCTGCAGGATCGTCGACGGCAACGGCAGCTGCAATAGCCATGCTCTTCGCAAGCTCCAAACTTACAAGCATCTCGGCGGCGCGATGACGTAGTGCCTGGTTTTCGCCAATAACTCGTCCAAACTGCTTGCGGGTGTTCAAGTACTCGATGGTCAGCGTGAGGGCAGCCTGGGAGGCACCAACCATTTCCGCACACACGGCCGCGATGCCCAAAGCTTGGGTTCCTTCAATGGCAGAATCTGCTCGCTTGCAGTCCATAGGGTCCGTGAGCGGTACCGCTTCCGCATACTGCAAGGAGATGTCAGTGGCGGAGGTATCATCGACAAGTCTGTAGTGCCGGGAATCAACGCCCTCTCCGTTGGCATCCACCAGAAAGAGCGCGCAACCAACCTCCTCATCGGGCGCCCCTCGAATGCGTGCGCTCACGATGAGTTGGTCGGCAAAGATGGCGCCGATGACGCTGGCCTTGTTACCGTTGATCCGCCACTGCTTTCCCGTGTTGGTCGCCGTCGACTCGATCCACAAGGCTGAGTGACGACCAGCCCTCTCGTTGTGGGCCCACGCCAGACGCCTCTTGCCCGTCGCAACCTGTGGCAGAACTTCGGCGCAAGTAGCGTTGTCGGCGGTCAGCCGCAATGCCGCCGCAGCCAACACATTTGACGCGAGGAGCGGCTCCAACGAGAGCGCTGCGCCAAGTTCCTGCATCACAGGAAGCAAGTCACGCGCCCCACCTCCGAATCCTCCGAATGCTTCCGGCACCAGGAGCGCCGTCAGGCCTAGTTCAGCGAATTTTTCCCATGTGTGCTCGTCGTGCCCCGTCGTTGACTCGGCATAGACTCTCCGCTTCTCGAACGTGTATTGCTTGGCCAGTAGCCGGCGTAGGCTTTCCTGCAGTGCACGTTGTTCGTCGTTTAATTCAAAATTCATTCTCTCTCCTTATCCGACAAGGGCCCTGGCAAGAATGTCCTTCTGCACCTCATTGGTCCCACCGTAAATACTCGTTGCGCGCGAATAGAAGTAGCGCGGCGTGAGAGGTCCGTGTGTCGTGTCTTCGGCGTCCCTGCGTTCTAGCCCATCAATACCTGCCAAGCGAGCCAAGAGCGCATTGATCTCCTGCTGCAACTCCACCCCCTTGAGTTTCAGCACGGAGGGGAAAGAAGGGAGTTCCTGTTGCGCGCTCGGAGTCAGCAGAAAGCGCCAGTTAGTCACTTCCAAGGCCCGGATCTCTGCATCTAATCCGGCCAGCTCACTGCGCAACTTAGGATCGTCGATTAGACGATCTCCCGCCTGCCACGTTAGCGTCGCCACCTCGCGCGCTCTGTCCAAGCGCTCGCGGCACAGGCCGATGTTTGCAATCCCGGCGCGCTCGTTGCTCAACAAAAACTTGGCGCAGTCCCAACCCTTGTCTTCCTCGCCCACCAAGTTGGCGAGCGGTACGCTGACTTCCTCGAAGAAGACCTCATTGAGGTGGTGCTCGCCATCAATCGAATAGATGGGGCGAATGGTGATGCCCGGCGATTTCAAGTCGATAAGCAGGAAGGAGATCCCCTCCTGTTTTCTTGCCTCCGGATTGGTCCGAACGAGTGCGAATATCCAGTCCGCCCAGTGGGCTGTTGTTGTCCAAATCTTCTGGCCATTTACTACGAATTTGTCACCCTCAAGTCTCGCCGTTGTGCGAAGGGAGGCCAGATCGGAACCAGCCCCTGGCTCGGAGAATCCCTGGCAGAACCAAAGGTCGAGGCTGGCGAGTTTCGGAAGAAAGTATTCGCATTGCTGCGCCGTGCCGAATTTCATTAGCAGTGGGCCCAGCATCATCACATTGAATACTTGTGGCAGCGGTGCCGGCGCACGATACAACTCATCGAGGAGGATCAGACGCTCAAGCTGCCCAAGCTCCGCGCCTCCGAATTTTCGCGGCCAGTGCGGCGCAGCCCAGCCCCGCTCATTGAGGATGCGCTGCCAGATCACGGTGTCCTCTTTGCGTGGTGGGTGGCCAGCGCGCAAGCGAGCTCGGATGTCGGCTGGCAACCGCTCGGCAATAAATGCGCGCACTTCAGTGCGGAAGGCCTTCTGTTCGGGCGACAACTGAAAATTCATTCTATTGGTCTTCCTTTGTACATGTCGCGAATATGCCCGCCTGCAACTACGGGCGCTGGCGCACGTTGGAGCGGTGCCGGCAAACTCGGCTGCCTGCCTTTCATTTCAGTGGAATGGTGATTTCACTAGACGCGCTTTCTATCCCCGCTTGCACGGCAGGCGCAGAGGCGGCAACGCTGCGTCAGTCCAGGTGGATATTCGACGCCGCAATGATGTCCTTCCAGAACCTTTCGTCGGTCTTCACCGTTTTGGCGAATGAAGCGGGCGTCCCACCGACGAGGACGTAGCCGATTTCGGCCATGCGCGCGCGGATGGCGGGCACCACCATCAGGTTGTTCACGTCGGCGCTGACCTTATCGATAATGGATGCCGGCGTGCCAGCGGGGGCAAGCAATCCAAACCAGCCCTGCCGCTCCAGTCCAGCATATCCCTGTTCCTTGAAAGTCGGCACGCCCGGCAGGAGGGGCGAGCGGCTCACGCCGCTGACGGCTATGGTACGCAGCCGGCCAGCGTGCTGCTTGGCGTTGGCCGGACCGATGATGCCGATTTGCACCTGGCCACCGAGCATGTCGTTGACCAGCGGCGCTTCGCCCTTATAGGGCACGTGGACGAGAGGCACCTCGTTGGAGCGGCCGAAGGACTCCATCAGCAAATGTCCGGTACCGCCTACGGCGTAGGTGCCGTAGGGTAGCGGCTGGCCTTGTTTCTTCGCGTATTCGATCAGGCTCTTGATGTCGACAACGGGGAGGTCCTTATGTACGACCCACGCTAGGTTAAGCGTAGCCAACTCAGTGATCGGGGCGAAGTCGCGCTGCGCGTTATAGGGCGCTTTACCGAAGAGCGCCGGTGCCATAACCAGGTTGGTCAAGGTGGCCAGTAAGGTGTAGCCGTCGGGGGCGGCCTTGGCCACTGCGTCGGCGCCGATCATGCCGCCAGCGCCCGGACGGTTGTCCACCAAGACCGGTTTGCCCCAAGCTCTGGACAGGCCATCGGCCAGCACGCGGAATGCCACGTCACTGGAGCCACCTGCCGAAAATGGCAATACAACTCGGACCGCGTGCGTTGGATAGGCGCTATCCTGCGCAAAGGCCGTACCAAGCCCGATACCGCAAAAGGGGCTCGTCGCTAGTCCGAGTCCGAGGTGCTGCAATACGCGACGCCTGCTCTGATTCATGTTTCAGTCCCCTTTATCATGCCAGCAACGGACATACATTGGTTGTTACTCTCTGAATTCTCTCGTGGCTTTCTGACGCAGAAAAAACGGATTACTCTGGCATTTTTAGTAGAATTTTTCCTACTTGCTTGCCCGCATCAAGATAATGATGTGCTTGCGCTGCGTCATGAAGATCAAATACACGGTCGACGACCGGATTAATTAATTTGTTTTCTATCAATGGCCAGATATGAGCATGAACTTGTCTGGCTAAGTCGGCTTTGTACTCATTCGACCGGGATCTTAGCGTCGAACCCATTAGCTTGAGCCGTTTGTGCATCATCGCACGGATGTCGATACTGCCATTTTTGCCACCAAGGGTAGCAATAAATACGATGCGACCACCCTCGGCCAGGACACTAAGCTCGCGGGCAACATAGTCTCCACCAACCATGTCGAGAACCACATCAATTCCGCCTGGAATGGTATCTTTGATGACCGTCTCAAATTGGGAAGAGTGGTAGTCGATTGCTTCTGCACCTAATGCTTCACAAGCCGAGCATCGACTAGCTCCACCGGCCGTCACGAACACGCGGTGTCCCAGCGCGCGCGCCATTTGAATCGCCATAGTACCGATGCCGCTCGCTCCACCGTGTACGAGCAGCACTTCCCCTGGCTGCAGTCGTGCTTGGTTCCAAACAGTGTCATAGACAGTGAAGATCGTCTCGGGGAAGCACGCGGCATCGACAAGTGAGATACCTGCGGGCACGGGAAGACACAGCCCTTCCGGTGCGACGCAGTGAGTTGAATATCCACCGCCCGGCAGCAATGCGCACACACTGTCTCCGACTGCATACTGCGTAACATCTTCACCGACTTCCAAAACTGTTCCAGAAACTTCGAGGCCTGGCAAATCGCTGGCGCCGGTAGGCGGTGGATAATTTCCCTGCCTTTGCACGGAATCACCGCGGTTGACTCCTGCTGCTGCGACTTTTATCAAGACTTCTTTTGCACCAGGGGTAGGTCGATTCCGTGTTACTTTTCGAATAACCTCAGGGCCGCCAAATTCAGATATCTCCACACACTCCATCGTCAGATTCATTTTATTCTCCATATAAATAGAGATGCCCGTCTCATTGAGACCATCATGGAGCAGGCTCTCATCCACATTTTCGGCCCTAATGCGTTCCACTTATCCTTGACGGCAGTAGCTGTCAGTTGCGGCGTATCTATCTGAGCGACATTGAATGATGAGGATAGGATCTGCATGGCCGCGTGCAGCGGCGTGATGCGTTTCGGGTTCCGATGAACCATAACGACCCTGAGCTCGACCGGTGCAGCCCGCCGCTAGTGAATCAATGTGGCGTGGCTCATAGCTGGGGCGATGGCAGCGAGGAAAGGCGGCGTTTAAGCCGCAGATTTCAATGCGAGGTCCGTCAATGCAGGCGAGCGCATGCTGGGCTCCCCAGGAAATCTGTTTCATGGCTTGTTGTCTCCAGATTCGATTCGACTATCGCTGGGTGAGCAAGACTGGTGCGTGCGCGGCCAGCCAGGTGTCACTTCCGATCAGTGGCCCTTATAGATGAACCTTTGGTGTGATTTTTGGTCTCTTTGTTTTAGTTTAGCGACAGAAAAAAGGATAAGCCAGAACGTAAACGCGTATTAATGGATTACCATGATATGAAAATGAGACAGGAATCTTAATTTCATAAGCCTATTTCAGCAACGAAGGAAAAGTACCGACAGGGCACGCAGGGGATTGAGGCGGAGCGTTCTGCTCCTGTTGCGGATCATCCTCACCAGAACTTTGCGGGCATCGGCGTCGCGGGATGGCGTTCCAAGGTCCACGTCAGTATGAACAGAGGGGGGGTGCTGCCCAATCCATCCAAGTTAAGCCGCCAATAAAATCGCAATTTGCCCCGCGAACCCTTGACTTGTGACGAGGTTCGAGGGG
>NZ_JAGIQA010000220.1 GCF_017814975.1 Cupriavidus consociatus
TAGCCAAAAAGCCGCAACTTGGCCATTACCAGTTGTGTCGTGTATAAAGTCCATGGTACTAGCAAGGAAGCCCGTCTCCTGTGTTGCGCCACCGACTGTGCGTATCAAACCCAAAACCTCCCTTTTCAGGCTTCTTTGGCTTTCGTGTGGGAACAATACTGGTGAATACACCATCCCACCCCCCTCTTTTACCATTGCTTTGGTTTCCAGTAGTTGAACTGGTATGAGCTGGTTTGTCTGTGTCCCCTTGGTAG
>NZ_JAGIQA010000221.1 GCF_017814975.1 Cupriavidus consociatus
TGCATCGCGGGCCGCCCGGTCAGCTGGCCAGCGCCAGGCGCACCGCGTCGGCGCACCAGCCCATCAGCCCGCCCGGCAGCAGCCCGAACAGCAGCACCGCGGCGCCGTTGGCGGCCAGCAGCGCGCGCACGCCGCCGCCGGTCGGCAGCAACGGTGCCGTGGCCTCGGCATCGTCGAAGTACATCGCCTTGACGACACGGAGGTAGTAGAAGGCGCCGATCAGCGACAGCAGCACCGCCACCACCGCCAGCAC
>NZ_JAGIQA010000222.1 GCF_017814975.1 Cupriavidus consociatus
GTTTTAAAGTACTCTTGATAATAGATTAGATTTTTTGGTTATCTTGTCCTGCAATTTTTTTTTCATGTAATCCGCGACACTTGAGCCTGTTTCAATGAATGTAAAGTAGTATCCCTGCGCAAGCTCCCTCTGGGTGACGTGACGCTGGCCCATGCTCCCAGCTGCCACGCACCACACGTCAGCTCCAACGGCCGCCCATTCAACCACGTACTCGTAACTTGTAGCGCAGCTGCCCCTCCTGTCTCACAAGCC
>NZ_JAGIQA010000026.1 GCF_017814975.1 Cupriavidus consociatus
CTTGGCACGTGCGGCGTCGCCGAACACTACGTCTTTAGCTGCCATTCTTGAAATCTCCTGAAATCTGTACGGGTGGCGGTCAGTTGGTGATTACTTGTTCACCACGGCCATGATGTCTTCTTCGCGCATGACCAGCAGTTCCTGGCCTTCCACCTTCACGCCCTGGCCGGCATACTTGCCGAACAGCACGCGGTCGCCAACCTTGACGTCGAGGGCGATGTTGTTGCCCTTGTCATCCTTCTTGCCGGGACCGACTGCCAGCACTTCGCCTTGATCGGGCTTCTCGGCAGCGTTGTCGGGAATCACGATACCGGACGCGGTCTTGGTTTCGTTGTCCAGACGCTTCACGATCACGCGGTCGTGCAGAGGACGCAGGTTCATACGGACTCCTAGATACAAAAGTGAGTGTTTAATCACAAATCGGCCGGCTACCGAGGCGACGGCCGTCTGAAATGTTCAGATGTCGCAAGGGGCACTACATGCTGTTAGCACTCACCCCCGACGAGTGCTAATTATAGGGACGGGGTATGGCCATTTCAAGACAGCGGCCAAATGGGGGTTTTCCCGGAGGGGGAGATCGGGGTGGAGGCGGCCGGGACGGGCACGTGCCGCAGCGGCATCGTCCCGCATCGCCGGCACCGTGCTACTTGCGTGCGATGGCATCCAATGCCAGGTTCAGCTTCAATACATTGACGCCCGGATCCCCCAGCACCGGCAGCAGCGGCGCTTCCGTGTTTGCGGCAACCAGCTGCTTCACCTGTTCAATCGGGATCCCCCTGAGGCGCGCGACGCGCGCCATCTGGTATTCGGCGGCCGCAGGGCTGATATGCGGGTCGAGCCCGCTGCCGGATGCCGTCACAAGGTCCACGGGCACCGGCGCCTGATTGTCCGGATCCACTGCGCGCAGTGCGTCGGTGCGCGCACGCGCGACATCGGTCAGCGCCGGATTGGAGGGCCCGAGGTTGGACCCGACCGAAGCCGCGGCGTTATACGGCATCGGCGCCGTGGCCGACAGCCGGCCCCAGAAGTACCTGGGATCGGAGAACGGCTGGCCGATCAATTCCGAGCCAAGCGTCCTGCCATCCTTCTCGATCAGCGTGCCGCCTGCCTGATGCGGGAACACGGTCTTGGAAATCGCCGTGATCACGCCGGGATACAGCAGGCCGGCCACCAGCGACAAGCCAACGAATACCACCAGCATTGGCCGCAACAGGCCACCTTGCACCGGGGCCGGCGACGGCTGCCGGGACTGCACTTGCGTATTCATGAGTGCTCCCAAATTTTCCAGAAAGCAGGAGGAAATCAGACCCAGCCGAACAGGGCCAGGAACATGTCGATCAGCTTGATGCCGGCAAAGGGCACCAGGATGCCGCCAAGACCGTAGATCAGCAGGTTGCGACGCAGCAGTACCGCGGCGCCCAGCGGCCGGTAGACCACGCCCTTGAGCGCCAGCGGAATCAGCACGACGATGATCAGCGCGTTGAAGATCACCGCCGACATGATGGCCGACGCCGGCGTGGCCAGGCTCATCACATTGAGCAGGTTGAGTTGCGGATACGTGGTGGCAAAGGCCGCCGGGATGATTGCGAAATACTTGGCGATATCATTGGCGACGCTGAAGGTCGTCAGCGAGCCGCGCGTCATCAGCATCTGCTTGCCGATCTCGACGATCTCGATCAGCTTGGTCGGATTGCTGTCGAGATCCACCATGTTGCCGGCTTCCTTGGCGGCCTGCGTGCCGCTGTTCATCGCCACGGCCACGTCGGCCTGTGCGAGCGCAGGGGCGTCGTTGGTACCGTCGCCGGTCATCGCGACCAGCCGCCCTTCGGCCTGGTACTGGCGGATCAGCCTGAGCTTGGCCTCTGGCGTGGCTTCGGCCAGGAAGTCGTCAACTCCTGCTTCCGCCGCGATCGCAGCCGCGGTCAGACGGTTGTCGCCGGTGATCATCACGGTCCTGATGCCCATCTTGCGCAGCTCGCCGAAGCGCTCGCGGATGCCGGTCTTGACGATGTCCTTCAATTCGATCACGCCAAGCACGCGCACCGAATCGCCGTTGGCGTCGGCAACCACCAGCGGCGTGCTGCCGGCGCGCGCGACCTCGTCGACGGCTTGCAACACCGCGTCGGGGAACTTGCCGGCGCGCTCCGTGACGTACCGGCGCACGGCATCGGCGGCGCCCTTGCGCACGTGGCGCTCGCCGCCGCCATCGCGCAGATCCACGCCGCTCATGCGCGTCTGCGCGCTGAACGGCACGAATTCCGGCTTCAGGCTTGCCATCGCGGAAGCGGTCAGCCCGGGCAGCTGTCGGGCCAGTGTGATGATGCTGCGCCCTTCCGGCGTTTCGTCGGCCAGCGACGACAGCCACGCCGCTTCCGCGAGCTGCAACGGCGACACGCCAGGCGCCGGGATAAAGCGCGAGGCCTGGCGGTTGCCATGGGTGATGGTGCCGGTCTTGTCGAGCAGCAGCACGTCCAAGTCGCCGGCGGCCTCGACCGCGCGGCCCGAGGTGGCGATCACGTTCGCTTCCATCATCCGGCTCATGCCGGCCACGCCGATCGCGGAAAGCAGCCCGCCGATCGTGGTCGGGATCAGGCACACCAGCAGGGCCACCAGCACGGTGATCGTCACCGGCACGCCAGCCTTGGTCACCAGCACGCTGTAGAGCGAGAACGGCTGCAGCGTAGCCGTGGCCAGTAGAAGAACGATGGTCAAACCGACCAGCAGGATGGTCAGGGCCAGCTCGTTCGGGGTCTTCTGCCGCCTGGCGCCTTCGACCATCGTGATCATGCGGTCGATGAAGCTTTCGCCCGGGTTGGTCGTGATGCGCACAACGATCCAGTCGGACAGCACACGCGTGCCGCCGGTCACCGACGAGAAGTCGCCGCCCGATTCACGGATCACCGGCGCCGATTCGCCGGTGATGGCGCTTTCGTCGACCGAGGCCACGCCCACGATCACTTCGCCATCGCCGGGGATCATCCCGCCAGCCTCGACCAGCACCACATCGCCGCGGCGCAGCGCCGTCGCGGGGCGCGCCTCCGTTGCGCTTGCGCGCCTGCCTTCCTTCAGCACGCGCGCGGTCACCGTGGTCTTCAGCCCGCGCAGCGCTTCGGCCTGTTGCTTGCTCCGGCCCTCGGCAAGTGCCTCGGCAAGGTTCGCGAACAGCACCGTGAACCACAGCCACACCGATACCGCCAGGATGAAGCCGGCGGATTCGCCGCCCGCTGCCGGTGCCGGTGCCACCATTGCCTTCAGGAAAAGGATGGTCGTCAGGATGCTGCCCGCGTAGACCACGAACATCACCGGGTTGCGCAGCTGGTCGCGCGGCGACAGCTTGCTGAATGCGGCGACCAGCGCGGGCTTCACCAGCTCCGGCGCGAACATGCCGCGCGCGGACGGGCGATGTTGGTGGGAACCGTGTTGCCGGTCCGATACCGGCGCGCTTTTCACCTGAGGCGTGCTGGCGGACGATGCGCCGGTCCTGCCGGCGCTGCCCTTGGCCACTGGGGCCGTCGATTCATGTTGCATGGTTTCTCCGCAATCCGCTAGAGACAGCGGGCACCTGCATTGGCCAGGCCATGCAGGGGCCGGACTTGTGGGAATGCTTGCTAGGTCTTGATCAGTGGTCGATTTACCTGGCTTCCTACTTGCCCGCGGTCGCCGTCACCGCGCCCTGCAGCTGCTCGGCGACGGGACCCAGCGACAGCGCCGGGACATAGGTCAGCGCGCCGACCAGCAGTACCGTGCCCACCAGCAGCACGACAAACAGCGGGCCGTGCGTCGGCATCGTGCCGCCGCTCACGGGCACGCGCTTCTTGGCTGCCAGCGAACCCGCCAGCGCAAGCACGGGGATGATGATCCAGAACCTTCCGAACCACATCGCCGCGGCTAGCAGCATGTTGTAGAACGGCGTGTTGGCAGAGAGGCCCGCAAAGGCGCTGCCGTTGTTGTTGGCCACCGACGAGAGCGCGTACAGGATCTCGGAGAAGCCGTGCGTGCCGGGGTTGAACACACCCGCGCGCCCCGCCTCGGCCATCACCGCCACCGACGTGCCGAGCAGCACCAGCAGGGGCGTAACCAGGATCGCCACGGCCACCATCTTCATCTCATAGGTTTCGATCTTCTTGCCGAGATACTCCGGCGTTCGGCCGATCATCAGCCCGGCGATGAAGACCGCGAGCACGGCGTAGACCAGCATGCCATACAGCCCCGAACCCGCGCCGCCGAACACGACTTCTCCCAGTTGCATCAGCAGCATCGGCACCAGCCCGCCGATGGCGGTGAAGGAGTCATGCATGGCATTGACCGCGCCGCAGGATGCTGCGGTCGTGATGGTGGCGAACAACGCCGACGCAGCGATGCCGAAGCGGGTTTCCTTGCCTTCCATATTGCCGCCTGCCTGCAACAGCGAACCGGCATGGTCGAGCGGCAGGCCCGACAGCGCGGGATTGGCCATCTGCTCGGACATCGCCGCAACGCAAGCCATCGCCACGAAGATGACCGTCATGGAGCCCAGCACGGCCACGCCCTGCCGCCTGTCGCCGACCATCTCGCCAAAGGTGAAGCACAGCGCCGCCGGAATCAGGAAGATCGCCAGCATCTCGATAAGATTGGCCAGCGCATTCGGGTTCTCGAACGGATGCGCCGAGTTGGCATTGAAGAAGCCGCCGCCGTTGGTGCCCAGCATCTTGATGGCTTCCTGCGAGGCAACCGGCCCCATTGCCAGCGTCTGCTTGTCCGTCTTCAGGTCTTCCGTCACCGGCTTGCCCTGCGCATCGAGCACCGGCTGCCCGGCGCCGTCGACCTTCGGCTGGCTGTATTCGACCGGCGTGACCAGGCTGACTTCCTTGTAGGCTTCGAAGTTCTGGATCACGCCCTGGCTGACCAGCGCCAGTGCGATCACGGTCGCAATCGGCACCAGCACGTACAGCGTGACCCGGGTCATGTCGACCCAGAAGTTGCCGATGGTGGCGGCGCGCTGGCGCGCAAAGCCGCGAATCAGCGCGAAGGCCACGGCGATGCCGGTGGCCGCGGACAGGAAGTTCTGCACGGTGAGCGCGAGCATCTGCGTCAGATAGCCCATGGTCGTCTCGCCGGCATAGCCCTGCCAGTTCGTGTTGCTGACAAAGCTGATGGCGGTGTTGAAAGCCGAGTCCGGCGTGATCGCGCCGAAGCCTTGCGGGTTCAGCGGCAGCATGCCCTGCACGCGCTGCAGCGCATAGACCGCCACCACGCCGAGCAGGTTGAACGCCAGCACGGCGATGGTGTACTGCTTCCACCCCATCCCGGATTCGGCACGCACGCCACCCAGGCGATACAGCAGCCGTTCCAGCGGACGGCCCCACGCGGTCAGGGCATAGCGGTCATCCTCGACGGCACGCCGCAGATAGCGGCCGAGAAATGGGGCGCACGCCAGCAGGACGGCGAGATAGAGGACCAGCAGGCCCACGAATTGGGAGGACATCAGAATTTCTCCGGCCGGAACAACGCAATGAGGAGGTAAACTAAAATGGCAACGGCCAGCGTGCCGCTCAGCAGAGCCGTCCAGCTCATCACAACCCCCTGTCCAGCGCGCTGTTCTTGCCCGGCATCTGGTGATGCGGGACGTCGTGTTCGCCGCTTGCCGAAGCGTTGGGCGCCAGCGCGGCGCAAAGCCCCAGCAGGGCCGCGCTCGACACCGCGAAGCCGATCAATACGATCAAGTAGATCCCGTCCATGACGAAGCACCTTTGAATGGTTTCGCCTTGCAGCTTAGCGACGGGGCCGTAAAAACCGGGTAGAAAGGTGATCGGTGCGTATAAAGAACACATAAAGATTCGCCGGACCAGATTGGGGCGAACCACCGGGCGCAGTCAGGCACCCGCCGATCGTGATGACGCGACAGAAAAGTCGTTGCCAACTGGTTGCGGCGAATCCTCGCCGGGTGCGGAGGCTTTCGGCGTGCCCTATCTACCTGGCCTGGTGACGATGTACCCGCTCGCACAGCGGCACGCGCCGCGTCCCGCGCCAGGCATCTCTGTCACCGCCGCCACTTCCCTTCGCCGATCAGCACCTCGGCGAGTTTGGGGATCATCTGCGCCACCTGTCGCGCCGCGGCGGTGAAGGGGCGCTGGCTGCTTGTCGCCAGTACCACGCTCTGCCGCATGGCGCGGTCGGCCAGGGGCACGGCGTCGAACTCCCGGCTTTCCAGCTCGGCCGCCACTGCGTGGTATGGCAGCACGGAAAATGCGGCATGGTCGGACAGGATGCGCTTGATGACCACCGATGAGCTGGCCTCCATGCAGACGTTGAGGGCGATGCGGTGCGCGGCGGCTGCCTCTTCCAGCAGGTTGCGGATAGCGTTGGGCGGCACCGGCAGGACCAGCGGCACCCCGCCGATCTGCCGCAGCAGCATCGAAGCCGGCCTGCCGCCGGCGGCGCGCCAGTGTGCGTGCTGGGTCTCGCGCCGGCCAACCAGCATCAGCGGTGTGTCGAGCAGCCGGCGATAGCTGTTGCGGCCCTCGGCACGATAGCGGTTCAGCACGGCGAGATCGATGCTGCCCTGCGTCAGCCGTGTTTCGATCTCGCCGCTGTAGCCCTCCACGATGCGCAGCCTTACCGCGGGCAGCCGCTCCTGCACGGCGGCGTAGAGCCGGCTCGACAGCAGCGGCGCCACCGCCGGCACCAGCCCCAGCGTGACCATGCCGCTGATGTTGCCGGCACGGCCGCGCGCCGACTCCACCAGCTGCCTGGCGCCGTCCAGCAGCGGCTCGGCATCCGCCAGCACCTGCGCGGCCAGCGTGGTCGGCCGCACGCCGCGGCCGGTGCGGTAGAACAGCGGGCCGCCGAACATCTTCTCCAGCTCGGCGACCTGCCGGCTGATCGCAGACTGTGCCAGGCCCAGTTGCGCCGCTGCGCCCGACACGCTGCCCGCGCGCGCCACGGCGACGAACGTGGTCAACGCCTTGAGCGTCAGGTCGTGTCCCGCATCCGTTTGCATAACCTCTCCTGCTATCTCCTGATGAGATATCTGCTTTCCGATATCGGCATTGATCCGAGCATACCGCCTCTCTATCGTTAGAGGCAATCGCACACCACCACCAAGGAGACCGCTCCCCATGCCCCTGTCTGCCGAACACCATCCACTGGCGCCGCTCGATGCGGCGGAGAACGACATGCTGGTCCGTGTCCAGGCACTGGTCCGCGACACCATCGGCCCCAGGGCCAACGCGGTGAACCGCAACGACGAATTCGCCTGGGACACGTTCCGCACGCTGGCAGAAAGCGGCGTCATCGCCACGGCGTTTCCCACCGCGCTCGGCGGCACCGAGGCTTCGATGCTGCTGCGCGTCAGGATCATCGAGGAGATTGCGCGGACGTGCAGCACGGCGGCGTCGCTGGTCACCGGCACCGACCTGTCCTCGCGCCCGATCGTCGCGGGCGGTTCGCCGGAGCTTTGCGCGCAGACGGTGCCGCAGCTGGCCAGCGGCAGCAAGCAGTCCGCGTTCGCGCTGACCGAGCCCGGCGCGGGATCGGACCTTGCGCGGCTGCGCACCGTCGCCAGCCGGCACCCCGGTGGCTATCGGCTCACTGGCGTAAAGAAGTTCATTACCCGCGCCACCGTAGCCGACATGTTTGTCGTGGTGGCATCGCTTGCCGACGGCCCTGGCGGCAGCAAGGGCCTGACAGCGTTCCTGGTACCGCGCGATGCCGAAGGCCTGAGCGTATCGCCGATCATTCCCAAGCTCGGCTGGCATGGCGTGCCGATCGCCGAGGTCCGGCTCGACGATGTCTTCGTGCCGGTCTCGCATCGCCTCGGCGAGGAGGGACAGGGCATGGCGCTGGCACAGGACACGCTGGTGCGCGCACGTATCGGCCATGCCGCGATCGCGCTGGGACGGATGACCGGCGCGCTGCAGATTGCCGCGCAGTACGCCGGGCACCGGCAGGTATCAGGCAAGGCGGCAGGCGAGCACCAGGGCATCCAGTGGATGCTGGCCGACATGGCCGCACGCATCGAGGCCGCCCGTTGCCTGGTCTACAGTTCGGCGCAGCGCTATGACCGCAAGGATTCCGAGACCTCGATCCACGCCTCGATCGCCAAGATGCACAGCACCGACCTGTGCATGCGCGTGGTGGTGGATTGCGCGCAGCTGCTGGGCGGCAACGGCTACCTGAACGCGTATCCGATCGAGCGCTTCCTGCGCGACGCCAAGATGAACCAGATCGGCGAAGGCACCAGCGAGGTCCACAAGAACCTGGTCGGCCGGCACGTGATGAAGACGGCTTCGGCGATGCCGCAACACCCCTGCCTCGATTTCGAGCCGGACCTGTTTGGAGCGCAATGATGGCAAGCACTGCTGACCAGAACCTGGCCAACGCGCTGTGCCGCCGCCTGGGCATCCGCTACCCGGTGTTCGGGCTGGCGCACAGCATTGAAGTGGCCGCCGCCATTTCCAATGCGGGTGGACTCGGCGTCTATGCCGCGGCACGCGACGGCCCCAACGAACTGGCGCAAAAGCTGCGCGACCTGCGTGCGCTGTGCCCGGACGCGCCGGTGGGCGTGGACCTGCTGCTGCCTACCGCGCTGCCGGGCGTCTCCACCCCGGAAGATGTGAGCGCCGCGATTCCGGAAGGACATCGCCGCTTCGTCGACGGCCTGTTCGAGCGCTTCGACGTGCCGCCGGCCACGGCGGGCAACTTCTTCTCGCAATATGTGCGTTCGCAGGCCTTGTTCGAGGAGCAGGTCGCCGCCGTGGCGGAAAGCGAGGTGGAGGTGTTCGCAGCGGGAGTCGGCACGCCGGCAGACACCATCGCCAGGGTGCGCCGGGCCGGCAAGACCACCATGGCGCTGGTCGGCGCCGTCAAGCATGCGCGCAAGGCCATCGCAGCCGGCGTCGACGTGCTGGTCGCGCAGGGCTATGACGCCGGCGGACATACCGGCACGATCGGCACCTTCACGCTGGTGCCGCAGATCATCGCGGCTGCCGAGGGACGCCCCGTGCTTGCCGCCGGGGGCATCGGCGAAGGCAGCCAGATCGCCGCGGCGCTGGCGATGGGGGCGCAGGGCGCGTGGCTTGGCACCGTGTGGCTGGGCAGCGCCGAGCACCGGCTGCCGGCCGCGCTGACCGAGCGGCTGCTGTCCGCCGGCAGCGAAGACACGGTGATCACGCGCGCGCACAGCGGCAAGCCCTGCCGCGTGGTGCGCAGCGCCTTCTCCGACGCGTGGGCGGCGGCCGATGCCCCGGCGCCGCTCGACATGCCCTACCAGCAGGCCCTGACCGGCCGGCTGCTGGCGGCGGTGGAAGAGCACGAGATCGCGCCGCTGATGTATGAGGCGGCGGGCCAGAGCGTTGCCTGGGTGAAGGAAGTCGAGCCCGTGGCGCGGATCATGGACCGGCTGGTGCGGCAGACGCGCCAGTCGCTCGATTGCCTGCGTCCATACCTGCCCGCCTGACCGGCAGGCGCAAATATCGATACCGATACAAGTACGAGGAGACAGCATGGACCGCCGAGCATTCGGAAGGACCGCGTTCCAGACCGCCCTGATGATGGCCGCGCCCGGCCTGTTGCCGGCGCTGGCACGCGCCAGCACCGGCCCGGGCAACTTCCCCGAGCGGCCGCTGCGCGCGGTCATCCCTTACCCGGCGGGCGGCGTGGTTGACGTCACGCTGCGCGCCGCGCTCGACCGCATGTCGCTCGACCTGCCGCAGCGCGTGGTCGTGGAAAACAAGCCGGGTGCAGATGGCCGCATCGGCATCGAGTTCGCCAGCCGCGCGCCGGCGGACGGCTACACGATGCTCGGCGTGACCCCGGTGCTGGCGGTGGCGCAGACGCTCTACCCCGACTCCGGCATCCGCGTGCAGAATTTCCGCGCCATCGGCTCGGTGGCCGCGGTGCCATCGGTATTCGTGGTGCACAACGACGTCCCTGTGAAGACGCTGAAGGAGTTCGCGGCCTGGGCCAAGGCGCGGCCCGGCGCGGTCAACGTGCCGGTGCCGGGCGCCGGCAGCTCGCTGCACCTGGCGCAGGAGCTGTTCTTCGAAGCCACCGGCGTGCGCGTGACCAATGTCGGCTACAAGGGCCAGCCGCCTTCGGTGCCGGACCTGGGACGCGGGCAGCTGCAGTTCGCGTTGGTGTCGCAGAACCTGGTGCTGCCGCTGATCCAGTCGAATCGCGTACGGCCGCTCGCCGTCAATGCCGCGCGGCGCACGCGCTCGCTGCCGGAGGTCCCGACCATCGCCGAGGCGGGCTATCCCGACGCGCTGGTGCGATCCTGGTATGGCCTGGCTGTCCACGCACGCACGGCGCCGGCCATCGTCGACTACCTCGGCGCCGCGCTGCAGGCGGCGATGGGCACCACCGACGTGCGCAACCGGCTCGCGGCGCTGGACGCGGAAGTGCTGCCGCTCGACGCCGGGCAGTTCGACCAGTTGCTGCAGGCCGAGGCAAAGCGCTGGGCAGCATTGATCAAGGCGCGCGACATCAAGGTGGACGCATGAACCAGACTTCGTTTGTGAACGGCAACGGCAAGACCGAAGGCCCGCTCGCCGGGCTGCGCATCCTGGACATGGCTACGGTGCTGGCCGCGCCGCTCGCCTGCACGCTGTGCGCCGACATGGGCGCCGACGTGGTCAAGCTCGAGCTGCCCGACGGCAGCGATCCGCTGCGCGGCCTGGCACCCGTCAAGGACGGCCTGCCGCTCTACTGGAAAGTGGCCAATCGCGGCAAGCGCGGCATCTCGCTCGACGTGCGGCAGCCCCAGGGGCGCGCGCTGTTCCTCAGGCTGCTGCCCGAATTCGACGTGCTGGTCGAGAACTTCCGCACCGGCACACTCGATCGCTGGGGCCTCGACGCCGAGACGTTGCGCGAGGCGAACCCGCGCCTGATCGTGCTGCGCCTGACTGGCTTCGGCCAGACCGGCCCGTATGCGTCGCGCGCCGGCTTCGCGCGCGTGTTTGAAGCCATGAGTGGCTTCACCAACCTTGCCGGCGAGCCGGGCGGTCCGCCGCTGCACATGAACTATCCGGCCGGCGATGTGGTGGCCGGCCTGTTCGGCGCATTCGCCATCGCCACCGCGGCGGCGGAGCGCCGGCGCGATCCCGCCGCGCCCGGCCGGGATATCGACCTGTCTGCCACCGAAGCGCTGTTCCGCCTGCTGGAGCCGCTCGCGGTGGAATACGAACAGCTCGGCCAGGTGCGCCAGCGCGCGGGCAACCTGGCCACGTACACGGCGCCGTCCAATATGTATGCGACCGCCGACGGCCATTGGGTCTCGATGGTGGCGTCGTCCAACCCGATCTTCCGGCGCCTGTGCGCGGCGATCGGCCGGCCGGAACTGGCGGAGGATGCGCGCTACGCCACCAACCCGGCGCGCGTGCGGCACCTCGACACGCTGGATGACGCGATCGGTGCCTGGTTCGCGGCGCACGACTACCGCGCCGTTGCCGCGGCGCTGGAAGCGCAGCAGATCCCCTTCAGCAAGATCTTCACCATCCAGGACATCCTGGAAGATCCGCACTTCCGCGCGCGCGAGGCGATCGTGCGCCTGCCCGATCCCGATCTGGGCTCCGTTCCCGCGCCGTGCCACGTGCCGCGCTTCTCCGGCTACGAGCCCGCCGTGCCCCGAACCGGACCGTCAGTCGGCGAGCACAACGAAGAGATCTACGCCAGGGTCGGCCTGACCTGGCAAGACATGCAGGCGCTGCGCGCGGAAGGGGTGATATGACCCCTCGCCGCTGGCGACGGCCCTTGCTCCGGCATGCTGTGCAGGGATCGCCGCGCTGCCAGCGTGGCGTTGTCGCCGCCTCGCTGAAATCCGCGCCGGAGGCCGCGCGATGCGGTGTGCGATGGGGTTGGAGTGACGGTGGCGCCCTTAACCGGACCCTTAACCGGACCCTTAACCGGAGTTTGTTGCGGCCATACATCAATGCCGCCGTGTAAGAGTAATGCCGGCACCGCATCAGCGCTCGACCGACAGCGCAAAGTGAGCCCGCTGCCTAGACTGAGGGCTACCGCTGCCTCGCCGCCACGGTGGCGAGGCACGGTCCTAGCCGCGCCGGGCCCCTCCACTGCCGGCGCGTCCGACAACAACTCTGGAGGTTTTCCATGGATCCGAAACAGCCCGCTCGCCTTCCCAAGATTGTCGGCGCGATTGCCGCCGGCCTGGCAGGCCTCAGCTGTGCCACCGTTTTCGCCCAGACCACGGCCGCGCCCGCGGCACCCCCGGCCGGCGCGCAAGGCGTGCCGCCCGGCATGACCCAGATCGAACCGCCCAAGGACCCGCTGGTCGAGCGCCGCGAGGCACGCAAGCGCGCCTCCGACGAATACAAGGCGAAGAAGAAGGCCGCCAAGGGCGAGTACAAGGAAGAAGTCGGCGAGGCCAAGCAGGAGCGCAAGGTCGAGAACCAGGCCGCTGACGCAACGGCCCGCCAGGAAATGGCAGCGCCCAAGAAGTAGCGGCATCGCTCAGCCACGTGAGTTCGATGGCCGGCGCAAGCCGGCCATCGTCTTTTCCCGCCCTTGACGCGTTGCGCATGTCTTCGCTGCCCTTCAGCAGCCAGCGCACCGGCCCGTGCTTGCAAGGCGGCGTATCGCGCCTAGACTCGATGTGGACAAGCCGCGCGCATGCTTGCGCGGCTTGCACCCCGCGCCATGTCCGCTGCCCGCCCGTCCTTATGGTTGGCAGGCCTTCTTCTAGCCGGCCTGATGGGCCTGCTCGACCTGCGCGCGCCCTCTGCCGTGGCGCAGCAAATGCCCGCTTCGCCGAAGCCGGCGCCCGCCGCGGCGGCACCGGCAGCTACCGCGCCGGCGAGCGAGGCGGCACCCGCCAAGCCACGTGGCCTGAGCCTTGCCAACAAGCCCCGTACCGGCGATTTCGACGTGATGCTCAAGAGCCGCGTCATCCGCGTGCTGGTGCCATACAGCCGCACGCTTTACTTCAGCGACAAGGGGCGCGAGCGCGGACTGACCGCGGAGCTGGTGCGTAACTTCGAGCGCTACCTGAACAAGAAATACGCCGACCAGCTCGGCAAGCGCCCGCTGACCGTCATCATTATCCCGACCACGCGCGATCGCCTGCTGCCCGATCTGATGGCCGGGCTTGGCGATATCGCGGCCGGCAACCTGACCGAGACCGAGAGCCGGCTCAAGCAGGTCGATTTCACCGCGCCGCGCGACCGCAAGCCGGTGCGCGAGCTGGTGGTCACCGGGCCGAAGGCACCGGCGTTGCAGCGCCTTGACGACCTGGCCGGCAAGACCGTGCACGTACGGCGCGCCAGCAGCTATTTCGAAAGCCTGACCGTGCTGAACGACGGCCTGCGCCACGCCGGCAAGGCGCCGATGAAGCTGGTCATGCTGCCAGACGCGCTCGAAGACGAAGACGCGCTCGAGATGCTCAACGCGGGCGTGCTGCAGATCGTGGTGGTAGACGACTGGAAGGCCGTGATGTGGGCGCAGATCCTGCCGAACATCAAGGTCCGCGATGACCTCGCCGTGCGCGAAGGCGGCTATGTCGGCTGGGCCTTCCGCAAGAACAGCCCGCAGCTGCGGCAGGCGATCGAGGACTTCTACGTCAACTATGTCAAGAAGCAGGGCGTGGCGGAGTACCTGCTCAAGCAGTCCATGCAGCGCGTCAAGCAGATCAAGAACAACACCGACGATGCCGAGTACAAGCGCTTCCAGCAGACTATCGCCTTCTTCGAGAAGTACGGCAAGGACTATGGCTTCGACCCGCTGATGCTGGCCGCGCAGGGCTTCCAGGAGTCGCAGCTGAACCAGGAGGCGCGCAGCCATGTCGGCGCGGTCGGCATCATGCAGATCATGCCGGCGACCGGCAAGGAGCTGGATGTCGGCAATATCCGGATGACCGAGGCCAACATCCACGCCGGTGCCAAGTACATGGACCGGCTGATGACGAAGTACTTCCCCGACGCGCATTTCTCGGACTCGAACCGGCCGCTGTTCGCCTTTGCCAGCTATAACGCCGGGCCGGGCAATATCGCCAAGATGCGCAAGGAAGCGGCGGCGCGGGGGCTGGATCCCGACAAGTGGTTCAACAATGTCGAGATCGTGGTGGCGGAGAAGATCGGCATCGAGACCACCACCTACGTGCGCAACATCTTCAAGTACTACGCGGCGTACCGGCTCATGCAGGACATGCAGGCGGCACGCGAGCGCGCGCTCAAGGAGGTACGGAAATAGCGGCCGCCGGCACTTGCCGTGCGCGCGGCGCCGGACGCACTCACTCAGCCAGGCCGCTCGCGTCGATGTAGCCGAGCGCTTCGGTGACCGCGCGCCGCGCCTTGAGCACGTAGCAGACCTTGCGTTCCTGGATCGACAGCGCCAGCACTTCGGCCTGCACCAGTTCCTGGAACAGGTGCCCGGCGCGCGCCAGGCTGACCTTCGCGATGTGGGCCAGGTCGGCCGCGGGCAGCCCCTTCTCGCCCGCGTCGAGCAGCGCGCGGCACACGCGGGCCCGCGCGGGCTCCGTCATCAGGGCAAGGGTTAGGGTACTTTCCTGGGTCTCCATGGCCACACCTCGAACGTCCGGCGCGCCAGCCCGTCGCCAGTCGGCGGCCGGGCGGCGCAGTGTCTCCACGTTCTACGCGGCCCGGCGCGCAAACGCAATAGGGTGCAGCCATGCAGGCGCCAACACTGGTGCGATAACAACATGCGCACCCGCCAGCCGCGTTCGGGGGATGCGCCTGCGCGGCGCCCGTGTTGGGGCGCCACGCCACGCCTTCCGTCAGGCCAGCACGAACGGCAATTGCCGCTGCCGCTTGCCGGTCAGCCGGAACAGCGCATTCGCCACCGCGGGCGCGATCGGCGGCACGCCCGGCTCGCCCAGGCCCGTGGGGTTGTCCTGCGATGGCACGAAGAACACATCCACCACCGGAGCATCGGTGATGCGCGGCGGCGGGAAGTCGGTGAAATTGCTGTTCTTCACGGCGCCATTCTCGATCTCGATGGCAAACCCCGGCTTCGTCATCGCCAGCCCGAACACACAGCCGCCCTGGATCTGGGCTTCGGCGGACAGCGGGTTAACCACGCGATTGGCATGCACGCCGGCGGTCACGCGGTGCACGCGTGGCTCGCCCTTCACCAGCGACACGTCGACCACATAGGCCACCACGGTGCTGAACGACTCGTGGACCGCCACGCCCCACGCATGCCCCTTGGGCAGCTTGCGCTTGCCGTAGCCGGACTTGTCCACCGCCAGCTGCAGCGCGGCGCGATGGCGCGCGTGCTTCTTCTCGTCGAGGCGCGCCAGCCGGAACGCCACCGGGTCCTGCTTCGCGGCGGCGGCCATTTCATCGGCCAGTGTTTCCTTGACGAAGGCGGTATGCGTGTTGCCGACTGAGCGCCACCACAGCACCGGCACATCCACCTGCGGGTGGTGCACCGACATCTGCAGCGGCAGGTCATAGTCGTTCTCGACGATGCCCTCGGTCATGGTCGCATCGACGCCGTTCTTGACCATAAAGGGCTCGAACGGCGTGCCCTTCAGGATCGACTGACCGACCACGGTGTGCTGCCAGCCCACCACCTTGCCTTGCGCATCGAAGCCGATGCGCGCGCGGTGCAGATGCAGCGGACGGTAGTAGCCGCCGCGGATATCGTCCTCGCGGCTCCACACCACCTTGAGCGGCTCGGCATGCCCCGCGGCCACCCAGGCCTTGAGCACGTTGGCCGCTTCGACGACGTAGTCGGAGGTCGGTACCGCGCGCCGGCCGAAGCCGCCGCCGGCCATCATGGTGTTGAGCGCCACCTTGTCGGGCGGCAGGCCCAGCGTGCGCGCGATCGCGGCCTGGTCTACGGTCTGGAACTGCGACCCCACCCATACCTTGACCGCCTGCAGCTTGCCGCCCTGCACGTCGGGCTGCAGCGTGCAGTTTAGGGGCTCCATCGGCGCGTGCGCGAGGTACGGGAAGCGGAACTCCGCATCGACCTTGCGCGCGGCACCGTTGATGGCCGCATTGATATCGCCTTCGCCAGCGCGCGCCACCGTACCCGGCTGCGCGGCCAGCTTCGCATACTCGTCGAACAGCGCCTGCGACGACACTTTGGAGCCCGCGTCTTCCCACTGGATCTCCAGCGCATCGCGGCCCATCCTGGCCGGCCAGTAGCCGCTGCCGACCACCGCCACGCCGGTGCCGCCGCGATCGACCGGCACCTGCATCACGCCATGCACGCCCTGCACCGCGCGCGCCTTGTCGGCGTTAAATGACTTCACCTTGCCGCCAAAGCGCGGCGGCCGCGCGACCACGGCCACCACCATCTTGTCGAGCTTCGTGTCGATGCCGAATGGCGTGGTCGCCGCCATCTTGCCGCGCGCGTCGAGCCGCTGCGTGGGCTTGCCGACGATGCGGAACTGCGCCGGGTCTTTCAGGGTGACCCGCTGCGGCACCGGCAGCTCCATCGCCGCCGGCGCCAGTTCGCCGAAGGTGGCGCGATGGCTGCCGGAGGTGAGGACCCCCTGCTCGACCTTGACGCTGGCCGGATCGACCTTCCATTTCTGCGCGGCGGCAGTCACCAGCATGGCGCGGGCACGCGCGCCCAGCTCGCGGTACTGCTGGAACGAGTGGTTCAGCGCGGTCGAGCCGCCGGTCATCTGCATGCCGAAGGCGGGATCCTTGTACGCGTCGCCTGCCGGGGCCAGCGTCGCGCGCACATTGCGCCAGTCTGCGTCCAGTTCTTCCGCCAGCGCCATCGGCAGCGCGGTATGCACGCCCTGGCCGAACTCTAGCCGGTTCACCGCCACCGTGACGGTGTTGTCCGGCGCGATGATCAGGAACGCCTGCGGCGGCGGTGCCTTGGACCTGCCCGCTTCCTGCGCCTGCGCCAGCGGGGCCACGCCCAGCGCCAGCCCGCCCCCGGCCAGGCCGGTGAGTTTCAGGAAACCGCGGCGGCTGAGCGTGGCGATGCCACCGCCTTGCGCCGCGCCGTCGTTGCTGCCCTGGCCACCGGCCAGTGCTTCAATGCCTCGGATTCGCATGATCGGTTCCTCCTGTTCAGGCCAACGAGGCCAGCGCGCGCGCGGCGTCCTTGATCGCCGCGCGGATGCGCTGGTACGTGCCGCAGCGGCACAGGTTGCCGGCCATGGCCTGGTCGATGTCAGCGTCGGTGGGGCGCGGCTTGCTGCGCAGCAGGCCGATGGCGCTCATCACCTGCCCGTTCTGGCAGTAACCGCATTGCGCGACATCGTGCTGGATCCACGCGTCGAGCACGGCGCGGCCGACCTTGTCGGTGTCCACGCCTTCGATGGTGGTGATACTGGCGCCGGCGGCGGCGGAAACCGGCGTCACGCAGCTGCGCGTCGCCTGGCCATTGACATGCACAGTGCAGGCACCGCACGCGGCGATGCCGCAGCCGAACTTGGTGCCGGTCATGTCAAGGTTGTCACGCAGCGCCCACAGCAGCGGCGTGGACGGATCCACGTCGACCGTGCGGGTCTTGCCGTTGACGTTGATGTTGAGGGTGGTCATGGGAGGACACTCCTTGGGTACGTTGCCCACTGGTCATGGCGTGCCCGGACCCGCACGCGGTCCGCGCCAGCGGGGGCCGGCGTGTGGCGAACGCGTGGGGATGCGGGGGCACTGCCCGCGCGCACAACATGGCGCAAGGGACAAGTGAGGATAGTGCAATTCCGGTCACCTTGCCGGAGGGCGTGCGCCGGACGCGACGCAAACGCGCGTCTAGACGGCTTTTGCACGAACTTTGTGCATCCCGCCGCTGTCCCTCATGGATTCATCGCTTGCGGATTCCTGCCGCTGAAACAGTGCCGTCGACTATTCCAGAACGCCACCATCCGGTGACGGGTACGTCAGCACCGCCACGCGCCGTGCAACCCGCGGCGCGTCCGCGCGCCGCCGAAACTCCCGCCTCCCGCACCGCCCCTGCCGTTGCCCGGCTCGACAGCATCCAGGCGCTGCGCGGCCTGGCCGCTGCCTTCGTGGTCGTCTATCACTCGGGCCTCGCGCTGGGCGGGGCCGACGCCCCCGTGCTCGGCTGGCTGACCACCAACGTGATCAAGCGCGGCCATGTCGGCGTCGATGTGTTCTTCGTCATCAGCGGCTTCATCATTGCCTGGGTCGCGGTGCTGGCGCGGCCGCGCCCGGAGCGTCCGTTCAGCTTCCTGGTCCGCCGCGCGTTCCGGCTGGCGCCGCCGTACTGGGCCATGTCGGTGCTCCACGCGCTGCTGCTCAACCCGGTGACGCCCGCGCTGTTCGCCGCGTCGCTGGCATTCCTGCCCACCACGACCGCGCATGCGCCCTACTACGGCTATCCGGCGCTGTACGTAGGCTGGTCGCTCAACTACGAGATCGCGTTCTACGCAGCGTTCGCGCTCGGGCTGCTGCTGGCCGGGCGGCGCGCGCTGTGGGTGGTGCTGGCACTGTTCGCGCTGGCGACGCTGGTGCTGCCGTGGTGCCGCTTCGGCACGCTGGTCGCCGATCCCGCGCAGGGCTATCCGTTCGCATCGCCATGGCTGGCGATGGCGAGCAACCCGCTGGTGCTGGAATTCCTGCTCGGATGCCTGCTGGCCTGGGCCTATGCGCGCTGGCGCCACCTGCTGACGCCGTCGATCGCGCTGGCGATGCTGGCCACCGGCTGCGCCGTGTTCGCGCTGTCGCTGCCGCTGGTCGGCCCCGACTTCAGCCTGGCCGGCCGCGGCGTGCCGGCGGCACTGCTGCTGGCGGGCGTGGTCGCGGCCGAGCATGCCGGCATGCTGCGCGTGCCGCGCGCGCTGGTGTGGCTGGGCGAGCTGTCGTACGCGCTCTACCTGGTGCATCCCACGGTGATCGAGGGCGTCAAGCGGCTGATGCCGGAACTGACGCCCGACCAGACCGGCCTGCAGCTGCTGCGCTTTACCATCGACGCCGGGCTGGCGCTGGGCCTGGCGCTGCTGCTGCACCGCTGGGTGGAGCTGCCGGGCATCGCCGCGGGGCGCCGGCTGGCAAGGCAATGAAGCGCGGAGTGCAGTGACAGCGCACCGTCAGCGCCGGGGCATATCGGCGAGGAACAGGTAAAGCGCGGTCAGTTCGGTATCGTTCATGCGCCCGAACGAGTCGAACGGCATCACGCGGCTGATCCGCGAGCCATCGGGCCGCTTGCCGCTGCGCATCATCTCGATAAAGGCGCCGGCCTGGCCATAGCGCGACATCGGGCCGCCCGAGACCGGGCGCAGGTCGGCCGCCGGCGGCCAGTCGGGCGGCGCGCCGGGGATCTTGCCGCCGCTGAAGTCATGGCCATGGCAGCCCAGGCAGGCATTGGCGACATAGCCGCCGTATTGCGCGGTGGCAGCCGGCACCTGCGCCGGCTGCACCGGCAGGCTGTGGTCGATCTTGGACGCCGCGTCCCGCACCACACCTACGCCGTACAGCGCCCGCACCATCCATGGCAGGTTGACTTCGGCGGGCGCGCCCATGCCCGGCGGCAGGCTGCGCAGGTAGGCCACCAGCGCGCTCAGGTCTTCGTCGCTGAGGCGGTTGTAGTCCTCGCTCGGCATGATCAGCAGCGGCCGGCCCGACGGCGCCACGCCATGGCGCACGCTGCGCACCCAGTCCTCGGCGCGGTACGCGGCGATGGCGGGATTGGCGCGGGTCAGGTCGGGCGCGCGCACGCGCAGGCCGTTGGGATCGTCGAACACCTGCTTGCCGCCGGCGCCGGCGCCGTGGCACTCCATGCAGCCGCGCGATTCATACAGATACTTGCCCTGGGCGATGGCGGCAGCGTCGTCGCGCAAGGTCAGCGGCGTGACCTGCACCGCCACGGTCCGCGAGGCCTTGCGCTCGCCAACCCAGACCGCGGCATAGGCCGCCACCGCGACGGCGGCGGCCACACCGGCCAGCCCCCACGCCGCCACTCGCAGAACACGCGCCATCGTCGCTCCCCTGTCCGCCGCACTGGATGCAACAGCTTGCAGCCAGCGGGCGGGGGGCTGTCGGTGGGGCAGGCCACACAGGCGGGGCGCGCGGGCGCCCCGGACGCCCCGGGGCGCTCAGGCCAGCCCGGCGGGGGCCCGGTCGATAAAGCCCGTCATGCGCGCCAGCCGGCCGTCGGCCGCAACGGTGGCAAAATCGGTGCCGACCACCAGCGCGGGCTCGCCCGCGGGCCCCAGCTCCCAGCTGAAGCGCAGGTGCCCGCCATGCGCGTCGACGGGGCTGACGCGGGTGAAGCGGAAACCGGGAAACTTGCCTTGCACCGCCGCGATCATGGCGTCGATGCCGGCATGGCCGTCGCCGCGCATCAGCGGATCGACATAGCTGGCCGATTCGGTCCACGCCAGCGCGATCAGTTCACGGCGGCGCGCGGGATCGGTTTCGTTCCAGGCGGCGAGGTAGCGGTCGGCGAGCGTGGCGGGATCGGCGGGCATGGTGGAAGCGACGGACTGGGAAGACTGGACGGCAGCTGACATGGTGTTCTCCTGTGCTGGTTGGGGTTCTGGTTGGGGTTCTGGTTGGGGTTCCGGTCGGCCCGGCTGGCAAGCCATGGCTGCATGATGGATGCCGCGGCGGAGCGCCGCGATTACCCGCGAGGTCATCGCCGGCCTTCCGCCCACTGCCGTCCCGCCCCGACGCCTACCAAAAAACCGGCGCGAACACCAGTGGCAACAACGCCCACGGCAGCCCGCTGTCCGGCTTTTGGTCAGGCGCCCATCCCCGTTACAGTTGCCGCTACGCTGGGCGGCAGTCCGTCCGCGCGCCTTGCCGGGCCGATACTGCCCCGGCAAGGCGCGCCAGACCTGCCGCCCGGCCCCGACCGATTCGTACCGCCCTTCGCACCGCAACCGTCCATGACGCCCGATACGGCCCCGCCGAGCCACCAGGCCGCCACTGTCCATTCCGCCACGCCGCGCCGCTGGCAGCCGCTGCTGCTGGCCGGAGCCGGCTATTTCGCCCTGGCGGCGGCGGGCCTGTGGCTGGCGCGGCTGCCGGGCAACGTGGCCGCGGTCTGGCTGCCCAACGCCTTCGCGCTGGGGCTGCTGCTGCATCGTCCCCGCCGCGAGACGCCGTGGCTGCTGGCCGGCATGCTGGGCGCGAACCTGCTGGCCAACCATGCCGCCGGCGACAGCACCGCCAGCGCGCTGATGCTGGCCGGCGCCAACCTGGCCGAGATCCTGTGCGCCACCGGCCTGCTGCGGCTGCTCGACCGGCACGCCGTGCTGGTCCGCCACGGGCCGCTGGCATCGTTCGCGGTGATGCTGGCAGTCGCCGGCATCGTCGCGCCGGCGCTGGGCGCCAGCGCCGGCGCCGCGGCCATCGCCAGCCTGCACGGCACTGCCTTTGCCTCGGTGTGGTGGACCTGGTGGCAGGCCAGCGCGCTGGGCATGGCGCTGCTGCTGCCGATGATGCTGTCGATGACGCCCGGGCGCGTGCGCGCCGCCTTCACACGGCCACTGCTGGTGCCGCAGGCTGGCCTGCTGACGCTGTGCCTGGCCATCGGCGCGCTCGCGCAATGGCAGGGCCACGACCCGTTTGCCGCGATGTCGCTGCCGCTGGTGCTGGTGGCGCTGGCCGGCAACCCGTTCGCCACCGCGCTGCTGACGCTGGTGGCGACACTGTCGCTGCAGGCGCTGATGCTGGCCGGGCACCGCCATGAAGCGGTGCCGCTGTCGGCCGCGGTGATCATGGTGTTTCCGGTCTGCATCGCCTACCTGACCGAACAGAACCGCCATGGCCGCGCCAGCCTGCGCAGCAGCGAGAAGCGCTTCCGGCAGGCCATGGAGCATTCGGCGATCGGCATGGCGCTGGTCGGCATGGACGGCCGCTGGGAGACCGTCAACCGCGCCATGACCGAGCTGCTGGGCTACAGCGACGAGGAATTGCGCGCCATCACCTTCCAGCAGCTGACTCACCCCGACGACCTGACCGACGACCTGCGCCAGGCGGCGCTGCTGATGGACGGCCAGATCGAGTCCTACCGCATGGAGAAGCGCTACCGGCACAAGGACGGCCAGTACCGCTGGGCGCTGCTGGCGGTCTCGCTGGCGCGCGACGAGCACACCGGCGCGCCGCAGCACTATATCGCCCAGGTCGAGGACGTCCATGCGCGCAAGCTGGCGCAGGAAGAGCTGGAACGGCTGTCGCGCCGCATCCAGCTGGCCGTGGAGGCCGGCGGCGTGGGCATCTGGGAATGGGACTTCGCCAGCGCCGCCATCACCTGGGATGCGCGCATGCATGCGCTGCACGGCACCGATCCCGCGCAGGGCGCGCCGCAGGCCGGGCAGTGGATCGCCATGCTGCACCCGGAAGATGTCGGCCGCGTCAGTGCCGAGATGCGCCAGGCCATCCGCGGCGCGGCACCATTCGACACCGAATACCGCATCCGGCGCCCCGACGGCGCGGTGCGCCACGTGCGCGCCCTGGCCATGGTCACGCGCGGCGCCGACGGCATGGCGCAAGCGCTGGTCGGCACCAGCTGGGACATCACCGAGCAGCGCCGCCTGACCGAGGCGCTGTTCGAAGAGAAAGAGCGCCTGCATATCACGCTGCGCTCGATCGGCGACGCGGTGATCTGCACCGACGCCAATATGCACGTCACCTTCATGAACCCGATCGCCGAGCAGCTGACCGGCTGGACCATGGGCAGCGCCAGCGGACTGCCGCTGGAGCAGGTCTTCCGCATCGTCGACGAAGCCAGCGGCGATCCGATCCCCAGCCCGGTCGAGTCCTGCCTGCGCACGCTGACGCCTGCCTACCTGCAGGACGGCGCGGTGCTGCAGAGCCTGACCGGCGAGCGCCACGACGTCCAGGACTCCGCCGCACCGGTCCTGACCGCCGCGGGCGAGGTGCTGGGCGCGGTGCTGGTGTTCCAGGACATCACCACCGCGCGCGCGCTGCAGCGCGAGCTGGCGCGCTCGGCCATGCACGACGCGCTCACCGGCCTGCCCAACCGCACCTGGTTCGAAAAGCGCCTGCGCGAGGCCTGCGACGCCGCGCGGCTGCATGGGCATCGCGCCGCGCTGTGCTTCATCGACCTGGACCGCTTCAAGATCGTCAACGACACCGCCGGCCACGGCGCCGGCGACGTGCTGCTGCGCGAACTGGGCTACCTGATCCGCAACCATGTGCGCCCCGACGACCTGCTGGCGCGGCTGGGCGGCGACGAGTTCGCGCTGCTGCTCAAGGACTGCACCGTGGACCAGGCCGAGCACGTCTGCCAGGGCGTGATCGACGCCATCCGCGGCCGCCGCTTCCCGTGGGAAGGCCGGGTCTATGACATGGGCGCCAGCATCGGCATCGCCGCGATCGACCTCGACGTGCCGCCCGTCAGCGAACTGATGAGCCGCGCCGACGTCGCCTGCTACGCAGCCAAGGCCGCCGGCCGCAGCCGGGTCTCGGTCTACCGGCGCGACGAGAGCGACGCGCGCCGCCACCATCGCGAACTGGAAGTCGCCGCGGGCATCCACTCCGCGCTGGAAGCCAACCGCTTCCGCCTGTTCGCGCAGGAAATCCGCGCGCTGCAGCCTGCCGGCACGGGCCGTGGCGAATACCGCCACATCGAGATCCTGGTGCGCATGGTCGACGAGAGCGGCGAAATGATCCTGCCCGGCGCCTTCATTCCGGCCGCCGAGCGCTACGACCTGATGGGCCATGTCGACCGCTGGGTCATCCACAACGTGCTGCACGGCTATGGCGAGCGGCTGCGTGCGGTGCCGGGGTTGTCGGTGTCGATCAACCTGTCGGCCAATTCGCTGGGCGAGCCGTTCCTGCTGCCCTTCCTGCATGCCGAGCTCGATGCCAGCGCGCTGCCCGCCAGCCGCATCCGGCTGGAGATCACCGAGACGGCGCTGATCAACAACATGGCGGCGGCCAACCGGCTGGTGTCGGAAATGCGGCGCGCGGGCTGCACCGTGTCGCTCGACGACTTCGGCTCGGGGCTGTCGTCGTTTGCCTACCTGAAGCAGTTCCCGGTCGATTTCCTGAAGATCGACGGCAGCTTTATCCGCCAGCTGGCGGACAACGCCGTCGACCGCGAGATTGTCAGCTCCATCAACGATATCGGCCACCGGCTTGGCGTGAAGACCGTGGCGGAGTGGGTGGAGGACGAACGCACGCTCGACGCGCTGCGCGCGATCGGCGTCGACTATGCGCAGGGCTATGCGATCGGGCGGCCGACGCCTCTCGATGCATTCCTGCAGGCGTGCGGGCCGTGCGGCGTCGAACAACACCAGGGGGCGTGATACATTCGGCGGCTGTCGCCACCCGGGGGAAACCGTTGCCGCTCGCATCCACGCCGGCGCCGCTCTATGCGCGCGTCAAGCAACACATCAGCAGCAGGATTGCTGACGGCACCTGGCCGCCCCACCATCGGGTGCCCTCCGAGGCTGAACTGGTCGAAGCGCTGGGCGTCAGCCGCATGACCGTGCATCGGGCGCTGCGGGAGTTGACAGCGGAAGGGATGCTGGTGCGGCTGCAGGGGGTGGGGACGTTTGTGGCCGAGCCCAAGCTGCGGACGGCGCTTTATGCGGTCAACAATATTGCGGATGATATTGCTGCGCGGGGGCATCGGCATCATGCACGGGTCATCAGCATCCAGGAAGAACGCGCCGGTGCGGCGCAGGCGGTGGCGCTGGATGTGCCGCTGGAACAGCGGGTGTTTCACTCCGTGATTGTTCATTACGAAGATGACGTGGCGATTCAACTGGAGGATCGTTATGTCAATGCATTGGTTGCGCCGGATTATCTTGAGCAGGACTTCACGCTGGAAACGCCTTACCAGTACCTGACCCGGGTCGCGCCGCTGACCGAAGGCGAGCACGTCGTGGAAGCCGTGCTCGCGCATCCGGACGAGTGTGCGTTGCTGAATATCGACCAAAGTGAGCCGTGCCTGCTGATCCGCAGGCGGACGTGGTCTGCCGGGCGGGTTGTGACGTCGGTCAGGCTGGTGCATCCGGGGTCGTTGCATCGGCTTGAGGGGCGGTTTACGTCCTGATTTCACCGGCCTGGGCTTGGCATCCGGTGGGTATTTGAAATGCCCGGTTCCGCCCTGAAGGGCGGGTAACTTTGAGCGACAAAAAGTCACCAAAAAGCGCGTTTACTGCCCTGCGGGCGGCCACTCTTATCGTAGTGGGCCGGGGTTTTTGTACGGGGCTTTGCTTCGTTGCATGGCAGGACTGCCTGCCGCCGTGGTGCGCCACGGTGGCAGGGATTGGCGCGGTGGTTGAACGAGCCCAGAGCTGTGGGTGGCCCTGCTACCAGCGGCAACGTAGGAACACCTACGGCTGCGCTGCGCGCGGGCAGTATCTCAGGTCATGAACTCGGGCACAGAACGCGTCGCTGCTCGCTTGCCGCTATCGCCGGTGAATCCGCAAGCCTTTCCCTTGCCCGCTTGTTTGCTCCCCTCTCCCGCCTGCGGGAGAGGGGCCGGGGGTGAGGGCCAGAGCCCCCACGAAGTAAAGAAGGCCAAATCGCCCTCCAGCCACCCATCCTTTTTGTCGCGCGGACAAAAGTGCCTTAGCAGCCACGCCGACCATATATGCGAGTTTAGGCTCCCGGCAAGCGACCGCAACTCCACAGCCACAAAAACGATGTCAAAACTACGGGATAACCCCGATACATCCTTACCTGTATATACAAGAATATACATGCCTATGCGTCGCCCAAAAAAGCGACACCCCAAGGCAAAGCAAAGAGACACCGAAGGAGCCCGTCCATGACCACCACCCGTTTCCGCGACACCGAAATTCGCGCCGCCCGCGGCACCAAGCTCACCGCCAAGAGCTGGCTGACCGAAGCCCCGCTGCGCATGCTGATGAACAACCTCGACCCCGAGGTTGCGGAGAACCCGAAGGAACTGGTGGTCTATGGCGGCATCGGCCGTGCCGCCCGCAACTGGGAATGCTATGACCGCATCGTCGAGGCGCTGACCCGGCTCGAAGACGACCAGACCCTGCTGGTGCAGTCCGGCAAGCCCGTCGGCGTGTTCCAGACCCACCGCGACGCCCCGCGCGTGCTGATCGCCAACTCCAACCTGGTTCCCCACTGGGCCAACTGGGAACACTTCAACGAACTCGACGCCAAGGGCCTGGCCATGTACGGCCAGATGACCGCCGGCAGCTGGATCTACATCGGCAGCCAGGGCATCGTGCAGGGCACGTATGAAACCTTCGTCGAAGCCGGCCGCCAGCACTACAACGGCGACCTGAAGGGCCGCTGGGTGCTGACCGCGGGCCTGGGCGGCATGGGCGGCGCGCAGCCGCTGGCCGCGACGCTGGCCGGCGCGTGCTCGCTCAACATCGAATGCCAGCAGAGCCGCATCGATTTCCGCCTGAAGACCCGCTATGTCGACGAGCAGGCCACCGACCTGGACGATGCGCTGGCCCGCATCGACCGCTACACCTCGCAAGGCAAGGCCATCTCGATCGCGCTGTGCGCCAACGCCGCCGAAGTGCTGCCCGAACTGGTGCGCCGCGGCGTGCGGCCCGACATGGTCACCGACCAGACCAGCGCGCACGACCCGCTCAACGGCTACCTGCCTGCCGGCTGGACCTGGGACGAGTACCGCGAGCGCGCGCAGCGCGAGCCGGCCGTGGTGGTGAAGGCTGCCAAGGCGTCGATGGCCGCGCACGTGCAAGCCATGCTGGCGTTCCAGAAGCTGGGCGTGCCGACCTTCGACTACGGCAACAACATCCGCCAGATGGCCAAGGAAGAAGGCGTGGCCAACGCTTTCGACTTCCCCGGTTTCGTGCCCGCCTATATCCGCCCGCTGTTCTGCCGCGGCATCGGACCGTTCCGCTGGGCCGCGCTGTCGGGCGATCCGCAGGACATCTACAAGACCGACGCCAAGGTCAAGGAACTGATCCCCGATGACGAGCACCTGCACCGCTGGCTCGACATGGCGCGCGAGCGCATCAGCTTCCAGGGCCTGCCGGCGCGGATCTGCTGGGTGGGCCTGGGCCTGCGCGCCAAGCTGGGCCTGGCGTTCAACGAGATGGTCCGCAGCGGCGAGCTGTCGGCGCCGGTCGTGATCGGCCGCGACCACCTGGACTCGGGTTCGGTCGCCAGCCCCAACCGCGAGACCGAAGCGATGCAGGACGGCTCGGACGCCGTGTCCGACTGGCCGCTGCTGAACGCGCTGCTGAACACCGCCAGCGGCGCGACCTGGGTCTCGCTGCACCACGGCGGCGGCGTGGGCATGGGCTTCTCGCAGCATTCCGGCGTGGTGATCGTGTGCGACGGCACCGATGAAGCCGCCGCGCGTATCGCCCGCGTGCTGCACAACGACCCCGCCACCGGCGTGATGCGCCATGCCGACGCCGGCTACCAGATCGCCGTCGACTGCGCCCGCGAGCAGGGCCTGGACCTGCCGATGCTGCGCGACTGACCGGCGCTCAAGAACCCAGCGTTTGCGCCCCTCTCCCACCGGCGTGGAAGAGGGGCGCAAACCAACGCATTCCTACAGGAGACAACCGCATGCCATCCGATACCACTGCGCCCGCCTACGATGGTGTCGTTGGCGCCCAGGCCGGCGCCCACACCCCAGCCCTGTCGCGCACGCGCGCCATTGCCGCCATCACCATCGGCAATGGCCTCGAGTTCTACGATTTCGTGGTCTACAGCTTCTTTGCCACGCTGATCGGCCGGCTCTACTTCCCAGTCGACAACCCCACCGGCCAGCTGCTGATGTCGTTCGCCACCTTCGGCGTCGGCTTCCTGATGCGTCCGCTCGGCGGCCTGCTGATCGGCATGTACGCCGACCGCGCCGGCCGCAAGCCGGCGGTGGCGCTGACGCTGTGGCTGATGGGCCTGAGCTCGCTGATCTTCGTGGTCACGCCGCCATACGCGCAGATCGGCATCCTCGCCCCGATCATGGTGGTGGTGGCCCGACTGGTGCAAGGCTTCGCCATCGGCGGCGAGATGGGCGCCTCCACCGCGCTGCTGCTGGAATACGCCGACGACCGCACGCGCGGCTTCTATACCGCCTGGCAGCCGTTCAGCCAGGGCCTGGCGGCACTGCTGGGCGCGATCACCGGCCTGGTGCTGAGCAACGTGCTGGCGCCGGCCGACCTGGAAGCATGGGGCTGGCGCCTGGCCTTCCTGATCGGCATCCTGGTGATTCCCGTCGGCCTGCTGATCCGCCGCCGGCTGGAAGAGACCGCCGCGCCCGTGCGCCACGGCGAGCACGCCGCGCAGTGGCCGCTGCTGCGTGCGCACGCACGCGAGGTGCTTGCCAGCATCCTGCTGATGATCGGCCTGGCCTCGTCCACCTACATCGTCGTCTACTACATCAGCAACTACGCCGTGAGCGTGCTGAAGATGCCGCTGTCGCTGAGCATCTGGGCCGCGTGCATTGCCGCGCTGGTGCAGGTGGCGCTGTCGCCGTTCGCCGGCTGGCTTGCCGACCGCATCGGCCGCAAGACCGTGGTGCTGTGGTCGCGCGTGGCGCTGCTGGTGATGATCTACCCGGCGTTCGTGCTGATCAATGCCGAGCCGTCGCTGGCGCGCCTGCTGCTGGTGGTGGGCTGCCTGTCGGTGCCGATGTCGATGACCGCGCCGGCGTCGATGGTGCTGGTCAGCGAGGTGCTGCCGCAGCGCCTGCGCGCCACCGGCCTGTCCATCGCCTATTGCGTGGCGATCGCGATCTTCGGCGGCTTTGCGCAGTATTTCTCGACCCGGCTGATCCAGATCACCGGCGACGCCAACGCGCCGGCGCTGTACGTGATCGGCTGCGGCCTGGTCTCGCTGATCGGCCTGGCGATGGTGCCGGAAACCCTGGGACGCCGGCTGAAATGAGCGACCTGGCTGAACTCACGCAGGCCGGCGACACGGTCTGGCGCGGCCGGCGCGATGCCGGCGAGGCCGGCGATACCCGCCGCCTGTTCGACATCGTCGGCGGCGCGGCTACGCCGCGCACACCCGGCGTGCCGGTGCTGCTGGGTTTCTGCTGCGATGCCGGCGTGCTGCGCAACCAGGGCCGCCCCGGCGCCGCCGGCGGCCCGCGCGAGATCCGCCGCGCGCTGGCGGGCGTGCCGGCGCACGGCATCGGCCGCCTGATCGACGGCGGCGACATCCATTGCGAAGGCGATGCGCTGGAAGACGCGCAGCAGCGGCTTGGCCAGGCCGTCGCCGCCGAGCTGGCCGTGGGCGCCTGGCCGCTGGTGCTTGGCGGCGGCCACGAGGTCGCCTGGGGCACGTGGCAGGGCCTGCGCACGCACCTGGACGCCCACGGCGACCGCGGCCGCGTGCTGGTGGTCAACCTGGACGCGCACTTCGACCTGCGCGGCAGCCGGCCCGCCAGTTCGGGCACGCCGTTCGACCAGATCGCCATCGACTGCCAGCGGCGCGGCCTGCGCTTCGACTACGCCTGCCTGGGCGTTAGCCGGCTCGGCAACACCGCCGCGCTGTTCGCCCGTGCCAGCACGCTGGGAGTGCGCTATGTGGAGGATGCGGACCTGCAGGAGCGCCACCTCGACGCGCGGCTGGCCGCGCTGGATGAATGGGTGTCGGAGGCCGACCATGTCTACCTGACGATCGATCTCGACGTGCTGCCCGCCGCGGTGATGCCAGGCGTCTCGGCACCGGCGGCCTACGGCGTGCCTCTGCCGGTGGTGGAGGCCATCGCCACGCGGCTGCGCGACAGCGGCAAGCTGCGCGTGGCGGACATCGCGGAATTCAATCCGCTGTATGACCGGGACGGGTGCGGGGCGCGGGTGGCAGCGCGGTTGTGTTACCGGCTGCTGGGCGGGTAACGGCAGCACCAAACGCACGAACTGGCCAAAGCAAGGTGCACCCAAGCCGCCCGAACTAGCCTAAGCAAGGTGTTCTCCCTCTCCCCTCAGGGGAGAGGGTTGGGGTGAGGGGTGGTCTGGCCAGGCACCACATCAAGCAAGGCCTTCGGCTCTAACCCACGGGCGTCAGCCGTGGACACTCCTGTCCTCTCCTCCGGCCCCTCTCCCGCAGGCGGGAGAGGGGAGCAAACCGGCGGCAATTCACCCCTTCAGCATCTCCAGACCCTCAAAACCCTCGGGTTTACGCCTACACCACCGTTCGGATTCCCGAACGCCCCTCCCCGCCGCCCATCCGGATACCCGAATAGTGCGCCGGAATCACTTCAATTTCTCCTTTTAATTCAACGGGTTGCATTGCCAGAGCGCGCCCCGTCGGCTGGCACGCCGCGTGCAATATAGGCCGCCGCTAACAGCGCCCAGACAGGTCGGCCGGCACGTTTCCCAACGCACCGGCCCCGCCAAAAAACAAAGGAGGAAACACATGACTGACCCCGCCTTGCCCATCCCCCCTCTCGCCGCCCGGGCGACCCGCTGGCACCTGTTGCCGCGCTGAAAAAAATCCGCATGGCCCGCGCGGCGCCCTCCAAAGCCGCTCGCCATTCCGACATACCGACGTCCGCCCCTGTCCGCGGGGACCGGACGCACAGGCCTGATCCACGATGAAACTGAATCGACTGCCCACCCTGATCTTCATTGCGATGCTGCTAGGCGTGCTGGTCGGCACCGCCGCGCACAACATGTCGCCGGACGCCGCCACCGCCAAATCGATTGCGGACCACCTGTCCATCCTGACTGATGTGTTCCTGCGGATGATCAAGATGATCATCGGCCCGCTGGTGTTCGCCACGCTGGTGGCCGGCATCGCCAGCATGGGCGACGGCCGCGCCGTCGGCCGCATCGGCATGAAGGCGATGATGTGGTTCATCGGCGCCTCGATCACCTCGCTGCTGCTCGGCCTGGTGATGGCCAACGCGCTGCAGCCCGGCCACGGCATGAACCTGCCGCTGCCGGCTGCGGACGCCGCCTCGAACCTGAAGACCGGCGCGCTGAACCTGCGCGACTTCATCGCCCACATGTTCCCCAAGAGCTTCGTCGAGGCGATGGCGCACAACGAGATCCTGCAGATCGTGGTGTTCTCGCTGTTCTTCGGCTTCGCGCTGGGCACGGTCAAGGACGGCGTCGGCAAGCCGGTGCTGGAAGGCATCGAGGGCCTGGGCCACGTGATGCTGAAGGTCACCAACTACGTGATGGCGTTTGCGCCGGTGGGCGTGTTCGGTGCGATCGCGGCCGTGATCACCGCGCAGGGCCTGGGCGTGCTGGTGGTGTACGCCAAGCTGATCGGCAGCCTGTACCTGGCGCTGGCGCTGCTGTGGGTGGCGCTGATCGCAGGCGGCTACTTCTTCCTGGGCCGCGACGTGTTCCGCCTGCTCAAGGGCATGCGCGCGCCGCTGATGATCGGTTTCGCCACCGCCAGCAGCGAGTCGGCCTACCCGAAGGTGATCGACCAGCTGACCCGTTTCGGCGTCAAGGAGCGCATCACCAACTTCGTGCTGCCGCTGGGCTATTCGTTCAACCTGGACGGCTCGATCATGTACACCTCGTTCGCCGCGCTGTTCGTGGCCCAGGTGTATGGCATCGAGCTGTCGCTGAGCCAGCAGATCACCATGCTGCTGGTCCTGCTTGTCACCAGCAAGGGCATCGCCGGCGTGCCGCGTGCCTCGCTGGTGGTGGTCGCCGCCGTGCTGCCGATGTTCGGCCTGCCGGAGGCCGGCATCCTGCTGGTGCTGGGCATCGACCACGTACTCGACATGGGTCGCACCGTGACCAATGTGCTCGGCAATGCCATTGCCACCGCCGTCGTCGCCAAAAGCGAAGGCGCCATCGGCGCGCCGGTACTGTCCGACGAGGATGAACCCGTCGTCGCGGATACCACCACCAGCCTGGCATCGGTCCAGGCCATGGCCGGCAAGTAACACCGCCTGCCAGGCGTGCCAGGGCCCGGTTGCCGACAAGGCAACCGGGCCTTTTTGCATCCATGACGCGGGCGCGGTAGCGCCGGTGTGGTAAAAGTAGGCACCCGCGCCGCCCTGGTCCCCGGAAAGACTGCCATGGATCACTGTCCCGCCGGCGCGGCCGCTTCGCCCTTGCCTGACCAGACTTCCTGATGACCGGTCCGCTCCACCCTCCCGGCGATACTCCGCACGCGCCCGCCGCCACGCCTTCCACGCCCTCGCGCCTGCCCCACGGCCTGCGCGGCGCCGCGCCGCTGCTGGCGTTGCTGGCGCTGGCCGTGCTGATCGGGCTGGCCGGCGCGCTCGGCTACCGCTACAGCTACGACAACGCGCTGGCGCGCCAGGCCGAGCGCGGCCAGGTGCAGCTGCGCCTGTACACGCAGGCGCTGGAAAGCGAGCTGGCGCACTACGACTACGTGCCCGGCCTGCTGTCGCTGGACGAGCGCATCTCCGGACTGCTGCTGCGCCCGGACGACCCCGCGCGCGTGGCCCGCGCCAACGAATACCTGACCTCGCTCAATGCCCGCGCCGGCACAAGGGTGGTCTATGTGCTGGACGCCCACGGCAAGGTGCTGGCCACCAGCAACTGGCAGCGCCCCGACAGCTACTTGGGCGAGGACCTCAGCTTCCGTCCCTACTTCCAGTCCGCCATGGAGGGCCAGCTCGGCCGCTTCTATGGCGTCGGCACCACGCGCAGCGAATCGGGCTACTACCTGTCGGCGCCGCTGGGCGAGCGCGACAACCCGGCCGGCGTGGCGGTCGTCAAGATCGGACTGGAGCCGCTCGAAAACCGCTGGCAGGGCGCCGACAGCCAGATGCTGCTGAGCGATGAGAACGGCGTGGTGATCCTCGCCTCCGACCCGTCGTGGAAGCTGGCCGCGCTGCGCCCGCTGTCGGACGAGGCGCGCCAGCGGCTGTCGCGCAGCCTGCAGTACAACCGCGCACCGCTGCCGCAGCTGCCGCTGGTCTCGGTGCGCAAGCTTGCCAATGAAAACGGCGGCAGCAGCGACGAGCTGGTGCGCCTGCGCCGCGGCCCGCCGATGCTGGCTCAGCATGCCGCCCTGCCCGGCACCGAATGGCAGCTGACGCTGCTGACCAACACCTCGCAGGCGCGCGTGGCTGCGCTCAACAGCGCCGCGCTGGCGGGCGTGCTGACTGCCTTCGTGCTGCTGCTGGGCGCTGCCTGGAACGTGCGCCGGCGCATCGTCAACGAGCGCCTGGCCGCGCGCGCCGCGCTGGAAGCGGCCAACAGCGAGCTGGAGCGCAAGGTGGCCGAGCGCACCGCCGATCTGTCCGCCGCCAACCACCGGCTGCAGGCCGAGGTGACCGAGCGCATCCGCGCCGAGACCGTGCTGCGCCAGGCGCAGGACGGCCTGCTGCAGGCCGGCAAGCTGGCCGCGGTGGGCCAGATGTCGACCGGCATCGCGCACGAGCTGAACCAGCCCCTGGCCGCGCTGCGCACGCTCTCCGGCAATACCGGCAAGTTCCTCGAGCGCGGCGACTATGCCACCGTGCGCACCAACCTCGACACCATCATCGGGCTGGTCGAGCGCATGGGCCGCATCACCGGCGCGCTCAAGTCGTTCGCGCGCAAGTCGGGCAACCGCAGCCAGGCCCGGCTGGCTGAGGCGGTCGACAACGCGCTGTTCCTGCTGCAGACGCGCGTGGACGCCGTGCAGCCCGAGCTGCAGCGCGACATCGACCCCGAGCTGGACGTGATCTGCGACCCCAACCGGCTCGAACAGGTGCTCGTCAACCTGCTGGGCAACGCCCTCGATGCGGTCGCCGGCCGGCCGGCGCCGCGCATCGCGCTGCATGCGCACGTGAGCGGCGCCATGGTCCACCTGACCGTGCGCGACAACGGCGGCGGGCTGTCCGAGGAAGCCTTCGCACGGCTGTTCGAGCCGTTTTTCACCACCAAGCCCGCCGGGCAGGGACTGGGCCTGGGCCTGACGCTGTCGGCCGGCATCCTCAATGAAAACGGCGGCAGCCTGTCCGCCGCCAACCACCCCGACGGCGGTGCCTGCTTCACGCTGGTGCTGCCGCTGGCGCCTCACGAGACCAGGCCACAGGATCCCAGGCATGCCGGCTGAACTGACCGTACTGATCGTCGAGGACGATGCCGACGTGCGCCTGGGCTGCGAGCAGGCGCTGCGCCTGGAAGGGCTGGCCACGCGCGGCGTGGGCAGCGCCGAGGCGGCGCTGCGCGAGGTCGGTCCCGGCTATGCCGGCGTGGTGGTCAGCGACATCCGCCTGCCCGGCATGGACGGCATGACGCTGCTGGCGCAGCTGCGCGAACGCGACCCCGCGCTGCCGGTAATCATGATCACCGGCCACGGCGACGTGGGCCTGGCGGTGCAGGCGATGAAGCAAGGCGCCTACGACTTCCTGGAAAAGCCGTTCTCGCCCGAGCAGCTGGTCGACGCCACCCGCCGCGCGCTGGAGCAGCGCCGGCTCGCACTGGAAGTGTCAGAACTGCGCGAACGTCTGGCCGGACGCGAAAAACTCGAAACGCGCCTGATCGGCCATTCGCCCGCGGTCGAGCGCTTGCGCCGGCTGATCGCCGACCTCGCCGGCACCGACGCCAACGTGCTGATCCACGGCGAGACCGGTACCGGCAAGGAACTGGTGGCGCGCTGCCTGCACGAAGCCAGCCAGCGCCATGCGCGCCACTTCGTCGCCATCAATTGCGGCGGCCTGCCTGAACAGCTGTTCGAAAGCGAGATCTTCGGCCATGAAGCGGGCTCGTTCACCGGCGCCGCGCGCCGCCGCATCGGCAAGATCGAGCACGCCGAAGGCGGCACGCTGTTCCTCGACGAGATCGAGAGCATGCCGATGCCGCTGCAGATCAAGCTGCTGCGCGTGCTGCAGGAGCGCGTGGTGGAGCGGCTCGGCTCGAACCAGCCAGTGCCGGTCAACGCGCGCGTGGTGGCGGCGACCAAGGCCGACCTGCGCGCGCTGTCCGATGCCGGCCAGTTCCGCGCCGACCTGTACTACCGCCTGAACGTGATCACGCTGGAACTGCCGCCTCTGCGCGAGCGGCGCGAAGACGTGCCCGCATTGTTCGAGCATTTCGTCGCGCAGGCGGCGCTGCGCTTCGAGCGCGGCGCCGTGCCCGCCAGCGCCGGCGAATTGGCAGCGCTGGTGGCCTACCCCTGGCCAGGCAACGTGCGCGAGCTGCGCAACCTGGCCGAGCGCCACGTCCTCGGGCTGGGCTGCAACCCTGGCCAGGGCACGGCCGCGCCGGAAGCGCTGCCGCTGGCGCAGGCGGTCGACCAGTTCGAGCGCGCACTGATCGCCGATGCCATGCGCAGGCACGACGGCAACCTCAGCCGCGCCAGCGAGGCACTTGGCGTGGCCAAGACCACATTGTTCGACAAGGTGCGCAAGCACGGCCTGCAAGACCGGTAGCGCCGGTCGCGCTTTCCGCCGGAAATACATCACGCCGTGACATATATATGCTCTGAAGCGGCCGCTGAATTCAGCGGCCGCAACAAAGCGACGGAAGCGCGTGGAACCACCCGGGCAGCACGGTGTCTGCAGTTACTTGCTGCGAGTGCCCGTGGCCCCGAAACAGTGTTCAGTGTGCGTTGAAAAACAAAAGTGCGATGAATTTGTAGTTTTTTCTTACTGATTGCCTGACCTTTGCGGCATATTATGGGCTTCCGGCAAATCCGGACCGGGACATGCAAAGCAATCAACTGCGGGCAGTCTGCGGGAAATGACAAAAACGTTAAATCGACTATAAATAATCGTCCGGCCGGCGGGGGAGCGGGTCAGGACACAGGGTCAATCAACCATTGGCAGTAACCATACGCGGTGCAGGTGCCTGGCACCGCGCGCCTTCCCGACGCGAACTGCCTTCAGGACTACGGGTGATTGGATGAAACTGGATCCGGCACTGGCTGAAAAGCCTTACTACAGCACGCGTACAGCGGCAAAACTGCTCAATGTCTCGCTGGGCACTGTCCAGAAGATGGTAGAGCGCGGCGAACTGGGCGCCTGGAAGACCAATGGCGGCCACCGGCGCATCCACAAGGAAACCGTGCATCGCCTGCTGGCGACGCGCATCGGGCCTGAAACCGCGGCGCCCCACGGCCTGGACCTGGTGGTGTTCCACCCCAACCACCAGGAAGCTCAGCGTATCCACGGCCAGTTGGGCAAGTGGGGGCTGCCGCTCAAGAGCGTGGTGGTCGACGATGTGCTCGACACCGTGATCACCTCGGTCAGCGCGCATCCGCGCGTGGTGCTGTACTACGTCGACGAACTGAACGACGCCGAGTCGGCCACCATCGAGAAACTGCAGAATTTCTTTGCCAGCCAGAACGTGATCTTTGCGGTGATCACCAACCGCCAGGCCTATGACGGCGTGGCCGACGCGCTGCAGCACTGGGGCATCATGGTGTTCCTGAAGACGCCGTCGCTGGAAGAGGTCAAGGGCTTCCTGCGCGCCCAGCTGATGATGGGCCGCGCCGGCTGAGTCGGGCGCTCCGGCCCGGAGCGCGTCACGGTCAGGCCAGCGACGCCAGCCTCTGCGGTTCCAGCCCGGCCTCGCGGCCTTCGGCCTGCGCCATCATCCAGCCATAGAGATTGCGCGGATCCGGCGGCATCGCCACCAGCTCCACCGCCCTGCCCGCCCGCCGGGCATGCGCGGCGGCATAGAGCCAGCGCAGCGCGGCGTAGTCTTCCAGCGCAAACCCCACGGAATCGAACACCGTCACTTCGTCGGCCGCGCCACGGCCCGGCGCGGCGCCGGCCAGCACCTGCCACAGCTCGGTCACGGGCGCGTCGGGGGGCAACTGCTGGATCTCGCCTTCGATGCGTGTCTGCGGTTCGTACTCCACCACGATGCGTGCCTGGCGCAGGATGTCGGCATGCAGCTCGGTCTTGCCGGGGCAATCGCCGCCGATCGCGTTCAGGTGCATGCCCGGGCGCACCTGCGCCGGGGTCAGGATGGTGGCGCGGGTCTTGTCGGCGGTCACGGTGGACACAATGTCGGCACCGTCCAGCGCGGCCTCCACTGATTCCGCGGCACGGATCACCAGTCCCGGCACGCTGGCAAGGTTGCGCATCAGCCGTGCCGTGGCGGCGGGGTCGATATCGTAGGCGGCGATCTCGCGCACGCCCAGCATGGCGTGGAAGGCAAGCACCTGGAATTCGGCCTGCGCGCCGTTGCCGATCAGCGCCATGGTGCGCGCGCCCGGCCGCGCCATCGCCTGCGCCGCCAGCGCCGAGGTGGCGGCGGTGCGCAGCGCGGTGGCCAGCGTCAGGTCGGCCAGCATCAGCGGGAAGCCGGTTTCCACTTCGGCCAGCAGGCCGCACGCCATCACGGTCGGCATGCCATGCTGCGCGTTGCGGGGATGGCCGTTGACATACTTGAACGCGTACTGGATACCGTCGCTCACCGGCATCAGCTCGATCACGCCGCGCGCGGAATGGCTGGCCAGGCGGGCGGACTTGTCGAAGGTATCCCAGCGCAGGAAATCCTGGCGGACATGGTCGGCCATCTGCACGATGGCGGGCTGCACGCCGACCGCGGCCACCAGCCGGGCCACGTCGTTGGCGTCGAGGAACAGCGACCGGGCGGTCTCTTTCATCTTTGTCTCCCTGGCTGTCGATGACGGATGCATCAGGCCGCGGCCGCGGCGATGCCGGGCCCGCTGCTGCGGTCGAGCCGCAGCGTCATGCAATAGGCGCCGCCGCCGGAGAGCATGAAAGGGGCCAGGTCTACCTCATGCAACTGGTAGCCGCGCCGGCCGAGTTCGGTGCGCAGGTGCGGCGTGGTGCGGGTCATCACCACCTGGTCGTCCAGGTTGACGGCATTGACGCTGAAATGGCGCAGGTCGTCGGCGCTGGCCTCGATGCGCAGCCGCGCCGGCAGCCGCGCGCGCAACTCGCGCAGGGCCGCTTCGCTGAACGCCGGCGGGTAATAGAGGATCTCGCCCCCGGACAGCGGGCAGAAGCATACGTCGAGGTGGTAGCTTTGCTCGGTGGCCAGTTCCAGCGCCACGACTTCCTTGCCGAAGAATTCCGACACGGCGGTAGCCGCCTCATGCGACGAACGCGGCCCGAAACCGGCCCAGAAATGGCCGCGGCCGGCATCCCAGATGCAGTCCCCAGCGCCCTCCTGGAAGCAGCCTTCGGGCAGCAGCGCCACTTCATCGAGCAGGCCGCGCTCGCGCAAGGCGCCGAAGATTGCCGAGAACGGCGCTTCTTCGCCGCGGCGCTGCGGGTAGCGGAAGCGCGCCAGCAGTGCGCGGCCGTCGAGCACCACGGCGGCATTTGCCGGGAAAACCATGTCGGGCAGGCCGGCGGCGCCCGCGGCCACTTCCACCGTGAAGCCGGCCCGGCGCAGCGCCGTGCGCAGCGCATCGAAGGACTGCATGGCATTGCTGTGCATGCCGCGCGGGTCGCGCGCCCAGGCGTCGGGGTCCATCCACGGATTGATGCTGTACGACACGTCGTAGAAGGTCGGCTCGACAAGCAGGATCGTGGGGGTGTGGATCACGGCGGCTCCTTTTCTTCAAGGTTTCGGGAAACAATTCAGTCGATTGCATTCTGGTGCAGGCTGGTGTTAACTAATAGCCAGCAAGATGCGCAATTTGCGCCTTGCATCGAGCAAAATGCCAGACCTCATTGGCAAATCGACAGAACGCCCCTCAAGCCCATGGACGCCACCGATCAACAGCTGCTCTCCCTGCTGCGCGACAACGCCCGCACGCCGGTCACGGCGCTGGCGCAGGCGCTGCGCGTGTCGCGCGCGACCGTGCAGAACCGGATCGACAAACTGGAGAAGGAAGGGCTGATCGTTGGCTATACCGTGCGCCTGCGGCCCGAGGCCGAGGCGCACCGGATCCGCGCATGGATGACGATCGCGGTGGAGGGAAACAAGGCGCGCACGGTGCTGCAGGCGCTGAGGGGCGAGCCCAACGTGCAGGCGCTGCACACCACCAACGGGCGCTGGGACATCATTGCGGAACTGCGCGCGGATACGCTGGAGGCGTTTGACCGGACGCTGGACCGGATCCGGTTGATCGAGGGGATCAGCGCGACCGAGACGAGCATTTTGCTGTCGACCTACAAATAGCGCCGCCGGTTTGAAGTTCAGTCGGCGAACCGCCCCCGCAGCCGCTCGCGCCGCGCTTCCTCGTGATGAACCTGCGAGCTCGCCCGCAGCAGGTCGCGCAACGACACGATGCCGGCCAGCCGCATGCTGTCCACGCTCTCCACTACCGGCAGCCGCGCCACGCTGAGCGTCGCCATGCTGCCTGCCGCAGCGCGTGCGGTCTGCCCGGGCAGCAGCACATGGGCCGGCGCACTGAGCAAGTCACGGCAGCGCAGGCCAGGTGGCACCTCGCCGGCGGCCGCGCCGCGGATGGCGGCGCGTTCCAGCATCCCCAGCACGCGCCCGCCCGCCACCACCGGGTAGGCGCGATGCGCGGCGTGCTCGCCGAAATAGCGCGACATGGCATCGGCCACCGGCAGATCGGCATCGATCGTCACCACCTCATGCGTCATCAGCTCGCCCACATGGGCGCGCTCGAGCGGATCGACGCCGTATTCGCGGTAGATATGCAGGCCGCGCCGGGCGATCTTCTCGGTCATGATCGAGCGCTTCATGGTCAGCACCGAGAAGCCGTACGCGACCGCCGTCGTCAGCAGCAGCGGCAGCAGTGCCTGCGTGTCATGCGTCAGCCCGAAGGCGAACACGATCGCGGTCAGCGGCGCGCCCAGCACGCTGCCGAGCACGCCGGCCATGCACACCAGCGCCCACAGCTCGGGCGAACCGCCCGGCAGCCACGGCGCCAGCACCGTGCCAAGCCCGGCGCCGAGCATCAGCAGCGGGGCCAGCACGCCGCCCGACGTGCCGGAACCAAGCGCCGCGATCCAGATCACCGCCTTGACCGCCAGCAGCCCCAGCGCAATGCCGATGGCGATGCGGTGGTTGAGCAGGTCGCCGATCACGTCATAGCCCACGCCCAGCGCGCGCGGCTCGAAATACCCGCCGATGCCGACCACCAGCCCGCCGATCGCCGGCCACCACATCCAGTGCAGCGGCAGGCGCGAGAACGCATCTTCGGTGCGGTACAGCGCCAGCGTCAGCCCAGCGCCCAGCGCGCCGCACAACAGTCCCGCGATCACGCATGAGGCCAGCGCGGGCGTGCCGGCGGCCGCGGTCTGCAGCGGGAACAGCGGGCCTGCCTCGAACAACAGCGGCCGCAGGAAGCCCGCCACCGCGCAGGCCAGCGCCACCGGCAGCAGGCTGCGCGGGCGCAGCTCGAACAGCAGCAGTTCCACCGCGAGCAGCACCGCCGCCACCGGCGTGCCGAAGATCGCCGTCATGCCCGCGCACGCGCCGGCCACCAGCAGTGCCTTGCGCTCGCCGGCGCTCAGGTGCAGGTACTGCGCCAGCAGCGACGCCAGCGAGCCGCCGGTCATGATGATCGGCCCCTCGGCACCGAACGGCCCGCCGCTGCCGATCACGATGCCCGACGACAGCGGCTTGAGCACCGCCACCCGCGGCGACATCCTGCTCTTGCCGAACAGCACCGCCTCGATCGCCTCGGGGATGCCGTGGCCGCGGATCTTGTCGCTGCCGTAGCGCGCCATCAGCCCAACCACCAGGCCGCCGACCACCGGCACGGCGATGACCCACGCGCCCAGCGCATGGTCCGCCGGCGAGCGCTCGGCCAGCGATAGCGTCTGGTAGAAAAACAGGTTGGTGAAGAAACGGATCAGGTTGACCAGCACGCTGGCCGCGAACGTGCTGAGCACGCCAATGCCCAGGGCGATCGCCGACAGCATCAGCAGGCGGCGGTTGACCGCGTAGTCACGCTTCTCGACGGTCGAGGCGGTGGTGGGTGACGCAGGGAACGACATGGGGGCGACTCCTGATTGCTCTTCTCGATGCTCTTCGGATTGCTCTGGTGCGGTGCATTACGCCCCGACACGGGGATGCACTGCACCAAAGGCGGCCAAATATATCACTGCGTGATATATTACGTGCACCATTCCAAGTCGCCCCCGTCCAAGAATGCCAACTGCCCCCGCTGTCGCCTCGCTGGCGCAAAATACCCGTGCATGGCTGCGCACTTTTGTCCCGCTGCCGGTTGCTGCCAACCGCCATGAGCGCATCAAGAGCTGCCTCGGCGCACTGCTCGGCCTGTTCTGCACCGAATGGATCAGCCACCAGACGCTGGGCGGGTTCAATCCCTGGTTCGTCGCGCCGATGGGCGCCTCGGCGGTACTGCTGTTCGCAGTGCCGTCTTCGCCACTGGCGCAGCCGTGGTCGATCATCGGCGGCAATCTGTTTGCGGCACTGGTGGGCGTGGCCTGCGCGCGCTGGATCCCTGACCCGGGCCTCGCGGCGGCAACGGCGGTGGCCGTGGCGATTGCCGTGATGTTCCAGTTCCGCTGCGTGCATCCGCCCAGCGGCGCCGTGGCAATCACGGCGGTATTCGGCGGGCCGGCGGTCAGCGCGCTCGGTTTCGGCTTCGTGGTGGTGCCGGTGCTGTTCAACTCGATGTTGCTGCTGTTGATGGCGCTGGCCTTCAACAACCTGTCGCAGCGACGCTACCCGCACCGCCCGCCGGAGCCCGCGGTGCAGCATGGCACCAGGGACGTGCCGCCGTCGCAGCGCGTGGGCTTTACCCGTGCCGACCTGGACGCGGCCCTGAAGGCACGCGGCGAATTTCTCGACATCGAAGAAGACGACCTGGAAGCCATCATGGTGGCGGCGCAGCTGCGTGCGTACCGGCGGCACTTCGGCAACGTGCTGTGCGGCGAGATCATGTCGCGAGACGTCATCATGGTGCGCCCCGGGCAGCCCGCGCACGAGGCCGGGCACCTGCTGTCGCGGCACCGCATCAAGGCACTGCCGGTGGTCGATGCAAACAACCGCCTCGAAGGCATCATCACGCAGAGTGACTTCTTCGCCGCGCAGCGAGATACCGGCGCGCGCCGGCTGGCCGGCACCGTGCGCGACCTGATGACGCGCGCCGTGGTCACCGCCCGCCCCGACCAGCCGATGGTGGAACTGGCGCAGGCCTTCTCCGACGGCGGCCTGCACCACGCGCCGGTGATCGACGACAAGCACCGCGTGGTCGGCATGGTGACGCAATCCGACCTGGTTGCCGCGCTGCTCAAGAGCGGCGTGATGGCGGTGCCGGCCTGAGGCTGGCCCTTTCCCCTGGCGCCGGCCGTGCCCGGCGCGTGAGCCCCCTTCCGCCTGGACGGCACGGCCGCTGCGCTGTTCAACGTCACAAAGCTATGGCACTGTTGGATGCGTCCGGGCATGCTGCCCCGGCGCACCATGGTGGTGGCGCCCGAAGCACCCTTCCAGCAGCCCTTTGGCATCGCCCGCCCCGGCGTAGGCTATATTTACGCCGTTTCCGTCACACCGGCGGGCCCAGGGAGAGCCATCAATGAGTTCCGGCCAGTTAATCGAGAAGATTGCCGCAGTCTTTGCGCTGATCGTGCTGATCGGCGGCTCGCTGCTTGTGCTCGCGCCATTTACCACGGCACTGCTGTGGGGCGCGATCCTGGCTTACAGCTCGTGGTACCCGTACACGGTGCTGTCGCGCTGGCTCGGCGACCGCCGCGGCCTGGCGGCGCTGATCTGCGTGCTGCTGGCCACGGTGATCGTGCTGGGGCCGTTTGTCTACGCCGGTGCCAGCTTCTCGGCGCACCTGGACGACCTGTCGGCGCTGGTCGACCGCTACATGGAGCATGGCATCCCGCAGCTGCCGGATTGGCTGAGCAGCCTGCCCTATGTCGGCACGTACCTGCAAAGCTCGTGGGACAGCATCATCAACGCCGATTCCGAGATGGTGGCCAACCTGCGCAAGCTGATCGCGCCGGTCGGTCATGTGCTGCTCGGCGCCGGCCTGTCGATCGGCGCCGGCCTGGGGCAGCTGGCGCTATCGATCATCCTGGCATTCTTCTTCTATACCGGCGGCGAGTTCGCCATCGCCTGGTTGCGCGCGGGCATGCGCCGCATTGCCGGCGAGCGTGCCGACCACCTGCTGGAACTGGCCGGCAGCACGGTCAAGGGCGTGGTCTACGGCGTGCTCGGCACGGCCTTTATCCAGGCGGTGCTGGCCGCCATCGGGCTGTGGATTGCCGGCGTGCCGGGCGCGGCCATCCTCGGCTTCGTCACGTTCTTCCTGTCGGTGGTGCCGGTCGGCCCGCCGCTGGTGTGGCTGCCGGCGGCGCTGTGGCTGTACCACACCGGGTCCACCGGCTGGGCCGTCTTCCTGGTGATCTGGGGCGTGGGCGTGGTCAGCATGGCCGACAACATCGTCAAGCCGCTGCTGATCAGCAAGGGCACCGGCATGCCGCTGATCTGGATCATGCTGGGCGTGCTGGGCGGCGCACTGGCATTCGGCTTCCTGGGTGTGTTCATCGGCCCGACGCTGCTGGCGGTGGCGTATGCGCTGCTGCGCGACTGGACCATCGGCTCGGAGGCCGAGCTGAAGCAGGATCTCGCGCACGAGCTGAAGCCCGGCGGCGCGCCGGCAGCGGTGCCCGCGGCGACGCAGCCCGCTGCGGCGGCTCCGGCAGTCCCCGCCGTGGTCGACAACCCCGACGTGCCGCCGGCGGCCACCGGCAAGCACCCGGGCTGAACGGCTGATGGCAGGTCCAGACAACGCCCCCGCACCCGCCTTGCCCGACACTTCGCCCGCCGCGCTGCACCGGCTGGTGGCGTGCGAATACTGCGATGCGGTCTACGAGCGCACCCCGATCTCGCCCGGCGAGCGCGCGCTGTGCCTGCGCTGCGGCGGCGAGCTGTATCGCGAGAGCCGCCGGCATTACCGGCGCCTGCTGCCGCTGGTGGTCACCGCGCTGATCCTGTTCCTGGTTTCCAACGCCTACCCCATCGTGGAGATGGACCTCAAGGGCGTGCGCACGCAAACCACGCTGCTGGGCGCGGTGCATGCGCTGTATGACGACCACATGGCACTGGTGGCGGCGCTGGTGTTCGCCACCACCATACTGTTCCCGCTGTCCGAGCTGCTGATGATGATTTACCTGCTGGTGCCGATGGCGCAGCACCGCATGCCCATCGGCTTCGACCGCATCGTGCGCGGCATCCGCCAGACGCGGCCGTGGGGCATGATCGAGGTCTTCATGATCGGCGTGCTGGTCACGCTGGTGAAGCTGTCCACGATGGCGCGCGTGCTGCCCGGCATCGCGCTGTGGTCGTTCGCCGCGCTGGTGATCGTGCTGGCGGCGATGCTGTCGTTCGACCCGCGCGACCTGTGGCGCTACCTGGAAACGCCGGACGATGAGGCGGACGAGGCAGGCGGCACAAGCGGGAAGGGACAATGACGGACGCGACCCCGCAGCAACCGCCACGGCCACCGCGCCCCGACCGCCTGGCGCATCCGCGCCGTCTCGCGCGCGAGGTAGTGGCCGAGCTGACCGACGACGACGAACGCACGCCGCTGCCGCAGGTGCCCACCGCCAGCCGCCTGGGCCTGCTCTCCTGCCACGCCTGCGACCTGGTCAGCCCGCGCACGCTGGAGGGCGAGCCCTGCCCGCGCTGCGGCGCCACGCTGCACCACCGCAAGCCGGACAGCCTGGCGCGCACCTGGGCCTTCCTGCTGGCGGCCTTTATCCTCTACATCCCGGCCAACATGCTGCCGGTGATGGTCACGCAATCGATCCTCGGCACGCAGCGCGACACCATCCTGTCCGGCGTGATCTACCTGTGGCTGTCCGGCTCGCACATGCTGGCGGTGCTGGTGCTGATCGCCAGCATCATCGTGCCACTCATGAAGATGCTGATCCTCACCTTCCTGCTGCTGTCGGTGCACTTCCGCGCGACCTGGCGCATCCGGCAGCAGACCCGGCTGTACGGGCTGGTGGAGGTGATCGGCCGCTGGTCGATGCTCGATATTTTCGTGGTGGCGCTGCTGGCCTCGCTGGTGCGGGCCGGGGCGCTGGCCACCATCATCCCAGGCGGCGGCGCGCTGGCCTTCGGCGCGGTCGTGGTGCTGACCATGCTGGCCTCGCTCAGCTTCGATCCGCGCCTGCTGTGGGATTCGCTGGAAGACGATAATGCCCGACACTGAACAACATCCGCCCAATCCCGCTGGCGCACCCGGCCTGCCGCGGCCCGAGCGCCGGCGCCGCGCGCGCTGGCTGCCATCGCTGGTGTGGCTGATCCCGATCGTCGCGGCGATCGTCGGCGTGTCGCTGCTGGTGCATACGCTGGCCTCGCGCGGGCCGGAGATCACCGTCAGCTTCCGCACCGCCGAGGGCCTGACGCCGGGCAAGACCGCGGTGCGCTACAAGGATGTCGATATCGGCCTGGTCAAGTCGGTGCGGCTCGCGCGCGACCGTTCGCATGTGATCGCGTCGATCGACCTGACCAAGGACGCCGAGAACTTCGCCGTGGCCGACACGCGCTTCTGGGTGGTGCGCCCGCGTTTCGCCGCCAGCGGCGTGTCGGGGCTGGAGACGCTGCTGTCGGGCGCCTATATCGGCGTCGATGCCGGCAAGTCCGGCGAGACCACGCGCGATTTCAAGGGACTGGAAGTGCCGCCGGTGGTGACCACCGACGCATCCGGCAAGCAGTTCGTGCTGCGCGCCTCGGAGCTGGGCTCTCTCGACATCGGCTCGCCGGTCTACTACCGCCGCGTGCAGGTGGGCCAGGTGGTGGCCTACCAGCTCGAGCCCAACGGGCGCGACATTTCGCTGCGCGTGTTCGTCAACAAGCCCTATGACAAGCTGGTTACCGCCGACACGCGCTTCTGGCATGCCAGCGGCGTCGACCTCAAGCTCGATGCCGGCGGCCTCAAGCTGTCGACGCAATCGCTGGTGACGGTGCTGCTGGGCGGCGTTGCGTTCCAGGCGCCGGACCGTACCACCGCCACCGCTGCCGCGGCCGAAAACACGCAATTCCTGCTGGCCGCCGACCAGTCCGAGGCCATGAAGGAGCCCGAGGAACTGGCGCCGACGCTGGCCGTGCTCAACTTCGACCAGTCCGTGCGCGGCCTGTCGCCGGGCGCGCCGGTAGACTTCCGCGGCGTGATCGTGGGCCAGGTGCGCTCGATCGGCATCGAATACCAGCGCGACAAGAAAGCCTTCCGCATGCCGGTGGTGGTCGAGCTGTACCCGTCGCGCATGGGCTTCCGCGAACGCGACGTGGAAGACCGCGCCCGCGCCCGTCAGATCATCGAGGGCCTGCTCAAGCGCGGCATGCGCGCGCAGCTGCGCACCGGCAACCTGCTTACCGGCCAGCTGTACGTGGCGCTCGACTTCTTCCCGAAGGCGCCGCCCGCCAAGGTCGACCTGGATGCGCCGATCCCCGAGTTCGCCACCACGCCGGGCACCTTCGACCAGCTGCAGGCGCAGGTCGGCGATATCGTCAACCGCATCGACAAGATCCCGTTCGACCAGATCGGCCAGGACCTGCGCACCACGGTGGCGAGCCTGAACAAGACGCTCGACACGGCCGACAAGCTGGTGCAGCAGCTCAACGGCGACGTCGCGCCGCAGGTGCTGGCGGCGCTGCAGGATGCGCGCAAGACGCTGACCACGGCCAATGGCACGCTGGCGTCGGATGCGCCGCTGCAGCAGGACACGCGCCGCATGCTGCAGGAACTGACGCGCACCGCCACGTCGTTGCGCACCTTGACCGACTACCTCGAACGCCATCCCGAAGCGCTGCTGCGCGGCAAGCCGGAGAAAGACTGATGAAGCGCCATCCCCTTACCTCCGCGCTTGTCCGTTGTGCCCTGGCCGGCGCACTGGGCGCCGCCGTGCTCGCCGGTTGTGCCTCGCCGGAGCCGCGCTATTACACGCTGGCCCAGGGGCCTGCGGGCGTCGCCACGCTGCCGGCGGCGACACCGGCGCCGTCGACCAGCACGCTGTGGCTGGAAGTCGCTCCCGTACGCGTCCCGGAGCGCCTGAACCGGCCGCAGCTGGTGGTGCGCGACGGCCGCAATGACGCCAGCCTGCGCCTGCTGGACCTGGCGCGCTGGTCGTCGCCGCTGCCGGACGAGCTGCGCGATGCGTTGTCGCAGCGCCTGCAAGCCACGCTGGGCGCGGTCGATACCTACCAGCAGGGGTTGTCGGATGTGCAGCCGCTGTACCGGGTCACGACGGAAGTGCTGCGGCTCGACGCAGATGTCGGGCAGCGCGCGGGCGCAACCATCAACTGGACGGTGCGGCGGTTGCCGGACGGCAAGGTAGTCAGCGGCAGCACGCAGGCGGAGTTGTCTGCGCCCGGCGAAATCGATGGCGTGGTAGCGGCTTACCGCGAGATCGTGGCAAGCACGGCGAAGGATATTGCCGCGGGGGTGGAGGCGTTGCGCCGATAAACCAAACCCGACCGGGCTTGCCGAAAGAAAGTGCGCCCAAGCCGCCCGAACTAGCCCAAGCAAGGTGTTCTCCCTCTCCCCTCAGGGGGGGAGGGTTGGGGTGAGGGGTGGTCTAGCAAGGCACCACTTCAAGCAAGGCCTTCGGTTTTAACCCACGGGCAGTCAGCCTTTGAGCCTCCTGCCCTCACCCCCGGCCCCTCTCCCGCGCTGCGGGAGAGAGGAGCAGACCAGCGGTGGAGAAACTCTCTCTCAGTCATCCCCCCACGCCGCCGCACCGCGCTCGCGCCGTGCCGCGGCTTCGGCCGCGCGCCGGTGGATGGCCCCGGCCATCGCCGCCAGGCATTCCGCCGCCCCGCCCTGCACCAGCTTCACCGGGCACGCCAGCATCAGGTTCCTGGGCAAGCCGAAATCCTCGACGACGAACCCGCGCGCATCCAGCGGCCGGCCTTCCTCGTCGGTCACCACCGTGGCGCGATCGCGCACCGTGCCGGGATCCGCGCTGTAGCCCCATACCGGCTTCTGCAGCGCCACCGCAAACCCCACCTCGAAGGCCGTGCCCGAGTCCGGCTCTCCCGGCCCGCGGAAATCGTCGAGATTGGCCATCACCATGTCCGCGCGGCGCAGCAGCGCGATATTGGCGTCATAGATCCAGCGCGCCGTGTCCGGCCCCGACAGGCCTTCCGGCGCCGACTTGTCGAGCGGATACAGCCCGGTGAAGCCATGCGCCGCGCACAGCGACTTGAGGTGCTCGCCCCAGGCGATGGCGTCCTTGCGGAACACGTCGAAGCCGGCCAGGTAGATGGTTTTCATGGCGATGTTCGTCACGGAGGAAACGGGATGCCGCAGCATAACCCGCCTCCACCCGAACATCGCACAAAGTTGCCCGCAATCCGGCGCGGCAGCGGCAGCGGTCGCCTGCGCGATGCGGGGGCATGCGCTACCATCCCTGATCCCTCCGTCGAGACCCGCTCGCCTCATGTCCGCTTCCCAGATTCTCCAGGTCGGCCCGCTCGCGCCGCAGACCAATGCCACCCTCCAGCAACAATACGGCGCCATCGCGCTATGGCAGCAGGGCGATGCGCTGGCCTGGGCGCGCGAGCACGGCCTGCAGGTGCGCGTGGTGGTGACCTCGGCGCGCCATGGCTGCAGCGCCGCGCTGATCGACGCGCTGCCGGCGCTGCAGGCCATCGTCAGCTTCGGCGTGGGTTATGACTCGATCGCACTGGACGCCGCCCGCGCGCGCGGCATCCAGGTCAGCAACACGCCCGACGTGCTCAACGACTGCGTGGCTGACCTGGCCTTCGGCCTGCTGCTGGACGCGGCACGAGGCATTGCCCATGGCGACCGCTTCGTCCGGGCCGGGCGCTGGCCGCAGGGCGGCTTTCCGTTGACGACGCGGGTCTCGGGCAAGAAGCTTGGCATCCTCGGCCTGGGCCGCATCGGTGAGATCGTGGCACGGCGCGCGCAGGGCTTCGACATGGAGATCGCCTACAACAACCGTCGTCCGCGCGACGGCGCGCCGTGGCGCTTCGAGGCTGACCTGAAGGCACTGGCCGCCTGGTCCGACTTCCTGGTGGTGACCTGCGTGGGCGGTCCGGAAACCGCCGGGCTGGTGTCGCGCGAGATCATCGACGCGCTCGGGCCCAAGGGCATCCTGGTCAATGTCGCGCGCGGCAGCGTGATCGACGAAGACGTCATGGTGGCGGCGCTGGCCGAAGGACGCCTGGGCGGCGCCGGTCTCGACGTGTTCCGCGACGAGCCCGGCGTACCGGCCGCGCTGCTGGCGCTGGACAACGTCGTGCTCGCGCCGCACATGGCCAGCGGCACGCACGAGACCCGCGCCGCAATGACCGCGCTGACGCTGCAGAATCTCGATGCGTTCCTCGCCGATGGCAAGGTGCTCACGCCGGTGCTGTAGTGGCCGGTCCCCCTGCCTATACTGGATACGCCGGCCGCGCGGCCGGTGACAGGAGGCACCATGGGACGCAAGTTTATCGATTGCCGCGAATATCCGAGCGACATCGGCTGCACGGTTGCGCTGAGCGCCGACAGTGAAGACGAACTGCTCGAAGCCGCGGTCCAGCACGCGGTCGCAGTGCACCAGCACCAGGACACCCCTGAGCTGCGCGCACAATTGAAGTCGTTGTTCAAGGAAGGCTCACCGCCGGCCTGAAGCCGGACAGGCTGGCGCTGCAACGGCGCCAGCTCCGAAACTTGTCCCGCCCCTGCGGCACATTCGCTGCCGCTGATACCGCACTTGCGCTTGCCGGAATACCCATGTCGGTGGTCATGGCGCATCATTGACGCACCGTTATATACAGACGTATATTGCGCCTGACAGTCCACCCATGCCAGCACCAGCTTTCCTGGCCGCTTCTCTGAGGATTTCCATGTCCGCGTTTCGCCCCGCCCGCACCGGGTGCCGCTCCGTTCTTGCCGGCGCCGGCGCCATGCTGGCCGCACTGGCGCTGGCCCTGCCCACTGGGCCGGCATTCGGCGCGGACCTGGTAGTGTCCGCCGCCGCCAGCCTGACCAACGCCTTCAAGTCGCTGGCCGAGTCGTACGAGCGCGCCCATCCGGGAACGAGGGTGGTGCTGAACTTCGGTGCGTCCGACGTGCTGATGCAGCAGATCGTCAAGGGCGCGCCCGCCGACGTGTTCGCCTCGGCCGACCAGGAGGCGATGAACAGGGCCGAGGCCGAAAAGGTCATCACTTCCGCCTCGCGCCGCAACTTCGCCGCCAACGAGGTGGTGCTGATCGTGCCGTCGGACAGCAAGCTGAATATCGGCTCGCTGCAGGACCTGGCCAGGCCGGAAGTCAGGCGCATCGCCTACGGCAATCCGGCCTCGGTGCCGGTTGGCCGCTACACCCGCGGCGCGCTGGAAGCCGCCGGCCTGTGGGACGCGGTCGCCGCCAAGGGCGTGCCGGCACAGAACGTGCGCCAGAGCCTGGACTACGTGGCGCGCGGCGAGGTCGAGGCCGGCTTCGTCTTCGCCACCGACGCCACGGTAATGCCGGACAAGGTCAGGGTTGCGGTGCGCGTGCCGAGCCGCAACCCGGTGACCTACCCCATCGCCATCACCAGCCAGACCCGCCAGCAGAAGGAAGCGGCGCAGTTCGTCGACTTCGTGGCATCGCCGGCAGGCCAGGCGATCCTGTCGCGCTACGGCTTCCAGAAGCCCTGATTTACGCCACGCCATGGATGCCGTCTGGGTGCCGCTGCTGTTGTCGCTGAAGGTCGCGGGCTGGGCCACCGCGCTGAACGCCGTGCTCGGCGTCGGCGCGGCGTGGGCGCTGGCGCGCTGGCGCTCGCCGCTGCGCGACGTGGTCGACGCGGTGTTGACGCTGCCGCTGGTGCTGCCGCCGACTGTGCTCGGCTACTACCTGCTGGTGCTGGTGGGCCGGCGCGGCGTGTTTGGCGAGTGGCTGTCCCGCCTCGGCATCGAACTGGTCTTTACCTGGCAGGGCGCGGTGCTGGCGTCGACCATCGTCGCTTTCCCGCTGGTGCTCAAGTCGGCCCGCGCTGCCTTCGAAGGGGTCGATCACCAGCTGGAAAACGCCGCGCGCGTGCTGGGCGTTTCTGAATCCGGCATCTTCTTTCGCGTGACGCTGCCGCTGGCCGCGCGCGGCATCATTGCCGGCGTGCTGCTGGCGTTCGCGCGCGCGCTGGGCGAGTTCGGCGCCACGCTGATGATCGCCGGCAACCTGCCCGGCCGCACACAGACGCTGTCGGTGGCAATCTACGAGGCCGTGCAGGCCGGCGACGACAACACCGCCAACCTGCTGGTGCTGGTGACCTCGGTCACGTGCGTGCTGCTGCTGGTGGTCGCCGGTCGGCTGGTGCCCGCCACTGCGCGCAATCCCGCCGAAGTATATGAACGCCGGCGCCTGCGCCCGCGCGCCGCGCGCTGAGGAACGCCATGGGCATGCATGTCAGCATCCGCAAGCAGATGGTGTCGGCCGACCGGCAGTTTTCGCTTGATATCGATTTCGACTCCACCAGCCGCCGCATCGCGCTGTTCGGCCCGTCCGGCGCCGGCAAGAGCCTGACGCTGCGCGCCATCGCCGGGCTGCTCGCCCCCGACAGCGGCCGCATCGAGCTGAACGGGCGCATGCTGTTCGACAGCGAGGCAGGCATCGACGTCCGCCCGCAGGAACGCCGCGTGGCCTACCTGTTCCAGGAATACGCGCTGTTCCCGCACCTGACCGTGGGACAGAACATCGCCTTCGGGCTGGCGCGCGGCTGGCGCAACCCGCGCCGCGGCGCGATGCCGCCGGAGGCGCGGCGCTGGATCGATGCCTTCGGGCTGGACGAGATCGTCGGCAACTATCCGGCCGAGATTTCCGGCGGGCAGAAGCAGCGCGTGGCGCTGGCGCGCGCGCTGGTGGCGCAGCCCGATATCGTGCTGCTCGACGAACCGTTCTCCGCCCTCGATCCCGCCTTGCGCGCACGCATGCGCGCCGAGCTGCGCACGCTGCAGTCGAGCCTGGACGTGCCGATGCTGGTGATCTCGCACGATCCCGCCGACGTCGAAGCGCTGGGAGACCATGTGCTCGAAATCCGCGAAGGCCGCATCTTCGGCAGCGGCGACAGCCGCCACCATCCGCCGGTCTACGCGCCGTTGTCGGCGCGCGTGGCCTGAGCGCGCAGCAGGTCGACTCAGGCGCAGCTAAGGCGAGGGCCGGCGCTTCGTTGACGCGCTAGCCCTCACCCCCTGCCCCTCTCCCGCTTGCGGGAGAGGGGAGCACACAGACGGCACACCAGGACTTGCCACGAACCCATGCGAACGCTCCCCTCTCCCGCCTGCGGGAGAGGGGTGGGGGTGAGGGCCAGCACATCGACGAAGTGAAGCCCGTCAGCATGCCTGCCTCACCCCACCACCCCCAGGATCACGCTGGACGCCTTGAACACCGCCACCGCCGGCACACCCAAGGCTAGCCCCAGCGTCTCGACGCTGCCATTGGTCACGATCGCCGCGATCGTGCCGCCGCCGTCCAGCTCGATCACCACCTCCGCATTGACCGCACCAGGCATCACGCGCGACACCACGCCCGGCAGCTGGTTGCGCGCCGACAGCCGCACGCCCGGGTCGGGCAGGCCCACCAGCACCGAAGACGCCTTGATCAGCGCAAACGCTTCCACGCCCGCGGCCAGTTCCAGCGTCTCGACGCTTTCGTGCGTGATCGTCGCCACGATCTGCTGGCCGCCCGGCAGCGCCAGCACCACCTCGTCGTTGACCGCGCCGCCGCGCACGCTGGCGACGTGCCCGAACAGCTTGTTGCGCGCACTGGTCTTGATCATCATTCGCCTCATCAGGTGAATATCGTCGGCAGCGCCCTCGCCCAGCCGCGACAGCTGCGCGACAAAGCGCCGGTGTTCGTCCTCGAGCGCGCGGTAGGTGCGGATCAGCTGCTCGCCGCGCGCGGTCAGGCGCGTGCCGCCGCCGCCCTTGCCGCCGGCAGCGCGCACCACCAGCGCTTCGCCGGCACTGTTGTTCATCAGGTCGATGGCATCCCACGCGGCCTTGTAGCTGATGCCGACCGCGCGCGCGGCCGCGGTGATCGAACCGTGCTCGCCGATGGCGGCGAGCAGCGCGATGCGGTCCTTGCCGCCCCAGTCCTGCGAGCCGGAGCGGAACCAGATGGCTCCCTGGAGTTCAAGCATGGGTAACCGGCACCGCAAGCCGGTGCCGTGACAGAGTGGCAAACGCGGCTATGGTAATCCCATTCCCGGGCTTTCACGCCCGGTGCTGCATGGACCCGCTCACAGCGCGGGGCAAACCCCCTATCAGCACCTGCATGCCCCCCCGCTACGCCATGATGTGCACGCCGCCATCGACGTACACCGTATTGCCCGAGATCCGCCGGGCGTATGGCGTAGCCAGGTACGCCGTGGCAAAACCGACGTCCATGATGTCGACCACCTCTCCCAGCGGGGCGCGCCCGGCGGCATCGGCCAGCATCTGGTCGAAGTCCTTCAGCCCCGACGCCGCGCGCGTCTTCAGCGGCCCGGGCGAGATCGCATGCACGCGGATGCCCTGTGGCCCCAGTTCATGCGCCAGGTAGCGGCAGCTGGCTTCCAGCGCAGCCTTGACCGGCCCCATCAGGTCATAGTTGGGGACCACGCGGTTGGCGCCTTCATAGCTCATCGCGAACAGCGTGCCGCCGTTGCGCATCAGCGGCGCGGCCAGCCGCGCCATGCGGATGAACGAATGGCATGAGACGTCCATGGCGCGCGCGAAGCCCTCTGCGGAGGAGTTGAGCAAGCCGCCCTGCAGGTCCTCCTTCGGCGCGAAGGCGATCGAGTGGACCACCGCGTCGAGCCCGCCCCATACCGCTTCGATGCGCGCGAACAGCGCGCGCATCTGCTCGGGGTCTTCCACGTTCAGCGGCATCAGGATCGGCGCCTGCACGGCCTCGGCCAGCGGCGCCACGTGCGGATAGGCCTTGTCGTTCAGGTACGTCATGGCGACCTGCGCGCCGAGCTCGTGGAAGGCCTTGGCGCAGCCCCACGCGATCGAGCCATCATTGGCGACGCCGGCCACCAGCACACGGGAACCGGCGAGCGCCGGGTTGGATACGTTGACCATCGATGCCTCCGGGGGAAGTTCAAGCTGGACTGCTGAAACGGATCGCTGGACGTACGGATCAGCTGCCGGCCCGCGGCGCAGCCTTGCGCTGCGCCGACGCGCGCGATGCCGGCTTGCCTGCGCTGTCGGCAATCTCGGGCGCCTCGCTGCCGGCCACGGCCGCGCCGTTGCCTTCGGCGGATCGCGGCGGATGGTGGCGCGTGCCCATCACCTCGGTCACTTCGCGGTAGCGCTCCAGCCGCTCGCCTTCGAGGGGACGGTCCAGCGTCATGACCCGGTGCACCGCGATCATCAGCCGGCGCCGCGAATCGCGGTCCGGCACCAGCGCCGGCAGCGCCTGCACCGCATGCCGCGGATAGCGCTGCACGATGAAGGTCTGCTGGCGCACCACCCGCTTGAACGTGGCCAGATTCACCTGCCCGGCGGCCTCGGGCTGCTCGCGCGCGAACCTGCGCAGCAGGTTGAAGGGACGCTCCTCGATCGAACTCGGGCGGTCCGCCACGTAGGCCAGCACGCGCACGAAGGCCTCGAGCTTGCCGCCGTGCTCGATCGCGGCCTCGGCGTCACGCAGCCGGCGCTCGGCCAGTTCCTTGCGCAACGCCTGCGTGACCGGCGATTCGGTATTGGCCGGCGGCTGCGCCTGCAGCCCCACCAGCGCGGCCATTGCCGGCGAGTTGTAGATGGCTTCGAAGGTCTGCTCGTACCACGCGTCGCGCACGTCGCGGAACTGGTCCAGCGCGCGGACGATCTGCGCCGACACTGCCTGCTCCAGCGTCAGGAAAGGATTGTCCGCGGACACCCGCGTGCGGTGCGAGCGCACCATCGGCGCGAGCGCGCCGATCCACGCCATCCACGGGTTCATGTCGGTGGCCAGCGAGCGTTCCAGCCGCGCGGGATGCAGATTGCGCATCCACTGCGCGCTGAGTTCGTTCGACATCGCGCGCACCCACGGCGAGACGAAGGTGTCGTACAGGTGCTGGTTGATCTCGGCGACGCGGTTCACCACCTCGAAGGCGCGCTCGTCCTCGCGCCCGTCGTCCAGCGCCAGGATGTCGGCCACGCTGCGGCGCTCGAAACGCACCAGGTAGCGCCCTTCGATCAGGTCGCGGTGTGGCATGTCGGGCGCGACGTCCTCGATCCTGGCTTCATACAGGCCCGGCGGCAGCACGTCGATCAGGTCCAGCGCGCAGAACAGTTCGCTGTGCTCGCGGTTCGCAACCCCGGCCGAGACAAAGATGCCGAGATGGCCGACCGTCGGATGCAGGCAATAGACGATGACCTGGTCGTTGGCCACCAGCTCCTCGTCGGTGGCGTACAGGTCGGGGATCCAGTTCAGCGCCTGCTGCGGCGGCGTGATGTTGTCCCCCCACGATGCGAACACGATCACCGGCGAGCGCACGTTGCGCAGGTCGACCACGGTCTTGCCGTCGCTGCTGCGCACCTGCCCCGCGGTCAGGCGGTTGCCGACGAACAGGTTCTGCACGATCCAGTCGATCTCTTCCCGGTTCATCAGGAAGTGGCCGCCCCACCAGCGCTCGAACTCCAGAAAGCGCGGGCCCTCGGTATCGGCCCTGGCGTAGACGTCGTAGAGCTTCGTCCACAGCGTGTTGGCCGGATTGAGCTTCTCGAAGTTCTGCACCAGCCAGGCGCCGTCGAAGCGCCCGTTGCCCATGTCGGCGGTCAGCGACGCCAGCCACGAGCCGCCCAGCAGCCCGCCGCTGTAGCGCATCGGGTTGCGTCCGCGCACGCCAGACCAGTAGGCCAGCGGCGCGCCGGCGACCAGCAGCGGTCCGCAGCGCTCTGGCGCCACCGCGGCCAGGATCATCAGCGCCCAGCCGGCCTGGCAGTTGCCGACGATAAAGGGCTTGCCCGGCGCGTCGGGATGGCGCTCGCTGACGAGCTGCAGGAAATGCGCCTCGGCGCGCGCAACCGATTCGATGGTCTGCCCCGGGCACGGCTGCTGGTAGAAGGTGATGAAGTAGCACGGATGCCCGGTGCGCAGCGCGATGCCGATCTCGCTGTCGGCCTTGAAGCCGCCGATGCCCGGGCCATGGCCAGCGCGCGGGTCGATCACCACGAAGGCGCGCTTGGACGGGTCGACGGGAGTGTCGGCGGGCGGCAGGATGCTCAGCAGCGCGTAGTTGACGGGCTCGGCCAGCTCGCGTCCGTCCACAAGCAGCTCATGCTCGAACACCAGCACGGCGGGCATGCCTTCGCGCTCGTGTTCGGAGGACTCGTTGCCGCGCTGGCGCAGGATATCGAGCAGCAGCACGTACCGCTGCCAGGCATCGGCGAAGTACTCGAGCGCCGGCTGCCCCTGGTACGGACTGGTACCGTCGGTGGTCGGGAGCGTGGCGGGCCCGGTGGCGCGCTGAGACGGATCGGCGGGTATGCGAGCGGTCATTCCACTTCCTCCACTTCGCCTGTTGGCGCCGTTTGCCGGCGTGCGCGCTGGCGGCGCGGGCCCGGGTGGCGCATGTTGCACTGCAACCAAAATAAAGCCTAGCAGCCGAGGCGGCGCGGTGCAAGGAAGGGACGGTGTGGCGAGGGCTACAGTTGCGAGGGGCCCCCTTCGGGATTTCGGCTGCCACCTCCTGTCTTGAGGGTGCCTTATGCTGGCGCGTTACGCTTGCGCGATGCAGCATTGCCCGTGCGCGCGCATCTGCGGCAATGACAGGCACCGCCCGCATCCTGCGCGAATGCGGACGGCTTTGATGCTTCCGGAGCGCGGCGCGTCAGTCTTCGAGGTAGTGCGCGCGCAGCTGCGCGACGTCGACGGCGAGCGCGTCGCTCAGGTAATTGTCGACGCTGCCCCAGCCCTGCTCGATCGCCTGCAGCGAGGCATCGAGATAGCTGGCACGGACTTCGAGCAGCGGCATCATGGCCTCTGCGCTCACGCCCAGCTGCGCCATGCGCGCCAGCGCGGTCTCGTTGAAGCGGGCATTGCGCTGGTTCGATTCCAGGTAGTTGGCGAGGATATCGTCCTGCGCGACGCCCAGAGCCGACAGCAGCAACAGCGAGGCAAAGCCGGTGCGGTCCTTGCCCGCGGTGCAGTGAAACAGCAGCGTCTTGCCCTGCTGCGCGGTCTGCATGAAGCCGCCGAAGGCGTCGCGGTAGCGCACCGGGAAATCGCGGTAGACCTCGAGCATGAAGCCGTCGATCTGCGCCGGCGTGCTGGCGCGCAGGCGCGGCATCAGCACGTCCATTGCCATGCTGCCGTCCAGCACCGGCACTGCCACCCAGTTGAAGCGCGCACCGAAGCCGGCCTCGTCCGGCGACTTCTCCCCGGGAGAACGGAAATCAACCACCATGTCGAGACCGAGCGCATGCAGCCGGTCCAGGTCCGCCTTGCTGGCCAGCGCCGGGTTGCCGCTGCGATACAGCCGGCCACTGCGCACGCGGCGGCCGGCGGCGCCGCGCAGGCCGCCGAGGTCGCGCGCATTGCTGATGGTGTCGAATGCCAGCGCCGCATGCCCGATCGTGCCGTTTGTGCCGTTTGTGCCGTTTGTGCCGTTTGTGCCGTTTGTGCCGTTTGTGCCGTTTGTACCGATCATGCCGTCCAGTGCCGCCGGCCCGGGCGACACGACCGTGTGGACATGCGGAAATGCCCGTCGGAACCACTTGTTCATTATTGCTCCCTGACTGTTCTTATCGATGCGGACCCCGGCAGCCGTCAGCGGCCGCGATACGCCGGCACATACCAGCGCAGGTGGCAGCCAGCGATATAGCGCCGGTCCAGCCGCGCCACCAGCTTCCACACCGCGAGCGCGCCGGCGTCGATATCGACCCAGGCCCACGGGCGCTTCGGGTCGCCGGCCTCGACCAGCTCGACCGAGCGGATGCTGGCGTAATGCGCCAGTGCCTTGCGCAGCGCTGCTGCGCTGAGTCCTGCCTTCAGTCCGCGCACCAAAACCTTCATCATCGGCTCCAATTATTTCAGATCACCCCGACGCATGCATCACCTGGCTGGCGGGGATTTGGCGGCGCGTGCGCCGCTTTGCCCGCCAGGCCTTGTGGCGCCTGCCTTTACAGATGGGATAACGAATTCGCCGCAAGATTTCGCCGTCCGAAGCAACACTTGATCTGAGTCATTGTCGGCGCAATGAGGCGTCTGGAATCCTCGACATCGTCCCTACCGGCTCGGACAATTCCTATCATGTCGAACGCAACGGCCAGGCCAGAAGCCCGGCCGCCAGAGCAAGCCCGACGCGGATGGCGCCTCGCGACTGACAGCCCCCGCCGGCGCAGTTGCCGGCCTGCCGCACCGATCGCATCGCACCAGCACGCCGTGTCGAGGTATCCGACAAGGATCCTCAACGAAAAGGATGATGGCGATGCCCGATACCTCTCACGCTTCACCGGCCTCCCCGACTCCACCAACTCCGCCGACGGCGCCCGCGACCGCTGCAACCGCCAGCGCCGCCGCGCCCAGGATGACGCTGCACTGGGGCCTGTTTCTCGCAGTCGCCGTGCTGCTCGGCGTACTCGCGATCCCGCAGCCGGAGGGACTGACCATTGCCGGCCAGCGCATGCTGGCCATCCTGGCCTTCGCCATTGTGGTGTGGATCACCGAGGCGGTCTCGTACGAGGCCAGCGCGATCATGATCACCTCGCTGATGGCCGGGCTGATCGGCTTCGCGCCGACGGTCAACGACCCCAGCGTCCAGTACGGCACCTCCCGGGCGCTGGGCATGGCGCTGGCCGGCTTCTCCAACACCGCGCTGGCGCTGGTGGCCGCGGCGCTGTTCATCTCCGCGGCCATGACCGTGACCGGGCTGGACCGGCGCATCGCGCTGGTGACGCTGTCGGCCATTGGCACCAGTACGCGCCGCATCCTGATCGGCACGATTGCCGTCACCATCGCGCTGAGCCTGGTGGTGCCGAGCGCCACCGCGCGCAGCGCCTGCGTGGTGCCGATCATGATGGGCGTGATCGCCGCGTTCGGCGTCGACAAGAAATCCAATATCGCCGCCGGCATCATGATCACGGTGGCGCAGGCCACCAGCATCTGGAACGTCGGCATCCAGACCGCCGCCGCGCAGAACCTGCTGACCGTGGGCTTCATGGACAAGCTGCTCGGCGAGCGCATCACCTGGCTGCAATGGCTGATCGCGGGCGCGCCGTGGGCCATCGTCATGTCGGTGGTGCTGTACTTCCTGGTGCGCTGGCTGCTGCCGCCCGAGACCGACGCGATTCCCGGCGGCAAGGAAGCGGTGCAGCGCGAGCTGTCCGGACTGGGCCCGATGACCAGCCCGCAGAAGCGCCTGGCCGCCGTGTCGATCGGCCTGCTGCTGTTCTGGGCCACCGAAGGCAAGCTGCACAGCTTCGACACCGCCACCGTGACCTTTGTCGGGCTGGTGATCCTGATGCTGCCGCGCATCGGCGTGATGGACTGGAAAACCATGCAGCAGCGCACGCCCTGGGGCACGCTGATCGTGTTCGGCGTCGGCATCAGCCTGGGCACGGCGCTGCTGTCCACCAAGGCCGGCCAGTGGCTGGGCGAGTTCGTGGTGACGCATTCGGGCCTGGCCACGCAGGGCGCGGTGATGGTGTTCGCGATCCTGGCGGCGTTCCTGATCCTGATCCACCTGGGCTTTGCCAGCGCCACCGCGCTGACCGCGGCGCTGCTGCCGATCCTGATCTCGGTGCTGCAGACCCTGCCCGGCGACATCAACCGCGTCGGCCTGACCATGCTGCTGGGCTTTACCGTGAGCTTCGGCTTTATCCTGCCGATCAACGCGCCGCAGAACATGGTGTGCCTGGGCACCGAGACCTTCAACGGACGCCAGTTCGCGCGCATCGGCATCCCGGTCACCATCGTCGGCTATGGCCTGATGCTGCTGTTCGCGGCCACCTACTGGCGCTGGCTGGGGTGGGTATGAGGATCATGAGGACGCCATGAAGAGGCCACGATGAAACTCTCCCTTGATTCCGCCCGCCGTTTTGCGCGCGACCTGCTGGTGGCGCAGTCCGTACCCGGGGATATCGCCGACGACGTCGCCGAGCACCTGGTCGAGCCGACCGCTGCGGCTACGCCAGCCACGGCATCTCGATCCTGCCCGGCTACCGCAAGGCGATCGAGACCGACAATGTCAACCGCGAAGGCCGCGCCACCTGCGCGCTGGACCGGGGCACGCTGATGGTGTTCGATGGCCACCAGCGCGATCGCCATCAACAAGGCCCGCGTGCTGGCGGAGAAAGGGGAAGCCGAGCCCGAGAACAGCATCATCGATGCCGAAGGCAATCCCACCACCGACGCGTCGACCATGTTCGGCGAAGACCCCGGCGCGCTGCTGCCGTTCGGCCTGCACAAGGGCCGAAGGGCTGACCGTGGCGGTGCCAGCAACCACGGGCGCGAGGGACAGCGGGGACTCTCACCCCGCCGCCCGCGGCTGGCACAATACGCGGCATGAAAAGTCTCTGGTCCGCCTTTCTCAAGCTGCTGGCGCTCGCCTTGGTCGGTGGCGCGCTGCTTGCCACCGTTGCCCTCCTCGCCGTCCAGCGGCAGCTGCCGTCGCTCGACGCGCTGCAGGATTTCCGCCGCACCGCTGACTACGTGCCGCTGTCGCGCTATCCGCGCGAGCTGATCGACGCCGTGGTGGCGATCGAGGACGAGCGCTTCTACGTGCATGACGGCATCGACTATGTCGGCGTGATCCGCGCGGGCGTCGCCAACCTGTCGGACGACCTGTCGCAGGGCGCGTCGACCATCACCATGCAGGTGGCGCGGAACTTCTACCTGTCGCGCGACAAGACCTATACGCGCAAGCTGTACGAGGTGCTGCTGTCGTACCGGATCGAGGACGCGCTGAGCAAGGACGAGATCCTCGAGCTGTACCTGAACAAGATCTACCTCGGCCAGGGCGCGTATGGCTTTGCCGATGCGGCGCAGACCTATTTCGGCAAGCCGCTGGCGCAACTGTCGCTGGCCGAATCCGCGATGCTGGCCGGCCTGCCCAAGGCGCCCTCGGCCAACAACCCGGTCGCCAATCCGCGCCGGGCGCGGCAACGGCAGGTCTATATCCTGCGGCGCATGCTGGAGCTGGGCAGGATTTCGCATCCCGAATATGACGGGGCGCTGCTGGAGCCCTTGCGCCTGAAGTGATGCCCGACGCGCGGCGCGGGAACGATCCGTGCCGGACGCGCACCAACCATGACGGGCCATGCCATCCGCAGCGCCCGCCTGGTGGCGGGCAGCGCACCTTGCATGGCTGTTCCGAGACGCTAGCCTGACAAGGAGGGCCGACATGGAAGCCAAGTCAACACTCACCCCGGCCACGGACCTGGCGCAACGCAATCCGGTTCATTTCCCCAACGAAAGTACCGAGTACCGCAAAGCCCGCAATGCGCTGCTGGCCGAAGAGATCGAACTGCGGCGGCATATCGAACGCGTCGCCGCGCAACGCCGCAAGCTGCCGCCCGGCGGCGAGGTCACCAGGCGCTATACCTTTCAGGGCGAACACGGCCCCGTGACGCTGGAAGACCTGTTCGGCGACAAGGACACTCTCATTATCTACAGCTACATGTTCGGGCCGCAGCGCGAACGTCCCTGCCCGATGTGCACGTCGCTGATGGCTTCGTGGGACCACAAGGTGCCGGATATCGAGCAGCGCGTGGCGCTGGCAATGATCGCTCGCTCACCGATCGAACGCCTGCTGCAGGCAAAGAAGGAACGAGGCTGGACCAGTCTGAAGGTCTATGCCGACCTCGACGGCGCATTCACGCGCGACTATGTCAGCCCGGAAGACGGCGACGTGCCCGGCTACTCGGTCTTCACGCGGCGCGACGGCAAGATCCGGCACTTCTGGAGCGGCGAGATGTATGCCCTCACGGCCGACCCCGGACAGGATCCGCGCGGCGCGCCGGACCTGGACCCGCTCTGGACGCTGCTGGACACCACGCCGGAAGGCCGCGGTGGCGACTGGTATCCGCAGCTGGAATACGGCAACAGCGGCTGACGCCCGGCGCTGGCGGTCGTTGGCCGCTGCCAGGCCTGCTATTCCAGCACGCTCCGGTGCCGCGCCAGCGCCTCCTGCACGATCGCATCCAGCCCGATGCCGGATTCGCTGTCGACGTGTCCCAGCAACGCCCTGCGCATGCGCGGTTCCCAGAAGCGCTTGATATGCCCGGCGATATCGGAGACCGCCTCCTCGCGATCGGGCATCGCCTCGAAGAAGCTGCCGATCTGGTTGGCCATGGTGATCAGGTTCTCGACGTTCATGCGAGGCTCGCTTCGTGTTGCAGGCCGTGTTGCCGGCCGTGTTGCAGGCGTTGGGGATGGGCATAGACCACGTGCGCGCCGGCGCGCACGAACCCGGCCAGCGTGATATTGCTTTGCTCGGCCAGCCGCACTGCCAGCGCTGTCGGCGCCGACACTGCCGCCAGTACGCCGGCGCCGATGGCGGCGGTCTTCAGCACCATTTCGTAGCTGGCCCGGCTGGTGACCAGCACGGCGCCCGTGGCAATGTCCTCGCCGCTGCGCGCGAGCGCGCCGGCCAGCTTGTCGAGCGCGTTGTGGCGCCCCACGTCTTCGCGCACCAACGATACGTGGCCATCGGCACGCAGCCATGCGGCGGCGTGCGTGGCGCCGGTGTGGCGCTGCAGTGCCTGGCGCAGCTGGAGCTGCACGAACGCGGCCTGGATCACGTCGGTATGGAAGCCGGCATCGCTGCGCACCGGCGCCGGCGCGCGCATCACCTGCTCGAGCGATTCGGTGCCGCACAGCCCGCAGCCGGTGCGCCCGGCCAGCGAGCGGCGCCGGTCCTTGAGCCGCATGAACGCTTCCGAGGCGATTTCCAGCCGCACCGCGATGCCATGCTCGCGCATGTCGACTTCGATGTCATAGACATCGCGCGCCGTCGACACGATGCCTTCGCTCAGGCTGAAGCCGAGCGCGAAGTCCTCCAGGTCGGCCGGCGTGGCGAGCATCACCGCGTGCGAGATGCCGTTGTATTCCAGCGCGACCGGCACCTCCTCGGCCACCTCGTCGGGACTGAGCGAGATCTCGCCCTGCCGCCAGCGGCTGACGGCAAAGGTGCTGTGGGTCGGCATCTCGTCCAGCGCAGCCGACGCGTCGGGAGGGGCCTGCGGTGACTGCATGCAGCGCATCATGATGTCGCCCTCCGCTCAGTTCGCGGCCTGCGCCGCGGTTTGTGCCGGGTCCGCGCTGGCGGCTTCCAGCAACTGCAGCTGCTGCGTGTTGAAGTCCTGGTACTGCTGCTGCCAGGCCGACGGCTGCGCCACCGGCATCACCTGCACCGCGGTGACCTTGTATTCCGGACAGTTGGTGGCCCAGTCCGAGTTGTCGGTGGTGATCACGTTGGCGCCGGATTCCGGGAAGTGGAAGGTGGTGTAGACCACGCCCGGCTGCATGCGCTCGCTGACAATGGCGCGCAGCACCGTATCGCCCGCGCGGCTCTGCACGCCGACCCAGTCGCCATCCTTGATGCCGCGCTCTTCCGCGTCGTGCGGATGGATTTCCAGCCGGTCCTCGGCGTGCCAGTAGACGTTATCCGTGCGCCGCGTCTGCGCGCCCACGTTGTACTGCGACAGGATGCGGCCGGTGGTCAGGATCAGCGGGAAGGCGCGCGTGATCTTCTCGGTGGTCGGCACATACTTGGTGATGATGAACTTGCCCTTGCCGCGCACGAAGGCATCGATATGCATGGTCGGCGTGCCTTCCGGCGCATCGGCGTTGCACGGCCACTGGATGCTGCCCAGTTCGTCCAGGCGCTTGTAGCTGACACCGGAGAATGTCGGCGTCAGGCGCGCGATCTCGTCCATGATCTGCGACGGGTGGGTGTAGTCCATCGGATAGCCGAGCGCGTTGGCCAGCAGGATGGTGGTTTCCCAGTCGGCGTAGCCGGCCTTGGGCGGCATCACCTTGCGCACGCGCGAGATGCGGCGTTCCGCGTTGGTGAAGGTGCCGTCCTTCTCCAGGAACGACGAACCCGGCAGGAACACGTGCGCGTACTTGGCGGTCTCGTTCAGGAAGATGTCCTGCACCACGATGCATTCCATCGACGACAGCGCCTCGGACACGTGCTGCGTGTTCGGGTCGGACTGCACAATGTCCTCGCCCTGGCAATACAGGCCCATGAAGCTGCCGGCCAGCGCGGCTTCGAACATGTTGGGGATGCGCAAGCCCGGCTCCGGGCTGATCTCGACATTCCACGCGGATTCGAACAGGCCGCGCACGGTCGAGTCCGACACGTGGCGATAGCCCGGCAGCTCATGCGGGAACGAGCCGATATCGCACGAACCCTGCACGTTGTTCTGCCCGCGCAGCGGGTTCACGCCCACGCCTTCGCGGCCGATGTTGCCGGTGGCCATGGCCAGGTTGGCGATGCCCATCACGGTGGTCGAACCCTGCGCATGCTCGGTCACGCCCAGGCCGTAATAGATCGCGGCATTGCCGCCGGTGGCGTACAGGCGCGCGGCGCCGCGCAGCAGGTCGGCGGGAATGCCGGTGACGCTTTCCATTGCCTCGGGCGAGTTCTCCGGCTGCGCGACAAAATCGCGCCACTGGTTGAACGCACGGTCCTCGCAGCGCTCGGCGATAAAGGCTTCGTTGAGCAGCCCTTCGGTGACGATCACGTGTGCCAGCGACGTCACCAGCGCGACGTTGGTCCCCGGGCGCAGTTGCAGGTGGAAATCGGCACGGATATGCGGCGAGTCGACCAGGTCGATGCGGCGCGGATCGACCACGATCAGCTTCGCGCCGGCCCGCAGCCGCTTCTTCATGCGCGAGGCAAACACCGGGTGGCCGTCGGTCGGGTTGGCGCCGATCACCATGATCACGTCGGCCTTTTCCACCGACTTGAAGGTCTGCGTGCCCGCCGATTCGCCCAGCGTCTGCTTCAGGCCATAGCCGGTGGGCGAATGGCAAACGCGCGCGCAGGTGTCAACGTTGTTGTTGCCGAAGGCGGCGCGCACCAGCTTCTGCACCAGGTAGCCCTCTTCGTTGGTGCAGCGCGACGACACGATGCCACCGATCGAATCCTTGCCGTGCTTCGCCTGGATGCGCTTGAACTCGGAAGCCGCGTAGCCGATCGCCTCTTCCCACGACACTTCGCGCCACGGGTCGGTGATCTTCGCGCGGATCATCGGCTTGAGGATGCGGTCCTTGTGTGTCGCATAGCCCCACGCAAAGCGGCCCTTGACGCAGGCGTGGCCTTCGTTGGCCTTGCCGTCCTTGTACGGCACCATGCGCACCACTTCATTGCCCTTCATCTCGGCCTTGAACGAGCAGCCCACGCCGCAGTAGGCGCACGTGGTGACGGTGCTGTGCGAGGCCTGGCCCAGCTTGATCACCGAGGTCTCGGTCAGCGTCGCGGTCGGGCACGCCTGCACGCAGGCGCCGCACGAGACGCAGTCTGATTCCATGAACGACTGGCTGGTGCCGGGCGAGACGCGGGAATCAAACCCGCGGCCGCTGATGGTCAGCGCGAAGGTGCCTTGCGTCTCTTCGCAGGCGCGCACGCAGCGGTTGCAGACGATGCACTTCGAAGCGTCATAGGTGAAGTAGGGATTCGATTCGTCCTTCTTCAGCGCGGTGTGCGTGGCGATGGGCTTGGCGCTTGTACCAACATCCGGCCCGCCGTCGTTGTAGCGCACTTCGCGCAGCCCCACCACGCCGGCCATGTCCTGCAGCTCGCAGTTGCCGTTGGTCGGGCAGGTCAGGCAGTCGAGCGGGTGGTCGGAGATATACAGTTCCATCACGCCGCGGCGCAGGTCGGCGAGCTTGTCGCTCTGCGTCTTCACCTTCATGCCGGCTTCCACCGGCGTGGTGCACGAGGCCGGATAGCCGCGGCGCCCTTCGATCTCGACCAGGCACAGGCGGCACGAGCCGAAGGCCTTGAGGCTGTCGGTCGCGCACAGCTTGGGCACGGCGATCTCGGCTTCCATCGCGGCGCGCATCACCGACGTGCCGGCGGGCACGGTGACGCTGACGCCGTCGACTTCAAGGGTGACCATCTCGGTCGATTCGCTGGCGGGGGTACCGAAGTCGATCACATCGCGGCAGTCCATCTTTGTCTCCCGTGTTCTGTTCTGGCGTCAGACAATGTCGGCTTAAGCCGCCTTGGCCGGCGCAGTTGTCCGATTAGGGGCGAGGCCGAAGTCCTCGGGGAATTCATTGAGCGCGGACAGCACCGGGTATGGCGTCATGCCGCCCATCGCGCAGAGCGAGCCGTACAGCATGGTGTCGCACAGGTCGCGCACCAGCTTGACGTGCCGGATGACGCTTTCCTGCGGCTCGTCGCCGGCGATGATGCGGTCCATCACCTCGACGCCGCGGGTCGAGCCGATCCGGCACGGCGTGCACTTGCCGCAGGATTCGATCGCGCAAAACTCCATCGCGTAGCGCGCCTGCTTCGCCATGTCGACGGTCTCGTCGAACACCACGATGCCGCCGTGGCCGACCACGCCGCCGAACGCGGCATAGGCCTCGTAGTCCAGCGGCACGTCGAAGCGCGACTCCGGCAGGTAGGCGCCAAGCGGGCCGCCCACCTGCACCGCGCGGATGGCGCGGCCGCTGCGGGTGCCGCCGCCGTAGTCGACCAGCAGCTCGCGCAGCGTGACGCCGAACGCCTTCTCGACCAAACCACCTTGCTTGATATTGCCGGCCAGCTGGAACGGCAGCGTGCCGCGCGAACGGCCCATGCCGTAGTCGCGGTAGTACTGCGCGCCGCGCGCCAGGATCACCGGCACGGTGGCCAGGGAGATCACGTTGTTGATGGCAGTGGGCTTGCCGAACAGACCCTCCAGTGCCGGCAGCGGCGGCTTGGCGCGCACCACGCCGCGCTTGCCCTCCAGGCTTTCCAGCAGCGCGGTTTCCTCGCCGCAGACATAGGCGCCCGCGCCCTTGCGCACTTCAAGGTGGAAGCGCTTGCCGCTGCCGCGGAGATCTTCGCCCAGCCAGCCGCCCGCGTTGGCGATGGCGATGGCGCTTTCCAGCACGGCGATGGCGTGGGGGTATTCGGAACGGCAGTAGATGTAGCCCTGCTCGGCGCCCACCGCGAGGCCGGCGATGGTCATGCCTTCGATCAGCATGAACGGGTCGTCCTCCATCACCATGCGGTCGGAGAACGTGCCCGAGTCGCCTTCGTCGGCATTGCACACGATGTACTTGACGGCCGACTGCGCGCCCAGCACCGTCTTCCACTTGATGCCGGTCGGGAAGGCCGCGCCGCCGCGGCCGCGCAGGCCGGAATCGGTAACTTCCTGCACGATCTCGGCGGGCGCCATCGACAGCGCGCGCTCCAGGCCGGCGAAGCCCTCGTGCGCGCGGTAGTCGTCCAGCGACAGCGGGTCGGTGATGCCGACGCGGGCAAAGGTCAGGCGCTCCTGTTTCTTGAGGAACGGGATCTCCTCGGTCAGGCCAAGCGCCAGCGCGTGCGCACCGCCCTGCAGCAGGCCCGCGTCGAACAGCGACGGCACGTCTGCCGCGCTGACCGGGCCATAGGCCACGCGCCCCGCCTCGGTCTGCACCTCGACCAGCGGCTCGAGCCAGAACATGCCGCGCGAGCCGTTGCGGACGATGCGCACCGCTTCGCCGCGCCGGGCCGCCTCGCGTTCGATCGCGCGGGCGACTTCATCGGCGCCGAGCGCCAGCGCGGTGGAATCGCGCGGCACGAAGATGGTGTTGACAGTGGCGCTCATGCCTGGGCCTCCGCGGTTTCGTTGGCGGCCTGCGCTTCGCGCAGCGACCGCACCAGTGCATCGAAGCGCTTCGCATCGACATAGCCGTGCAGCCGTTCGCCGACCATCACGGCCGGGCCGCACGCGCACTGGCCCAGGCAGTACACCGGCTCCAGCGTGACCGCGCCGTCGGCAGTGGTTTCATGGAAGCCGCACCCCAGCGCACGTTTGGCGTGGTCGGCCAGCGCCTCGGCGCCGACCGCCTGGCAGGCTTCGGCGCGGCACACCTGGATCACATGGCGCCCGGCCGGCTGCTGGCGGAAGTGGTGGTAGAAGGTGATCACGCCATGCACCTCGGCCCGCGACAGGTTCAGCGCGCGGGCGATCACCGGCACGGCTGCGTCCGGGATATGGCCCTGTGTGTCCTGGATCTCGTGCAGGATCGGCAGCAATGCGCCCGGCATGTCTTGCCGCGCGGCGACGATGGCGTCGATGGCGGCCGCGGAGGCCTGGGCGGTGGGAGCGATGTCTGGCATGGCGTCTCCTGTGGGGGTCGCTGGGGCTGGCAGCCACTGCCGTCCGCACCCCTTATATGCTATTTTTTTCCTATTCCCGACCCGTCAGCTACGCTGCAGAGGCCGTGGAATGCAATATAAGAGAGTGACAGCGGCCCATCAATAAGCTATTTTTTTCATATGCTCCGTATCTCGATCCTCCCCCACCTGCAAATCCGCGACGACGCCGCGGCCAGCACCGACGCCCTCGACGTATCGCGGCTGGTTGCCCTGCTCGGCCATATCGAGGAATCAGGCAGCATCAGTCACTCCGCGCAGGCGGTGTCGCTGTCGTACCGCTACGCTTGGGGCATCCTGCGCGATGCCGAGGCGCTGTTCGGCGGCCCGCTGATCGACAAGACCCGCGGGCGCGGCAGCGCGCTGACGCCGCTGGCGCAGCAGCTGGTGTGGGCCAGCAAGCGCATCGGCGCGCGGCTGTCGCCGACGCTGGACAGCCTGGCATCCGAGCTGGAAATCGAGCTGAAGAAGCTGATGGAGCAGTCCGGGGCGGCAGTGCGGCTGCACGCCAGCCACGGCTTCGCGGTGGCCGCGCTGCGCGATTTCCTCGACGAACAGCACGTGCGGCACGACCTGAAGTACTGCGGCAGCGTCGAGGCGGTGGCGGCGCTGGCCGAGGGGGCGTGCGATATTGCCGGCTTCCATGTGCCGGTGGGCGAGTTCGAGCACGGCATGTGGCGCCACTTCACCACCTGGCTCAAGCCCGACACGCACTGCCTGGTGCACCTGGCGGTGCGCAGCCAGGGACTGTTCGTGCGCCCGGGCAACCCGCTCGGGATCCGCACGCTGGAAGACCTGATCCGGCGCGAGGTGCGCTTCGTCAACCGGCAGGTGGGCTCGGGCACGCGGCTGCTGCTCGACCTGATGCTGGCCGCGCGCCATATCGACCCGGCACGGATCGAGGGCTATAGCAACGGCGAGTTCACCCACGCCGCGGTGGCGGCGTATATCGGCAGCGGCATGGCGGATGTGGGCTTCGGCGTGGAAACCGCGGCGCGGCGGTTCGGGCTGGGGTTCGAGCCGGTGATCAAGGAGCGCTACTTCTTCGCCATCGAAAAATCGAAGCTGCGCAGCGCGGCGCTGTCGGGCGCGGTCGGCGCGCTGACCAGCGAGGCCTTCCGCCAGCGCGTCAATGCGCTGCCGGGCTATGACGGCGCGCTGACCGGCAGCGTGCTGTCGCTGGGCGAAGCGTTCCCCGACTACGCCGGCACGCGCTAGCGCACCAGCAGCGCCAGGCGGTCAGGATGGTCCGCCCATTGCTCGTGGCCGGCGATCGGGCCCTTGGCCTGCAGCAGCGGCGGCCAGTCCGGCCGGCGCGACAGTTCGGCGTTCAGCGCAACGAAATGGCGCTTGTCGTCGGGAAGGTCATGCTCTGAACAGATGGCGCCCACGGGGCACATCGGCACGCACATCGAGCAGTCGATGCACTGGTCGGGGTCGATGGCGAGGAAGTTGGGCCCTTCGTGGAAGCAGGTCATCGGGCAGACTTCTACACAATCGGTATGGCGGCACTGGATGCAGGCATCCGTCACGACAAAGGTCATGGGCAGGACAGTACGGCGGTACGGCAGTACGGCAGTGAAAACCGCGCCATGGTAGCCGCCTGACGGCCGCAATGGGACCCGCTGCCTTGTGCGACTCCTTCAAATCGACTGATGTCCGCGCTGTTCCGCGCTGCTCGGGAGGCAAAGGGGAAGAAGCTGGCAGAAGTGGCCGGAGTCATCGGGCGGCAAACGAGCACGAGGGGTGGCGGAAGATCGCCCCGCCACCCCTCGCTGCGCACGTGGAAAACCGGTCAGGCGGTTTCCTGCATCAGTTCTTCCTTGCGCGCCGCCATGGCCTGTGCCACGTCGCGCAGGCTTATCTTCTCCCTGATCACGTTCTTGAACAGTTCGCCCTCCTCTTCCTCGATATGGTGAGCGACGTACTCGGACAGCACCGTGAAGCTGGCTTCGAGCATATCGCCGGCCGGGTCGCCCTCGATCGCCGCGATCAGGTCCTTGGCGACCTGATGCTCGACCTGGGCTTCGTCCAGCATGTCGTCGATGTCATCGCCGGCGCCGCGCAACGCCGGGTAGAAAATCTCTTCCTCGATGGTGGCATGCACGGTCAGCTGGTGGCAGACCTCGAGCGCGATCGATTCCTTTTCATTGCGGTCTTCGGTGTCCTTGAAAGCCTTGAACAGCTTCTTGACCGCGCGGTGATCGTCCATCAGGGCACCGAGGGCCTCGGCCTGGTCTGCAGGGATCTTCGACTTGTCCACGATTACCTCCTGGGAGCTTGGATGGGAAGCCGGCCGTAATCGGCTTTGCCACCCGTGCAGGCAGGTTCTGTGCCCAGCCCGTGCACGGCAGAGCCGGGGCAGCGGCGGCACGATCCGGCACGCGTGCACGGCACACATTGCAATTCCTGCGCGAAGGGTTGTTATTTGTGCCCGCCAAGGCGCGCGCCGCCGCAGCCGGGTCCAGGCGCGTGGCGCCCGGTGCTTGCAGCTGCCGACGGCGGCGCACGCGAGAACAAGAAGACTGGAAACACGCGAACGCCGGACGGCGCAGGCATTGGCCGCCACGGCGTGGACGACCCTCGAGGGAGTGCCTTCGCGCCGGCCGGAACGCCGTCAGAGGTGTGGCGCTGCCTGGCGGGCCAGCCTTGCAGGTCAGGCTTGCGGCTTCGAGCCGAGCCCCGCAGCCGCAGGGCAGGCGACGGTGCGGCGCGGGGCGCGCATGCCGCCCTGCGAGATCGGCACGCCCGGGAAGGCGCGCGCGCAGAACCGTTGCGCGGCCTGGCGCGAATCGAAACCCGTCGGCCCGCCGGCGCTCTCGTCCTCATGGACCGGCGTGGCGTACCAGCGCCCGCACACTGCGGTGATGACAATGTGGATCACCCTGGCCATGGCTACGTCCTCGCCGCCACAGGCTTGCGCACGCCGGCACGCACGTCGGTGTAGCCGCACACGCGCATGTCGACCCAGCCCTTGCCCCAGGCTATGCCTTCGGCAATGGCACGCTCCCGAGTCGGATGGCAGCCCAGCGGCCCGGAACTGTTCACCGGCGTGCCATCGTGCTCGACCATACCCGACGCTTCAAACAGCCCGCTGGCGCCCGCGTGCGCCGTGCCGTGAACGAGATAGCCGAAATAGTGCTGCGCTGTCATTGCCTGCCCCTTGCCGTGGAGATCCGCCGCTCGTGATTGCCGATGGTGTTGGCGCCCGCACACGCCTGGCGTCCTGCGCACACGCAGGCCGCACCTACAGGACATCCTAGCCGAGGCATGCGCGTCGCAGAGCCATTCGAAAGAGTACGTAAAAGCCGCTTTACGTACACGCCAAAAATGCACACATGCGCACGTTAACCGTCACTATCATGCCGCGCCCTGCTGCTGGGACGAGTTTTGCTAATCAGAAGAAACAGGTCGTCTGCAGGCTGCCGGGAGGAACGCCCGCCGCGCGACCGGAGACGAAACCAGAACGAGGATTTCTCATGACGTCTACCTTCATCTACTCGAACCGCACCCGTGACCTCGAAACGATGGAAGACGAATTGCGCATAGCCGACCGGGCTGGCTATACCGTCGACCTGCGCCGGGCATTCTGGGAGTGCGAGCCGGCCTCGGTGCCCGCGGCCGAGCGGTCACGGCTGCTGTCGCTGCTGCAACGGGTGCGGGCCGGGGATACCGTAGTGACGATGCAGCTGAGCTGCCTGGGCTGGAGCGTGCAGGAAGTGCTGGGCACGATCCGCAGGTTCCGCCTGCTCGGGGTTGCGTTGCATTGCGTGCAGCTCACCCGCGCCAACCTGAGCAGCCCCACCCCGCCCGAGGCGGTCATGGTGCTGCGCGCGGTGGCTGCGCTGGAGGGCAGCACGCGCAGTGCGCGCGTGCGCGACAGCCTGGCGGCGGCCAAGGCCATGGGCCGGGCGGTCGGACGCCCGCCCAAGCACAAGCCTGACGAGCGCGATGCCATCCTGCGCTCGCTGGCGGAAGGCCTCTCGGTCAGCGAAACCGCGCGGCGCTTCAACACCTCGCGCCAGACCGTGCTGCGGATACGCGCGGCGGCACCAGCCATCGTCCAGCCAGCCGAGGCCGGCGCCGCTGCCGCGCCCGAAGTGCCGGCAGAGGTATCCACCGCGGAGTAGACCGCAGTCTGTCGATCCCTCGTGCGAGGGGCGGTGGCCTGAACCCAACCCGAGATCCCATGAAGCGCGACACCATAGTCCTGGGCACCTCCTCCGGCGGCGTCGATGCGCTGCGGGACATCGCCGCCGGCCTGCCACCGGACCTGGATGCGACCGTACTGGCCGTCCTGCACATCGGCGCCAACCCGAGCATGCTGCCCGACATGCTGACCAGCGTCGGGCCGCTGCCGGCGCGCCACGCCCGCGATGGCGAGCCGCTGCGACCCGGCGCGATCTACGTGGCGCCGCCCGACCAGCATCTGATGATCGTCGACGAGCATGTGCGGCTGGTGCGCGGCCCGAAAGAGAACTTCGCGCGGCCGGCGATCGACCCGCTGTTCCGCAGCGCGGCCGTGGCGCGCGGCAACCGCGTCGTGGCGGCGGTGCTGACCGGCCAGCTCGACGACGGCGGGGCCGGCCTGCGCGCGGTACGCGAGTGCGGCGGCGTGACCATCGTGCAGGATCCCGACAGCGCTTTTGCCGCCGACATGCCGCGCAACGCCATCCGCGCCTCGCCACCCGACTACGTGCTGCCACTGGCGGCGATCGCCCCCAAGCTGGTCGAACTGGCCGGCTCCGCGGCAGGCCCCCCCGCCGACCCGCCCGAATCGCTGCGCATCGAGAACAGCATCACGCTGGGCCCCTCCTCGATCGGGGCAGTGGACAAGATCGCGCTGCCTTCGGCGCTGACGTGTCCTGAATGCGGCGGCGCGCTATGGCAAGTGCGCGAGGCGGTGCCGCCGCGCTTTCGTTGCCACACCGGGCATGCCTTCGGCATGTCTACGCTGCGCCAGGCCGCCAATGGCGCACTCGAACATACGCTCTTCGACGCCTTGCGCGCACTGCACGAACAGCGCGAGCTTTACACGCAGATTGCGGCGTATCATATGCAGGTCGGCGAAACCAGCGAATCACGCCGGTACACCGAGGCAGCGGGCCGCGCTGCAGCGTCTGCGAAGCGCATCGAAGGCTGGCTTCGCGAAGGATAGCGCCGCACCGGCCGGCGCAGTTAACTTATCCTCGCAGCAATGGCCAAGAATCGTGAACGCCCCCTATCCAGCCAGCTCTCCTTTCCCATCGTCGGGATTGGGGCGTCCGCCGGGGGAATTGAAGCCCTGATCCAGGTGTTCGACGGACTGCCCGCCAGCACCGGCGCAGCCTTTGTCCTTGTCGTCCACCTCGCGCCTGACCACGCCAGCAACCTGGCGCCGGTACTGCAGGCACGTACCACCATGCCGGTGCGCCAGGTCACCGACACCACGCGCATCGAAGCCAACCACGTCTACGTGATTGCGCCCAACCACAGCCTGACCATGATCGACGGCTACCTGCGCGTGGAGTTGCAGGAACGCCGCGACGGCCGCGGCGCGGCCATCGACCTGTTCTTCCGCTCGCTGGCCGATGCGCATCGCCAGCGCGCGGTGTGCGTGGTGTTGTCCGGCGCCGGCTCCGACGGCTCGGTCGGCCTGACCCGCATCAAGGAACTGGGCGGCATCGCCATCGCCCAGGAGCCGGACGATGCCGAATACTCGAGCATGCCGCGCGCCGCCATCGGCACCGGCCTGGTCGACTTCGTCATGCCGGCCAACGAGATCCCGCAGCGCCTGCTCGACCTGTGGAATACCGCCAGCCATATCCAGCTGCCCAGGGCGCCCGAGGAAGAGGACGCACCCGAACCCGCGCCGCAGTCCGAAAGCAATGAGCGCGCGCTGCGCGAGGTCATGGTGATCCTGCGCACCCGCACCTCGCATGATTTCCGCCACTACAAGCGCGCCACGGTGCTGCGTCGCATCGAGCGCCGGCTGCAGGTCAATGGCCTGACGGACCTGCAGCAATACCGCGACTACCTGCACCTGCATCCGGAAGAAACGGCACCGCTGCTGCAGGATATGCTGATCAGCGTGACCAATTTCTTCCGCGACAAGGAAGCGTACGACCTGCTGCGCGCCGACGTGCTGCCGCGGCTGTTCCAGGACCGCGCCGAGAACGACTCGATCCGCGTGTGGGCGCCCGGCTGCGCCACCGGCGAAGAAGCCTATACGCTGGCCATGCTGTTGCAGGAAACCTCGTCGCAGACACCCGAGCAGCTGCCGTTCCAGGTCTTTGCCACCGATATCGACGAGCGCGCCGTGGCGATCGCGCGCAACGGGCTGTACCCCGAACCGATCATCGCCGACGTCGAGCCGGCGCGGGTACGGCAGTTCTTCACCAAGGACGGCGCGCACTACCGCGTGCGCAAGGAGCTGCGCGAGCGCGTGCTGTTCGCGCTGCACAACGTGCTCAGCGACCCGCCGTTCTCGCGGCTGGACCTGATCTGCTGCCGCAACCTGCTGATCTACCTGGACCGCGATGCGCAGGCGGAAATCCTGCGCACCTTCCATTTCGCGCTGCGCCCGGGCGGGTACCTGTTCCTGGGCAGCTCCGAAGCCGCAGACAGCGTCAGCAACCTGTTTTCGGTGGTCGACAAGAAGGCCCGCATCTACCGCGCCAACGTCGCGGTGCGCGCCGAGACGCCGTTGCCGCTGTCGGCCGGCATGCTCAATGCGCGCGCGCCGGTGACGGTGCTGCAGCCGGCCGGCAAGCGCAAGTTCTCCTTCGGCGACCTGCACCAGCGGCTGATCGAACAGCACGCGCCGCCGAGCGTGCTGGTCAGCCGCGATTCCGAGATCGTGCACCTGTCGGACCGCGCCGGGCGCTTCCTGCAGTACGCCGGCGGCATGCCGTCGCACAACATCATCGGCGCGGTGCGCCAGGAACTGCGGCTGGAACTGCGTACCGCGATCTACCAGGCGCTGCAGACCAACCACAGCGTCGAGGCCAGGCGCGTGCAGCTCGAACGCGACGGCAGGCATTTCTTCGTCAACATGACGGCACGCCCGGTACACGACGCCGAGGCCAACGGCGACTTCGTGCTGGTGCTGTTCGACGAGGTCGAGGACAGCATGAGCGCAACGCCGCGCGGCCAGGCCACCGACGAGCGCGACCCGATGATCGCGCAGCTCGAACGCGAGTTGCATCGCACGAAAGAACAGCTGCAGGCCACCATCGAGCAGTCCGAAACCTCGACCGAGGAACTCAAGGCCTCCAACGAAGAACTGCAGGCGATCAACGAAGAGTTGCGCTCGACCACGGAAGAGCTGGAGACCAGCAAGGAAGAACTGCAGTCGATCAATGAGGAGCTGACCACCGTCAACGCCGAACTCAAGTCCAAGGTCGAGGAAACGGGCAAGATCAACGACGACCTGCAGAACCTGATCATGGCCAACGATATCGGCACGGTCTTCGTCGATCGCAACCTGTGCATCAAGCGCTACACCCCGCGCGCCACCGACGTCTTCAGCATCATCCCGTCCGACATCGGCCGTTCGCTGCTCGATATCACGCACCGGCTCGAGTATGACAAGCTTGCCGACGATGCCGGCGAAGCCTTCGACTCCCTGCGCCTGATCGAACGCGAAGTCAAGAGCAGCGACGGCCGCTGGTACCTGGCGCGCTTCCTGCCGTACCGCACCACCGAGGACCGCATCGAGGGCGCGGTGCTGTCGTTCATCGACATCACGTCGCGCCGCGCCGCCGAAGAGCGCCTGAGCGAAGGCGAGAAGCGCATGAATATCGTCGCGGAAAGCACCCGCGACTACGCCATCATCACCTTCGACGACGAGGGCCGCGTCACCAGCTGGAACACCGGCGCGGAACGCATCTTCGGCTATACCGAGGCGGAAATGCTCGGACAGGAGGCTGAAGTTCTGTACACGCCCGAAGACCGTGCCGACCGCATCGCGCACGAAGAAATGGCGCAGGCGCGCCTGTACGGCCGCGTCGAGGAAGACCGCTGGCACCAGCGCAAGGACGGCAGCCGCTTTCGCGCCAGCGGCGTGCTGTCGCGCCTGGACAAAGGCGGCTTCAGCGGCTTCGCCAAGATCATGCGCAACCTCGACGAAGTGGCGCTGACGCGGCTGGCCACGCGCACCGGGCGCCAGGGGATCATCGATTCCGCCGACGCGCTCGCCGGCGAACGCGCCGATGCGCGTGCCGAACGCATGCGCGACGAGTTCCTCGCCGTGGTGTCGCATGAACTCAAGCATCCGCTCAACCTGATCAGCGCCAGCGCCGAACTGATCATCCGTTCGCCCGAAGCACGCGGCAACCCGGTGATCCAGCGTGCCGCCGGCACCATCCGGCGCACCGTGATCGGCCAGGCGCACATCATCGACGACCTGCTCGACATGTCGCGCCTGCGCACCGGCAAGCTGTCGATCGCGCGCGCGCCGGTCGACTGGCGCGAAGTGGTCGACCGCGTCTGCCAGGCCATCGAGGAAGAGGCCGGACGCAAGGAAATCACGTTGGAGCGCAACTTGCCGTCCGGCCCGCTGATGATCGACGCCGACCTGACCCGGGTCGAGCAGGTGGTGTGGAACCTGGTCAGCAACGCGCTCAAATACACCAGCGCCGACGGCAAGATCACGGTCTCGCTGACGAGAGAGGGCGACGACGGCGTACTGGAGGTACGCGACACCGGCGTTGGCATCGACGCCCAGAACCTGCCGCACATCTTCGACATGTTCCGCCAGGGCACCGCGCCGAGCGCACGGCAAGGCGGCCTTGGCATCGGCCTGTCGCTGGTACGCGAACTGGTGACCATGCAGAACGGCACGGTGCGCGCGAATTCCGAGGGGCTCGGCAAGGGTTCGGTATTCACGGTCACGCTGCCGCTGCGCGAGGAGATCTCCCCCGAGACCGCGCCGGCGTCCACGCCGTCGCTGCCACTGGTCGGCACCGAGATCCTGCTGGTCGACGACGATGCCGGCACGGTCGAAACCTTCAAGCTGCTGCTCGAAATGGAAGGGGCCAGCGTGTCGGTCGCCACCAGCGGGCAGGAGGCACTGGACCGTCTCGGACAGCATTGCCCCGACCTGCTGCTGTCGGACATCGGCATGCCCGGCATGTCGGGCCTGGACTTCATTCGCGCCATCCGCCGCCAGCCGCACCTGCACAAGCTGACCGCGATCGCATTGAGCGGCTATGGCCGGCCGGACGATATCCGCGAGTCGATGCAGGCAGGCTTCGACGCTCACCTGACCAAGCCGGTTTCGCTGGAAGCCTTGCTGAACGCCATCCGGGAGCTGCGCGTTGCCTGATGCACCGCGGCGTACGTTTCGAGCGCGTTTCGCTGTGCGCCAACGAACGCCCGCGCTGGATTTACGCGCAACGTTGCAATAATCCCTGCAGGTCAGGCGCCGCCCGTGCCGGCGCCGCGCCTGGCGTCTCGGTGGCGGGTTGGAACGCTCCTTGCAGCGCTACCAGTGAGCGCGCAAGCGCAACCAGACACCGGTCCCGCGGCACAACGTCATGCCTGGCATGAGTGCCGGATACGGGCCGCACCACCGCCATGACCTTCCTCCAGCATCACGACGCGCCTCAGCAGACCGAGCCCTCAGTTGGCGCCAACGCCGAGCTCGTCCCGGCGATACGGCCTTCCGCCCGTGCCACGCAGCGAGCGCGGCCCACGCTGTTCCTTGAAACCCTGTTGGCCACCCGCCTGGAACTGCTGAGCCGGGACGGGGTGTGGCCCTCGCACACGATGGCGCAACGCCAACGGGTGCTGCTCGCGCTATGGGCGCAGCGCCCCGAGGGCCTGTTCGAGCAGCATGGCACCGCCGCCAGCATCGACCAATGCTTGCACGAAGCGTTTGCCAGCGCCGGAGCTGGCTCGAAAGCGCAGGCCGCGATGGCGCTGAAGCGGGCCTACTACCTGGTCTGCTGCACGATCTCGGCCGATACATCCGTGCGCAGGGACCCCGGGGCGCCACCGGACCTTCGCGGCCGCGGCAATGGCAATGGCCGCGCCCACGGCAAGCGCTGAACGGAGCTGAACGGATTCAGTCGCCTGGCGGCTTACCCAGCCACCATGCGCAGCGTCTCGTCCCATTCGGCAACGAAACGCCCGATGCCGAAACGCTCGCGCGCCAGATGGCAGCCACGCTCGCCCCATGCCTGCGCCAGTTCCGGATCGTCGAGCAATTCGCGCATCACGCTGACCAGCACGTCCAGGCGCGTGTCGACGTAGCCGTTATCGCCGCTCTGGATCACCGTGGCGAGCTCCGTGGTCGCCAGTCCCACCACCGGCACGCCCAGCGACATGGCCTCCACCACCGCCAGCCCCAGGCTGGTATAGCGGATCGGATTGAAAAAGAAGCGGTAGCGCGCGACAAACGCGGCCAGTTCCGGATTGGGCACCTCGCCCAACCCTCCGGCGTCCTGCGCCGCCATGCCGACCAGGTCCAGCGGCACCTGCTCGCGCACCTGCGCGAACACGTCCGCGCCCAGCCGGCGGCCGCGGCGCGACAGGTTGTTGACCACGCTGATGCCGCGCGCCAGCTCGCCGCTGTAGCGCACGTGGCTGTCCACGACCACGCCATGCTCGATCACCCGGCATGGCGTCACGCCGCTGTCCCACATCAGCGCATTGAACGGCGTCACGTGCACCAGCAGCATCGATGCATCCTGGACCGGATGCAGCGTATTGGTGGGATGCTCCTGCGGCGGGTCGTGTTCGAGATAGATCGCCGGCAGCGCGCGCTGGGCGTCGTTGAGCAGTTCCACGCGGTCGCGCAGGTAGTGGTGAAGGTGCTGGTACAGCACGCAGTCGAACTGCCCGTCCGGCACCCTCTCGAACGGCACCTCGTGCACGTTGGCACCCCATGGCAGCGCACCGCCGGCGCCGGCGTAACCCGGCGTTCCGTCGTCCCGCGTTACCAGGTACAGGTCGTGCGGGATCTGCGACAGGTAGTACAGGTAGTTGCCATGGACGTGCCAGGTCAGGATGCGCAGGCGCCTAGGCATGATCATATTCCCGCGCCGCCAGTTCCAGCGCGGCATCGACCACGCGCTTCACGCTGATATCGGCCGCGCACGGATGTCCCGCGACCGGGCATTGCTGGTGCATGCACGGACGGCACGGCGGCTGCTCGGCCAGCACGCGGTGCAGCGAGGCATCGAGCGGCGCCCAGCGCGCGCTGTCGCTGCCGCAGGACACGACCACGCTGGGCGTATCCATGGCCGCGGCGATATGCGACGCGCCGGTGTCGTTGCACAGCAGCAGGCGCGCGTGGCCGATCAGCGCGGCGAGCGTGCCCAGCGAAGTCTGCCCGCACAGGTTGACCACCGGCTTGCCGATGCGCCGCGCGAGCTGCTCGACGAGGGCCGCTTCGTCGCGGCTGCCGGTCAGCACCACTTTCCAGTTGCGGCGCAGCGCCCGGCCCGCCTCGGCGAAGCGCTGCAGCGGCCAGCGCCGCGACAGCATGCGCGCGCCGGCGTGGATGCAGACGTATCCGCCCGGGCCAAGCCCATGCTCTTCAGCCAGCAGGCGCCAGCTGGCATGATCGAGCGGGCGCAGCGGGAACTCCAGGTGGGGATCGGCGGCGGGGTAGCCCAGCGCCTGCATCAGTGCCAGCAGCCGCACCACTTCATTGCCCGGTGGCCACGGCAGCAGCACACCGCCGCGCGTGCGGCGCACGCGCGCGGCCTGCGGACCGTCCGCTCCGTCGGGGCAGAAGCCTGCCATGCGCCGCGCCTCCAGGCGCCGCACCACCGCGTTGCTGAGCGAGCCGCTGCCATGCAGCTGGATCGCCAGGTCGAAGCGCGCCGCGCGCGCGGCCGCGTAGAACGGCTCGGCGGCCGCCTCGGCATAGGGCTGCTCCGGCATGCCCGGCGCGCCCGGAAAGACCATCAGCGCATCCACTAGCGCGCTGAAGCGCGACACGAACTCCTGCGCCCACGGCAGCCCGATCAGCGTGATGTGCGCATCAGGCTCGCCTTCGCGCAGCGCACGCAGCGCCGGCACCGCGCACAGCATGTCGCCGAGCTGCAGCGCGCGGAACACCGCGATGCGGCGCGCCGGCGCGCGCGGCTCGCGCCGCGCGGGCATCAGCGGCAGGATGGAAGGGGAAATGCTTGCGCTTGTCATAGGAACACCACCCGGAATGCCAGTGCGCCGCGCAGGCGCCAGAACAGCGACAGCGGCGGGATCAGTATGGAAGTGAGCGCCATCTCGGCCACATGCGCGGGCGTCAGTGCCGCCCCGCGCAGCCGGCGCAGGCAGAACGCCACGGTCAGCGCCAGCCACAGCAGGCCGGCTCCCGCAGCGACGCCCGGCGCCCCGGCCAGCAACGCCACCGGCGCGGCCAGCAGCGCCAGCACCGCCACGTAGTAATGCCACGGCGGCGTGCGGCGGATGCGCTGCCGGTACAGGCGCGGGTGCTTCTTGTACAGCAGCGCGTCGAAATACACCTTGGCCTGCGCGGCAATGCTGCTGCCCCATGCCGCCGCCCGCACCGGATGCACGACGACCGCCGCCGGCGCGCGCCCGACCGGGCAGACCTCGTTCATCAGCCGGAACTGCAGGTCCGAATCCTCGCGCCACGCGCGGGTGAAGCGCTCGTCGAAGCCGCCGATGCGCTGCAGCGCGTTACGCCGCACGAAGCAGTTGGCGGTGACGAATTCCGCCTGCGCGAGCCCGCCGGTATCGCGCTCATGATCGGTCGGCCGCGGCGGCAGCGGTACCTCGACCGCGCCGGCCACGGCACAGCATTCGGGCTGGCGCGCCAGCGCCGCGCAGCCTTCGCGCAGCCAGTGCGGGTCCGGCACCGTATCGTCGTCGGTGAATGCGATCACCGCGCTGGCCGCGCGCCGCCAGCCTGCATTGCGCGCGCCTGACGGCCCCTGCGTGCCCGCAACGGCCACGTAGCGCAGCGCATGCGCGGGATGCTGCAAGGCCATCAGCGCCACCAGCCGTTCAATGCGCGCCTCGCAGCCGTCGTCGGCGACAATGATCTCGTACGACTGTGGCGACAGCCGCTGCGCGCACAACGCCTGCAGGCAGCGCGCCAGCAGCGCGGGGCGCCGCCAGGTGGGGATCACCACCGAGACCAGCGGCTCAGTCCTGGGCATGGGCCACTCCCCGGCCACCTGGGGCCGCCGGTTTCTCCAGCAGGAACGAGCCGATCACCAATGCATCCAGCGGCGAGGTCCAGAAGCACTCGACCGCATCGCGCGGCGTGCAGACGATGGGCTCGCCGCGCGTATTGAACGAGGTGTTGACCAGCACCGGCACGCCGGTGCGGCGCTCGAACGCGGCCAGCAGGTCGTAGTAGGCGGGATTCTGCTCACGCCGCACGGTCTGTACGCGCGCGGTGCCGTCGACATGGCATACCGCCGGGATGCGCGGCGCCTGTTCCGGCCGCACGTCGTAGATGAACAGCATGAACGGCGCCTCGCCGCGGCCCGGCTTCGCGGCGCTGAACCAGTCGGCGCTGCGCTCCTGCATCACCACCGGCGCCACCGGACGGAAGTCCTCACGGTCCTTGATCTCGTTCAGCCGCTGCTGCATGCCGGCATCGATCGGGGAGGCCAGGATCGAGCGCGCGCCCAACGCGCGCGGGCCGAACTCCATGCGCCCCTGGAACCAGCCGATGATCTTGTTCTGCGCCAGCAGCTCGGCGGTCTGCGCGGCGATATCGTCAAGGCGGCGGTACGGCAGGTGGGCCCAGTCGAGGAACGCTGCGATCTCGTCGTCGGCGTAGGCCGGGCCGAGGTAAGCGTGGTCCATCGACCACTGCCGCGCCGGCCGGCCGCGCTGCAGGAAGTCAACCCACAACGCCGCGCCCAGCGCGGTGCCGGCATCGCCCGCGGCCGGTTGCACCCAGACTTCGTCAAAGGGGCTGCGGTCGCGCACGCGCGCGTTCATCACGCAGTTCAGCGCGACGCCGCCTGCCATGGACAACTGGCGTTCGCCGGTAGCCTCGGCCAGCCACGTCGTCATGCCAACCACGGTTTCCTCGAGCACCTCCTGCAGCGAACGCGCAATATCGAAATGCCCGGGCCCGAAGGCGTCGCCGCGCTGTCGCGGCGGTCCCAGCAGCGCCGCCAGGTCGGCCTGCGCCACGCGGTAACCGCCTTCGCCATCGCGGCTCACCATGGCGCGGAAGGCCTCCAGATGGGCCGGCTTGCCATACGAGGCCAGCGCCATCACCTTGTACTCGTCCGACGAATGCAGGAAGCCGAGATGCCTGGTCACCCGCTCGTACAGCAGGCCGAGCGAGTCGGGCAGGTCGATCTGCTTGATGCGCCGGTAGTCCTTGCCGTCGAACACGCCATAGCTGGTGGTGGCGCGCTCGCCGCGTCCGTCCATGGTCAGCACCGCGCAGCGCGTGAACGGCGCCGCGAGGAAGGCGCTGGCCTCGTGCGCCATGTGGTGCTCGACGAAATGCCAGCGGAACGGGCCGTCATGCGTGACGCCGCGGAAGCGCGCGGCCAGGTGGTGCGGCGCGCCGCTGGCCAGCTGCCGCGGCGCGTTGACCACGTATGACAGGAACAGCGGGTCCCATGGCGATGCGTTGCCCGCAGGCGCGCCCTGTTTCGACGGCTCCAGCGGCAGCGTCACGGTGGCATCTTGCGCACGCGCACCAGGCATCAGCGCCGGGTCGAACGAATAGGCTACATGGTCGACGTCGCGCAGCGCAATGCCGGCTTCGGCGAGGCAATAGTCGATTGCGTGGAACGGCAGCTCCCAGGCGGTGAACGGCACCGGGCGCTTGCCATGCTTGATGTGCGTGAAACGCTCGTCTTCCGCGGCGGCGATTACCGCGCCGTCGTGCACGAGGCAGGCGGCGGAGTCGTGGTACGCGGCGTTAATGCCAAGGGTGAACATGGGCAACCTCGTCGGGGCTCGGTGGATCGGCGGCGGGCACGGCCGGGACGGTGCGTGCCGCGGCCAGGGCGGGAACGGGGACAGCGGCCGAGGCAGCGCCCGTCGCCGGGCCGGCCAATGGCGCATCGGCGGCGCCTGGCCATGGCAGCGGATGCGCCGGCAGCGCCTGCGCATCGCCGGCGAGCAGCGCCAGCGCGGCCTGCACGGCCAGCGCGGCCGGCACGTCCTCCAGGCAGCGGTGGTGGCCCTGCGGGCAGGTGCTCTTGTAGCAGTAGCGGCACGGCACGTCGGCGAACAAGGTGTGGTGCGGCACCTGCCACGGCGTGTGCTGCGGATTGGTGAGCGCGTACAGGTCGACCACCGGCGTGCCGAGCGCGGCGGCAAGGTGGACCGGACCGGTGTTGTTCGACACCAGCAGGTCGGCGGCTTCCAGCAGCGCGCCCATCTCGCCCAGCGTGAGCGCGCCGGCCAGCGGCACTACGCGCGCATGGTGCGCACCGGCGCAGACTGCGTGGACGGTTTCGCGCTCGTTGTCGGCGCCGGTCACCAGCACGTGCGCACCGGCCTGCGTGGCGAGTGCGCGCGCGACTTCGGCAAAGCGTGCCGCGGGCCAGCGCCGCGACGCCGCGCTGGCGCCCGGATGCACCACCACCAGCGGTCCGCCGCGGCCGCTGCGCCAGCCCGCAAGGTGCGCGGCTAGCGCCGCGAACGCGGCACGGTCAGCCGCCAGCACGCGGAAGCGCAGCCGCGTATCGCGCGTGCCGGCGCCGACCTGCGCGACCAGGTCGAGCTGGCGCCGGGCCTCGTGGCGCGGGCGCTGGCCCGGCTGCATCGCGGGCTCGCGCTCGGGCACCCAGTCAGTCAGCAGCGCATAGGGGTTCTCGCGGCAGCAGGCCAGCCGCAGCGGGATGCCCGCCAGCGCGCACAGCATCGCAGCGGGCAACGGGCTCTGGCTGTAGACCGTGAAGATCACCGCGGCATCGAAGCGGTAGCGACCCAGCCAGCGCGCGCAGCGAAGCATCGCGGGGCCAGGCGCGGCTGGCGCGGCTTCATCATGGCGTGCCCAGGGCGCGTTCCAGGCCAGCACGCGCTTGACCATCGGCAAGTGCGGCGCGAGCGCGGCGGCGGCATGCGAGGTCAGCAGCGTCAGCCGGCGGCCGGGCATCGACTCGGCCAGCGCCTGCATGGCGGGAGTGCTCATCAGCACGTCGCCCATGTTGTCGAGCCGTACGCACAGCACCTGCCGCGCCGTCTGCCACGTAGTCATGGCGCCACCGTCTGCATGGCGGGCGCGGCCGCCGGCACAGTGCCGCAGGTGCGCATGCGTGCGGCCACAATGCGCGCAGCGGCGTCGAGCGTGGGCACCACATAGTGCGCCTGGCGCGTTGGCGAAAGCTCCCATTCGGTCTCGTTGCCGCAATCGACCAGCACGGTGCCGCAGCCGGCACGGTGGCCGGCTTCGACATCGTTGAGGATGTCGCCGATCATCCAGGACCGGCCCAGCGCGAAGTGCAGCGCCCTGGCGGCCTGCAGCAGCAAGCCCGGCATGGGCTTGCGGCACAGGCAGGCGCGCGTGTAAGCGGGCACCTTGCCCTGCGGATGGTGGGGGCAGTAATAAAAGCCGGCGAGCGTAGCGCCATGCTCGGCAAAGATTGCCCCCAGCCGCTCGCGCACCGGCAGGAGGTCGGCCTCGGCGTGGTAGCCATGCGCGACGCCCGGCTGGTTGGTCACCACCACCAGCGGCACGCCCAGGCCGCCCAGTTCGCGCAGTGCCGCGGCGGCGCCGCGCGCGAGCCGCATCCGGTCGGGATCGACGTTGTACGGTACGTCGTCCAGCAGCGTGCCGTCCTTGTCGAGCAGCACCGCGCCGGGCAATGTGCGCGTGTTCTGAACCGGGTCGCTCATGGCCAGGAGGTTTCCTTCATCGGCAGCACCATGACCTCGGGGATCACGGTCTCTTCCGGCTGCGTCAGCACGAAACGCACGGCATTGGCGACGTTGGCCGGATCCTGCAGGTTGCCCTGGTCGATGTCGGGGAAGCGGTCGAGCAGGAACGGCGTGCGCATGCCGCCGGCGATGATCGCCGATACCTTGATGCCATGCGGGCGCAGTTCCGCGTGCAGCGCATGCGAGAAGCCGAGCAGGCCCCACTTGGTGGCGTGATACGCCGAGGCATTGGGCCAGGCGCGCTTGGATGCGGTCGACGCGATATTGACGATGTGCCCGCCGCCCTGCGCCTTCATCAGCGGCACGGCCGCATGCGACATCAGGTAGGGGCCGTACAGGTTGACCATCAGCACCTTGCGCCAGGTCTCCGCATCGACTTCCTCGACCGGCAGCGTGACGTCGATGGCCGCGTTATTGACGATGCCGTCGAGACGCTGCACACGTTCGCGCACGGCATCGAAGGCGGCACGCACCGAAGCCGGCTCCGCCACATCGAGCCGCAGCGCCCACGCCTGGCCGCCGGCGTCGGCCAGTGCCGCAGCGCTGTCGCGGGCCAGCTTGTCGTCGATATCGGCAACGATCACGCCCGCACCCGCCTGGACCAGCGTGCGGCACACGGCGGCCCCCAGGCCACGCCCGCCGCCGGTCACCAGGTAGTGCCGGTCCTGCAGCGGCGGCGCCGCCGCCGCGTTGGGCTCGGGACGTTGTGAAGCTTGCTGAGTCTGCATGGTGGTTCCTCGTGCGAAGGTGAACGGTTGCCGCGGCGCTCATGGCGCCCCGCAGATTCGGACAGCCGGGAATCGGACAGGCGGTCAGCCGGTCGGACAGACTCGGCCACTCTGGAAAAAAGTCCGCCGGCCCGACCGGGAATCACGCCGCAGCGAAATATGTGCCAAGCCGCGGCGCGAGCTTGCGTCAGCCGGCCTGCGCGCGATGGCAACCCTCCTGCGCAACGCCGCGCAACAGCGCCGCCACGCAGCCCGCGAAGGCTTCGTCGTACCAGGCATTGGCACCGCTTACCGCGACCACGATGCCGTCGAGCACGGCCGCGCCGCCGAGCAGCGTGTCGTCGCTGCGCAACCGGTGCGGCGCGCAGTGGACCACCGCTGCGCTGGCCATGCCGGTGCGCCACGCCAGGCTGGCCTTGGCGCGCGCATACAGGCTGTAATCCGCGTCCCACGCCTCGCGCGAAGGCAGCGAATGTTCAAACAGGATGGCTTCCTCGAAGGTGCAGTCGCCGGGCTGCAGCGTCGGGTCCATCACGACCACGTGCATGCATCCGCTCTCGCCGACGGTCTTGTCGCGCAGCGATGCTTCCAGCATCGGCAGCGCCAGTTCGACGGCGCGCCTTGCCGCGGCGGCATCGCTGAAGCGGCTCGCGCCGGCATGCGAGGCGCGCGGGGAAGACCCGGACGCGGGACGTGCGTTGTCGTTCGGATTCATGGGCTGCTCCGTGGTTGGATGTTTTGCGCCTTCGACGTTGCAAGCATCGCGCCCGAACGGAAGGCGCTGGCACGTGTTGCAAGCGTTCCACTGTCCCTGGCTGGAATCGAAAGATTCGGAAGCGCAAATTACAACGGGCGGCGTAAGAATGACTCAATGCGGCAGCAACTACGCAAAGCTCCGCCCGTGCTACGCACGAAGACGCTCCTGGAAGGCGAAACGCCGAGAACCGCTATAACGCTTCTCCATCGGTTCCCTTCCGCCCTCGCCTGGCAGCGCATTTCGCATGCGCCCGATCGCGCCCGGTCGCGCCCGCGCACTGGCACGCTAGCTGCTGGCGCCAGCCCTGCCCAAATCGGCCCCAACCCGCGGGCATAGCGGCAAACAGGAGCCCACCATGCGCAAGATCGCGCTTATCAGCGAACACGCTTCGCCGCTGGCCAGCGTCGGCAGCACCGATTGCGGCGGCCAGAATATCTATGTGGCGCACCTGGCGCGCCAGCTTGGCACCCGCGGCTATCTGGTCGATGTGTTCACCCGCCGCGATAAGGCGCTGCTGCCCGAGGTGGTCACCTTCGCCCCCAATGTGCATGTGATCCACGTACCGGCCGGACCGCCAGTGCAGGTGCCCAAGGAGCAGTTGCTGCCCTACATGGACGCATTCGGCGATTTCCTGGTGGAGTTCATCCGGCACGATCCCGTGGGCTACGACGTGCTGCACGCGAACTTCTTCATGTCGGGGCTGGCCGCGCTGCGAGCGCGCCAGGCGCTGGGCATTCCGCTGGTGATGACCTTCCATGCGCTGGGCAAGGTGCGGCGCCTGCACCAGGGCAGCACCGACGGCTTCCCCGATGCGCGCTTCGACATCGAAGACACGCTGGTGCACGCGGCCGACTGCGTGGTGGCGGAATGTCCGCAGGACCTGGAAGACCTGGTCAGCCTGTACGGCGCCGACCCCGGCCGCATCAGCACGGTGCCATGCGGGTTCGACGGCGCCGAGTTTGCGCCGGTGGCGCGACACGCAGCGCGTCGCGAGCTGGGCTGGCCGCGCGATGGCTTCAGCGTGCTGCAGTTGGGCCGGATGGTGCCGCGCAAGGGCATCGACAACGTCATCCGCGCGCTCGGCTGCCTGCGCCGCGATCACGGCGTGGGCGCCACGCTGTACGTGGTGGGCGGCAATGCCGAGCAGCCCAGCGTGCAGGCCACGCCGGAAATCGGCCGGCTGCAGGGCGTGGCCGAGGAGGAAGGGGTGGCCGACAGCGTGGTCTTCGTCGGCCGGCGCGGACGCGACGCGCTGCGCCTGTTCTACAGCGCCGCCGACGTGTTCGTCACCACGCCGTGGTACGAGCCCTTCGGCATCACGCCGGTGGAGGCGATGGCGTGCGGCGCGCCGGTGATCGGCGCCGACGTGGGCGGCATCCGCTCCACCGTGGTCGATGGGCAGACCGGCTACCTGGTGCCGCCGAAGGCGCCGGCCGCACTGGCGGCGCGGCTGGCGGCGCTGGCGGCGGACCCCGCGCATGCGCGCCAGCTCGGCGAAGCGGGGCGGCGCCGCGCGCAGCGCCATTTCACCTGGGCCGGCGTGGCGCAGCAGATGGAAGCCGTGTATGCCGGCGTGTGCGCCGGCGCAGGCACCGCCACGGCCGGCGCGCGCCGGGCCGCGGCGTGACCCCCGCCTCAAAGGAGACAGAGATGAAGGAAAGCGACCGCAAGCGCATCCTGGTCACGGGCGGCGCGGGGTTCCTAGGCTCGCACCTGTGCGAACGGCTGGTGCGGGCCGGGCAGGACGTGCTGTGCGTGGACAACTTCTATACCGGCACCAAGGAGAACATCGCGCACCTGCTGGGCCGGCCGAACTTCGAGCTGCTGCGCCACGACATTACCTTTCCGCTGTACGTCGAAGTCGACGAGATCTACAACCTCGCCTGCCCGGCCTCGCCGGTGCATTACCAGCACGACCCCGTGCAAACCACCAAAACCAGCGTCAACGGCGCGATCAACATGCTGGGGCTGGCCAAGCGGCTCAAGGCGCGCATCCTGCAGGCATCGACCAGCGAAGTCTATGGCGACCCCGAGATGCATCCGCAGCAGGAGGGGTACTGGGGCCACGTCAATCCCATCGGCATCCGCTCCTGCTATGACGAAGGCAAGCGCTGCGCCGAGACCCTCTTCATGGATTACCACCGGCAGCACCGGCTCGATGTCCGGATCGCGCGCATTTTCAACACGTATGGGCCGCGCATGCATCCCGCGGACGGCCGCGTGGTGTCGAACTTCATCACCCAGGCATTGGCCGGCCAGCCGCTGACTGTCTATGGCGACGGCGCGCAGACGCGCGCCTTCTGCTACGTCGACGACCTGGTGGACGCGCTGGTGCGGCTGATGGAAGCGCCCGCTTCCGGCATGCCGGTCAACCTCGGCAATCCGCGCGAGACGACTATGCTGGAGATTGCGCAGGAAGTGCTGCGCGCCACCGGCTCGCATTCGCCGGTCGAGATGCGCCCCCTGCCCGCCGACGACCCGCACCAGCGCTGCCCCGATATCTCGCTGGCGCGAAGCCTGCTGGGCTGGGAGCCGCGCACGTCGCTTGAGGAAGGCCTGCGCCACACGGTCGACTACTTCTCCGCGCGGCTCGCGGCACAAGCGCATGCGCGGGGCGCGCCGGGCAACGTGGTGCCGGTATCCGCCACGGCACGCGAAGCCCGCGCCGTGGTGCTCAACAAGTAGCGCGCGACACGAACCTGCCAGTGGCAATGGCAAGGGTGATTCGATGGTGACTGACATAGCCGCCCCGGTGACGGTGATTTCACCGCACCTGGACGATGCGGTGTTCAGCTGCGGCGGCCTGATCGCCGCGGCACGCGGCGCGCGCGTGGTGACGGTCTTCGCCGGCGTCCCGCCCGCCGGCGTGCCGGCACCGGACTGGGACCGCGCCGCGGGCTTCGACAGCGCCGAGCAGGCGGTGCGCGCGCGCCGGCGCGAGGACAACCGCGCGCTTGGCATGCTGGGCGCGCAGCCGGTCTGGCTCGATTTCTGGGACGGCCAGTACGGCCGCCGCCATACGCCGCGCGAGATCGCCGACAGCCTGCAGCACGTCCTGGTGACGCAGACCGACGGCATGGTGGCTGCGCCGCTCGGCCTGTTCCATTCCGATCATGTGCTGGCGCATGAAGCCTGCCGCATGCTGATGCAGGCGGCGCAGGTGCGCGCGGCGGCGTGGGCCGCGCTGCTGGTGCCCTCGCGAGCGCAGGCGGCATCGACGGCGCCGGTGCAGTGGCTGTACTACGAAGACGCGATCTACCGCCGCTTGCCCGGTGTGCTGCAGCAACGGCTGGCCGAATGCCTGCGCGCGGGGCTGCACGCGACCCCGGTCAACCTGCCGGTCAGCCAGCATCTCGCGCAGAAGAGCTATGCGGTCAATGCCTACCAGAGCCAGTTGCAGATGTTCGGCGAAGAGCAGCTATGCGACCTGTGCGCGCCGGAGCGCTACTGGTCGCTGTCCGCCGGCGAGCCTGCGCAAGGCTGATCCAACTTGCCGATACCGATGCCTGCTGACCAAGCCTTGCACGCCGCGCCGGCGCATGCCCCGTTCGACATCAGCGTGGTGGTGCTCACGCATAACCGGCGCGACACCGTGCGCCATGCGCTGCGCCAGCTCAGCACGCTGCCGGAGCGGCCGCCCATCGTGGTGGTCGACAACGCCTCCAGCGACGGCACCAGTGCGATGGTTCGTGACGAATTCCCGGATGCTACGTTGCTGCGCTGCCAGCGCAACCTCGGCGCCGCGGGGCGCAACCTGGGCGCGCAATGCGCGCGCACGCCCTTTGTCGCCTTCTGCGATGACGACTGCTGGTGGACACCGGGCTCGCTCGCCACCGCCTGTGCCATGTTCCGTGACCATCCACGCGTGGCAGCGCTGACCGCGCGCATCCTCGTCGGCGAATGCGGACGCGAGGATCCGACCTGCGCGCGCATGGCCGACAGCCCGCTGCCGTCTGCCATGCTGCCGGGGCGCGCCATCCTTGGGCTGATGGCGGGCGCCACCGCGTTCCGCACTGAAGCATTCCGCCAGGCCGGCGGCTATCATCCGCGCTTCTTTATCGGTGGCGAAGAGACCCTGCTGGCGCTCGACCTCGCCGCCAGCGGCTGGCACCTGGTCTATGCGCCGCAACTGGTGGTGCACCACCATCCCAGCCCGCTGCGCGACGGCTGCCAGCGCCGCTCGCTGCTGGCGCGCAATGCGGTGTGGGCGGCCTGGCTGCGGCTGCCGTGGCGCGAGGCGCTGGAGGAAACGGCGGCGGAGCTGCCGGGCTTGCTGCGTTCGCAGGGGTGGCGTGGTATTGGGGAGGTGCTGAAGGGAATGCCGTGGGTAATGCGCGAGCGGCGGGTGATACCGGAGGAGTTGGCGGTGCTGAGGCGCAGGTTGCAGGGGCGGTGAAAGCCCTCATCCAGGCTCCTGCTCTGCCCGCGTTGCCAGCGACCTCACCGCCGCCACCAGCTCGCCTATCCGCACCGGCTTCGACAGATGCAGCTGGAACCCCGCCATCATTGCGCGCATGCGGTCCTGCGGCTCGGCATGGCCCGATAGCGCGATGGCCGTCATGCGCCGCCCAAGCGGAACCTGCATCTGCGCTTCCAGGCGGCGCACGCGCCGCAGCACGGTGTAGCCGTCTTCCTCGTCGAGCGCCAGGTCGCACAGCAGCGCCTGCGGCCACTCGGCCAGAGGCGTTGCCGCCAGCAACCCGATCACTTCGTCGCCGCGCTCCTGCGCGATCGCGTGCGCGCCGTAGTCCTCGAGCGCGCCGCTCAGCACCTCGCGCGTGGTTTCGTCGTCGTCCAGCAGCAGCACGCGCAAGCCCTTGAGCGATTGCGTGTCGGGAACTTCGAGCGCCTCGGGCGTGCCGGGCGCCGGGGCGGGCCGCGGCTCCGGCTCCTGCACCGCGCGCATCGGCATCAGCAACTGGCACGCATGGGCGCCGGGATCGGCGGTCAACGTCACGCCGTGCTCGCCCAGCCATTCGCGCAGTCCCTCCACATCGTCCAGCGGCCCCTGCTGCGGCGACGCCGACACGCGCAGCCCGGCCTGCCCGTCATGCCGTTCCAGCCGCAGCTCCAGCCGCCCGCCCGGTTCCGTGGTGGCGATCATCTGCTGGCAAAGCTCCCAGATCGCCTTCTGCAGCACGCCGGGATCGCCGGTCACGCGCAGCTCGGATTCGCTCTGCACCGTGAACAGGTTGACGTGGCGCTCGGCGATGGTTTCGCGCAGGCCATCGACCACGCTGGCCACCAGCGTCTCCAGCCGCACCGGCTGCAGCGCAAGGCGCCGCTCGGCGCGTTCCAGTTCGCGCTGCTGCTGCTGCAACTGCCACATCTGCGTGTAGATGCCGCCACGCGCCAGCAGCGTGGCATGCGAGCCCTGCTCGACGATGCGGCCGTGCTCCATCACCAGGATCTGGTCGGCATCGACGATGGTAGAAAGCCGGTGTGCGATGATCAGCGCGGTACGGCCGCGCGCCACCGCCGACAGCTCCTGCTGGATCGCGCGTTCGGCGCGCGTGTCGAGCGCCGAGGTGGCCTCGTCGAACACCACCAGCGGCGGGCGCTTGAGCATCGCGCGCGCAATCGCCACGCGCTGACGCTCGCCCCCGGACAGGCGCACGCCGCGCTCGCCGACCTGCGTTTCGTAGCCGTCGGGCAGGCGGTCGATAAAGGCATCGAGCTGCGCCGCGCGCGCGGCCGCGACGATATCGGCACGGCTCGCGCCCTCGCGGCCGTAGCCGATGTTGTAGGCGATGGTGTCGTTGAACAGGATGGTGTCCTGCGGCACGATGCCGATCATTTCGCGCAGGCTGCGCTGCGTGACCAGCCGCAGGTCCTGCCCGTCGATGCCGATGCTGCCGCTGTCGGGCTGGTACAGGCGGAACAGCAGCCGCGCCAGCGTCGACTTGCCCGAGCCGCTGCCGCCGACCACCGCCACGGTCTGCCCCGCCTGCGCGCGGAAGCTGACGTCCCACAGCGTCTGGTGGCTGGGGTCGTAGCTGAAGTTGACGCGGTCGAACACGATTTCGCCGCGCGTTACGCGCAGCGGCCGCGCCGCCGGCGCATCGTCGTCCTCGCCGGGCTTGCCGCGCGCGTCGAGCAACGCGAACAGGCGCTCGACGTTGGTCATGGCGTCATTCGACTCGCGGAAGATAAAGCCCAGCGTATTGAGCGGCAGCACCACCTGGATGATGTAGGCATTGATCAGCACCAGGTCGCCCACCGACAGCGAGCCCTGGATCACGCGCTGCGTGGCCAGCAGCATCACCGCCGCCACACCCAGCGCGATGCATACGCTCTGGCCGATATGCAGTGTCGACAGCGCGTACTGGTTCTCCACGCTGATGCCGACCCAGCGCTGCAATATGCCGGAAAGGCGGCGCGTCTCGAACGACTCGCGCGCGAAGAACTTGACCGTGTCGTAGTTGAGCAGGCTGTCGACCACCTTGCTGTTGGTGGTGGCCTCCACCGCATTGACCTTGCGCTGCACGCGCATGCGCCGCTGCGTGAAGTGCCAGGTAAAGGCCGAGTACAGCACGAACACGCCGAGGATGATCGCGGCGAACGCGCCGCCATAGGCGGCGATCATGATGGCCAGCACGGAGACGATTTCCATCAGCGTCGGCACGATGGTGAAGACTGCCACGCCCAGCAGGAAGCCGATCGCCGCAGTGCCCTTCTCCAGGTCGCGGATCACGCTGCCGGTGGCCCGCCTGGCATGGAAGCGCGCACCGAGCGCATGCAGGTGCGCGAAGGTGCGCTCCATGAATGCTGCCACGGTGCTTTGCGTGACGTAGGCGAAGACCACGTCGCGCAACTCGCCGAACGCATTGCCCATCAGCCGCAGGATGGCGTAGGCCAGCACCAGGAACACGGGCATGGTCACCAGCCCGAGCCGCGCGGCATCGGTGCCGGCCGCGGCCGGCGTGACTTCGTCGACCACCAGCTTCAGCAGCAACGGCACCGCCACCGCGCAGGCCTTGGCCAGCAGCAGCAGCGATACCGCCACCACCACTCGCAGGCGGAAACGCCAGATCGCACGAAACAGCTCCGCGGCAATGCGGCGGCGGGACGGGGGCGCTATCGGTTGCTGTGGCATGCGTGACTGGAATCTGCATTCGGTGCCGCAGGTGGCACGGCGGCGGGATCGGCCGCCTCGGGGTGTTGGGGCGAGGCAAATTCCGTACCGTGCGTCGCGCCAGCGGCGCATGGCGCGGAAACTGCTGCGCACCGGCTAGCGGGGCCATGCGTCCCGGCCCCCAGACATCGATGCCATGCCCGAGCGCAAGAAGCCGCCAGTCAGCCGAGCCGAACTGAATGAATGCCGGCGTTGCCCGCTATGGCGCAACGCCACGCAGGGCGTGCCCGGCGCCGGCGCGTCGCACGCGCGCATCATGCTGGTGGGCGAACAGCCCGGCTCGCAGGAAGACCTGCAAGGCTCGCCGTTCGTCGGCCCCGCGGGACACCTGCTGGATGATGCGCTGGAGCGGGCCGGACTGGACCGCGACAAGCTGTTCATGACCAATGCGGTCAAGCATTTCAAGTTCGAGTTGCGCGGCAAGCGGCGGCTGCACAAGTCGCCGGGCCAGCTGGAGATCGAAGCCTGCCACCTTTGGCTCGAGCGCGAGCTCAAGCAGGTGGATCCGACGGTCATCGTCGCGCTGGGGGCGACCGCCGCACGCGCGGTGCTGGGCCGCAAGAGCGTGACGCTGGGCACGATGATGGATACACCGGTCGAGCACGAGGGCCGGCTCGTCATCGCCACCTATCATCCGTCGTTCGCGCTGCGCCAGCGTTCCGACGACGCGCGTGCGGCTGCGTTCGATCGCATCGTGCGCAGCCTGCGCGCCGCCGCGCGGCTGGCGCGCGGCGAACGCTAGCCAGACTCAGGAACGGTTCACCGTGGGCGGTGCATCGGGATCGCGGCTGCCCGGGTCGTGCAGGTCGCGCTTGCCTACGCCCGGCGGAAACTCGCCGCGGCCTGGCTTTTCTTCACTTTGCGGCGCGGGTCGGTCCGCAGGCCCGTTCTTTCGATGCGAAGCCGCATGCTCCCACTCCGCAGCGGCCCGTTCGCGCGCGCGCTGGTTTTCCGCCGCGTTTTCCTGCAGTTCGCGGTCATCCAGTCCCTGGCGCTTGTCGAGCGACGGATTGCCCGACGTGTCGTGCTTGCTTTGCTTCATGGCACCTCCTGAGGCATCGGCCGCGGCGCGGCCATTTCAGTACGGCGCGCAACTTTCATTCCACCGCGGCCTTGCTGCGGCGGGGCGGACACATGCCCGGCGGCACCAGATGCCGCAGGTGACGCCTGTAAGAACCGCCAGTGCTTGTAGAAAGTGCGATGCAAGGACCGGCCTCGGTTGACGCGGGCCGCTGCTGTGTCCGTGGCCCGGCAAATGCTTTGCGCAACAACAGCAGGAAACCATCACGTCAGGAGAGATCCATGCGCATCCGCATCGTGTCCGCTTTGATGTCCGCTTTTGCCTCCACTTCCCGCTTTGCCGCGGCCGCGGCGCTGCTCTCGCTACTGGCTGGCGGCGCGCTGGCCCAGAAGGCAGACAGCACCGGTGTGCGCACCGACAAGGGGCCCATGGGCAGCCAGACCATTCCGCCGCCGGGCGCCGCGGTGGCGCCATCAAGCACGCCGGGTGCCACACCGACCAATCCAGGCGGGCTCGCGCGCGAGCTGGGCGACGTGCCGAAGGAACCGCATACGGCTGGCGGCCTGCCTGGCCGCGACAGACCCAAGCCGGCGTCGGAAAGCGCCGGCAAGGCCGACCGCGATGGCTTGCACGGCAAGCCGCGCACCGGCAGCGGCGGCGCCAGCATCGACCAGACCCGCGTGCCCGATGCCAAGGGACGCTGACATCGATCATGAAGCGACTGGTCCACAAGACGGTTTTGGCGGCGATAGCGCTGCTCCTTGCCACCACCGGCGCCTTTGCGGCGCCGTTGTCGGACAAGCCAGGCACCGCGATGGCACCGAACAAAGACGCGCTGTTCCTGCGCGACGCGGCCGAGGCGAGCGCGCTCGAGATCGCGGCCAGCAAGCTGGCGCAGACCCGCGCCAGCGGCGAAGCGGTCAAGACCTTCGCCGCGCAGATGATCCGCGACCACCAGGCGGCGGACGAAAAGATGCGCCAGCTGGCGAGAAGGCTCGGCATTCAGCTGCCGGCGTCGCCGCCAGAGGTAAAGAAGCAGCAGCTGGAAGACCTCGGCAAGCTCAGCGGCGGCGCGTTCGACAGCGCTTACGCGCGGCAGATCGGCGTCGATGCCCATCAGGAGGCGGTGGCGCTGTTCCGCAAGGCCGCCGACGAGGCCAAGGATGACAGCGTCAAGGCATTCGCGCGGCAGACGCTGCCGACGCTGAATCACCACCTCGAGATGGCGCGGCAGCTGGCACCGCAGGCACAGCAGTGAGCAGCACAAACGCAGACGCGCACGGCGACCGAGATTGGCAGAGTCGGGACGCCAAGCAAAAAGCCCCGGAATTTCCGGGGCTTTTCGCTGATGCAACGCTGACCGGGGATCAGCCAGCGAAGTTCTTGCCGGCGAAGTCCCAGTTCACGACGTTCCAGAATGCCTCGACGTACTTCGGACGGGCATTGCGGTAGTCGATGTAGTAGGCGTGTTCCCACACGTCGCAGGTCAGCAGCGGCTTGGCGTCGGTGGTCAGCGGCGTCGCGGCGTTGGAGGTGGACACCAGGTCCAGCGAGCCGTCGGCCTTCTTCACCAGCCAGGCCCAGCCCGAACCGAAGGTGCCGACGGCAACCTTGGTGAACTCTTCCTTGAACTTGTCGAACGAGCCCCACTTGGCGTTGATGGCGTCAGCCAGCGCGCCGGTCGGCTGGCCGCCGCCGTTGGGCTTCAGCGAATCCCAGTAGAAGGTGTGGTTCCACACCTGGGCAGCGTTGTTGAAGATGCCGCCCGACGACTTCTTGACGATCTCTTCCAGGGTCGCGTTCTCGAACTCGGTGCCCTTGATGAGGTTGTTCAGGTTGGTGACGTAGGTCTGGTGGTGCTTGTCATGATGGAACTCCAGCGTCTCCTTGGAGATGTGCGGAGCCAGGGCATCATGCGCGTACGGAAGCGGGGGGAGCTTGTGTTCCATTGTTCTGTCTCTGTGGGTTGGGGTTGTAGGGTCCGGAATTGCGGATTGTAGGGGACTTGGAATACCCGCGCAAACCGCAGGCCTATGCCCCCTGCTCCGATGTTAGTTTGTCCGGAGGCGGGTTTCCGGGGGTTTTACTGACCCTTTCCCGGGCGCGGATCGGACCCGTTGCGGACATGCCGAGCAGCTCAGAATTCAGGCAGCTTCGCCTGCACGCCGGCGATCGACAGGTCGGCCACGCCCTCGGCGAAATGCGCCTCGACCACGCTGCCCGGGCGGATCTCGGAGGGCGAGCGCAGCGCGCGTCCGCGCTGGTCGAGCAGCACCGCGTAACCGCGCTCGAGGGTGCGCTGCGGCGCCAGCAACTCCAGCGCACCGGCGGCGCGCGCCAGGCGCTGGCCGGCGCGTTCATGGCCGCGCGTGGCGGCGGCCTGCAGCCGCTGCCACAGCCGTGCCAGGTCCGCCTGTGCCGCGGCGGTATCGGGACGGCAGGCGCTCCAGCGCATCGCCAGCACCTGCTGACGATGCCGCTGCGACACCACGGTGTCGCGCAATGCCGACCGCAAGTGTCGGGCCAGATTGTCGACGCGCGCGCGGCGTTCCTGCAGCTGCGCCTGCGGGCTGCGCACGCGCCGCGCCAGCCAGTCCAGGTGCTGGGCGCGCAGGTCCAGCGCCCGGCGCATCGCCTGCGCCAGCGCGTCGCGGCCACGCAGGGTCTGCGCCAGCAGGTGCGAACGGTCGGGGCTGACCAGCTCGGCCGCGCCGGTCGGCGTCGGCGCGCGCACGTCGGCGACGAAATCGGCAATGGTGAAGTCGGTCTCGTGGCCCACGCCGGAAATCAGCGGCAGCGCGCAGCGCGCGATCGCGTGCGCCACCACCTCTTCATTGAACGACCACAGGTCTTCGATGCTGCCCCCGCCGCGGCACAGGATCAGCACGTCGCAGTCGCGGCGCGCGTCGGCCAGGTCGATCGTGTCGGCGATCTTCTGCGCCGCCCCGGCTCCCTGCACCGGTACCGGATAGACCACCACCGGCACATGCGGCGCGCGCCGGCGCAGCGTGGTCAGCACATCGCGCAAGGCGGCGGCCTGCAGCGAGGTGATGACGCCGATGATGCGCGGGTGCGACGGCACCGGCCGCTTGCGCTCCGGGGCAAACAGGCCGGCCTGCGCCAGCTTTTCCTTCAGCCGCAGGAAAGCTTCGTACAGGTTGCCCAGGCCGGCGCGGCGCATCGCCTCAACGCCGAGCTGCAGTTCGCCGCGCGCCTCGTACATCGTGACCACGGCGCGCACCTCGACCGCCTCGCCTTCGCGTGGCTGGAAGTCGACATGCTGGTTGCGGCCGCGGAACATCACGCAGCGGATCTGGGCACGCGCATCCTTGAGCGAGAAATACCAGTGGCCACTCGAAGCGCGGGTGAAGTTGGAAATTTCCCCGCGCACCCAGGCCAGCGGAAAGCTGCGCTCCAGCAATCGGGCAATGGCGTGATTCAACTCACCGACAGGAATGACTTCACGGCCACTGCGCGGGCCGGTGGAGGATGCGTCACGCGAAAAGCTGGTCAGGTCGGGCATGGCGCACGCCGGTCAAGCGGCGTTAATGGGACATGTCCACAGCATAACTGGTCTGTCAAGGGGGTAGCGATGATGGCCGAATGCTGCCCGGCAAGCCGCATTGCTTCGTTCAACTCTTTGATTTTTATGAGGTTTATGATCGAAATAAAAATTAGGCAATATAACCGATTCTCTTTTGCATCAACCACTTAGCGGGCGCCGACGGCGCTTGTTCACAAAGTTATCCACAGGATCTCTGGATAAAACACGGTGTTTACCCGACTTTTCCGCCGCTCCCTATGTCAAGCGCGGCCGGAATCACGCCCGAGGCGGCGTAGCCGGCATGTCATGGCGCGCGCCCGCACTGCACCATGTGAAACACCCGAACCAGAGGGCGCTGCCCAATTTCTAGGCACTCGGCCGCATACCTAATGAAATCAAATGGTTAGCCGAACTCTCCAGACTTTATCCACAGGCGATCCACAATCCTCTCCCTGCACAGTGTGGAAAAGCTCGGGTATACCCATGCGGCAGACCATCGGCCCATCCCGCGGCCGCTCACGAACCATTTGCCCATTTTTTAAGCAATTACATGCGAACCATTTAAAATCAATGACTTAAATGATTTCTCCGCTACCTGTCCACAACCGCTCCACAATTCTGTCCCGCACTCGTGTGGACGACCGCATCGCAGCCTGCGTTAGCGCGCAGACATGGCGTGCGGCAGCGCCGAATCCGACTTTTCCACGGTGTGCGGCAAGCGTCGCGAGCGCCCCGAGCACGCTTGCACAATTTTCAGGCAACCCCCGGCTTCCTTTTGCGAATCAAGCACTTGCATCGCTTGTCCGGCGCCTTTCCACAATCGATCCACAATTCTGTCCCTGCGCCCTGTGGAAAGTCCGCGGCAACATCGGCCGGCTCCGATGCGCGCCGGAGACAGCCGGCCCGCCTTCGCTTGCCGCGCGGCAGGCCGCGGGGTAGAGTTGCGCCTGATTTTTCAGAGCAATGCCGGAGTGCGCTGCCTGCTGACGCGCCTCAAGGCATGCCGACCAGCTGGTTGGGGTTTCTTTATTGGGTTGTCGATCCCGGGGGTCCAATTGTTTTCCATCATTCAAGCGGCCGGCTGGCCGATCTGGCCGCTGTTGCTGGCCTCGGTCCTCGCGCTGGCGCTGGTCGTCGAACGCTTCCTGTCGCTCAAGCGCAGCAAGGTGCTGCCGCCCCGGCTCTATGAAGAAGCGCTGGCCGCCGCGCAGCAGCGCCGCGCCACACCGGAAGTGGTCAACACGCTCGAACAGAATTCGCCGCTCGGCCGCGTGCTGGCCGCCGGCCTGCGCCACGTGGTGCTGCAGCCGCACACCTCGCGCGACGCCGCCAAGGATGTGGTCGAGGAAGCCGGCCGCGCGGTCGCGCATGAGCTGGAGCGCTACCTGAACGCGCTCGGCACGATCGCCTCGGTGGCCCCGTTGATGGGCCTGCTGGGCACCGTGATCGGCATGATCGAGATCTTCGGCAGCCAGGGCGGCACCGGCGCCAACCCCGAGCAGCTGGCGCACGGCATCTCGGTGGCGCTCTACAACACCGCCTTCGGCCTGATCGTGGCGATCCCGGCGCTGATCTTCTGGCGCTACTTCCGCCGCCGCGTGGACGACTACGTGGCCGAGCTGGAATTCCGCGCCACCGCGTTCCTGGACGCGATCCTGCCGCAGCGCCGCAGCTGATCACGGACCCGCCACGCCATGCGATTCCGTTCCCGCCAGCGGCGCGAAGAGCCGGAGATCAACCTGATCCCGCTGATCGACGTGCTGCTCGTGATCCTGATCTTCCTGATGATCACGACCACGTACTCGCGCTATACCGAGCTGCAGATCCAGCTGCCCACCGCCGACGCCGAGCGCGCCCAGCAGCGGCCGCAGGAAATCGTGGTGTCGGTGTCGTCGCGCGGGGTCTACTCGGTCAACAAGAAAGTGCTGGAGCAGAAGGATGTCACCAGCCTGGCCGACCAACTGCGCGCCGCCTCCGGGCCCGCCGGGGCCGGAAATGGCCAGCCGCCGGTGGTCATCGTCAACGCCGACGCGCAGGCCAGCCATCAGGCGGTGGTCAATGTGATGGAAGCCGCGCGGCTGGCCGGGCTGTCGCGCCTGACCTTCGCCACGCAGAGCGCGCAGCCGCGCTGAGCGCTGGCCATCGCCGTCCCCGCGCAAGCGGGGACCGGCTATGCCTGCGGGCGCGAAGCCTGGCCGGCCTTGCCCCATGCGCTGCGCAGTGCCCATAATGGATCGATCCGCCTCTTTGCCGATCCTCCCTTCCGGGCGCGAGTCCCGAGCGCACTACAATCCCATCCCATCCACGACCTGAACGACCCGCCGCGTCCATGCCCGCTCCCCGCCATGCCCTCGCCGACTTCGTGACCGCCCAGTGGCAGCGCCGCGGCTGGTTTGCCTGGGTCATGCTGCCGTTCTCGCTGCTGTTCGGGCTGGTGGCCCGCGTGCGCCGGCACGGTTACCGGCGCGGCTGGTTCAAGTCCACGCGGCTGCCGATGCCGGTGGTGGTGGTCGGCAACGTGACCGTGGGCGGCACCGGCAAGACGCCGGCGGTGATCGCGCTGGCCCACGCGCTGACCGAGGCCGGCTTGCGCCCCGGCGTGGTGTCGCGCGGCTATGGCGTCGAGCTGAAGCATCCGCGCCGGGTCAAGCCGACCTCGCAGGCCAGCGACGTCGGCGACGAGCCGCTGCTGATCGCGCGCGCCACCGACGTGCCGGTGTGGGTGTTCCCGGACCGCGCGCTGTGCGCGCAGACCATGCTGGTGTCGCACCCCGGCGTCAACGTGCTGCTGCTCGACGATGGCCTGCAGCACTACCAGCTGCAGCGCGATTTCGAGATCGTGATGTTCGACACGCGCATGGGCGGCAACGGCCTGATGCTGCCGGCCGGCCCGCTGCGCGAACCGCTGACGCGCCCGCGCGATGCCACGCTGATCAACGATCCCAATTTCCGCGCCACGCCCGACCGCCCCGGTGTCTACGGCATGCGGCTCGAGCTGGAAGACGCCTGGCAGCTGAACGACCCGACCATGGCGCGGCCGGTTTCCGCCTTCGCTGGCCGCCGCGTGCTGGCCGCGGCCGGTATCGGCAACCCCGAGCGCTTCTTCGCCAGCCTGCGCGGCGCCGGGCTGTCGCCGAAGACCCTGCCGCTGCCCGACCACTATGACTTTGCCGAAGACCCGTTCGCCGGCAACGCCGACGCGCTCGATGCCGACGTGATCCTGATCACCGAGAAGGATGCCGTAAAATGCGAGCGCTTCGACGACCCGCGCATCTGGGTCGTGCCTACCAGGCCGGTGATCGACGCGGGCCTGATCGACAAAATCCGCAGCGCCGTGCTGGCGCATATCAACACCGCACCGACCGCGCAGTCCGCGGCGGCTACGTCCGGCAGCGCCGGGCGCAACGAGGAACACCGAGATGGACAACCGGCTGCTTGAAATCCTGGTCTGCCCGCTGTGCAAGGGCAAGCTGGAATACGACCGCGCCGCGCAGGAACTGATCTGCCACGCTGACAAGCTTGCATACCCGATCCGCGACGGCATCCCCGTGATGCTGGCCGACGAAGCGCGCCAGTCGGTGCCGGGCCGTGCCATCGACCCGGACGCGCCGACCAATGGCAACTGAGGGCAACCGAGGGCAACCGAAGCTAACCAAGCCAGCACCATGACCGTCCCGGCCTTCACCGTCGTCATCCCCGCGCGGCTCGCTTCGACCCGCCTGCCTGACAAGCCGCTGGCCGATATCGGCGGGCGCCCGATGGTCGTGCGCGTGGCCGAGCGCGCCCATGCCTCGTCGGCCACGCGCACCGTGGTCGCCACCGACGCCCCGTCGGTGGCGCAGGCCTGCGCGGACCACGGCATCGAAGCCGTGCTGACCCGCGCGGACCACGCCACCGGCACAGACCGTCTGGCCGAAGTGGCAGCGCAACTGGGCCTCCCCGACGACGCCATCGTGGTCAACGTGCAGGGCGACGAGCCGCTGATCGACCCGACCCTGATCGACGAGGTGGCGCTGCACCTGTCGCACCACGCCGACTGCGCCGTCGCCACCGCGGCCCACCCGCTGCACGACATCGCCGAGGTTTTCAATCCCAACGTGGTCAAGGTCGTGTGCGACGCCGCCGGACGCGCGCTGTATTTCTCGCGCGCGCCGATCCCGTGGGCGCGCGACGCCTGGGCGGGTGTGCCGGCCGTGCCCGCCGCCATGGCCCAGGTCCCGCTGCCGGCCATGCCGGTGCTGCGCCATATCGGCCTGTACGCCTATCGCGCCGGCTTCCTGCGGCGCTTCCCGACCCTGGCCGCCGCGCCGCTCGAGCAGACCGAGGCGCTGGAGCAACTGCGCGCAATGTGGCATGGCGAGCGCATCGCGGTGGTGGAAACCGCTGCCGCACCGGCGCCGGGTGTTGACACCCCGGCCGACCTGGAGCGCGTGCGCGCGCTGTGGGCCGAGTCGATGGCGCAGGACGGGCCCTGATCGTCACCCGGCTCGCCACCCCGCCCGGCCGGCCGCCCGCTCAGGTTCAAACTGCTGCAACCTGAACCGGGGGGCGGATTTCAGGCCGGATCGGCGCCACCTCATGGCATAATGCTTGCCGATACAGAGCCGCCCGGCTGTGCGCCAACGCGCCGCCGGCCAAGGCTCGGTGGGGAGATAAAGATAGAGCCCGACTGGTGCGCCGCGCAGCCATCCCCCTGGCAGCCGCCGCCAGACGTCCGCGTGGGCAGATGTGCCCGCGCCAGATGCCGTCAACATCCGGCAAGACAGCAGTAAGTCTTGCGTCAAGTTGCGGCATTACCCTCCTTCTGATCTCCCGCCATACCAGATTCAAAACTCTGAGGACCCGTAAATGCGTTTGATCCTGTTGGGCGCACCCGGCGCCGGCAAAGGCACGCAAGCCAAGTTCATCTGCGAGAAGTTCGCCATTCCGCAAATCTCCACCGGCGACATGCTGCGCGCGGCGGTGAAGGCCGGCACCCCCCTTGGCGTGGAAGCCAAGAAGGTCATGGACGCGGGCGGACTGGTGTCGGATGACATCATCATCGGCCTGGTGAAAGACCGGCTGAAGCAGGACGACTGCAAGAACGGCTATCTGTTCGACGGCTTCCCGCGCACCATCCCGCAGGCCGAAGCGATGAAGGAAGCCGGCGTGGCGATCGACTACGTACTGGAAATCGACGTGCCGTTCGACGCCATCATCGAGCGCATGAGCGGCCGCCGCGTGCATGTGGCCTCGGGCCGCACCTACCACGTCAAGTACAACCCGCCGAAGGCCGAAGGCATCGACGACGAAACCGGCGAAGCGCTGATCCAGCGCGACGACGACAAGGAAGAGACGGTCAAGAAGCGCCTCGACGTCTACTCCCAGCAGACCCGCCCGCTGGTCGACTACTACTCGGACTGGGCCGCCAAGGGCGACGCCGCTGCGAAGGTAGCTCCGCCGAAGTACCGGAAAATCTCCGGCGTCGGCAACGTCGACGAAATTACCGCGCAAGTGTTTGACGCGCTGAAGTAATTCGTCGTCGAATGCGGCAACAAAAAAGCGGCCTAAAGGCCGCTTTTTTCCTTTGGACCCGCGCTCAGCGCAGCCGAAGGCGTTCCTACCATGCCGCCAGCAGCAGGAACCACCCCCAGCTCTGGGCTCGTTCAGGCATTGCATCCATCCTGAGGCACCGTAGCGCACCAGGGCGGCAGGCAGTCCTGCCCTGCAACGAAGCAAGGCCCCGTACGAAAGCACTCGCACACTACGATAAGAGTGGCCGCCCGCCCAGGGCAGTAAACGCGCTTTTTGGTGCTTTTTTGTCGCTCGGACAAAAAGGTACCCGCCCTTTAGGGCGGAACCGGGCACATCAATCACTACCAGATACCCGCACGGGCCCAAACCCCTTGCACTACAAACTCCGCCCCGTACAATAGTTGACGTTTACGTTAACGGAAACCTCACCACAAAGGAGACACCGCAAAATGCAAATCAAGGACAACGTCTTCATCATCACCGGCGGCGCCTCCGGCCTGGGCGCCGGCACGGCAACCATGCTGGCGGAAGCCGGCGCCAAAGTCGTCATCGCCGACCTCAACGAGCAAGCCGGCCAATCCCTCGCCACCGAACTGAACGGCCAGTTCATCCGCTGCGATGTCGCCTCCGAAACCGACGGCCAGGCCGTGGTCGCCGCCGCCCAGGTACTGGGCCGCCTGTCAGGCCTGGTCAACTGTGCCGGCATCGCCACCGCCAACAAGACGGTGGGCAAGAACGGGCCGCATCCGCTGGATGCCTTCGACAAGACCATCCGCATCAACCTGGTCGGCACCTTCAACATGATCCGCCTGGCCGCCGCTGCCATGGTCCAGAACACGCCCGACAGCGAAGGCGAGCGCGGCGTAATCATCAACACCGCCTCGGTGGCGGCCTTCGATGGCCAGATCGGCCAGGCCGCCTATGCCGCCTCCAAGGGCGGCGTGGTCGCCATGACCCTGGCCATCGCGCGCGACCTGTCCCGCGACGGCGTCCGCTGCATGACCATCGCCCCGGGCCTCTTTGAAACGCCCATGCTGCTCGGCATGCCGCAGGAAGTGCAGGATGCCCTCGGCAAGATGGTCCCGTTCCCCCCGCGCCTGGGCCGCCCGGCCGAATACGCCAGGCTGGCACGCGCAATCATCGAAAACACCATGCTGAACGGCGAAGTGATCCGCCTCGACGGCGCGATCCGGATGCAGCCGAAGTAACAAGCTCGCAAGCCCGCTCAGCCGGGCAGCAGTATCACCAGCATCAGCCCTGGCGCCGCCGCCGGCACCAGCGTCAGCTGCTCGAACTGCAACGCCCCCAGCTGCGGATGCCGGAACCCCCGGCGCCCGCCCTCGCGGTCTTCCACATCCTGCGACAGCCAGGCGTCGCGGAAGGCCGCGCTCTCCCCTATCAGTCCATCGATCAACGCGCGTGTCGGCGCCTCGTCGGCATGGCGGATGCTGTGCGCGCGAAATTCGGCCACCAGCCGCGCGGCGCGGTGCGGCCAGTCTTCGACCAGCGCCTGCAGCGGCGGCGACAGGAACATCGCGCGCAACAGATTGCGCTCGCCGCTGGCCGCGTCGAGCCAGCCGGTGAACAGCCGCGCCGCGGCGTCGTTCCAGGCCAGCGCGGTCCATTGCCGGTCGAGCAGGTAGGCCGGGCCCGAGACCGCATGCACGCTTGCCAGCACCGCGGGCGCAACGGCTTCGTCGGCGGCCTGCTGCGTATCGCGCCGGCCGGCAAGTTCGAACAGATAGGCGCGTTCGGCGCGTGACAGCCGCAGCGCCGCTGCCAGGCTGGCCAGCGCGCGTGCCGACAGCGAGACCGGACGGCCCTGTTCCAGCCATGTCACCCAGGTTGCGCTCAGCCCCGCCAGTTGTGCCACCTCTTCGCGCCGCAGGCCCGGGGTACGGCGTCGCCGGCCGGGGGCCAGGCCGACATCGGCTGGCGCCAGCCGCTCGCGGTGCGCGCGCAGGAAGGCGCCCAGCACGGCCTCGCGGGTAGATGGGGTAAGAGATTCGGAGACGGAAGCGGACATCGCAGGCAGGTGGCGTTTATACCAGGATAAAACGCTGACTTGTACCGGGAATAGGTGCCGCTACAGTATGCCGAACCCGCCTAGCGGGCAACCCTTTCCCTCAAGAAAGCCCAAGGAGCCAGCCATGCAACAACAGGAACTCGTCGCCGCGCAGTTTGGCGCCACCGCCAGCGCCTACCTCACCAGTGCCGTCCATGCCAGCGGCGCCGACCTGCAGCAGCTGAAGGACGAACTGGCCGCGCTGATCCCGGAAGCGAACCGGCCGCGCAGCCGCGTGCTCGACCTTGGCTGCGGCGCCGGCCACGCCAGCTTTGCCGCCGCCGCGGTGGCAGGCGAAGTGACGGCTTACGACCTGTCTCCCGACATGCTGGCCGTGGTGGAAGGCGCCGCGCGCGAGCGCGGACTGGCCAACGTCCGCACGCGCCAGGGCGCTGCCGAGCGGCTGCCGTTTGACGACGCCAGCTTCTGCGCGGTGGTCTCGCGCATGAGCGCGCACCACTGGCGCGATGTCCCCGCGGCGCTGGCCGAAGTGCGGCGCGTCCTCAAGCCGGGCGGCAAGGTGGTGCTGATCGATATTGCCGGTTCCGCGGATCCGTTGCGCGATACCTGGCTGCAGTCGGTCGAACTGCTGCGCGATCCGTCGCATGTGCGCGACTACACGCCGGGCGGCTGGCGCGCGCTGTTCGAGGCGGCGGGCTTCGCCGCGCAGGGTGTCAGCGTGGGCGAGCCCTGGCGCATCGGCATCGAGTTCGACAGCTGGGTCCGGCGCATGCGCACGCCGCCGGTAGCGGTCGCGGCGATCCGCCATCTGTGGCAGGTCGCGCCGGCCGAAGTGCGGGAGCACTATCGCGTGCAGGCAGATGGCAGCTTTGAACTGGAAGCGGTGATGGTCACCGCGCGCTGACCCGGCGGCGCTCAGGCCGCGGCGCCCATCGCGGGCGCCTCAACGCGCAAGGTCAGGCGCCGCACCAGCGCCCACACCGCCGCCGCCGCCGGCGAGAGCGAGCGGTCCTCGCGCCGGACCATGACGATGCTGCGCTCTTCGCGCGGCACCAGCGGCCGCCACACCAGCGGCGATGCGGCAGGAAGCGGCAGCGAGAACGAGGGCAGCACGGAAGCGCCGATGCCGGCCTCGACCATGCCGAACACGCTGGCCGAGTGCCCAAGTTCCTGCACCACCTGCGGCGCCACGCCGTGGCGGCCGAAGATGCGGTCGATCAGCGGCCGGCTGCCCGAGGCAAAATCCAGCAGCACCAGCCGCATGCCATGCAGCGCCGACCACGGCACCGTCGCCGACTGTGCCAGCGGATGGTCGCGCCGGCAGACGAAGCAGAACGGGTCGGTCGCCACCGGCTCCACCGCCAGCCCTTCGCGCACCAGCGGATCGATCAGCACGCCGAAATCGACGGCGCCGGCGCGGACCTGCTCGAGGCCGTCGGCCTGCACGTTATCGCGCACGGTCAGCCGGATATCGGGGTATTGCGCGGCGCAGGCGGCGACATACATCGGCATCAGCCGCGCGGAAATCGTCGGCGCACCGGCTATCACAACGCGACCACGATAGCGTTCGCCTAACTGGCGCGTTTCTTCAAGGGTGTCGTCGAGCTGGCCCAGCAGCCGCTCCAGCGCCGGCACCAGCGCATGGCCGGCATCGGTCAGCACCACTTCACGCGTGGTGCGGTCAAGCAACTTGACGCCAAGTGCCTCTTCCAGCTCTGCGACGCCACGGCTGACCGCCGGCTGGGTCAGTCCCACCACCTCCGCAGCGCGGCTGAAACCGCCGCTGCCGGCCACCGCCAGGAAGACGCGCAGCTGGCGCAGTGTGTAATTCATGCAACGACCGGATAAATAGATTCTATAAATGAATTTGCATTCTAGACCCGGCTGGCGTCCAATACTAGGCAAAACCCTAACCAACCGCAGTCATGTCTCGCCTTTTTGCCAAGCTCAAGAAACTTTATGACCTGATCGACGGCTTCGTCCTCATCATGCTGACCGCCATCGCCATCGCGCTGGCAGCCCCGGAAATCGGCAGCGGCAAGGGCCCGCTGCACTTGGGCGTGGTCACCAGCGTGGGCGTGGCGCTGGTCTTCTTCCTGCATGGCGCGGCACTGTCGCGCGACAAGCTGGTCTCTGGCGCCAAGAACTGGCGCCTGCATGCGTTCGTGCAGTCGTTCACCTACGTGGTCTTCCCGGTGGTCGGCGCGCTGCTGATGCTGGCCCTGCACAACACGCTGCCGGCGGACCTGCTGCTGGGCGTGTTCTTCCTGTGCGCGCTGCCTTCGACGGTGTCGTCGTCGGTGGCCATGACCTCGATGGCGCGCGGCAACGTGTCCGGCGCGATCTTCAATGCCACCATCTCGGGACTGATCGGCATGCTGGTCACGCCGCTGCTGATGGGGCTGGTGATCAGCGCCAGCGGCGCCTCGATGCCGCTGGGCAAGGCGCTCACCGGCGTGGCGCTGCAGCTGCTGCTGCCGTTCGCGCTGGGCCAGCTGCTGCGGCCGCTGATCGGCAGCTGGCTGGCGAAGAAGAAGCAGATCACCACCAAGATCGACCGCGGCGTGATCGTGCTGATCGTCTATTCGTCGTTCTGCGATGCGACTGCCGAAGGCCTGTGGCACCAGTACGAGTGGCAGACCATCGGCGCGGTGATGCTGATCGCCGCGGTGCTGCTGTTCGTGGTGCTGGGCTTCACCACGCTGACCGCCCGCCGGATGGGTTTCTCGGTCGAGGACGAAATCACCGCGGTGTTCTGCGGCTCGAAGAAGAGCCTGGCCAACGGCATCCCGATGGCGAAGATCCTGTTTGCCGGCCACCCCGCGCTGGGCCTGCTGGTGTTGCCGCTGATGGTCTACCACCAGTTGCAGCTGATCGTCTGCTCGGTGATTGCCTCGCGCTACGCCAACCGCGATGCGCTGCTGGAGGACCGCGCCGCGGCGCGCGCCTGATCTGCGCCATCCGTCGTCGCGCCGGCCCGCTGCATGGCGTGCAACCCCCGAGGGTTGAGGAGTGGATATGGACGACGACCTCGATACGATGAGCCGCGAGCGGCTGATCGAAGAAGTGAAGGTACTGCGCGCGGGCATACGCCGCCATCGGGATGCTTCGGGTCACGACCTGTGCTGGCACCATCCGGATCTGTGGGCATTGCTGCCCGAGCCGGGCGACCAGGTCCCGACGGTTCCGGCGTGGCCCCAGTTTATGCGCGGCTGCGTGAAGTACCGCGAATCGCTGGACCGGCAATGCCCTGATGCGCCACGCAGCGAGAAGGAGTTCGGCGAGAGCTGAGCGTGCGCCGTGGCGGCGGCGCTACGGTCAGACCGACGGGTTCTTCGACAACGGCGGATTCTTCGCGAAGTACGCCTTGATCCCGCGCAGGATGGCATTCGCCAGCTGTTCCTGGTGCGCGCTGTCGTTGAGCTTGCGCTCCTCCGCCGGGTTGCTGATAAACGCGGTCTCGATCAGGATCGACGGGATGTCCGGCGCCTTCAGCACCGCAAACCCGGCCTGTTCCACGTGCGCCTTGTGCAGCCGGTTGATGCCGCCGATCTCGCCCAGCACGGACTTGCCGACCTGCAGGCTGTCGTTGATCTGCGCGGTGGTGGACAGGTCCAGCAGTACGCGCGCAACCTGCGCATCCTTGTTGCCCATGTTGGCGCCGCCGATCAGGTCGGAAGCGTTTTCCTTGTTGGCCAGCCAGCGCGCCGCGGTACTGGAAGCGCCGCGCTCGGACAGCGCAAACACCGAAGCGCCATTGGCTTCCGGCGACAGGAAGGCATCGGCGTGAATCGACACGAACAGGTCGGCCTGCACCCGGCGCGCCTTCTGCACGCGCACGTTCAGCGGCACGAAGAAATCCGCATCGCGCGTCATCATCGCGCGCATATTGGGCTGGGCATCGATCTTGGCGCGCAACCGGTGCGCGATCTGCAGCACCACGTCCTTCTCGCGAGAACCCGCGGCGCCGATCGCGCCGGGGTCTTCGCCGCCGTGGCCGGGATCGAGGGCCACCGTCAGCAGGCGTCGCATCTTGAACGGGCGCTCGGCAGTCGGGTTCTCGCGCGCGACAGGCGGCACCACGGGCGCATCGGGCTTCGGCACCACCGGCGACGACGGCCTGGGCCGGGCCGCGACCACCGGCGGGGGCGGCGCGGTGGTGGCCGGCATTTCGCCCTTCTCGTCGAACCTGCGCACCAGCGCGCCGATGGCATCTTCCTCGGCACCGGCCGGGGCGCCGGCGATGCTGTCCGGACCCGGCGCCGGGTCCGAGGTGGCGAAGCGGCGCTGCTTGTCCTCGGTGTCGCGCACCAGTTTCCACAGCGGATCGGGCGGATTGACCGGGTACAGGTCGAACACCAGCCGGTTGCGGTAGCTGCCGATCGGCAGCAGCGTGAACACCTGCGGCGCCACGCTCTCTTTCAGGTCGAACACCATGCGCACCACGCGCGGGCGGTTCTGGCCGACGCGCACGGTCTGGATATACGGGTCGTTGGGGGTGATCTTGGCCACCAGCTCGCGCAGCGTGGGCGACAGGTCCAGGCCATCGATATCCACCACCAGCCTGTCCGGATCGCGAATCATCTGGTGCACCGCGACCAGTGGCGCGTCGGATTCGATGGTGACGCGGGTGTAGTCCTCGGCCGGCCATACGCGCACCGCGACGATGCCGGCACCGAACGCGATCTGCGGGCCGGCGAGCGTCAGCACGGCGGTGCCCGCGCCCAGCTTCAGCGCCTGCGCCATCCATTTGCGGCGCGCCTGCAGCAGGCCGTCGGGTCCATCGGGGCGGTCGGTGGCAAGTCGCTTGATCAGCATGCGTTCAGCAGGGAAAGTCCAGTGTGAGTATAGGCGCGCAAGGTCGCGATGCGCCGCTCGCCGGCATCGTTTTCGCTGTCGGCCGGCGGTGCCGTGTCCGATTGGAGCAACACATGCAGGTCGGGTTCCCCCAGCAGGCGGCCCGCCTTCTCCGGCCATTCGACCAGGTTGAAGGCCGGTTCGGCGAAACAGTCGCGGAAACCCGCGTCGATCCATTCCTCCGGATCGGCGAAGCGGTACAGGTCGAAGTGGTAGACGGTCAGCGGCGAGCCGTCGGCGCGGGCCACCTCGTAAGGCTCGCACAGCGTGTAGGTGGGGCTGCGGACCTTGCCGGCATGGCCGAGCGCGCGCAGCACCGCGCGCGACAGCGTGGTCTTGCCGGCGCCAAGGTCGCCGGAGAGCTGCACATGCACCGCGCGCGGCGGCATGGCCTGCACCGTGCCGGCCAGCGCGGCGCCCAGGCGCGCGGTGGCGGCTTCGTCGGGCAGCGTCAGGGTGCGTTCTTCGAGCAAGGGCATTGCGTACAATTCAGGGATGATCGACCCAGCAGTCAAGCCGCCGGCCAGCGCGCCAGGCGCGCACAGTGTTCCCGCAAATGCTCCAGGGCAATCCGGCCAGGCCGGCCCGGGGGAGCTGGCGGCGCTTGCGGAGTCCATCCGCGCCTGGGGCGCGGCGCTGGGTTTTGCGTCGGTGCGCATCGCCGACGTCGATCTTGGCCACGCCGAGCCGGGGCTTCTGGCATGGCTGGAGCAGGGTTACCACGGCGACATGGATTATATGGCGAACCACGGCTTGCGGCGCGCCCGTCCGGCCGAACTGGTGCCTGGCACGGTACGCGCCATCGTGGCGCGCATGCCCTATGTCCCCGCCACCGAGACCCCGCCGGGCGCGCCCGACTGGCGCCGGCGCGAACTGGCGCGGCTGGGCGATCCGGCCACGGCGGTGGTGTCGCTGTACGCGCGCGGCCGTGACTACCACAAGGTCCTGCGCAGCCGTCTGCAGCAGCTGGCCAGCCGGATCGAGGCCGAAATCGGCAAGTTCGGCTACCGTGTCTTCACCGATTCCGCGCCGGTGATGGAAGTGGCGCTGGCCAGCCAGGGCGGCCTCGGCTGGCGCGGCAAGCATACGCTGCTGCTCGACCGCGACGGCGGCTCGATGTTCTTCCTGGGCGAGATCCTGGTCGATATCCCGCTGCCGGCCGATGCGCCCGAACCGGACCACTGCGGCAACTGCCACCGCTGCCTCGACATCTGCCCCACGCGCGCCATCGTCGCGCCCTACCGGCTCGATGCGCGCCGCTGCATCTCCTACCTGACCATCGAGCACAAGGGCACGATCCCGGTCGAATTCCGCGCGCCGATGGGCAACCGCGTCTATGGCTGCGACGACTGCCAGCTTGCCTGCCCGTGGAACAAGTTTGCGCACGTGGCCAGCGTGCCGGATTTCGACGTGCGCAATGGCCTGGAGGCGCCCGACATGGTGGCGCTGTTCCAGTGGACCGAAGACGAGTTCAACCAGCGCCTGGAGGGCAGCCCGATCCGCCGCATCGGCCATGAGCGCTGGCTGCGCAACCTTGCCGTCGGGCTTGGCAACAGCCTGCGCACGGCGCTTTCCGGCACCGGCGCGGAAGACGCCGCCCTCGCCGCGCGCATCCGCGAGGCGTTGCAGGCGCGGCGCGAATCCGCTTCACCGCTGGTGCAAGAACATATCGACTGGGCGCTCGCGCAAGGCGAGCCGGCACGCAGCGGATAATCGGATCCGGCCGGCCGGATCTGGCTGACCTTAGAACTGATGATCTAGCTGACCAGCGCCAGCCACAGCGGCGTGGTAACGATGGCACCTACCGTCATCACCGAGATCGTGGCCGCCACCATCGGCCCGTTGCCGCCCATGCGCACCGCCAGGATATAGGCGCTTGACGCGGTCGGCAGCGAGGCATACAGCACCACGATCTGGTACTGCAACGCGGTCAGCGGCAGGTACCGTCCCACCAGCCACGCCACGCACGGCATCGCCAGCAGCTTGATCCCGGTCCACCAGGCCACCGGTCCCACCGTGCCGGTCGCCCCGCTCATCTGCAGCCCGGCGCCCACCGTCATCAGCCCCAGCGCGGTCGAGGCCGAGCCCAGCCGGTTCAGCGTCATCGCCACCACCTCGGGCGGGTGCAGGCCCAGCAGGTTGGTCACGAGGCCGCCGGCGGTGGCCAGGATCAGCGGGTTGCGCGCCAGTTCCTTCCACAGCGCGGTCTCGCCGTGCCGGGCCAGCGCCCACACCGCCGCCACGTTGCACAGCGGCACGGTGCAGCCGACGATCACCGCCATCAGCGCGAGCCCCTCGCTGCCGCCCAGGCGCGACGCCAGCGCCAGGCCGATGTAGGAGTTAAAGCGGAAGGCGGTCTGCAGGCCCGAGGCAAAGCTCAGCGCATCGGGCTTCAGCACCCACTTGACGGCGTAGCCGCCGGCCATGCCGACAGCCATCGCCAGCAGCGCCAGGCCCAGCATCGCCGAGGTCGACGAGAAATCGAAGACCGCGGCATTGGTCGACTGCAGCAGCAGCGCCGGGAACAGCACAAAGTAGACCAGCCGCTCCACCCCGCCCCAAAAGGGGCGGTCAAACGGGGTATAGCGCACCAGCAGCCAGCCGATCAGGATCAGGCTGAAGTCAGGCACCAGCAGGAGAGCAGAAGACATTGTCGTTGTTGTTGTATGGCGACGGGCACGGCGCGGTAGCTGCCCGGCTTCCGGTAGCGATCCCCGCCGCATGGGGGAGGGAATAACGGCCGGGCACGCGGGAATGTGCAGACTAGGGCAGATACGGATAGGTATTTTTCCAGATTTAGGTCAGCATGGCATGCCAAGTTGTACGCCCTGCCGCCATGTTGTCCCGCATCCGTTCCGCGCCGCCAGGCCCGGACACCCGTCTTCGCTCCCGTTCACGCCCTGGCCTTCCCGTCGGCCTGCGCTCCCGCGCGGTCGCCCTGCTGGTGATGCTGCTGTGCGCCACCACCGCCGTTGCCATGCCGGCGCGCGCGGTCGAGATGGAAGGGATCCGCTTCGATGACGCCGCGCGCGTGGGCGGCAAGGAGCTGCAGCTCAACGGCACCGGGCTGCGCGCGGGCTTCCTCACCAAGGGCTACGTGGCCGCGCTGTACCTGCAGGAAAAGGCCCGCAACGCGACCGTGGTACTCGGCACGCCCGGCGCCAAGCGGCTACAGTTGCGCATGCTGCGCGAGGCCGAACCGCCCGCCTTTGCCCGCGCCATCCGCAAGGGCATTCGCGACAACCACAGCGAAACGCAGGTGCGGGGACTGGCTGCGCGGCTGACGCAGTTCGAGCGCACCCTGGGCGAGGTCGGCAACGCGCACAAGGGCGACGTGATCAACCTGGACTTCAGCCCGCAGACAGGCACGGTCGTCGCCATCAACGGCACGCCGCGCGGCCGTCCGATCCCTGGCGAAGACTTCTACCAGGCCGTGCTGCGAGTGTTCCTGGGCGACAGTCCGGTCGACCAGGACGTCAAGCGCGGACTGCTCGGCGGCTGACCAAGGCTGCCCTCGGGCAACCCTCGGGTCGCCCTTTTTTACGCTGCCGCCGCCGTGCCTTTACCTGTGGCACCGCGACGGTTTCTTTGCTTCCGGGCAGCACCCTGCCCGGACTTCTGACGGGAGACATGATCTCATGCAAGCTGGCAAACTCGCTCTGACCCTGGCCCTGGTCGCGGCCGCCACCACGGCGCACGCCCAGAGCTATCCGACCAAGCCGATCCGCCTGATTATTCCGTTCGCACCGGGCGGCACCACCGACATCGTCGGCCGCGGTGCCGCCGACCAGATGAGCCGCATCCTGGGCCAGCCGGTGGTCGTGGAAAACCGCGCCGGCGGGGGCGGCTCGATCGGTGCGGACGCGATCGCCAAGGCGGCGCCGGACGGCTACACCATCGGCATCTCGACGGTGTCGACCATGGCCGTGAACCCGGCCTGCAACCCCAAGCTGTCGTACGACCCGATCAAGGACTTCAAGCCCATCACCAACCTGGCCAACGTGGCCAACGTGATCGCGGTGAACCCGAACTTCCCGGCCAAGACCTACAAGGATTTCCTGGCCGTGCTGAAGGCCAACCCGGGCAAGTACTCGTACGCGTCGTCGGGCACCTGCGGCTTCGGCCATATGCTGGGCGAGCAGTTCAAGGTTTCGACCAAGACGTTCATGGTCCATATCCCGTACCGCGGCGCGGGCCCGGCGCTGAACGACGTGCTGGCCGGCCAGGTACCGATCATCGTGGACAACCTGCCGTCGTCGATGCCCTACATCAAGGCCGGCAAGCTGCGCCCGCTGGTGGTGGCCTGGAACAAGCGCCTGGAATCGATGCCGGACGTGCCGACCTTCGGCGAAATGGGCCTGAAGGAGCCGAACGACCCGGCCTGGTACGGCCTGGTGGCGCCGGCCGGCACGCCTGACGACGTCATCAAGAAGCTGAACGACGCCGCGGTCAAGGCCCTGCAGGACAAGGGCTTCCAGGAGCGCCTGCGCACCGCCGGCGCCGAACCGTCGGGCAATACGCCGGCGCAGCACGCGGCCGAGATCAAGAAAGAGTTCGACAAGATGAAGAACCTGGTAAAGGTGCAGAACATCAAGCTGGAGCAGTAATCCGGCTGCAGCACTTGCTGCCAACGCACACCACCAAAGGCCGCCTGCAAAGGCGGCTTTTTTCTTGCGGACGCAAAAAGCACTAAAATCCAGCATTCGCCCCCAGTCAGACCGCCATGCCTGCCACTTACGATGCCATCCTCCCTGCCCCGTTCGGCAAGGTCGGCGTGCGCACGGACGGCACCCGCATCCTGGCCATCGTGTACCTGCCGGGGCACGTCGAAGCCCGCGCGCCGGCCGATGCGCGGATGCGAGAAGTCGTGGCCCGGCTCGAAGCGCAGCTCGAGGCCTACTACACCAATCCCGACGCGCGCTTCGACCTGCCGCTGGCACCGGCCGGCAGCGGTTTCCAGCAGCGCGTCTGGCAGGCCATCGCGGCCGTGCCGCGCGGCGCCACCACCACCTACGGCACCATTGCCGAGGCCATCGGTGCAATGCCGCGCGCGGTAGGCCAGGCCTGCGGCCAGAACCCGTTCCCGATCGTGATTCCCTGCCATCGCGTGGTCTCGGCCCGCGGCATCGGCGGCTTCTCCCATCATGCCGAAGATGGTTTCTACCTCGACGTCAAACGCTGGCTGCTGCGCCATGAGGGCGCCATGCTGATATGAGCCCCGTGGCACGGACGGCAGCGGCGGACGCGCCGACAGACCTCGCCGCGGAGGCAAGCGATGCCGACGCGGCGCTGGTCAGCCGCTTCTGCGATGCGCTGTGGCTGGAGGATGGCCTGTCGCAGAACACCATCGACGCCTACCGGCGCGACCTGACACTGCTGGCGCGCTGGCTGCGCCACGAAGGCCGTGGCGAACTGCCGGGCGTGGACGACAGCGTGCTCTCGGCCTACTTCAACGCACGCCACACGCAGACGCGCGCGTCGTCGGCCAATCGCCGGCTGGCGGTGTTCCGGCGCTTCTACCAGTGGGCGCTGCGCGAGCACATCGTCGAAGCCGATCCCTGCCTGCTGCTGCGCCCCGCCAAGCAGCCGCCGCGCCACCCCAAGACACTGAGCGAGGCGCAGGTCGATGCGCTGCTGGAAGCGCCCGACACCAGCACGCCGCTGGGCCTGCGCGACCGCACCATGCTGGAGCTGATGTACGCCAGCGGCCTGCGCGTGTCCGAGCTGACGCAGATGAAGACCATCGAGATCGGCCTGAACGAGGGCGTGGCGCGCGTGGTCGGCGGCAAGGGCGACAAGGAGCGGCTGGTCCCGTTCGGCCAGCAGGCCGCCGACTGGCTGCGCAGCTACCTCGCCAGCGCGCGCCCCGCGCTGCTGGCCGGGCGCGCCTGCGACGCGCTGTTCGTCACGCAGCGCGGCGAAGGCATGACGCGGCAGGCGTTCTGGCACCTGATCAAGCGCCACGCGCGCGATGCCGGCGTGCACGCGCCGCTGTCCCCGCACACGCTGCGGCACGCCTTTGCCACGCACCTGCTCAACCACGGCGCCGACCTGCGCGTGGTACAGCTGCTGCTCGGCCACGCCGATATCTCCACCACGCAGATCTACACCCACGTCGCGCGCGAGCGCCTGCGCGAGCTGCACCAGCAGCACCATCCGCGCGGGTGAGAAACCTGGCGAAACCCAGCGAAATTTAGCGACACCGAGCGGCAACATCGCCATGAGCAAGAACAAGCACGTCTCCGAAACCCCCGCCACCCAGTTCCTGCGCAAGCAAGGCGTGGCCTTCGGCGAACACCCCTATGAATACGTCGAGCATGGCGGCACCGGAGAATCGGCGCGCCAGCTCGGCGTTCCAGAGCACGACGTGGTCAAGACCCTGATCATGGAAGACGAGCGCGCGCAGCCGCTGGTGGTGCTGATGCACGGCGACTGCTCGGTCTCGACCAAGAACCTGGCGCGCCAGACCGGGCGCAAGAGCGTGCAGCCATGCAAGCCGGAAGTGGCGCAGCGCCACAGCGGCTACATGGTCGGCGGCACCTCGCCGTTCGGCACGCGCAAGCGCATGCCGGTGTATGTGGAGGCCACGGTGCTGGAGCTGGAGCGCATCTACATCAACGGCGGGCGGCGCGGCTATCTCGTCAGCCTGGACCCGAAGCTGCTGCCGGGGCTGGTCGATGCACATCCGGTCCAGTGCGCGCTGCCTGACTGAGGCGCTGGCCAGGCGCCGCAGCCGCCACCCGGCGCCACGCGCATGGCCGCCACCCATGCCAATCCGGGAAGTCACGGACGTGGTGAAGGCGCCGCCGCGCTACAATCCCGCCAGCTTGAAAACACCCCACTGCACATGGCCAACCTGCTTTTCGCCCTCGCCGCCTACCTGATCGGCTCGATTTCCTTTGCTGTTGTCGTCAGCAAGCTGATGGGGCTGCCGGACCCGCATTCGTACGGATCGGGCAACCCGGGGGCGACCAATGTGCTGCGCACCGGCAACAAGAAGGCCGCGATCCTGACGCTGATCGGCGATGCGCTGAAGGGCTGGCTGGCGGTGTGGCTGGCGGCGCGCTTCGGCCCGGCCTACGGGTTGAATGAAACCGGCCTGGCCATGGTGGCGCTGGCGGTATTCCTCGGCCACCTGTTCCCGGTGTACCACCGCTTTGCCGGCGGCAAGGGCGTGGCCACGGCGGCTGGTATCCTGCTGGCGATCGACCCGACCCTGGGGCTGGGAACAATGGCCACCTGGTTGATCATTGCGTTCTTCTTCCGCTATTCGTCGCTGGCGGCGCTGGTGTCGGCGATCTTCGCGCCGTTCTTTTATGTGCTGATGAATGGCGTGGATGTGATGACTGGTGCCATCTTCGTGATCAGCGTGCTGCTGATCGCGCGGCATCGGCAGAATATTGCCAAGCTGCTGGCCGGCAAGGAAAGCCGGATCGGGGACAAAAAGAAGGTCTGAGCGGGTTACACTGCCAGCGCCGGCGTCCGGCGCGCGCGCTTTGCGGCCGGGCCCTGCCATGGCGGGTCTGTCCCGCTGATCCGCGGCGGCGGGCCTGCCCCCCGCCGTCCCATCGTGGCCGGCCACATACCGGCCCGTGCCAGGAGACGCACGCCGATGAGCGAAGCGCTTTGCCTTCTGTCCGCTGCTGAACTGCAGGCCCGCGTCCGACGCAAGGACATCTCCCCCGTCGAACTGATGGACGCCGTGCTGGCCCGTGCCGCACGGCTGCAGCCCGAGCTGAACTGCTTCATCACGCTATGCGCCGACGAGGCCATGGCTGCCGCCCGCGCCGCCGAGCAGGACGTGATGGCCGGCCGCCCGCTCGGTCCGCTGCATGGCATCCCTTTCACCGTCAAGGACATCGTCAACACGCGCGGCGTGCGCACGACCTTTGGCGCCGTACCGATGCGCGACAATGTGCCGGGCCAGGACGCCGTCGCAGTGGCCCGGCTACGCGCACACGGAGCAATCCTCGTCGGCAAGACCACCACGCCGGAGTTCGGTTCCAAGTGCCTGACCGATTCGCCGCTGTTTGGCCGCACGCGCAATGCCTGGCATGCGCAGCGCACCAGCGGCGGCTCCAGCGGCGGCGCCGCGGTGGCAGTCGCGAGTGGCATCGCGCCGCTGGCGGTAGCGACCGATGGCGGTGGCTCGACTCGCATCCCGGCGGCATGCAACGGCGTGGTCGGCATCAAGCAGAGCCAGGGCGTGATCCCGCACAGCCAGGCGCAGGACCTGTTCGGCAACCAGACCTATGTCACGCCGACCACGCGCACCGTGATGGATACCGCGCTGATGATGCAGGCGATGGGCGGCGAGCATCCTTGCGACCCCTGGTCACTGGGCGTGCCGGCCCCCGATTACGTGGCAGCCGCGCAGCCGCACGGCGACCTGCGCGGCGTGCGCATCCGCTATTGCCTGGCGCCGCCGGGCCGCGCGGTGGCCACCGATGTCACCGCGGCATTCGAGGCTGGCCTGGCGCGTCTGCGCGAACTGGGCGCCGTGCTGGAGCCGTTTTCCGGCGACGGCTTCGAAGTCGAGCCGATCTGGCGCGCCATCAACCATACGGTCTGGCGCACCCGCTTCGCGCCGATCGTGGCCCAGCATCGCGAGGCCCTCAGCGCAACCTTTGTGCGGCAGGTGGAATCCGCCGCGCATGTGACCGGCATGGAATACCAGCAGGCCATGTTCGAGCGCTCGAAGCTGTTCCTGCGCGTGCAAGACCTGCTGGCGGATGCCGAGCTGCTGGCGATGCCCACGCTCACGCGCACGGCGCTGCCGCTCGACCAGGACCTGTTCGGCCAGATCGAGATCGACGGCCGGCATTACGACAATGTGCGCGCGTGCTGGTTTCCGTGGACCATGCCGTTCAACATGACCGGCCACCCGGCGATCAGCCTGCCCTGCGGCTTTGGCAATGATGGCCTGCCCATCGGCCTGCAACTGGTAGGCCGGTTCCGGCACGACGCTGGCCTGCTGCATGCCGCAGCGCTGTTCGAGTCCACGCACGACTTCCGCGGCCGCTGGCCCACGCTGCCATGAATACCGCTGTCCGGCGCCGCCAAACTCAACGCATCCCGAACGCCATGACTGCTGACTCCCGTTTCGCACGCGGCCTGCTGGCCGCACTGACCAGCGCGGCTGCCGCAGCCGCTATTGCCGTCGCGGGCGCGGCCCGTGCAGCCGATGCCGAACCGCTGCACATCATCGTCGGCTACGCCCCGGGCGGCGCCGCCGACAGCCTGGCGCGCCTGTACGCCGAGCAGCTGCGCCAGGACGGCCACGGCACCGTGGTGGTCGAGAACCGGCCGGGTGCGTCGGCACGGCTGGCGCTGGACTACGTGAAGCGGTCCAGGCCGGACGGCAAGACGGTGTTCATCGGGCCATCGCCGCTGTTCACGATCTTTCCGCTGACGTACAAGAAGCTCGGCTACGACGCAGACAAGGACCTGGTGCCGGCGGCGGTGCTGACCGACGTGCCGACCGTGGTGGCCGCCGGGGTGCAACAGCCATACCGGAACATGAAGGAATACCTGGAGTGGGCGAAGCGAAACCCTGCGGGCGCAAGCCTGGGCCTGGCGACCATCGGCAGCGCCGGGCACCTCGGTACTGTGGCGCTCGGCAAGGCAGCAGGCATCGCCATCACGCCGGCCGCCTATCGCGGCGCGGCGCCGATGCTGGTCGACGTGGTCAGCGGCAATGTGTCGATCGGGTGGGATGCCGTTGCCAGCATGATGCCGCTGTACAAGGGGGGCAAGCTGCAGTTCCTCGGCGTCAGCGGGACACGGCGGGCCAAGGCATTGCCTGAAGTGCCTACCATGAAGGAGCAAGGCTTCAGCCAGTACGAGTATGCGACCAGCTGGTACGGGGTGTTCGTGCCGGCGGGCACGCAGCCCGACGTGGTTGCCAAGGTTGAGAAGATGTTTATTGCGGCTTCGGGGAATGCTGCTACGGCGGGAAAGCTGGAGGCGCTGGGGTTGGAGGTTGTGGCACGGCCGGGGCAGGAGGCGAAGCGCAGGATTCAGGTGGAGAGGGCGGCCTGGAAGCCGATTGTTGAGGCTACGGGGTTCGTGGCGGAGGATTGAGGCGCTAACTCCGTTCTATCTCGCTGCGGCTTGGCATCTGGCGGATATTTGATGTGCCCAGGGTTTCGCCCCTAAAGGGGCGAGTCACTTTTGCCCAAGCGGCAAAAGTAACCAAAAGCGCGTTTTTTTGTCCTGGGCGGACGACCACTTTTATCGTAGCGTGCCTGGGCTTCCGTGCGGGGCTGAGCTGTCTCGCATAGCAGGGCTGCCTGCCGCAAGGTGCGCCACGGTGGCGGGATTGACGCGATTCTTGAACGAGCCCCGAGCTGTGGGTGGTCCCTGCTGCCGGGGTCAACGTAGGAACGCCTGCGGCTGCGCTGCGCGCCGGCAGCATTCGCAGGTCACTGGCCCTGGCACCGAACGCTTCGCTGCGCTCGCTTGACCACATCGCCAGCGAACCCGACAGCTTGTGCAGGGCTACGTTGTTCTTCTCCCTCTCCAGGGGGCCGGGGGAGAGGGCCGGAGCCTCCACGAAGCGAGGGGCTGTCAGCTTTTTTTGTCTACAGAGCAGATCTCATGCCACCACCCCAAACGCCATCTCGACCCTGAACCCACCCCCTTCAGCATTGACCAGGTTGAGCTTCCCCCCAGCCTGCCGCACCAGCCGGTCCACAATCGCCAGCCCCAACCCGGAATGCGCATTACCACCCCGAGCCGGGTCCAGCCGCACGAACGGCAGCGTGACGCGCTCCTTGTCCTCTTCAGGAATCCCGCCCCCCTGGTCTTCGACCACCAGCAAATAACCATCGGCTGTACGCGTCGTAGCGATGCACACCGGCGGCTTGCCATAGGCATAAGCATTGTCAACGAGGTTGCCAATGATCCGGTCCAGCTGCGTGGCAATCATCCGGAACCCATCGCCCGCCCCCAGCGACAACACCACCTGCCGTTCCTGCTCGGCAAGCGAAGCCGCCAGCTCATTGACCCGCCGGTCCACCGGCACCGGCCGCGCCGTCGACTCACTGGTCTGCGCGAAGCTCAGGAACTGCTCGACGATCGCCTGCATCGAATCCACGTCCCGCGTCACGCCCGCCGCGGCCTTGGGATCGGCAAGCATTTCCGCGCGCAGCCGCAGCCGCGCCAGCGGCGTCTTCAGGTCATGCGCGATACCCGCCAGCATCGTATTGCGCTCCTGGTCGATGCGCGCCAGGTCAGCCACCATGCGGTTGAAGCGTTCGATCAGCTGCCGCAATTCATGCGGCCCGCGCTCGCGCAAAGGCGGCACCTCGCGCTGGCGCGACAGCAGTTCGGCCGCGTTGGCCATGTCCCGCACCGGCCGCTGCAGCTGCCATGCGATCAGCAGCGCGAACACGATCGCCACGCCCACCACCAGCATCACGCCCGGCACCAGCCGGTTGTCGGGCGGCGGGTTGTGGACCCAGAGGATCGGCATGGCGATCCAGTCGTCGCGGCTCGGCAGCTTGATCCAGATGCGCGGCGTGGTCTCGTCCTCGAGCCGGATCTCGGTGCCCTGCGGCAGCCGCGAGATGAACTGTTCGACCAGGCGGCGCGAGCGGCCGCCCTTGGGCGCGGTGGCATGCTCATCGGCGCTGGCGGTATCGGCGGTCTCCACCAGGCTGGGCAGCTTCGCCGGCGGGCGCGCGTCGAGCGCGCGCTCGATGCTGTCGAGCTGGAACAGCATCTGCTCCACGGAATAGTCGACCTGCTGCTGGCGCCGGTCCATGCGCAGGATGGCCAGCCACGAGAAGTGGCTGATCACGAGCACGGCCGCGATCAGCAAGGCAATGCGGCCGAACAGGGTGTCGATACGTCGCAACTTCATCGGGAAACAGGCTCGGGTGGCACGCGGCGGCAGGTCAGGCGGTAAAACGGCCGGCCGCCGCGGGCTTTAATCGGAAAGCGCGGCGGGAATCTCTTCCGCTTCGTCGGGCACGAAGGTGTAGCCGCGGCCACGAACGGTCTGGATATAGCGCGGGCGCTGCGCGTCTTCGTCCAGCAGGCGGCGCAGGCGCCAGATCTGCACGTCGATACCGCGGTCGCTGATGCCGCTGGCGCTGCCGTACATCAGCTCGACGATGCGCTCGCGCGACAGCACTTCAAGCGGATGCATCAGCAGCAGCTTGAGCAGCGCGAATTCGGTATCGCTGATCGACAGCGGCTGGCCGCTGCGGGTCAGCGTGCGCTGGCGGAAATTGACGCGGAACGGGCCGAACGCGACCGATTCGCGGTCCTCGGGCGCCGCGGCGGGACGGGCCAGCTTGCGGCGCAGCACGGCGTTGATGCGCGCCAGCAGCTCGCGCGGCGAGAACGGCTTGCCGAGGTAGTCGTCGGCGCCGATCTCCAGGCCGACGATGCGGTCGATCTCGTCGCTGCGGGCGGTGAGCAGGATCACCGGGATGTCGTCGTTCTTGGCGCGCAGGTTGCGCAGCGCGGTCAGGCCATCGACCTTGGGCATCATCAGGTCGAGCACGATCAGCGCCGGCCGCTCGCGCTCCAGGCGCGCCTGCAGGCCGTCGCCGTCGTGCATCACCGAGACGGCAAAGCCCTGCTGGGTCAGATACTCGCGCAGCAGGTCGCGGAGTTCGGGATCGTCGTCGACGACGAGGATCTGGGTAGGCTGGTTCGTTCGCATAGGCACATGATAGTCAGCCCGGGCGGCGCACATGCCGGATCGGCCGGCCGGTTTTGTTTCCGGAGGTTACACCTGGGGCGCTGGTAATCCTCTGTAATAAAAGCGCCGGGCGCCGAAATACGGGCGTCCGCGCCCGCACATTATCCTTGCCGCATGAATTGCCGTCGGCGCCGCCCCATGCGCGCCGCGCGGCACTTGCCGGCACGCCGGCGGCCCTTGGGCGCCCCGCCCCCGTGGCCGGCCGGCGCCCTATGCGTTGCGGCATACTGCTGTGCTGCATCGTCACTTGCCGGCAGCACTTGCCGGCAGAACACCGCGGCGCGCCGGGCGCGCCGCTCCCAGGATTTGCGGACATGTCCAACCCCGAACAAGGCCAACCTCCTCCCCCGTCTTCCCGCCCACCGCTGCCACCCGGCGGCACCCCACCGCGCAGGAACCGGCGCCGGCTGTACGCCGGGCTGCTGGTGCTGCTGCTGGCAGGGGGCGGCTGGTACTGGTATGCGCACCGCGGCGATGCCACCAAAGGCACCGCAGGCGGCCCGGGCGGCGCCAGCGGACCCGGTGCGGGACGCCCTGGCGGTCCCGGCGGCCCGGGCGGGCGCGCCGGCATGCCGCGCTCGCCGGTAGTGGTCGCCACCGTGGCCCAGCGCGACATGGACGTGGTCCTGAACGGGCTGGGCAACGTGACCCCGGTCTCCAACGTGACCGTGCGCGCGCAGGTTTCCGGACCGCTGCTGAAGGTGCTGTTCAAGGAAGGCCAGATGGTCAAGGCCGGCGACGTGCTGGCCGAGATCGACCCGCGCCCGTTCCAGGCCGCGCTGGACCAGGCCGTGGGCCAGCTGGCGCGCGACCAGGCGCTGCTGCAGAACGCAAGGCTGGACCAGCAGCGCTACCGCACCCTGCTGGGCCAGGACTCGATCTCCAAGCAGCAGGTCGATACCCAGGACGCGCTGGTGCGCCAGTACGAAGGCGTGGTCAAGACCGACCAGGGCAACGTCGCCAACGCGCGCCTGCAGCTGGGCTATACCAGGATCGTGGCGCCGGTGTCCGGCCGCATCGGCCTGCGCCAGGTCGATCCGGGGAATATCGTCAACACCAGCGACACCAACGGCATCGCACTGATCACGCAGATCCAGCCGATCGCGGTGATGTACACCATCCCCGAGGACAACCTGCCGTCGGTGCTGAAGAAGCTCAACGCCGGCGAAAAGCTGCCGGTCCAGGCGTGGGACCGCCAGGTGCGCAACCAGCTGGGCGAAGGCGAGCTGCTGACCACCGACAACCAGATCGACACCACCACCGGCACGGTCAAGCTCAAGGCAGTCTTCCCCAATGCCGACGGCATGCTGTTTCCCAACCAGTTCGTCAACGTGCGCACGCGCGTGGACACGCTCAGGGACGCGACCGTGATCCCGGTCGCGGCGATCCAGCGCGGCCAGCAGGGCACCTTTGTCTACACCGTGGACGAGGCCAGCAAGGTCAAGGTGCAAGTGGTCACGCTGGGCCCCGGCGATGGCAGCCGCAACGCGGTGCTCAAGGGCCTGGAGCCCGGCCAGCGCGTGGTGGTGGATGGCGCCGACCGGCTCAAGGAAGGCATGACGGTGGAAGCGGTCGACCCGGCCGCGCGCGCCGCGGCGACGGTGCCGGCCAGCCAGCCGCGCGGACGCGGCCGGCGCAACCGCGACGGGGCTGGCTGGGGTGGTGCCAGCGCGCCGCGCGGCGATGCCAGTGGCGCGGCGGCCAGCGGTGCATCCGGCGTGGCCGGGGAACAGCGCCGCCATCGTGAAGGCGGCGCCAGTGCCCCGGTTGCCGAAGGCCAGCGCCGCGAGCAGCAGCAGCGGCAGCAGCAGTAAGGACCGCGCATGAACCCCTCACGCCTCTTCATCGAGCGCCCGGTCGCGACGGCGCTGCTGATGCTGGCCATCCTGCTCTCCGGGCTGGTGGCCTACCGGCTGCTGCCGTTGTCGGCGCTGCCTGAGGTCGACTACCCGACCATCCAGGTCACCACGCTCTATCCCGGCGCCAGCCCCGACGTGATGACTTCGTCGGTGACCGCGCCGCTGGAGCGGCAGTTCGGCCAGATGCCCGGCCTGAAGCAGATGTCGTCGTCCTCGTCGGGCGGCGCCTCGGTGATCACGCTGCAGTTCGAGCTGACGCTGCCGCTGGACGTAGCCGAACAGGAAGTGCAGGCCGCCATCAACGCCGGCAGCAACCTGCTGCCGTCCGACCTGCCGATGCCGCCGGTCTACAGCAAGGTCAACCCGGCCGACGCGCCGATCATGACCATCGCCATGACGTCCGACACCATGCCGCTGCCCAAGCTGCAGGACATGGTGGATACGCGCGTGGCGCAGAAGATCTCGCAGATCCAGGGCGTGGGCCTGGTCACCATCAGCGGCGGGCAGCGCCCTGCGGTGCGCATCCAGGCCAACCCGGCCGCGCTGGCGTCGCTCGGCATGTCGATCGACGACCTGCGCACCGCGATCGGCTCCGCCAACGTCAACGGCGCCAAGGGCAGCTTCGACGGCCC
>NZ_JAGIQA010000223.1 GCF_017814975.1 Cupriavidus consociatus
GTGCTCCTTGAGAAACGAGACTCCGAATCCTCGTTTTACTCCAGGGGGCTTACTTCCGCGGCCCTTCATAGTATCTAAGAGCCGCTAACCAAACCGTGTCATCGTCACATGGCAGTTGAGCATTGTGATGTGCCATGGCACGAAAGAAGATCAACAACGAATTGTGGAAGGCCTTGCAGCCATTGCTGCCGACGGTCGAACCCTCGCCCAAAGGCGGCCGACCGCGAGTGGACGACCGTGCAGCGCTTGGC
>NZ_JAGIQA010000224.1 GCF_017814975.1 Cupriavidus consociatus
TAGATTCAGCACAAGAATTTTTTTTGCTTCTTGCGCAACGTCAGTTTACTTACTACAAGTAATGGGTAGTATGTACGCCGGCTATTAGCTCACTCTGAGAAAGTAGCCATTAAATTGAAAGTCCTTGAAGGGGAACACGATGAACAACGTTCTGAAATTCTCTGCTCTGGCTCTGGCCGCAGTTCTGGCTACCGGTTGCAGCAGCGTCTCCAAAGAAACCGAAGCTCGTCTGACTGCAACTGAAGACGCAG
>NZ_JAGIQA010000225.1 GCF_017814975.1 Cupriavidus consociatus
TTCAACTTGGATTGGATTTCAGTTCGACGTTTGTCTACGCCCGCCGCTTCTAGATCTTTACTGAGTATAAACACAGCCCAACGAGACTTGTACGGTGACTAACGCATCGACAAACACGAGTTAAAGTTACAACCGTATCTTTTGAACAATGACGTTACACCCAGTCCAGAACTCTGTCAACGCCACCGAGCATTTCCAAGATGAAGCGGATACGTTTGAGAAGAAGAATAGCTGTTCGTGGCGGTGGTGCG
>NZ_JAGIQA010000226.1 GCF_017814975.1 Cupriavidus consociatus
CCACCAGCACCATCGCCGACATGGCCTATGTATCCGGTAGCGTTTTCAGCGAAACCAACAACAACTCGGATGGCGACAGCACCAAGCGCTACAACGTACGTGGCGTGTTCGCACCGCTGCACAGTGATGGCAACGTCCTGCACGTCGGTGCTCAGTACGCCTACCGCGACCTCAAAAACAGTGCGGTCGATACCCGGATTCGTTCGCGTCTTGGCGTTCGCGGTGTAGATACCAATGGCGGCGGCGAT
>NZ_JAGIQA010000227.1 GCF_017814975.1 Cupriavidus consociatus
CCTATTAACGCTTAGTGGGCTTGCTTTAAGCCTAGTAACCCTCTCCCGCTATTATATAAGTGTCGGGTGGTGGCGATTAAATTCTTCTATAGAAATATAATTCCCACTATCGTTACGGACTTTTTAATACTTACGCTTCCGGTGCTATATATTTAGAGTTTATAGCTTATAACTGGTTAGAAACTGGCGGTCGCTAGTATATTTCTAGTTAGTCTACTGTGAGTTCTTTCCTTAGTTTGGCATTAGCT
>NZ_JAGIQA010000027.1:0-6701 GCF_017814975.1 Cupriavidus consociatus
CGCGAGTGGAAGGGCTCGGCCTTCGGCGGCGCGCGCGGCCGCACCGACGTGCCGAAGATCGTCGACTGGTACATGGAAGGCAAGCTCAATATCGACGACCTGATCACGCACACGCTGCCGCTGGAGCGCATCAACGAAGGCTTCGACCTGATGAAGCGCGGCGAGTCGATCCGATCCGTGGTGTTGTACTGAGGACGACGCCGACATGGACCTGATGGAACTGATCTCGCAACACGGCTGTTATGGCGGCGTGCAGCGTTTCTACCGGCACGAGTCGGCGGCAATCGGGCTGCCGATGCGCTTCTCGGTATTCCTGCCGCCGCAGGCGCAGGGTGGCGCGAAGGTGCCGGTGCTGTTCTACCTGGCCGGCCTGACCTGCACCGAAGAGACCTTCATGATCAAGGCCGGGGCGCAGCGCTTTGCCGCCGAGCACGGCCTGATGCTGGTGGCGCCCGACACCAGCCCGCGCGGCGCGGGCGTGCCGGGCGAGGCCGATGCGTGGGACTTCGGCGTGGGTGCGGGCTTCTACCTCGACGCCACCGAGGCGCCGTGGAGCAAGCACTGGCGCATGGAGAGCTACGTCGCCGAAGAACTGTTCGACCTTGTCACCACCGCGCTGCCTGGCGATGCTGACCGCGTGGGGATCTTCGGCCATTCGATGGGCGGCCACGGCGCGCTGGTGCTGGCGCAGCGCCATCCGGAGCGCTTCCGCTCGGTGTCGGCGTTCGCGCCGATCGCCGCGCCGACACGCTGCCCGTGGGGCGAAAAGGCCTTCACCGGCTATCTCGGCAGCGACCGTGGTGCGTGGACGCAGTACGACGCCACCGAGCTGATGGTGCGCCAGCAAGGCGCGCCGTTCCCGGCGGGCATCCTGGTCGACCAGGGGCTGGACGACCAGTTCCTGCAGACCCAGCTGCACCCGGACGCGTTCGAGGCCGCCTGCCAGGCGGTGGGCCAGCCGCTGACGCTGCGCCGTCACAGCGGCTACGACCACGGCTATTACTTCATCACGACCTTTATCGCCGACCATGTCCGACACCACGCCGGGCAGCTCTAGCGCTTGAGCGCTAGAGCGCTCCGGCCCACCCACGGCCCCGCACCGGCCCCCAATCAGGGGATGCCCGGTGCCGGGCCAGATCCCATAATGGCTGCTCGACCGGCCTCAGAGCCGGCACAAGATGGGGTCACATCATGCACAACGTCGTCTCTCTCGGCGGGTATATCCTTGGCTGCCTGGCAGCGCTGCTGATCGCGGCGCGATGGTTGTTGCACAATGACCCGGTGCTGCGCGCCGACGAGCCGCACGAACCGCCACGGCGAAGCGACTAGCCACGCGCCGCGGCAGCCTCGGTCACAGGCGGCGGCAATCTCCCCTCGCACGGACAGCGCGACGGCGCGCCCCTGGCGGCGCCCGCGGGCCCCGCTCGCCCCGTATCATTACGGGTCGCGCCGGACCGGCGCATTCCAGTCACGCCGTAGCCAGCCCCTGTCCGATGTCCGTCCCGATCGCCCTGCTCACCATCACGACCGCGCTCAGCGCCATGATGCTGGCCATCGTGTGGTCGCTGCGCCGCTGCGGGCTGCCAGGCGTGGGCGAATGGTGCAACGCCAACCTGACCGCGACCGGAGCGCTGGTACTGTTCTCGTTGCGCGGCATGATCCCGGATCCGTTTTCAATCGGCGTGGCCAACGCCGCGCTGGCGTGGTCGCTGGCGCTGTTCTACGCCGGCTGCGTCCGCTTCTGCGGCGGCGTGCCACCGTGGCGGCGCCTGCTCGCGGCGACGGCCGTGACGGCTGCCGGTGTGCTCGTGTGGCGCTATGCCGTCGACGTCTTCACCACGCGCGTCGTGATTGTCTCGGTGTTCCATGCGGTGCTGTGCGCGCTGACCGGGCTGACCTTGCTGCGCCGCCGCCCGCGCGGGCAATCGGCACGATTCTTCATCACGACCGCCTGCTTTGCGCTGTTCTTCGCCACCGGCCATGCGGTACGCGGTACGCTGTCCGCGCTGCAGTGGCTGGGCAATCCCTACCTGCAGGAATCCATGTTGCTCAACACGGTGTTCCTGACCCTGGGCGCACTGGTGATGCCCGCGATGACCATGGGTGCGGTGCTGATGATCCATGACGCCATCGTGCGCCGGCTCGAGGCGGTCGCCAATACCGATACGCTGACCGGCGTGCTGTCGCGCAAGGCATTCGAGGAAGGCGCCCGCCGCGAACTGGCGCGCGCTGCCGGCGGCAAGCCGGCGCCAGCGCTGCTGATCCTCGACATCGACCATTTCAAGTCGGTCAACGATACCTACGGGCACGCGGCCGGCGATGCCGTGCTGCAGGCGTTCGCGCAACTGGCCGCGGCGCAACTGCGGCCCGGCGACCTGCTGGGCCGTCTCGGCGGCGAAGAGTTCATGGTGCTGCTGCCCGCGACCGGCGAGGCCGGCGCCAGCGCGGTGGCTGAGCGCATCCGCGCCTGCGTGCAGCGCCATGCGGTCACGGCGGCAGCGTCGGACGGCGGCAGCCACACCGTGCGCTATACCGTCAGCGGCGGCACCGCCGGCTGGCATCCGGGCCTGACGCTGGCGCAGCTGAGCGCGCGTGCCGATGCGGCGCTGTATCGCGCCAAGGTGGGCGGGCGCAACCGCATCGCGGCGCACAGCGGACCAACCCCGGCGACGCAGGCGCCAGCGCAGACCGCGCACGCGCTGGATGCCTGAGTCGCGTCAATTCTCTTCCACCACGCGCCGGTAAGCGCCGGGCCGCGAGCCGGTCCAGCGCCGGAACGCCCGGTGGAAAGCGCCCGGCTCGGCAAACCCCAGTTCCGCCGCGATATCCGCCACCGGGCGGCCGGAGTGGCTGAGCGCCTCGATGGCAAGGTCGCGCCGCAGCCCGTCCTTCAGGTCCTGGTAGCTCACGCCCTCGTCCATCAGGCGGCGCCGCAGCGATGAGGCCGACAGGTTCAGGCTGACCGCCAGCGCCTCGAAAGTCGGCCACAGCTCGGGCCGCTGGTTGCGCAACAGCCGGCGCACCCGCGCGCCGACGCTGCTGCGGTCGGAATACTTCACCACCACGTTGTGCGGGGCATCGCGCAGGAAAGCCTTCAGGCTGCGTTCGTCCTGGCGCACCGGCTGGTCCAGCAGCGCGGCGTCGAACACCAGCGCCGTGGCCGGCTGGTCGAAGGCGAGCTGGCGCGAGTACATCACGCGGTATTCGGCGCTGTAGGGCGGCTCAGCGTAGTCGAACGCCGCGAGCCGTACCGGCACGCGCCGGCGCAACAGCCAGCTCATCAATCCATGCAGCATGATCAGCATGGTTTCCTTGGCGAACACGCCGGGCTGCCGTCCCAGCGCCGCGTTGGGCGCGGTCAGGACCAGCGCGGCCTCGTCCCCATGCCGGTCAAGGCGCACGCCGATATCGTCCAGCAGCAGACGGAAATACCGGGTAATGCGCTCCAGGCCCTGCCCCAGCGTGCGGCTGCCGACCACCGCGTGGCACAGCATGGCAAAGCTGCCGCACTTCATGCTGCGCGAATCCTGGCCGAAGAACTCGTCGTCCAGCGCGGCGGCGACCCCCAGCCAGAGCTCGCTATAGCTGGCCGCCGACACCCTGGCCTGCGGCACTCCCAGCAATTCGGGCGCGATGCCGGCGCTGCGCAGCACCGGCCCCGGGTCGATCCCGCGCGCCTGCAGCCCGGCGATGGCATGGTGGACAAAACAAAGCGCGACGCTGCCTTTTTCCATGGTCCGACGGGTGGCAAACGAGTTCAGGAAGATTGGCGGATTTTGGCATAGGAGGCCGCCCCCGGCGTTCCTACACTGCCCGCAGGCCAAGACGCCGAGCGCGCATTCTGCCTGAGATGCTGCGCCGCGCCAATGCGCTTTACAGAAGCCCCCGCGGAACACCACCACGCCCAACCTGCCATGCACAGCGACTACACCGAACAGCAACAGATGATCCGCGACAGCGCGCGCGCCTTTGCCAGCGAACGCCTGGCCGCCGGCGCCGCCCAGTGGGACCGCGACGGCCGCCTGCCCGAGGAGGTCGTCGCCGAGATGGGCGCGCTGGGCCTGCTCGGCATGATCGTGCCGGAGGATTGGGGCGGCACCTACACCGACTATGTCGCGTACGCGCTCGCCATTGAAGAGATCGCCGCAGGCTGCGCCGCCTGCGCCACGCTGATGAGCGTGCACAACTCGGTCGGTTGCGGCCCGATCCTGCACTACGGCACCGATGCGCAGAAGGAACGCTACCTGGCAAAGCTGGCCAGTGGCGAACTGATTGGCGCCTTCTGCCTGACCGAGCCGCAGGCCGGCTCCGAAGCCCACAACCTGCGCACGCGCGCCCGCTTTACCGACAACGGCTGGGTGCTCAACGGCAGCAAGCAGTTCGTCACCAACGGCCAGCGCGCCGGCGTTGCGGTGGTCTTTGCCGCGACCGAGCCCGAGCGCGGCAAGAAAGGCATCTCGGCCTTCCTGGTGCCGACCGACACACCGGGCTTTGTCGTCCATGCGCCGGAGAAAAAGCTCGGCATCCGCGCCTCGGATACCTGCGCCATCACGCTGGAAGACTGCACCGTGCCGCACGACGCGTTGCTGGGCGAGCCTGGCGAGGGGCTGCGCATTGCGCTGTCCAACCTCGAAGGCGGCCGCATCGGCATCGCGGCGCAGGCGATCGGCATTGCGCGTTCGGCATTCGAGGCCGCGTGCCGCTATGCCTCCGAGCGCATCCAGTTCGGCCGCCCGCTGCGCGAGCATCCGCCCATCGCCAACATGCTGGCCGACATGGCCACCGAGCTGAACGCCGCGCGCCTGCTGGTGCACCGCGCCGCGCGCATGCGCAGCGAGGGCGTGCCGTGCCTGTCCGAAGCCTCGCAGGCCAAGCTGTACGCGTCCGAACTGGCCGAGCGCGTCTGCTCCAAGGCGCTGCAGATCCACGGCGGCTATGGCTACCTGGAAGACTACCCGGTCGAGCGCCACTACCGCGACGCCCGCATCACCCAGATCTACGAAGGCACCAGCGAGATCCAGCGCATGCTGATCGCGCGCAGCCTGTAACCCCTTGCCAACCTCATACCAACACACCGTCCGGAGACAACCATGAGCGCAGTGCCCAAGACCGACAATGCCGTGCCGACCGTACCGCTGCTGATCAACGGCGAATGGGTGGAATCGTCCGCCACCGAATTCCGCCAGGTGGTCAACCCCGCCACCCAGGAAGTGCTGGCGCGCGTGCCGCTGGCCACCGCCAGCGAGGTCGCCGCCGCCGTTGGCGCCGCGCACCGCGCCTTTGCCACGTGGCGCCACACGCCCATCGGCGCGCGGCTGCGCATCATGCTGCGTTACCAGGCGCTGATCCGCGAGCACAGCAAGCGCATCGCCGCCATCCTGACCGCCGAACAGGGCAAGACCCTGGCCGATGCCGAGGGCGATATCTTCCGCGGCCTGGAAGTGGTCGAGCACGCCTGCTCGATCGGCACGCTGCAGCAGGGCGGCTTTGCCGAGAACGTTGCCTCCACCGTCGACACCTACACCCTGCAGCAGCCGATCGGCGTCTGCGCCGGCATCACCCCGTTCAACTTCCCGGCGATGATCCCGCTGTGGATGTTCCCGATGGCGATCGTGTGCGGCAATACCTTCGTGCTCAAGCCGTCGGAGCAGGATCCGCTGTCGACCATGGAACTGGTCAAGCTGGCGCTCGAAGCTGGCGTGCCGCCGGGCGTGCTGAACGTGGTGCACGGCGCCAAGGACGTGGTCGATGCCCTGTGCACGCACCCGGACATCAAGGCGGTGTCGTTCGTGGGCTCGACCGCGGTCGGTACGCACGTCTACAACCTGGCCGGCGCGAACGGCAAGCGCGTGCAGTCGATGATGGGCGCCAAGAACCACGCCGTGGTGCTGCCCGACGCGCACAAGGAGCAGACGCTGAACGCGCTGGCGGGTGCGGGCTTCGGTGCGGCCGGCCAGCGTTGCATGGCCACCTCCGTGGTGGTGCTGGTCGGCGCGGCGCGCGACTGGGTGCCTGACCTGGTCGAGCGCGCCAAAACCCTCAAAGTCGGCGCCGGCGCGGAGCCTGGCACCGATGTCGGCCCGGTGGTGTCGACGGCGGCAAAGGAACGCATCCTCGGCCTGATCGCCGCCGGCGAGCGCGAAGGCGCGAAGCTGGTGCTCGACGGCCGCAACGTGCAGGTGCCCGGCTATCCGCAAGGCAACTTCATCGGGCCGACCATCTTCACCGAGGTCGGCACCGACATGACGATCTACACCGAAGAGATCTTCGGGCCGGTGCTGGTGGTGATCGGCGTCGAGACGCTGGATGACGCCATCGCGCTGGTCAATCGCAACCCGTTCGGCAACGGCACCGGCGTGTTCACGCAGAGCGGCGCCGCCGCACGCAAGTTCCAGAGCGAGATCGACGTCGGCCAGGTCGGCATCAACATCCCCATCCCTGTGCCGGTGCCCTACTTCAGCTTCACCGGCTCGCGCGGCTCCAAGCTGGGCGATCTGGGGCCGTACGGCAAGCAGGTGGTGCAGTTCTATACGCAGACCAAGACGGTGACGGCGCGGTGGTTTGACGATGCGACGGTGAATGACGGGGTGAATACGACGATCAGCCTGAAGTGAGGGCCTGCAGCGTTAACAACGTCCTCCGGTTTGCTCCCCTCTCCCGCTTGCGGGAGAGGGGCCGGGGGTGAGGGCCAGCGCCTGCAG
>NZ_JAGIQA010000027.1:6801-60840 GCF_017814975.1 Cupriavidus consociatus
TACCCGAGCCGCCCCGCAAAACCACCGGCACCCAACCGCATGCAAAACTGATCTGACGCTGTAGCCATTGACACCCTTGCCCTCACCCCCGACCCTCTCCCGCGAGCGGGAGAGGGGAGAAAACAAGTGGGATTTGGGACTTATCGAGAAGGAGACCCCATGCTGAAGCAAGGGCCGCAGCGCCTAGACCTTCCGCCGGTTTGCTCCCCTCTCCCGCTTGCGGGAGAGGGGCCGGGGGTGAGGGCCAGCGCCTGCAGTACCCGAGCCGCCCCGCAAAACCACCGGCACCCAACCGCATGCAAAACTGATCTGACGCTGTAGCCATTGACACCCTCGCCCTCTCCCCCGACCCTCTCCCGCGAGCGGGAGAGGGGAGAAAACAAGTGGGATTTGGGACTTATTAGGAAGGAGACACCCCATGCATATCGCCTTCATCGGCCTGGGCAACATGGGCGCGCCCATGGCGCGCAACCTGCTCAAGGCCGGCCATACCCTGACCGTGTTCGACCTCAATGCCGCCACCGTCGCCGCGCTGTGCGCCGAGGGCGCCGCCAGCGCCGATACCGCGCGCAAGGCCGTGGCGGAAGCTGATTTCGTCATCACCATGCTGCCCGCCGCCGCGCACGTGCGCAGCGCCTACCTTGGCGAAGACGGCGTGCTCGCCGGCGTGCGCCCCGGCGTGCCGCTGGTCGATTCCAGCACCATCGATCCGGCCACCGTGCGCGAACTGGCCGCCGCCGCGCAGGCCCAGGGCAATGCGCTGGCCGACGCCCCCGTTTCCGGCGGCACCGTCGGCGCGCAGGCCGGCACGCTGACCTTCATGGTCGGCGCCACCGAAGCGCTGTTCGAGCAGGTGCGCCCGGTGCTGGCCGGCATGGGCCGCAACCTGGTCCATTGCGGCGGCACCGGCACCGGCCAGGTCGCCAAGATCTGCAACAACCTGATTCTCGGCATCTCGATGATCGGCGTGTCGGAAGCCATGGCGCTGGGCGTGAAGCTGGGCATCGACGCCAATGTGCTGGCCGGCATCGTCAACACCTCGACCGGACGCTGCTGGGCCTCCGATACCTGCAACCCGTGGCCCGGTGTGATCGAAACCGCCCCGGCCGGACGTGGCTACAGCGGCGGCTTCGGCGCCGACCTGATGCTCAAGGACCTGGGCCTGGCCGCCGATGCCGCGCGCAGCGTGAAGCAGCCGCTGTTCCTCGGCGCGCTGGCTCAGCAGGTCTACCAGGCCATGAGCCACGCCGGCGAAGGCCAGCTCGATTTCTCCGGCGTGATCCGCCAATACCTGTCCGCCACCGACAAGGAGCGCCAGCCATGATCGAATTTGCATTGGATGGCCACGTCGCCACGCTGACGCTAAGCCGCCCGCCCGCCAACGCCTTTACCGCCGATGGCCTGCAGCAGCTGCGCGACCTGGTGGCCAAGATCGATGCCAACCCCGAGATCCGCGCCGTTGTCGTGACCGGCGCCGGAGAGAAATTCTTCAGCGCGGGCGCCGACCTGAACGGCTTCGCTGACGGCGACCGTGCTCATGCGCGCGCGATGGCGCAGCAATTCGGCAGCGCCTTCGAAGCCCTGCAGAATGCGCGCCCCGTGGTCATCGCCGCCATCAACGGCTATGCCATGGGTGGCGGCCTGGAATGCGCACTCGCCTGCGATATCCGCTTCGCCGAGGAACACGCGCAGATGGCGCTGCCCGAAGCCGCCGTCGGCCTGCTGCCGTGCGGCTGCGGCACGCAGACGCTGCCGTGGCTGGTCGGCGAAGGCTGGGCCAAGCGCATGATCCTGACCAACGAACGCGTCGACGCGGCCACCGCGCTGCGCATCGGCCTGGTCGAACAAGTGGTGCCGCGCGGACAGGCGCTGGCCACCGCGCTGGAAATGGCGCAACGCGCCGGCAAGGTCAGCCCGCGCGCCGCCGCCTACAGCAAGCAGCTGGTGCACCTGGCACGCCAGGGCGTGCCGCGCCAGGCCGCGCTGGCGCTGGAGCGCGAGCGCTTTGTCGACCTGTTCGACGGCGCCGACCAGCGCGAAGGCGTCAATGCCTTCCTCGAGAAACGCGCGCCGCAATGGCGCAACGCCTAGGAGCCTGCCATGCGCCTGACCGAATCGGCTATCTCGCCGCGTAGTGCCGGCACGCAGGATGACGCCGAGCCCGAGGCCCTGTTCGATGTCATCAACGGCGTCGGCATTGCCACGCTGAACCGGCCGCGCCAGCTCAATGCGCTGTCTTACCCGATGATCGTCGCGCTGGGCACTCAGCTCGAAGCCTGGGCGCATGACGACGCCATCCGCGCCGTGGTGCTGCGCGGTGCCGGTCCCAAGGCGTTCTGCGCCGGCGGCGATATCCGCGCCTTGTACGACAGCTACCGCGACGGCACGCCGCTGCACCGCCGCTTCTTTATCGACGAATACACGCTTGACTACCGCCTGCACCGCTATCCCAAGCCGCTGGTGGCGCTGATGGATGGCGTCGTCATGGGCGGCGGCATGGGCCTGGCGCAGGCCGCGCACCTGCGCATCGTCACCGAGCGCTCGCGCGTGGCCATGCCCGAGACCGGCATCGGCCTGGTGCCGGATGTCGGCGCCAGCCATTTCCTGTCGAAGCTGCCGGTGCAGCTGGCGCTGTATCTCGGCCTGACCGGCGTCACCATCGGCGCCGCCGACGCGCTGCTGTGCGGCCTGGCCGATGCCGCCGTCGACAGCGGCACGCTGGCCGGGCTCGAGCAAACACTGGCCGGCATCGCCTGGGGTAGTGACGTGCTCGCCGACCTGCGCCAGGCACTGGTGCACGAACCCGCGACAGGCGCCGCCGACGCACCGCTGCTAGAGGTGCTGCCCGCGCTGCTGCGCCATTTCCCCGCGCATGCCACCCTGCCGGACATCCTGGCCGGCCTGGCGTGCCAGGACGACCCGCGCTACACCGCGTGGGCCACGCGCACCATCGACGTGCTGCGTACGCGCTCGCCGCTGTCGGCTTGTGCGACACGTGAACTGCTGCTGCGCGGCCGGCGCATGGACCTCGCCGACTGTTTCCGCATGGAGCTGGCGGTGGTGGTCAACACCTTCTCGCAAGGGGATTTCATCGAAGGCGTGCGCGCGCTGATCGTCGACAAGGACAACGCGCCGCGCTGGCGCACCACCAGTTATGAGGCTGTGGCGCCGGAAGATGTGCAGGCACTGTTCCAGCCATGGTGGGCGCCTGGCGAACAGCCATTGCCGCTGGTCCTTCCGGCCTGAACGCATCAAGCCAGGACCTGCGCCGCATCCGGGGCGCAGGTCACCTCGCCATCAGGCCTTGACCAGCCCGTCCGCGCGGAACATCGCCTTGATGCCCCGCACCGCCTGCCGGATGCGCGATTCGTTCTCGATCAGCGCAAAGCGCACGTACTCGTCGCCGTAGTCGCCAAAACCGATACCCGGCGACACGGATACCCTGGCCTTTGCCAGCAACTCCTTGGCGAACTCCAGCGAGCCCAGCGCGCGGTATGGCTCCGGGATTCGCGCCCAGATATACATTGACGCCTTCGGGATCTCGACCGGCCAGCCTGCCTCGATCAGCCCCTTGGCCAGCACGTCACGGCGCGACTGGTATTGCGCGGCAATCTCGCGCACGCATTGCTGGTCGCCTTCCAGCGCGGCAATCGCCGCGATCTGCACCGGCGTGAAAGTGCCGTAGTCGTGATAGCTCTTGATGCGCGTGAGCGCCGCCACCAGGTCCGGGTTGCCGACCATGAAACCGATGCGCCAGCCCGCCATGTTGTAGCTCTTGGACAGCGTGAAGAACTCCACCGCGATGTCCTTGGCACCCGGCACCTGCATGATCGAAGGCGCCTGATAGCCGTCGAAGACAATGTCCGCATACGCCAGGTCATGCACGACGAAGATATCGTGCTTGCGCGCCAGCGCGATCACACGCTCGAAGAAATCAAGTTCGACGCATTGCGCGGTCGGATTTGACGGGAAGCCCAGCACGATCATCTTCGGCTTGGGATAGCTGCCCCGGATCGCGCGTTCCAGCTCGGCAAAGAAATCGATGCCCGGCACCAGCGGCACCGAACGGATATCCGCCCCTGCAATCACCGCGCCGTAGATATGGATCGGATAGCTGGGATCAGGCACCAGCACCGTGTCGCCTCGGTCCAGCGTGGCCAGCATCAGGTGCGCCAGGCCTTCCTTCGAGCCGATGGTGACGATCGCCTCGGTATCCGGGTCGATCTCGACGTCATAGCGCTCGCGGTACCAGTGCGAGATCGCGCGCCGCAGCCGCGGAATGCCCTTCGATGCGGAATACCCATGCGTGTCGGGCCGCTGCGCCGCCTCGGTGAGCTTGGCCACGATATGCGCCGGCGTGGCGCCATCCGGGTTGCCCATGCTCATGTCGATGATGTCCTCGCCACGGCGGCGGGCGGCCATCTTGAGCTCGGCGGTGATATTGAAAACGTACGGGGGAAGACGATCGATGCGCGCGAAGCGGCGCTTGCCGGAGGAAGCGGCAGTCATGTGGAGTCCTTTACGTAAGCGCCCGGAACCGTCCGAGCGACGCTGGCAACTGCTGTCTCAGCTGCCGGGAACTTATGTTAGCGGGGATGCGGCCGTTGCACAACCGGCGTGTGCAGATGCCTAGAGCCTGCCTCCCGGCAGACCTGTCGGCCGCTTCGCGGGCAGATGGCGCACGATGCAGTCCAGCGCGGGAGAATCGGAGCGCCCGCCCAGCGCCGCGCTGACCGAATCGCGGTACTGCTGCGCAGAGATGCGCTGGTAGTACAGGCGCGAGGTCTGGTCCAGCCAGTAGACGTAGTCGTCGTCGCTGCGGCTGCCGCTGGTGCGCAGCCACTCGCTGATATTGTTCGTCCCGACCATCATGTTCGGGCACGCGGTCCGCAGCGAATCGAGATACGCATTGAAGTCGGTGGCCTGGCGGCTGCGCACGGCGTCCGGCGCACAGGCGGCCAGGATGGCAACGGATGCCGCAGAAGCGGCGATGATGCGCAACGGCTTGGATGCGGGCAGCACGGCAGTCCTCCCGGCGGTGACGTTGCCTGCCATCTTATGGCAACGCTGCGCCCGCGTACACCATGCCGCCGCCGTGGCTCAGTCGTCCAGCGTCTCGTGCACTGCCGCGTCGCCGCGCTTCCAGTAGGCCGAGGCGCGAATGCGCTTCTTGTCGATGCCACGCTCGCCGACCAGGTACTGGCGCACCGCCTTCATCGCGGCAGCTTCTCCCGCCGCCCAGACATAGCCTTCGCCCTGCGGCAACGTGACCTGGCGCAGCGCCGCTTCCAGCAGGCTGCCCTCCGGCGCATCGCCGCGATGCAGCCAGCGCACCTCCACAGTGGCCCGGCTCGGCAGCGCGATCTGCGCGGCCGCATCGCCCACTTCCATGACGACGATGGCGCGCGACTCCGCGCCCAGCTCTTCCAGGCGGCGGCCTACTGCGGGCAGCGCAGTATCGTCGCCGACCAGCAGATGCCAGTCGAAGCCCGTCGGCACCACGAACGAGCCGCGCGGCCCGCCCACGCCCAGGTACTGGCCCGGCCGCGCCTGCGCCGCCCAGGTCGACGCAGGGCCATCGCCATGCAGCACGAACTCGATATCCAGCTCCTGCGCGGCAGCGTCGTAGCGGCGCGGCGTATAGTCGCGCGCGGCCGGACGCGGCTGGCCTTCGGGGAAGCTGATGCCGTCGGGGCCCACCTGCGGCAACACCGGCTTGTCGGCACCGTCCACGGGGAAAAACACCTTCACGTGGTCATCGAACGAGGCCGAGACAAAGTCTTCCAGCCCCGCGCCGCCCAGCGTGACGCGCAGCAATTGCGGCGTGACCTGCGTGGTGCGCACCACTTGCAGCAGGCGCATCTTCAGCGGATGGCGCACGCGCTGCACGGACAGATCGCGATTGGATTCAGGAGCGTTTGCAGTCATTGAGGTATTCCTTGGTTGCGGACCCGACACTGGCCGGGTCCGGATGCCGATGACGGATGCCAGCGTCAGCGCCACCGGCGTATCAGGCCCTGGGCCCGGCTTCGATTTCGGCCACCGCGCGCATCAGGATCGCGGCAATGCGGCGCTGCTCGTCGGCGCCGGCTTCGCTGCGCATCACCATCGCGCGTTTGATGGCGGCACGCGCCTGCATCAGTTCAGGCACCCAGCCGCCCTGCTCCGGCTCCGGCTGCGGCTCGCCGCTCATGGCCCGGCGCATCCATTCCATCTTGCGGGCGACGTGACGCAGCTTGGCCACCATCACATCGACACGCTCGCGGTTCGCGGCGAGATGCGCCTTGCCGGTTTCAGACAACTGGTAGCGCTTCTTGTTGCCTTCGGTGTCGACCGTGGCGTAGCCGACCTCTTCCAGATAGGTCAGCGCGGGATAGACCACGCCGGGACTCGGCTTGTAGAAGCCGTTGGTGCGCGTCTCCAGCGCCTTGATCAGCTCGTAGCCGTGGCTGGGTTTTTCGTCGAGCAGGCTCAGCAGCAGCAGTTGCAGGTCGTCGGCGCTGAACTTGCGGCCACGGCGCCAGCCTTCGTTGTCGAAGCCGCCGGGGCCGTCGCCGCCGAAGCCGTCGTCGTCCCGGTTGCCCCAGAAGCCGGCGCCACCTCGGCCCATGGCATGGCGCATGAGGTGCGGAGCGAGTCGCACGAAAGCGTCCCGAACCTTGCCGTGAGAGGCGTGGGGGTGGCTTGAATGGTGATGATGGTGGCGCATAAGTCCTCCGATGTATCGCTAGATAGATCGTACGATATATATCGTACGATCTAAAGTCAACCCCGGATATGGCCACGTTTGCAGCCCGGTTGCGTGCCTTACCGCACCAACCCAGGTTGTTTATCCCCGCTCCGCTTTCCAACATTCATTTAACGCCAAGCAGCGCGACAGACGCCGCGGCGCCCGAACAGAGATGGATTGAACAACAACAAGTCCTACCGGGGAGACAACATGGGCGCCAACACGCAGCGCAGGCTCACTGCAATCTGTCTCGGCGCCATGATGCTGGCGTCATGGGGAATGGCGCACGGCGCCATGGAGGATGCGCTGCTGAGCGCGGAACCGGTGGTTCCGGCAGCGCGGGGGTTTTTCGCGGAAGCGGCCTATGACGGAGGCGGTCATTACCAGGGCGGGCATTTCCGCACGGGATACAAGCTGTCGCCCGCATGGTCGCTGGAGGCAGGTTACTGGCGCCGGCACGTCTCCTATGGCGACGATTCCGCCGGCATCGACAGCTGGCTGGCGTCCACCAGCTATGGCCTGGTGACGACGCCCGATGCAGGGAGGAAGCTGACCTTGCGCCTGTCCGCCTGGGGCAACTACACCGGCAGCCTGAGCAAGAGTGGCTCCGCCTCGTCCGGCAAGTTCAGCGATTTCACCATCGCGCACCCGAACGATACACAGGTGCAGGCCGACGTGATCTACACAGGCCAGCCCTGGACCAACCACTTCCTGACAGGCTTCCTCAGCGCCGGCTACAGTTGGGTTCGCGCCGGCGATATCCAGGGCACGCTGAAACAGGGCTCTTGCCTGTACAACGTCAGGGTCGGCTCCGACAACATGGCTCTCGGCACGCTGGCGGCGCCGTGCCGGGTCGGCCGCGCCACCATCTCCAATGGGGGCTTTCGCATGAACGCCGGGCAGATCGGCCTGGACGCGGGCGATGGCTTCAACGACGACGGCGCATTCATCGGCGCCGGCGGCTCATGGCGGTGGCGCTATGGCGCGTGGAGCCTGGTGGCCGGTTACCACGCGCAGTACTTCTTCCGTGAACTGGACGACCGCTACACGGCCTATGGCGCGCCCAAGTCGCAGTTCAACCAGACCATCCTGCTGCAGGCGTCGTACGCGATCAACCGCTACGTCGACGTATTCGTGCGCGGCCAGGGCGTGCAGAACAGCCTGATGGGATATGTGCCGATGCTCTACAACCCGGTCACGGCGAGCAAGCTGGACCGGTCATTTGCGTTGTTCTCGATCGGGTTGCGCATCAGCGGGTTCTAGCGGCCGGTTCTGGCGGCGCGCCGGCTAGCGGCGATGCAGGCGGCCGTCCACAGCTCCGTGCAACTACAAGGCACCCATTGATTCGTCATTTTCGGCGGATTCGTGCTGGCCCGCTCTGGCGACGCCTTCAATAGTATGATCTTGGCGTGGAGCCTCTTGCACGATCACGCTCTTTGTCATTAGCTTCTCAGGCTGACTTACAGCGGCATCCGGACGCTGTCGCACTTCGCCAAAGCCGTGATTCTCAAAAAAACAAATGGAACTCTCGATGGTTGTCTTTGACAAGCTATCCACGGTATGCCCATCCCAATCGGCCTTACGAGCTATAACTAGACTAGGCCCCTCAAGAGCGGCATCGATAAATTTTTCCGCAGCAAGCCGATCTGCGCGATAATTTCCATACTCGATGTATATATTCGGAATCCGTGGCCACTTGAAAATGAACTCTCCAAGGTCATACCATTGAGAGCCGACCTGCCTGATCTGCCGTTCCCAATTTGAAAAACTATGGGCGCGCGTGCTGGCATAGTCCAGTTGCGGATTGGACACGATCGCTCCATTCAACTGCATCAGGCTGGCGTAGTAGATCGCCGCATAGCCACCCATCGAACCCCCGACGGTGAAGACCCGGTCTTCCTTGACACTTGCCAGCGTCATATGGTGCAGGATAATCTTTCGGAAAGACTGTGTCAGAGGCTTCTCGTCATTACCGAGGAAGTAGTTAAACGAGTCATCTTTCAAAAATAGATAAGCCGTTTCGGCCCAGCGCTCTTCCTCCTGCCAAAACCAACTGTATCGGTCATACCGGTCCTTTCCCATAGACGAAAATAAAACCACTAGACGTTTCGCATTTTCGCATGGAAAGTAGATACCATGCTGACCCAGCATGTGTACTTTATACTTTTCCCGAACGTATTTCGAATCCCATTTCATATCAGCAAGCCTCTGCGGACTATAGATTAGCCACCCGCCATTTCTTCGATGGCATAAAGCATATTACAACAAATTTCAACATGAAAACCATCAAAACAGGCAGTATCGTCGCCGCGCCTATCGATGCCGAATCATCCGAGTTCAAGACATGGCACATCGTCACATATCATAAATGATATCCGATTAACACAAGAATGCCCCTACAATCGTAATCCTTAATGTTTTCAGGGGCCAGAACTCTTGTATTACCAAGGCCTTCATAAGGGGAGCCTCCTATTGCGACCATTCATTCCTTGCATAAGGCCAAGCTTACCTAAGGAAATGGATATTCCCCGGAAAGACCCAAGATTGTATCACCGAGCTTGAATAGGTTCGAAAAGTGCAGAAGGAATAGAGAGATCCCAAGGCCTGTCTTCCTATGTCGTTAACCACCGCAGCGCCAATCTATGTGCTGCCGGAAAGACGGAAATGCAACATCTAACAAGTATGCGCAAGCCGGATGCCGATAGCGAAACCATTCATCAATCTGTCTGCCTCACTACGGCGATCTGTCCCCGATCGTCTTTGAAAAGTTCATGCTCCTATTTTTGAGTTGCCGCGCCGATCGCAGCTACCGGACCGACTAGCTTTTGCCCAATATCGGTCAGTACCCCGAAATCTTTTAGTTCTGGAAATCATCTTGCAAAACTGCGCGACTCAGCGGCGATGCAATCGGACCCGGACGCCGTTGCCGGACCGGATCGTCACGCGTCCGACCACGTTCGGCACATGACTGGGGTCCGCTTCGACACGATAACGGCGCACGATGCTGGCGAGGATCAGCACCGCTTCCTGCGTGGCGTAGGCCGCGCCTATGCATACGCGCGGCCCCTTGCTGAACGGGATATACGCGCACTTCGACGACTCCTTGCCGGCCTGCGTATCGAAGCGGTCGGGATCGAACTCGTCCGGGCGTTCCCACAGCGTACGGTGCCGATGCAACAGCCACGGCGAAATCAGGATCGGCGAACCCTCCTTCACCGACTTGTCGCGGATGCATTGCGACTGCGCCGCCTCGCGCACGAAGAACCCGACCGGCGGATACAGCCGCAGCGTCTCGCGGAACACATTGCCGACCGCCGGCAGGCTCTTGATATCGCTCAGCTCGAAGTCGCGCTCACCAACCGCTTCCCGGATCTCCGCAAGCATCTTGTCCTGCAGGTGCGGGCATTGCGAGATCAGGTAAAGCGCCCACGTCAGCGCACTGGCCGACGTCTCGTGGCCGGCCAGGAACAGCATGCACACCTGGTCCACCAGCTCTTCATAGGTGAAACGGTCGCCGTTGACCGGATCGACCGCGTCCATCATGCCGGCCAGGATGTCCTGCTTTGCGCTGCCCTGCCCGCCGTCTCGCTCCGCCAGTCGCCGCGCAATGATCTCCGACAGGATCACACGGATCTTCCTGGCCGCGCGCTTGCTCTTCCACGCAGAGATCACCGGAGGCAGCCGATAGATCATCAGGATCATTGCCCGCTGCGCGTGATGCTGGAACTCCAGGAACGCGTCGTAGATCTCCTTCGCCGCGGACTCCTCCAGGTTCTCCGACAGGATCGTCCGGAAAATGATGTCGGCGGTCACGTAAGTCATCTCGCCGTCCACCTCATACGACCGCCCGTCCGCCACCGCATCCAGCCGCCGGGTCATCCCCGCCACCGAATCGGCCATCAGCGAAAACACCAGCTTCAGCCGCGCCTGCGCGAACGCCGGCTCCACCAGCCGGCGCTGCCGCTCCCACACCTTGCCGTTGGTCGTAAAAATACTGGTGCCCAGCAGCGGCTCCAGCATCCGGTGCATCAGCTTGTGCTTGGGATACGCATGCGTATCGCCCAGGATTTTCCGCACCCAGTCGGCATCGTTCACCATGAAGATGTCCATGCCGGGTTGCGAGATCTTGCCCATCTTCATCGAATAGCTGCGCTCGAACAGCACGTCAATCCACGAATTCCAGCCACGCAGGAAGCGCAACAGGAACGAACTCTTGCGCGTATGCGGCTTGGGGTAAGGCGGCTGGAAATTCATTGCAATGGAGGCGAAATCAATAAGGCTGGACGCGGCTCGGACCGGCCGTCATCCGGAAATAGTCGTACTCGTTCGGCAAGGCGCTTGCCATCAGGTACTGGAAATGCAGGCGCTGCTTGCTGCGCTTCATGCGTGCGTATTCCTGCTTGCTGAACATGCGGAAGGGGCGCACCACCTGCTGGATCGGGCGGCCGGCCTTGGCGCCTTTGATGCCGGAAATGTCGAGCGGATTCGCTTGCGAGAAACACAGGGAATCGGCACGCGCGTTCATGTCGAGCCACTGCATGTCGCGGTCTTCGGCAAGACGCTTCAGGTCCTGATGGAAGGGCTTGGCCGAAGGCATCAGGCTGAGCAGCGGAATGCACTGGCCGAGGGTGATCAGCGTCACGCGGCGACGCTGAGCGGGCGCCAGCGCATCCGTCAGCCTTGCTGCCAGCGCGACGCTGACGATCGAGCCGACGCTGTGGCCAACCACCAATGCTTCATCGCAGTCCGATGCCTCCAGGTCCTTCCGGATCCAGTCAGCAAAGGTATCGATTCGTGCCTTGATATCCTCCGGCTCCCGCTCGCCCCATCCCTGCACGAAGCGATAGATCTGCAGCAGCCAGAACACCGCCAGCCGGTTCGCCAGCGCAATGCCACCACTAAACAGCGCGGCGGCCGCAGCAACTCCTCCCGCCAGAGCGAACCACGCATTGCCGCCTGCGGCCGACAGCATCGCCTTGACCCCGACACCACAAGCTGCCGACAGCAGCACCAGCAGCAACAGGAAAATCAGCGGATACAGGGCACTGTAGAAAGGCCCGCGGAATGTCTTGCTGAGCCGGCCAAATGCGCCACATCCGATATAGCGCGCATACCTGCCCAACGTCGAGAACACCAATCTGGGCAAGCTGGATTCCCAATGTCTGCGCACCAGATCGTCCCAATGCAGGAACTGGTATTGCGTGGACACCGCATGGCCATCCCACTCCCCATCCACGCTCCAGGCACTCACATGCTCACCCAGCCGCAACCGCTTGCCGACGGAAACCTCGCCGCCATGGTGGACCGCTTGCCTGGCCGATTCCTCACGATACAAGCGGTGATAGTAGGCCGCGCCGCGAGGGTCAAAACCGCTGACGTAATAGACCTTGCGACGCTTCACGTCCGACGCGACTGGTGCAGCCGTCTGCTGAACCATTGCACCCATCATTGCGTCCGGTGATGCAGTTTTTTCTTCAGAACCAGGTCCACGATTGGCTGCTCACGCTTGTTGGCACGGCGGCAATGGTCCTGCTGGAACTTGTCAGTGAACCAGATGATGAAGCGCGCCCACCAGCGGTGCTGCTCGCGCCAGGCGTGCGACGACACTGACTCCCAGGCATAGCCGTTGAGCAGTGTGGCGTTGACGAAATGATCCAATGCACGCACGCCGGCACGGCCACGTTCGGTCTTGCCGAAGAAGCCGATGTAGACGATCAGCAGGTATCCGAGGACGGCTAGCGGGACAATAAAGATCATCAGCAGAAAGCCGGCGATGCGTTCTCTCATGACTGCGGGGGCGAGGTTGATGATTGGGGCGATTGGGGTGGGGGCGGCTGTGGCAGGCCAGTCAGCCAGCCTGCTGTGTCGAAAGGGCAGCAGGCGCGCTGGCAAGCCAGCCCCCTAGTATAACGAGAGACGACCGCTATATCGGTGTGTCAGCCAGCGGAGTAATCACGCGAGACGGCGTTACGGTTTGCATGTTGTAGTTTTGAAACACAGGGTTGGCCCCGACTCACACGTGGCTGCGCCCGGTTCGATGCAACCGTCCATACCAGACAACCACGCACATGCGGGTTTCCTCCTATTTGTACCAGGGTCCTGTCGGCCGTTGAATAACCAATAGCCGTGCCGGCTCGATAAAGGACTAGCATGCTGACCATCAGTCTTGTTTTTCTGTCTGTTGTTTCCCTGGCCGTAGCCGTCGTTGAATCCGCCGCCAAGGATTTGGAGGATGAGCATATTTAAGCGCGGGCGCAGTGCAGACAAGCGAAGCTGCCTACCCGAGTAGTGCGGCTACGGTGGCCGTGACGTCCCACACTCGTCCGCTATAGGCATCCGCTGTGACCAGCCCTACGGCAAAAAGCACGCGGCCCAGGCGCCGCCGCATACTCCAGCATTGCCGCTCTGGAACCGGCACCAGCATGTCGTCGGCATAAAACGACGAATTGATCTGCGAGACACGGATCAGGTAATTCCGGAACCGTGTAAAGATTTTCATGTCCACCGCGCCCGGATCGTTCCAGAAGGCATCCAGCGGCCCCTGATACGTCAATCCCGGTTTGGCGTAGAAACAGCGGCCAAGTGCAATGACGGGTACTCGGTGAAACAAGGCTTGCAGCCCCGTGGTCGAGTTGACGGTCACAAGGCCCATGCAACGATGCAGCAGTGATGGCAGGTGCGCATCGTGAATATAAAGAATGCGTCCGCTCGCACCAAAACGTGCAGCGCATGCGTCGATGGTTGCAGCGTAGTCCATATGCCCGCGATCCATCGGGTGATGTTTGAACACGAGTACGCTGTCGGCCGGCGCATGAGCAGCGAACGAAAAAACCGTCCACTCGATAAAGTCCTCAATACGCCGCCATGGGCTATGCACGCGGATCTGGCTGTCGTTGTAGACCTGCAGCGGCGCCAGAAAAAAATGGGGATGCTCGCTTGCCAGTAGCAGCTCGCGAAGATCTCGTTCCTGCCAGCGGTAGAGTTGCTTGCGAAATGCCGCCCGAATCCACCGGCCCAGTTCATGCAAGCCGATCGGTTTGTGATGCCGGTAATGCGGATAGCGGCGTGCGTCAGCCATACCGCCGGCAAAGTACCAGAACGAGTGCAGCGCCATCTTCCGGAATGGGTGCCGGAACTTGCGGGGCCTGGCAGGCCCAGCCACCTTCGGGACGTCTCCCGTCGCCAACGGTGCGATCGGAGAATCGGCATTGACACCACCGCGCTCCAGCGTGATGTAGTCCGGCCGCACATAGCCCTCCTCGAAGGCCCAGAAGGCGATGCCCAGCGCTGCCGCCACCCGAGCGGCAATCCGATGCTGACGCCGGCTGGTTCCGAACACGACGACCGCATCGATACGACGCTGCGCCAGCAAGTCGCGCAGGAACGACTCCCACAGCACCATCGGCTGCGTGAAGCGGACAACATCGCCCGCCCGGTAGAAGAAATCGTCCCCACCGTTGAAATTGACTTTGGTGACCTTGCTACCTTTGGCGACAAGCAGGTCGCGGAGACGTGAGAAGAACGGTCCGTTCGGCCCTTGCAGTAGAAGGATGCGCCGATGCCTGGCAATCTGGTCGATGCTTGCCTGCTCGGTCCCGACCGGCGCTGCAACATCCTGTGAAGCCGTATCCCGGCTGACTCTCGTCAGATTCGGTATATCAATGCTTCCAGCTGTCTTCCTGAACGACAACATTTCCCGACCCTCACGCTGCGCTTGTTTTCCGCCAATGCCTTTTTTGATTCTTGCCCGTTGCCGCCCTATTGTTCTGGCGCAGGTACAGACCGGTGCCGTCCGCCACTATCGCCCTGGGCCTGCCCGGCTCCGCCGTGACTTCTGCTCCGCCGCGTTTCGCCATCCGCGGCCGCATCGCGCCAGCGAGTCCATGGCCTGAGCATGGGCTGCATCCAGCGTTGCAACAATCGCGCACCCGTCGTTGGCGACTCATTGCGCCACGACAACATGTGGTCAACCGCCTGCTCGGGAGTGGCAAAGCTGTCTCGCGCATTGCGCAAAACGTAGCGCGGATACAGGATCAGCGTTCCCGCCACGAGCATATCGAGCGAAAGCTGGCGGCGCCGACGAGGCATTTCGCACCTGTCGTCGGTCAAGCCCCAGCCAGCGTAGAACGGCGCACCGTGCGTCGTGACTGGCTTGCCACGCAACAGGGCCTCGAACCCCGCCAGCGAAGTCAGCACGTGCACGCTGTCGACAGCCGCGATCAAACGATCCATGGGGCAATCGGACACGACTTCGTCGCAAAGCGCCGCCAGCCCGGACTCGGCATTGCGGTCTCCGCGCAAACCGGTCATGACATCCGGATGCGGCTTGTAGACGATGTAGGCATCTGGCGCTTCTGCGCGTACAGCCTCAAGCAGCGCGCGATTGGTGCGGATGCCGGGGGCTCCGAACCGGAGAGAAGCATCCGCTTCCACCTGACCTGCGACCAGGATGACTTTGCGGACCGCCGCCGGACGGCTCCAGGTTCCCGCACCAACGTTGTACTTGGTCAGGCCAGCGCTGACGATCGATTCCCGGAGGCGCGCTGCGCGGGAACGCGTTTCGGCATCGAATTCCGCACTCGCCAACAACTGCTCCAGGTCGGACTCCCTGGTTGCGTCGTAGTAAATGCCGGTGCGGTCGAACACCCACGACAGTGGCCGGATCAGCTGTGCGCCCAATCCGACAGAACGCAGGAAGCCATCCTCCACGGTAATCACGGAAAGGTCGGGGCGAGTTGACGTGTCGATCGTCCGGCCCCAACGCACAACGGTCGTGCCGTGGGGAACCGCGCCCAGGTTCCGATGAAAGACAATCTCGTTCCCTTGCAGGAAATCCCGCAGGATCGGGCGCTTCCAGCGCGAAAATCCGACCGCATGCAATTGCGCAGGGAACTGCTGGCGCATCCGGCGTTGCAACGCCAGATAGTCGATCGCATCTTCCGCCTCGCAGCGTTTGCCGGAATACGGCAGGACATAGCGCGTGTACCGGACCAGGGCAGCAAATGCCAGTTGCTCCAGCGATACCGGATGACGCCTGGACGGCCCCGGCAGATCGTCGTTGGTCAGTCCCCAGCCAGCGTAGAACGGCATACCGAAGGTATGTACGGTCTTGCCGTGAAGGAGAGCTTCGAAGCCCACTTGCGATGTGACAACAAACACCGCCCGCGCCTGCCGAATCAGCGGAACGACGTGTACGTCCTCCTGCAACCGCACCACGCGCGGATAATTGCCCACGTCGAGAATGCTGCCAAGATAGCCCCGCTTGCGTCCGAGTGCGACCTCGGGGTGTTCCTTGACAACGATCTGGCAGTCCGGGTAATTCGACAGCGCAGACTCCAGCATGCGCCGGAAGCTGCTGCCACCAGCCATGCCAAACTGGACAGAGGCATCGTTGGCGGTCTGGTCGATAACCAGGACGTACGGCTCCGCCGGCAACTTTGCAGACGCCGGCGCATAGTTGTACTTGGAAATTCTGCCCGCACGCCAACGCTCAATCAGACGTTGCGCCCTTGCCCGCTCCATTTGCGTGACGGGCATGGAGACCATGGCCTCAAGCCGGGACGGCCCCGATGCATCGTAATAGATGCCAAGGTCATCCACGACCAGCGAGCAAGTCTGCGACGACGCCCCCGGATGCAGCGATCGCAGGAATCCATCCTCCAGGCACAGGAAGCGCTTGATGCCGCGCGAGCGAGCGAACACTTGCGCCTTGCGTGCGGTCGGCCGCCGCCCCCAGGCAGCAATGCCTGTGAGCGGCGCACGTTCACCCTGCAGCGGATGCACCGCAATCACCGCTTCGCCAAGAAAGGCGGAGAGGTGTTCAATGCGGCGAATGCCGTGGGAAAGAATGCCGATGGCACCCTCAGACGGAAGGCTCATCGGTCCCCAGGTCATGAATCTGCAGGATGCCGACTACGCGCCCCGAATCATCCTTGACTACCAGTGCCCCAATCCGCGCTGCATGGATCCGCGCTTCCGCGTCGGCAAAGCGCTCATCGGGGGAAGCCAGCTTCGGGTCGGTCGACATGATTTGTTTGGCGCGGATCGCTTTGTAGTCGCAATCCGAATCGAACGCGCGGCGGACATCTCCGTCCGTGACGACACCATGGAGCGTGTCGCCCTCCATCACCAATGCCATACCAAGACGGCCGCGGTTGATGACATGCACCACATCGCGGAAAGAAGCTTCCGGCTTGCAGATCGGCAGATTTTCCTTGTGCATTACGTCGGCGACCCGAGTCAGCAGACGCCGTCCCAGGCTCCCACCGGGGTGAAAACGCGCGAAATCTTCCGGCTGGAAATCACGGTTCACGGAGAGCACAACGGCAAGGGCATCGCCCATAACCAGCGTTGCCGTTGTCGAACTGGTGGGCGCAAGGTTGTTGTTGCAGGCTTCCCGTTCGACCGAGATATCCAGCACAACATCACTATGCCTGGCCAATGTTGAACTGACCTTTCCCGTCATCGCGATCACCGGGTTCTTCTGATGCTTCAAGAACGGCAGAATACGGATCAGCTCTTCCGTTTCTCCGCTGTTGGAGATCATCAGCACCACATCGATGGGCTTGATCATGCCCAGGTCGCCGTGGAATGCTTCGCCCGGGTGCACGGAAAATGCCGGCGTTCCGGTCGATGCCATGGTGGCAGCGATCTTCTTGCCGATCAGGCCCGACTTGCCCATGCCGACGACAACCACCCGGCCGCGGGCACCCAGGATAATGTCGATCGCCTTCTCAAAGGCTGCGTCGATACGGCTCGACATGCGATCGAGTGCCTGCATTTCCGCGGCAACGACATTGCGTGCCAATGTAATGACCCCAGTCATTTCTCTCATTCCCTGCTTGTTTTTGTTTCTGTTCGTTTCTACTTGTCAGTAGGGCTTCGACTATTGCGCGACGCCAGACATCACCGTGGCAAAACCCTCGGCCGTACCAAAAACCTGCGCCTTCCCTTGCGCAAGAAGAATGGCATCAGCCAGTTCACGGAACGCACCCTCTCCACCAGCGGTCGACAGCACACGCGTCGCACGCGCCTTCACATAGCTGGCCGAATCCGCGACCGCGTACGACAGACCGCATGCGGCAAAGGCGGGCAGGTCGATGCTATCGTCGCCGATACAAGCGGTTTGCTCGGGCCCTACGTCCGCCTGAGCCATCAGTGCGCGGCAAGCGGCAAACTTGTCCTTGACACCAAACTGGAAAAGCGAGACGCCAAGGTCAGCCACACGTTTACGCAACGTTTCCGAGTCGCGGCCGGACAGGACTGCCACGCGCACGCCGTTCTCTTCCAGCAGACGGATACCGAGGCCGTCGCGCACATGGAAGCGCTTCAGGCACTCACCGGTCGCGTCGTAGTAGATGCCTCCGTCGGTCAGCACGCCATCCACGTCGGTGATCACAAGACGAACATCGGCCAGCGAGGGCGGCAATTCGGGTTGCTCTCCCGCCATTAGCGCCCGCACGCGCGCAAGACACTCTGGCGTATCCACGCCCGGGCCGGTAGGGGCAACCTCGAACGCACGAATACGCATGCCTGCTGCCAGCAATCGCAGTTGCTCGAGCTTCTCTGCCTGCTCGACCATCGGCTGGGGCAACTCCGCGTACGCCGCCAGTACCTCGCGGCGATACGCGTACACGCCCACGTGCTTGAGGTACGTGGCCGCCTCCGCATCCCGCGGGTATGGGATAGGCGACCGGCTGAAATACAGCGCATCGCCGTTCGAGGCCAGGACAACTTTCACTGTATTCGGGTTGATCGCCTCGTCTCCATCGATGCCGTGGCAGAGCGTACCGACCTGCACCGATGCGTCGTCGCGCATGCCCGCGGCCAGCCTGGCAATGTCCTCGGGCCGAACCAGCGGCTCATCGCCCTGCAGATTGATGTAGACATCCGCAGGCACGTGCGCCATCACTTCCGCGAGACGATCCGTGCCCGATGGATGGTCAGGCGAGGTCATGACACACTGGCCGCCAAAGCCTTTCACCACCTCTGCCACGCGTGCATCGTCGGTGGCTACCAAGACGGCATGAACACCCGACACCTGGCACGCACGTTCGTAGACGTGCTGAACCATAGGCTTGCCCAGAATATCCGCAAGCGGCTTTCCCGGCAGGCGCGTTGATCCATAGCGTGCCGGAATAACGATGGCGACTCGATCCTTTTCCCCGCTCAACACGAGATCAGCTCCATCAATCGATGTTCAACGGTGGCAGCGACTTCACAAGGTCGTCGATCGCCTTTACTTGCGCAAGGAACGGCTCCAACTTGTCGAGTGGCAAGGCACTGGGCCCATCGCACCTGGCATTGGCCGGATCGGGGTGCGCTTCGAGAAACAGGCCGGCCAGGCCAACGGCCATACCCGAACGCGCCAGTTCCGCAACTTGCTGCCGGCGTCCACCCGATGCTGCGCCACCGGGATCGCGCTGCTGGAGGGCGTGGGTCACGTCGAAGATGATCGGCATATCGTTCGTTACTTTCTTCATCACGCCAAAGCCAAGCATGTCGACGACAAGGTTGTCGTAGCCAAAGCACGTGCCACGATCGCATAGGATCAGCTGGTCATTACCAGCTTCCTTGAACTTCTCGACGATGTTCACGACCTGCGAGGGGCTCAGGAATTGCGGCTTCTTGATGTTCACCGGCTTGCCAGTCTTGGCAAGGGCGACAACGAGATCTGTTTGGCGGGCCAGGAAGGCGGGGAGTTGCAGTACGTCCACAACCTCAGCGACGGACTCAGCCTGCCAAGGTTCGTGGACATCTGTTATCACCGGCATCCCAAACTTAGCCTTCACCTCTTTCAATATCTTCAGACCAACCTCTAGGCCCGGACCACGATAGGAATGAATTGACGAGCGATTCGCCTTATCAAAGCTTGCCTTGAAGACTAATGGCATCTCGAATTTCGCCGTTACCCGAGCGTACTCCTCGCAGGAGCGAAGTGCGAGCTCGGTAGATTCGAGCACATTGATACCCCCGAAAAGAACCATAGGCATCTGGTTCCCGACATGAATCGTGTTCGCGATCTTAAGCATTGAATTTCAATAAAAAATTTCAAGGAGCCTGGTTGTCACTAGTAGCCACTCGTTTCGCTCAAGTTTCATCGCAAAACAAGGAAGAAAATGCGACGGTTGGTACATATGGTCGCAGAAGCGAATCCTGGCTACAGTTAAATAGGTTCACCCCGGTCGTCTGAAGTATTCGCTGCGCGTTCGCAATATTCCAAATCTGGACGCTTGTGAACGAATCCTCCAACTGCGGCTCGTCCTCCGAGTAGAAACGGGGCTGCTGTGGGCTATATCGCAAATCAACTCCTAAGAGATAGATTTCCTTGCACCCTAAATAGCCTGCCAGTTGAATCGCCAACATAGTTGTCGTACAACCAAAGTGGTAACCTGCGGCTAGGTCACGTGAATAACCATCGCGTTTCAAGGCCCGAACATACTTCGTTCGAGACTCCAAACTTGGATCGTCGACATCTCTTAGATCACGTCGAATAACTCTTACCGTTTCACTGTGAAGTTGAGTTGTTCCCCACTCACGTTTCGTCGGATGAAGAAGAAATCGTCGATCTGAGACGACATAATAATTTTGTACAAACGCAAAACGCTGCTCCAGCAACGTTGATGCATTCATCCCAATAGTCATCTCATTAGCTAAACAGGATAAATCTTCGCGATTTACCGACGGCCCGTTTCCCAATATAAACGCACGTCGACCTTTGCTAGCCCCGCGCAAGGTGGAAACTCGGTTAAATAATTTCACGATATGCTTTCACAAAGGACTTTACTATAGATTGAGGTCGGAGATACTTCATGAAATACGCACTACTCTCGGCCTGTAATTCAGCTGTTTTCTTCCAGTCCCGTGCGAGATCGACCAGCACGCCTGCAATGTTTTCATCGTCTGCGTAGACGAATGGTGGCAATTCCGATGCCCCGGCGCAGGTGGCCATCATAGCCTTTGAAAAATAATCCGCACGATTTATTACGACGTTGCCAGCACAAAGTCCTTCCATCGAAACTTGATGGAAAGCACCGGTAACAATCTCATCAATACTGACATGACAAGTTCGTCGAAGCGCCATTAAGACATTGGGGGACACTGGTTGCTCCGGCCATATCGCTTCGATCAAACCCATTTTGGTCAGCGATTCGATCGCCACTTCTAATTTCTTCGAGTATTTGGCGTTCCAGCGTCCGCTGCGTGCATGTGTTGGACTAAACATGACGCGCAACTTCTGCCCCTCCTCCCGAGGAGCACAGCTAGGTGCATCTAACACTATATTCGGAACCGGCTTATATGATGGATAGTGCCGGGGCTGATATTGTCCAACTACCAGGTGAGCAGTAAAAGGTAAGCCAAGCTCATCGGCTCGTGGAATATAAAGTGGACCTTCACGTACGGGTGAATGAACTTGGTATACGAATCTAGCCTTCGTCGCTCGATCCAATAGCCACTCCGCCTTTTCCAAGGGGATTTCGTTGTGCACATGGACGATATGAGCCTCACCGATAATGCGGTCCACAAGTTGTTCGATTACAGGAGGCGCACCATGCATTACGATTGAATCATTGACGAACTTACCAGCCAAGCCGCCTCCTGCCGGATAGTCCACCATGCAGATCGCGTGCGCGTAATATCCTGCCATCCGTGTCGCGGCAGCAATTTTGGAAGGCGCCCCAACAAGTGGAGTTTGAGAGATATGGACAACTTTAATGTCGGACATCGAACAAAATCCCATCCTTAAGAGCTGCACAGAGAAGAGCGGCCAACCCTGTGCCACGTTCTACATCTTCACACAAAGAGCGGTATTGGCAGTAAACCGAATCAAGGATGTGCATAGACTTAATCGACTCAGCGAAGTTATCGCAAAACTCTTCTAACGACTCGACCTGAAAGTCTACTTGCCCGTCAATCTCAATAACTCCTTGATATCGACTCGAATCAAAACTAAAAAAATTCGGGTTAAACTCACCTCCCCCAACAAGAGGGATGAGCATATCTGGACTCTTCGGACCACCCTCTTGAACAGCACGACGAATGGCGAAGACGATCAGTCGCTCGTCACTGACGACGATTTCTTTTCGCAGCGTTTTGAAGCCAGAAACTGATTTCCCGGTAGCAACCCTAATCAATACATCGACGTCGGGAGTAGTGGCCTCCGCCCCCTTCCCCAAAGTATCAATGGCGATAATTCTCTGCCTTGTGCCACAGACTCTTAGCGCCTCCTGAAGATTCGGCGGCGCATTCAGTAAAATAATGTGATCGACCGCAGAAATTTTCGCTTTATTTGCGACATCGATTTTATTGATCAAAGATAATGTAGACACGCAATCAGAGATTTCGAATCTGCCAACATAAATATTTTCTGCTCTCAGTGGTCGAAAATCCTCGAACTCGTTCATTTTACGGAATAGTTCCTCCGCAAGATCCCTGTCCGTTTCGGAGTAGAAGAAGCCGACGCGCCACCCGATACGTCTGTTTTCTACGTTTCCGAATGAAATGCGTTGATCTTCTCTGATATCAGCAAACAAAGGTGCAAAGAACTTTTCGCGTTGCTCCTCTGGGTCAGTATCAACCGGCTCTGCGGTTACGTTTGTATCCGAATCGACGGCTGCTACCTCCGAAACAGCTAGGGTGATAGGGTCAACGTAGGATAATTTTTTAATTTCGTTATCCGTTTTTTCGTTCAGAATGATTTGGGTTCCGACGTCTTTTAATGCAGGCAACAATTCCGACACGATGGATGGCGGTTCACCTTGCGTCAAAATATTCACACGGCCTTTTTGGTTGCCACCTTCCTCATTCTGTTGCTTCGGGCCTACAGCAATTCTCGTTCCAGACGGAGCATTTAGCGTCGCATTCAATTTAGAGCCAGGAGGCACAAATATATCCGCAATCCAGGAATCCCTAAAAAAAGCCACAGGGTCTCGACGAAGTTTCCTAAACTTCCTAGAAAAACCACTTCTTTCATTTTTATTCATGGTTCCTTCCCGATGATTTTCTATAATTTTCAACCATTCTGTATTTGGTGGAGGCAACAGTCCAAATGTACCGCCGAATGGCGTTTTATGCATCATTCGCCTTATGACTGTCAGATAGCCGTCATTAATTTCCACTACACGCTTATTCCATCCTGCTTGGTCTCTTGGTAGTCCAGCGACCTCGCCCAATGCTAATGCGAATTTACCGAGATCGAACGGTTCTACGGCACACACCATGGGACTGGATGCATACTCGGTTAGACCCACATGGCTCCACGTCACTACCGGCGTACCTACGCTTAATGCCTCGAGCCCCACCATGCTTGCTGTCTCGAAAAGGCTTGGAACCATCACGCAGTGACTTTCGCGAATCAGCTCTCTCTTTGCATCGACCGTATCCGCAGTCACAAGCTGGAATTCGTCGGGCAACGTCCGTTCGATACTGCGATCGGTTAGTACTCCAATTTTCTTTCCCTTGAGGTATGCGGCTAATTCGTGCAGCAAGTGGACGCCCTTCAAGGACTGCCATCTTCCAATGAATAGGCTTTCAAAGCGCTTCTGCTTTGTGGTCCATGACAAAATTGCTAGAGGATTACCGTAGATGATGACGAAATCTGGCAATCGAAAAGCGACCCGTGATAAAGCGACCGCGCTTTGTGAAGGAGCGGAGACGTACGTTGCTCTTGCAATTTCGCGCTGTTCAAGCCTCAACTCACGCATCTCGGCTCGATGACCTTGGAGAAGCTTTCCGACTTGTCGCGAAAGATGCAGACGTATGTGTATAGGAAACTCGGACGAGATGCCTACACTGGCTGCAAGACTTTCCGGCGCCTCTACCATCCATATACGCTTCCCTAGAAGGTGTACTTCCTTCGCCAACCGCTTTCTAAACGCTTCAATCGACTCGGAAGGCTTTATTCCGATGACGATTGATTTCCATCCACGTGCCGACAATACGTGTGTTGCTTCTCGAATGTACGCGGTTACTCCACTCGTGACCGAATTGAAGGGATCTGCAAAAACGTATATCCGTTCTTCTTGCATCATTCCTCATCCGCTCCCCGAAGCATGCGATGTTTGATAGTATGATTGCCAGGGAGAGCAAACGCGGAGCATGGCTTACGTTACTTCTCATTGTGTTGTTTGTCTTGCAAGCTGCCTGAGCTAGACAGGTTCCTACAGGCCCAGAACAACTTTTGCGCTGATCGCAATCTGATAAAGAATCTGGAACACATCCTTCGCAAACTGACGCGTCTTGAAGTCCACCTTCGGCAACACCATGATCTCGTCGCCCGCTCGTACCGCGTCATCCTTCTTACCATCCGAGAAACTGCCGTCCCGATGCGCGATAATCACGCGCGACGTGTCAGCGTTCTGTGAGAAGCCGCCGGCCTGCTGGATGAATTCATCCAAGTCCATGCTCCTGTCATAGGCAACGGCGTTGGGAAAGAGCACCTCGCCGCTGACCAGCACAAGACCATCCTTCACTGGCACGCGAAGAATGTCGCCATTTTCAAGAAGCAGACCGTTGCGAGCCTCGGATTTCGCAATCAATGTCTGGCCGGTGGGCTCAATCTTCTTTGCGCGTTCCACCCACTGCAGCATCAGTGCGGCTTCCTCCTTGCGCAACTGAGCTTCCTCCGCCGTCCCAGAGCGAGCGGTCAATACGCTGGACTCCAGGGTCTTCAGCGTGGCACCGAGCAATGCCTTCTGTCGTGCCTTCACACTCTGGCGGAACAGCTGGATGCTTTCGGAATCCGATTCCGGCGTGAACTGGACCTGACTGAGCAACTGGCCCATGCGCGTGCCATAAGGAAGAACAAATTCCTGAGGTCCGGTGTGTTCGCCTTCCACGCGGACAGTGATGGTCCCCGGCCGCTTGTCAGCCGTAAATTCAATCTCGTCACCATCTCGCAGGTCGATCTGGTTGCCTTGCGAGATGGGGAAGTATTCGACGTTCCGTACAGTTCCGGTATTGCGCACCACCCGCACGTTGGTGGCTTCAGGCAGCGGCTTGGCCAGGCGGACAAGCTGGTCAAGGCGGGCCTGGTCGCCCATAAACTCGAATCGCTTCGCATTTTCTGCCAGACCGCTGACTTTCACGGTCTTCTTGCGGGACTGGACAAAAATGACATCGCCATTGTTCAGTTGCCGCGATGTGAGATCGCCCTTCAGCAGAAAGTCATACAGATTGACGACTTCCAGCGTCTGGTTGCCCCGCTTGATCGCGACATCCAGGAATGATCCGCGGTCCGGATCGATACCGCCGGCCTGGTCGAGATAGCGGAGTACGCTGTCGCTCGACGTGCCATCGTACATGCCGGGCCGGCGCACAGCGCCGGTCACATACACGCGCACCGGTTGGGCTGCCAGCAGGCTGGCATAGATCGACACCTTGCTGGCAAACACCCGGCGCAGCGCATTGCTGATTGCCGTCTGCAAGTTGCCGTTTGTGATGCCCTGCACGCGGAACGGGCCGATTTCGGGCAACAGGATGGTGCCGCCCGCGTCTACGGTCAGCACCGTGTCGACGTTGTAGCCATTCCAGATCCTCAGCTGAATCCGGTCACCGACGGAGATGACGTGGCTGGGATTGAAGATGGATGCGCTGTCGCGGCTGAACGCGCCGGTGAAGAGCTGCGCGCCAAAGGCGTCGCTCGCCATGTTGGCGGTGTAGTCGTTGTTCTGCGGAGCGCTCTCAGGCAGAGACGTTTCGGCTCGCGCGGGGACCATGGGCGCGGCAGCGGTGCCCGTGCTGAACGTGGTGCCAGCAGGTGACGTGCCGCCCTGCGCTGCAATGACCGCATAATCCATTTGCCCGATGGCTGGCGACTGCGCCATGCGCGTTCCGGCCTGCGCAAGCGCACTATTCACGGCCGCGAGTCCTGCGGCGGCCACTGCAAGGGTGATGATTCTTCTAAGCATTTCTAGTCCCGGTGGTCGCGGATGATGGCGCTCATCAGTTGCACGACGCCAGCAAGCATCAACGTCATCAGGACAAAGACCACGATGTTGTAAATGCGCCTGGGTTGAAGCGGATATTCCGGGCGCGTCGGGCTTTGCACGACGGCCACGTTCTTGAGCTTGCGCGTTGCCTCGATCCGCGCTTTTTCCAGCGCGCCGATAGCGGTCTTGTAGATATCGAAGGCGAATTCCGCTGCAGCTTGCAGGCGGTCATGCTCTTCCACGACGCGGTTCAGGCCACGGCCTTTCGTGGAGACCATCCGGCCGCGCTGCTCTGCCATCTGGCGCTCGACCGCGGCGATCTGGGCGTCGATCTGCTGGATTGCCGGGGACTGGGGCGTAAAGACGTCCTTCAGGGAATTCCGCTTGACATGCAGTTCGGCAAGGGTTGCCTCGGCGTTTGCCACCACGGTCGAGAGGCTCTCGACTTCGCCGCGCGGCGATACCAGGCCATTGGCGTTCTGGTAGGCAACCAGCGCCTGACGTGCCGCCTTCAGGCGTTCGCCCTGATCGTGTACCTGTTTCTCGATATAGACCACCTGCTCGCTGGCGATGCGGTGCGTCATTTCGTTCATGAAGCGTTCGCCGTCCCGGACCAGTTCGGTGCTGATGGCGTGGGCCATTTCCGAGGTGTACGCCTGGACCTTGATCACTAAAACGCGGGCGAAGTCATCGTATTCGACGCTCACGCGTTTCAGATAGTAATCATGGAAACGCTCAAGCGACGCATCCTCGAACCAAAGCCGGGACAACGGGTCCCGGCCGCTGTCCGCGTAATGCTTGCGCAGGCCCAAGCGCTCGTCCAGCCTCTTGAGCATGTCAGCGGAGAGCAGGTATTCCCGCAGCAGCAGCAGGTCCTGTGGCGCGGTATTGCCGACCAGCAGCGAAGTGAAGTCGGTCGCGCTGGCACCCACGCCGTCGCTGCGCTCGATGACAACGCGCGCTTCCGACACATAGAGGTCGGACGCAATCACGCTCCAGTATGCAACGGCGACAAGGCAGGCGGCGATAGCCACCTGCCAGATACGGTTCAGGCTGTTCATGCGTGTCAGGCGGCCAATCTGCCCTGCGGCGCCCGACGTGATCGTCTTCATCATGCTGTGATGCTTTCCCTGTACTCGCGCAGGGCCTCCTCGACGGAATCGAACCAATGCGCGCGACCCTGATGCAGCCAGACTGCCGATTGGCAGAAGCTCTTAAGCGTGGATTCGCTGTGCGAGACCATCACAAGTCCTGCGCGGTCAGCGAGATCTTGAAAAGCCTTCTGCGACTTGTGCTTGAATGCGGCATCACCGACTGCCGTGAGTTCATCGACCAGATAGGTATCGAAATCAAAAGCAAGCGACATGGCGAACGCTAGCCTGGATCGCATGCCCGAGGAATAGGTCTTGACCGGGTCCTCGAAAGCGTCGTTCAGTTCCGAGAATTCGCGCACGAACTCGAGTTTGTCGGCAAGGTCGTCGCTGACCCCATGGATGCGACAGACAAACTTCGTATTTTGCCGACCGCTAAGAGAACCTTGGAACCCACCGGTCAACCCCAGTGGCCAAGAAACCTTGCAGTTGCGCTCAATGCGTCCACTGTTAGGCTGATCGATACCGCCGACCAACCGCAGCAGCGTGGATTTGCCGGCACCGTTCGCGCCGATCAGCGCCACCCGACTTTGTGTCGGAATACAGAGCGACACGCCTTTCAGCACCCACTTGGAACCATGGGCGGTGCGATAGCGCTTATGGACGTCGGTGATCTCAATCATTGCGCCGCCAACTTGGTTGCGTAACGCATATACAAAGCCAGTCCGAGGAAAACAGTGACCGCTGCACAGAAGGCTAAAAATTCCAGACTGATGTGCGTCTCGCCACGGTAGGCCGCGAACCAGCCGCTACGCATGGCTTCCAGCCCATGAGCGATCGGGTTCATTAGCACTACACTGCGCATGCCCCGGGGCAACCCGGACACCGAATACATGACCGCAGAAAGAAAGTAGAGCGGCGTGAAGGCAATCCGGATGAGCTTGCCCAGCCCCGGCAGGAGGGTGCCCACAACGGAAAACATCAAACCAAGGCCCAATCCGAAGGACCACAGCAGGAACGCCGACCACATAACCAGCAGCGGATCATGTGGTCGTACATCAATTTGCAACAGCGCCAGCGCGGCCAACAGCACAGCCCCGACGATGGTGTTCAGGAACGCTTCAACGGTGGCACGAACTAAAACGGTATCGACCGGCTTCACTTGCCGGTACGAGAACAACGCCTGGTTTGCGCTGATGGCTTCCATGCCGCGTTGCGCGACGTTTCGCACCAGAAAGAACCCCCAGACGCCAACGAGCACAAAAACTTCTATGTTTGCATCGTGCCGTACCTGATGCCGGATTACGCCAAAGACCACCATCATGAAAATGATATGCGCAGCAGGCTCGAGCAAGAGCCACAGCCAGGCCGTACGCCCCCCCGCCAGGCGACCAGTGGCCTCGCGCAAGAAAAGCGCCTTCCAGACGGAAACCGCGACAGAGACGTCCGACCGGACCGAGGTCCGGTTCATTGCTGGATGTCGCTCAGGGTGAAGGCATCAAAGCCCCGGGCGCCAAAAGTGCGCATTACTGCACGCGCGCCAGCCTTGCACGATGGGGGGATAGCGGCCCACTGAGGCGTCGCCAGCCGCGAGGTGCGAGGCGGCCGGCAAGCCAATGACCCACGGGCCACGAGCATGATGCTGGCGACCGCTTCCCGATTTGCTCCACGCATTATTCGTTTGTGTTTTTTTGCTGACCGGATGGCGTTTTACGCCACCGCTACTTTTGCAGCGCGCAATAATACGGGTCAGCCGCAGCGAAGGCAACATCTGGTAACAATTTCCCACACCCGCCCCCCAGAAGGGTGATGACAGCACATTTGGCTGCAACTAGATGCATCTCAATCCACTCAACAGGGGACGAGTGGCCCACTCGACACTGCTGAGATCCGCGCCCGGCTTGGATCTTGCGGCTGCTTACCACAATTTTGTTGCACTGCAAAATCAGACCAATCCTATTCTGCGGTGGAGGTTCAAGATAATCGTCAGATAAATGAATGACTAAAAAATTTGCAGCCCGAAAAATAAACACAAAAAATGCTCAAATAAATCAACCGAGGTCAAACGAGTTAATGCGTGTAATCCATTAGCCATAAATGATGATCGGAATAAGTCACGTGGCCAAATTTTGATGACACCTGCTCGCTCTGCTAGGTGAAACCCCTATGTGCGCCGCCCTGCCTATCGTCTGTGTGGAATCGCACAGACGCAGACTTCCCGGAATTTGTCACTGAGAAGTAGGCGGAAACCCTGGCCTATTTCCGCGGATGAAAAAAGCCAGCCTGCCTGGTGGGGCAGTGGATTGAGGTGGATTAAGACGCCGCGTGCGGGAACGCTTCTACTTTCTGGTCGCCGCGTTGTCTGCGTCGCGCGGAAACCTTGAAAGTCGCGCAGCGGATTCGGAGTTTTCTCAATTCGTCTTCCGCGCTGAAGTCAGTCCGATCGACTCGATCCGCGAAAAAAAAAGCGGCAAACATTTGCCGCCTTCCAGTAGACAATCGCGTGCTCAGCGAGGGCCGATGGTCGTTGTACGTCAGCAACACCATCGGGGCAAAACAAGCCTCCCGCCCGGTCGCCAGCTACCCCAACCGATACCAATAGCACCCATCCGCCGCCATCTCCCGCACCGCTTCCCCACGATGCAGCAGGTAGTTCAGATGCGCGATGCTCTCCCCTGTCGCCATCCCCAACAACCCGCCCGCCCCCGTGATCGGCCGTGAAAACAGTTCGCCGAACACGTCCACTGCCCGCTTAGGTTGAGCCAGTGCCCCGCGCAACCGATCCAGCGCCTGCATCTGGCTTGCCCGCAGATAGTCGATGCGGGCGTGCAGCCCGCGGAACGGCTCGTTGTGGGCCGGCAGCACCAGCACATCGTCCGGCACGGCCGCCTTGACTTTGTCCAGCGAAGACAGCCAGTCTTCCATGGGATCGGCGTCGGGTTCGGTCGGAAATACCGACACATTGGACGAGATCTTGGGCAGGACCTGGTCGCCGGAGACAAGCAGCTTCAGTGAGGGGCAATAGAGGCAGGCATGCTCCGGCGAATGGCCGGTGCCGACGACGACCTTCCAGTCGTGGTCGCCGATGCGGAGGGTGGCGCCGTCTTCCAGCCGTCTGAAGCTTTCCGGCAAGGCGTGGACGAATTTGCCGAAGCCGCCGAAGCGGGTCCGGTAGACCTCGATGGCGTCGTCGTCCCAGCCGGCGCGGCGGTAGAACTCGATGGCGTCGTCTGGCGCGGCGCGTCCGGTGTCGGCGGCCAGCACGCGGCACATCAGGTATTCCATCCGGGTCATCCACAGCTGGCAGCCAAACTTGCGCCGGAGCCAGCCGGCCATGCCGATATGGTCGGGATGCATGTGGGTGACAAAAAGCCGCGTCAGGCCGTCAAACAGCGCGCCGCCGTCGCCGAACAGCGTGCGCCAGGCTTGCGCTGTTTCAGGCGTCTGCAAGCCGGAGTCGACCGCGGCCCAGCCTGAGCCGTCGCGGATGGCCCACAGGTTGATATGGTTCAGGCCGAGCGGCATGGGCATGCGCAGCCACAGCACGCCGGGGACGATCTCGCTGGCGCGGCCGGGCTCGGGCGCGTCGCCGCAGGGATAGTCAAGTTCGGGCTTCTTGAGGGGAGTGGGGACAGCGGCGGTATCGTTGGCGGGGGCGCTCATATTGGTCTCGGCGGGGGCCGGGCGTGTGCCGGAGGCCGGCATGCGCCTGTTCCGGCGTTCTGGATACCCCTCACCTTAGCCGAGACGGCAGATTCTTGCCACGGCGGCCGTGCGCCCTCCCCGGCCATTGCGGCCGGTGATCGCCAGAATCTGCCAATAGTGATGGTTCAGGGCGCTGGCAGCACCTTCCCCGGATTCAGCAGGTTCATCGGATCCAGCGCCCGCTTGACCTGCCACATCAGTTCCAGCTCGACCTGCGACTTGTACCGCACCAGGTCGTCCCGCTTGGCCACGCCGACGCCATGCTCGGCCGAGACCGAGCCGTTGCCGGCATAAGCCAGGCCATCCACCAGCGTCGACACCGGCTCGTACCACTGCGCCAGGAAATCCTTTGCAGCCTGACCCCGGGGCCGCAGCGGGTTGAAGTGGACGTTGCCGTCGCCCATGTGCCCGTAGATCACCATGCGCGCGTCGGGCACCAGTTCCAGCACCCTGGCCGAAGCCTCCTCCACAAATGCCGCGATGCGCGACAGCGGCACCGAGACATCGCACTTGATGCTGCCCCCGGTGCGCGTCTGCGCGTCGGAGATCTCTTCGCGGATGCGCCAGAAGGTCTGGACGTCGGACAGGCTGGAGGCGACGGCGGCATCCAGCACCAGTCCCTGGCCGAAGCCGGACTCCAGGATTTCCATCAGCGTGGCGTTGAGGCTTTCGGCGTCGGTGCCGGAGGTCAGTTCGACCAGCACCATCCAGTCATGGCGGTCCTGCAGCGGCGCGGCGACGTTGCCGAGGTATTCCAGCACCAGTTCCAGCGCGGGCCGCGAGATCAGCTCGAAGGCGCTGACGGCCTGGCCGGAGAGCCGCTTGGCTTCGCCGAGCAGCGCCACCGCGGCGGCCGGGTCCTTGACCGCGACCAGCGCCACGGCGGTGCTGCGCGGCTGCGGCATCAGTTTGAGTACCGCACCGGTGATGATGCCGAGCGTGCCTTCGGCACCGATGAAGAGTTGCTTGAGGTCGTAGCCGGTGTTGTCCTTGCGCAGGCCGCGCAGCGACGAAAAGATGCGACCGTCGGGCAGCACCGCTTCGATGCCGAGCACGAGGTCGCGCATATTGCCGTAGCGCAGCACCGCGGTGCCGCCGGCATTGGTCGACAGGTTGCCGCCAATCTGGCAGGAGCCCTCGGAACCGATGCGCAGCGGGAACAGGCGCCCTTCCGCTTCGGCGGCGCCGCGCGCGGCGCTCAGCGTGACGCCGGCCTGCACGGTCATGGTGTCATTGATGGTGTCGACCTCCAGCACGCGGTTCATGCGGCTCAGGTTGACGACCACCGCGGTGCCGCTGTCGTCGGGCACGGCGCCGCCCATCAGCGAGGTGTTGCCGCCCTGCGGCACCACCGGCACGCGGTTGGCATGGCACCACTGCAGCACCTGGCTGACCTGTTCGGTCGACGACGGCAGCACCACCACCTGCGCCTGGCCGCGGTAGATGCCGCGGTAGTCGGTGACGTAGGCCTGGGTGTCGGCTGCGCCGGTGCGGCAGGCGTTGGCGCCGACGATGGCTTCCATCGCACGCAACGTGGCTTCGGAGGTCTGGGGGACGGCTTGCATGGTTTGTCCTGGAGCGGGTCAGTACGCGGCGGAAGGCTTGTCGGCGGCAGCGTCGGCCTCGGCCGCTTTTTGCTCGCGGAACGATGCCGACAGCTTGCGCGCGGCGTTGGCATAGACCAGCACGTCGACGCCGGTGGCCACGAAGGTGCAGCCGAGTTCGAGGTAGTGGCGCGCCAGCGCGGGATCGGAGGTCAGCGTGCCGGCGGCCTTGCCGCTGGCGATGATGGTGCGCATTGCGCCCTCGATCGCGGCCTGCACTTCGGGATGGCCGGGGCGGCCGCGATGGCCCATCGATGCGGCCAGGTCCGCGGGGCCGATAAAGACGCCGTCGACGCCGTCCACCGCGCAGATGGCTTCCAGGTTCTGCAGCGCGGTGACGGTCTCGGCCTGCACCAGCAGGCAGACCTCGTCATCGGCCACGTCGAGGTAGTCGGTGCGCGAACTCCAGCGCGAGGCCCGCGCCACCGCGCTGCCCACGCCGCGGATCCCTTGCGGCGGGTAGCGCGTGGCGCTCACCAGCGCGCGCGCCTGCTCGGCGGTGTCGACCATCGGCACCAGCAGCGTCCTGGCGCCGATATCGAGCAGTTGCTTGATCAGGGCCACGTCGCCGGACACGGCGCGCACCACCGGCTGCGACGGGTAGGCGCCGACCGCTTGCAACGCCTGCAAGGTGGTCTGCAGGTCGTTGGGCGCGTGCTCGCCGTCGATCAGCAGCCAGTCGAAGCCGGCGGTGGCCGAGACTTCGGCCAGGTATGGCGTGGCCATCGACAGCCACAGGCCGATCTGCGGCTGGCGCGCGGCCAGCGCGGTCTTGAAGGGATTGTCTGCGGGCATGTGCATTGTTCCTGTTCGATCTGGCGATTGCCTGGCGATTACCTGGCGATTGCCTGGCGATAGCCCGGCGCTTCAGCCGAGCTGGCCCTGGCAAAGGTACTTGGTGTGCATGTAGTCGTCCAGGCCGTGGCGCGAGCCTTCGCGGCCGTAGCCGGATTCCTTGACGCCGCCGAACGGCGCCGCCTCGGCGGCGATCGCGCCTTCGTTGATGCCGACCATGCCGGTTTCCAGCGCCTGCGCCACGCGCCAGATGCGGCGCACATCGTTGGAGTAGAAGTACGCGGCCAGTCCGAACGGCGTGTCGTTGGCGTCGCGGATGACTTCAGCTTCGTCGCGGAAACGGAAGATCGGCGCAACCGGGCCGAAGGTCTCTTCGCACGACAGCTCCATCGCCGGCGTGGCATCGACCAGCACGGTCGGCGCGTAGTAGTGCGGACCATCTTCCGTGCGCACGCGCTTGCCACCGGTGACCACGCGCGCGCCACGGGTGACGGCATCGTCGACGTGGCGGGCGATCTTGTCAACGGCGCGCGCATTGATCATCGGACCGATCTGCGCGGCCTCGTCCGTCGCGGGGCCGACATGGAGCGCGCCGACGCGCTGCGCCAGCCGCTCGACAAAGTCGTCGTGGACCGCCTCATGGACATAGACGCGGTTCGGGCAGACACAGGTCTGGCCGCCGTTGCGGAACTTGGAAGCCATCAGGCCATCGACCGCGGCATCCAGGTCGGCGTCTTCGAACACGATGAACGGTGCATTGCCGCCCAGTTCCAGCGACAGCTTCTTCAGCGTGGCGGCGGATTCGCGCGCCAGGTGCTTGCCCACCGGCGTGGAGCCGGTGAAGGTGATCTTGCGCACGCGGCTGTCGAGCAGCCAGGCATCGACCACGCCGGGCGTATGTTCGCGCGAGGCGGTGACCATGTTGAGCACGCCCGCCGGAATGCCGGCCTGCTGCGCCAGCCATGCCAGCGCCAGCGCCGTCAGCGGCGTGTCTTCGGCGGGCTTGGCCACCACGGTGCAGCCGGCGGCCAGCGCGGGAGCAATCTTGCGGGCGATCATCGCCAGCGGGAAATTCCACGGCGTGATCGCGGCGACCACGCCTACCGGCTCCTTGAGAACCAGCAGTTTGCGGCCCGGCACAGCTTCCGCGACGATGTCGCCGCAGATGCGGGTCGCTTCCTCGGCAAACCATTCGACGTACGAGGCGCCGTAAAGCACCTCGCCGCGCGCTTCCTTGAGGGGCTTGCCTTGCTCGGTGGAGATGATGCGAGCCAGGTCTTCCTGGTGTTGCAGGATCAGTGCGTGCCAGCGCTTGATCAGCTGCGCACGCTCGCGCGCGGTGCGCCGGCTCCAGGCCGGGAATGCGGCGGCGGCGGCATCGACCGCCAGGCGCGCATCGCCGGCATCGCTGTCGGGCACACAGGCAAAGGCCTCGCCGGTGGCGGGATCGGATACGGACAGGCGAGCGCCGAGGCCGGCATCGCGCCATTGGTCGTCAATCAGGTTCTGGGTGCGCAGCAGCGCGGGCTCGGCAAGGTTCAGGGCCATCGGGAATCGGGAAAAAATGGTGGAACAGCCGGCAATCAGCTGACGATGCCGAGGTGCCAGGGTACGAACTCGTTGTCGCCCAGGCCCAGCATCTCGCTCTTGGTCGGCTCGCCGGAAGCGGCGCGCAGGATATGCTGGAAGATGCGTTCGCCCATCTCGGGCACGGTCAGTTCGCCGTCGAGCACGAGTCCGCAGTTAATGTCCATATCCTCTTCGAGCCGCTGGTACATGGCGGAGTTGGAGGCGAGCTTGATCGTCGGGGCGGGCTTGGAGCCGAACATCGAACCGCGGCCGGTGGTAAAGCAGATCAGGTTGGCGCCGCTGGCAATCTGGCCGGTCACGGCGACCGGGTCATAGCCGGGCGAGTCCATGAAGACAAAGCCGGCCTGATCGATCGGCTCGGCGTATTCGTACACCGCCTGCAGCGGCGTGGTGCCGCCCTTCATCGCCGAGCCCAGCGATTTCTCGAAGATATTGGCCAGGCCGCCCTGCTGGTTGCCGTGGCCGACCACGCCATTGAATTGCGCATTGTGGCCGGCGGTGTAGCGCTCCCACCAGGCCAGCCGGTCGAGCAGCTTCTGCCCGACTTCCGGCGAGATGGCGCGGCGCGTCAGCATGAATTCGACGCCGTGGATCTCAGGCGTCTCCGACAGGATGGCGGTGCCGCCGTGGCGCACCAGAAGGTCCATGGCCGCGCCCAGAGCCGGGTTGGCGCTGATGCCCGAGAAACCGTCCGAGCCGCCGCACTCCAGACCGATCTTGAGATGGCTGGCCGGCACCGGCTGGCGTTTCGCGGCATTGGCCGCGGGCAGCATCGCCTCGATCGCGCGAATGCCCGCCGCGATGGTGGCGCGCGTGCCGCCGGTGTCCTGCATCACCAGCGTATGCACCGCGGGTCCGGGCTCGAGACCCTGCGACTCGACCAGCGATGCGACCTGGTTGCGCTCGCAGCCCAGACCGACGATCAGCACGCCCGCCAGATTGGGATGGCGCGCATAGCCTGCCAGCGTGCGTCGCAGCACGTCGAAATGCTCGCTCGGCGACGACATGCCGCAGCCGCTGGTCTGCGCGAATGCGACCACGCCATCGACGTTGGGATAGGCTGCCAGCCGTTCCGGGGTGAAATGCGCGGCAATCTGCCGGATCACCGTGGACGAGCAATTGACCGAAGACAGGATGCCGATGAAATTGCGCGTGCCCACGCGGCCATCGGCGCGCACGAAGCCGTTGAACGTGGCGCGCTGCGCCTCGGGCACGTAGTCGACCGGCCGTACGTCCTGGCAGAACGCCGGATCGCGATAGAAATCGACCAGCGTCAGGTTGTGCGAATGCACGTGCTCGCCGGGCACGATATCGCGCGCGGCCACGCCGATCACGGTATCGAACTTGCGCACCGGCGTGCCCGCCGCAATGGCGCACGCCGCGATCTTGTGGCCCGCCGGCACCTGCGCGCGCACGCGCACCGCGGGTTCGGCAAGCTGCTGGCCCAGCGACAGTTCATGCCGGGCGACCAGCACGTTGTCGTTGGCGTGCAGGCGGATGACGGGATTGGGCTTCACTTGTGATTCGCTTGAATGGACGGCTGGTGGTGCGAAAGACGGTGGTGCGACAGACTGTGCGACTGCGCTCGATGCGACTGCGTTCAGCTTTGCTGCAGCAGTTCCTTGAGCTTCAGGCGCTTGATCAGGTCGGTTTCCTGCGCATAGACGCTGGCCACGTACTTCTTGTAGTCGGGGCCGTCCAGGTACATCAGCGGCGCATCCAGCCGTGCCGCGACCTGCTTGAATTCATTGCTCGCCACCGCGGCACGGAACGCATCGCGCAGCGTCTTCTCCACCGCGGGCGGCAGGCCCTTGGGCGCGCCGATGCCGTTGGGCGCTTCCACCACCACGTTGTAGCCGAGTTCCTTCAGCGTGGGCGTGTCCTTGAAGCGCGATGCGCGCTGCTCGCCCCAGGTCGCCAGCAGGCGCAGCTTGCCGGCTTCCACATGCGGCGCCCACGAGCTGGAATCGGCCAGCAGTTCCACCTGGCCCGCCAGCACGTCCTGCAGTGCGGCGGCACCGCCCTTGTAGGCGATCGCGTTGAACTGCACGCCCGCGGCCAGCGCAAACTGCTCCATGCCGACATGGGTCGCGCCGCCGATGCCGGCGTGCGCATAGGTGACCTTGCCGGGGTTCGCCTTGGCCGCCGCGACCACGTCCTGCAGCGTCTTGTAGCGCGAGTTGGTCGGCACGGCGATGCCGAAGGTCTGGCCCGACGTGCGCGCCAGGTAGGTCAGCTCGGTGCGCGGGTCCAGCTGCAGCATGCCGAGCTGGGCAAAGCGCGTGACCGAGATCGGGATCTGGCCGATGGTGTAGCCGTCCGGCGTGGCGCGCGCGAGCGCCTTGGTACCGATCATGCCGGAAGCGCCGGCGCGGTTTTCCACCACGATCGACTGCTTGAGAATGCCGCTGGCCACCTGGCACAGCGCGCGCATCGACTGGTCCGCCGTGCCGCCGACCGGCCACGGGCAGATAAAAGTGATGGGACGCTCGGGATACGCGGAGGCCAGCGCGCGCGAGCCCGGCAGCAGCACGCCGGCGGCACCAGCAGCCACGCCGGCGGCAGCGCCGATGAGCAGGTTGCGGCGCTTCAGGTCGATGGGGAGTCCTTGGGTCATTTGCGGGTGTCTCCGTGTTTTGATTATGGGCGACCGGTGCGGGCCCGGCGTCAGTCATGCCAGGCATTCTGTCTCCGCCGAACATAACAATCCAATCAAAAACTGGCATTGCTTCATAACGTTTCTGTTAGGTAGACTGCCGCCATGGTCAAGATCGATCGCGCGCTGCGCTCCAACATCAAGCTGCGCCATCTGCAATTGCTGGTGGCGCTGGATGAATTCCGCCACCTCGGACGTACCGCGGAGTTCCTGTCGGTGAGCCAGCCCGCCGTGTCACGCGTGCTGACCGAAGTCGAGAAGATGCTGGGACTGGCGCTGTTTACGCGCTCGACGCGTGGCACCGAGCCCACGCCCGCCGGCGAATCGCTGGTGCGCTTCGCGCGCTCGGTGCTGGCGCAGTACGAGCAGACCCGCGACGAGATCGCGGCGGTGCAGAGCGGCGCGTCGGGGCGCGTGCAGGTGGGCTCGATGGGCGCCGCCCTGCCGGTTCTGCTGGCGCGCGCGGTGGGGCTGCTCAAGGACCGCCATGCGCGTGCCACCGTGCTGGTAGAGGAAGGCGACCTGACGCACCTGCTGCCCAAGCTGCGCCTGCGCGAGCTGGACCTGATCGTCGGGCGGCTGGAGCCCGGCTATGCGGCGCCGGACCTGGTGACCGAGGCCTTGTTCGAAGAGCCGATGGTGGTGGTGGTCAGGCGCGGCCACAAGCTCGCGCGCAAGACCCGCCCCGGCTGGGCCGACCTGGCGGCAATGCCGTGCGTGCTGCCGCCACCGTGGGCATCGCTGCGGGTGAAGATCGAGCAGGCGTTCTACCGCTACGGGCTGCATCCGCCGCAGGACGTGATCGAGACATCGTCCTACCTGGCGCTGGCGACCTTCGTCGGCCAGCGCGGCGCGGCCGGGTTCATGGCGCAATCGGTGGCGCGTGCGATGCAGGCGGAAGGCAAGCTGCAGGTGCTGTCGATGGATGTGCCGGTGGAACTGCCGCCAGTTGGCATCATTACGCTGCGCGAACGCGCGCCGTCGCTCAGCGCGGAGCAGATGCTGGCCTGCCTGCGCCAGGCCGCCGCGGAAGGCGCCTAGCCGCGCGCCAGCAGCGCCGGCACCGAAGTCGCCAGCAAGCCCACGCCGGACGCCGTCAGCAGCGTCAGCACGATCTTGCGGAAGGTGGCCTCGCTGATGCCGAGGTACAGGCGCGTGCCGAGCAGCGTCGGCACCAGCATCGCGGGCGCCACCACCAGGAACATCGGCAGCATGTCGCGCGTGACGATGCCCTTGCCGACGTAGGCGGCCATCGTCATCGCCAGCGTGGCAAGGTTGAAGTTCTGGATCACTGCACGCTGCTCATCCTTGTCGAAGCCGCGCAGCGTGCACCACAGCGTCGGAATCACGCCGGTGAAGCCGCCGATGCCACCCATCACACCCCCGGCCGCACCGGCAACGCCATCCGCCACGCGGCCGCCCACGCCGATGCGCGGCAACTGGCCCGCCACTAGCATCACCGGACACCACAGCGTCAGGAAGGCGCCCAGCACCACCTTGAACCACAGCGCATCGAGCATCGGCAGGACCGCCACGCCCAGTGGAATGCCAGCCACGCCGCCGGCCACGAACGGCCACAGCCGCCGCCACGACAAACCGCGCCGCACCGATGCCGCGGCCAGCAGCTGGCCGGTGAGCGCACCGAACACCGTCATCGCCGCCGCCAGCCGTGGCTCGATGGCCCAGGCCCAGAACGACATCGCCACCATGCCAAAGGCAAAGCCGGAGAGGCCCTGGACAAACCCGGCGACGGCGGCGCCGGTGATCACGATCAGCAAGGTGGAATCCATGGAGACAAGACGCGCGCCACCGCTGTGGGCGCCAGACAAGGCATCAGGGAAGGCATCAGGGCAAGCGCGTGACTATGCACTTCTTTGCCGCGCATGTCAGCAGTGGCACCTGTTGCACCGCGCAAAACTGATACGGTGTTTTCTCTTGAAGGTGATGCTGTTATTGCCAAGGGCAGATGAGTAGGATGACCTCTGGCAGTCGGCCCAGGTTGGGCTCACGCCGCCCGCTGCGGCGAAATGTCACCCGGCCGGCCTGCTGCCAATCGCGCTGCACGCGGCGTACACTACGCTTACCGCACGCGCCTACGGCCCGCGCCCCCGGCGCGCCCCCGCCGGCAGGCCGGCCTGCCCCCAGCAGTGCCGCGCCCGTCCCGCAGGCGTGCGCCAGGCCAGCGCCACGGAGAACAATATGTTTGGTTTGACCGCGCTTGACCTCGCCCGCATCCAGTTTGCCTTTACGATTTCCTTCCACATCGTCTTTCCCGCGATCACCATCGGCCTCGCCGCCTACCTGGCGGTGCTGGAAGCCTGCTGGTTGCGCACGAAGCGCCCGCATTACCGCGACCTCTATCACTTCTGGTCCAAGATCTTCGCCGTCAACTTCGGCATGGGGGTCGTCTCCGGGCTAGTGATGGCCTACCAGTTCGGCACCAACTGGAGCTTCTTCTCCGAGTTCGCCGGCAGCATCACCGGGCCGTTGCTGACCTATGAAGTGCTGACTGCCTTCTTCCTGGAGGCGGGCTTCCTCGGCGTGATGCTGTTCGGCTGGAACCGAGTCGGGCCCGGGCTGCATTTCTTCTCCACCGTGATGGTGGCGCTGGGCACGCTGATTTCCGCCACGTGGATCCTCGCGTCGAACAGCTGGATGCAGACGCCGGCGGGTTTCGAGATTATCGACGGCCGCGTGGTCCCGACCGACTGGTTCGCGGTCATCTTCAACCCGTCCTTCCCCTACCGCCTGCTGCATATGAGCGTGGCGGCGTTCCTGGCCACGGCGCTGTTCGTCGGCGCCTCGGCGGCGTGGCACCTGCTGCGCGGCCGCGACAACCAGGCTATCCGCAAGATGCTGTCGATGGCGATGTGGATGCTGCTGATCGTCGCGCCGATCCAGGCCGTCATCGGCGACCTGCACGGCCTGAACACGCTCAAGCACCAGCCCGCCAAGATCGCCGCGCTCGAAGGCCACTGGGAGAACCATGGCAACGAAGGGCTGCCGCTGCTGCTGTTCGGCTGGCCCGACATGCAGCGCGAGGAAACCCGCTTCGCGGTGGAAGTGCCGCGCCTGGGCAGCCTGATCCTGACACACACCTGGGACGGCCAGATCCAGGGGCTGAAGGAATTCGCCCCGGAGGACCGGCCCAATTCGACCATCCTGTTCTGGTCGTTCCGCGTGATGGTGGGCCTGGGACTGCTGATGATCGCGCTCGGCGCCTGGAGCCTGCTGTTGCGCCGGGGCGAACGCCTGTACCGCGCCCGCGCCTTCCTGCATATGGCGCTATGGATGGGCCCGGCCGGCGTGATCGCGATCCTGGCCGGCTGGTACACCACCGAGGTGGGCCGGCAGCCCTGGGTGGTCTACGGTCTGCAGCGCACCGCCGACGCGGTCTCGCCGCACGGCGTGCCCGAGCTGGCGCTGACGCTGGGGATCTTCGTGATCGCGTACTTCTTTGTGTTCGGCGTCGGCATCGCCTACATGATGCGGCTGGTGCGCAAGGGGCCGGTGCTGGAAGCGCCAAGACCGGAGGGCGGCCCGGGACGCGAGCATACGCCGGCCCGCCCGCTCTCCGCCGTGGACGACGACGAAGTCCTTGCCCCCAACCCCGCCGCGCGCACCCGGAGCTGACACCATGGGCATCGATCTCTCCCTTCTCTGGATCGTCATCATCTTCTTCGGCGTGATGATGTACGTGGTGATGGACGGCTTTGACCTGGGCATCGGCATGCTCTTCCCGTTCGTTCCGGACCGCCATGACCGCGACGTGATGATGAACACGGTGGCGCCGGTCTGGGACGGCAATGAAACCTGGCTGGTGCTGGGCGGCGCCGGGCTGCTGGCGGCGTTCCCGCTGGCGTACTCGGTCGTGCTGAGCGCGCTGTACCTGCCGCTGATGCTGATGCTGCTGGGCCTGATCTTCCGCGGCGTGGCGTTCGAATTCCGCTTCAAGGCCAACGACCGCGAACGCCCGGTGTGGGACGCGTCCTTTATCCTGGGCTCCGCCACCGCCAGCTTTTTCCAGGGCGTGGCGCTGGGCGCCTATATCGACGGCATCAAGATGGAAGGCCACCGTTTTGCCGGCGGCCCGCTGGACTGGCTGGCGCCCTTCCCGCTGTTCTGCGGCGTCGGGCTGGTGGTGGCGTACACCGTGCTGGGCAGCACCTGGCTGATCATGAAGACCGAGGGCGGCCTGCAGCAACGCATGATCAGGCTGGCCGGGGCGCTGGCATGGCTGCTGCTGGCCGTGATCGCGGTGATCAGCCTGTGGACGCCGCTGACGCACGCCGAGATCGCCGAGCGCTGGTTCAGCCTGCCGAACCTGTTCTGGTTCTCGCCGGTGCCGATCCTGGTGGCGCTGTGCATGCTGATGCTGATGCGCGCGCTGCGCCGCGAGCCGAACATGGCGCCCTTCCTGTATGCGCTGGGGCTGGTGTTCCTGGGCTACAGCGGGCTGGCGATCAGCGTCTGGCCCAATATCATCCCGCCCGGGATCTCGATCTGGGACGCGGCCGGGCCGCCGCAGAGCCAGGGCTTTGCGCTGGTCGGGGCACTGTTCATCATCCCCTTCATCCTGATGTACACGGTATGGGCCTACTACGTGTTCCGCGGCAAGGTCCGCCACGGCGAGGGCTATCACTGATGACGGCGCCGACATGGCTGCGCCGGCTGGGCTGGCTGGTGCTGATCTGGCTCGCCAGCGTGGCGGCGCTGGGGGTGGCGGCATGGGCGCTGCGGATGATCATGCAGAGCGTGGGATTCCGCAGCTGAGGCGGGCAGGAAACCGGAATTGGCGGGACTGGCGTGCAGCGCAGCGGTCGTGCAGCGGGGTGGGACGCTGCCGGCCATCAAGAGGCGGTCCCGACCGAAGCCCAAGGACTGTTGTGCGGGTTGCGGTCACTCGATACTCCACCGCTGAGACGCCGATTTCAGCGGCTTCGCGAAGCGATTGGCCAGGCTCGCCGCTTAGGAACTGCGGACTGTATCCTGAACGAAACAGATTGCACCGATTTCACCAGCGCCTCGAATCCATATGTCTGCCATAACATAATGAAAACAACACATCAGACAGTGTTGGCATCTTTGTTGCGGCTTATTTTGGGGTGACGACCTCGCGCGCCGAGCCTGCCGACAGCAGGGCATTTCGCATGGGTTGCGGGTATGGAAAAATTGCGGTTTGCGCCATGCCCTGCCCGTTCCGCCGGGTCGCATGCCAAGACAAGTTTCGAATCCGGGACACTTCGGCGAGGAGACTGCGATGTCCAAGAGATTCCTTCTTGTGCTTGCAATTTCATTCTTTCTCGCAGGCTGCGGCGGCGGGGGCGACGACAACGACAGCAACGAGGCAGCCAGCACGCCGGTGCAGCCTCTGACGGTGCCACTCAGCACAGCCATGGCAGGTCTGGCTGCGAATGGGCTGACCGCAAATTTCTCGATTTCCGGCACGGTAGAGAATGTGCCGGTATCAGGCTCCGGAACACTGACCGCCACCCCTTTCGTTGCGACCTTTCTGAATAACACTTCGGTATTGAGGACCACTGAAACCCTCAGCGGCACGCTTGTCGCGAATGGCAATTCGGTGCCGTTCTCGAACACCAGGACCGTCTTCCGCAATACTGTTACCTATGCCGTGATGGTGATCGACGAGGGGGATGCCTTCGTGGTGTTCGCCGACCATACGATTCCGCCGACAGTGAAGGCCGGCGACTCGGGACCTCTGGCAAGCGCCACTATTTACTCGGACAGCACCCGGGCCACGAAGGTGGGTACACTTTCCGAGTCCTATAGCGTTGCCACCGATACCGGAAACAGCCTGCTGCTGACCTTGCTCGACACGGTGTTCGACAACGGCAATGCCCGCATCGCCGAGGATGAGACCACGTTTCGCATCGACACCAGCGGCAACATCAGCTTTGTTTCGTCCAAATCCATGGTATTCGATAGCAATGGGCAATCGCTGGGCACGCTGGTGTTCCAGTAGGCCAGTCAGGAGCAACCGCATAGGCCAATCATGCAAGGCGAGGCGCGCCTATCGGAACCAATGATCGGCCATGAGGGTTAGCCTCTTTTCTACGCCGACAAATCGCTTCTCGCAGACGGAAGGCTGTTTCGTAGACGCTGGCCAAACCAGGTGCGACTTCCGGCATGTTCACGTCTGAAACATACTTCTGCTCGATATTGCGCGAACCCCGCAGGAACTAATCTGACACTACAACAAGAGGGGGTTCCTCATGAATCGGTTAATTCTGGCGATTGGTCTTGGCCTGTTGACAATTCAGGGCTGCGCGACAAAGAACTACGGGCGGGTCGGGACGGTGACGGACTTCGAGCGGCAGACGATGTCCTGTCGTGAGATTCAGCTTGAGCAGGCCAAGGTAAATGGCTTTACCCAGGCCGTCGAGAAGGAGAGCGAGTTCAGTGGCCGTTCAGTTCTGTCATTCCTGGGAGACTTCGGCATCGGGAACATGATCGAGAAGCGTAGCGCCATGGAAAGCGCCGACAATCGCGCGCGTCAATTGCAGACACTCAGCGACCTGCGTCGATGCCCGGAGGCGACACCGCAGGCGGCGACGGCGCCAGCTCCATTGCCAACTGCGAGCCGATAGTCAGGCGCGGCCGGGCCATTAAAGATGGCGGCGTTATTGGAAGCGAGCATGTGCCATTCCCTTCACACTGCGGCGAGCCTGGCCGAGTCAGCCACGTCGACCGACCCGAGTTCGAATCTTCGAAAGTGTTACGACGAAATTACGGCCACCACCGAGAAATCGATTCGCCTTATCCTCAGCCAGTCGGAAAGCGGTCGCGGCAACAATATCCGGGACGCATGGCTTGCCTACGGCCTCTACGTAGCATGGTGGAAACTCACCGCAAGTCATCGGACACCAGAGGACGATGAGCGTTTGCATAAGCTCGCGAGGCGATTCAGAGAGGCAATCTAGCGACGATGTGTTCGTGTTCCTGTTGATGGCGATGGGCGCATGGCGCGTCGGGCTGCGCCGCTATGCCTCCACCGGCAGCTAAAGCCCCTTTGCCCGCAATACGCGCAAGAATCCGAATAGCGGCATCAGCATTCTTTCCCCCTCTGTCACCACGGTGACAACCCCTGTTTTTACTCTGCGAGCGCATTGCGGGGAGCGCAATCCGCCACGCGGCACCGGCCGCCGGCGCAGAACAACGCAGACAGACAGGGGAATGACACATGGCAGGAAAGCATGCAGCGCGTGGCGACGGCAACGGGCGCGCGCGGGCCGGGGCGGCGCTGACCGCGCTGGCGGCGGCAATGGCAGCGACACTCTCGGCGTGCGGCGGCGATGACACCGCGGCCAGCGGGCCCGCGCCGGCCGACACCGTGACCACGGCGCCGGCGCCCGCCGGCCAGGGCGGGCCGCGCGTGCTGCTGGCAGGCATCGACGGCGCCACCTATGCGCAGGTCCAGGGCGCGATCCTGCGGCGCGAGCTGCCCAACCTGGCGCAGCTGAACGTGGTGCCGGCCGCCACCGGCGGCGTGCCGGGCACCGTCACCGCACAATCGACGCTGGGCGCGCCCAGTTGGGCCACGGTCTTGACCGGCACCTGGGTCAACCGCCACGGCGTCGACGATGACACCGGCAGCACGCCGCTGCAGGCGCCCACTGTCTTCCGCCACCTTCGCGACGCCGGCAAGCCGGTGCTGCAGCAAGGCGCCACGATCAGTTCGCCGGTATTGCCGGCGCTGCTCAAGGCCGAACAGGAAACCGGCGCGCTCGATACGCTGGTTGACTGTGCCGGCGTGGATAGCTGCGTCACGCAGAACGCGCTGCGACAGCTGCAGTCCGGTTATGGCATGGTGTTCGCCCAGTACAGCGCCCCGGCTGCGGCAGCGGAAATCGGCGGATTCGGCGGCGGCGCCTATGCGCGCGCCCTCGTCGATACCGACAAGGCGCTGGGCGAGCTGCTGGCCGCCGTCGCCACGCGCCGCCAGGCGCAGCCGGGCGAAGACTGGCTGGTGCTGGTCACCACCAGCCACGGCCCCGATGCCACCGGCACCACCACCACGGCGCCGACCGTGGAAAACCGCACCGCATTCCTTGCCACCAACAAGACGCTGAACGCCGCGCTGGCCCGGCCGGGCGCCGCCGCCCCCATCACTGCGGCAGAGCTGTCGGCGCTGCCGACCGAGGCCGATCTCGTGCCGACGATGCTCGCGCACGCCGGCGTGGCCACAGACCCCGCCGCCAGCCGGCTCGATGGCGCACCGCTGCAGGCGACTGCTGCCGGCGTACGGGCGATCGGCGCCAGCGTCGGCCGCTACAGCGACACCATCACGCTGAGCTGGCAGAACCCCACCGAATCCTTCGGCACCACGCGCGTGCTGCGCGACGGCGTGGTGGTGGCTTCGCTGGCGCCCGGGTCGCGCGAGTTCACCGACAGCGCCTTCGACATGCCCACGGGCTTGTACCGCTTCAACTACACGCTGGTACGCAATGACGTGCCGGTGTCGTACCTGGCGCAGATCCACTACGTCAAACCCGTCACGCTGGCGCCCACGCTGCGCGATGGCCTGGCCACGTACTTCAGCATGGACAGCAAGCCGTTTGCCGACAGCAAGGGCGGCGCCACGCTCGGTCCGTGGGTTGCCGGCACCGATGGCGGCTCGCTTGCGGACGACAACTTCACCGGCAAGTCGCTGCGGGTCGATTCCAATATCGACGCCTACAAGCTGGCGCACAACGGCGCCGACATCGCGCTGAGCCCGCGGCGATGTGGACGCGGGTGCTGACGCTCGACGAGCTGAAGACGATCACCGGCGCGCGCCAGCCGCTGTCCACCCTGAACCCCTGATCCGCCGACAACTCACCGGGGCGCCACGGCGCCCCCCGTCCCCTGCAGGAGCACAACACCATGACTCTCCGATCTTCCACGCTGGCCGCCCTGCTGCTGTGCCTGGCGCTTGCCGCCTGCGGCGGCGATTCCGGCGACAGCCCGGCCACGGGCACGCCGGGTGGCACGCCCGGCGGCACCCCGGGCGGTGGCGGCAACGAACCCGGCCAGCCGCCCGCAGTCACGCCGCAACTACGCTGCGCGCCCTGAGCTGACGCAGGCAGCCGCCCGCTTTGGCTCCCGCCTCGCCGCCTATCCTGAACCCATCCGGCCCAGATCCAATGAATTCGCATAGCAGACGCAATTTCCTCAAGCTTGCCGGCGGCAGTGCCGCCGCCACCGCCGCGCTGGCCGCGTTCCCGCCGGCCATCCGCCGCGCGCTGGCAATCCCCGCGAACAATGCCACCGGCACCATCCGCGACGTCGAGCACGTGGTCATCCTGATGCAGGAAAACCGCTCGTTCGACAACTACTTCGGCACGCTGCGCGGCGTGCGCGGATTCGGCGACCGCTTCCCGATCCCGCTGGCAGGCGGCCTCAACGTCTGGCAGCAGACCTATACCAACGGCAGCACCACGCGCAGCGTGCTACCCTACCACCTCGACAGCAGCGCGGGCAATGCGCAGCGCGTCAGCGGCACGCCGCACTCCTATCCCGATGCGCAGGCCGCATGGGACCTGGGCCGCATGAACAAGTGGCCCACCTACAAGCAGACCCAGTCGATGGGCTACTACACCGAGGCCGAGCTGGATTTCCAGATGGCGCTGGCCAATGCCTTTACGCTGTGCGATGCCTACCACTGCGGGTTCCACGGCGGCACCAACCCGAACCGGCTGTTCCACTGGACCGGCACCAACGATCCGGCCGGCACGCATGGCGGCCCGGTGATCGACAACAGCGGCGACTCCTTCACCGGCTCCAACACGCCCTACACCTGGACCACCTACCCTGAGCGGCTGAACGCAGCCGGCGTCAGCTGGAAGGTCTACCAGAACATGCCGGACAACTTCACCGACAACCCGCTCGCGGGTTTCAAGCAATATCGCGACGCCAACGCCGCGCGCGGCAACCAGCCCAACGGCAGCCCCTATCCGCCATACACCAGCGCCGACGACGCCATCAGCCCGCTGCTCAAGGGCGTGGCCAACACCATGCCGGATGGCGGCTTCCTGCAGGCACTGCGCGACGATGTTGCCGCCGGCACGCTGCCGCAGGTGTCGTGGATCGTGGCCCCGGCCACCTATTCGGAGCATCCCGGGCCGTCCAGCCCGGTGCAGGGTGCGTGGTACACGCAGGAGGTGCTCAACGCGCTCACCGCCAATCCCGCGGTCTGGAGCAAGACCGTGCTGCTGATCAATTTCGACGAGAACGACGGCTACTTCGACCACGTGCCGCCGCCGTGCGCCCCCGCCTACGACGGCGATGCGCTTGCCGGCGCGACCACGCTGCCCACCGGCGAACTGGCGACCGAATACCACGTCGACAAGCAGCCGTACGGCCCCGGCCCGCGCGTGCCGATGTATGTGGTGTCGCCCTGGAGCCGCGGCGGCTGGGTCAACTCGCAGGTGTTCGACCACACCTCGGTGCTGCGCTTCCTGGAGGCCCGCTTTGGCGTCGTGGAAAGCAACATCAGCAGCTTCCGCCGCGCGGTGGCGGGAGACCTGGTCTCGGCCTTCAACTTCGTCAGCCCCAACGCCAACCCGCTGCCCTCGCTGCCCAACCGCGACAAGGCCAGCGCGGATGCCATCCGCACCGCGCAGGGCGTGCTGCCGCAGGTGCCGCTGCCCGCGGCAGGCACCCAGCCGATGCCGCCGCAGGAGCGCGGCACGCGTCCGTCGCGCGCATTGCCGTACGAGCTGCATGTCAGCGCCCGCGAGGACGCCCGCGAACGCGTGGTACGGCTGCTGTTCGCCAACGCCGGCAAGGCCGCCGCGGTCTACCACGTCTATGACCGCCTGCACCTGGACCGCGTGCCGCGCCGCTATATGGTCGAGCCGGGCAAGGAACTGCACGGCAGCTGGGATGTCTTCGCCAGCGACGCCGGCAAGTACGACCTGTGGGTGCTCGGCCCGAACGGCTTCCATCGCGCCTTCATCGGCGACGTTGCCGCGGCCGGCGCCGCGGGCGCCAGCGCGCCCGAGATCCGCGTCTGCTATGACATCGCCAACGCCGCGGTCTACCTGGACCTGATCAACACCGGCAGCGCCGCCTGCACTTTCACCGTGCGGCCCAATGCCTACCGCAATGACGGCCCGTGGAGTTTCGAGGTGCCGGCCGGCAAGCAGCTGCAGCAGCACTGGCCGGTGGGTCTGCAGGGCAACTGGTACGACTTCACCGTGACGGCGTCGCAAGGCGGCTTCACACGGCGCTTTGCCGGGCGTATCGAGACCGGCAAGGACAGCGTGTCGGATCCGGCCATGGGCGTGACCGGCTGACGCCAGCCCCGGGCGGCCCGCGGCGGGTTTTCCAAGCGGGCCACGCCTTCTCCTGGACAGGACAATGTTCCGGAAAGGCCGCCTTGTCGGCGGCCTGCGGCTGCTACGGCGGCGTTTTTTGTATGCCTGCGCACAAAACAGGCGGGCCTTACACCCGTTTGCGCTTTGATCGCGGCGGCCGCATGACGAACAATGACGGCAAGGGGGAGGTCGTATGCAAGAAATCGCCACAGAACTCGATGTGATGCACACGGAATCCGATCTGGTTTGCGAGCCGACGACGGGTAGTATCCGGAGCGCGAGCCAGGTGTCAGGCGCTGCCGTGCTGCCCGTCATTGTCTTCGTGCTCGAGTCACGCCATCCGGCGTCGTGGGAACACGAGCTGGTGAACCGGATCCACGCGTCCGGCATCTGCGAGACCCTTGTCCGGGAGCTCGAGCCGTCCAATGGCAGCGTCAAGGGCACGACGCAAGCTGATCGCGCTGACGCTGCAGCGCGGTTGCGCAAGGTCTCTGCAATCGTCGATCTCACTGGCCGCCTCGGCGCGGATTCCCAAAGCGATGCTGTCGAGGGTGTATGGCGCCTTTGCGATCGGCGCGGCGTGGTGCTGGGTGACGGGCACCATGGACTCGAAACGATCGCGGCGGGCGTCGGCATTCATCTGAACCTTGTTGCGAGCACTGCGTCGGGAGCCACCCTGATCGACAAGGCGGGGGCATTCGCCTGTCCGGGCGAACGCGTATCGCCGCAGCGCTTGTGCAGCTATGCGGCCAAGCTGTTGCTGTCCGCGGTGCGCGAGATTGCCGTGCTCGGCGCCCTGGAGCCGCGTCCGGCGTGGAAGCCGGACGGCAAGCGTGCGAGCTTGCTGCAGCGGATGATGTGGAAATTGCGGGAGCTGGGCCACCGCTTGTTGCGCTTGCTCAGGGGCTGCCTGCTGGTTGACTATTGGATGGTGGGCGTCGTCGACATGCGCTTGACCGAAGCCATGCGCTCACAACACTTGCCGGTGCGATGGATCGGCAAGCGCAAGGGAGCCCGGTATTGGGCGGATCCGTTCGGCGTGCCCGGCAGCAAGGATGAAATCTATTGCGAGGAATTCGATCTCAAGCGGAACATTGGCCGCATTGTCAGGTTGAAGCTCGGCGATTCTGTCGAGCCGGATGCGCCCAAGCATGTCGATCTCGGGCTGGCGGGTCACTTGTCGTACCCCTATCTGTTTCCTCACGACGGCGCCTTGTATTGCGTCGCGGAATCGGCGCAAAGCCGCCGCTGCGTGCTGAACCGGCGCGACGAGAGCGGACGCTGGGCACAGGTCGCGGTACTCCTTGACGATACCGAGGTTGCCGACCCCACCATCTTCTGGCACCAGGGATACTTCTGGCTGGCGTACACCGACGTATCACTGGGTGCGTTCGACAACCTTTGCCTGTGCTATGCATCCGATCTTCTCGGCCCATGGCACGCGCATCCACAGAATCCGGTGAAGATCGATCACCAGTCATCGCGCTCCGCTGGCGCCGTCGTCACGGAAGGCGACCAGTTGTTGCGCGTGGCGCAGGTATGCAAGAGCGGATACGGCCAGGCAATCGCCGTCAATCGAATACTGCATTGCACGCCTCACCTCTATCGAGAGGAGGTGGTTCGAATCGTCAGCCCGGAAAGAGATCAGTTGAATCCACGCGGTATCCACACGATGTCGGCCTGGGGAGATCGTACCCTGGTGGATGGCAAGCACTCCGTGATCAGCTATTGGGTCCTGCGACGCAGGATCACGTCCCGGATTTCCCGCGCGGCGCAGCGGTTGCTTTGCCTTGGCATCTACCAGCATTGCAACGAACCCTTGCTGCATCTGGTTCTGGAATTGTAGTGAGGTGCGGCCGGTTGCTGGTCCGGGCGACTCATCAGCCATGCGGTCAATCAAACCGTTGACGTTTGCGCACGACTTGCGCCCCGGTATTTAACACGGTCTGGCCAGCACCGGCGTCTCGGTTTTGTCATATTGCCCCGCTAGACTGCGCGGTCGTCCGGACCTGTCCGGTCCGCTTCCCTCAACTACTGCGGATGACCATGCTTGGCGACCTGCTGATGACTTTTTTCGAAGTGGCGCGCCAGGGCAGCATCACCATGGCGGCCCGGCAGCTGCGCGTGAGCCAGCCCACCGTCACCGGCCGCATCCGCCAGCTCGAAGAGTCGTATGGCGTTGAGCTGTTCCACCGCCGCGCCAGCCGGGTCGACCTGAGCGACGTGGGACTGGCGCTGATGCCGGTGGTCGAGCAGCTGATGCAGCACGAAGGCCAGGCCGACTACCTGCTGCGCAACGCTGGCGACCTGCGCTTCGGCAGCCTGCGACTCGGCGCCACGGGTCCCTACTACATCCTGCGCGCGGTGGCCGCGTTCCGGCAGCGTTATCCGGCAATCGAGGTAAGCCTGGACATCGGCAATTCGCAGCAGATGCTGGAAGCACTGTTCGAGTACCGGATCGACGCGGCCGTGTCGTCGCATCCGGTGGAAGACGACCGCCTTGCACGCATCCGCCTGGCCTCGGCGCCGATGGTGCTGGTGGCGCATCCGGACCATGCCCTGGCGCGCCTGCCCCAGGTGGACCTGGCCCAGTTGCGCGGCTGCCATTTGCTGGTGCGCGAGCACGGCTCGATGACACGCAAGGCGACCGAGGATGCGCTCGCCGCCTGCGCGCAGCAACTGCCACGGCATACCGTGATCGGCAGCCGCGAGGCCATCTACGAAGCGATCCGCCAGAACCTCGGCGCGAGCGTGATGCCGCTGGGCGAAGTGCCGCAAGACCCGCTGCTGCGGGTGGTGCCGTTCGCGCACGGGGCGCCTGTGCTGAACGAATACCTCTACTGCCTGCAGAGCCGGCGCGGCACGCGCCTGGTGGGTGCCTTCCTGGCCTGCGTGACGGCGGCCGATTTGGCCGATTTGGCCGATTTGGCCGATGCCGCCGCCGAGCCGCGGGCGGCATGACCGCGCGCGCCGACGCCTTTCCTGAATATGACCAGCTGCTGGCGCTGCTCGACGCCGCCAGCCATGTACTCGACTGTCGCGTGGTGTGCGAAGCCGTGGTGCAGGGACACCGCTTCGGCGTGCATGTGGCCACCCTCGGCAGCCGCGACCCGCAGTCGCCGGCCATCGGCATCTTTGGTGGCATCCACGGGCTGGAGCGGATCGGCACGCAGCTGGTGCTGGACTACCTGCGTTCCGTGCTGGGCCGGCTGGCGTGGGATGAGCTGCTGCATCGCGAACTGCAGGCCGTGCGGCTGGTGTTCATGCCGATCGTCAATCCCGGCGGCATGTGGGCCGGCACCCGGGCCAATCCCAACGGCGTCGACCTGATGCGCAACGGCCCGCAGGACGCCGACGCGCGCGTGCCGTTCCTGGCCGGCGGGCAGCGCCTTGGCGCCTGGCTGCCCTGGTATCGCGGCCCGGAAGGCGGACCGATGGAGCTGGAGAGCCGCGCGCTGCTGCGCGTGGTGCAGGAAGAACTGCTGCCGCGCCCGCTCAGCTTCGCGGTGGACTGCCACTCCGGCTATGGCTGGCGCGACAGCATCTGGTTCCCCTACGCGCGCACGCGCCGGCCGATGGCGCACCTGCCCGAGATGTTCCTGCTCAAGACGCTGTTCGAGCAGGCGCATCCGCACCACGGCTACACCTTCGAGCCGCAAAGCCACCAGTACCTGCTGCACGGCGACCTGTGGGACCATGCGTATGACCTCGCGCCGGCCGGCAGCATGTTCCTGCCGATGACGCTGGAACTGGGCTCGTGGCTGTGGATCAAGAAGAACCCGCGCCAGCTGTTCTCGCGCGAGGGGATCTTCAATCCGATCAAGGCGCACCGCACCGCGCGCGTGCTGCGCCGCCATGTGAGCCTGTTCGATTTCCTCGGGCGCGTCGCGTTTGCGCCGGAACGCTGGCTGCCGCGCGGGCTGCAGCGCGAGGCGCTGCTGCAGCAGGCGCACGCGCACTGGCAGACGCAAGCGTCGCCATAAGCTGGTGAGGAATGGCATGAGCCGATGGGTATTCCTGCGGGGGCTGACGCGCGAGACGCGCCATTGGGGGCACCTGCCTGAGCAATGGGAAGCGGCCGGGCTGGGCCGGCCGCTGCTGCCCGACCTGCCGGGCAATGGTGCGCTGTCGGTGCAGCCATCACCCTGGAGCGTGCGCGACATGGTCAGCGCCGTGCGCCGGCAGCTGTCGACGGCCGGCGCGCGCGGGCCGTACCGCGTGCTGGCGATGTCGCTGGGCGCGATGGTGGCCACCGAATGGGCCAGCAGCTATCCGGACGAAGTCCGCGGGCTGGTGCTTGTCAATACGAGCATGCGGCCCTTCTGCACGCCGATGCAGCGGCTGCGGCCGCGCAACTGGGGCAAGCTGCTGCGCATCGCGCAGCGCTGGCACGACCGCGCCTATTGCGAGCGCACCATTCACGCCATCACCTGCGCGCGCGCGGATACGCTCACTGCCGACATCGCCGCCTGGCAAGCCATTGCCGCCGACGCGCCGGTCAGCCGCGCCTCAGCGCTGGCGCAACTGGTGGCCGCGGCACGCTATCGGGCACCGGCGAGCGCGCCTGGCTGCCCGTTGCTGCTGATTGCATCGTCATCGGACCGGCTGGTCGACCCGGCCTGCTCCGCACGCATCGGACAAGCCTGGGACGCGCCGGTGCTGACGCATCACTGGGCCGGCCACGACCTGCCACACGACGATCCGCGCTGGTTGTGCGAAGCCGTGTCGCGCATGGGGTCAGGCGACGGCTAGCGCCCGCTCCGCCGGCATCAGGCTGGTCAGCATCCCCGCGGCGGCGTCGAGCCGGTCCGTGGTGCCGAACAGCCGCGCACTGATCAGGCCGTTCTGCAGCGCGCCGAACGCCACCTGCGCCAGCTGCTGCGGTGGCGCCGGGTAAGGCGTCTGCCGCAGCGCCGCCGCGCGCTCGAACAGCCGCGCGAGCCATTGCTCGTTGAGGCAGACAAAGTCGCGCATCGCGCTGCGCACGGATTCCGGCAGCATCAGCACGTCCGCCCCCAGCATGCCGACCAGGCAAGCCTCGTCGCCGCCGGCGCCGGCGCGCAGGGGTGCCAGGTATTGGCGCGCCTGCTCGGCCGGCGGCAGGCTGCTGTCAATGGCGTCCAGCCGTGCCTGCCTGCGTTTGCCGTATTCGCGCACCGCTTCCAGCACCAGGTCGTCTTTCGACGGAAAGTAGTAGTGAATGCTCGAGGTCTTGACCCCGACCAGCTCCGCCAGGTCGCGATAGCTGAACCCGTTGAAGCCCCGACGGCGGATCAGCACTAGTGCATGTTCGACCAGTTCTTCACGTACAGACCGGGTTTTCATGGTTTCAACTCCTTCTTTCCGCACCGCCCGGCTCAGGCCGGCAGCGCGCGTGCGACAAGGGTAATGAGGGACCCGCTGACCAGGCAGAGCCCTACCCATCCACCCAGGATCAGCGCAGTGTCAAGCCAACGCATGATCGACTCCATGAATCGGGCCGCACGCTGGCAGCCCGGTGGTTACAGGGGCCGGCAACTTGCCGGCCGTATTTCAGACGCTTGCCTCAGGCGAATGCGCCGTCGGTGTACGGGTCAGCCTTGCCGACACGTGCGCCATCGGTGTACGGGTCGATGCTGCGT
>NZ_JAGIQA010000027.1:60940-118064 GCF_017814975.1 Cupriavidus consociatus
GCCGGCGAGGCCGAGACGCCGCTGCGATCCAGGCCGGCGACGATGCGGGCACCGTCGGTGTACGGGTCAGCCTTGCCGACACGTGCGCCATCGGTGTACGGGTCGATGCTGCGTGCCGGCGAGGCCGAGACGCCGCTGCGATCCAGGCCGGCGACGATGCGGGCACCGTCGGTGTACGGGTCAGCCTTGCCAGCGCGTGCGCCTTCAGTGAACGGGTCGAAGTCGCCGGTGCGCGCGCCTTCGGTGAACGGATCGAACTTGCCGGTGCGGGCACCGTCGGTAAAGGCATCGGTCTTGCCGACGCGGAACTGGTAACCGTACTTGTCACCAGCAAAGCTGCTGTCCTGCACGCCAGCGGCGTGGGCGGCGCTACCAGCGAAGGCGGCGGCAAGGGTGGCGGCGGTGATCAGGGTCTTGGCGAACTTGGTCATGATGGGCTCCTGGGGCGATGTTTCGGATCGCGTCAATCGGTGTCAGTGGCTTTGCGGTCCTTTTTTCGAGCCGGTTATCTACTAGTAGATAGACAACCTGCCCTGAAAAAATGACCGTCTCCGGTCATGCAATGGGATCGTCGCTGGGCCCTGCTTCTTGCTTGCTGCTGGCACTGCGGCGCTTCCATGAGTCAAATACTATCTACTGCTAGATAGATAGTCAAGGAAGAATATTTCTATCGGACCGATAGGCGGCGGCCTTCCAGCCTTAAGTTATTGATTTACAGGAATTTGTGGCTCTAGCAGCGACTACGCGACACCGTGCCTGCCAATTAAAAAAGCCGCCGCACAGCTTTCGCCACACGACGGCTCCGGACGCGCCACTGACAGCGCGAAAAGGCGGAATTGAAATCCTAGCCAGTCACCGCTGCTACCAGCGTATCGGCCGCGGCCTCGACCCGGTCGGTGGTACCGAAGAGGCGCGCCGCGATCAGGCCGCTTTGCAGCGCACCAAACACCACCTGAGCCAGACGCGGCGGCGGCACCGGGAACGGCGTGCTGCGAAGCGGCTGCGCACGCTCCAGCAGTCCGGTCAGCCACTTCTCATGCATCAGGTAGAAGCCCTGCAGCAGCTTGTGCACGGATTCAGGCAGGCACAAGGTCTCGGTCGACAGCATGCCGCACAGGCAGATCTGGTCGGAGCCGCAGCTCTTGCGGAACAGACCCAGGTAGATTTCTGCCTGCTCCGTTACCGGCAGCGTCGTGTCGATGGCTCGCAGGTGCTCGCTGAGGCGCGCGCTGTATTCCTTCACCGCCTCCAGAACGAGGTCGTCCTTGGAGGGGAAGTAATAGTGGATGCTGGAAGTTTTCACCCCCACCAGCTCGGCCAGGTCGCGATAGCTGAAGCCGTTGAAGCCGCGGCGTCGGATCAGGACCAGGGTGTGCTCGAGCAGTTGCTCGCGTACGGATTGCGTTTTCATAAAGGCAGTTTATCTACGCGAAGATAGACGCTCAAGCTGAAATGCCCCGGCGCCCGGGTAATCCCCTAGCGCCGAGGCATCGGCTTTAGCCAGGCAGGACCTGCGCGGCGAAGGTGATCATCGAGCCACTCGTCACGCAGAGCACCAGCCATCCGCCAAGCAGCAGGATGCTGTCACGCAAACTCATGATGGACTCCATCGGGCAGCGGTCTCATCGGACGCCGCCGTAAAGGGTGGTAAAGCCGCCGGCCGGTGGCCGGCAGCGATCAGGCGAGCGCGCCGTCGGTGTACGGATCGGCCTTGCCCACGCGCGCACCGTCCGTGTTCGGGTCGAAGCTGCGCGACGGCTCGGACGACACACCGCTGCGGTCCAGGCCGGCCACGGTACGGAAGCCATCCGTGTAGGGGTCGGTCTTGCCGACGCGCCTGCCGTCGGTGTACGGATCGAACTTGCCGGCGCGCGCGCCTTCGGTGAACGGATCGAACTTGCCGGTGCGGGCACCGTCGGTGAAGGCATCGGTCTTGCCGACGCGGAACTGGTAACCGTACTTGTCACCGGCAAAGCTGCTCTCCTGCACGCCAGCGGCGTGGGCGGCGCCACCCGCGAAAGCGGCGGCAAGGGTGGCGGCGGTGATCAGGGTCTTGGCGAACTTGGTCATGATGGGCTCCTGGGGCGATGTTTCGGATCGCGTCAATCGGTGTCAGTGGCAGTGGCTTCCAGCTGGTCTCTTCTGCGACTTACATCTACTAGTAGATAGAGGGTCGGCGCTAAAAAAAGACCGCATAACGGTTGCAATGGGATCGCCACTTCTCCGCCCTTCCTGCTTGTTGCTGGCGGTGCAGCGGTTCCATGGAGAGAATGCTATCTACTACTAGGTAGATAGTCAAGGTAAAACTTTTCTATCGACGCGATAGGTGCCATCCCATCGGAAAGAGATCCGTCTGCCCGGATGGACATTTCTTAACATGTTCATCGTAGCCTGCTAGCCTGAATTAAGACGCACCCCGCCCACGGCCTCGCCCTCGCATGCTCGATACGCCGCATCCCGACCCTGCCGCAACCGTCTCCGCTCCAGCGGTGCCGGGCACGCTGCGCTGGCTTGCCGTCGCTGCGGGGCTCGCGCTGGCAGCCGGTGTTGCGCGTCATCTGCTGTTTCGTGCGGTGGAGCGCAATGCATTTGTCACGCGAACGGATGAAACAAGCACCGAGATTCCCGTGCCCTGGTCATCCACGCCTGTGCGGCATACCACGTTCGCCAGCGGCGATCGGGAGCTGCATGCCCGCTTTGTTCCCGCCGCCCGCCAAGATGCGCCTGCACTGATGGTCTGCCATGGCGACAATGAAACCCTCGCCGACTGGCTGCCGGTACAGGCCATGCTGGCCGAGTCAGGGATTGCTTCCTACGTGTTCGACTACAGCGGCTATGGCCGCAGCAGCGGACGACCTTCGGTGCGTCACCTGCGCCAGGACGCCATGACTGCATACCGGCAGTTTCTTGCGGCCGTGCCCGCGGCGTCGCGCCGCGTGGTGCTGGGCCACTCGCTGGGCTCCGGCATCCTGCTTGACGTGGCGCGGCACTTCGCGCCGCAGCCCGACGGCTATGTCATTGCCGCCGGTTTCAGTTCGGCGCGGCGCGCCGCGGTGCAGACCGGCCGCGTGCCAGCCTGGGCAGCGTGGTTGCTGCCAGACCCCTGGAACAACGTCGCGCGTGCCAGCCGCCTCGAACGTCCGCTGCTGGTCGTGCATAGCCGCGCCGATGCCGTGTTCGCGCACGTCCATGCGGAGCGCGTGGCCGCTGCCGCGCGGCACTTGCACCAGTTGGTGATGCACGACGCCATGCCGCATGGCGCGGCCATCGAGCCAGGCCATATTGCCGCATTCTGGCTGCCCATCGTACGTTACGTGCAGGAATTGGATATCTTCCCGCAGCACGAAACCGGCGCGCGCGTGGAGGTCGTGGAAGCAGGCGGGGAATGCAGCCAGGGCCGGAATTCGCTCGAAAATCAGCGCGAAAACTGCGATTCGATGCGCGTGCCAGGCAAGCAGTGAGGGGACGATCCGAAGTCGCCGGACAATCTACCGCAGACTGCCGCGAGCGGCAATCATCCTTGTGGGCGAGGCGCCACGGCAAGGTGGCCAAGAGGCCTTTTATCGATTTCTTGTCTATATTTGTCCTCGTGGCACAAGCATCGCAATTTCGCTTTGACAGAACTGGAGGTACTGCCATGCGTTGGCTTGCAAACTTGTTCAGTCCGCCGACCCCGGAAAAAATCGCCGAAAGGGAACTGCAAGACATGAGGCTGACGCTATTCCAGGCCGAACGGCGCTTGCTGGAAGCGCAGATGCAGGTGGCCTACTACCGCGACATGGTCGCCTTCCTGGAAGACGTCTCGGCCAAGGGCGTGGAGGACGTGGTGGACAAGCGCCGCGCCGCCATGCCTGCAATGTCCGAGCTGCCTGCCGCCGCGCAGAACGCGCGCGCGCCGGGGCTGACCACCGTGCCGATCGTTCCGTCCGCTGCCTGACCTGGCAGTAGCCCCGCCCGCATAACGGGCGTGCGGCATCAGCGGGCCTGACCTGTGCGATACTCGCGCTGCCTGCCGCGTCCATCGGCGCGCGGGCACGTTGTCACACAGGAACACTGCCCCATGAGCGAACTGCTGCCCGCCATTGAAATCGAAACCGCGCCCGATCCCCGCTGCGCCGTGATCTGGATGCATGGGCTGGGCGCCGACGGCAGCGACTTTGCTCCGGTGGTGCCGGAATTGCGGCTGCCCGCCTCGCCTGGCGTGCGCTTTATCTTCCCGCACGCGCCGTCGATTTCGGTGACCTGCAACGGCGGTTATGTCATGCCGGCCTGGTATGACATCTATTCCCTCGACGAGGCCGGCCGGCGTACCGACGAGGCCGGCATCCAGGCCTCTTGCAACGCCATCCGCGCGCTGGTCGCGCGCGAGAATGCGCGCGGCATCCCCTGCAATCGCATCGTGCTGGCCGGTTTTTCACAGGGCGGCGCCATCGCCTATACCGCGGCGCTGACGCATCCGGAACCGCTCGCAGGCATCGTGGCGCTGTCCACCTATATTCCCGCGCCGGCCGCGCTCGCTGCGAAAGCCACGGCCGAGAATGCCGCCACGCCGGTGTTTGCCGCGCACGGCACGCAGGACGATGTGGTGCCGCTGCAGCTGGGCGTTGCGGCACGCGACTTTATCCAGGCGCGGCAGCATCCGCTGACATGGCAGACCTACCCGATGGGACATTCGGTCTGCCTGGAAGAGATCATTGCCATCGGCGCATGGCTGGCGGAGCGCTTCGGCCCTGCCGGTGCCTGACCTCATCAAACGCCGACATCCCTGACAAGATCGCTGCAAGCGCCGCGCGTGCGCAGCAAGCCGTACTCATGAGCCTCGCCCCACTGCCCCGCATCGATTTCAACACCCGCAAGGCGCTGCTGTTCGCGCTGTCCGCCGAGCGCCTGTCAGCCTATTACGAGCACCGCAAGTGGATGACGGACGCACAAGGCGCGACGCTGGCAGGCGAATGGCTGTCGCGCTCGCGGCTGCAACTGCCGCTGTCCGAGCGGCGCCTGCTGTCCGAGCTCAGCGACCAGTTCGCACGACAGCTGGCCGAGACGCTGTCGCGTGAAGCAGGCTTGTATGCCGCGCACGAAATGATGGAAGCGCTCGATCCCAACTACCAGTCGGCCTTTGCGCATGACATGCTCGACGAATGCGAACGGCTGCTGCGCGAGAACGGCGTGACGGAATAAGCGAATAAGCGAATAAGCGAATAAGCGAATAAGCGCTTCTCGCCAGCATTGCAGGAACTGGCGAAAACGCCAAATCGGTGGGGATTGGGGCGATCGCAAGAGATTGCCAGAGACTCCAAACATGGCATTACCGCTGTGTTTGCAAAGGTTGACAATCGCTTTGCGGCGGGGCGCTTACACTGCGCGCTCCGATAATGCCCCCATCCATTCCGCCATGGAACGCAAGCACTGCCTCGCCTGGATCGCACTGAGCATGATCGCAGCGGCCTTGCTGACGCTGCTGTGCCTGATCCTCAATGACCACGCAGAGACCCGCGCCGCCACCCGGATACGGCAGATGGAATTCCGCGTAGGCACGCAGGCGCCGTCGCAGGCGGGTGCGCCCCGGCCCGCGACTTCAGAACGACGACCAGGTAGTTAAGAAGGACAACGCGCAGGCGGAGCGCGGGCTTGAGTTTAGTCGCGCCCCCTGGCCGCGACTGCAAAGAATTGATAACGATTCCGTCGCGTCATGGCTTCGGCCACGACAGACCGGTAGCCTGTGCCAGCGCCAGGTAGGACGTTGCCAGGTGGTATGGCGAAGTCGACGGCATCTCGGCGCGCACCACGTCGCCTGTAGGCGCGAGGCATTCGTGCCATCCCTGCGCATGCAGGAAGCGGTTGCGGAACTGCCCGGCCCAGGCTTCCAGCGTGGCCAGCGACCCGGGTTGTCCATGCAGCGCGAGGGCGCGTGCATACTCGGTCTGCGCCCAGATGCGCTGGGTACCGTCCAGCAGCCCGCCACGCGCGTCCAGCGCCGCGCTGACGCCCAGCGTGCCGGGCGCCACGCCATGGCACTGCGCAAAGTCGAAGGCCTGGCGCAGCGCGCCTTCCAGCGGCAGGTCGCCGAACAGCGTGGGCCGGCTTGCAACCAGCGAAAACCATTCGAACTGGTGGCCCGGCTCGATACGGTTATCGGCACTGCCTTGCGGCAGCTCGGCGATACAGCCGCTCGCGGGATCGACAAAGCGCTCGAACACGGCCATCGCGATCTCGCGCAGCCGCTCGGCGTACCATTCGTCGCCGGTCGCATCGAGTGCCGCCAGGTAGGCCTCGGTCAGGTGCATCACCGGGTTCTGCAGCACGCCCGCGCCTTTCGGGCGGAAGTGCTCGTTGAGCGCGGCGTGGTACAGCCCGCCATCTTCGGCAAAGCGGTCTTCGACGATGTCGACGGTTTCGTCGAGCACTTCAAGCGCATCGGGGTTGCCGCGCAGCGCGTGGTAGCTGGCGCAGGCAAAGATCACGAAGGCGTGCGTATAAAGATCGCGCGTGGTGTCCAGCGGCGAACCGTCCGGTCCGACGCTGTAGATCCAGCCGCCCGCCCCATCGCCGAAATATGCCTGCAGCGAGCCGAACAGCGTATCGGCATGCGCATGCTGGCCCGCCACCGAAAACACATAGAGCTGCCGCGCGCAGGCCATGGCGCGGTAGCGTGCCGCCGGCAGCGGCGCGGCCGTGGCGCCGTCGAGGGCCTCATAGGGCAGGAACAGGCCGGCATTCCAGCCGCTGGCGGTCCACAGCGGCAACACCGTGGCGTCGTAGTGCGCCGTCAGGGCGGCGACCTGTTGGTTGAGCGCGGGCGAATTGAGCATGGTCGGTGGCGAGAAGCAGGCGCCACGTGGCGCCAGGCGCAGAAGGTTACTGGATTCGGCGCAGCGGGGGAAGCCGCGGCACGCGTATCTTGCCATGACGCGGTTGCAATTCTCCGATGGCACCAAGCGCCTGTAGTTGCTAGCATCAATGCGTCCCACCTGCCAACGGGAGGCGCCAATGTCGACCCTGCCCCTTACGCTTTCGGACCATCACCGCACGCTGGTACTGCACGTGCTGGAAGAGCCATCCGGCCAGTACACCTGGCGCATCGTCATGGAGGAACTGTGCGGCGCGGCCGACGCCGACTGCACCGTTGAAGCGCCCTCCACTTACAGTTCGCATGCCGAGGCGGAGGCAGCCTGCTGGGCCGCCGGCAACGGCATGCTGGATGGCCCGCGCAACGCGAGCGAACTGCGCACCACCTGAATAACGCCGCCCGCGCTGCCATGTGCAGGCGCGGGCGTCCGGGCGGCTCCAATCCTTGCGCGCTGCCGCGCATGTCCTAGTCTGGAATCGTGGCAGTGGCAACGCGGGCAGGCTGTTTGCCCGCGATTCTCCGTTCCGGCCACGCCCAGTGCACTGGGCGCTTCCCTGCCACCTGCCTGTCATCTTCCTGGCCTTAACTGACCTGGCCGCCTCGCCGCGCTTGCCATCGGTGCGGCGGTCCGGGCCGCAGGAGCATGAAATGGAAAAGCCGGTCGTCTCTCCGCAGCGTTTCGTCGAACTGATGAACGAGCGCCTGAGCAAGCATCCCTTGTACCAGGAGGGCATGCGCGTCTATGCCATTCCGCAGCACACCGACCATCCGCGCAGCCTGGTGTGCGTGGGGCCGCGCGGCACCGAATGCGTGTGCGCCACCATCGAGAACATCGTGCGTGGCGAATGCGAGGTGTTCCCCGACATTGCCCAGGACTGGCACCGTCCTCGCAACCACGGAAGTCCGCACGAGGCTCGGGCACGCTGAACGCCCGACAGATAGCGCATGCCCAGCGGATGGCATGACGAGAACGCCAGCTACCGCGGCTATCGCATCCATGTCGCGGGGCTGCGCTATGGCAGCCAGCACGACGGCTGGTGGACGCTGCGCGCCGAAGTCTGGCATCACGGCACGCGGCTGCCATGGCCGTGCCCCGTGATGCAGACGCGCTTTGGCTGTGCCGCCGATGCCACGCGCGCCGGCATGGCGTGGGGCCGCGAAGCCATCGACGCGTATCTCTCCGGCCTGCGCGATGCCGAGGAAGCCGTGCCGTCCTAGCAGCGGCCGCGTTCAGACGTCGATGGCCGTGTCCGACTTCACCTTGCGGCGCAATTCGAACTTCTGGATCTTGCCGGTCGACGTCTTGGGCAGCGGCCCGAAGTACACGGCCTTGGGCACCTTGAAGCCGGCCAGCAGCGTGCGGCAATGTGCGATCAGGTCCTCCGCGGTGGCACTGGCGCCATCCTTCAGTTCGACGAAGGCGCACGGCGTCTCGCCCCACTTGGCATCGGGCTGTGCCACCACCGCCGCGGCCAGCACCGCGGGATGCCGGTAGAGCGCGTCCTCCACTTCCACGCTGGAAATATTCTCGCCGCCGGAAATGATGATGTCCTTGCTGCGGTCCTTGATCTTGATATAGCCGTCGGGCATGCAAACGCCGAGGTCGCCGGTATGGAACCAGCCGCCGGCGAAGGCCTCGCGCGTCGCCTTCTCGTTCTTCAGGTAGCCCTTCATGCAGATGTTGCCGCGGAACATGATTTCGCCGATGGTCTCGCCGTCGGCGGGCACGGGCTGCATCGAATCCGGATCGAGCACAGCCACCTGCGACTGCAGGTGGTAGCGCACGCCCTGGCGTGCCTTGCGCACGGCGCGGTCCTGTTCCAACAGCGTACGCCAGTCGTCCTGCTCGGCGCAGACCGCGGCCGGGCCATAGACCTCGGTCAGGCCATAGACGTGCGTCAGTTCGAAGCCCATCGCCTCCATCTGCGCCAGCACCGCTGCCGGCGGCGGCGCGCCGGCGACCATGCCGCGCACCGGGCCGCGCACGCCCTCGCGCCACGATGCGGGCGCATTGACCAGCGCGGTATGCACGATCGGCGCGGCGCAGTAGTGCGTCACGCCTTCCGCGCGCATCAGGTCGAACACGAGCCTGGGCTCGAACTTGCGCAGGCAGACGTTGACCCCCGCGCGCGCCGCGATGGTCCAAGGGAAGCACCAGCCATTGCAGTGGAACATCGGCAGCGTCCACAGGTAGACCGGGTGCTTGGGCAAGTCCCATTCCAGGATGTTGGAGATTGCGTTGATGGCCGCGCCGCGATGGTGATAGACCACGCCCTTGGGGTCGCCGGTGGTGCCGGAGGTGTAGTTCAGCGCGATCGCATCCCACTCGTCCGCGGGCATGCGCCAGGCGTAGTCCGGATCGCCCGCAGCCAGGAAGGATTCATAGTCGGTCTCGCCGAAGGGCTCGGCCTGCGGCCCCAGCGCATCATGGACCGCGATCACCTTGAGCCCGGGAATCTCCAGCGCAACCTGCCGCGCAAGATCGGCAAACTCGGTGTCGGCGAGCAGCACGCGCGCTTCGCCATGGCGCAGCATGAAGACGAGGTTGGCGGCATCGAGCCGGATATTGAGCGCATTGAGCACCGCGCCCGCCATTGGCACGCCGAAATGCGCCTCGACCATGGCCGGCGTGTTGGGCAGCAGCGCGGCCACGGTGTCGCCCTTGCCCACGCCGGCACGCGCCAGCGCGCTGGCCATGCGGCGCGCGCGTGCATAGGTGTCGCGCCAGTTCTGTCGCACCGGGCCGTGCACGATCGCAAGGCGGTCGCCATACACCTCCGCGGCACGGACCAGGAAGTCGATGGGTGTGAGCGGTACGAAATTGGCCGCATTGCGGCCCAGGCCGCTGTCGAAATCGGTTGGCATTGCTGTGTCTCCGCTAGTCGCACTTTTTCTGGGGCAAGGCTATCATCGCACACGCCCGGCGCACTGTCGTCCGGATGACAAACTCCCCGCAAACCCGCGCCAGCCAAGGCTTACGCAAATCTTACAAGGTCCCGCGCAGCCGCTCGCGCCGATGTCATGACCGCATCCCAGAACCCCGCCCGCGCTCCTGAAAGCATGCTATCCGGCCACGCGTGGTACGCCGCGCTGGCGGCGGAACACCAGGCGCTGGCCGCGCGCGAGACGCTGCTGCAGTCCTTTGCCGCGGGCGCCTTCATTGCCCGGCGCGGCGAGCCGTCGCGCTACTGGATCGGGGTCGACAGCGGCCTGATCAAGCTGGCGGTGTACACGCCGGACGGGCGCGGCTGCACCTTTTCCGGCGTGCCGGCCGGCGGCTGGTGCGGCGAAGGCAGCGTGATCAAGCGCGAAGACCGCCGCTACGACGTGATCGCCATCCGCGACTCGCAAGTGCTGCTGGTGCCCGAGCCGGTCTTCAACACGCTGCTGGCGCAGAGCCTGCCGTTTGCTAGCTTTGTCGTACGCCAGCTCAACGAGCGCATGGGCCAGTTCATCGCCACGGTGCAGAACGACCGCCTGCTCGGCGCCGATGCACGCGTGGCGCAGGCAATCGCGCAGCTTTTCCATCCCGACCTGTATCCGCGCACCAGCCCCGTGCTGGAGCTGTCGCAGGAAGAAATCGGCCTGCTGACCGGGCTGTCGCGGCAACGCGTCAACCAGGCGCTGCGCCGGCTGGCTGACGCCGGCATGGTGCACCTGTCCTACCAGAGCATCCGCGTAACCGACCTGCCGAGGTTGCGTAGCTTCGGGCTGTCGGAGCTGTAGCGGCCACCGGTTGGCGACACCGGCCGTCAGCCATATGTCTTATTTGTGTGTCAATCACCAGAACGCGGGTTATCCTGAACCCGCCGCTCTTGCACACTCGCGCCAGCAGGGCGGGCCAGCCACCCTGTTGGCAGGGCCCTGCATGAGCTACGGGTCGACCAGCGCAGTCCCTGCCATAACCAGAACCATATAAAGCCAAATACAGGGATGAAAACCACAAACTTGTTTCTGACGGGTCTGGCTGCCGCCGTGCTGACGGCATGCGGCGGCGGTGGCGGGGATAGCGCAGCTCCGGCTTCTTCGGTTCCGACCACAAAGATCAGCGGCACGGCCGCAGTGGGCGCGGCGCTGGGCAATGCCAGCGTGCAGGCCAAGTGCGCATCGGGCAGCGGTACCGCCACCACCGCCGCGGACGGCACCTTCACCATCGATATCCAGAACGCCACGCGCCCTTGCGTGCTGAGCGTCACGACCCCGGACGGCACCACGCTGCATTCGGTGGTGGAAGCCGGCAGCGGCACCACCGCCACGGCCAATATCACGCCGCTGACCGAGCTGATCACTGCCTCGCTGGCGCAGGGTGACACCGATGCCTTCTTCAACCAGTTCGACGCGAGCGCGCAGGCAAGGCTGACGCCGAGCGGCCTGAGCACCGCCACGGAGGCAGTGAAGCTGGTGCTGACCGGCGTGGTCGACCTGACCGGCGTCGACCCGCTCAAGGACACGCTGGTGGCGGCCAATGGCAGCACTGCGGGCAACGCGCAGGACAAGCTGCTCGACCAGCTGGGCGAGCGGCTGGAATCGTCGAAGACCTCGCTGGACGAGCTGTCGTCGGCGGTGGCTTCCAATGCTGGCGCCACCGCGATCCAGACCGCGCTGCAACCGGCGGCGGCAAGCTGCGCGGGCCTGCGCTCGGGCAAGTACCACCTGGTGGGCCTGAGCTATCCGTCCGGCACCGTTGCCGAAGTGGATGCCAGCGCGCTGACGATCACGCAGAAGTCCAGCTTCGCCGCAGACGCAACTTCCGGTTCGTCGGTGACGCTGACCCCCGATGCTGCCGAAGCGTGCCGCTTCACCGTGTCGTCCGGCGGCTTTGTCACGACGGTGCTGATGTCGAAGTCCGGCGTAGGCCTGGCCGTGCCGGCAGCGGAGACCACGAACCCCGGTGTGGCCATGTTGATTCCCGCCCAGTCGCTGACACTGGCCGACCTCGCCGGCAACTGGAACGGCCTCGGCTACGAGCGTGAAGACGCCGGCTCGCCTCTCAGGCCCAGCCGCGTCACGCTGAGCCTGGATGCCGCCGGCAAGGCGACCGCGGGCGCCGACTGCACCGGCGTCAACAGCTGCGAAAGCTGGCCGGCAGCCGAATTGCCGACCTTCTCCGCAATCGGCAACGGCATCTTCGGCTTCAACGACCTTTATGCCACCGCACAGCCCGTCTACACGTTCAAGGGTACCGACGGCCAGGTGATGGCGGTGATCCCGCATGAAGACGGCTTCATGATCTTCAACAAGCAGGCCGACCGCGCGCTGCCGGCAGTCGGCTATTCCAATGCGTATTGGGATAACGCGGTGATGTACCTGCCCCCGGCGGGCGGTGGCACGCCTGTGCTCACCTTTACCGGTACGGAGAAATGGAGCACGGTGGTCGAATCGGCCGACTCGCAAACCGGCATCTATACCCGCAAGCGCGTCGAAGACGGCCGCCTCGACAGCTGGAAGCAGAACGTGCCGGCGCTTGGCCTGCGCTATCGCGAAGCGAGCACCGCGGCATCCGAGTCCATCGCGATGGTGCTGGGCAACACCGGCCTGAACGTGTCGATCGGCGTGAACAAGGCCAACTTCTTCGGCATCTCGGTCAATCGTCCGTAATAGGCTGCATGGCGGATCCGGACACATGCTGTCCGGAAACGCTCCAGGCCGGCGCCGCCCCGCGACGCCGGCCTTTTTTCCTTGCGCAGCGCAAACCGTGGACAAAAAAATACCCACAGCCGGGTGGTAGTGGGTAACGAAAAGTGGTTATGGACACGTCGCGGAACTGTCCACGGCGAGGATCTTCGCACTGCCGCGGCGCGGGGCCAATAATCTTTCCGGACTAGTCGCGCTCGCGCATCTGCTGCATGGACAAGTGCCGCGGATTCTTGTCCAATGTCTGTCGCCCGTGCCCGCTGCGACGGCATCCTGACTGACCTGCGCCGGCTGCCCGCGGTGCCTGTTCCCATGCCCCACGCCCGCCTGCTGCTGATCGACGACCACACCCTGTTCCGCACCGGCCTGCGCCTGGTCCTGGCCGACAGCCCGAGCGTCGGGAATATCATCGAAGCCGGCTCTGTCATGCAGGCGGTACAGGACCACGCCGGCGCCGCGGTCGATATCCTGCTGCTCGATATCCAGATGCCCGGCCTGAACGGCCTGGAAGGCGTCAAGGTATTGCGGCGGCATTTCCCCGCGGCGCGCATCCTGATCGTGTCCGGCACCTCCGGGCTCGAAACCATTCCGGCCGACGTACGGCGCGAGATCGCGGGCTTCCTGCCCAAGTCTGCCGATGCGCGCGAGATCGAGGAAGCGATCGCCTGCTGCCTGGCGGGCGGCACGCATTTCTCCGATGACGCCAGTCTGGCCGGACGTGCCGCCGCGTCGGCGCCGTATGCCGCCAGCACACTCACGCCGCGCCAGCTGGAGGTGCTGCATCAGCTGACGCTGGGCCGCTCCAACAAGGTCATTGCCTACCATTTGGGCCTGTCCGAAAACACCGTGCGCGTCCATGTGGCCGCCATCCTCGACCACCTCGGCGTAGTCAGCCGCGTCGAAGCCATCCTGGAAGCGCAGCGCCGCGGGCTGGTGCAGGCGGCGCGATGAACGCGGACAAGACGCCGCGCGCGCAAGGCCTGCGGCTGCTGCCGCGCTTCGACGAGCCGCGCCTGCTGGCCGCGCAGATGGCGCTGATCGACCAGAGCTTCGGCATCGCCATGCTGGGCTGCTCGCTGGCGGCCTTTATCCTTGCCGCGGGCCTGACGCTGTCGGGCGACCGCCCGGGCGCCCTGCCCTGGGCCTGCGCGATGGCAGCGGCCTGCGCGGTGGCGTACTTCGGGCGGCTGGCGCTGGCCGGGCGGCTGACCGAGGCAGGTGCGGGCCGCTATGCGCGCGGCATGACCGCCATGCTCGTGCTGATCGGGGCACTGTGGGGCCTGGTGGCATGGCTCTACCTGGACGTGCGCATGCCGGCGGTGGTGATCTGCGTGCTGTCGCTGATCGCCGGCATGAGCGCGGCGGCGCTGGCGGTGTTCTCCGCCTGCCTGCCGGTGGCAATCGGCTTCTTTGTCCCGTCGATCGTGCCGGTCTGGATCGCGTTTCTGGCCACCGGCGATATCGAATACCTGCCGATGTTCCTCGGCACGCCGCTGTACCTGTTCGTGCTCATCATGTTCGCGCGCAACTATTCGCGCGTGGCGCGGCATGCGATCGCCTTGCGCTTCGAGAACGTCGAGCTGATCTCGCAACTGCGCGAACAGACCGCGCGCGCCGAGGCTGCGCAGCACCATGCGGAGCAAGCGAGCCGCGCCAAGTCGGTGTTCCTGGCCTCGGCCAGCCATGACCTGCGCCAGCCGCTGCATGCGATGGGACTGTTCCTGGTGTCGCTGGGCCGCACCGCGCTGGATGCGCGCCAGCGCCAGCTGGTGGCGCATATCGAGGCCTCGTCCGGCGCCGCGCGCGAGATGCTGAACTCGCTGCTGGATTTCTCCAAGCTCGAAGCCGGCGTGATCACGCCGCGGCCGCGGCCGTTCCGGCTGCAGCCGCTGCTGCACAAGCTCGAGAACGAATTCGCGCCGCAGGCCGATGCGCGCGGGCTGGTCTACCGCACGCGCGATACCACCACCACGCTGTATGGCGATCCCACGCTGGTCGAACTGGTGCTGCGCAACCTGATCGCCAATGCGATCCGCTATACCCTGGATGGCGGCGTGCTGGTGGCGTGCCGCAAGCGCCGGCTGCATGCCGTGATCGAGGTATGGGACACCGGCATCGGCATTCCCGACACGCAACATCGCGAGATCTTTCGCGAGTTCCACCAGCTTGGCAATCCGGAACGCGACCAGCGCAAGGGGCTGGGGTTGGGGCTTGCGATCGTCGAGGGGCTGGCGCGCACGATCCACACGCGCGTGACACTGGGCTCGCGACCGGGGCGCGGGTCTGTGTTCCGCTTCAGCCTGCCGCTGGCCTGGACCACGCCGGAAGACCTGCCGCCGCCCCTCGCGCCGCGCGGGCTGGACGGGCTGCGCGTGCTGGTGATCGACGACGACGAAGCGATCCGCACCGCCATGTCGGAGCTGCTGGGGGCATGGCAATGCGATTGCCGCACGGCCGAATCCGAGGACGAGGCACTGGCCATGCTTGCGGCGTTCCAGCCTGCACTGGTGCTTGCCGACTACCGCCTGCGCGGCCACCGCACCGGCCAGGAAGCGCTGGATGCGATCCGGCAGCGGCTGGGCCGCCATGTGCCGGCAATCATCATCACGGGAGATACGGCGGCGGACCGGCTGCGTACTGCCCATGCGGCAGGCACGTTGCTGCTGCACAAGCCGGTGTTTCCGCAGGAATTGCACGCAGCAATCGACACGCTGCTGCGAGATGCCCCCGCGCAGAGCCTGCAAGGCGCGCACGGCGGGACACGCCACGGCCAGGCAGGGGCCGAGGCTGAATAGGCAAGGCCCACCCGGGTCAGGCCGGAGGGCCGGGCACCGCTGCAGGCGTCAGCCGCCCGAATGCAGCGGGGACAGCGAATAGGCGAGCACCAGTCCCGCCACGATCGCTGGCGAACCCAGGCGAATCGCCGCACTGCGCGACAGCACGCCCAGATACACATACAAGCACACCAGCACCATCGCAGTCACATACAGCAGGCTGTCATAGACTTGCATGGATGTCTCCCTTGCCATTTTGTTCTTATTGCTTTACTTCGGTGGTCTGCCGACGAAGCGTGATGCAAAGGCACTGCGTGGGGGCCGCTCCGCCGCCATGCTATGGCTGTCTGTTATCAAGGATAGTCGTGAGTTCGCGCGGGCGTGGCAATCATGGAAATCCCTTTGCGGCGCCGCACCACGAGTGGTGCGCCGCCGCAAGACGGGGCGCGGCAGGTCAGTCGGCAGGCAGCATTTCCGGGTTCCACGCGACCTCCCACAGGTGTCCGTCGGGATCCTGGAAATAGCCGGCATAACCGCCCCAGAACGTGTCCTGCGCCGGCTTGACCACGCTGGCGCCGGCCGCGCTTGCCTGCGCCATCACGGCATCGACTTCCGCCTTGTCGCCGACGTTGTGCGCCAGAGAAAAATCGGTGGTTGCCCGCGGTGTCACCGTCAGCCCGCTATCGTGCGCCAGGCTCGCGCGCGGCCACAGCGCCAGCTTGAGCCCGGACTGCAGGTCGAAGAACGCGACCGCGCCGTGCTCGAACTGCTGGCCGACAATGCCGGGCGTGGACAATCCCAGTCCGTCGCGATAAAAGCGCACGGCGCGGTCCAGATCGTCGACGCCGAGCGTGATCAGTGTGATGCGAGGCTTCATGGCACTTCCCTCCTGCACAATGTCGTGTGCCTAGCGCTGCCCGAACGCGGCGCCGGCAAACAGGTCTTTCAGCTCGCGCGGCTGCGAGCGCCAGTACTGCCTCGGCGCATGGACGCTGGCGCCCAGCCGCGCCGCCGCATGCCATGGCCAGCGCGGGTCATACAGCATGGCGCGCGCCAGCGAGACGGCATCGGCCTCCTGGTTGGCGATGATCGCTTCGGCCTGCTCGGGCTCGGTGATCAAACCCACCGCAAGCGTCGGCAGTCCGACCTCGGCCTTGACGCGCTGCGCGTACGGCACCTGGTAGCCCGGGCCGAGCTTGATCGCCTGCTGCGGCGAGACGCCGCCGGTGGTGACGTGGATCGCCGCGCAGCCGCGCGCCTTCACTGCCCTGGACAAGGCCACGGTGCCCTCGATGTCCCATCCGCCCGGCACCCAGTCGGTGGCCGAGATGCGCATCCACACCGGCCGCTGCGCGGGAAACGCGTCGCGCACCGCGTCGAAGACTTCGATCGGGAAGCGCATGCGGTTTTCCAGGCTGCCGCCGTATTCATCATCGCGATGGTTGGCCAGCGGCGACAGGAACTGGTGCAGCAGGTAGCCGTGCGCGGCATGGATCTCGATGCCGTCCAGCCCGAGCCGTGCCGCGCGCCGCGCCGCCGCGACAAAGTCGTCGCGCACCTTGTCCATGCCGGCGCGATCGAGCGCGGCCGGCGGCACTTCGCCGTCGCCATGCGGCACCGCCGATGGCGCCACGGCGTGCCAGCCGCCGGGCGCATCCGGCGCGATCTGCTGCCCGCCGTCCCAAGGCGCATGGCTCGACGCCTTGCGCCCGGCATGGCCGAGCTGGATCGCGATGCCGATGGGCGAATGCGCCCGCATCGCCCGCACCACGCGCCCCAGCGCCGCCTCGTTGTCGTCCGAGTACAGGCCGAGGTCCTGCGGCGTGATGCGACCTTCCGGCGAGACTGCCGTCGCTTCCACGATCACCATGCCGGCGCCGGACAGCGCCAGCGTGCCAAGATGGATCATGTGCCAGTCGCCGGCATTGCCGTCCTGCGCCGAGTACTGGCACATCGGCGCGATCACGATGCGGTTGGCGAGCCGGAGATTGCCGATTTCCAGCGGTTCGAAAAGATGGCTCATGCGTTGCGGCTCCTTGCAGGTCATGCCGGCCCGCAGCGGGGCCGGGGAAATCTGGATTCTAGGCCGATGCCGGGATTGCTGCCGGCGGCGCTCACGATGCCGCGCGGCGTTCGCCGGCCAGGCTCAACGCGAGCGCCAGTGCCAGCGCCACCGCGCCGCAGCCGAAGATCAGCGCGTAGTTCTCATGCGAATGCGCAAACATCCACGCATAGCCGTAGCCGGCCAGCGCCTGGAACAGCGCGAAGGCACTGGTGGCATGGCTCCATGCGGCGCGCTGCGCGGCCGCGTCGTGCGGCAGCGCCTCCTGGATCGCGCCCAGCCCCAGCGGCGCAATGCCGGGCGTGAAGGCGCCGAGGACCACCGCCGCCACGCCCAGCGCAAGCGGATCGCCGCACAATGCCAGCAGTGCCGTGGCAAGTCCCTGCAGCAGCAGCGCGACGCGATAGGCAACGCCGAAGCCGATGCGTTCGCCGGCAAAGCCGCACACCAGCGGTCCGGCGATTGCGCCCAGGCCATAGAGCACCCAGTACGATGCGCCGACCTCGCTGCCGCGCCCCAGGCCACGTGCGACCAGATCGACCAGCAGCATCATGGGCGGCACCAGGCCGAAGGCATTGATCGCGTATTGCGCATAGAGCCATTGCAGCCGGCGCCGCGCCCCTGCCGGCGGTGCTTTGGCCGCCGCGCCCGTACCGGCTTGCGGCAGCGGGCCGGGCCAGCCGAACCAGCTGAACACGGTCAGCGCCAGCGCCACTGCGCCCAACCCGAGCCAGGTTTCGCGCAGGCCGAACTGCAGCAAGCGCGGCACGAGCGTGCCCGAAGCGGCGATACCCAGCCCGAGCCCGACGAAGATGGTGCCCATCGCGAGCCCGCGGCGCTGCGCCGGGATATGCGGCAGGATCGAGGTCGCCACCAGCACCATGATGCCGCCCCCGGCCAGCCCGGAGACAAAGCGCCAGCCGAAAAACCACGCCACCGACAGGGGCCACGCGCAGGCAAAGAATGCCAGCGTGGCGGCAAGCATCAACGCGCGCAGCACCGTGCGGCTGGACCAGACCGATACCATCGGCCGGCCCAGCAAGGCCCCGGCCAGGTAGCCGGCGAAATTGGCCGCGCCCAGCGCGACGGTTTGCGAGGCGGGGAACCAGTGCGACTGGATCAGCGGCGGGATCAGCGCAGTGTAGGCAAAGCGCGCCAGGCCGATGGCGACGAGGCTGGCGCACAGGCCGCACAGCGCGGCGTAGATCTCGCGCCATGCCAGGGGCTCAGGCGCGGTGGCGGTGGTGCAGAGGCCGGCAGGTCTGGACATGGAGAATCTCCGGTTTGGCCCCGCCCTTGCGGCGGGCAATACGGGGCCATCGGCGCCACGCATGGCGCCGGAAAAAAGGCATGCAGCCGCCCGGCACGCGGCCAAGGGGGCGTGTCCGGGAACTACAACGGGAAATTCAGGCAGTAATGGCGGGGATCAGCCGGTGCCAGGCACGGCGGCCGTGCTCGGAGGCGGCAGGCCGAGCAGCGCCAGCGTCGGCCGCAATGCCGCCTCGAGCAAGGCGCGCTGTGGGGCGGCGCGAGCCAGCACGCGCATGCCAAGCAGCGTCGCCAGCAACTGTGCCGAAGCGTCGTCGGCCGACACGCCGGTGCTGGCCGCGCCCTGCTGCTGGGCGGCGGCGAACCGGTCCCGGAAGAATGCGCGGATTTCGGCGAATGCGTCCGCGACCTTCTGCTGCAGGTCGGGATCGTCAGGCGTGGCTTCCAGCGCGGTATTGACCAGCAGGCAGCCGCGGTGCAGCGGATCCGCCAGCGAGCGCTCCAGGCTTTCCGACAGGTACGCCGAAATCGCCGCGGCGGGTGGCAGCGTTGTGCCCAGCCGGGCGATCCGCTCGCGCATGCTGGCTTGGACATAGCCTTCCAGCGCCAGCAGGAACAACGAGCGCTTGTCGCCGAAGGCGTTGTACAGGCTGGGCTGGGTCATGCCCATGGCACTGGTCAGGTCGCGCGTGGACGTGGCCTCGTAGCCGCGTGCCCAGAAGGCCTCAAGCGCGGCAGTCAGCGCGGCCTGTTCGTCGAATTTGCGGGGTCTTGCCATGGCCGTTCGATTTTGTATCGTTCGCTATGAAACAGATTATAGATCGATCGATACAAAACACAACAAGGCCATGCTCCCGGCAGGGTCAGGCTGGCGCCAGCGGATCCGGCGCGACCAGCCGCAGCCAGCTCGCTACCGCCGCCACCCCGGCAAAGGCGGCGCCCAGCGCCAGCGCCAGCCCCGGACCGTGCGTTCCGCCGATGCCGAAGCACAGTGCCACCAGCGCAGCGCCGGTGGCCTGGCCCAGCAGGCGCGCGGTGGCAATCACGCCGCTGGCGCCGCCGCTGCGCTCGCGCGGCGCGCTGGCCATCAGGGCCTTCAGGTTGGGCGACTGGAAGAAGCCAAAACCAGCGCCGCAGATGCACATGCGGATGCCGATATCGAGCGCGCTGGGATTGTCCGGCAACAGCGCCAGCGACACCATGCCCGCACTCAGCACCGCCAGTCCCACGCCACCCAGCAGGCCGGGCGGATAGCGGTCGGAAAGCCGGCCGGCGAGCGGCGCCATCAGCGCCACCACCACCGACCATGGGGTCAGCAGGAAGCCGGTTTCGACCTGCCCTCGCCCCAGCACATGCTGGAAGTAGAACGGCAGCGACACGAACGCCAGCCCCTGCGCCGCAAACGAGCACACCGCGGTCAGCGTGGACAGCGCGAACATCGGCCGGCGGAACAGGTCCAGCGGCAGCATCGGCGCGGCCCGGCCGCGCTCGCGCCAGACCAGCAGGCCGAACGCCACCACGAATACGCCGGCGGCCGCGAGCGACTCGTGCAGCGGCGCGCGCTGCGCGCCTTCGCCCAGTGCGAAGATCAGCGCGGCAAAGGCCACCACGTTGAGCAGTGCCGCGACCCGGTCGAATGCTTGCGTGCCGCGCGGCGTCTGCGGCAGCGCGCCGCGCGCGATCCCCAACGCCAGCAGCCCGATCGGCAGGTTGACGGCGAACAGCCACGGCCACGTGCCGAACGACAGGATCACTGACGCCACCGTCGGCCCGATCGCGAACGACACGCCAACCACCAGTGCATTCAATCCCAGCCCGCGCCCCAGCCTGTGCATCGGAAAGATGGAACTGATCAGCGCCGTGTTGACGCTCATGATCGCGGCCGCACCGATGCCTTGCAGCGCACGTGCCGCCGCCAGCGTGGGCAACGACCACGCCAGCGCGCATACGACCGACGCGGCGGTGAACACCGCGACGCCGCCGAGATAGATGCGCCGGTGCCCCAGGATGCCGCCCAGCGCCGCGAACGGCAGCAGCGTGGCAACCATGGCCAGCTGGTACGCATTGATCACCCATACCGACGCCGCCGGCGTGGCGCGCAGGTCGGCGGCGATCGACGGCAGCGCCGTATTGGCGATGGCGGTATCGAGGGTCGCCAGGGCGACGGCGATCAGGATGGCGGCCATGCCGCGGCGCTCGCGCGCCGTCATGGCATTGTCTGCGGCGGCGGCAGACGCGGAAGGAAGGGGCGCTGTGTTGGACACTGTCGTTGCCGGTTACCGGGGGCCGCCCGCAGCGGCACCAGACCGACACGATACGGGAAAACGCTTCAGCGTGCTGAAGGCGGCTTCATATGTATGCACATTACCCACGGGATTCCCGGCCGCCGCCGTGCCATTTGCCAGGTCACTCCAGCGTGATGCCCTCACGCTGGATCACCGCAGTCCAGCTGGCCTCTTCCTTCTCCACGCGCTTCGCGAAGTTTGCCGGGTCGATCATCACGACATCGCCTTGCTGGCCCAGCGCTGTCCTCGCCTTGGTGTCTTCGAGCAGCCCCTGCGTGACGGCATGGAGCTTCTGGACGATCTGCGGCGGCGTGCCGGCCGGTGCCAGCATGCCGATCCAGAAGGTCACGTTGAAGGGCGAGATGCCAAGCTCCTCCAGCGTCGGTACATCCGGCAACTGCGTCATGCGTTTCGAGGCGCTGACGGCGATGGGCTTCAGCTTGCCTGCCTTGATCTGAGGCAGCGCCGTCCAGGTGTCGAAGGCTGTATCCAGCTCGCCGCTGATCACGGCCAGTTGCGCCTGCGCTGCGGACTTGTACGGAATGTGCGTGGTCTTGATCTTCACCCGGTTGTTCAGCATGGCGAAGCTGAGATGCGCGATATTGCCCGGTCCGGCCGAGCCATAGCTGACCTTGCCGGGATGCTGCGTCGCGTAGCGCACGAGCTCCGGTACCGAACCGACCGAGTTCTTCTGCGACCAGTCCGGATTGGTGACGAGGATGAACGGCGCCTCGAGCACCAGGGTGACCGGCGTGAAGTCCTTCGGCGAGTAAGTGCCTTTCTTGTAGATCTGCGGGTTGATGGTGATGCTGCTGGAGTTGGTGACCAGCAAGGTATACCCGTCGGGCGCGGCCTTGGCGGCTTCGCCGACACCGATCAGCCCGTTCGCGCCCGCCTTGTTTTCCACGACCACGGGCTGGCCGAGGGACCTGGTCAGGCGCTCCGAAAGCACCCGCGCCACGGTATCCGTGAACGACCCCGCCGGAAACGGGACGATCATCCGGATCGGCTTGCTGGGCCAGCCGTTGTTTTGCGCCGCAGCCGGCGCGGCCATCGTCGCGGCCAGGATGCCCAGCGCGGCTGCCGCCATGCTGAATTTGCCGGCCTTTGCGCTTGCCTGGCAGCGCTGAATCCATGTTGGCTTGTTCATGTCGTCTCCGTATCGTGAATGGTGTCCTGAATGCTTTTCGACCTATGGCATTGCCTTCGCGTGCTTGGGTTTCGCTTCTGTGCCGGTGATGCCCTGCCGCTCCAGGCTTGCGATCTGGTCCGCGCCCAGTCCAAGCACGCGGCTCAGCACCGCTTCGGTGTGTTCGCCCAGCGTCGGCGCGACATGGCGGATGGGCACAGGGCCTGGCCCGGTCCTGAACCAGGGCGTGCTGGACGTGTAGGTGCCGATATGGGCGCGCTCGACTTCACGCCAGAATCCGCGCTCGTGCAGATGGGCGTCCTGCAATACCTGCGACATGGGGCGCACCACGCCGGCGGCGATCCCGGCCTGCTGCAGCAGGTGCATTGCCTCCTCGGCGTCCCGCGCCATGCACCAGGACCGGATCGCCTGCTCGATCATGTCCGCCTCGGCGCGACGCCCCGCTGCCTGCGTCAGCCGCGGATCGGCCGCGAGTTCTGTCCGGCCGATCGCCCGGCACAGCGCGGGCCAGTCCGCGTCGGTCACCGTCAGCACGATCCACGCATCGTCGCCGGCACAACGGAAGCACCCATGCGGGGCGTGCATCGGATGGCGATTGCCCTGCCGCGGCGATACGGCGCCGGCGATGGATTGCTCCAGCATGAACGGCGCGGCCATCGGCAACATGGCCTCCACCTGCGACAGGTTGATGTGCCGCCCCTGCCTCGTCGCTTGCTGGACAAACAGCGCGAGCAGGATCGCGGCGCCACCATTGAGGCCGCCGATCGGGTCGCCATAGGCGTATGACGTCATCGCCGGCGGACCATCGGGGTGCCCCGTGTATAGCGGCAGCCCGCTGGCCTGCTCGAGCGTGCCGCCGTAAGCACGGGTATTGCTCCACGCATTGCCGAGCCCGAAGGCCGGCATCGACAGCATGACAAGCCGTTCGTTTCTGGCGCGCAGCGCTTCGTACTCGAGGCCCAGCTTTGGCAAGACCTCGGCGGAGTAATTCTCGATGACCGCGTCGGCGCCTTCGACCAGCTGCAGCAGCAACTGCTTGCCTTCGGGGCGTGTCAGGTCCAGCGTGATGCCCAGCTTGTTGCGGTTCATCAGGTTGAAGTTCGAGTTCTTCTCGTACAGCCTGTCCCGATAGAACGCCTCGGTGAAATTGGCGCCGCGCCACCAGTCGGGGTAGCCGGTGCTTTCGACCTTGATGATCTCCGCGCCAAAGTCGGCCAGCGTCCTCGCCGCAAGCGGCCCCGCCCAGCCCATCGTCAGGTCGACGACGCGAAGCCCTTGCAGCGGCAGACGCTCGCCGGCCGTTCGCATCAGCTTCAGACGCGGGCGATGATCCAGTCCCGAGTTCCGATAGTGCAGGGTATGCGCACCCTTTGCCGGCGCATTCCCGCCGGGCAGCGGTCCCGCCGCATCGAGGCGTAGCGGCACCACCGGGCCTTCGAACGATGCGCCGCCCATGCCGACCGGCACGAAGGCACCGCGCTGCCGATGCACTGCCTGGCCGAGCAGGGTCTCCATCGTCGGCACGATCACCGCGGGATGCTTCTTGTCGCCCAGGATCTCGAACCACTGCCGGGCCGTGCGCGTCAGGAACGCAGGCAAAAGCAGCGCGTCGATTTCGTCCGCGCGTGCCATCCGCTCCGGGCCGCTTGCGTAGCGCGGATCGTCGCCGAGGTCCGGACGCCCGATGGCCTCGCACAGGCCCTTCCACTGCGGCAGGGTGTGCGTGAAGATGCCGATCCACCCTTCGGCAGTCTGGTAGATCCCGGCCGGATGCGTGCCGCAGAACCGGTTGACGCCAAGGCGCTGGAGCGGATGGCGCTTGTCCTGCACCATGCCCGCTTCCATCTCGACCACGCTGAAGATGGATTCGTGGGCGCTCAGCACATAACGGCGGCTGCCCTGCCCGCGCCCGATCAGCGCCGCGACGGCGGCCGAGAATGCGCTCAACCCGACCACGATCGCCGACTGCACGTCGTGCGGCATGTGTGGCGGCCCATCCGCGGGGCCGCTGCCGTGCACGGCGCCGGCAAGCCCGCGGCACACTGCTTCGGCGCCTGCGTAGTGGCTGTACGGCCCGCTTTCGCCGAACCAGGTGAGGGCCACCTCGATCGGCTCGTGCCCCCGCGTTTCATCGGCCGCGCCCTGCCACACCGGCGTGCCGAGAATGCCGGGGCCTTCAGTCAGGGCACGGGCATCCAGCACCACGTCGCAGGTTCGCGCCAGCTGGGCCAGCCATGCGCTGTCCTCGGCGTTTGCGTCATCCGCGGTGACGCTGCGCTTGTTGGTGTTCAGCCATGCAAAGAGCGCGCTTTCCGGCTGCGCGGTCCCCGCTGCGCTGACCAGGGGCGGCATCTGCCGCCAGGCGTCGCCGGCCGGGTTTTCCACCTTGATGACCTCGGCGCCGAAGTCGGAAAACAGCTTGCCCGCGTATGCCAGCGCCGGCCCGCTGCCGACTTCGAGCACGCGCAACCCACCCAGCGCCAGCTGCGCCGGGTCAATACCATGCATGATCATGCAAGCCTCCTGGCTCTGTAGATGGACTCGTCAGGCACGGCGCTTACCACGCATCGATGAAGCCGCGGCGCTCCCTGCGGCCGCGCACATCCGTGGATGCAATGCCCTGTGCGATCCACTTCCGTGTCTGCGCGGGGTCGATTACCGCGTCGATCTCGACGGCAGCCGCGGTGTTGATCGCGTGGCCGCGCTCGTAGGACTGGGCCACCAGCCTGTCGAACAGCGCCTTGCGCTCAGGACCATCCGGTACGGCCTCTAGCTCCTTCTTGAAGCCCAGCCTGACAGCGCCTTCCAGGCCCATCGGGCCGAACTCGCCGGTCGGCCACGACACGGTAAAGCTTGCCGAGCGGAAGCCGCCGCCCGCCATGGCCATGGCGCCGAGGCCATAGCCCTTGCGCAGCGTCACCGCCAGCAAGGCGACACGCAGCTTGGCCGCCGTCAGGAACATGCGCGACACATGCCGGACCTGTGCCCGGGCCTCGACCTCCGGCCCGACCATGAACCCGGGGGTGTCGATCAGCGAGACGATCGGCAGCCCGTGCGCATCGCACAGCTGCATGAAGCGCGATGCCTTGTCCGCGGCGTCCGCATCGATGGCGCCGCCAAGGTGATAGGGGTTATTGGCCATGATGCCGACGGGCTGCCCTTCCACGCGGGCCAGCGCGGTGTGGATGCCCGCGCCGAAGCCGCCACGCAGCATCAGCACGCTGCCGACGTCGGCGATGCCCTCGATGGCCTTGCGGGTGTCATAGACGCGCAGCCGGTTCTCGGGAACGACATGGCGCAGCGCCAGGGCCTCCGGTGCGCTCCAGTGCGCCACGCGCCCCTGGAACATCGACAGGTAGTGCCTGGCTGCCTGCACGGCTTCGGCCTCGTTGTCGACCAGGATATCGACCACGCCGTTGGCATGCTGCACCGATGCGGGCCCGACTTCCTCCGGGCTGAAGATGCCCAGGCCGCCGCCTTCGATCATGGCTGGTCCCGCCATGCCGATGTTGGCCGATTTGTCGGCAATGATGACGTCGCAGCAGCCGACGAAGGCCGCGTTGCCAGCGAAGCATCGTCCCGAGACAATGCCCACCACCGGCACATTGCCGCTCAGCTCGGCAAAGGCGGCGAACGACGGCTGGTACAGCCCGGACACCGAGGGGAAATCCACGTCACCGGGCCGGCCGCCACCGCCTTCGCCAAACAGCACCAGGGGCAATTCGTCGCGCAGCGCCACCTCCACGATGCGGTCGGTCTTGATATGGTTGCGCTTGCCCTGCGTCCCGGCCATCACCGTGGCGTCGTAGGCCATCACCGCGCTGCGTGCCCGCTCCTTGCCGACCAGTTCGCCGTTGATATTGCCGATGCCCGTGATCAGGCCGTCCGCCGGTGTGTTGACGATCAGGTCCTGCTGGCTGCGGCGCGAAGCCTGCGCGGCGAGCGCCAGCGCGCCATACTCGACGAAGCTATCCGGATCGCACAGGTCCGCGACGTTTTCGCGCGCGGTGCGCTGCCCGCGCGAGCGGCGCCTGGCGACGGCATCGGGACGCGCGGTGTCATCGAGGTAGGCATGCCGGTCCAGCACGCGCTGCAGGTCCGCGCGGATCGCATTGGGATTGCCCTGCTGCTCGGCGGCGACGGAAATGCCTTCGGCGTCGAGCTGCTCCAGCACGATCAGCACCTGGTTATCGGCTGCCAGTGCACCCGGCTCCAGCCGCAGGTCGACCACGCGCCCGCCGCATGCCGCGACGATGGCGTGCTCCATCTTCATGGCGTCGAGCACCGCGACCGTCTGCCCCGGCTTGACGATCTCGTCCAGCGCGACGGCAATCTCCACCACCCTGCCGGTCAGCGGAGCGCGGATCGCCACCAGGCCCTCGCTGACTTCCTCTTCCGGCTCGGCATGGCGCGGCGCATGTGCGTGCGAAGGGCCGGCCGAGCCGCCCAGCAACGCTTCCTGCGCGCGTCCGGCTTGCGCCATGGCCTCCGCCGATGCGGTCAGTTCCTGCACGATCGCTTCGAAGTGCCGGGTATGGACATCCTGCGCGAGGAAATCGTCTCGCTGCACCAGCGCGCGCAGCAGGTTGAGATTGGTCGGCACGCCGGCGATGCGGAACTCCGCCAGGCTGCGCTGCAGGCGCCGCACGGCCGCGTCGAATTTCGGCATGGCGCTGCTGACGATCAGCTTGGCCAGCAAGGTGTCGAAGTTCGGCGACGGTTCATAGCCGGCATAGCCATGGGAATCGACGCGGACGTCGGGACCCGAGGGCGGGTCGAAGCGCTCCAGGCGGCCGTGCGCCGGACGCGCCAGGCCTTGTGCGTCGGTCATTTCCGCGTTGATGCGCACCTGGATGGCATATCCCCGGGGTTGCGGCGGCGCAGCGGGGTCCAGGCCGAGATCGGAGAGCGTCTGCCCGGCAGCAATCCCGATCTGCAGCGCGACCAGGTCGACGCCGGTGACCTGCTCGGTGATGGTGTGCTCGACCTGCAAGCGGGGGTTGGCTTCGATGAAAACGAAATCCTTCTGCTCGCCGGATTCGGTTTCCTCGACCAGGAACTCGAAGGTGCCCAGGCTCTGGTAGTTGACGCGGCGCGCCAGCCTGAGCGCCGCCTTGATGATCTGCTCGCGCAGTTGCGGCTTGAGCACCGGGCTGGGTGCGATCTCCACCAGCTTCTGGAAGCGGCGCTGCAAGGTGCAGTCGCGTTCGCCGAGGGCAATGACGTGTGCGCCGTCGCCGGCGATCTGCACTTCGATATGGCGCGCGCGGGCAACCAGCCGCTCGGCGTAGACGGCATCGATGCCGAACGCCGAGGCCGCCTCGGAGCGGCAGCGCGCATAGGCTTCGGCCAGTTCTTCGCGCCGGCGGACCACGCGCATGCCGCGGCCGCCGCCGCCGCCGACGGCCTTGATCACCACGCCGGCGCCGCCTTGCCTGGCGAAGAAGCTGGTGATTTCCTCGAGCGAGGCGGCGCCGCGTGTCGCCGGCATGACCGGAACGTCGCTGTCGGCCGCCAGTTCAAGCGCGCGCCCCTTGTCGCCGAACAGCGCAAGCTGCTCGACGGTCGGGCCGATAAAGCGGATGCCGGCGTCGTGGCAGGCCTGGGCAAAGTCGGCCCGTTCGCTGAGGAAGCCATAGCCCGGATGGATCGCATCGCAACCGGATGCCTTCGCCGCGGCAATGATGCCTGCGATGTCGATGTACGCAGCCGGACCGGCACCCTCGAGGGCAACCGCCTCGTCAGCCAGGATCCGGTGCAATGCGCCCTGGTCGTCTTGCGAATAGACCGCGACGGTCGCGATCTCCAGATCGCGTGCGGCGCGCAGGACGCGCAGCGCGATTTCCCCTCGATTGGCGATCAACAGCTTCTTCAATGCAGTCTCCTCGTTTGTATTTCGATGTCTGTGCCGTCCCGGGGCGCCAGGCGGCACCGCTCAGGGCCGGATGCCAAAACGGCTGATGCCGGCTTCACGCAGCGGCGCCGCCAGGTTGGCGAATTCGCACAGCAGCGTGCGGGTCTCGCGCGGATCGATGATGTCCTCGATGACGAACGCTTCCGCGCTACGGAACGGCGACGTCAGGCTGCGCACGCGCAGCTCGATCTCCGCGCGCTTCTGCACCGGATCGTCGGCGCCTTCGATCTCGGCCTTGTAGGCAACGTCAAGGCCGCCTTCGATCGGCAACGCCCCCCAGTTGGCGGACGGCCAGGCATAGCGGAAGTTGAAGCGCCCCATATGCTGGTGCCCGGCTGCCGACACGCCGTAGGCACGGCGCAGGATCACCGAGCACCACGGCACCGTGGCCTGGTAGAGCGCTGCCAGCGCGCGCACGCCGTAGCGCATGATCCCTGCCTTCTCGGCCTCGAGGCCGACCTGGAACCCGGCCGTATCCACCAGATTGACCACCGGCAGGTGGAAGGCCTGCGCCATGTCGACGAAGCGCGTGAATTTCTCGGCGCTGGCGCTGTCCCAGCTGCCGCCATGGAAGGACGGGTCGCTGGCGATCACCGCTACCGGCCAGCCGTCCAGGCGCGCGAGCGCGGTGATGACGGCGCAGCCCCAGTGCATGCCGATCTCGAAGTAGGAATTGGCATCCACCAGCGCCTGCACGATGGGCCGGATCCTGTAGTCGGCCCGGCTATCCCGCGGGATAGCCGTCAGCAGCCAATCGTCGCGACGCGCCGGGTCATCGCCGGGCTCGCTCCGTGGCGGCAGTTCGAACACGGAAGGCGGCAGATAGGACAGGAACCGGCGCGCGCGCGCGAAGGCCTCCTGCTCCGTTTCCACCTCGTCGTCGACCACGCCGTTACGGGTGTGGATCTGGCTGCCGCCCAGTTCGTTCTTGCTCAGCTCCTCGCCCACGCGGGCCACCACCGAGGGCGGGCCCTCGTTGAACAGTTGCGAGGTTTCCCTGACCATCACCGAATAGTGGCTGGCGGCCACGCGTGCCGCGCCCATGCCCGCCACCGATCCCAAGGCCAGCGACACCACCGGCACCACCGACATGTTCTCCACCACGTGTTGCCAGACCTTCATGGTGGGGATCAGGGTATGGCCCTTGATCTCGATATTGCGCACCGAGCCGCCGCCGCCGGTGCCGTCGACCAGGCGGATCATCGGCAAGCGCAGGTCGTGCGCCATCTTTTCGGCGTGGATCAGCTTGTCGCCCACTGCGCCCTCGTTGGCACCGCCGCGCACGGTGAAGTCGTCTCCCACCAGCACCGCAGGCCGGCCGCCCACCTGCGCGCGGCCCATCACCAGGTTCGAGGGAACCAGGTCCACCAGCCGCCCGTTGCTGTCATAGCGGCCGCTGCCGGTCAGCCCGCCGACCTCGCGAAACGAACCGGGATCGGCCAGTGCATCGATACGCTCGCGCACCGTCAGCTTGCCGGCCGCCTTGTGGCGTTCCACCTTGCCTTCGCCGCCCATCCGGGCGGCGAGCCGTCGACGGTGGGCCAGTTCATCGATTTCGGGCTGCCAGCTCACTGTCCTCTCCTGTGTCTTTGTGCGGTACATGTGTCCCGCCAACACTTTGCAGGAGCCGTGCCAGCCACTGGGCGCCCCATCAGGCGTTGATTTCATTGAATAAATCCCGAACCGCCGTTAGGATGTCCGCGCTGAGTACACAAACGTGTCCGCAACAGAGGCACGCATGGAGACATCAAGTGTCCGCAATGACGACACAAGACAAGGACGGAATCGCCCTCGGCGTGCTGATCTGTTCTCGCGAGGGTTCCACGGTGGCGGCGATCGGGGCCTGTACCGACCCCGCCGTCGCCGCCGCGGCATTCACTGCCTGCGCGCACGCGAAGGCGCCGAGCCAGGGGCGCAGGCTTTTCCCCGTCGAGGCGGGCACCCGGCGCTTCATCGGCCTGTGCCTGGAAGACGGCGACCACCAGCTGATCCTCCTGCATCGCGCCGACACACAGGCCGTGCTGCTCGACTTCCTGGGCACGGTGCCCTTCGCCGGCGCGATCCTGGACTACTTCCTGAACGACCCGTACCAAGCCATCACGGTGGTCGACAAGGAGGGACTGGTGCGCTTCATCAGCCCCGTCCACGAGAAATTCCTGGGCCTCGACACAGGTGCCGGGATCGGCCGCCCGGCGGCCGAAGTCATCCCCAATTCGCGGCTGCCGCAGGTGGTGGCCAGCGGGAAGGCCGAGATCGGGCAGTTGCAGCAACTCGACGGCGCCACCCGCGTGGTCAACCGCATGCCGATCCGCCAGGACGGCGAGGTGGTGGGTGCCATCGGGCAGCTTATGTTCAAGGGGCCCGAAGCCCTGGTACGCATGCACAAGGAACTGGTCGAGCTACGTTCGGAAGTCGCGCGCTACCAGCGCGAGTTCGATCACCTGCGCGACGGCCTGCACGAGCGCCAACCGACGTTCGGCCTGATCGGCGAAAGCGCGCCGATGCAGCGCCTGCGCCGCGAAATCCAGACCGTGGCACGACTTGACGTGCCGGTGCTGATCCTGGGCGAAAGCGGCACCGGCAAGGAACTGGTGGCCCGCGCCATCCACGGCGCCGGGGCCGGGCCGGCGAGCGCACGTCCGCTGGTCAGCCTGAACCTGGCCGCCCTGCCGGCCACGCTGATCGAGGCCGAACTGTTCGGCCATGCGCCCGGCGCCTTTACCGGGAGCCAGCGCCAGGGGCAGGCGGGCAAGCTCGAACTGGCAGCGGGCGGCACGGTCTTTCTCGACGAGGTCGCCGACATCCCGATGGAGATGCAGGTCAAGCTGTTGCGCGTGCTCGAAGACCACATGGTCGAACGCCTGGGCAGCCGCCGCGCGCAGCGGGTCGACTTCCGGCTGGTCTCGGCCACCAACCGCGACATTGCCGAGCTGATCGACGCCGGGCGTTTTCGCCTCGACCTGTACTACCGGCTCAGCGGCGTGGTGCTGCGCATCCCCGCGCTGCGCCAGCGGCGCGAGGACATCCCCGCGCTGCTGCAGCATTTCGTCGACGCCTTCTGCGCGCGCAACGCCATGCCGGCGCCAGGCATCGACCATGAAGTGGCGCGCTACCTCGCCGGCCAGCCATGGCCCGGCAATGTGCGCCAGCTGCGCCAGCGCATCGAGGAAGCCCTGGTCTTCTGCGATGGCCGGACGCTGCGCGTGGCGGACTTCGCCCGCGGCGAACCGGCGCGCGGGCTAGCGGGGCTGGAAAGCCAGCCCCCGCTGCATGCGGCCGAACAAGCGTATCCGTACGAGACTTCCGTGGCGGACGACCCGCCATCGCCCGCTTCCGCACTTCGATCGGCAGACGAGCCCGCCGCGGGCATGAGAGAGCTTGCCTATGCCGCGGTGATGGATGCCGTCGCGCGCCATGGCGGCAACAAGAAGCGCGCGGCGGAGCAATTGCGGATTTCCCGCTCGCACCTGTACAAGATCCTGGAGCGCGGGCCGCACGCGTCGCGATCGAAATAGGGGCATGTTGCCGGATTTCACCGCCCAGGCCGACCTGGCAAGCGGCAAGCTTGTCAGGGTCCTGCCGGGCTGGCGCGTCGCCGGCGCGTTCGCGGACTTCATCTTCGCCATCCGGCCCTATAGCCCATTCGTGCCCCGTGCGGTGCGAAGCTTCGTGGACTATCTGCGGCAGGCGATGAAGGACGGCTTTACCGTCGGCAGCTAGCGCCATTCCCGCCGGCACGGCAAACGCTTGCCGATACAAAGGCACTGCCACCTTGCAAGCCGCGCCTCGCGCGCTGAATCCGCCTTGACACATCATTCTCTATACACAATACTAAATACACTTTAATTCTTTTTTTGAGAACGTCACCGCAAGGTGGCGCAGCCGCTGTGGAGCTTGCCGAACTTGAAATCTTCCAGGCCGTCGCACGCGAACAAAGCATCACGCGGGCGGCCAAAACGCTGGAACGGGTGCAATCCAACGTCACCACGCGCGTCAAGCAGCTGGAGGAAAGCCTTGGCGTTTCGCTGTTCCAGCGTGACAGCAAGAAAATGATCCTGACGCCAGAAGGCCAGCGCCTGCTGGGCTATGCCGAGCAATTGCTGGCGCTGGCCGAGGAAGCCCGGCAATCCATGCGCACCAGTGCGCCGAGCGGCAGGCTGCGCCTGGGCTCGATGGAGAGTTCAGCGGCAACGCTGCTGCCAAGGCCGCTGGGGCGCTATCACGCGGCCTGGCCGGATGTTGAACTGACCGTCACGACGGGCACCACGCAATTCCTGGTCGACGCCGTGCTGGCGCACCGCCTGGACTGTGCGGTCGTGGCGCATCCCGGCACCGGCGCGCCGCGCAGCCTCGATGTCGCCGCGCTGGGTGAGGGGCTCGACGGTGTTTTCCTGCGGACCGAAGAGCTGGTGCTGGTGCTGCCCGCTACCCATCCGAAGGTTCGCCGGCCCAGCGACGTCACGCTGCGGCATCTGGCGGGCTTCGCCCGCGGTTGCACATATAGGCAGTGCGCCGAAGACTGGCTGGAGTCGGGCGGCGAGGAGATGCGCCGCCGGCTCTCCGTGGTGGAACTGCCTTCCTATCATGCGATCTTTGCCTATGTGTCCGGAGGGTCCGCCGTCGGCATCGTGCCGCGCTCCCTGCTGGCACTGCATCCGGATGCGGCGGAATTCCATACGGTGCCGATCAGGCCGGTCCATACCTTCCTGGTCAGGCGATCCGGCTTCAGCACGTCGGCATACGAAACCTTCCTGCGGGAACTGCGCCATGACTGAACGGCGCCGGCGCGCACGCCATTGCCGAACGCAACCGCTTTATGCCCGGAGCATTTAGGCGCCTGGCGATTCAACCAAGGAACTGCATCATGGAATCATCGAAGCCCCTGGACAACGGCACCGCCCTGCTTGCGCGCCTCCATATGTCCACACCGATCATCCAGGCGCCGATGGCAGGCGTCGGCACGCCCGCGCTGGCGGCTGCCGTGTCCGAAGCCGGCGGCCTCGGTTCGCTCGGTGTCGGGGCGATGGACGCCGAGGGCGCGCGCAAGGCGATCCGCGAGACGCGGGCCCTGACCGGCAAGCCATTCAATGTCAACCTGTTCTGCCATGCGCCGGCCCGGTCCGATCCCGTGCGCAAGAAGGCCTGGCTCGACTATCTGGCTTCGCACTTCACGAAGCATGGCGGCACGGCGCCCACCACGCTGCGTGAGATCTACAAGAGCTTTGTCGAGGACGAGGACATGCTTCGCATGCTGCTGGAAGAAAAGCCCGCGGTCGTGAGCTTTCATTTCGGCATGCCAGCGCAGCACAAGATCGATGCGCTGCGCGACGCGGGCATCGTGCTGCTGGCCAGCGCGACGTCGTTGCAGGAAGCCCGCCAGATCGAAGCAGCGGGCATCGACGCCATTGTCGCGCAAGGCATCGAGGCGGGCGGCCATCGCGGCGTATTCGATCCGGCCGCCTACGACGAGGGCCTCGGGACGCTGGCGCTCGTGCGTATCCTGGTGCAGAACACCCGCCTGCCGGTCATTGCAGCCGGCGGCATCATGGACGGCGCGGGCATTGCCGCGGTACTGGCGCTCGGCGCGCAAGCGGCGCAACTAGGCACCGCTTTCATCGCCAGCCCGGAGACATCGATCGATTCAGCCTATCGCGACGCGCTCGCGGCGGACACCAAGCGCCCCACCACGCTTACGCGCGCCATTTCCGGCCGCGCTGCCCGGGGCTTCACCAATCGCTTCACGGAACTCGGCGAGCATCCGGACGCGCCGGCCATACCCGACTACCCCATCACCTATGACGCCGGCAAGGCGCTTCATGCCGCCGCCAAGGCCACGGGAAGCGCCGACTACGCGGCCCAGTGGGCGGGACAGGCGGTACCGCTGGCGCGAGCGCTGCCCGCAGCCGAGCTCGTCGAACGGCTGCAGTCAGAACTGCAGGACGCGATCGCGCGCCTGGCGTCGCTGCAACGCGTATCCGCGTAGCCTCGCCGTGCTGCCCGCTATGTCAGCGCTGCAGCGGGCCAGCCTGCGGGACGGCCTGCAAGGCGGCACGGCGCTCGCGTATCCACCGCACGCGTTCTGTCAGCCGCCGCTTCCATTCATCGGCCAGGCCATCCACGGCAACGAGCGCCAGCATGTCGTCGACTTCCGGACCATGCGCCGACACGACCTGCCAGAACTCGCTGATGGAAAACCGGTCGGTCGTGCGTTCGAGGCGCTGCAAGACATCTCCTTGCCGGAGCGTTCCCGGCTTTAGCACGCGGTAATACCACCCGGTGATGCGCTCCCTGGCCACCATCAACGACATCCCTTCCACAGCGAAACGATGATTGATCTTCCAGCAGGGACTGCGCGGCTGCGAAACCTGCAGCACGACGCCGCCGGCCCGATAGATATCGCCGATATGCACGTTGCGCTCATCGAGCCCGACCGTGGCAAAGTTTTCACCGAGGCTGCCGGGCACCAGCGCATCGGCCGCCTGGGGCAAGGCGGTCGCCAGCGTTGCGTAATTTTCGCTGGCGAAATGGTGGACGGCCTTCTCGGGACCGCCATGCACGCGCCTGTCAGCATGCTGATCGCCAATGATGCCTTCCGCGATGACGCGGGCCTCGCCTTCGACGCGCCGCTTGAAGATGCCGCTGCGATGCCCCTCTTCGCCGAGTATGCCGATGCCACCGGCAAATATCGCGTCAATGGGTACGTTGCTTGTCGTTGCAGGCATTGGTGACTCCGTCATGCATCTTGTCGGACTATAGATTTGCAGCAGGCAGCATGGCTAATGCTTTTTAGGCATTCCATGCATCACTACCAATCATGGATGGAGGCCCGGCGACATGGAACTGCGCCAGCTGAAGATGTTCTGCGCGGCCGCGGAGTACGGCAGCTTCACCGCTGCCGCGGAAAAGGTTCACTGCGTGCAATCCAACATCACCATGCGCGTCAAGGAACTGGAGGCAGAACTGCAGCAGCCTCTCTTTATCCGCCGCAAGACCGGCATCACGCTGACCTCGGCCGGACAGGTTTTTCTTGGCTATGCGCAGCGAATTCTCCAGCTCACCGAGGAAAGCCGCAGCGCGCTGCTGGACAGCTCCGTTCCCGCCGGCCCGTTGCGGCTAGGCTCCATGGAGACCACCGCCGCGGTGCGGTTGCCGAGGGTGCTGGCGCGGTATCGCGAGCGCTATCCAGAGGTGCAGCTATCGCTGACCACCGGCACCACGGCGGAGCTGATCAAGGCCGTCGAGGCGCATCGGCTGGACGGCGCCTTTGTCGGAGGCTTTCACCAGAACCGCTCGCTCCATCAGGAAGCGGTCTTCAACGAGGAACTGGTGCTGGTCAGCAGCAGCAGGTACGCCACGCTTGCCGAGCTCGCCAGCGAGATGACGCAGCAGACCGTGCTGGTGTTCCGCTCCGGGTGCTTCTATCGCTCCACGCTGGAGCAATGGCTCTACCAGGCCGGGCTGATCCCGGGGCAGATCCTGGAACTCGGAACGCTTGACGGCATCCTGTCCTGCACCGCCGCAGGCATGGGCGTCACGATCCTGCCCAAGGCAGTGGTCGAACACCATGAATCACGCGACCAGATTGCATGCCATCGGCTGCCCGACGAGTTCGCAAAGGTGGCGACTGTCTTTGTCCGGCGCAAGGACACCTTTGAAACGGCGGCGCTGCGGGCCATGGCCAGCATGGCGCAGGAGCAACTCACGGTGGCTGGCTGATTCGCCGGCCGCTCAGCCGGCGCGTGCGAGCCGGCTTTCCAGCCCCAGCACGACCGCGGTCAGCGCCGTACAGGCAACGACCGCCGGCAGTGGCAGGCCGAGCAGGACCGCACCGCCGCTGGCCAGCGCGGGAGGATGTCGCAGCGCCGTGGCCTGGATGCCCAGCAACACGATGCACCCCGGCAGCCACAGCAGGGACGGGTGACTGATCGCCACCGCTGGCAGCGATGTCATCAGCGCGCCGACGACAAACGCGGCTGCTCCGCTGAGCAAATGGGAAACGGCAAAACCCGCGATGCGCCTGGTCCCGACGCGGGTCGGGACGCCGGCTGTCAATGCAGTGATTACCAGCGGAAATACCGCCGCTTCCGATGCCCACACTGCAGCCAGGGGCATGCCGAGGGTGCAGACCAGCAACGCCCTGAGAAGTGGCGCCATTCAGGCGACGGCCTGCAAGAGGGGCGCCGCGGTCCGGTCCTCGCCCGCATGCCGGCCCGGGAATCCCGCCACCAGTTCCGCGAGGCGCTCGGCGGCGGGAACAATGCCGTGGATCTTGCCCACTCCCTGCCCCGCGTACAGCGACAGCTTCTCCGCCATCTCCGGCTTGTCGATGACGCGCGCGCCACCGCCGACGTACTTGATCGGATTCCACTTCCTGCGGTTGGGAATCACCCGATGCGGCGTGCCGAACTTCCATCCGAACGAATAACCGGTGCGATACTCGGTGTCGTCGATGGTCGCCTCCACGATCTTTTGCTTGTACAAGTCGTGGGCCAGGGACTCGTTGCTGGCAACAAAGGCGGTGCCCACCCACACGCCGGCAGCGCCCACCTCCAGCACGGCCCGCACGTCGGCACGATCCGTGATGCCGCCGGCAGCCAGCACCGGCCGGCCCTCGGCGATTTCGACGAAGGCAGGTACCAGCGACAGCACGCCGATGGTGCCGCGGTTGAGATGGCCGCCGCCCTCGGCTCCCTGCGCAACCAACATATCGGCGCCCCACGCTATCGCCTGGCGGGCAAGCGCGACCGATCCGACTTGCACGATCACCGTGATACCGGCCGCTTTCGCGCGGGGAATCATCTCGGCAAAGTCGCCATAGAACAGCGAGACCACGCGCGGCTTCTCTTCGAGGATCACGCGAAACTGTGCCTCGAAGACTTCCGGGCCGCCGAAGGACGGCACGATGTTCACGCCGAACGGCTTGTCGGTAAGCGCCCTGGTCTCGCGGATCCACTTGCGCAATGCCAGCGGCGGCAGCCGCAGCCCGCCGAGATGCCCCAGCCCCCCGGCATTGGACACGGCGGCGGTCAGCGCCGGCCCCGATATGCCAGCCATGCCGGCCTGGAACACGGGATAGCGGATGCCGCACAGGGCTGCCGCCGGCCCCATCGGGGCGGCGTGCGTATCGTCGTGCATGATTGCGTCGTGCATGATTGCGTCTTGCTTGATTGCCTGCATCATCAGAGCTCCACTCGCTTGCCGAGCATGCGCTTCAGCGTGTCATTCTTCAGAACGAAATGATTCTTCATGGCCCCGAAAATGTGGAGCGCCAGACCGGCCAGGAACGCGTACGCGCCGATCTTGTGCAGCAGCCTGGCGACATGCTCCACCTCCGGGTTCGGCGCCACGATGGCAGGCAGTGCGATCCCGCCCGGCAGCCGCACCACGTCGCCAGCCGCCGACATGGCCAGCCAGCCATCAAGCGGCAGCAGCACGGGCGCCAGCGCCAGTGCGACGGCGACCGAGCGGCTGATCATCACCTCGATGGGATTCGGCGTGCCCACCGGCAGCGGGTGATAGGAAGTGAGCCGTGCCCACAGCCGGTAAGCCGCCACGACGAAGAGCGCCGTGCCCAGCGTACTGTGCATCGCGACCAGTTCGGCCTTGGCGGCGCCCGCGTCCGTCTGGCCCGCTGACAGGCCGAGCCAGACCATGACCGACACCGCGGCTGCGATCAGCCAGTGCAGGCCGATCGTGATGGGCGAAAAGCCCAGTCCTGTGTCTCTCATCTGCATTGTTCAACTCCGGATGACTTCAAATCGATGGTGGGTGAAGGCAAGGGCTTGCACTGTCGATCCGCTGCCTTAGTGGCTCACCGCGCCGGACGCGCCGATGCCGGTTTGGGCACGGACAAACTGGTCGCCATAGGCCTCCCGCTCGCGGCGGCTGCGCGCGCTGCGATCGGTGACCGACACCAGCCAGGTGCATAGCAGCGCAACATTCATCGAGACGATGGCGGGATAGTCGTAGGGAAAGACCGCTGCCTTGAAGCCAAGGATCTTGACCCAGACCGCGGGCGACAGGATCACCAGCCCGACCGCGCACACCAGCCCGGCGATGCCGCCGGCCAGGGCGCCGCGCGTGGTCAGCCCCTTCCAGTAGATGGAAAGCACCAGGATCGGGAAATTGACCGAAGCTGCCACGCCGAAGGTCAGCGCGACCAGGAAGGCGATGTTCTGCTCCTTGAACAGGATCCCGAGCGCCACCGCGACCACGCCGATCGACACCGACGCCACGCGGGACACGCGCATCTCGTCCGCGGGGCTGGCAGTATTCTTCCTGAGCACCCTGGCGTAGAGGTCGTGGGAAATCGCCGAGGTGCCGGCCATGGTCAGGCCCGCAACCACCGCCAGGATGGTGGCGAAGGCAACCGCCGACAGGAAGCCAAGGAACAGGTCTCCGCCAAGCGCTTTGGCGAGGTGCATCACTGCCATATTGCTGCCGCCGATCATCCTGCCGCCCGCTACGCCGCCCTCGAAGAACGCACCGTCCTGCCCGACGATAACGATGGCCGAAAGCCCCAGCACCGCCACGATGAGGAAGAAGAAGCCGATGAACCCGGTTGCGATAAAGACTGACTTGCGGGCCTGCTGCGCATCGGGCACCGTGAAGAAGCGCATCAGGATGTGCGGCAGCCCCGCCGTGCCGAACACCAGGCCCACCGACAGCGACAGCATCGACAGCGGGTCGGAGACGAGCGCGCCGGGTGCGAGGATCTTCACGCCGTCCTTGTGGCTGGCCACCGCCTGCGTCAACAGCGCTTCAAACGAAAAGCCGAACCGCCACAGCGCAAGGACCGCAAGCAGCGTGCCGCCGGCCAGCAGCAGCACCGCCTTGATGATCTGCACCCAGGTGGTCGCGACCATGCCGCCGAAGATGACATAGATCATCATCAGCAGGCCCACGCCGATCACGGCGTAGCTGTACTCGAGGCCGAACAGCAGCTGGATCAGTTGCCCGGCTCCCACCATCTGGACGACCAGATAGAAGCACACGATCGTCAGCGAGCCGAAGGACATGAAGGTGCGGATCCGGTCCTGGTCCAGCCGGTAGGAGGCGATATCGGCGATCGTTACCTTGCCGAGATTGCGGATCTTTTCCGCGAGCAGGAACAGCAGCAGCGGCCACGCGACGAAGAAGCTGATCGCATAGATGAAGCCGTCGTAGCCCTTGGCGAAGATCATGCTGGTGACACCCAGCAGCGCGGCCGCCGACATGTAGTCGCCGGCCAGTGCCAGGCCGTTCTGGAAGCCGGTGATGCCGCCATTGCAGGTGTAGAAGTCGTCCAGCGACCTGGTCCGGGACGCGGCCCACCAGGTGATGCCCAGTGTCGCCAGCACGAACAGCAGGAACATCACGATGGCGACCACGTTGATCGGCTGGGTCTGTGCCGACTGCAGGGCTGCCGGCCCGGCATGGACAATGGCGGCGCCAAGCAAGGCAGCCGATGCCAGGGACAGTTTGGCGATGGAGTTCATTTTGACGCCTCCCGGATCAGCTTGCTGGTGAGGCCGTCGAATTCGTTGTTGGCACGGCTGACGTAGAGGCCGGTCAGGAGCCACGCGCCGAGAATGATCAGCGCGCCGACCAGCCAGCCGACGCTGATGCTGCTTTGCGCCGAAATCCGTGCCGCCAGCGTATCGGGGCTCAACGCCGCGACGAGGATGAAGAGGTAGTACGGAACCAGCGTGACGGCGGATAGCAGCACCACCAGCCGCTTGCGCCGCCGGACCAGTTCCTCGAAGAGTGGATGTTCGCCAATGATGGAACAGGCGGTTGTATAGGTGGTTGCATAGGCGGTTGTACGGGACATGTCTCCTCCTTTTTTGATCGTGCAGCAGAGATGCAGATAAGGTTGGGTACGCCTAAATTAGGTGGCCGGAGCGCTCATGTAAAACGATCTTTGGTGATGCCTTCCATCACTGCCGGTGAGGGATGAAACCCTGTGAAAACGCGCGGCGCACGAGAAAAAGGCCGCCTGTCGAAGACAGGCGGCCTCTTGCGTGAATTGACTTCCTCGCGATAGATCCGCATCTCCGGCGTGACGTGGTCGAACAGCGTGGCACCGGTGAAGAAGCCCGGCTCATGGCCCTCGACACGCAGGCCGCGGCCATCGAGCAGAAGCGACGCGCCCTCTTCCACACCGACGCCGATATAGCCCTCGATGCGCTCCAGCGCCGCGCGGGTCACCACCGGGCCAATCTCGGCATCCGGCTGCAAGCCATTGCCGATCTTCAGGGTGCGCGCACGCTCCACCAGTGCGGGCAGCAGCCGTTCCGCGGTGTCACCTGCCCGCCATGCAGCGCTCGCCCGCTGGCAATAGGCTGCGGCTCGACTCACTGTTTAGTTCATTAAACAATGTCGAGGTGGGAGCGCGTAACGGGAGGCGTTGTCCCACGGGAAATTTCGATGCACCGCAAACCGGGGCGTCCTATGCTGAGAACAACGGGCCCGGCAACTCCCTATGTGCCCGGACAGGCACCTTGCCTCCATGAGGTTCGCACGCGATTGACCATGCGTCCCCTGCTGCAAGCCCGCCTCGTCAATGACGTCTTCGGCGACCCCGTCTTGCTCGTGGACTTCCTGGACGAACGGCGCGCCCTGCTATTTGACCTGGGCGACATCTCCGCGCTGATGCCGCGCAACCTGATGCGCGTGTCGCATGTGTTTGTCACGCATACCCATATGGATCACTTTTCCGGCTTCGATCATCTGTTGCGGGTACTGCTGGGTCGCAAGCCGTCCATCGTGCTGTATGGCGGGCCAGGATTCGTGGCGCAGGTCGGGCACAAGCTGCGTGCCTATACCTGGAACGTCGTGCACCGCTACGACCTCGAGCTGGTGGTTGAGGCGTTTGAACTTGCACTGGACGGCCACATGCGCAGCGCCCGGTTTTCAAGCCGGGATCGCTTTGCCAGCGTGGCCGCGGCAACGACTGAACGATCCGAAGATATCGTGCATGACGAGACGACGTTCCGTGTGCGCGCCTGCTTTGTCGACCACGGCATTCCATGCCTGGCCTACATAGTCGAGGAAAAAACCCGGCTCGGCATCGACAAGGAGCGCCTGGAAGCATCGGGCATGACCAAAGGTGCTTGGCTGCGCGAGTTGAAGCATGCGGTGCTGACCGGTGCCTCCCTGGATACGTCGATGCTCGTGCAATGGCGCGACCGAAGCGGCGACCGTGCGGAGACACGAACGATCGGCGAACTAAGCCGCCTGATCCTTGACGCCGAGCCTGGCCAGCGCATCGGCTACGTAACCGACCTGCGCGATACCAGCGACAACGTGCAAGCGCTGTCGAACCTGATGCAAGGCGTCGACCATCTCTTTATCGAAAGTGTGTTCCTGGATGCGGACCGCACTCACGCTTTGCGCAAGAACCACCTGACCGCCGCGCAGGCTGGCCGCATTGCATTCTGCATCGGTGCCCGCGCGGTGACGCCGTTTCATTTCTCGCCGCGTTACCTGGGCCGTGCCGAGGAGGTGGCTAGTGAAGTGCAGGCGGCCTGGGAGCAACTCCGCTGCTGACCGGCCACATCAACTTTTATCGAATCGCGTCATGACCAATACCCATCGCACCGAAGCCGACTTGCTTGGCGAACGCCAGGTGCCGGCCGACGCCTACTACGGCGTCCACACCCTGCGGGCCTGGGAGAACTTCCAGATCAGCGGCACCCCCATCTCCTCCTGGCCGGAGCTGATCATTGCGCTGGCCTCCGTCAAGCAGGCCGCCGCCGAGACCAATGCTGAACTCGGCTTGTTGCCGGGAAACCTGCGCGACGCCATCCTGGCCGCCTGCCATGATGTCCGCGAGGGCAAGCTGCACGACCAGTTCATTGTCGACACCATCCAGGGCGGAGCCGGCACGTCGACGAACATGAATGCCAACGAGGTCATCTGCAACCGCGCGCTCGAGCACATGGGGCACCGCAAGGGTGAATACCAGTTCCTGCACCCGAACGAGCACGTGAACATGGCTCAAAGCACCAACGACGTCTATCCAACTGCGCTGCGCATTGCCACGTACTTCGCCATCGGACACCTGCTCGAAGCGATGGAAGTCCTGCGCGCCGCATTCGACCGCAAGGCGGCGGAGTTCTCCGGCCTGCTCAAGCTGGGCCGCACCCAGCTTCAGGATGCGGTCCCGATGACGCTCGGCCAGGAGTTCTCCACGTATGCGGTCATGCTCGAGGAAGACATGGCGCGCCTGCGCGAAACCGCGTTGCTGATCCGCGAAATCAACCTCGGCGCCACCGCGATCGGCACCGGCATCACCGCGCATCCCGACTACGCGCCGAAGGCCGTGGTCGCTTTGCGGCGGATCACGGGCATCGACCTGTGCCTCGCCCCCAACCTGGTGGAAGCCACGCAGGATTGCGGCGCTTTTGTGCAGATCTCCGGCGTGCTCAAGCGCATTGCCGTCAAGCTGTCCAAGACGTGCAACGACCTGCGGCTGCTGTCGAGCGGGCCGCGCGCGGGCTTCGGCGAGATCAACCTGCCGCCGATGCAGGCGGGCTCGTCGATCATGCCCGGCAAGGTCAATCCCGTCATTCCGGAGGTGGTCAACCAGATCGCCTTCGAAGTGTTCGGCAACGACACCACCATCACCTTCGCCGCGGAGGCCGGCCAGTTGCAGCTCAACGCCTTCGAGCCGGTGATCGCCGCCAGCCTGCTACGCAGCTTCCGGCACCTGACCAATGGCTGCCTGACGCTGGCGCAGAAGTGCGTCGACGGCATTACCGCCAACCCCGAGCGCTTGCGCGAAACCATCGAGCGCTCGATCGCACTGGTGACGGCGCTCAATCCCGTGATCGGCTACAAGAACGCGACCTCCGTCGCCGCCGAGGCCCATGCCAAAGGGACCACCATCCGCGAAGTGGTGCTGGCGCGAGGCCTGATGACCGCCGAGGCGCTCGAGGAGGCGTTGCGGCCCGAAACGCTGATCCGGCCCCGTGCGGACAAGCTCGCCGACAAACCGACAGACAAGCCCGCTGGCAAGCCGTGAACAAGGTCCGCTGTGGCTTGCTGTGGCTCATCCCCGGCCGTGGTCCCGACCGGGGAGCGAATCCGCAAACAACGACTTCTTGATGATGGCATGGATGCCCCAGTTGCCATTGACGACCTGCGTCACCCCGAAATCCACGGCAACCGATATCAGGGTGACGGCCTCGTCTTCGGTCAGCCCCTTGACCGTCATCAGGAAGCGGCGGGCCTTGCGGAAGGCATCGCGCATGGCATCGTCGAGCGTGGATTTCAGGTAGATATCGCTCTGTGCCATCTTGCCCAGCTCGGTCAGATGGTTCGGGGAACTGAAGCCGTGCAGTATCCACTCGTCGGCGGTCTCCACCAACGGGTAGCTCAGGTCGGCAAATGGAGACCCGCGTTCAATCATTGTGCTTTTATGCAGGACCAGCTGGAAGTCGCCGGTAAGCGAGCATTCGATCGCCGTTCCGCATAGCTCCGAGTCGCCCTGGGAGGCATGGGGGTCGCCAATCGACAGCAAGGCGCCCGGAACGGCAACCCTGAGGTAAACGGTGGCGCCTCGCGTGACCCGCCAGTTGTCCAGGTTTCCGGCGAAGCTCGATGGCGGAATGGAATCGATCAGCCCGTCCTGCGCCGGCGCCACGGCAATGACGCCGAAGTGCGGCCGGACCGGTATGGCGACATCGCGCAGCACGTCGTAGTTCTTGCTGATGGTGGCATGGTCGACCGGCACGCCGGGATAGTCGATGGTCGGATGCAGCACGCCGAAGGGATCGCGCTGCGGCGTCCAGCGGAAGCTGTAGACCGCGCGCGCGCAACCGTCGGCACGTTCGCAATCGATCTCGAAGACCGTCACCACCTCGCGCTCGCGCGGCTCCGTCAGCATGTCGCGGTAGTGAAACCCCCACCAGGTCGAGGCGTTGCTGCCGAACGCCTTTCCGGCAAAGCGCGGATTGGCGCACGGCCGCGGACGTACATCGAGGATGCGCACCTCAAGGACATCGCCTGGCATGGCGCCACGAACCGCGATCGGGCCGGTGCAGATATGCACGCCGAAGCCTTCTCCGGCACCACGCCCATAGACCGAAGCATCGATCGGTCCGGCGCCGCGCCGGTTGACATTCTTCTGCTCCGCGGTCCAGTGGAAGACGCTTTCCGCGCCGGGATCCCCCTCGATCATGCGCTCGCGGTCATCCGATGCATGCTGGGTCAGCGTCTCGATCGTGACGCTGTCGCCCGACTTTACCTCCAGCACCGGCGGCAGCGCGTGGCTCAGGTAGCCCCAATGCACAGTCTTGTCCGTCGCCTGCAGCCAGTGGTGCCGGCCTTCGTGGCGCGCGGCATGCGCTCGCGCCTGGGCAAGGGAAACCACGGCGGGCACGGGTTGCTGCGCATCAACCGGGCCGTGAACGAGCGGCGCTGCGCGCATGGCGGGGGCAAGCTTTGCATGCGCGGGAAGTCCGCGTGACACCTTCTGCGGTGGCCGGGGCGCGGGCGCAATCGCCATCTGGTCGCGGTATGCGCGCGGCGAGATGCCGAACTGTTCGCGAAACGCATGGCTGAAATAGGACGGATCGTTGAAACCCCAGCGATAGCAGATATCGGAAATCGAGAGCTTGTCATACTGCGCGTTCGCCAGATCGGCGCGGCATCGGTCAAGACGGCTGGTGCGCAGATAGGAAGAAAAACTGCTGCCCGATTTCTCGAAGAGCTTCTGCAAGTAACGAGCCGACAGGCGCTCGTCCGCGGCGATGGCGGCAAGGCTGAGCTCCGGTTCCGAAAGGCGAGCATCAATGCGGCTGCAGACGCGGGAAAAGATGGCGGACCGCGATGGCGTCATGTCCGCGGCCGGCATTGCCTGGCTCTCCGCAAGGACCGCGCCGAGGCACGAAATGATGGTGTTCTCGAACGGCTGAAGCGCCTTGCCCTCAGCCGACACTACCGTATCGAAGCTGAGGGCCATCGATTGCAGCAGCCGGGCAAACAGCTCGGCCGAGTCGCCGGAAAGCACCAGCGCGGCCCCCGGCAGCGGAGCCGTGATCCTGGTGCCGAGCAATGCCTGCCCGATGTGTATTGCCATCAGCCGGAAGCCGGTGCTGAGCACCAGCTTCCGGGAGTCCTGTTGCGGCACGCATGCAAGCTGGCCAGGCCGCAGGGGCTCGCGCAGGTCCGGCGCGGCGAGGGTGGCGTTGCCTTCGACCAGCAACAGCAGCATCATGCCGCGCCCGTCTCCCGCGGCAACGCTCAGGGTCTGGGGAACCGACGAGATGCAGGCCAGTTCTATTCCCGCGGGCGTTGTCCTCGACTGGATCGTACCGTGCAGGGTGTGATCCGCGCACAGGCTTTCGCAATGCAGCCGCGCGATCCTGAGTTCGTCGCGCCAGGCGGCGCCCCGCCGGTTGTGCGGATAGGCTTCGGTGGAAAAGCGCAAAAGGTGCAATTCAGCCTCCCGGGCAGCATTCTGCAATAGCGCAGTAGCGTAGTTGGCGGACAAGGTGATCCGCCAACGCTTCAGGCAACTCTGCAAGGGCCTTCGGCCCCGCCAGGTTATCCGACCATCAGCTGGCCTCGCATTGCGGCAACCAGCACGAAACCAGCAAATGTGCCGAAGATGGCAAAGATGCCGCCAAGCACGTTGGGCGCCGGTATCGGCGCACGAACAGCAGTGTAGACAATACCAGTCACCAGTCCGACGGCCGCCGCCTGCAACTCGGTCGTCCCCAATGCAATTTCGACCATGTTGTTCTCCCTCTCAGGAAATTCCGTTGCCCTGGCTGCCTTGCGGCGGGCGCCCGAAGGCGATCGTCTTGCGCAACGCCTGCACGATCAGGTAACCGAGGTAAGTAAAAAGGATGGCGCAGATCCCGCCGGTGACATTGGGCGCGGGAATCGGCAAGTTCAGCCAGGAATAAAGGGTGCCGGTGACCAGGCCGACAATCAGGGCAACCCATTCGTTGCGTCCTACGTAGACGTATTGCATGCCGCTTGCTCCGGTTCCGCAGCCGCGCGGGGTCCCGCCTGGCGGCGGCGGGCGTCCGGCAGTGCGTGGATTCGATGAGGGTGCCAGCTCAGCCCTTGCCCTTCGGGGGGAAGATCGCGCGAGGCATGGTGCAGTGGATGCCCTGCGTGCCATCGACGACCTGCGTCACACCGAAGTCGGCGGACACGCTCATCAGCGAGTAGGCGTCATCGCGCGAGAGGCCCTGCTGTTCCGTCAGCAGCTGGATCATGTCGCGGGCCGCGTTCTTGCCGGCTTCATCGAGGTCCTCGTGGAAACCGTGGACGACCCAGCAATCCGGCGTTTCCAGAAGCGGCGAAGGGAAGTGAAAGTCCTTGCGCAGGATCACCTGGAACAGTACGTTCAGCGAGGCCTCGATCGCCGTACCGCTGATTTCGCCGTCGCCCTGCGAGATATGCGGGTCGCCGATCGAAAACAGGGCGCCATCGACCTGGACTGGATAGTACATGGTGGCCCCCGCACCGATACGCCAGTTGTCGATATTGCCGCCATGCAGTCCGGGCTCGACGGTAGTGACCCGACCGCGTTTGTCGGGCGCGACCCCCGCCGTGCCCAGATGGGGGCGCACCGGAACGCGCACACCGGCAAGCGCCGGCTGGCGGCAGCATTCGCGGTCGTCGACCACCTTGCCGGGAGTGGTCAGCTTGCCGGGATAATCGAACGCATAGAGCGCATGCGCGGTGTTGGAGGCCTGGTCCAGCTCATAGATCGTGACCCGCTCTTTCCCGAACTCCCTGTAGAGCTGTCCCCAGTGCGCCGCAACGTTGGCCCCGAAGCGGAAGCGCGGGATCATCTGGAGATAGCGCACCTCCAGCACATCGCCGGGCCTGGCATCCTCGACATAGATGGGCCCGGTCATGATATGCACACCGGGGTTGCGATCATCATGCGGGATCTTCTGGTAGATCTCGCGGATGGCGTCATCCATCATCAGGTCTGGCGCATCGCCTGCGTGATGTGTCACGGCTTCGGCGCGAATCAGGTCGCCGCTTTTCACGGTCAGGGCGGGCGCCTTGGTGGCATCGAAATAGCCCCAATGGATGGTCTCGGGGCGAGCGGGCAGGTCATGCAGCATGTTGTCTCCTGGATTTTTTTCGCGGCCGCATCCCCCGCCGCTCACTCGGTGAGCAGCGGTACCCGGGCAGGCTGAGAGGGGGATATCGGCTATTCGTGCTTCTCATGAATCGCCGTCATTGAACTCGGCGACTCGCGTCCGGACAGGAAAGCCCGGATACCGCGCCGCAGTGCTTACGGTGCCGCGCGGTGAATTCATACTAGGAGGGGGCGGTGTGGGACCAATATGGCGATTCGCCCCAAAGACTTGTGCTGGTGCGTACTAGGGTAAACGTGCGCGCGGGCCGACGATTGATCAGCGGGCGCGGTGGAAGCCTGTGGTCATGGCTTCCGGCTTCACCGCGACCGAATAGCGGTATCCGCCGCAGGATCGTACGGCAGTACCCTGTCCTGCTCGTCCGGACTGTTCCGGGCAACGATGGCGCGGGCCGGCTCGGTGGCACTGAGATTGAACGGCTGGTGCGGAACGCCGGGCGGGATAAACAGGAAGTCGCCCGCTTCAGTGACCACGGAATCTCGCAAGCCGGGTCCGTAGCGGGTTTCGACCCGGCCCTCCAGCACGTATATGGCAGTCTCGTGTTCGCAATGCACATGGGCTTCCGCGTGCGCGCCGGGCGGGACAACGACAAGGTGCATGGACAATGCCCTGGCGCCTGCCGTCGTGCCGGAGATGCCAACGAAATACGGCAGCTTCTGGCTGGTGGCAATTTCCCGGTCCGGATGCACCGCCACCAGGGTCGACGGCACGGTCGCGCTCGTTGTCTGCATGATGCAATGCTCCGCTGTCTCGGCAGGCTTGAACGGCCACCTGCAAATTCATCATAGCGATGTGCCGATGGCCGTTCAATCGCGCGCTCCGCCTGGCGCCGCACCGCCTTACTGTGCCGACAAGCCCCCATCCACCCCGATGCTCTGGCCGTGAATGTAGCGTCCGGCCGGCGCCGCCAGCAGCACCGCCAGCCCCGCCACGTCCTCCGCCTCGCCGATGCGCCGCATGGGCACGCCCGCGGCCAGGCGCGCTTCGCGTTCCGGGTCGCCCCACAGGGCATCGCGCGAGAATTCCGTGCGCACCGGGCCCGGGTTGATCGCATTGACGTTGATGCCGGACGGGCCGAGCTCCAGCGCAAGGCTGCGCATGGCCTGGTCGATCGCTGCCTTGGTCACGCTGTACAGGCCAAGGAACGCCGAGCCGCGCTTCGCCGCGATGCTCGACATGAAAGTGATCGAGCCATCGCGGCGCTCGGCCATCTGCGGCGCCAGCGCGTTCACCAGCATCAGGTTGCCGCGTACGTTGCCGGCCATGGCCGCATCGAACACATCGGGGCCTTGCGTCAGCATGGAACCCGGTGTGGCGCCGGCCGCCGCACTGAGGACCAGCGCATCGACCCGGCCGTAGGCGGCCAGCGCCTGCTCTGCGAAAGCACGCACGCTGTCGACGTCGGCAATGTCACAGGCGATGCCGGTGGCGCGGAGGCCTTCCGCTTCAAGCTGCGCGGCAACGGTGCGCGCCGCTTCGGCGTCACGTCCCGATACCACCACCGCGGCGCCGGCGCTGCCAAGCGCCCTTGCCATGGCGAGGCCCATGCCGCGCGTGGATCCGGTGACGACGGCAACGCGGCCGCTCAAATCGAAAAGATTGTGCATGACGAATAACTCCTGAAGGGCGATGGTGAGGTCTTTCCGGTTTAATAGATGATGGCTGACATCTATTGAATAAAGTATGGCCATCATCTAAACTGCGGTCAAGGCAGAATTCCGAGGAGTCCTTCACATGGCGCGCGCATCACGCGAACAAGCCGACAAGAACCGCGAGGCGATCGAGCAATCGTCGTCGCGGCTGTTCCGCGAGCGCGGACTGAACGGCGTCAGCGTCGCCGAACTGATGGCCGATGCCGGCCTGACCCACGGCGGCTTTTATGGCCACTTTGCGTCCAAGGACGCGCTCGCCGCGCAGGCCTGCAAGCGTGCCTTCGAAGAATCTGCCGCGCGCTGGGCACGCCGGCTGGCGCGCGCCAACGGCGACCGGCACACCATGCTGGCCAACCTGGTCGAGCCTTACCTGACGGCTGCGCATTGCGCCAACCCTGGCGTCGGCTGCGCGGCGGCATCGCTGGCGGCGGACGTGGCGCGCGAACCGGCCGACAAGCCGGTGCGGCAGGCCTTCCTGGACGGCTTCAAGGTACTGGTCGATGAAATGGCCACGACCGTAGCCAGCGAGAACCCGCAGATACGCGAGGAACAGGCCCTGGTCCGCATGGCCATGCTGGTCGGTGCGCTGACGCTGGCGCGCGCAACCGAAGGCGATCCGATCTCCGACGCCATGCTTGACGCCGTCCGCAACCGTTTGCTGGGCAGTTCCGCCTAGCCGCCACCCCGTCTGTCAACCACGTGCCGGCCTTCCCCCTGCCACCTCCGGGCCGGCGGGCTGGCCCCCTTTTGCCCATCGCCACCCAACGAGTCCAGAGAAACCCAATGTTCGCGCAAGCCTTATCCCGCCGGCTCGACCGGCGCGGCATCCACTACGCGTGGCTGGTCGCCGCCCTCACCTTCCTGGTGATGCTCACCACCTCGGCCGCGCTGGGCCTGCCCGGCGCGTTCCTGTCGCCGCTGGCGCGCGAGATGGGCTGGAACACCGACGAGATCTCGTCAATCCTCGCTTTCCGCTTTGCGCTGTTCGGGCTGATGGCTCCCTTTTCCGCCATCCTGATGGAGCGCTTCGGCGTGCGCAACGTGGTCTGCGCGGCGCTGGCGCTGATCGCAGGCGGCATGGCGCTGGCAACGGTATCAACCGAGCTGTGGCAGCTCTTCGTCGCGTGGGGGCTGATGCTGGGCGTCGGCTCCGGGCTCACCGCGCTGGTGCTGGCCGCCGTGGTCGCCAACCGCTGGTTCAGCGCGCGGCGCGGGCTGGTCATCGGCCTGCTGACCGCCAGTTCCGCCACCGGCCAGCTCGCATTTCTGCCGGTGGCGGCCTGGCTGATCGAGCATATGGGCTGGCGCGTAGCCGTGCTGCCCGTGCTGGCCGCATGTGCGCTGCTGGCCGTGCTGGTGCTCGGCCTGATGCGCAACCGTCCCGCCGACGTGGGCCTGGCGGCGTTCGGCGAAGTCCCGGCCGCGGTGCCGGTGCAGCCGTCCGCGCCCCCGGCACCGCTGACGCTGCGCGCCCCGTTCGTGGTGCTGCGCGATGCCGCGCGCACTCAGGCCTTCTGGGTCCTCGCCGGCACCTTCTTTATCTGCGGCCTGAGCACCAACGGGCTGATCCAGACGCATTTCATCGCGCTCTGCGGCGACTTTGGCATGGGCCCGGTGCCGGCAGCATCGGCACTGGCGATGATGGGCGCGTTCGACTTCGTCGGCACGATCCTGTCGGGCTGGCTGTCGGACCGCTATGACAGCCGCAAGCTGCTGTTCTGGTATTACGCGCTGCGCGGCCTGTCGCTGTTCTGGCTGCCGCATTCGACCTTCACGCTGTACGGCCTGTCGATCTTTGCCATGTTCTACGGGCTGGACTGGATCGCCACCGTGCCGCCGACGGTCAAGCTGGCCGCAACCGCCTTCGGCCGCGAGCGCGCACCGGTGGTGTTCGGCTGGATCTTTGCGGCCCACCAGATCGGCGCGGCCGTGGCAGCGTTCGGCGCGGGGATGACGCGCACGCTGCTGCTGACCTATACGCCGGCGCTGTATGCAGCCGGGGCGGCCTGCGTGGTGGCGGCGCTGCTGGCATTGGTGGTCAGCCGCAAGCGCGCGGCAAGCGTGGCGGAGGCCGCCCGGGCGTAACAGGGCGTTGTGTGCTCCCCTCTCCCGCTTGCTGGAGAGGGAGCACACAGTCGGCACTTTTGTGCCCGGCTCGGCGCGCCGGCTTAAACATCAACAAAAACCGGACAGCCAGGCAGCGCCGGCGCGGCATTCCCGCGCGGGCGCTGGTCCATTCCATTCATCAGAATTTGGGGATGCGCAGCGTCTTGCTGACCATCAGCGTGCCCGACAGCGCGAACAGCAGCGCCAGCGGATGCAGCACGGCAGGCCCCAGCGCCCAGGCGCCGCCGGGCAGGTCACCACCAAGTTGCCCCTGCCAGGCGCACCATGCCAGCACGCCGGTGAGCAGCACGCTGGTCGGGATCGGCGTACCTTCGAAATACGCCACCTTGCCGCTGTCGCTGCCGGCGGCCAGCGATTCGGCGGTGACGTTGAAGCGCGCCAGCCGGCTCACGCCGCAGCAGACGAAGTAGATCAGGATGGCCAGGTCCCAGCCGCCGCGCATGCCGGCGGCAAACGCCAGCGTGGCCGGCCCGACGCCGAACGAGATCACGTCGGCCAGCGAATCGAGTTCGCGCCCCAGCGCCGAATGGGCATGGCGCCAGCGCGCGATGCGGCCGTCGAGCACGTCGAAAATAAAGGCCAGCGGCGCCAGCGCCGCGGCCGTATAGAAGTGCGACAGCTGCTGGTCCGCGACGAAGAACATCGCGAAGAACACCGACGCCATGCCGCAGGCGGCATTGCCGAGCGTGAACACATCGGCAAGCTGCAGTTCGCGCAGCATCGAGAAATGACGGGGACGCTCGGGCCGGGTGTTCATGGAACTCGCTTACAGCGCCTTGGATACGTGGTGCACATTCGGCGGCGCGGCGAAGGTATCGCCGACCAGCGCACGCCACTGCTGGAATTCGGGCGATTCGCGGAAGTGCACCATATGGTCTTCCACGGTCTCCCATTCGACCACCAGCGTGTACTGCTCGGGCTGCTCGATGGAGCGGAACAACTGCACGCCGTGGCAGCCGCGCGAGCGCAGGAACAGCGGCTTGGCCTGGCTGACGCCCTGTTCGAACTGCTGCTCCATGCCGGGCTTGATGGTGAGTTGGGCGATTTCCTTGATCATGGCGGTTCCGGGTATGTGGGTTGGAGGCCGGCGCGCGCCGGCGGGTTCCTGCTACCTTAGCACGATCGCGGCGCCACATGCCGCGGAAAGCATTCCGTTACACGGCTCGGCTAGCATCGTGGACCTTGCCACTTCGTTGCCAGACCTGCCATGCAAACCCGCTTGCGATCGCTGACCGGAAACCTTAACGTCCCTGCCTTAGCCGCTCTTCTTTGCCTGCCCGGTGCCGCGCCGGCATTTGGCGCCATGCAGCCATGCGGCGCGCCGGCGACAGCCATTGCCCAGATCCAGGATGGCGGGGCATTGTCCGGCCGCACGGTGGAGCTCGAAGCCGTGGTGACCGCGGATTTCAGCGGCGACCGCGGCCTGCGCGGCTTTTTCGTGCAGCAGGCCGACGCCCAACGCCAGCAGCGGCCGGGCATTTCGGAAGGGCTGTTCGTCTATGCGCCGCGGGCAACGGCGCGCGCGGGGGACCTCGTGCGCCTGTCCGGAAGGGTCGAGGAAAAATTCGGACAAACGCAGCTGACCTTGGCCGATGCACCGGCGGTCTGCGCCAGCGGCATCCCGGTCACGCCGGCAACCTTGACGCTTCCTGCCAGCGATGCCGACCTGCGCGCCCGTGCCGGCATGCTGGTCAGGCTGCCGCAGACGCTGACGGTCAGCGAAACCCATGAACTGGCGCGCTACGGCACGCTGGCGCTGAGCCTGGGGCGCCCCTTCGCGCCAACGCAGGTCGCCTTGCCAGGCGCGGCGGCAGCGCAAGCCGTGGCGGCCAATTCGCGCAACCGGCTGCTGCTCGACGATGGCTCGACGCGCCAGTATCCGGAAGTGGTGCCCTACCCGCCGCCGCGGCTCGCCGCCAGCCATCCGCTGCGTGCCGGCGATACCGTCAGCGGCGTGGCCGGCGTGCTGGAGAAGCGCCACGGGCAGTGGCGCCTGCAGCCGGTGCGCGGCGCGCAGGCTCCGGCGTTCCAGGCCGCCAATCCGCGTCCGGGCGCGCCGGCGCGCCATCCCGCCGCAACGCTGCGGGTGGCGGCGTTCAACCTGCAAAACTACTTCAATGGCGGCGGCGCTCTCGCTGCGGCCGACAATCGCGGCGCACGGAGCGCTGCGGCGCTGGCCCGGCAGGAGGCCAAGCTGGCTGCCGCACTGCGCGCCCTGGATGCCGACGTGATCGGACTGATGGAGTTGCAGAACAACGGCTTTGGCCCGGACAGCGCCGTGCGGCAACTGGCGGCGCGGCTCGGGCCCGACTGGCGCGTCGTCGATCCCGGCACGCGCGCGCTCGGCGGCGATGCGATCGCGGTGGGCCTGCTGTACAACGCCCGCGCCACGGAGATCGTCGGCCGTGCCGCCACCACGTGGCTGGGCGACCGCAGCCGGCAGCCGCTTGCCGCCAGCTTCCGGGCAAAGGCCGGCGGTGCGCCTGTGACGGTCGTGGTCAACCACCTCAAGTCAAAGAACTGCGCGGATGCCGTTGGCGCGCAAGCCGACCAGGGGGATGGACAAGGATGCTGGAATCCCGCGCGCGTGCAGGCGGCCGGCGCCCTGGCCGACTGGCTTGCCACGGGGCCGACCGGCGCGCCCGGCGCGGGCGTGCTGGTGGTCGGCGACCTGAACAGCTATGCGATGGAAGATCCCGTGCGCCTGCTGGCACGGCGCGGCTATGCGGACATGGTGGCCAAGCTGGCGGGACCGCGCGCGTACAGCTACGTCTACAACGGACAGGCCGGCTACCTCGACCATGTGCTCGCCGATGCCGCTGCCGCAAGGCATGTCGTAGCCGTGCAGCCATGGCACATCAATGCCGACGAGCCGGCGGCGTTCTCGTATGCGCCGGCCCCGGGCGCGCCTTCGGTGCCGGCCTACTACGCCCCGGATGCATACCGCTCCTCCGACCACGACCCGTTGCTGATCGACCTTGCCCTGACCGCCGGAGTACCCTAGGCGGCGGACACGCGCCGCATCAGCAGTCCTCGCGCAAGGTACAGCACTACCAGCAGGTTGGCCGCCGCCAGCCCGCCATGCAGCCAGCTCGGATGGACAAAGGCTTCGTACAGCTCCAGCGGGATATAGATGCCGCCGGACCAGACGCCGATCCAGTTGCCCCACGCGAGCCCACGCCAAAGCCCGTAAGCCTCGGCGAAGCGCATCAGCGCATAGACCGCGGCCGAGCCGCCGATCGCCCACAAGCGCGCGTCGTCGGGATGCGCGAGCAGCGACAGGAAGATGGTGGGATAGCGGCTGGCGGGGTTGACGTGCAGGCGCTGGATGATGGCTTCAGCAAGCGCCTGCGCATCGCGGTGCAGCAGCGCGGCCAGCCCGAGGCCGGCGACGATCACCAGCAGGCCCTTGGCCGCCTCGAACATTGCAATGCCCTTCAGGCCCAGTGCGCCCTCGCCTTGCTTTGCCATGCGTGTTTTCCCCGTCCGGAGTGCAGTGACTGCAAAGCCGGTATTGTGCAACAGGGAAACGGCGCGCGGCAGGGCTGCGGCTTCAGCGACCGTAGTCGCGCTCGCGCATTGGCCCGTCGGCGTCGATGCCGCCGCTGGCGGCAAGCGGGCCATCGACGGTCAGCGGCCCGGCAACGGTCAGGTCGCCGTTGACCACCATGTCGCCATGCACGGTCAACGGGCCCTTGAACACCTTCAGGTAGCCGCCGCGATACGGCACGGCGCGGGCGCTGACCGGCCCGGTGAAATACGCCGCGGTCAGCGGACCGCTGGCAAAGACATGGCCGGCGACGGTGAGCGTGCCGTGGACCCGAACCGGCCCCTGCACTTGCGCCGATCCGCCGATCGTGATCGAGCCCGACTCATGCGGCTGGGCGCGCGATGGTCCGGCGCCGAACTGCAACGCCAGCGCCAGCGTGGCGCCCGAGGCCAGCCGCCACATCCATGCCGTGGGATCGAAGACAAGAGTACGGGGCGTCATGGTGATGGAAGACCTCCTGCAGCCGCTTTCGCCGCTGTTTCCAACTTAGTGCCGATCGCCCCGCCGTGCAAGGCTATGGCACCTGCGGTGCTTCCAGCCTCGCCTTCAGGCGTCTGACGGCCTCGGCCGACTCGGACTGCAGGCGCGAGCGCAGCATCAGGCGATTGATCAATGCAAAGAGCAGCGTGGGCGACTGGTAGCTGAATTCCCGTTCAAAACGCGTGCTTTCCGCCGATGGAGTCAGCGACGGCGTCATGGCCGGCGTAAGCTTGTAGGTAATGGTGCCGGCCCGGCGCCCGCCCGGCACCTCGCCCGCGATGGCCCAGAGGCGCGGGCGCTGGCTGATGGTGACGGTCCAGATCACCACGGCGCTGCGCTCGCCTGCCACGAAACTTTCGGCCACGCGCTCGCCTGGCCCCAGCGGATGGTCCGTCGCTCCGGCAACCGCGCCCGAGGCGGGATACCACGCCGGCCAGTGCTGCGGCGTGGCAATGTAGTCGAACACCTCGCCCGGCGTCCGGGCGATTACCACTTCGTCATGGATGCTGGTGCGGTCCGCCCACGGCAATGGCACCAGCAGCAGCACCACCGTGAGCGCGGCAAAGATCAAACCCCAGACCGGTTTCCTGAAGCGAAGCATGACGACGCAACCCAGGCGCGCCCCAATCTGTCCCGGGGCGTCCGGGACGCGTGGCGCGATGCTTCCAGTGTAGTGATTCCGGGGCATCGCGCCAGCATCGCCGCGCCAGGGGCGCGCGGTTGCAGCGCGTCATGGCTCGCCGTTGCAGCGCGTCATTGCGCGGGCACCGGAGCCGTTGCGGGCCGTGTTGCCGCCACCGTCTCCGGCACCGGACCCCAGCCGCCGCCCAGCCGGCGGATCAGCGATACCGTTGCGGCAGCGCGCAAGCCCGCCACCGCATTGGCTTCGCGCTGGGACTGCAGCACGGTGCGATCGGCGTCGATCACGGCCAGATAGTCGACCGCGCCGGCATCGTAGCGGCTGCGCGAGATCCGCGCCGCGCGGCGTGCGCCGCCCAGGGCGCCGTCCAGCGCGCCCGCCTGCTGGCTCAGCCAGCGCACATCGGCCAGGCTGTCCTCGACTTCGCGAAAGGCCACCAGCACGGTCTGGCGGTACGCGGCCACGCTTTCCTCGTGCGCGGCGCGCGCGCCGGCCAGGTTGGAGCTGTTGCGGCCGCCGTCGAACACCGTCTGCGCGATGGTCGATCCGATCAGCGGTCCAAGCATCCACGTGCGCGACGACCATTTGAACAGGTTGGACAGGTCGGCCGATTCAAAGCCGAACAGCCCGGTCAGCGTGATGCGCGGGAAGAACGCAGCCTTGGCCACGCCAATGCGGGCGTTGGCAGCGGCCATCTGCCGCTCCGCTGCGGCGATGTCCGGCCGGCGCTCCAGCAACTCCGACGGCAGCCCGGCCGGGATCGCGATCGGCGCGGCGTCGAACGGCCGCGCCGGCAGCGAGAACGCTGCGGGCGGCACACCGGTCAGCACAGCCAGCGCATGCTCCTGGTTGGCGCGTCGGCGCTCGATGCCGGCCAGGTCGGCACGCGCGGTGCCAAGCTCGGCCTCGGCACGGGCCGGGTCGAGGTCGGTGGTCTCGCCGGCGTCGTAGCGCTTCTTCAGCAGCTTCAACGCGTCTTCACGCAGCCGGATGGTTGCATTCAGCAGGTCGCGTTCGCTGTCGAGCGTGCGCAGCGCGAAATACGCCTGCGCCACGTCGGCCTGCAGCGCGAGCTGCACCGAGCGGTACAGGTCCTCGGCGGCCTCGCCGTCGGCGCGCGCGGCATTGACGCTGGACGCGACGCGGCCGAACAGGTCCAGCTCATAGCTGGCGAAGGCGCGTGCCTTCAGTACGGTCTGCGGAGATACCCGCGTGCCGTCGGGCAGGCCTTGCGACGCGGCAGACGGCTGCGAGCGGGTGGGGTCCAGCCCCACGCTGAGCTGCGGGTAAAGGTCCGCCTCGGTCGCGCCGGTGAAGGCGCGCGCCTGCTTCAGCCGGGCCGCGGCAATGGCAAGGTCCTGGTTGGATTCGCCCGCGGCAGCCATCAGGCGGTCCAGCTCGCCGTCGCCGAAGATCTTCCACCAATCGCCGCGATGCTGGCCTTCGGCCGGCGTCGCCGTCTTCCATTGCGCACCTTCGGCCTGCGCGGCCTCGGCTTCCTTGTAGGCCGGCACCGTGGCGGTCTCCGGCACCTTGTAGGTCGGCGCCAGCGAGCAGCCGGCCAGGATCAGCGCGGCGGCCAGCGTGGCGATTCGGGGCAACTGCCTTGTGATGTGGGCAAT
>NZ_JAGIQA010000228.1 GCF_017814975.1 Cupriavidus consociatus
AGAGTAGAGTGCAGCTGCTGATTTGATCAAGAGAATATACTAAGCTTAGTCCCACTGTCAAGCTTGGTGGTTGCACGGAGCGCCAAAACGTCTGATGAGCTCATACCGTGTGTCAACCCGCATCCGCCCGACTTGCCGCACTGTCCGGCTTCGCACATGCCGGCTCCGTCGTGTGGTCCGGCTCAACAGCTGCAAGGCCATCTAATCAATCGCATCTTCTTGCGCACCTTATTGTTTCTTCTTCT
>NZ_JAGIQA010000229.1 GCF_017814975.1 Cupriavidus consociatus
TAAAACTAAGCTTTGTACTCCGCGTAAGGGATTCTGGGGTATGGAGAGTACTCTAGGACACACTTTTTACTACGCAGCCAAGGGAATTGGCAACAAAGTGGGAGTGAAGTGGAGCGTTGGAGAAGAGAGAGTTGGAAGATCGTTCCGGCTGGTCTAGGTACGCAAACACTGCACACTGAAAGGCCTGGAGAAGAAAAATTGAGAAATGAAGAAAAGGTGGCACTACTGTATGGGTGACGCT
>NZ_JAGIQA010000028.1 GCF_017814975.1 Cupriavidus consociatus
CCGCCTCGCCCAAAGCCTCATCGACATGCTGCTTATAAGGCTTGTTGATGCTTACAGTAACTTGGGTGGATTGGGGTCTACCCCCCGATCCTTCAGCAAAATTGCGCGGAGTTCCATCGCGTCGGCGAGATGCTTGACATCGTCAAGGCTGTTGTCAGTTCGATTCAACAGCGGGTGTAACTGTTCTAGCGACTTGCCGAAAATCCAGGCCTCACTGATTCCAAGCTCCCCGAGGTACCCCGAAATTACCTCGTCCACCAAGCGTTCCGCTTCTGCCGTCTCCCCCAGTCGCCACAAAGCGGTGGCTGCGTTGTACTTGAATATGCGTTGATGCTGCTGCGAGTCGGGCAAGGTTTCGCCTAATTCGGCAATGCTTGCCCGGACGCCCGGAAGGTCACGATGCTGCGCTTTCAATTGCATCCGCTTCATTCCAAGCGCCAGTTGAGCGGAGCGCGGCAATTCATGCGCGTCGAGCAATTCCTCCATCCTTGCCAGGCGCTCTGGCAAAGATGCGAGATCGCCGGACTTGAGCTTCGCGAATACTAGTCCATCCAGCGCCCAGAAACGTTGCTCAGGATCGACTTCGATAGACGCGGCCGCCGTTTCCAGACTCGCAAGGAAGACATCCCCTATTCCCATCTCATGAAACATCTCGTCGCCCGCGAACTCGATAATGGTTTCGATTTCCCTGAGCGTGACCAGTGTTTTCACGTAGAGCGAGAAACGCGAGGCGTTTCTTTCATCCATGAGCGAGGCAGACAGTACCTCCCTTAGGGCGTGTCTTGCGCGAAGCGATTGCTCCGGTGCCATGAGTTCCAGATGCCGCCTTCCAAGCAGACTCACGGCGTCATGGATCTTCAGCTGCTGGCCGCCAAAAATCTCGACGATCCCCAAGGGGCGAAGCATGCGGATCATTGATGCGACTGTTGCTTCGCCTAGCTCCAGGGATGCTGAGAGCAAGGTATTGACCTCATCCAGCTTCAAGACCACGTCGGCCAGGCTCAATACCGCCACGACATCCTGAGCGCCACTTGGAAGTCCGTCAAAGATGCGCAAGAGGATGACCTCCTGCGACGTTTCGCCGATATGCGTCTGGCTATCCAGCGCATTGCAAAGTTGTGACGCGTCGCCAGCGTAGTCCAGCACCGCAATTCGCGCCGCGCTCTGCACAAACAGCGGCATGCCCGCCGTCTGCTGACTAAGCCGTCCCATCGTTTCAGCACTGCCTCTCGCACCGATTGCGACAACCTCACTGGCCACCGTGTCAACGTCCCAACCACGGAGCGTTTCTCGCGTGATACCAAGGAGCGCTTCCAATTCCCGTGTCGAACCTGCCGGCTGACACAACAGCAGAAAGCGCAAGTTGCCCGTTGCCCTGAGCGCCGCATGAATGTTGTCTGCAGGTACTTGGTGCGCGTTGTCGATCACGATGATTGGGGCGCGCCCCCGCTCTGCGAGGTACACATCCAGGTTGCGTAATGAGTCAATGCCTGACGCGCCTGGCAGTAAGACCTGTCGCAGGACATGAGAAGCTGCCCCCACAAGGCTGGCCGCCAGTTCTCGGACCAGAGAACTGGCCAACGCCGTTCCTGGCGTGTCACTGGCGTTGAAGTAGACGCAACTCTCCGTGGAATGCGTCGCCGCCTGCGATGCCCACGATGTCTTGCCCGCGCCGGAAAAGCCGCAGATGATCCGCAAGCGCGCGCCGTTGTCAATGTTGGGCTCGTCAATCTGGGGCCGATAGGAGAGCAGCGGCGCGGGAAAGTCTTGGAGCTGCACGAGCAATTGCTCGAACAGTTCGGGCAGGGTCTCAACCGCGAAGGCATGTCCGCCCCGCTGCATCTGACCTGTTGCTGCGGACATCACTAGCCCCGCCAGTTTCCATACGAGTGAGTCGGGAACCAGCATTGCATGGGGTACCGATGCTGCTTGCGCCGTACACCATTGAACGGCATCGCCAAGGTTCCGCCATGCCGGAGGCAGTGCATCAAGATGTGCAGGAACAGGTTGACCTGGGAAGAGGAACTGGATATCACCTTCGAGCGAGCCACTGGCGATCAATGCAGCCAGGGCGGGGCCAGGCGACTGGTTCGCGACGATTGCGAAATGGGCAACGCCTTCGCGCCGCCGGGCGACATGCTCCGCGCGAAGACGCGAAAACCGTTCAAGAGCGGAATCGATGTCGCTAGTGATGATGGGTTGCGAACGGCTCTTCACCTGCACGTAAATTCGGCGTGACGGCAGAACAACTTCAACGTCCTCATCGCGTTCAACGACCACCGAAGTCGCACCGGCAGCGGCAGCCCGGAATAAACAGCCCACCGTGTATAGATGCTGGTACAAAAAGCCGCGGTGCACCGCGGCTATGCGTACCTCCTGTGCAGGGTCCAGGGTGGGAAGAGGTAGATCCATCGCCATGCTACTCATTTCAAATTTTTCGGGCTCTTTTGAAAAATGAGTGGGTTATACGGCATGCGGGTTGATCGCGGAGAAGTCGAGCTTTCCGGCGATCAGGAAGATAACGGTGCGCATGGTCTTGAAGCTCACATAACCGCGGGCCTTGCGCTTGGCGGCTTGGAACAGGCCGTTGAGGGCCTCCAGGAAGCCATTAGTCTGGCGCGTCTGGGTCCATGCAACGATGCCGTCGAAATGCTTGCGGATCATGCGCACGACCTCCTTCATTGGCTCGACCTTGGACCGCATGACGTTCGTGCACCACTGCTCGAGCATTGCGGATACAACGTTGATCTGCTTGCGCTCAAGGATGTCGCGCAACTGCTCGCGATACAGCCAGGCACGGGCAGTGCGTTTGGTCGTGACGTTGGCGATCAACGCGTCGAGATCGGCACGCTGTGCGGCTGGCAAGCCGTCGCGATCCTTGAGCAGCGTCCAGCGCAGGCCTTTGAGGCTTGGATCGGTCTTCTGTTCGATACGCCGGGTCTTGTCCACGGCTGCCGAAGCGTGAGCCACGACATGGAACTTGTCGAAGGTGATGCGCGCGTTGGGCAAATGCTCGCCGACGCCCTTGATGAACGCCGGCGACATGTCGATACTGACCACTCCGATCTGCTCAGGCGCAGCGTTGTGCTCGCGCAGATGTTCAGCGAACTTGCCAACCGTGGCAGCATCCTTGCCTTCTGTCACAAACACGACCTTACGCGCGTCGGCATCAGCGACAAGCGTCAGGTAGTTGTGACCGCGCCTGTAGGACGTTTCGTCAACGGCGGCAGCGGTCATGCCGGCCAGATCGAGTTCGGCCACCGCGAGGTCAACATAGCGCTCGCAGATGGCGTACACGCGATGCCACGACTCACCCACCGTTCTGGCTACAGCAGAAAACGGCATCTGCTGCGCAAGCGCCACCACCATGGCTTCAAACAGCAACGTGAAGCCAGAGAGCTTGCCAGCCCAGTCCGGCTCGACCAACGCCACGCGGCCGTCGGGAAGCTTCACGCGCGGCGTGCGGACTTCCAGATAGCAGTCGTGCTCGAAGAAGTTCAGGTGCCGATAGCGTTTGGTCACCGTGTCGTGAACGGGGTGCCCACCGGCGACCTCCGGGTGAGAAAAGCGGCTGCCGGCGACAAAGTCAATCTGGATCGTCAACATCTTGGTTTGCGCGTTGAAGTCGACTTCCCGGACGAACCACGGATCGCTTACGCCAAGGGCTGCTTCAAACAGTTTGCTATGCATCGCTCGTGTTGCTCTTTACCTGAAACCCGCCACGATACCACCCACTTGAAATTCAAAAGAGGCATTTTTCGGATGTGTGTAGATGACGCGCGCCGCGGGTGAACTCGCGGACCGCCGAGTTTTTAACAAAGGAATCGAGCCATTCCGCTGTCGGTAGAGATCGCACTGACTCCGCGGGCCCTGATTACGGCCTCGATACGTTCTCGACCACCGGCACCATGAAAAACCTTCCAGCAACCGAGCGACGTTTATCCAACCCGGAAAAACTCCACGCTCTGCCCCGCATTGACCGCCCGCTTGAGCCACGACGGCATCTCGCCCCGCCCGTCCCAGGTCAGCCCCTCGGCGTTGCGGTAGCAGACCACCGGCGGTGGGGGGTGGGGGCGGCGGATCGAAGCACCCCGCCGCCTCCAGCTCCTCCATGGTCAGGTCGTAGTCGGCCATCTGCTCCTGGATCCAGCGGATCGCCGCCGGCCGCTCAGTGTTCTTGGTCATCGCTGCTTCTATCGCTACTATTGCTGCCGTCGTGGCGGTCATTCGGGTCGGAGGACGCGGCCGGCGCGCCTGGCTCTGGCTGCTGGGGGGGCTGGCCCTCGTTCCCCGCTGGCGCCGGGCGGGTCTTGCCCCGCCGTCGACCGCCGCCGTCCCGCTCGTGCAGCGCCACGCGCAATTCTGCCAGCAACTGACGCGCGAGCGCCGCCTCGGCCTCGGCGCGCTCAGCCCGTCGTTGTGCTGAAGCCAACTCGGTGCCCACCCGCCAAGCTCGATCGCGTGCCGCCCTTGCGCCTGCTCGGCGGCCGCGAGCCGGTCCCCGAGCGCCGAGGCCTGGGCTTCGAGCCCGGCGACCGCGATGCCACGCCCACGACAGCAGGCGGGCTGTGTGGGAGTAAAACGGCCGAACCTGTTTAGGACGGTGGCGTTTGCTATGTGTTAGGCGTGGCGGCTGCCGTGGCTTCGACTGTGGTCGGCGTGGACGCATTTTTCGACAGCTCTTTCTGCTTCAACGCGAGTTCCACAAGGTCCAGCTGGTGCTTATGCATGCCCTGTATCGCCCGAAGCCAGATCGCGCCCAACGACAAGCCAAAAACCCCCGCGCAGGCGTAAAGCATGAATGTACCGGCAAAGCTGTTCGACTCAAATCCGCTGGCCATTTCTCGTCCGAGCCATGGCAGTCCGCCGCCCTCCTTCACGACGGCGTAGACCAGGCCCATCTGGGAAATAAATGCGGTCTCCTTTCCGAAAAACTGGGAGATCCGCATGTCAATCCGACCGATTCGGGTTGTGAGCCAATGACGGGCGAGCTGAAGCGACTCCCCTGTGTATGACACCAGGATGGCGGCGGCATGCAAGTCGTTGGCGAGAGCGCCTTGTGCCGTTGCGCTTGCATCGTCCTTCCAGCGGCGGACCCGCACCAGCAACATGACGGGCTCAACCATTACTCCGATGAGGGTGGCCAACGTCGTCAGAATCACCAGCGCGCTGAGCGCTGTCCTTAGCCATGTTGGCGACCATCCAAATTTGTAGCCAAGAACGAGGCTCACGGCGACCAAAAGGCATAGTCCGGCGAATACGAATAGCCACTTCGCCAAGGTAGCAGCTCGAAGCTCCATCTTGCTCTTCGCGGCTGACTGAACAGGCTGGTACTTGGACACATGGTCCAGGATGGCGACGACGTCTTGGGATGGCATTACTGCTGTCTTCCGGTGGTTGAAAAACCGGATGATGGCAGAGAGTGCCGGCTACGCAACTATTTGGCGCGTGTATTTTTTAGCCTTGCTTCGTCGCGCCCTGCGCCTGGATCCAGGAGACCGCGCCAAAACGGGGGCCGACTAAGCGGCAAGGCGGTGGTTTTCATCCCGGGCGATGGACGGATACCATCGTTCAACGTAAGACCGGAACTGGTTATTGAGTACGGCCGTCCGGATTTGCAGCAGGTTGTGCGCGTGTCGAGGCCGCCAGGCCATCTGCTGGCGTTTCACGAACCGCTTGCTGATCACCTGATTGACGGCCGACTCGACGAACCCTGAGGCAATGGGCTCTCCATGCCGGTAGCGGTCACCGTAGTTCACGATGAAGTGTCGGTTGTTGTCGAGGTAGACAATGAACTCCTCGAGCTTGCCGAGAAGTTTGCCCTCCTCGGGGCTGGCCTCAGGGTCCAGATCCCAGCTCAGGCTTTCCAGGCGGCGCAACGCTGGAAAGGGGCAGCCGTGCCACAAGTGCCACTTGGCGCCATGCAGCGTCTTGATCAATGCGGTATTGCTGGGGCCATCGCTGTGTGCCGGCCGGCCCTTGATCATCTGTTCGAGATTCTGTACCCGCATGGCGATGTGGAACCAATCGAGAACGTAGTCACCGCGGTCACCAAAGCCGAGCTGGGCAAACCGTACGGTATCGCCGCCGTCCGACAAGAAAGTGACCGGCTGACTGGGTTGCACACCTTCTCGTAGCAGAAAGTTCCACATACGATCGGCCGGTCGGCGCTCCAGTTTGTGCACGTAGGCAAAGCTATGGCCGGCATCCTGATCCCGTAGGGACTTCCCGACGATCACTTCAAACCAGCCATCCTGGCGGCGCCGGTGGCCGGCCCGTCGCAGGTAGCCGCCGTCAATGCCGACCGCGCGGATCGGACTGGGCTCCGGGATATGGGGCGAGCCCGCGCTCGCCGCCACCTCTGCCTGCCGCCGGGCGTCGGTGACCTGTGCGGCTTCCAGCCGGCGACCGAGCGTGCTGACTTGGCGCCGGATTGAGCTCGCTGCCAGCACATGATCGAGCGGCAATACCTCTTGCAGGACGTTGACGGTCAGACCATACGACATCAACGCTGCAAACTTGACCTCGAGATACTGAAGTTCTGGACTGACCCGCTCAGGCAGACAGCGGGCGACGGGGCTGAAGCTCGGTGCGTCGCCCTGGCAATGCCGGCAGGGGTACAGCCTCGGACTGTCAATCGACAGTCTCCCGAACGCGCTCCGAAAGACCAGGTGATGGTGGCCCTTGCAAGCCAGCTGCGCCCCGCACGTGGGACACACGCTGGTCCGGGCAACGGCCTCGGCAACCTGTGCCGCAACCATCGTGCGCTGCAGCCGACCCAGCAATGATTTCGCCTCCTCCAGATGCAGGCCCAGCGAGCCCACATCAAAGCCGTCTCTCTCGAACTGGGCGATTTCGGTGACGGTGGCTGGCACGCCTCCATCGTCCTGCACTATGAGTTGCAAGCTGATACGCATGGCCGCCCTCCTCCCGTAGAAGCTGCGGCGACCAGTCTACCCTTCGAGCTCTCGCAACCGATTATTGACGGTCTGACGGTCAAAGCGACGATCCAGCCAAGTCAGCCACCGGTGGACCTCGTCGCGTAGGTCTTCCAACACGATAGGCCGCTCGCGTAGCGACTCGATCCAATCGAGGAATTCGTATTCACTGTGTTCGTCCCTGGCCTCCAGATACCTCTCGATCCCGCCAATGTCCTCTGGCGGGCAAGGCCCGCACCCCGCCACGCACCGTGGCAGCAGGCCAGGATGTTGCCGCAACATACGCCGCTCCATCCGTATCTCGTGGCGCCACCACGCGTTGAAGTCATACACGTAGACAAAGCCTTCGTGTTCGCGGAGATGAAACGCGGTCAGCGGCAGTTCGTTTGCCACGGTGCAGAACTGCAGGACGCCTTCATGTGCGTCGCCGTAGCGCCTGCCACGAATGCTGAACGTGTGCAGATGTTCTTCGGCCCAGCCCATGACGACCTGGATGACATGGTGCAACTGTCCGAGCGTCAAGTGCTCGGGAACGAGGACGCACCGCCAGACCGGCGGGCTCAGGCCACGCAGCGCAATTCGAAGTTGAAGGACCGAGATCGCCGGCCCAGGATCGGAAGCCATGCGCGCATTGTAGGTGCCTCATTGGCCGCCCCCCGCGGCAAAATAGATGTCGCCTCGATAGAATCTGAACCCTGGGGGCGATAAGAGAGAGAAGTGGCTCGTTACGGACAGGAATTTAAGGACCGGGCAGTAGCACGGTTGTTACCGCCGGAGAGTGCGGCGGTGGAAGTGGTTTCAAGGGAATTGGGTGTGGCAGTGGCCACGCTGGAGCGCTGGCGTGCGGACGCTATGTCCATGCCCGCTCGCGAGCGGGCATGGACAGCGGCGGCCAGGTTTGAGGCGGTGCTGGCGACGGCTGCTATGGACGAGGCCAGCAAGAACGCCTGGTGCCGTGAGAACGGTGTGTTTCCGCGGGAGTTGGAGCAGTGGCGCACTGCTGCCACGCAGGCGCTGGCGGAGCCCGAGGATGCGCGCGCGACTCCTCGTGAGACGAAGGCAGATCGACGCCGCATCAAGGAACTCGAGCGCGAGCTGCGCCCTGGCTGAAGCCGCCGCCCTGCTGATACTCTCAAAAAAGCTCGAAGGCATCTTCCCGAAGGACAAGGACGAGGACGCATGATCGGCCTGGAAGATCGCCATACGATGGTCCGCCATATCGAAACCGCTCACGCGGGCGGCGCTCGCCTGCGCCTGGCGTGTGAGGTAGCTGGCATCACCGTGCGCACTCTGCAACGCTGGAAGGCCCACGATGGCTTGGTGGTCGGCGACAGCCGCCCCGGGGCCGAGCGCCCCACGCCCGCGCATGCGTTGAGCATCGAGGAGCGCGAACGCATTCTGGCCGTCGCCAATGAGCCGCGCTTCGCCGACATGCCGCCAGCGCGCATCGTGCCCATACTGGCCGATGAGGGTGTCTACCTGGCAAGCGAGTCAAGCTTCGGCCGCGTGCTGCGCGCCCATGGGCAGACCCGGCATCGAGGACGCGCCAAGGCGCCGCGCCAAAGCCGACCACCCACCACACACGTGGCCACCGGGCCGCGCCAATTGTGGTGCTGGGACATGACCTATTTGCCGGCAGAGGTCGCCGGGCGCTGGTTTTATCTGTACTTGATCCGTGCGACACGTGTCGCCGTCCGCCGCGCGTTAAGCGGCATGTTGTTGGCGGTAAAGTTCGTTCTTGTCTTGTCACATGCGGCAAGCCGTACTGTGACCTGCTGTGCGACCAGCAGTTGCCTACTTGGACAGGCGCGACTGGTAACGGTCGAGTCTGAAGCTCCAGGGACAACGTACTTCTCGAATGACGCCCATCCCGGCGACGGGACCATGGGCGATGCTGCTAGCCGTAGGGCGGCGTGAAGGCTAGGCAAGTTCCGCACGCGCAACGGATGTGAACTGTTGATAAACCTCGTAATACAGAATGGGCCAAAGCGGCTGATAGGCCCAGACCAAAAGGTATGCAGTTGGTTGCTCTCTTGGATCATGGGGGCACGTCGTCACAAGACTGCCGGGGGAAAGACAGGCGCTAAACGGACAGGCCCGGTAGTACTCGGGTTGGCAGGAACGGGAACGTGGTAAGCCCGATTCCCCGCCACGGATTCTGCAAATCGAATCCGTGGCAGGTGCCCCGCAAGGGAAGCTGATGGGGGAGCGGGTAAGAGAACGCGGAGAAAGCGAACGGCAGGTTGTAATGGCCTGCATAGGGGTTCAAACTTTGCCCCGACCCGAAAGGGTGCAGACTTCCGCGAAGTGTGGCTGTCGCAAACCAGTATCTGAGGTTCGACGTGGGGGAAGCTTGGAAGAGGCTACCTCCTTGGTAGTTCAGCGCCCTCGTCTCAGCGATGAGATGGACCAACGATATGACGAATGCGAAGGGTCTGTGCAGGACGACAAGCCCGGCATCACCAAGTTGATGCTTTAGCTGTGCGTAACCGTCCGACCACTAGCGTTCTTGACGAGGGGGAGATGTTCAGGCTGCTGTGGGACGAAGTTGATCAGCCACGGACCATGGCAGCAGTTCGCTGACGCGGTTGACGGGGTGCTCGGCAATGCGGGCAATGACGTGTCGCAGGTAAGCCTCGGGATTGAGACCGTTGAGCTTGGCTGTCGCAACAAGCGTATAGATTGCGGCGCCGCGTTCACCGCCACTGTCGGAGCCGAAGTGTAGGAAGTTCTTCCGGCCAAGAGCGACTGCTCTTAGTGCGCGCTCTGCCGCATTATTGTCGATCTCGACGCTGCCATCGTCGACATACAGCGTTAGTGCAGCCCACTGATTCAGTGCGTAGTTGATGGCCTTCGCGGTTTCGCTTTTGTGCGACACCGTGCTGAGCGTCGAGCGCAACCATCTTTCGAAGGCATCCAGTAAGGGACGCGCTCGTTCCCGTCGGACGCGTCTTCGCTCGTCTGGCGGTTTGCCGCGGATCTCGGCCTCAATCGCGTACAGCTCGCCGATTCGGTGCAGCGCCTCGGTGTTGACCTCGTTCCTGCGAGCCAGGTACAGGTCGTGGAATTTTCGTCTCGCGTGAGCGACGCATCCAGCCTCTAGCACGTCGCCTCGTTCATAGATGGCGTTGTAGCCTGCGAATGCATCGGCCTGCAAGATTCCCTTGAAGCCCTTCAAGTGAGCTTGCGGATATTCGCCCGACCGACTCGGGCTGTATGCGAACCAGACGGCGGGTGTGTCCTTCGATCCGGCCGGCCTGTCATCACGTACATAGGTCCAGAGCCGACCCGTCTTGGTCTTGCCATTGCCGGGTTCAAGGACCGGTACCGGCGTGTCGTCGGCATGGATCTTCGAGGCCGCCATCACGTACTGTCGAATTGCGTCGACCAGCGGGCGCAGTAGTGCGCTGGCCTGGCCGACCCAATCGGCCAGCGTCGATCGGCTCAACTCGACACCATCCCGCGCGTATATCGCTGACTGACGGTACAGGGGGAGATGGTCGCAGAATTTGCCCACCAGGACATGAGCGAGCAGGCCAGGACCCGGCATACCGCGATCAATGGGGCGACTGGGTGCGGCCGCCTGCACGATACAGTCACAACAAGCGCAGGCCTTCTTCGGTCGACGATGACGAATCACTCGCCAATGCCCGGGCACATACTCGAGCTGCTCGGCAATGTCCTCGCCAAGATCGCTGAGAGCTCCGCCGCACTGCGGACAGCACACGTCATCGGGCTGATGGACGATATCTTCGCGCGGTAGATGATCGGGGAGCGGTTTGCGTCCAGTAGGCTTGCCCGCGTCATTGGGGCGTTGCTTGCGCGTCTCGAGAGCCGTCGCGCCTTCGTCGGCCTGCAGGTCCTCAAGGCGCAATTCCAGTTGCTCGATCTGGTGATCGATCTTCTCGGACTTACGCCCGAACTGCATTCGCTGGAGCTTGGCGATCCACAGCTTCAGGCTCTCGATTTCCAGCGCTCGGTCCGAGAGAGTCTTCTGAAGCGTCGCGACGGTGTCGCGCAGATCTTCCAGGTCACTGTCACGCTCCCGCAGCGCTGCTTCGCGCGCGAGCAGGAGCGCCTTCAAGGCGTTGATGTCGTCCGGAAGCGAAGCGTCGCTGGAGTTCATGCAGGCAGTTTACGCGCCCGCATCTCTCCTCACGTGCGTTGTCACAGACGTTTACAAAGCACTGCAAGGACGGGCGGCATCGATGGGCTGCCGCCAATCGAATCCCTCCAGCAGTAGACCAAGCTGCGCGCTCGTCAAAGCTACTACCCCACCTTCGGCGCGCGGCCAAGCGAAGCGCCCCCGTTCCAGCCGTTTGGCAAACAGGCACAGTCCGCCATCGCGCCAATACAGGCACTTGAGCAGATCGCCACGTTTGCCTCTGAAGATGAACACGTGGCCCGAGAAGGGATCTTTCTGAAGTACCGTCTGCACCTTGGCCGCCAGGCCATCAAAGCCGCATCGCATGTCCGTAAAACCTGTGGCAACCCAGATTCGGGTGTTCGCCGGCGGCCCCATCATTGGCTCAGGCATTGCACCACCGTGCGCAGGACTTCCGGATCGACCCGGCCTTCAATGCTCACTTGGCCCTTGGCCAGTTGCAACCGTATGACCCCGGTGGGCGATGCTTCCGGCTGATCGCACTGGTTCCCTGCAGGAGGCACGTCTGCGGATTTCGGTGAAGGTGATCAGCGGTTTCGGCGAACGTGATCGGGGAAGGAAGGTGGTACTGCGCGGTCAGGAGATTGTAGCGTAGGTGATCACGATGCCCGTTTCTTGGCGTCGGTAGCCGAGCGCTTGCGCATGGATTCGCCTTTGAGCGATACCTTGTGCGCCTGGTGGACCAGCCGGTCCAAGATGGCGTCAGCCAGCGTCGGATCATTCAACCACTGGTGCCAATGCTCGATCGGGAGCTGGCTGGTCACGATGGTCGAGCGGGTGCCGACGCGATCGTCCAGAACTTCCAGCAGATCGCCGCGTGCGCTTTCAGAAGGCTCCTGTAGGCCCCAGTCGTCCAGCACCAGGACATCGATGCGCGCGAGCTGTGCCAGACGGCGGGTGAAGCTCCCGTCGCCGTGGGCGATCTGCAGTTCCTCGAACAGTCGAGGCACTCGCAGATAGAGAGCAGAGAATCCCTGCCGACAGGCCTGCTGAGCAAACGCACAGGCCAGCCAGGACTTGCCGGCACCGGTCGCCCCGGTCAGGATGAGACTCTGAGCATTGCGGATCCAGTCGCAACTGGCCAGGCTGGCGACCAGCCGCTGGTCAAGGCCGCGGCTGCCGTCATAGACCACATCCTCGAGGCATGCCTGGGTGTGCTTGAGCTTGGCCGAGCGCAGCAGCCGCTCCAGGCGCCTGGTGTCGCGCCAAGCAATCTCCCGGTCGACCAGCATGGAGAAGCGTTCTTCGAACGGCAGGCTGGAGCTGGCGGTCAGGGCAGACTGTTCCTCGAAGGCCCGCGCCATCCCGTCGAGCTTGAGGGCCTTGAGCTGGCCGACGGTGTGTTGCATCAGCATAGTTTTCCTAATGGTAGTAGTCGGGTCCGCGCACGTTGTCGTGCATGGGGGAATGCCACTCGGTTTGCGATACCGGCAGAGTGGCTTGCCGGTCCAGACGGTTTTCAAGGATGGAGACCACAGACTTACGCGTGAGCGAGCCAATGGCGACGGCGCGGGCACAAGCGGCTTCGAGCCGCTCCTTGCTGTACTTCTTGGCCAGACTCAGCAGACCCAAGCAGGCGCGATACCCCATCTCGGGATGGCTCTTGTGGGTGAGCTGGTATTCGACGATGACGGCGACGTTGGGCCCAATCGAGGCTGCCCAGTTGAGTAGCCGCCCGGGCGTCCATTCGAGGTGCGCGCGGTGGGCCACCGGCATGTGTTCCTTGACCGTGCTGTGGCTGCCCTTGCGGGTATTGCGCGCGTGCAGCGCCACCCGTTTGCCACCGTACAGGATCTCGATGGTATGGCGGGTTACGCGAGCCTCCACCGCCTTGCGCACCAGGGCATGCGGCACGCTGTAGTAGTGGCCGTCGATCTCGACGTGGTAGTCGACGTTGACGCGGCACTGTTTGACCGTTGCAACTTCGTAGCGCCGCGGCGGCAGCGGTCGCAGCACTGGCCGGTCCAACCGCTCGAACCACTCCCGGCGCGTGCCAGGCAGCTTCTTGAATGGTCGGTCGTTCAGATCCGCGACGAGCTTCTTGATGGCCTTGTTGAGCTCGGCCAGGCTGTAGAAACGGTGGTTGCGCAGCCGCGCCAGGATCCACCGCTCGACGATCAGCACGCCGGTCTCGACCTTGGCCTTGTCTTGCGGCTTGCGCGGCCGCGCCGGCAGCATGGCCGTGCCGTAGTGATGAACGAAGTCCTCCGCCGTCCGAGACAGCACTGGCTCATACCGGTCAGCGCGAGCCACCAGCGCGCGCGGGTTATCCGGCACAAGCAGCTCGGGCACGCCGCCGGCGTATTCCATCGCGCAGACCATCCCCCCGATCCAGTCGGCGGTGGTCTGCCCCCGGGTGGCGCATGCGTATGTGTAATTCGACGCGCCCAGCACAGCGACGAAGATGCTGGCTTCGAAGGCAAGGCCGCCCTCGGCATCCAGAATCGGCACCATCTGACCGGCGAAGTCAGCAAACAGCTTTTCGCCGGCGCGGTGCTGCTGGCGCATCGACCGTTTGAGCGTCGCTGCCCAGTCCCGGTAACGGCAGCAGAACTGCGTGTATTGGTAAATGGGGACCCCGGGATTCGCCTCCAGGTATTCCTCCCACAGCAACTGCAGTGTCACGCCCTTGCGGCGCAACTCGCGATGCAGATAGGGGAAGTCCGGCGTCACCCGCCCGCCCGGGCTGTTGGCCGGCTTCTGCGCGCCGAACAGCCGCTGCTCCAGCGTGTCTTCGTTCAGGCTGTCCGCCTGCGGCCAATCCAGCCCCGCTGCCTTCGCCATTGCCGCGTACTGCGAAACGGCGCCAACACTCACACCCGTCGCCCTAGCGATCTGCCGGTGCGAAAGGCCACACGCCCACTTCAGGCGAAGCACTTCCTTGATTTTGCGCATGGTCATCCGGTTGGCCGGCATCAGCTTGCTTCCTTGAAAAAAGGAAGCAGCGTATCGCCGGCGTTCTAGTCCATGCGCAGTCCCACCCCTAACCCTTGCCCGGCCCCATTACGGTGCGTAATCACCTATTTCGGCTGCTTGATCACCTATTTCGGCAACGTGATCACTCGTTTCGGGAACGTGATCACCGATTTCGGCGGCGTCGCCGAAGTGATCACGTTCCGCCGAAACCAGCGATCAGCTTCCGCCCGAAACGGGTGATCACGTTCCCCCGAAACCGCTGATCACGCGCCCCGAAATACGCAGCACGTCGACCGATCCTTCGACTGCGGGTGCCTCAACGATGACGGGCAACAGCAGTGGGTCGTTCGCAACCTCCGGGGGGCCGAAATCGCCTGCTCTGTACATGCGACGCCAGCGAAAGACCATGTTCACGTTCAGGCCGTGTTCCAGCGCTAGCTTTGAAACAGACACGCCTGGCACGCACGCAGCTTCTGCCAGCCTACGTTTGAGTTCAATCGGATGATTGCGGCAGCCGTGCATGCGGCCACCTCGCTTTGCCACAGAGTCCAAAGTAGCTCCCGCCAAATTCTGATGGGGACTACTCTGGATACATTCGCCTTAAGCGTCTACACGGCCATCAGCGGACGGTTACAGCTGTGCTTGAGCCGTATGCGGTGAAAGTCGCTTGTGCGGTTCTTTGGGGAGGGAGCAACGGAGACGCTGCTCTCTTACCCGCTTAGACGTCTACAGCCGCAAGATCGTGGGCTTCGAGGTCCACGATCGCGACGACGCCGACCACGCGGCGCACCTGGTCAAACGCACGGCACTGGCCGAGGGCATTCATGCCATGGCGGCCAAGCCGGTGCTGCACGGGGACAATGGTGCCACGCTCAAGGCCACCACGGTATTGGCGATGTTGCACTGGCTGGGCGTCAAGCCGTCGTATTCGCGCCCACGGGTGAGCGATGACAATGCGTTCGTCGAGAGCCTGTTCCGCACGGCCAAGTATCGGCCGGAGTTCCCGTCCAAGGGCTTTGCTGATCTGACCGCGGCGCGCACCTGGGCAGCGGACTTCGTCCACTGGTACAACAACGAGCACAGGCACAGTGGCATCCGCTACGTGAGCCCAGCACAGCGCCACGCCGGACAAGATGACAAGATTCTCGCCGCGCGCCATGAGTTGTACGCCAAGGCCCGTGAGAGCAACCCGCGCCGCTGGTCATGCAAGACTCGAGATTGGTCACCAATTGCCACGGTCACGCTCAATCCAGAGCGCGAGATTGCCGTGCCCACCCGTATCAAGCCAGCCGCTGGAAACCAGCGCTTAGCTGCATGAATGAGGCGACATCTACCTTGACGCGCGCCGGCCGCTCGGCAGCGGTCCCTCGTCTGCCCCCGTTTTTGCGCGGTCTCCTACCACGCCGCAGGCAAGTTCAAGCGGGACGATCTCTCCTAGCGTCGCTTTGCTAGCTCCTTGAATAACTCTACGCCGCCCTCGCTGACGTTCTTCAAGGGATTCCCCCGGCACCAATTGTCCATCCACAGATATAGCGATTCGTTGTCAGTGTTTTTGAGGGCATCGACATCCGTCGCAACCGCCATGCCGGTGAGATAGCCAACCAGCCAGGCGATGTTCTTGACATTCAGCCAGTCGTTCTTGGCGCGCTCTGCTACCCAAGTGCCGCATGACGGCGTGCCGACAACCGTGATTGCATGAGCCGGAGGCGCCTGCATTGCGAGGGCCGCGATGACTGCGGCGAGTGTCTTTTTCATTGCTTCTCCCTAAGCGAGCCGATTGTATCGGGCGGGCCTAAGCTTGCATATGGCGAGAGTCGCGTGACTGGTTGGAAGATTAAGTGTCCAGGTGGGCGACGCCACCCGCTGGAGATCTGATTCTTTTTTTTTGGTGGCACGAATCTACGAGACATAGCGAACATTTAGCCAGGAGGTAACCTCCTGGCTTATGACGTCAAATCCTATGGGTTCTTAATTCATGGGACGTTATGTTCGAAATGTTGCTACTGTCGGGAGGTGGTGGAAAACCCATCTACTACGACTCCGGTCCAGGTCCCCAGCAGCTGGCGTTTGGGGACACCAATCTCGGCTTCTTTGGCGAGGTCACGCAGTCGGATCTGCTTTCAGCGTCCGCGCTATTGGCACAGCTGCCGGAATTAGCCTCCAACGGCTATCAAAGCGCTACCGTCACTTGGCTTAAATTTGCCTATAAGGGCAAATATCTTTTCATTGCTCGTGCACCGGTCTTCACGAGCATGAATTGGAACAAGTTGTATGGGTCCGGCCTCGTTCATGGATCGGACGACGTCGGTCCCTTCAACAACGGGTTTCCTACCAATCAAGTACGGCTGGTCACGTCGGGCCCTTACCGCGTCAAAGCGCGCACCATGGGGTCATCGTACTTTCCGTGTCAAAAATGGCGGTAGCAGACTGCAAAGGCGCCGGCAGCAGGGTTTCTTGGTGCAAGGAATCACGTGCCGACGGAGCATTTGTAAGCCATTGATTGCAAATGGTTTTACGGGGCATGCCGCCAGAAAATGCACGGAAAGTACGATGACCCCAGGGAGCGCTCGGCAACCGAATGATCGGTCCACCTGTTTTTTTGCAGGTACCTCACGAGCAAGACGGCCTCTCATGCCAGGTTAGACAGCCACACCATACCTGGAAGGGCCGCACTCGATGCGCGCACGCTCAGACGTTGAATCGAAAAATCGGCGTGAGGCGCGCGAGCAGTTCCTCAGGAGAGCCGGAGCTATCCACAAGATGACAGGCACATCCCGCCAAGACGGCATACTGCGCGGCGAGCGAGGCCTGAGTCTGCACGTGCATGGATAGTTCGTAATCGCTCGGCAACGGTCGACCTTCGGGCGCCGCCATAATGCGTTGCCGCAGGACCTCCGCCGGTGCGTACAGGCACACAATCGAATCGATCGCTAGCGCCTTTAGGTGATCCGGCACGAAGGGAGTTACGCGAAATCCATAGCTCTCTTTCGTTACGGGATGACTGTCAATGATGACGTCTCCCGTTTGACGGTCTCTCTCGACCAGTTGCAGAAGTTGGTGATCAACTTCTGCAACATCACTGCGGGTCACTACAGTACCGGACTGCGCGCGAATGTCAGCGGTTGCAAGCACCTTCCCTGCTCGAGCTTCGATATGCGCACGAAGTAGTCGACTGTACGAATGAACAGTCAGATTCCGATTCGTGCCTACGAGCGAATCGCAGACAGTGGTTTTGCCCGTTGCTGGCGCACCGGTCAGGTAAACGACACGACCCATATCGTCACGTGGGATCAAGCGCGGCGGATGAGATCGGTCAGGCGTATGCAAGCGCGCGATCGATTCCTGCAGCATCCAGATTGGAAGGCTCAGGAGCGAACATATCGATGGTACGTCCGCGTGGCTTGGGCATCTGCACTGGTTGCCGCAACTGTGTAACCACCGTCGCCCACCGATCAATGCTGCCCGATCTTGCCGCATCTTCAAGTGCGCGGACATCGACGCTTTTCAGCGTGACTGGGTTGGCGAGACGGACACAATAGGGAGCCTCCAGCAACACCGTGAAACTCACCGGATACTGCTTCGTACCGGGTTCGGTGTGATGATCGTGTGACACCACAGCGGTAACCTGTGACGCACCCAGCGCCTTTCCCGTTCCCAAGTTGCGCAATGTGGCTGGTGAAATACTTAGTTCTGGAATGGGTTGAAGTACACTTTGCGAAGAACACACCAGAGCGTAGTGGCTTTCCTTCCTTCGCCCGGATGGCAGCGTCGCTCGACTCGTCACAAAAGCATGGCGCGGCAGGGGCCGTGCCTCTCCAGCACCATCAATCCAAGCGGTCCACAGAACAACTTCGCCTGGATCGACGTCAATCGACTTCGGGCGGCTCGGCATCGGCGAGAACACGGCGACCAAAGGCGCCCCATCGGCAGTCGCGAGGTCAGCATTCTCCCCCAATGACTGGCCAATCCCCCAGAGGAACTGCCCATTCCCGAGCTGCCGCTCCCACTCTTTGCGCAAGAGTATGGACGACAAGTCTTCGCCCGACTCCGTACCCATCTTCGACCAGCAAAACGTGGACGGCAGTTTCTTCAGTTTCATGTGCATCCCCAAGGTTGTGGCATTCTAGCACAACCATTCATTATTTCATCATGAATAGCTATAATGAATAGAATGAAACCAACCAACTGTGCCGCCACGGCACAACGCCTCATCACAGAACTACAAGCCGATGGACGCTCTGCTAGCGAGATCGCGCGTCTCTCAGGGGTAAGTCAACCCACGGTGTCCCGACTCCGAAACGCCACAACGGCGCGAGTTCGACACAGCGAATCATTCAGTAAGCTATGCAACTTCTATCGGATTCCCGGCACCGTGGCCGAAAAAAACGGCCATGGATACAATGAACTGCTGCGCGATGCGATTATTGAGGCATGGGATGGCTCAGAAGCCCACGGAAAGGCTCTCCTTGAGATCCTTCAAAGCCTGAAATATTTGCGACCTTCGCCTCGAGGCGACAAACAGAGACCGACGTGAAAACAACTTCTGATCGCTTAGACAGGATCTTCGGCTCGCTGGAGGCGGCCGGCTATCCGCGCAAATTCCAAGCCTCGCTGCTGCCAGAATGGGTAACGCCAGATGTGCTTTCGGACGAAGGTGCATCGATGGAGATCGCCGCCATTCTGGCGAAGCGACTGGGCCTGCGAACCAGCCCCCTTTTCGCTCAGTCCCCACACGTAGAATCCCTCAAGCGCAGGGATACGAAATACAAGCGCTCGATACCCAATCGGTCCAAGAATTTGACCGCCGCAACTTCGGTGGCGGTGGCTATCGCAGAGTCTATTGCCGCTGCCTGCCCGTTTGAATACAAGCAACCGCCGAACGACCCGCTACTGTTGCGAGAATCCGTCATGCGCGATTTTGGCGGCCGATGGCTTGGTCTACGGAATCTTCTGATGTATTGCTGGGCCAACGGACTACCTGTTGTGCATTTGGCGGAGCTAGGACCGGGCGTCCCCAAAATGGATGGCATGGTGGTTCAAACCAAGAGTCGGCCCGTGATCATCCTGTCGAAAGCTGCTGACCTTTGGGCATGGCAGCTATTCGTCCTCGCTCATGAGGTCGGCCACCTGGCGCTGGGGCATATCGATGAAGACGAAATCCTTATTGACGAGGAACTCGGGAAGGACTCATACGCGCTCGCGGACGCCGATCTTGACGAGCGTGCTGCAGACTCCTTTGCAATCGAACTGCTGAATGGTCGTCGTGATGCGACATACGTCGTTGTTGAAGAAGGGCTGAATGCACCGACGCTTGCCAACGCTGCATACGAGTACGGAAAAATCAATCGTATTGACCCGGCTCACATCGCCCTGAACTTCGCACACCATTCGGGCCAGTGGGCCGTGGGAATCGCGGCAGCCAATACACTGCAGGGGAACAATCCACCGGCGCCATCGGTGATCAATGACGGACTATGGAAAAACATCGACGCCGATGTATTTCCCGACGATACACTGGAGTTTCTCCGTCGTACCACCGGTACGATTGCCCCCAACTAGACATAGACGATGACCCTGCTCATCGACAACGACGCGCTACTGAAGCTCGCACAGTACGACCTGCTGGACAGGGTCGTGACGACGTTTGGATTCAAGATGGAAGACGTGAAGGTCCTGCACACTGCCGGCTACACGCTTCTGCCAGCGAAGAATCGTCTACGTCGGTGCAAGACAGAGGAATGTGCCACGCGTCTTGAGGAATTTCTCGCCGGCGCCACCACGATCAAGCTGGAGGACGCGAATGCGGACATGATCGATATGCTTTCCGCCCCTCCGAATATTGATCCAGGGGAGGCCCTGCTACTGGCCGCCGCAGCCTCTAACATGGATGCCTTCGTTATTACCGGGGACAAGCGCGCCTTGACCGCCCTTGGGGAAGAGGAAAGCTTGGCAGGCGTTCGGGAGGCGCTGGACAGTCGCGTCCTTTCCCTTGAGCTGCTGTTTGCTTTCCTCGTCGAAAGCGATTTTGAGGACATTCAATCGGCGGTCAGGAACAAGCCGGAAGCGGATAGGGCGCTGACCAACATCTTTGGCGTATCCGCGCCTGCCTCACTAGAATCTGTCCGTTCAGCGCTGGATTCCTATATCAACCACCTCAGGGCAGCAACGGGCCCTCTTCTCCATCCGCCACCTGAATTAGTTTCTGACAAAGACGGCGAAGGGTGACTTAACGCGCGCAACCAGGCCGATCGATTTGATGACGCGCTCCTCTGGAGCAACAGGTATCTCCCGCTCGGAATACACAAAACATCCTTTGTCGGCCTGGTTAATCAGATATTTGTCTCCCCGCTTGCCGCGGCTCGGCCCTACCCCTACAGCAAGCTCCCCGAGGTCCACCTCAAACTCATCCAGTCGCAGTTCGTCCAGAACAAGCGCAAACCGCGAGCCACGCACCTCAATCCCCTTCGGAATTGGCTTCCAGTCGACGCCGTCGTCCGAGTATTCCTTCGCGACCTCGGGGGGCGCAGCGTGTTTGGAATTCATCTTCTGCATGACGATAAGCACATCCTGCCCCTGCGCCTGGATGGCCTTGGCAAAGGGTTGCACCATCGTAACAGGGTGGCAAGTGCTACCCCCATAGCCCCAAAAGATCGACCCCGCTTCCTCATACTCGCGTTGCTTACGCTTGATGATGTCTTCGATGCTTTCCTGCGCATGCAGCCCCACCTTCATGAAGATGAGGCCCGCGTGCTTCAATGTGTCATCCATCATTGCCCCTCCATTGTTTCAAGTGTGTACAGGCGGTCCGATTCTCGATCGGGGTTCAATGTGTCCTTCTGCCGCACGTATTTGACCTTCAACGGCGAATTCCGACCATAGAAATTCTGCAACCTCCCCGGATCGAGGGGCTTGGAGGACGGGTCCATGCAGGCCGGGTCGATCCGCCTGAACAAGCAGGAACACGACCGAAGATCAGGGTTGTCATCGAGGTGATAGAGATGCAGTTGCGGTTGCATCTCAGCAACGACATACCCGAGCTCGATCGCCCTCGATTGCGTGTCTCGCAGAACAGATTGCGTCCACGGCAAATCAGGGTCGTCGGCAATGACCACAATTCCGAGGCTATTCTCCTTCGTAGCCTGGCTTCCCCGTTCAAAGAAAGCCGTCACACTTGACCCCCCGTTGCTTGCGCCCCAGGGCGGGTTAATGTGAAAACCGTCGAAGGCGCCGAAGTGTCCCGACGGCAAAGGATCGGCGACGTTGTAAAGTTCTGCCGAAATTGTCACATGAGGCGCCAGCTTCTCGCCGAATCGCTGCACCGATTTCACGATACGCTCGTCGAAATCCAAAAGCGTGATGGACTTTGGCCCGTAATCGACGACATTCTGTGCCTTTAGATGAGCTGCCGACAGCGCGATTCCATCGCCGTCACCGACAAAGACGATGTCTTTGTTGTCAAAGACTCGAGCAACGTACTCTGCCTGGATGACCATGTCGGCCACCTTCATGTAGATTTGATCAAACTCGCGTAGTGGCGGCGGCCGATTCTGGACAACATCTGATATCGCGTTGATCGCGTTGCGAAGGTCGAAACTCATAACCCCGTCCTCAAATTTGAACTGCGATACGGCTACGTCTTGCGACTTGGCGGCACTTCAGGGGGGCTCCCTGCACCTCCCTAGCAAGCAGGGATGACCCACTCCGATGCTTCAACCATCCAGCAGGACACGGTTGATAGTTACGGTCTCGAAACGTCCCTTGTTTCTGGAGTACAGACGCATAATGATCCCTGCCAAGGGATGCGCCTGCCAGCATACAAGAAGACTGGCAATTTCATGGACCTAGACGGTCATTTTCGATGCCCATCCCCCGATTAGTGGGGCGTCCTATTCGTTGCTTTCATGCGACGGGAACCAGATTAGCCTCCGCAAACTACAGCAGCGCCGATTTCGGATGTAAGCCACTCGCGCGTGCAGCCCGCGGCGAGCGCCACCAATGCAAATGCGCCCATGGCGTACCCAATGGTGAGTCGACTCGCCAGGAAGCCGAAGGCAGGGACGCCCACTGTTTGACCAATGGCCACAGCGAGAAATGCGATCGTCATGCCAGCTGCGGGATGGCCAGGCTCCGCGGCAATGCCCCCCACCAAATACACACCGGTGCCCCCGCGATCGCTGCCGACGTTGCGACTGCAGCGGGCTGGGCCACCGTTGCAACCTGAGTGGAACAGACGTTCGGGCGGGCCGACATTCTGGTACATGCCGCAGGCATTTACCCCTTGGCAATGCTGGGAGACATGACGCCTGCGGAATGGCACCGTGTGCTCGCCGTGAATCTCGACGCGCATTGTCTTGGCGCACAGGCCATCGTACCGTTGATGCGCAAGGCGCTCAACGTCAATTCGAGGCTGGCCATCTGCCACACGAAGCACGTTGCCTTCTGGCGTAATCTGCCGCGGAATGTCGTTGAATGTCGGCCTGGCCGGCCTTGCCGCTGTGGCTGGCCAACGTTGATACTTCCCTACTCGACGCGTCCGGCTGGTTGCAGGAGGACCCACACGACTTTTCTTCGGTTTGCGTGCCGATGGCTTTGGGGGTTTCGCGGCCGAACGGCGCACCTCCGGCGGGTTCCAGACTTCTATATCTCGCACACCGCCCCTGAGCCCAACGCGGGGGGCCGTCGAACGCGACCGTCTGTGGGTGCCCGACCGGAGACTGACCGTTCAATCCGAGGCAGCCCTGGCGCGCGCGTGGAGCGGGCTGTGGCCAGGACACGCGCGACAGGATGGACGCCGGCTGGCGATGCGAGCCTCCCGCCGAGCGTGACGACGCCGGGCCTCATCGCAGCGTTCCCTGCCGCCCAGCCGATGCGCAGTTCGGCGCACCCCGCGTCGCGGGCCATCCGGCGATCCGCACGCCGGATCAGGCGCTGCGCGCGCCCCTGGCGGATGGGTGCGCGTCCATGCGGCAGGCCCTCCATTTTTCTGACGGATCGTTTTCACACGATCGGAAATATACATACGTGGCGCTATGTCAAAAAAGGTGAGAGGGGAGCGCCTTTTTTGCGGCATCAGCTGCTAAGGTCGCGCAAATTGTAGGAGACCGGAATTAGCCGGACTACGTGCGCTTTTGCTGGACTGGAAATCCGGAGTTAGCTGGACTGGCAATTCCCGCCGACGCTGAGCCAACAACCTGCCATGTGAACGGCGGATTTTGCAGCCGGTTGCCAACATCCAATTGTCGAAGAGGAACATCTCAATAGCGCAACAGCTCGGGCTTGCTGCTGGTCCGGCGCAGTCAGGCCGCTTCCCGCGCTGCTGCTATGCTCGTGTGAGCCGACAACAAACGACGGGGGTGGGCATGAGAACGAATGAAGAACCGCAGCGAAAGTGGAAAGTGACTGGAGGGGACGACGCGATAGAGAGCGAATTGGCAAGCTTCATCAACATGATAGGTTTGGATCGGATCGCCCCCGGCCGATACAGTCTTATCCTGGTTCTTCACTTGTTCGGTGGCTGGAAGTCGGGCTTCCAGGAGCCAGGAAAAATAATTCGCGAAATTGAAGCGCTTGAGGCCGGTGTGTCTACAGGCCTCAAAGCTCCAATCCAGAATAGGCATCCGCCGCTGAAGGGGTTGTGGCACAAGCATTATCTGCAGGACGGCTTGCCGTCGCTCGCGAAGAACATACAACTCGCGCTAAAGAAGTACGGGATGCCATATTTTGAGCAAAAAATCTGCGAGGCTGAGGAAGCCGGTGAAGTGCGATTCATGACGGCCGAGGACTTGATGGCTGTCGCAAACGATGTGGTGCACGGCAACCTTGGGCGACGCCGTGAGGATGAGGCGATGACCGGCGAGTGGCTGCTGTTCGCCAAACACGAAGGTGAGAACTACTATCTGGCAGTTACCACGCACGATAGCAGCGCCCACCCTCAAATTCGTCAGCAGATCGATACCATCTGCTGCCACGAATTCCCCTTTCTGATCAAGTTGTTGGCGGAGGCATGACTTGCCCGGCAACAGCATCGGCAGACGTAATCAATGACCTAACAGCTAATTCCGTCGCGGCTCGGCCGCTCAGAACCGGAAGTGGTGCATACGCCGTGTGTCGTCTTACTCGATTGGACGGTCGTCGCCGGGACAGCGCGGAACCGCTGTAGGGCCAGACGCGAAACTGTACAATCTTCCGTTCCGATAGTTTTTGAGCCATAGAACGTGAACACGATGTTTCTTTGTCAAGAGGTTTCGATGGAGTCGTTGGTGGTCGTGTTCCAAAGCTCGCTAAGCTAATAGCTCCCCCCTTCGTTGCATGACCGAATAGATAAAGATCAAAATATTGAGATGACAATTACCGCTGCATGGGTTAGAACCTTGAAAAATTGCAAGGAACTCGTTGTCGTGACCGACAGCAGGCTGAATGGTGGAAAGAAGATGGATTGCGGCCAGAAATTGCTGACCTTGCCGCGCTCGGATGCCTTCATTTGCTTTGCGGGCGGTATCGATTGGGCGTACCCACTTATGCACCAAGTTGTAAATGCAATCTCGACATACGAAAAAAGCGCAACGCGTGCCCAAGATATAACGGTGCTGAAATCGCATGTCTTGAAAGTCTTCGACGATCTATTGACGACGGTACACGGTGCGTCGGGTGATGAAGGGATTCCGTCTGCGAAGTTCTTATTTGGTGGCTATTCATGGATACGGAAGGAATTCTTAATTTGGAGAATCCACTACCACGTTCCCAACCTGAGAAATCCCCCGAAAAGCAAATTTGAGCACGCAAAGCTGGTGAAGGAGTTGAGCCACTTCGTAGCGGAGCCCGCGAAAACGTGGCATGGGCAGCCGTGGATCTTCTCTGGAGATGAAGAGTATGAGGACGAAGCAAGGCAGCGGCTCACAAAGCTATTGCATGAACGTGGAAGATCTCCCGAGCAAGTCGAGAATTTCAAGTTCGATTGGGAACCATTTGAGGTGGTAAGGGATATGCTGCGCGATGTCGCGGGGGATAGTTTCAAATTTAGAAATGGACACATCGGAGGTGCGCCTCAGGTGCTGAAGGTTTATGAGCATCTAAATGCACGCTACCTGGGTGTTGAATGGAAGAAGTCTGATGGAGAGGGCCGCGATGTGTATGTATGTGGTCGTAGGACCCTAGCTTACGAGACTCCGATGCTATGGATTCTTGATCCAGATACACTAGTTTCACGTCATCCTTATTATTCCGCAAAGGCGGATGAGCAAACAGAGCAGCCATCAAGTGAATTGGATGTCCCGATGGTTTGAGTTCTCGATCGACGGTTTGTTATATGCCAGCTGAAAACGTAAGTACCTACGACGGTTTGAAGGGACTCGCAGAGGAGGAGATCCGAGCACTTGAGGTCCGCGCGAAGGGGTTGCCGAAGCCACAACAAGAGCGGCTCGCAAGCATGGCTTTGGGGGCACTGGGGCTTTGGCGCCGAATCGTCGACCAATTGGCCGGTTCAGAGCTATCCGTAGACGTGGCCACTGTTGATGCAGATCAGAAAAGCCGCCATAAAAATCTCATTCGCCGTCCGGATAGATCGAGCTATCACGCAGGTTCTAGTGAGCAAAACCTGAAGGCTGCCAAGTCGTACGGTGTGCATTGGCACCGCGTTCAACGCTACGTCTCCCGTGTTCTTGATCCTTCGTTTGGAACGGGCCTGCAAAGATTGGATGCTCAGTATTTCTATGAAGATGATGTGTTGGCCACACTGATCCAACTCCACCATCTTAAGGACTGGCTGCCGGAGACCATGCGGCCAAAAATCGAGGAATTTATCGATTCGCATGAGTCGCTGCAATTGTGCGCGGATCTCGCAAACATAGCGAAGCACGCTTGGTTGAATCCAAAAAAGGGGGGAAGCGTGCGAAGTCGGTGGTAGGGCTTGGACCGTCAATTACACGAATTCCCATGACACTGTCAGGTTCGTTGCCGTCTAGGGAGGCGAGAAGTGTGACTGTACGTATATCGGTTAAGAACGGCGAGGATTCCTCTCAGCCTAATGCTGTAGATTTGATACGAGATTGCTTTAATCTCTGGAAGGAATTTATCGCCGAGCAAGTTGCTACAGGGATATTGGCCAACACCGACTACGTGGACATTCGGGCTTTCGAAAGACAAAAAAATCAAGCTGCGCCACCTAGTGACATCGCCGAGACCGCGGCAGCGCCCAGCTCAACATAACAGGCAAAACAGGCTACAAAGGGCTCGCTGAGAGTACGAGTATGGTTTCCAGATAGTACTGAAGCGCAGCGAACGGTAATGTTCGAGGAACGCCAGCTTTGTTGGCCGGCTATACCTCGGGACGGGGAAGTCCCTTCCATTCGCCTACTTCAACTTGAACGTTTTGGCCGACGTGAGCTTTACAACCTTGTACGCTTCGTCTTCCCCAGGATCACAAGCGCCGTCTGGCCCAATGAATAGTACGCAAGCCTCTGCATCTTGGTTTCGAGCGCTTGGGTAGAGGATCCCGTCGATTGAGCGCCCTTTCCGACCTTTATGCACAAAACGCAGATACTCGGCTACAACCTGTGTCGGCACGTACTCAATATGCTCCCGTCCGTCCTTTTTGATTGGTGCAGTGAAATCCCTCAGGAAATCGTGCAGGAACCGGATTCCGTGTCGCCGTGTGTGCGAGTCAGGCTCAAAGATACTCGGCGAAGGCGGCAGTTTGGTAAAGTCGACGAGATGCAGATCTCTGACGAGTTCGAATTTCCCAAGAGTTGCCGCCATAGGCTTCTTTGAGGGCTCAGTCGTCGTCTCCGCGACTGCTGTCTTCTTATCAAAGGCCGCGTAAAAAGCCGAAATTCCGGCCGCACTCATCCTGTTCGGGTATTTGGCCGCCTCGGGCGGTGGAGAGCCCAGCTCCCGAGCCATTCTGAATTTTTCACCGACATTGTGAACCCGCAGCCTGCAGACGATCGTTCCTTTCGCCAGCTTGGTGTACAAGTTGCAACTCGAAATCACCGAACCGAGCGCATCCAGGAACTCCGAAGGCGGTATTTCCTCCCTGCCACGCCATCCGTCCCGCGATTCTTCGCGCCTAAAGAACACGTAACGCGATTCATGTTTAACCACGTTGGTGAAGTCTTGCCACCCAGCCGACAGCGCTTGGTGTGGTTCGAGCTCGTAGAAATTCTTTTGGCACCACTGTCCGTCACTGAGAGAATACTGGACGTCCTCACGGAGTTTGTCCGAAGCGAAGCCAATGTCCAACTCATCATTCAGGAGATCGTAGGAGTCATAGACATCTCCGACCCATCCATCGTCCCACGCCACTCCCTCATTATTCGGTTCACCCCACTCCGTCTCAATCCCTTCGATAATACGCTCAACTAAGCTGTCGAATGGTATGCTCGTCTTGCCTCGTGACCTCGGGCTGCAATACGAACACTGATGATCTGTGCTTCCCGTCTTCCTAATGAAATCGCGTAGCGCATAGTCCTCAACGCAACGCGTACACACATGGGTATTGTTTGAGTAGTACCCCTGCTCCTCCTCTCGCAATGCCAGCTCCTTTGCTCTTCCCATCACTATCCCCGAATTCAACTGTCACGATATTACGCTAGAGAGATGTCACTGATACCCCGGTTTATCTGCGCAGCAACCGTCCAGCACAGTGTGTCCGGAACAGCGACCGTATTGGACCAAGGCCATCAACTGTCGAACCGAGATCTCTTGACGTCATTGTCCTTCTTTCACTCAGAAGCATGCCATGGCGGAGAATGACACGGCGTTGGCTTACACATCAGGGCGTTCATGCAGACGTGCCAAATGCGATTTCGTAGAGCCAAGTCCGTCCGACACCGCGACTTGTCTCCTTAGCGTACTGGCTCGCGAACGAAAAATGATGCTCGCAGGCTTCTGCACCGTATCTTGGTCGCAGGCCATTATGCGCGTCGGTTGCTAGTTGGAGCCAACGCTCGGAGACGTCGGTGACGTGGAGTGGCGCACCGTCGCTCATGATGTCGTCCTGATTAGTGTCATGGTCGTTCTCAGTTTCCAGGGTCGTAGTCGCCGCGGCTGCCAGTTACTACGTAGGACTCTCCGTGCTCGCCCGTTCAATAGACGCCCCCTTCGGCGGATCACAGATCAGGTGAAAATCTCCGGCACTCCCCGAGGAGAAACGCTACCAAGGCATCGAATTCGGAGGATCGTGCTGCATCTGCCATGAAGCAAATCCAAGCCGCTTCAAACGCCTCCTCTTTACTAGTGAAGTCGCAGCTCTCCACCATTTTTTCCAAAAGGCAATGAACATTGGATTCGTCAACGTGGTAGCGCAACTTCGCGTTCTTGTTCGCCTTCTCATAAATGTCGCACAGAACTTTCTCCGGCGGGAAATTGCCAGGAAGAAAATGCAACCCGTCTTGGGCTGGAAAACGCATGCCGCCACCCTTGTCCGTCTGAGCCCGCATGTCTCCATCAAGAACGCAACAATGTCCGCTCTTGATTCTTACGGACTTATAGGTTCGCTTCCGCACTTCAAAGTTTTGGTAGGTATGTTCAGCAGATCCAGAAACAACAATATTAACGAGGCTGGAATCTATACCCGGTATATTCATTTCATTTAGCTTGCGAAGAGCCTTCTTTATTATTCTTTCGGCAACGTCGTCTTCGCAGAAGACATCAAGCAGCGGATAGTTCAGCGCATCCATTTTGGATAGCGCCGCATTTAGACTTACCGGACTAACGGAATCGTGACCCCCGTTCTTCTGATCGATGAAAATACGTGCATTCTCGGGAACGCACGAAAGAATCGTTGCACTGTGCGTTGTGATGATAAACTGCTTCATATCGTTTTTTGAGATATGAAAGATAACATCCATGAGGCGTCGCTGAACTGCAGGATGAAGACCGATCTCGATTTCGTCTATAAGAACAAGCGAATTGGGCGGTGCCTCAATGCAGTCGATAATAATCCGCGACAGCACATCTTCGCCAGACGCGCTATTGTAGCTGGAATATTTTCTGTCATCGCTCACAAATCCCAGTAGCTCTTCGCTTCCATGACTGGCGACCCGTTTGAGGGTATAGCTTCTCTCAAAGACATAGGAGAGGCAGTCTTCAATGATCTTCTGGTTCTTGGTAGAAACAGTGGTGCCGCCAGTCGTAGAAGTCGATTTTATTAATAACGCCTTCGAGAAATATCTGGCTGGAAGTACGCGGTCCAGGTCGATGTAAGTCGCTTGCGTTCCTTTGATTTGCGACTCTTTTTTGCCAACGCCATTCCATTTGTTTGTAAGTGCTTTACGTTGGCCTCGGCGTGTCTCTCGTTTTGCACCTGTCTTCACCGCGACGTGATAAGTCCAGTCCTGGGCCTGAATATCATGGGGGCTGTGTTTCAGAACGTGGCTCCACGTATGCCGCTCGACCTTTCCGTTTGTAAAGTTTCGCTTATTAAACTGAAAGTGGCTACATGCAATGGCGAGCAACACCGTTGTTTTTCCGGACTTATTTGAGCCTGCAATGATACTGACCGGAGTGCGGAAGGCTACATTAAGGCTTTCGATGTGGCGAAACTTATCAAAGCTGATACCCTCAACAAACTTCGGGTATATCTTCTCGTCCATGAGATTTGCCGAAAACACATAATCCTTGCTTGAGTTGGGGTTCAGCTTGGTGTCGCTGCTGCCTTTTGCCATCGCGGTTACTCTCCCTGCCATTCTTATAATTTGGTGGCTGATATTGTAACCGGAGCGACACTCTGGCGTACCGGTTAGCGCCCCACTCGTCATGGAAGGGAGGGCTGCGGCGAAGTGCTGGGTCCTGACTGCCTCCGGCCCGAGTCTGAGGCAGAAATATCGCGATCAGATATCTGCATCGTCGGTGGAGGCTATGGCGTACATCGACTCGCCCGAGATTGACTGCCGGTGCCCCAGATAAACGGGTGCTTTCTCTGGTGAACGTTCTTTGTGTAACGATGGAACAGGCGACAAAGATGGGAGGGAAGCTCACGTATCAAATTGAGCGTCGCGGAAGGAAGGTTCGAATCTATGGCCAGGCGTATCACAAAGAGGGGTCCTTTTGATTTCTCTGCAATTTACCGGTGTAGCGACCCCTAGCATTTGCGCGGGTTTCCGGGCGATGCCCACCTGAAATCCCCGTTAAATCAATAGGTTGCTGTCTACCGTCGTCCGCAAACTGAGGCGCCGTATAGGGCACTTTGGCACTCCGCCCGTTGCGGGCTCGTCTCATTGTCGCTAACCTCCGCAATCCGTCTCACGCTTGGGAGTAAGCGCGATGGATCACTGGCGGTTGGCCTATCTCGGGATGCGGCAGATTCCGCGCGAACTCAGCGAGTTCGAACTCGCCACGTTCTTTACTTACTCCCCCAAGGAACGGGGGCACTGATCGATGCTCGTCGCAGCCACCTCTACCGCTTGGCTGTCGCTGTCCACATCGGATTTGTTCGCATGACAGGGCGCACGCTGTACGCCTGCAAGCAGGTGCCCAGATTTCTCTGGGCGCATGTCGGTGCGCAGATCGGAGTGACGCCGCCGGATATGGGGACGCTCAGCGCGCTCTATGACGGGCGCACCGATACTCTGGTCGATCATCAGATGCTGGCTTACCAGGTCCTGGGGTTCCGCCCGATAGCCGAGCACCAGCGTCGTTACGTGACTCGCTGGCTCAAGGAGCGGCTGGCGGGACAGCCAAGCCGCACCGAACTGCTGCACGAGCTGAAACGCTGGCTGTACGAACATCGCATCCTCTTGGCGGTCTTCGACCGAAGCGTGCTGCGGCTCGAACCTCTTCAGGCGCGCATCCAGGTCCGCGTAATAGTCCTTCTGCTGCTTCTGCAGCGTCGCCACGGTGTTCTGCAGCACTTCGTTCTGGCCGCGTAGCCGCGCCAGTTCCTGGCGCAGGCCTTCGAGCTGGTTCTGCAGGTCGAGCGTGGTGCGGCTGTTCTGCTCAATGCGCTGGGTCGCCGTCGCCTGGAAACTGTTGAACTGCTCGCGCAGGTTGAAGACCGTTCTGCGCGCCTGCTCATCGTCGAACACTCCGGCATGCGCCTGTGTGGTTGGCGGACCGCCGCGCCCGCCAACCTGTCATTCAGTACAAGAGATCGATTAGGAAACGCTCGGGCTTTTTGCCAATCCACGCGGGAGCCCTACCGCGCCCCGACCAGGTCTGGCCCGTCTTGGGGTTGCGGTACCTCGGAGGCTGCGCGGCCTTCGTCTTGGTCGGAACAGCGCGGGCAGCGGGCGCAACACTGGGCTTGCCCGCAATGTCCTCAATGCTGAGGTCGTACTCCTGCATCCACTGCCGAATCTCCTCCACGACCTTTGGCACTTCCGTGGCTCGCAACTGCTCAAGTTGCGCATTGACAGATGCCAGTTGAGCGAGCAGTGAGGATTGGGACGGGCTTTGGGTTGCGGTAAGCGCTTTTTGCTCCTCTCGCGGCTTCCGGGTTTGCGGCTTTTGAGTCGGCGCTTCCGGGGCAGCCTCCACTCCACGCAGTGTGATCGGCTTCGGCCCGCGCTTCCGGGTGGGGGTCTCTTGAATCATGACTTCCGGAGCGGCAACTTCCGCTAGGATTTTCGGCTTCCGATCGCGCTTCGGGGTCCGCTTCTCTTCCGGCGCAGCTTCCGGAGCGGCAGTTTCGGTGAGCGCTTTTGGTTTCCGACCGCGCTTCGGGGTCCGCCTCTCTTCCGGCGCTGCTTCCGGAGCGGCAGTTTCGATGAGCACTTTCGGCTTCCGAGCGCGCTTCGGGGCCCGCGCCTCTCCCGGCGCAGCTTCCAGAGCGGCAGTTTCGGTGAGCGCTTTCGGCTTCCGAGCGCGCTTCGGGGCCTGCGTCTCCTCCGGCGCAGCTTCCGGAGCGGCAACTTCAGTGAGCGCTTTCGGCTTCCGACCGCGCTTCGGGGCCCGCGTCTCTTCCGGCGCAGCTTCCGGAGCTGGGGCGTCAAGCGGTGCGACCGGGGCGGCCGTTTCGGTCAGTTCGTCCCGGGCGGCAGCTTCCATCGGTTCGTCCGTGGCCAGGACTTCAACCGGAGCTTCGGCCACGGCTTCCGTGGTCGCTGCCGAGGACATGGCTTCCATGGGCGCTTCCGGCGCGTCGGATTCCCTCAACGCTGCCGAGGCGGCAGCTTCCCTCGATGCTTCCGGTGCCACGTCTTCCGTTGAAGCGTCCGGGGCGGTGTAAGGTCGCCGGCGCCGATATGACACGGTCGCCGTCGGGCCACTATCCCGGCTTGTCGACCAGAAGTCCAAGCGTCGGGTCTGAGTGTCAACGCTGCCACGACCGACGCCTGCATCACGGGCTTCACCCATGACGGGATCCGCGTCGCGCATCGCCTCAGCGATGGGAAGCTCCATCTGACCCAATCCGTCCGTCGCATTGCTCGCGACAAGGGGTTCAACTTCTTGCTCTGGGGCCAATTTGTTCTCCTTCATTGAAGCCACTGCCCGTGCAGACGCTTCCTAATCCCATGGACGGTGAGACCTTGTCTGTTGGGTGTCGTTCGCTTCTCGCCTGCGCCAAGCCTTCCTGACGAATGCTCGCCGATGCGAAAGGCGCAGTCCCGGGAAGCAGCGCTCCTGATGGAGCCGGCGGCCGGGGTCGCGCGGTGGATTGCTTCCTTTGCACCGGTCCTGCTCTCGCGCAACAGCTTGGCCCTCGTCACCTCCGCCATGGGACAGAGGGCTGAATGCATCGGTGGACCTATCCAACCCGGTAAAACTCCACCGACTGCCCCGCATTGACTGCCCGCCGCAGCCAGTCCGGCATCTCACCCTGCCCGTCCCAACTCTGCCCCGCGGCGTTGCGGTAGCAGACCACGGGCGGTGGTGCGGGTGGCGGCGGCGGCGGGGGCGGTGGTGGAGGGGGCGGCGGATCGAAGCACCCCGCCGCTGCCAGCTCCTCCATGGTCAGCCCGTAGTCGGCCATCTCCGCCTGGATCCAGCGGATCGCCGCCGCCCGCTCAGTTTTTGCTGTCATTGCTGTCGTCACTGCTGTCGCTGCCGTCATCCAAGTTGGAGGCGGCCGTAGGCACGCCCTCCTTGTCTTCTTGCTGCTCGTCCAGTTTTTCGCCTGGCACCTCCTTGTCGGTCGGCGCCGGGGCCCCGGCCTTGCGCCGCCGCCCGCCACCACCCTCCCCCCGCCCGGGTGGCGCCACCCGCAATTCTGCCAGCAGCTGGCGCGCGAGCAACGCTTCGGCTTCGGCGCGCTCGGCCCGGCGCTGCGCCGCGGCAAGTTCCTCCCGCACCGTGGCCAGGTCGGTGGCGGCTTTCCGCTCGACGGCGTCGGCGGCAGCAAGCCGCGTGGTGAGCTGCTCGGTGAGTGCGGCGGACTGAGCTTCGAGCCGGGCCCGGACTTCGGCCTGCGCCACGGCCGCGTCGCGGGCCTCGCTGCGCGCTGCCACCAGTTCGCCGCGTAACGCTTCGGCCGTGCGATCGCTCTGCTGGCGCGCGGTACGCTCCACGTCCAGTTCGCGCAAGCTCCGCCGCTCGCTGGCTTCCGCCCGTTCCTGGGCGAGGGTCACCTGCTCGCGGGCGCGCTCCAGCTCGATCGAGAATTGGGTTCGCAGCTCGTCCAGCTGCCGGCGCGCACCCTCGAGTTCCGCCCGGCCCGCCTCGAGCCGCGCCTGGGTCGCGGCGTGGGCCTGCCGCGCCGCCGCCAGCGCCGCCTGAGTCTCCTCGATGGCCTGTCGCGCGGCGTCGAGCTGCGCGACCCGCGCCGCGGCTTCCTCGCGTGCGAGCGCGGTCTCGGCGTGCGCCGCATCGCGCTCGGCTTCGGCCGCGCCGGCGGCGGCGCGCGCCTCGGCGCGCAGCGTGGCCAGCTCGCCGGTGGCGGCCTCGTTGGCCGCCTGCCAGATGGTCTGCACCGCCGCGGCCGCGATCTCCTTCAAGGCATCCGGCAGGTTCGGATGGTCGATGGTGACGCGGGTGCGCCCGCGCAGCTCCTGCCAGAACCCCTGCAGCACCTCGGCGGGCGTGCCCATGCTGCCCTTGCGCACCAGCTGATAGAGCTTGTTGGCGGTGGGCGTGATGCCATAGCGGAAGAACAGGAGGCCGCAGACCTCGCGGTACAGCGCGCGGGTCTCGGGGAACCGGCTGCGCAGCGCGGCAATGTCGTCGGCCAGGGCGGCAGACCGCTCGAAGTCGGGCGCGGCGTCGGTCAACTCGGGATCGGCGGTGGCCATCGGCTAAAAAGTGTCTTTGGATCAATAAATATTACTACGTAATACGCTAACTAACAAACTTTCGGCGCACAACTTTAGACATAAGTGTGCTTATGTCTAATAACTGTGTGGAGAATGGGTCACCGAGCACCCCTTGCTCCCCGTTCTGGACTAAGCTAGACTAAGTTCGTGCTGAGGAGACAACCATGCAGACGGTGAACATTCATGAGGCCAAAACGCACCTCTCGCGGCTCATCGAAGAGGTAGCGGCGGGTGACGAGGTCGTGATTGCGAAGGCGGGCAAGCCGGTGGTCCGGCTCGTGCCGTTCGCCCAGCCAAAGCCCCCACGGCGCCTCGGCGGGCTGCAGGGCAAGATCCGCACGGCGGAGGACTTCGACGCGCCGCTCCCCGAGGACTTGCTGGCCGCCTTCGAAGGACGGTAATGCGCCTCCTGCTCGATACCCAGGTGTTCCTCTGGGCGGTCACGAATGACCCGAAGTTGAGCCCGACCGCGCAGCAACTGATCCTGGATGCCGAGGAGGTCTTCATCAGTGCGGCCAGCCTCTGGGAGATCTCCATCAAGGCGGGCCTCGACAAGATCGAAGTCGATGTCGACGAACTCATCGCTGAAATTCCCGCCGCAGGCTTTCGCGAGCTTCCGGTGACGAACACGCATGCCGCCGCCGTGCGTCATCTGCCCAACCACCATCGCGATCCGTTTGATCGGCTACTGGTCGCGCAGGCGATCACCGAACCCTTGCGACTGCTCTCGGCAGACGAACACGTCTGGAGGTATTCCGACCTCGTCATTCGGGTGTAGGGTCCGCAGAAACTTCGGCAGTGACGGCATAGCAGCCGAGGGCGGCCCGGTTTGACCGCTCCCCCAAGCTCCGCCGATTCTGGAAATACGGCGCCTACTCATGGAATTGCTCCCGCTCCCACCTTCGGTCGGCCCGGCCGCCCCGCTCCTCACCGCGCTTCCCATCCCGCTGGAGCGCCTGCGCCTGCCTCCGGCACTGTCTGGCGCCGCCGGCAGCAACCGCGCCCCGGACCGGGCCACCCGCATCGCCGCGGCCGACGATCTTGCCGCCGTCACCGCCTGGCTCGCGCGCTATGCCGACAGCGCGGCGACGCTGACCGCCTACCGACGCGAGGTCGAGCGGTTGATCCTATGGGCCGTGCTGCAACTGGGCAAGCCGCTATCGTCGCTCACGCACGAGGACCTGCTCACGTACGAGCGTTTTCTGGCCGACCCGCAACCGGCCGCGCGCTGGGTGCTGGCCGGCAGCAAGAAACTTGCGCGCAGCCATCCCGACTGGCGCCCGTTTGCCGGACCACTGGCGCCCCGCAGCGTGCGCCAGGCGCTGGTGATCCTGAACGCGCTGTTCGCCTGGCTGACCGAGGCCGGCTACCTGGCCGGCAACCCGCTCGCCCTCGCCCGCCGCCGGCGCGCACCCGCCAAGGCGCGCATCACGCGGTATCTCAGTCACGAACTGTGGGAGACGGTGAAGGACTCGGTCGCGACCATGCCGACCGACACCGCCCGCGAACGCCTGCATGCGGCGCGCTGCCGCTGGGTGCTGACCGTGCTCTACCTGGGGGGCCTGCGCGCGTCCGAGCTGACGGCCACGACCATGGGGGCCTTCTTCTGCCGGCGCGATGCCCAGGGCATCGAGCGCTGGTGGCTGGAGGTCACCGGCAAGGGCAACAAGACCCGGCTGGTGCCGGCCACCGACGAGTTGATTGCCGAACTGGCGCGCTACCGCCGCGCCAACGCCCTGCCCCCGACGCCGCAGCCCGGCGAGGCCCTGCCGCTGGTGCTGCCGGTGATCGGGCGCGAGCAACGCGCGGGGCGCGGGGATCGTGACCCCGGTTTGTCACGCGGCGCGCTGCACCTGATCCTGAAGGAAGTGTTCGGCCTGGCGGCGGCGCGCCTGCGCGCGCGCGGGCCCGAGTGGGAGGCGCAGGCCGTGCTGCTGGCCAGTGCCTCGGCGCACTGGCTGCGCCACACCGCCGGCTCGCACATGACCGACCAGCAGGTCGACCTGCGCTACGTGCGGGATAATTTTGGACATGCGTCCATCTCGACCACCAGCGGCTACCTGCACAGCGAGGAGGATGCGCGGCACCGAGCCACGCAAGAGCGGCATCGCATCGGTTGGAGCACTCACAAAGAGGAAGGCCTCTAATTCAAGCCGCATCCCGTTGCTCTGGTCGGGACAGCGCCGACTAGGGCACCGGACAGCCGACGCCGTCGCTTTTTGGAGGGCAACCGATGCGTTGCCACGTGGTGACACCGCGCTGACGACTACTGCTGCCACAGGAAAGCGGGCGCCGCATTTTCGGCAGCCGTTCTATCGGAGTGTGTCGGCCGACTCGCATACGTGGTGGTGGCCCACACGAAGGGAGGTTCGAGTTTCGTTGCGGCGAGGATCCGTGTGTCCGGGTCCCTCGAAATATTTCGGCATCTCCATGTGGCCGCACGGGCGATGGGTAGTTCGAGAGCTGGTGCAAGGAGAACGGATATCCCCGCAAGCATGCGGCTCGTAGCAAACAAAAGTGTCTCTAGTCGACTTGCAAAGCGCAATGCCAATTCAATCATGGTTCCAGGTACTGCCATACACGTCGATTCCCAGACCTCTGTATGTGGCGCCATGCCGTCGTCGCTAATACCCGCGTATGAGCGCACTCAGCCTATGTAGGGTCAGCGCAACCCCTCCGTAGCATGGGCGGTCCGCAGCTCGCCCCCTACCCTTGTCTCAGGGCTTGCGGCTCAGTGGACAAGTGAAGCGGCGCCGATGGTTCGCCATCGCATTCCATCGATCAGAGTCCGTCGCCAGCATTCATGCGCTCACAGATTGCGCCATGCGCGCTCCTCATCATGTTCTTCCCTATCCAGTCCATTGTGATCGTTCCCACCGCAAGCCGGTTGGCGGCCTTCTTTCGCAGGCCTCTTGCCAGACATCGATCGCCGGCGATGTCGCACAGAGCGGCACCGACGATGCAACGACAGGCCACCGTTGGGGTCTTGCAGAGCCTTGGCGTACTTGGCGCAATCTTTCTGCTGACCAGTTGCGCCAGCATGAAGGGACTGCAGACCCAGGCCAGCATCGGCGATGCCAACCGCCTTGCCGCGACCGAGTCCCTGGGTGTTACGCCCGTCTCGCCTGCGGCATGGCCAAAGCCGGCGTGGTGGAGAGGTTTTGGCGACCCGCAGCTGGATGCGCTGGTCGAAGCGGCACTTGCCGGACAGCCGACGTTGCGTATTGCCGCGGCGCGTGTGCGTCAGGCCGAGGCACTGGCAGGCAGCGCCGAAGCCGCGCTGTATCCGCAGGGCAACCTGAGCGGCAGGACGATGCGCCAACGCTTCAGCGAGAACGGCGCCGCACCTCCGCCGCTGGCAGGCAGCTGGCGATGGAACAGCGACGTGCTGTTCGGCCTCAGCTACGAACTGGACTTCTGGGGCAAGAACCAGGCGACGTTCGACGCCGCGCTCGATCGCTCGCGCGCCGCCAGAGTCGATTACGACGCGGCGGAGCTGGTGCTGACCACCTCCGTGGTGCGGACCTACCTGAGGCTCGACGCCGCCTACGCGCAGCGCGAGCTGACCGAACAGACCTACCGGCAGCGCGAGAACACACTGGCACTGACGCGCCAGCGCGTTGCCGCGCAGCTCGACTCACGGCTCGACATGAAGCAGGCAGAGTCAGCACTGCCAGCCACGCGCGAACGGCTGGCGGCAGTCAACGAAGTCATTGCGCTCACGCAGAACCAGCTGGCCGCGCTGGCGGGCAAGGGGCCGGACGCCGGCGCCGATATCCGCCGCCCGCAGCTTCGCGACAGCTTCGTCGCGGCATTGCCAGCTTCGCTGCCGGCCGAGCTGATCGGCCGCCGGCCCGACGTGGTGGCGCAGCGCTGGCTGGTCGAGGCGGCTGGCCATGACATCAAGGCGGCCAAGGCCCAGTTCTATCCCAACATCAGTCTGACCGCCTTTGCCGGACTGCAAAGCCTGAGCCTGTCCGACTTCCTGCTGGCCGGCAGCCGCACCTTCGGCATCGGTCCGGCGATCTCGTTGCCGGTCTTCGACGGCGGCCGCCTTCGCGCCAACCTTGGCGCCAGACAAGCGGAGTATGACGCCGCGGTCGAGCAGTACAACGCCACGCTGGTCACCGCGCTGCACGACGTGGTCAACCAGCTTGTGTCGCTGCGCTGGCACTACGAGCGCGCTGGGGAACAGCACCTGGCGCTGCAACTGACCCAGGAAGCGTATGACCTGGCCTTGGCGCGCTACCGCAGCGGGGTCGGCAACTATCTTCAGGTTCTCTCGGCCGAAGGCCAGGTACTGCAGCAGAAGCAACTGCTGATCGACCTCGAGACCCAGCAGCGCTCGCTGCACCTCGAACTGATCCGCGCCCTCGGCGGCGGATACGACCCGGCCCCCGTGCCCGCAATCGGTGCCGCCCCGGCCACGTCCCCATCAACTAGGAACGCATCATGACACCCGCCAGCCAACCGAATCCCGCCAACGGCAGCCAGGCAGAGCCGCCCGCGCCGCGCCCGCCGCGGAGCCGCCGCATTGTTGCCGGTCTTCTGGTCGCTGTCTGCCTTGCCGCGGCAACCGGCTATTGGGTGCGATACCAACGCCACAAGGTATCGACCGAAAACGCCTATGTCGAAGGCAATGTGGTGCAGGTAACGTCGCAGGTCGGAGGCGTGGTCACTGCGATCCTCGCCGACAACACGGATATGGTTGAATCCGGCAAGACGCTGATCGAGCTCAATGGCGTCGATGCGCAACTCGCTCTTTCCGCGGCACAGGCCCAGTTGGCGCGCACCGTGCGCCAGGTGCGCGGACAGTTCGCCGCCGCCGGCCAGGATCGTGCGAACGTGGAACTGCGCTCGGTGGACCTGGCTCGCGCGCAGGAAGACCTGGAGCGCCGCACGGCGCTGGCCGCCAGCGGCGCAATCTCCGGCGAGGAACTCATCCATGCCAGGCAGGCAGTGCGCACCGCGAAGGCGTCGCTGGCCATGGCGAGCGAGCAGCTCAAGCGCAATCAGGCACTGGTCGAGCGCACCTCGGTGGACTCGCACCCTGATGTGCTGGCCGCCGCGGCGCAGGTGCGCAATGCCAGCATCGCGCTGTCGCGCACGCGCATTCCCGCGCCGACGGGAGGTGTGGTCACCAAGCGCTCGGTCCAGGTGGGGCAGCGCGTCAGCGCCGGGGTGCCGATGATGTCGGTGGTGCCGCTGCACCACCTGTGGGTCACGGCCAACCTGAAGGAATCGCAATTGCGCGATGTGCGCCTGGGCCAGGCGGTCACACTGACCACCGACCTGTACGGCGACGGCGTGGTGTACCACGGCCGCGTCGTCGGGCAGGACGCCGGCACCGGCAGCGCCTTTGCGCTGCTGCCGGCGCAGAACGCCACTGGCAACTGGATCAAGGTGGTGCAGCGCGTGCCGGTGCGCATCGCGCTGACACCTGCTGAAGTTGCTGCCCATCCGCTGCAGATCGGCCTGTCCATGAAGGTCTCGATCGATACGAGCGTCCGCGACGGCAAGCGGCTGGTCGCCGCCGATGCGGAGAGCGAGAACTATCGCACCACCGTGTTCTCCGACGAGCTGGCGCGTGCCGATGAAGTGGTGCGCCGCATTGTCGAAGCCAATCTGTAAGCCAGCCATCATCACGGGAGACTCTGCCATGACGCCCGCCAAGCCCCCACGCCTGCTGCTGCTGACGATCGGCGCACTGACCCTGATCGACTTCCTGCAGAACGGCATGGTCGCCTTTTCCGCCGCCCCGATCATGGGCGAAATCGGCGCCAGTCCCGAGGAGTACAGCACCGTTGCCGCGGCCTACGCCAGCGTAGCGGTGCTCATGATCGCGCTGCAGCGCTGGATGGTGGAACGCATGGGATGGCGCCGCTATGTCCAGGCCGCGCTCTGCGCCGCGGCGCTCGGTGCGGTCCTGTGCGCGAATGCCGGCAGCTATCCGGCATTCCTCGTCGGCCGCATGGTGATGGCGCTCGGTTGCGCGGGCATGGTGAACGCGTCGCGGCTGGCGGTAAACCTGATTCCGCCAGGCCCTGCGCGCTTTACAGGCATCAAGGCATTGGTCACTGGTGTTTGCACCGGCCTGGCAATCTCGCCGTGGCTGGCCTCGGCCATCGTCACCGCGGATCACTGGCCGCTGATCTTCTGGCTGGCGGCCGCTGCAGCACTGGCGCTGCTGCCAGCCACGCGCGTCCTGCCCGCGGCCACGGTAGCGTCGGCGCAACGCTCCGATGCGCACCTGTTGCGGCTAGCCGCGCTCGCGACAGGCAGTTTCCTGGTGCTGTATGTGCTGCAGCGCTCCTACTACGACTTCTATGCCGATCGGCTGTGGCTGGCGTGCGGCGCGGTAGCGGGCGTCAGCGCGCTGCTTGCCTTTATCTGGAGCGAATCCCGTAGCGACCGGCCGTTGCTGAAGCTGCGCAGCCTGGTCGAGCCGCGCTACCTGAGCGGACTGACGCTCTTTACGTTCTGCTACGTCACCCTCGGCGCGAACGGCTATCTGCTGCCGATCATGCTGCAACGCTCGCTGGGGCATTCATGGTCGACCGCCGGGCAGTTCTACGCGCTGGGCCTGGCGGCTGGCGTCGCAACCTGGGCGACGATGTCGCGCTTGCTGCCGCGCTGGCCCAGCCCGCGCAAGTACTTTGTCGGGGGCTTCCTGGCGCTCGCTGTTTCTGCCTGGCTGATGAGCCGCCTTCCGCCCGCGCCTGACCTCTGGGGCCATGTGCTGCCCGCGCTTGCGCTCTATGGAGTCTTCATCATGACGCTGATTCCGGTCACCGCGATGCAGACCTTCAACGGTGTCGCACACGATGAGTCGGTGTTCTCCAATGCGCAGCAGACCAAGAACATGCTGGGGCAGATGGGAACGGCGCTGGGCGTGACCATTGCCACGGTCGGGCAACAGTGGCTGACGACGTTGCACTACAGCACGCTGCATGGCGCGGTGAATGTTGGCAGCCCGCAGTTCCAGGAGACCATTGCGCGCTACACGGCGGCACTCTCTGCCTCGATGGAACCCGCTCGCGCCTCGGAACTCGCCATGGTGCAGATCGCGCAGGTGCTGGCGCAGCAGTCGGCGCTACTGGCCAATCTCGACCACTTCCGCGCGCTGGCGGCGTTGTCCGCGCTCGCGATCATGGTGAGCCTGGTGCAGAAGGTGATCCGGTAAGTACGAGGCTATGGCGGCCAGCACAACGGTGGCGAGCCATCAGCGCGCGATTGCGCTGGCCCCTGCACTGTCAGGAGGATAGTGACCCGCGCTGATGCGCGCGTTCCTGCGGGAAAAACAAGGGCGTCCAGCCTTCGACTCACTCCGAGAGAACCCGTGCACGAGCGATGCGCTGGCGATACCGGCGCTTGAGCACTACGCGCTCGCGAGCTGTCCGCGCGCGAGCATGGCAAGCGTCCGGATGCCCAGCCACGGGTTGCGCAGGCATCGGCGTACCTGCTCGCTGCGCGCAACCCCTGACACGCACCAGGTGCAGAAGTGCTCGCAGTTGTTGGTCAGGAACTGATACCGGTCTTCGCCCAGGCGCGACCTGGCCCGCGCCACCACTTCCGTACCCAGATAGAGCGCGTCCGGATCGGCCTGGACCCTGAAACCCTTTCCTGCCGCAAAGCCTGGCAACGGAATGGTCTCGACGGGACGGCGCTTCGCGGAACGGTCAAAGCCGCCATAGTGGATGACCTGCCCCGCTCCGGCATAGATGCCGTGGTGGATGTAGCCATCGCGCTCGGTAATGAGATGGGCACCGATGGCGATCGTGCATGCTGCGCTGGCCGCCTCCGGCGACGCTGCGAGCCAGTCGAAGTACAGTGTTTCCATGGCGAGCCGCGAATTGGCTTTGCAATGACTCCCGTACCTCTGGCGGACTTCATGGTGGACTCACCGGAGCGCTGGCCACATTCGCCCGATCAAGGGCAAAGGGCGTCCAGCCGGGGAGAGTCCTCCTCGGGAAAGGGCTTCACTGCGTTGATTTCTGAGTGGCTTCACGCCGGTGCGGTCGCGTTGCGATCGCACCGGCCTTTGACTCAAGGGTAGATGGCGGGGACTGCGAAACCCATTCTACGGAGGGCTGCTGCCGGCCCTACATTGGCGTCGAACGCTCATACCGGGGTATATCCGGGGCAGCACCATGGGGAATCCGCGCCAAGCGAGGCGCCTCGTTCATCCACTCCGTCATTCCCGGAGGACGGCCCCAAGGTAGAGCGAAAGCGAGCAATCAAGCGTAATTTTTGGCATGGAGCAGGTAACGGCCGCTCACCCTCGCGTCAAAGGCAGGTGGCCCTTCCGTCTCCCGCCAAATGACGATCACTTTTTCCGGCCGTCCAGCCGTCATTTGGCGCTTCCGAATCACCTAGAATGGCAGGCATAGCCCCGCGTAACCGGTCCCAGCCAAAAAGGGAGATGAGATGAGTTCGTCGTCGCAGTCGACTTCTGGCCAGAAGCCTGACGACCGCAAGGAACCTGTGGTCTATGTGGTTGATGATGATGAGTCGATGCGGCTCGCCCTGCGCGGCCTGCTGCGCTCGATCGGGCTGCGGGTGGAAACCTTCGAATCGTCCCAGGAGTTCCTGGCATACCCGAAGGACGACGCGCCCAGTTGCCTGATCCTCGACGTCAGGTTGCGCGGCGAGAGCGGCCTGGCCTTCCAGGAGCAGATTGGCAAGAGTGCCGTGCGCATGCCCATTGTCTTCATGACCGGGCATGGCGACATCCCGATGACGGTCAAGGCCATGAAAGCCGGGGCCGTCGATTTCTTAGCCAAGCCGTTTCGCGACCAGGACATGCTCGATGCGGTCGCCAATGCACTGGCCCGCGACGGTGAGCGGCTCGCAGCTGAACGATCGATCGCGGCGCTGCGCGCCGCCTATGACTCGCTGACGCCACGCGAACGGGAAGTGATGGTGTTTGTGGTTGGCGGCCTGATGAACAAGCAGATTGCTGGCGAACTGAATCTGAGCGAAATCACCGTAAAAATCCACCGTGGACAGGTCATGAAAAAGATGGCGGCGCGATCCGTTGCGGAGCTCGTCAGGATGTCGGAGTCGCTGGGCGTAAAGCCGCAGCCCAGAAAGGCTGTTTAGAGGCCGGCGACAGGGTAAAGGCCGTCCTGCCTGTCGGCTGTCCTTGCGTGGCTATGCCTGGTCCAGCGCGATGCTGAGCCAGTGCGCAATGGCGCCGACATCAACCGGCTTGTCCAGCACAGCCAGCGCACCGTTGGCCAGGGCCTTGGCTAGCAGATCTGGACCGGGGAATGCCGTGATGAAAATGGTTGGCGGCGCGTAACCGAGCGCCAGGATGTGCTCGTGCATCGCCAGCCCAGACATGCCGGGCATCATCACGTCGGAAATCAGGCATGACGTCTCCGCGATGTGGCCTGACGCCAGGAATTCCTCTGCGGATGCGAACAGCCGTGTCGGCCTGCCCAGCGAGCGTATCAGGCTTCCCGTGGCGAGGCGGACGGCCTCATCGTCGTCCACGATCGAAACTGTTTGAGCGGAACACAAAAGAGCGGCCCTCGACGTTCGGCAACGCATGCAACATAGCCATTGCCAGCTAGTGAAACAGCACCCCTGGCACTACCTTGCCTTTACGATTACAAGCCTAAATCCCATGACCGAGCCCTGGAATCATACGAACGTATAAGACCCCGCCAGTTCCTCGCAACGGAAAGTGTCGGCGCGGCGGATACCGCACTTCCGCACGCCGCCGTCGCGCCGCGTCATACCTGAGTATGAGCAGGCGAAGCGTACGTAGGGACAGCGCCACCGCTGCGTAGGATGGTTTTGCTGCACCCGCAGCCCTACCCTTTTCTCAAGGGCAAAGCGAACGCGCCGTGCGTTCGCAAGCGGCTCGAAGAAGAGTGGAGTCGGCAATGATGCAATCGGATATCTCGAAGCATGGCTTTCGCGTTGGCTTGTCCAATCCCGCTGACGCCTTGTCCACCTGCTTTTCGACGAGCTACACGGGGATCATCGCTTTCATGGCGGTCGCAACCGAGGGGAGCTTTGCCAGGGCGGGGGAACGACTGGGAGTCGGCCGCTCGGCGGTCTGCCGCAATGTGCAGAAGCTCGAAACGCAGCTGTGCACACGCCTGTTTCTGCGTACCACGCGATCGACCCGGCTGACGCGGGAGGGCGAGAGGTTCTTCGAGAACTGCAACCGCGGCGTGGCGCATATCGTCGAGGCGATGAACGACATGCTCGAGTTGCGCCAGGGCCCGCCGCGCGGCTTGCTTCGCATCAGCGCGCCGGTCGACTTCGGGCGCAAGGTCGTCGCACCGCTGCTTTCGCGGTTTGCCGAGGCCTACCCCGACATCGCGGTCGACCTCATGCTGGATGAGAGGCCGGCGGATTTCGCCGGTGCCCAGATCGATGTTGCATTTCGCAGTGGCCGCATCGAGGATTCCAGCATCATCGCGAAGCGGCTGGCCCCGATGCGGACGGTGCTCTGCGCGTCCCGCGCCTACGCCGAACGGCGGGGACTGCCATCCACGCTGGAAGAATTGAGCGAGCACGAGTGCATCAACTTCCGGTATCCCGGCGGCCGTGTCTCCGAGTGGGAGTTCAAGGTCGACGGCCACGTCCGCAAGCACCTTCCGGCGGCCAGGCTGACGTTCAATGACGCGGACCTGGTCTTGCAGGCGGTGCTGGATGGTCGCGGCATCGCGCAGATGGCGGGATACCAGATCCGCGACCCCCTTGCGCGCCATGCGCTGGTCATGGCATTGCCGCGGTATATGCCGGATGACTCCGCCCACTATATCTGCTACCTGTGCCGGCAGCATTTGCCGAGGCGCATCCGGGTCTTCATCGACTTCGCGACCGAAAAGATCCGCACGCTCGATCGGGACGACCTGGCAGGCTTCCACTCCGTCGACCCCCAGGACGCTGCGCAGAAGCTGGCCGCTTGAGCAGCGTCCGCTGGCCCGCCCTGTCCCGACCGGCAAATTGCGCCGGTGTTGTCACACGCGAGAAGTTCGACATGACTGCATGTGCCCTTCGCACTACCCGCAAACACGGCGGGATGCGAACGGCGGCTCCCGACTAACCACTACAGGACCGTCGCCGAGGTGTATTCTCTAGCATGCTGCATTTGCAGCCCTGTTGATCGAGAAGATGCCGTGTTGTACCTCGCTTCCGGTGCGTATCCGGGTCGACCGAATCGGACCTGTCTGATATCCGGTCGCATGTCAGGTGGCAGCCTGATGACAGTGCGGCAGACGGAGAGCTGCAAATGGTTCAGGCGCCGACGGCTAGCACCCCCCAGGTTTTGCGGGACCAAGCTTCGTGGGACGATGGCGAACGCGTTTTCTGCCGAGCGGTGCGCTCGACCGGCGGCGTTGCCCAGCCCGTGCTGCTCGCCCAGCCGGCAGCCGAGCATCCCTTGCCCGCCACGCTGGATCGCCTCGCGCACGAGCTTGATCTGAAAGACGAACTGGATGGTGCGTGGGCGGCGCGCCCGGTGGAGATCTTGCGCGAGGCCGGCTGCACCATGCTGGTGCTGGAGGACCCGGGCGGTGAGCCGCTTTCGCGCCTGCTCGGCGCGCCGATGGAAGTGGCGGATTTCCTGCGGCTCGCCATCGGCATCGCTGCGGCGCTGGGCAAGCTGCATCGACGCGGCCTGGTACACAAGGATCTCAAGCCGGCTCACATCCTGGTGAACTGCGCCGACGGTCACGCGCGCCTGACCGGTTTCGGCCTCGCCTCGCGGCTGCCGCGCGAGCGGCAAGCGCCTGAGCCGCCCGAGACCATTGCCGGCACGCTGGCCTATATGGCGCCCGAGCAGACCGGCCGGATGAATCGCTCGATCGATTCGCGCAGCGACCTCTATGCGATGGGCGTGACGCTGTACGAGATGTTGACCGGCGCGCTGCCATTCGCGGCCGCCGATCCCATGGAATGGGTGCATTGCCATATCGCGCGCCAGCCGATGCCGCCCGGTGCCCGGGAGGCGAACATCCCGGCCATGATCTCGGACATCGTGCTGAAGCTGCTCGCCAAGACTGCAGAGGAGCGCTACCAGACCGCCGCTGGTGTCGGGCACGATCTGCAGCGTTGCCTGGATGACTGGCACCGGCAGCACAGCATTGCAAATTTTCCGCTGGACGAAGACGGCACGCCCGACCGCCTGCTCATTCCCGAGAAGCTGTATGGACGCGAGCGCGAGGTCGACACCCTGGTGGCCGCGTTCAACCGCACAGTCAGCAAGGGCGTGCCGGAGCTGGTGCTGGTCTCCGGATATTCCGGCATCGGCAAATCCTCGGTCGTCAACGAGCTGCACAAGGTATTGGTGCCGCCGCGCGGGCTGTTTGCGTCCGGCAAGTTTGACCAGTACAAGCGCGACATTCCCTATTCGACGCTGGTGCAGGCATTCCAGGGCCTGGTGCGGCCACTGCTTGGCAAACGCGACACCGAGTTGGCGAGCTGGCGCGCCGCCTTGCTGGAGGCGCTGGAGCCGAATGCCCGGCTCATGACCGATCTGATCCCCGAGCTGAAGCTGATCATCGGTGAGCCGCCGCCGGTGCCGATACTCGAGCCCCAGCAGGCGCAACGCCGCTTCCTGCTGGTGTTCCGGCGTTTCATCAGTGTGTTTGCGCGGGCGGAACACCCGCTCGCATTATTTCTTGACGATCTGCAGTGGTTGGACGTCGCGACGCTCGACCTGCTGGAAGATCTGCTGACAGGATCGGACCTTCGGCACTTGATGCTGATCGGCGCCTACCGCGACAACGAAGTCGATGCTACGCATCCGCTAATGGTCAAGCTGCAGGCGATCCGGAACGCCGGGATCAGGATCGAAGCCATCACGCTGGCACCGCTCGCCAGTGTACATATCACGCAGTTGATCAATGAGGCGCTGCATTGCGAGCCGGGCCGCATCGAGGGACTGGCGCAGCTGGTGCATAACAAGACCGGCGGCAATCCGTTCTTCGTAATCCAGTTCCTGCACGCGCTTGTCGAGGAAAACCTGCTCGCCTTCGATCACGACGCGAGGCAATGGCGTTGGGATTCCGAGCGCATCCATGCCAAGGGTTACACCGACAATGTGGTGGACCTGATGGCTGGCAAGCTGACCCGCCTGCCGGCTTGGACGCAGCAGGCGATGCAGCAGCTTGCCTGCCTCGGCAACGTGGCCGGCGTCGCCGCGCTGTCTACCGTTCTCGGGATGCCGGAGGCGCAGGTTCACGTGGCGCTGTGGGACGCGATCCGCCAGGAACTGGTCGAGCGGCAGGAGACCTTCTACGCCTTTGTCCATGACCGTGTCCATGAAGCTGCCTACTCACTGATCCCGGAAGCCTCGCGCGCCGATGCCCATCTGCGCATCGGACGCCTGCTTGCCGCACAGACGCCCCCCGAAAGGCGCGAGGAGGCCATCTTTGAGATCACGGGCCAGCTCAATCGGGGTGCTGCGCTGATCACCGCACAGGACGAACGCCAGCAGCTGGCAGAATTCAATTTGCTCGCAGGCCAGCGCGCCAAGGCATCCACCGCCTATGCCTCAGCCCTGACCTATCTGGTCAGCGGTGCCGATCTGTTGGATGACGAGTGCTGGCAGAGCCGGCATGACCTGAGGTTTGCACTGGAGCTGAACCGGGCCGAATGCGAGTTCCTGACCGGGCAATTGTCGGTGGCCGATGAGCGCCTGGCGGCGCTGTCGGAGCGCGCCACTAATATGGTCGAAAAAGCCCTCGTCGCGTGCCTGCAACTGGACGTCTACCTGGTCCTGGATCGAAGCGACCGCGCGGTCGAGGTCTGTCTCGCCTACCTGCGGCATGTCGGCATCGAGTGGTCGCCGCATCCGGACGATAACGAGGTGCGACACGAATACGATCGCATCTGGTCTCAACTTGGCGACCGGACCATCGAGGAACTCGTCGATCTGCCGCTGATGGAGGATGCCGCCTCCCTCGGCACGGTCGAGGCGCTGAGCAAGCTGTTCGCGCCGGCCTTGCAGACGGACGCAAATCTGGCTTGTCTGACGATCTGCAAGGCGGTTAGCCTCAGCCTCGAGCGGGGCAACTGCGATGCCTCATGCGTGCTCTATGCGAATGTCGGCCGGGTCGCGGGTCGGCGTTTCGGTGACCACCAGGCTGGATACCGGTTCGGCCTGCTGGGATGCGAGCTCGTCGACCGACGCGGGCTAAAGCGCTTTGAAGCCAAGACCTTTCTGTGCTTCTCGATCTTTGTCGTGCGCTGGCTGAAGCCCGTGAAGACCTGCCGTGAACTGTTGCGCCGTGCCTTTGCCGCCGCGAACCGGATCGGGGACCTTCCCTATGGCGCATACGCGGGAAACAGCCTCAACTCCGACCTGCTCTTCGCCGGCGAGCCACTGGCCGAGGTACAGCGCGAAGCAGAGCGCGGCCTTGCCTACGCCGAGAAAGTACGCTTTGGCCTCGTCATCGACTTCATCAACACGCAACTCGCGCTGGTCCGGATGCTACGCGGCCTGACGCCGAGGTTCGGTTGCCTTGATGACAAGCAGTTCGAGGAATCCGAAACCGAAGCCCATCTGGCAGGCAGCCCTGACTTGGCTCTGGCCGAGTGCTGGTACTGGACCCGCAAGCTCCAAGCGTGCTATCTCGCCGGCGACTATGCGTCGGCAATGGCGGCGGCAGCGAAAGCGCAACCGCTGCTCTGGACCTCGTCCTCGTTCTTTGAGGAAGCCGAATATCACTACTACGGCGCATTGACTCACGCGGCCTGGTGCGATTTCGCCCCGGTCAGCGAGCGGACGCGGCACCTGGAAGCAATGGCTGCACATCATCGCGACCTCCAGATCTGGGCACAACACTGTCCGGACAACTTTGCGGACCGCGCCACGCTTGTCGCTGCTGAGATCGCCCGCGTAACTGGCAACGTAGTGGAGGCCGAACACTTCTACGAGCAGGCCATCCATGCAGCGCAGGAAAGCGGTTTCGTCCACAGCGAGGCGCTCGCCAACGAACTCGCATCCCGCTTCTACGCAGCGCGCGGCCTGAAAAAGATCGCCCGTGTGTATTTGCAGGATGCCCGCTACGGCTACCTGCGCTGGGGCGCCGATGGGAAGGTGCGGCAACTCGAGGAGAGCTATCCCTACTTGAGGACGGAAGAAACTGCACCCGGTCCGACGAGCACCATGGCAACTCCGGTGGAGCACCTCGATCTCGCGACCGTACTCAAGGTATCGCAGGCCGCCTCGGGCGACATCGTGCTGGACAATCTGATCGACATGGTCATGCGCACGGCCATCGAACAGGCTGGCGCCGAACGCGGCCTACTGATCCTGGCGGACGACGGCGAGCATCGGATTGCCGCGGAGGCAACGACCGGCGGCGGCGCGCCCCGGCTACAGCTGCGCAATGAGCCGGTGAGCGCCGCGATACTGCCCGAGTCCGTTCTCTACCACGTGCTTCGTACCCGGGAAAGCATCGTTCTCGACGATGCGGCGTCCGAGCCTTCGTTTGAGGCGGATCCCTACATCCGTCAGCACTGTGCCCGCTCCATTCTGTGCATGCCTCTGATGAACCAGGCAAAGCTGACCGGCGCACTCTATCTGGAGAACAACCTGACGGCGCGCGTGTTCAGCCCCGCCCGGATCGCCGTACTGAAGCTTGTTGCCTCGCAAGCTTCGAGTTCGCTGGAGAATGCGCGTCTGTACCGTGACTTGGCAGAGCGAGAAGCCAAGATCCGCCGCCTGGTCGATGCCAACATTATCGGCATCATTGTCTGGAACGCCGGCGGTGACATCATCGAAGCCAACGATGCATTTCTTCGAATGGTCGGATACGAGCGCGAGGACCTGATCTCGGGACGCGTGCGCTGGACCGACCTGACGCCCGAGGAACTGCGTGCCGACAGCGAACAGGCGCTGGCGCATGCCGTACGCACGGGCAGCGCCCTGCCTTTCGAGAAGGAGTACATCAGGAAGGATGGCAGCCGCTTGCCCGTCATCGTCGGCCTGGCCATGTTCGCGGACGACTTCGCGGACAACCGCAAGGAAGGCGTCGCGTTCGTGCTCGACCTGACGGAACGCAAGCAGGCGGAAGAGCGCGTACGGGAGAGCGAGCGGCGTTACCGGGACGTGCAGACCGAACTGGCGCATGCGAACCGGCTGGCCACCATGGGACAACTCACGGCCTCGATCGCACATGAAGTGAACCAGCCAATTGCCGCGACGGTGACCAATGCCGAGGCGGCGTTGCGCTGGCTGGGCGCCCAGCCGCCCGATATCGATGAGGTCGGCCAGGTGCTGGGACGGATCATCAAGGATACCAATCGGGCTGGCGATGTGCTGCGGCGCATCCGCGAGCTGGTGAGGAAGGCGCCACCGCGCAAGGAACCGGTGGATATCAACGAGGCGATCCGCGAGGTAATCGAGCTGACCCGGGGCGAGACCGCGAAGAGCGGCGCCGAGGTCCAGACCCGGCTCGCCGACGGTTTGCCATTGATCGAAGGCGATCGGGTCGAACTGCAGCAAGTGCTGCTCAACCTGATCATTAACGCGCTCGAGGCGATGCGCGAGGTCAGCGATGGCGTCCGCGAACTGCGCATCAGCAGCGAAGAGGCCGACGCCGGCTGTGTGCTTGTGACCGTGCGCGATTCGGGACCGGGTTTTGAATCGCAAAGCGCCGAGCAGGCGTTCGCACCGTTCTACACCACCAAGCCGACAGGTCTCGGGATGGGGCTGTCTATCTGTCGTTCAATCATTGATACGCATGGTGGCGAGCTGTCGCTCGGCAATGGCATGCCCCACGGTGCTGTGGTGCGGTTCACCGTGCTTGCCTGCCGAGATGCATCGTGATGGTCCCACCGATTGTCGCGCCCCTAACGGAGGGAAATGCGAGACCAGCTTGCTGACCACATGGTCAGCAAGCTCTCTTCTCCCGCGCGAGAGCGCAGGTGTGGGACAACAAAGTCAGCCGACGATCGATGGCGAAGTGTCGGCCCCGTAGGAAGGATGAGAATGCCTCAGGCGTATGTGACGTTGGGATTTCCCGCGGCCAGCGCCTGCTCGCGGTCCGCAGCCGGCGGATAGATCCACTGGGTATTGATCAGCAGTTTGCGTTCCTTGCCTTCGGCGTGCGTCAGCTTGACCTGCCGATCCCAGCCCTCGGTATAGACCGCGCCCCACTCGCCCAGGTCCAGGCAGGTGGCATAGAAATCCTGTCGGTACGCGATCGTCGGCAAGCCCAGCAGGTCGGCGGCAACGTTATGGCCGGCGAATCGCCCCATGAACAACGCATGCTGGCACGACATCAGCGAATAGTGCTCGTCGTCATCGGTCAGCGCTCGCACGACATCGCCGGCGCCGAACACATCTTTTGTGCCGGTCACGCGCAGGTCCGCGGTCACTTCCATGCGGCCCTGGCGGTCGAGGTGCGGCGAGACTTGCGCCGTCAATCCGCTGGCAATCATGCCGCCCGTCCAGATGACGGTGCCCGCGTCGATCCGTTCACCGGTCGCGGTCACCACGCCGGCGGCATCCACGGAGACAACGCCTGCGCCAACCCGGGTTTCGATGCCGAGCTGGTCCAGTGCTTGCAGGATCTGCGGGCGCGGGCCGGGCCCGAGATCCGGGCCGATCGCCTCAGCGCGCTCCACGATCACGATGCGGGGGCGCACGCCATCGCCGAGAATCGCGCGCAGCCGCTGCGGCAGTTCGGTCGCTACCTCCAGCCCTGTAAAGCCGCCACCGACGACGACAAAGGTATTGCGCCGCGGCTCATCCGCCTGCGATGACAGGCGTTCCAGATGTTCGCGCAATGCCACCGCTTCATGCAACTGGTCCACCGCGAACGCGTGCTCGACAAGGCCCGGCAGCGGCGGACGGAACAGGCGGCTGCCGCTGGTAAGGACCAGGCGCTCGTAGCCTTCGGTCCTGGTCTGGCCACCGGCCGTGCTGATTTCGACGCAATGGTCCGCGGCATGGATGCGCTCAACCGTACCTTCGATGAATTTCACGCCGACGGCATCGAGCAACGGCATGAATGGCACCGCCATCTGCTCGGGGTGGGCTTCGTGCAGGCGCGGACGGACGTGGAGCTCGGGGCGCGGTGAAACGAGCGTAATCTCGACATCCGCAGCAGCATCGCGCTGCATATCAACAACGCGCGCAGCGCCGAGCGCTGTCCACAGTCCGGCAAAGCCGCCGCCGACAATCAGGATCCTACGTTTCATGGTTGTTACCTCGCTTCTTGCAGTTGCAGAGATTCCAGCCACCGACACATGGGGGCTGAACGATGCATGACGCCGGCCGCGCGGCGCGAGACCGGCGGATTCCGGGTCGTATGGGGGATCGGGCCGTGGCATTCCACCAGCCCGGGAGAACACCTAGCCCTACATTACCGGGGTGAAGACCGGCGCCCCCTGCTTCTTGATCAGGAACACGACGAACTTCGCCGGCTTGCTATTGCTGGCATTGCGCCCGACGGTGTGGAGATCGTCCGGGCCTTCATAGAAGGTTTCGCCCGCCTTGAGCGTGACTTCCTTGCCGCCCTTCACGCCCATGACAATGCTGCCCTCGAGCACATAGACGAACGCGTGCGCATCATGACGATGGACAGGGTCGTAGCCGCCGGGCGGGTACTCCACCGTGATCATTTCCACTTCCTTGCCGGGATAATCGGGCAAGGCCTTCGTGGTCAACGGTTTGACCACCACGTCCGGTGGCGCTGCGTTGGCCAGCTGCGCCGACATCAGCAGCATCAGGCTTGCCGCCATGGCCATCCTACGTTTCATGGCATCACTCCAGATTGGCCTTTTCCAGCCCGAACGTCTTGTCAAAGGAACCCGGGACCATGCGGAACGCGACATTCAATCGGTTCCATGTGTTGATGGTGCCCACCAGCAAAGTGAGGTCGGATAGCTCCTTCTCGGAATATTGGGTGCGCACGCGCTCGTAGACTCCGTCGGGCACGCCTTCGGCAGATAGCTGGGTCAACGCCTCGGTCCATGCCAGCGCAGCGCGCTCGCGCGGCGAGAACAGTGTCGATTCGCGCCAGATCGCCACATGATGCAGCCTCAGCTCGCGCTCGCCGTGGATTTTCGCCATCTTGATATGCATGTCGACGCAGAACGCACAGCCGTTGATCTGTGACGCGCGAATCTCGACGAGCTCGCGAACGGGTTCCTCGATCGTCGTTTTCGGGAACAGGCTGTTGAGCTCCACGAGCTTCTTCAACAGTTCCGGGGACTGCTCAAAATAGTTGAGACGTTGCGCCATGATCTCTCCTGCTGAGTTGGCGGGGATGCTCGCCGGACCTGCGCTGGATTGCTGCAGGCACCGCTTGGAGAGAATCGTAGCCTTTGACCCGTGGCTCCAGTAGTGCCTCCAAGATACCCACTCTGTTGCCGTGTCGACACCAATCGGAGCCAATGGGGCGATTCTTGCGGAGATAACGGGGGCCAAGGCGGCGACGAGAGACCATCCTGCCACGTGGAATGGGAACCGAAGGTCACGTCGTGATCGGCCTGGACAGGGTCTACTATTTAAGCCAAACCAGGCACTCGCCATCGGCTCGGGCGAGCACTCGGATGTCGACGAGAACAGGATAAGATCAAGTCAATCCTTCACAGGGCAATATCAACCATGCCGCATTCAATCCGCGTTCCTCCGGAAACCGTCAAGAAGTGGCAAGAGATTGTCGACCTTCTCGCAGAGATCATGCACGTTCCTTCCGCCCTGATCATGCAAATCGGGCCCCCAAATATTGAAGTCTTCGTGTCGAGCGAATCCGAAGGGAATCCTTACGAGGCGGCTGAAACTGCGGCTTTAGACACGGGGCTTTATTGCGAAACCGTGATGAAGACGCGCCAACCCCTGCTTGTGCCTGACGCGCTTCAGGACGAAGCGTGGAAATCGAACCCCGATATCAAGCTGGGGATGATCTCGTACCTGGGTGTTCCCATCACCTGGCCCGATGGCGAGATATTCGGGACGATCTGCGTGCTCGACAAAAGAAGAAACGACTATAGCGAGTTGTTTCTCAGACTTCTGCTACTGTGTCGCGACGTGTTGCAGGCTGACCTGGGTGCGTTGACAGCACTGAACAGGCAGCTCGAAGAGCGCGAAGCAAAAATCCAGCGGCTGGTCGACGCCGACATTATCGGGATCTTCATCTGGGAATTCGGCAGCCGGATTATCGATGCCAATGACGCGTTTCTGCGCATCGTCGGTTACGAACGCGAGGATCTCGCTTCCGGCCGCCTCAGCTGGACCGACCTGACCCCGCCGGATTGGCTCGATCGCGATCTCCAGCAATGGCTACCGGAGCTCAAGCGCACTGGCCGCCTGCAGCCGTTCGAAAAGGAGTATTTCCGCAAGGACGGCAGCCGCGCGCCAGTGCTGATCGGGGTGGCAAGCTTCGACGAGAGCGCGAACCAAGGCGTCGCCTTCGTGCTCGATCTGACCGAACGTAAGCGCGCCGAGGTAGAAGCGCGAGAAAGCGAGTGCCGCTACCGCGAGATCGAGGCTGCGCTGGCGCATGCCAACCGCATCACAACCATGGGGCAGCTCACGGCATCGATCAGCCATGAGCTGAAACAGCCGATGAGCGCTTGCGCCGCCAATGCCGAGGCGGGTCTACGCTGGTTGTGCGCACAGCCACCGAATCTGGACGAAGTCGGACAAGCGCTGGAGCGGATCACCAAAGACGCAAAGCGCGCCGGCGAGATGATGAACCGCATACGCGGTCTCGTCAGAAACACCCCAATGGACAAGGAACGGGTGCAGATCAACGACGCGATTGAAGAGGTCATCGCCCTGACGCGCGCTGAGGCGATCAAAAACAATATTGCTGTGCGGATGGCGCTTTCAGAAGGTTTGCCGCTGGTACAAGGAGACCGAATACAACTCCAGCAGGCAATGCTGAACCTGATCCTCAACGCCATTGAAGCGATGTGCGCCACTGACGATGAACCGCGAGAACTGACGATCAGCACCGGCCAGGATGAATCTGGAGGTGTCGTTGTCACGGTGTGCGATTCAGGGCCGGGTGTCGCGCCGGAGAATGCCGAGCGCATCTTTGACCCGTTCTGCACAACCAAGGCCGGCGGAATGGGCATGGGATTGTCCATTTGCCGCTCGATAGTGCAGGCCCACGGAGGAACGCTACGGCTGAATACGAACGGACCTCGTGGCGCTGAATTTCAGTTCACTGTGCCCAAGAGCCAGGGATAGCTGATGGGCGGCGACGCCCGCCTTGACCGCGCCCCGACGAGGTGTCGCACCGGAATCTGGGGGCCGTATGTGCCGCGAAAGGACGTCGAGCAGGTACGGCGAGCGCTCTACACCCTCCAGGAGACAATCACGCGTTGACCCGAGCCGGCGAAACGCTGACGGATATCGCCGGAAGCCTTCACCGAACACGATGCCATACCTGCTCGACCGGCATACGACAGCATCCCTCATGGCCATGCAGTACTACCCAGGCATGAGTAACCCGATACTTGGCATGACGGCCTGATCCGTCAGGGGCATCCATCAATACCCACGTTTAATGGATTCACCCCGCCTGACCTTCCAGAATAAGACGGACCGAGCTGCACTGCTGTCATGGGGACAGTGGAAACACGGCACGGTATCGCCTCAGGAGGCTCAAGCACCATGGACGTCAAGACCATCCGGGAGCGAGCGTTTGCCACGCCGCTAGTCAGCCCGGCCTACCCGATGGGGCCGTATCGCTTTCTTCATCGGGAGTTCTTTCTCATCTCGTACCGCACTGACCCGGACCTGCTGCGTGCAGTCGTGCCAGAGCCGCTGGAAATCGCCGAGCCGGTGGTGCACTACGAGTTCATCCGCATGCCCGACTCGACCGGCTTTGGCGACTACACCGAATCCGGCCAGGTGATCCCGGTCATGTACCAGGGGCGGCGCGGCACCTACACCCACGCAATGTTCCTCGATGACCATCCGCCGCTGGCCGCCGGGCGCGAGTTGTGGGGATTCCCGAAGAAGCTGGCCAGCCCGCGGCTCGCCGTCGAGACCGATACGCTGCTGGGTACGCTCGACTATGGCCCGGTCCGGGTGGCGACAGGCACGATGGGCTACAAGCACCAGGCAATCGACAAAAGCGTGGTTCGAGACGCCCTCGCCAATACGCCAAACTTTCTGCTCAAGATCCTGCCGCATGTCGATGGTACGGCCCGTGTCTGCGAGCTGGTCTGCTATTTCCTCAAGGACGTTGATGTCAAGGGCGCATGGACCGGCCCGGCAGCGCTGTCCCTCTTCCCACACGCACTGGCACCAGTTGCATCGCTGCCGGTACTCGAAGTCATTGGCGCCAGGCACTACATCGCCGACCTGACGCTGGGGCTTGGCGAGGTCGTCCACGACTACCTGCAGTCGTGACAGGCATCGCGCAGCAACCTGGTACACCATCTCACCACTCCCGGAGAATGAACATGAAGCTTCAAGGCAAATCGGCTATCGTGACCGGCGCCGCCAGCGGCATCGGCAAGGCTATCGCAGAACTGCTGGCCAGCGAAGGTGCGGCAGTGGCCGTCGCTGACCTGAATGAGGACGCCAGCCGCAGGGTCGCCGAAGCGATTGAGGCCCGTGGCGGCCATGCCATGGGCGTTGCCATGGATGTCACCGACGAGGCCGCCGTTGATCGTGCGACGCAGGCCGTGGCGGACCGGTTCGGCGGCGTCGACATCCTGGTGTCCAATGCCGGCATCCAGATCGTCAATCCGGTGCACGAATACAGCTTCGCGGACTGGAAGCGCATGCAGGAGATTCACCTTGACGGCGCCTTCCTGACCACGCGCGCCGCGCTCAGGCATATGTACCGCGACAACCACGGCGGCACCGTCATCTACATGGGTTCGGTCCACTCCCATGAGGCCTCGCCGCTCAAATGTGCTTACGTGACCGCCAAACACGGATTGCTGGGCCTGGCGCGCGTGGTGGCCAAGGAAGGTGGCGCGCGCAATGTCCGCTCACATGTCATCTGCCCTGGCTTTGTCCGCACGCCGCTGGTCGACAAGCAGATTCCGGAACAGGCGCGTGAGCTCGGCATCGGCGAAGAGGAAGTCGTACGGCGCGTGATGCTGGGCGGCACCGTCGATGGCGTCTTCACCACCGTGGACGACGTCGCGCAGACCGCCCTGTTCCTGTGTACCTATCCTTCGGCCGCGTTGACCGGACAGTCGTTCGTGGTGAGCCACGGCTGGTACATGCAATAAGCGCGGGATGTCCACTCCGGTGATTGCCCCCCGGGGCGGCACGCGCATCAGGAGAACACCATGTTTTACGAAAGACAAGACTTGCAGGGCAGTTCAGGCGCCGCGAGGATCAAGGCCGAAGTGGATCGCGGCTACGCCGTACGGGCACTGGTCCTGCAGGGCGGCGGCGCCCTCGGCTCCTACCAGGGAGGCGTCTACCAGGGCCTTGCCGAGGCCGGCATCGAGCCGAACTGGATCGCGGGCATCTCCATTGGTGCGCTGAACGCGGCAATTCTCGCCGGCAACGCTCCGGCGCATCGCGTCACGAAACTGCGCGAATTCTGGGAGCATATCTGCCGGCAACCCTGGCTTCCCAGCCTGGTCCCGTACGACACGATCGCGGATACCGCGCAGCATTGGCCGGACCCGCTGCGTATCTGGTTCGATGGCATCGAGGCCGCTCGCGCGCTGGTGGAGGGACAGCGCGGGTTCTTCTCCCCTCGCCTCTGGCCTGCGCCGTTCGCGCAGTCAGCGGGCGCGCACGGCGCCAGTTACTACGACACGCGACCGCTGAAGGCCACGCTCGAGCGCTTTGCCGATTTCGACCGGATCAACCACCATGCCGAGATGCGCGTGTCGGTAGGGGCCGTGAACGTGCGCACGGGCAATTTCGTGTACTTCGACAATACGCAGACCAGGCTGCGCGCCGAACACTTCATGGCGTCGGGCGCATTGCCGCCGGGCTTTCCCGCGGTGGAGATCGACGGTGAATTCTATTGGGATGGCGGCCTGGTTTCCAACACGCCGCTTTCCGCCATCCTGAAGGCAAGACCAAGGCGCAACGCGCTGATCTTCCAGGTCGACCTGTGGAGCGCACGCGGACAGGTGCCCGAGGATCTGATGGCGGTGGCAGCGCGCCAGAAGGATGTCCAGTATTCAAGCCGGACGCGCTTCATCACCGACTATATGAGCGAACAGCAGAACTTCCGGCGCCTGCTCAGCGATGTGCTGGCACTGGTACCGCCCGCACGCCGGCATAGCGAGGCCTTCCAGCGTGCCGCGGCCGATGCCTGCGACGCCCGCCGCAATGTCATCCAGCTGGTCTACCGCGACAAATCCTTTGAAGGCAGCGCCAAGGACTTTCAGTTCGGGCCGCTGACCATGATGGAGCACTGGGCCAGCGGACTGGAAGACATCCGCGGGACGCTGCAGCATCCCGAATGGCTTGCCATGCCGACGCACGAAAACCCGTTCGTCACGCATGACATCCACCGGCGGCACGCCGAGCTCAGTCAGTGAACGGCCATGAGCTGCGGCACCACGGCAATGCCATGACGCGGTGCCGCTGATGGTACAGCACCATGCTGCAGCAAATGCAGCATAGGCTTCGGCACAGGGACCCGGTAGTGCCGCGGCGGTGCGTAAGCTGTTGTCGATTCGGCGCCAATCGCGGCACCAATCCCAACCCTGGCCATCGCACATTTAGTATGAAACGGTCACAACGCTGTGTATGCCGTCGCGGGTCTCTTTGCATAAGGGCAAAGGCGCTCGGTATGGCGGATGAGTTTCTCCGCGACATGCCGCTCCACGCCCGTAGCGCGGATGCGGACGTCGGTGCTCAGGGCGTAGCTGCCATCGACGGGGTCACGGCCGAAGGACACTTTGACCGCTACCTCGGCATCCTCGATGTCGATTTGCGCGCGCTGCGCGATAAGACTCAATGCGCCGTGGAAGCAGGCGGCGTAGGCTGCCGCAAACAGCTGCTCGGGATTGGTGCCGCTGCCCGGCCAGCCAAGCGCACGAGGCAACCGCAGGTCGAGCACGAGATTGCCATCGTCCGATTTCGCGACACCGGAGGCGCGCCCGTGCGCGCACTCTCCTCCCGATACCGTGACCGCTGTACAGCGCGGTGAATCCCTGGCCTCGGTATCGATCGAGCAGGGCGTCGAAGGTGATGCGCCCGAGGCGCGTCCCGCCTTTCGGAACGAACGTGCCTTCCTGGAGCTCGGCACCGAAGTAGCGCGCGGCCGGATCGGTCGTGGCGATGCGCGGGTCGCCGATGGCCTCCAGGTAATGTTTCATGAGGTCGCTCATCTTGAAACGCTCAGGCCCGGCGATCTCGACGATGCCATTGACCGACGCGGCAACGGCGCTATCCGCCACCGCGTGCGCGACGTCGACGATCTTCATGCTGCTTCTCCTCGATGGGGTGGAACGTATCCACACCCATGCTAGGTAAAGCAGTGACGCCCCGCCAGATCGACCAGGACGACACGATGTTTCCCGTTTGGCACCAATCCGGATACGGACACCTCGCTGCCGCCTGCCCCAATGCCAGTGAGTTTGAAGGTACGTTGTGCGGGCGTAGCCGGGAAGTCAGCGATTCGCTTTCACTCGGTAATCGCTGGGAGAATGCCCGAAGTGCCTTTGAAAGGCCGCACGCATGCGCTCTTCGTTACCAAAGCCACACTCGCGCGCGATCTGGTCGACCGCCCGGTGCTGGTCCTGCAGCAGGCGCCGCGCCGCTTCCAACCGGAAATGCTCGACGCTTTTCGCCGGAGTGCGCCCTGTCTTCTGCTTGTAGACCCGCGCAAAATTCCGCGGGCTCATGCCGACGCGGCCAGCTAGCTGCTCGACGGAGAGTTCCTCCCGGGACAGGTTCTGGACGATCCACAGATGCAGCGTATCGAAGACCGGCACCTGCCGGCTTTGCGAAATCAGCAGCTCGCTGAGCTGGGGTTGCGCACCCGGCCGTTTCATGTAGACCGCAAGCTCCTTCGCTGTATTCAGCGCCACCTCGTGGCCATAGTCTTCCTCGACCATGGCCAGCGCCAGGTCGATGCCGGTGGCAACGCCGGCGGAGGTCCAGAGATGTTGCTGCTGGACGAAAATCGCCTCCGGGTCCAGTTCCACCGTCGGAAACAGTTCGCGGAACCTGTCGAGCATTGCCCAATGCGTGGTGGCGCGCTTGCCATCGAGTATGCCCGCGTATGCCAACAGGAAGGCCCCACTGCATACCGATGCCATGCGCCGGACTTCGCTCGATGCGGTGGTCAACCACGCAATCAGCAGCCTGGAGTCCTTCGAAACCTGAAGCATGTTCGGGGACCCCGGCACCACGATTGTGTCGACCAGTCTCCTGTCGAACGATGCCAATGCCACAGTCTGCATCGAGGTGCCTTCCGCCGCCGCGACGACGCCGCCCGACATGCTGGCGGTATGGCAGCGATAACCCGCCATGCCCCGCTCACGCGCGTGATTGGAGGCAGCCCAGAACACAGTCTTGGGACCGGCGAGATCAAGCAGGCTCACATCCGGATAGGCCACGAAAACAACGTTACGCGGCATCTGTTCAATGGCCCGTGGTATGAGCGGCGGTGGAATCAGGGCCATGACTGGAGTCGTTGAAATTCAGCGATGGTATGCGATCTGAACGATCTTGAACAGGAGAGGCGCCGGCCGCTGTCATGCCCGTCGCCCCCGCAGCGGCGATGACCCTCAGCATGGCAAGCCGGTCCACCAGTCCAAGGTATGCACCATTCCGTGTCACAACGAACGGATTCACCGTGTCCACGTGCGGGTCACGCGCCAGTGCCATCGCCAGCTCGGTGGCGCTTGCTTCGATGCACAGACAGTGCGGCGAATGGGAAATGAACTGCATGCAGTTCTCCCGATGGATCCACAGGCGATAGCACGGCAACCATACGACATCCGCGATCAGCTGCTTGCAGCTGACACCAATCGGCTCATCCTCCGCCAACAGGGCAATCGTGCTCGCGGCCGGATGCCGCGAAAAGATCTGCAGGACTTCCCCCAGGCATTTCGTGTGCTGTACGCCGGGTATGCGAAGCAAGATTGGCGCCAGGAGCGTTGTGCCATCATCCGGCTGCGTAGGTTTCCCCCAGACATGTCTTCTCGCATCATCGAATCGAAACCGCCATCGGATTGCATCGGCATGGCGTGATGGTTTGGAATGATCACCGGGGGGCAGGCCCGCATGAACCTTCCACTTCTCCGGGTCTGGCGTCACTGCGTCGGGACGCGGTTGACGTGAGTCTAGATAATCGCCACATGAAGGGTCAAGACACCTGGATGTAGCAACGGCGTTTCCACTTTCGCACCAATCCCCGATAAAGCCCACCCCGTGTGGCAGGGCCGCTGGCGGTTTGGCAGAAAATCTGGGCACGCTGTCATTTACGGCACAGCAGGGGCCTGATTAAGATCTGTGCAGTCGCCATCGGGGTATGAGGCGGCCTGGCGTTGCGGGTCATCGCCAGGCTGAACGCGGCCTCAGGCAGCGGCCAGCGTGGCAGCCAGGTAGGCGTGGATCTGTGCCACGACCGCGGCCCCCTCGCCCACCGCGGTGGCCACGCGTTTGGTCGATCCTGACCTGACATCACCGATGGCAAAAAGGCCGGGCACGCACGTCTGCAGCGAGCTGGTTGGCACGCCGGCATGTCTGCCTGTCTGCACGAAGCCCTTTTCATCGACACCAACCTCACAGCTACCTAACCAAGAGGTATTCGGCTCGGCGCCGGTAAACAGAAAGACATGCTGAACCCACATCATCTCCTTCTGGCCGGTATCGCGGCGGAGCAAGACAGCACCGCTAAGCCTGCCGTCGCCGGTCAGGTCCACCACGTCTGTCTGCGCATGCACCGTAATGTTGGGCTGCGCGGCAATCCGGTCGATCAGGTAGCGGGACATGCTTTGCTCGAGACCCAGTCCGCGAATCACGATATGCACATGCGCGGCATGGGTTCCAAGGAATACCGCTGCCTGGCCCGCGGAGTTCCCGCCGCCGACCAGCACCACCTCTTGCTTCGCGCACAGCTTGCCCTCCACCGGGGAAGCCCAATAGTAGATGCCCCGGCCCTCGAACGACATCAGATTCGGAATAGGCGGGCGACGGTACGCAGCGCCGCTCGCGATAATTACCGTGCGCGACTGTATCGTGTCACCTGCTTTGGTCCTCAGCCGATGCAGCGGACCGCACTCAAGCTGTGCCACTTCGATGGGACTGACGATATGCGCGCCGAACTTCTGCACTTGCGCATAGGCGTTTGCCGTCAACGCCTGGCCGGATATGCCCGCGGGGAATCCAAGGTAATTCTCTATGCGGGTACTGGCGGCAGCCTGCCCGCCGGGCGCCAGCGCATCTAGCACGATCACACCCAGTCCTTCCGATGCGGCATAGACTGCGGCGGCCAGGCCGGCCGGGCCCGCCCCGATGATGGCGACGTCATAGATCCGGGTGCCGTCCAGTTCGGGAAGCAATCCAAGGCAGGACAGAATCTGCATGGTATCTGGACGCCGCAGGATCGTTCCGTTGGGACAGATGACCAGAGGCAAATCCGCTTGGCAAGCATCAAACTTCTGAAGCACGCTCGCCGCATCCGCCTCACCGTTCAGGTCGAGAACCGAATAGGGATAGTGCTTGCGGCGCAGAAGTGCCTGGAGCTCAAGCATCGCAGGCTCCCCGTTCTGGCCGATCAGCGTCGGGCCGAGCCCGCGCTGGATCAGTGCGGCACGGCGCAGCATCATGGCCTGCATGATAAGTTCGCCCAGCGCGGCTTCCGCAACCATCAACGCCCGCAGGCATGCCGGGCGCACCACAATCGCCCGGACATCCTCCATGGCGAGGCCGTCGATGAGCTCGGGCGTGCCGGCAAGTTGCCCGATTTCGGCCAGGAAATTCCCCGGACCATGCTGGACGACAACCGCACTGTCGCCAACACCATCGCGCTGCACGATACGGATGCGCCCTTCCAACACCAGGATCATGCCGTTGGCCGGGTCGCCGGTGCGCACTACGTATTCGCCGGCGCGCCACGTCCTTTCGCTGCCGTAACGGGCGATTGTTTCGATCTCGCCCGCCGCCAGCGTTGGATACTTCTTCAGTTCGTCGCCAGACGCGGTGGCGACAGCGTGTTCGTTGGCGATGGAGCCCATGGCTGCAAATCCTGCGTTGGTATATGCATCCAGCCTAGCAGTCGAGCCGCTGGAATTCAGTCATGCATAGCGAGGTATGCGTAATACCTATGTATATCGGCATAGTGTTGAAGGAAGCTTCGAAAATAACCTTGGGACAGCAAACATGGATCAACCGGACGTAACAGGCACATCGGAAGTGTCGGCCGAACGCGGTTTTCGCCCTAACCGACCAATGCGCGCTGACGCCCTGTCCACGAGCTTTGCCGCGAGCTACGCGGGAATCATGGCGTTTATGGCAGTGGCGAGCGAGGGCAGCTTCGTCAAGGCTGGCGAGCGGCTCGGCATCGGCCGCTCGGCGGTGAGCCGCAACGTCCGGAAGCTCGAAACGCAGTTGAGTACCCGGTTGTTTCTTCGCACAACGCGCACGACGCAACTGACACGAGAAGGCCAGCGTTTCCTCGACAACTGCCATCAAGGCGTAGCGCACATCGTGGAAGCCATCAACGACATGCTGGAGCTTCGTCAGGGCCCGCCACGTGGGCTGGTGCGCATCAGCGCGACGGTCGGCTTTGGCCGGAAGGTCGTTGCGCCACTGCTGGAACAGTTCATGAAGGCTTATCCCGACATCGCGATCGAACTCTTGCTCGACGACCGCCCGACCGATTTCGCCTCCGACCAGATCGACGTCGCCTTCCGCAACGGGCGGATCGAGGACTCCAGCATCATTGCGAAGCAACTGATTCCCATGCAAATGGCGCTCTGCGCCGCGCCCTCCTATGTGGCCGCGTACGGCCTCCCGTGTACGCTGGAGGAACTGGGCCAGCATGAATGCATCAACTTCCGCTTTGCAAGCGGCCGGGTGTTCGAATGGGAGTTCAAGATCGACGGTCACATGCGGAAATACCTGCCGCGGTCTCGGCTGACGTTCAACGATTCCGATCTTGTGCTGAAGGCAGTGCTGCAAGGCCGGGGCATTGCGCAGCTCGCCGGGTACCAGATTTGCGACCATATCGCCGCCAATAATCTTGTCGTAGCGCTTGCAAGATATGCTCCTGACGATCGCGGACATTACATCTGCTACCTAAGCCGGCAGCACTTGCCGACTCGCATTCGCGTCTTTATCGACTTTATGACCCAGCATATCCGCGCGCTCGATCTTCAATGCCTGAGCGATTTCCGCATGGATGCGCCGGCTTCGACACTGCAGTTGGCTGCTTGAGCCCGGTACATTGAGGCCTGCCGTCCATGCTGCGGCATGGGTGCATTGGTGCGAATGAGGAAACGCCGAGAGGTCGGGTACGAATCTACTGCTGCATGGCCGCCGCGCCTAACCTGTTATTCATCGGCGCCTGGCCCGAACCAGTGGAGAGCACTATGTACCGCTACGGACTTGTCATTCCGCTTGTCGGTTGGATTTCGGTGGCAACACTCAATATCGGGCTTGCGCTCGCCATTTGCAGCAGCGGCGTGATCTGAAGAGTCTCCTCGGGGGAGATGGTCTTCCACTCGGGCTCGGAAAATCGAACGTTGGCAACAGACTTCACGGCCAGCGCTATGGCGAAGCCCGCGAGGGTGCTCTGCAATTTCCAGGGCAACCGCGTTAACGCTGAGCGCATTCGCTTTGCGCGAGCATGACGCCTTCTCGACGCGTATGACTTCAATGCGTGGTGGCGGCACGATATCCACGTCGAGCGACGAGCGACGCGCGATGAGGCCGGATACAGAACTGCTGCCACGTTGTGTGGCCAGGTGTGGGGCTTGTCCGCCGGAGGACATCGACGGGGTGGAATGCAATCCAGTTCAGCTCCGCACTGCGCGGTCTTGCTGAACTGGCACGCGAGTCGGGTGGCAGCCACAAGAAAGGTCCTCGCGCCACGTATCACGCTGAATCAGCTGAAGGGGCGGGCAGCGTGAATTGAAAGATCGCACCGCGGGGCACGTTCGCGCTCGCCCACAAGCGGCCCTCGTGTGCCTCGATGATCGAACGGCAGATTGACAGCCCCAACCCCAAGCCGGTGGACTTGGTGGTGTGGAAGGGGGAAAAAATGCTCTCAGCGTTGTGCGGGTCAAAGCCTGGCCCCGAATCGCTCACGGCCACGAGCACGCATCCAGCGTCGTCTTTCTCCGTACTGATCAGCAATTCTCGCACACCGTCGCTGACTCCGCTCATAGCCTCCATCGCGTTGATGAACAAGTTGAGGAGGACTTGTTGCAATTGAACCCGATCTCCTTGAATGAGCGGTAATCTGTCCGCCAAATGCGTCTGCACCGAAGTGCCGTGCTTCCGTGCTTCACCACGGGTGAGCTCAATCACTTCGCGGATGGCCTTGTTGATGTCCAACGGTTCCTTCCGTGGAGGCGCCTTCTTGACCAGTTCACGGATGCGGCCGATGACGTCTCCCGCCCGATTGGCATCCTTGATGATACGGCCAAGCACCTGCCCGACCTCGTCGACGTTAGGAGGCTGGGCGCTCAGCCACAGCAGCGCAGCCTGCGCATTGGTCACCGTCGCGGCGATCGGCTGTTTGACTTCGTGAGCGATCGAGGCCGTAAGCTGCCCCATGGTTGCGACGCGGTTTGCGTGTGCCAATTCCGTCTGTACCTCGCGATAGCGTCGCTCGCTCTCACGGACGTTTTCCTCCGCCTGCCTGCGCTCGGTCAGATCGAGCACGAAAGCGACACCCTCCTTCCGGCTTGCTTCGAACGTGGCCGCACCGACCAAGACGGGCACGCGGCTGCCGTCCTTCTTGACGAACTCTTTCTCGAAGGGCTGCGCGCGCCCCGTCTCCCAGAGCGCTCGTAGCGCTCGTTCGTCGCCCTCGCGCCATTCCGGCGGTGTCAGATCCCTCCAGCGTATGCAACCTGCACCCAGATCGTCGCGCACGTATCCCACCATGCGAAGAAATGCGTCATTGGCCTCGAGAATGTCACCCTCGACATTCCAGACGACGATCCCGATGATGTTGGCGTCGACGAGGCGCCGGATCTTCGCTTCGCGTTCCTCGAGTTTCCGGTACAGATGGGCATTTTCCAGCGCGATTGCGGCCTGCGAGGCCACCAGCCGCAGTACGGCAATACGGGCGGGGGTGAACACGCGGGTAGTAAGATTGTTTTCGAGGTAGAGCGCGCCAGTGAGCTTCGCCTGATTCATCAACGGCAAGCAGAGAATGGAACGAGCATGATGCTTACCAATATAAAAATCTGCAGCAAACGAGGGATCGGTCGCGGCATCGTCGAGGATGACGCTCTCCCGGGTCCGCAGGACGTAATAGAGGATGGACTCCGGCAGCACCGCCGCAGTCACGGGCTCGTCGTCCAAATGCACAACGATAGTCTCGCCCTCCGTCGTCGCTTCCGCCGCTACCCGTTGTTCGCCGCCGTCCGCAAGAATCAACAAACCTCGTTCGGCGCCGGCCTGTTCAATCGCCGTACGCATGACCATCTCGATCAGCTTTTCCAGGACGATGTCACCCGAGACCGTCTGCGACACCTTGATCACGGTTGTGAGATCGAGATGTTCGACCGGCGTTGCGATCGTGCCGGTTAAGCGGGGCGCAGACTCTTCCGTTCGAAGGTGTGAATACATCTGCTCGAGTTGCCGCACCTTTCCGTCGGCTCGCCAACGTAGGTAGCAATAGCGAGCGTTGTGCAAATAAGTCTCGGCGATGACCTCGAATTCGCGCGCCGCGTAGAATCGCGCGGCGAGTTCGTTGGCAAGCGCCTCGATCTGCACAAAGCCGTTTACGCATGCCGTGCGGATGGCTTGTTCGTAAAGGCGCATCGCATCAAGCTCGCGGCCTTCGATCCGGGCAATCTCCGCACCCACCAACGCGGCGCGGTTTTCGAAATTCTCCGGGCAATTCTCCGCCCAGATCTTCAGTTGCCGGTGATGCGTAGCCAAGGCATCCAGATGCTGCTGTCGCTCGTGGGGTGGCGCAGAGTCGCAGCAGGCGGCGTGGGACAGCGCGCCGTAGAAGTGGTATTCGGCTTCCTCGAAGAACGAGGCTGTGCTCCAGAGCAGCCCGTGCGCCTTCGCTGCGGCGTCAATTGCCGTCGCATAGTCGCCGGCGATATAGCGCGCCTGCAGTTTCCGAGTCCAGTACCAACACGCTGCGAGCGCCAAGTCCGGATTTTCTGTGAAACGGCGCTCGATCCGCAGTTCATCAAACTGGCTGTCGTCAAGGCAACCAAATTTGAGGGTGAGCCCCCGGAGCGTCCGGATCAGCTCAAGCTGGGCTGTGATAATGTCAATGGCAAGGCCGAACCGGGCCTTCTCCGTAAACGCGAGGCCGTGTTCGGCTTCGCTTTGCGCCTCGTACAGCGGCTCACCAGCGAAGAGTTGGACCGATACGCGATTGGTGCACGCGAAGGCTCCGTACATGAGGTCTCCGATCCGGTTCGCCGCTTCGAAAGCGCGGCGCTGCGGATCCCGGCAAGCCCCCACGTGCTTCATCCAAGGCACGACAAAGAGCGCGAAGCAAACCAGGGTTCTCGCCTCGAGGCGCTTTAGACCACGCTGTTCAACGAGATCGTAGCCTAGTTGGCCGAAGCGGAATCCGGCCTTGTAGTCGCCGAAATGCGGTCCGGCGATTCGGATGAGAATGACATAGGCGAAACAGGAAGCATCGCAGTTGCCGCGCTCGAGGCTCAGACTCACCGCCTTGCAAATCGTCAGGGAAGCCAGATTCTCATCGGTATACAGGGCCGGCGTCCAAAGCTTCATCAGAACGTCGACGGTTGCCAGGGACGCCGGGTCCTCCATCAGCGGAAAATCGATAATAGCTTCGATTGCCCGCTCCCCAAGCGCTGACCAAATGCGCTCGTATTCGCGTCGCACTTCTTCGGCTTTCGGATGGGGTGACCACTCGATACCGAAATGCCGGAGGCAACTGAGGCCGACGACAATGGCGCGGCTGCTCTGATCGAGAACCAGGCAAACATCCATGTGCAAGCACGCGACAATTGCTTGTTCGACCGTTGTCGTGGCATGCCTGGACAATGCCGCCAAGCGCTCGTCCGCGACCGATAGCTGGCCGGTCAGAAATTCGCATTCGGCGCGGTTCAGCTCCAGCGCGAAGACTATTTCGTGCTGGCGGTCCCAGCTATCCTCCGCCAATAGCGCCACGCCGATATTGAGATAGTTAAGCGCCGAGGCGTACGCGGTGGACCCCTTGGCACGCTTTCCCGCAATCAGGTTAAGCTCGGCGAGTTGGTCCCGTTCCACTTGCTGCGTGATCAGCGCAGCGCTGCGGTTGAGCTGATTGACGATCTCGAAGATCGCCTCCTCCCGCTTCTCGGCGGGCGTTCGCGCGACGAGCAGCCGACCGATCCGGAGATGAATCTCCGCGCGCATGGCATGCGGGACCAGCGAGTAGGCGGCTTCGTGGACGCGGTCATGAATAAACTTGTAAGCGCCCTCCAGGCGCTCGACCAGTCCCTGACGGACGGCCTCCCAAAGCACCGTATGGACCTGCTTCTCCCCAATCGCGAGAACAGTCGACAATATCTTAATCTCGGCGATATTTCCCAGGCAAGCGAACTGCTGCAACGCCAGTTGTGTTTCGACTGGCAATCGGCTTAGTTTGCCAACCATCAGATCCACGACATTATCGGTGTAACCCTTGGCGTAAATGCGATCGAGATCCCAGGCCCAGCACATCGCGTCATGATCGAAGTGGAACAAGCCCTCTTCGGCGAGCGAGTTGAGAAACTGAATCACGAAGAACGGATTGCCGGCGGTCTTCTCATACACCAGCTGCGCCAGCGGCGCGACGTGCGTCGGTTGGCAACAAACCGAATCCGCAGTCAACTGCACGACGTGTTCACGGGCAAGCCGTGCAAGCGCGATCTCCTCTACCTTCCCGCCAGCGTTCTTGATGTCCTGCAGCTTGCGCACCAACGGATGCGTGGCATCGACTTCATTATCCCGATAGGCGCCGATCACCATCAGGTGCTGCAGGTCCGACCGTGTCAGCAGATCTTCCAGCAAGTCGAGCGTCGCCGCGTCTAGCCATTGAAGGTCATCGAGGAAGAGAGCCAGCGGATGTTCCGGCCGGGCGAAAACACCAATGAATCGGCGAATCACGAGCTGAAACCGGCTTTGCGCCTGCTGCGGCTCAAGCTCCGGCACCGGCGGCTGGTCACCCGTGATGAGCTTCAGTTCGGGGATGAGGTCGGTCATGAGCCGCGCATTCGGCTCCAAGGCCTCCAGCAAGGCGCCGCGCCAGCTCGCCAGTTCGATGTCCCGCTTGCCAAGCAGCGGCCGCACCAGGCTCTGGAAAGCTTGCACCAGGGTCGAATAGGGAATGTCGCGCTTGTACTGGTCGAACTTGCCGGATGCAAAGAGCCCTCGCGGCGGCACCAGCATCTTATGCAACTCATTTACGACAGAGGTTTTCCCGATGCCGGAATACCCCGAAACCAGCACAAGTTCCGGTGCGCCGCTTGTGACCACTCGGTCGAAAGCTGTGAGCAACGTATCCACCTCGCGCTCCCGGCCGTACAGCTTCTCGGGGATCACCAGCCGGTCGGGCATGTCGCGGTCAGCCAGCGGGAACTCATCGATCTGGCGATCGCGCTCCCAGCCCGCGAGGCAGCGTCGCAGATCCTGCTCAGCGCCAGCCGCGGTCTGGTAGCGCTCGTCGGCCGTCTTGGCGAGCAGTTTCATGACGATGTGGGAGAGTGGAGCCGGTACCAGCGTCAAGCGCTCGCTGGGCGGCATCGGCTTTCGGGCGATATGGCAGTGAACCCATTCCATCGGGTCAGCCGCCAAAAAGGGCAGCGCGCCAGTGAGCATCTGGTAGAGCACGACGCCGAGCGAATACAGGTCGGTGCGCGAATCGATGGAGCGATTCATCCGCCCAGTCTGTTCGGGCGCCATGTAGGCGAGCGTGCCGGCAATGGTTTCCGGCGGCTCGGGCGGCTGGTGCTCGCGCGGCAGCCGCGAGGCGATGCCGAAGCCGGTGAGCCGCACCCGCCCGTCGGTGCAGTTCACGAAAATATGGGCGGGCTTGAGGTCCTTATGGATGAGGCCGCGCTGATGAAGTTGGCCCAACGCAGCCGCGACGCCGGCGGCGACGCGCAAGACATGTCCCGTCTCCATGGGCGCGCCGAGCTGCGAGTCCAGCGGCTCGCCGCCCGGATCTTCGAGCACCAGAAAGGGCCGGCCGTCTTCGCGCAAAAGCTCCAGCGGGCGCACCGCCCAGGGCGCTATCGAGCTCATCCTTCAGTCCGAATTCGTGAGCGAGGCGATCGAGACTGGCGGACGACGGATAGTCAGCGGCTGGCCGCACAATCAGAACATTGTCACTGCCGCCATTGCCCAGGCGCCGACCTCGACAGAAGACGCGCTCGCCGTCCTCCCACAAGACTTGAAGGCTTTGGCTGTTACCCATCGGCGCTAACTATGTGAAGGGTTTATCTTGCACTGTGCTGACTGCCGGCGCTGGGTTAAGAGGACGCAACATTCGGGCGCAAGAACCAGACGCGATTGCGCTCAGAAAGCGGTTAACAATGCGGCGTTTCCGCAGCATTAGCTTTTGAGCGTCTTCCTAGAATACACCTCGGTTACCACAGCGCCATCGGGATTGTGCTGGCCCGTCCGCAGTGAGGGGCCAGCCTAGCTTGACAGTCCTAGCGCGCCACCAAGGCCGAGCGATGACAACCAGATGAACAGGTTAGGCGATCCGCTGGACTTGCATTTATCTGACAGATCAATTACTGTGATATCAATCAAATGATGAGCCTTGCCGTGGATCACTATTCGAAGGAAAACTTTCGCATCACAGATAGCGTCGGGTTTTTCCTCAACCGTGCCCGCAACACGTTGCTGATGGAGATGGACGCGGCATTGAAAGACCTGGACATCACTGGCCAGCAAATGGGGATCCTGCTGTCACTCACGCAGGGCGTGGCCGCCACCCCATTCGAACTGAGCAAACTGCTCGGAATCGACACGGGATTGATGACCCGCATGCTGGACAAGCTGGAAACCAAGGGCCTGCTGTCGCGTAGCCGCAGCCTCGACGACCGTCGTGTGGTCAACCTGGCACTGACCCGCAAGGGCCAGGACGTCGCCGAGCGCGCTCCAGAAGTGGCGCCTAAGGTACTCAATAGGCGCCTCAGGCACTTTAGCAAGGAAGAGTTTGCAGAGTTCTGCCGCTTACTCGCCAAATTCGCTGACGCCTGAGCGCGTCTTTTTTTACCCAGATACCTGACTAGTCAGATAATGCAAACTCAGAAATCCTGGCGGACACGCCGCTTCGCCGGGCCCACCGCCTCCATACTGGTGGCGGCAGTGCTGGCCGGCTGTGCCAACTATGCCGGCATCAAGAGCGACAAGCACATCGCCGACGCCAACAGCTACGCCACCACGCAGAGCATTCCCGCCGAGCAGGGCCGCTGGCCTTCTGTCGACTGGGCCGACCAGTTTGGCGATGCGCAACTCAAGACGCTGATCGGCGAAGCCCTGCAGGGCAGTCCTTCGCTCGAAAAAGCCCAGGCACGGGTGGCCGCTGCCACCGCATTCAGCGAAGGTGCCAGTGCTAATACGCTACCGCAGGTGGGTGCCGGTTATTCGGCGACGCGCCAGCGTTTTTCGGAAAGCACGATGATTCCGCCGCCTTTCGCCGGTTCCTGGCAATCCGAACACAAGGCGTTCATCAACGCGTCGTATGAGCTGGACCTGTGGGGCAAGAATCGTGAGGCTCTCAAGTCAGCCGTATCGGCGATGCATGCCAGCGAGGCGGAGTCGGAGCAGGTAAAGCTCACGCTCAGCAGCGCGATTGCCCGCGCCTACAATGAGCTGGCACGCCTTTACGCACTGCATGGCATCACGCGGGACGAGGTAAAGCAGCGCGGCGAAGTGCTGCGCGTGACCAACGGCCGCGTCAGCGCTGGGCTGGACACTGAAGTAGAGATGCGCACCGCGGAAGCCAACCTGGCCGCCAGCGAAGTTGCCCTGTCCGCGCTCGACGGCAACATCCAGCGCACGCGCTACCAGCTCGGCGCACTGCTCGGACAAGGGCCGGACCGCGGCCTGGCGATTGCCCGCCCCGCCCTGGGCGCAGGCGACGAAGTCCGCCTGCCCGACAACCTGCCGGCCGACCTGATCTCGCGCCGGCCCGACATTGTGGCCGCGCGCTGGCGCGTCGACGCGCATCTGCACGACATCAAGGTCGCCAAGGCCGAGTTCTACCCCGACATCAACCTGGGCGCCATGATCGGGCTCGATGCTTTCGGCTGGGGCCGCTTCCTGCGCGCGGCAAGTCGTACAGCATCGGCGGGCGCGGCGATTCACCTGCCGATCTTCGATGGCGGCGCATTGCGCGCTCAGCTCAAGGGCCGCTACGCCGAGTTCGATTTCGCCGTGGCGAACTACAACGAAACGCTGGTCAATGCCTTGACGGACGTCGCTACGCAGCTCGCGGACATTCGCGCCATCGACACCCAGATCTCCAACGCCGCGCGAAGCGACACTGCCGCGCAACGCGCCCTGGCCCTCGCCCTGGCCCAATACAAGGCAGGCCTGACCACGCAGCTGACCGTCCTGAATGCGCAGACCAACGCCCTGCGCAGTAGCCAGTTGGTAGCGGATCTGCGCATGACCCGCCGCGACCGGCAGATCGCCCTGGCCGCCGCGCTCGGCGGTGGCTATACGGATACCTCAGCGGATACCTCTGCGGACACCTCCGCCCCGATCAAGCAAGCGGCTCTTGTCCGCTAAATCGCACGCAACGCACACGAACACGTAACGCCATGAACGAAACAACCAGGATCGCTCCCGCAACTGAACAGCCCGGCACACAAGTTGCCGCCCAGGCACAGCCCGGCAAGAAGAACATCCGCAAACGCCTGCTCCTCTTGCTCGGCCTTGCCTCGGCGCTGGCAGCTGCCGGCTATGGAGCGTACTACTATACGGTCGCGCGCTTCCACGAGGAAACCGATGATGCTTACGTCAATGGCAACCTGGTCCAACTCACGCCACAGGTAAGCGGCACCGTGGTCGCGGTCAACGCCGACGACACGCAAATCGTCAAGGCAGGTGAACCGGTGGTGATGCTCGACCCTGCCGATGCCAACGTTGCGCTGGCCAATGCCGAGGCCGCACTGGGCCAGACCGTGCGCCAGGTCAGCGCGATCTATGTCAACAACAACGTCCTCGCGGCCGCGGTACAGCAGCGACAGACGGACCTGGCCCGCGCCAGGGACGATCTGCGTCGCCGCGCCGAAGTGGCCGCGACCGGCGCCGTGTCCGCGGAAGATGTGGCCCACGCCCGCGATGCGGTCAAGGCTGCGGAAGCCGCGCTCGAAACCGCGCGCCAGCAACTCGCTTCCAACCACGCACTGACCGACCAGGCCAGCGTTGCCGACCATCCCAGCGTGCTCTCCGCGGCGGCCAAGGTGCGAGAGGCCTACCTGGCCAACGCCCGCAATACGCTTCCCGCCCCGGTCACCGGCTATGTCGCGCGGCGTTCGGTACAGGTCGGGCAGCGCGTGGCGCCCGGCAATTCGCTGATGGCGATCGTGCCGCTAGAGGGCGTCTGGGTCGATGCGAACTTCAAGGAAGTCCAGCTCAAGCACATCCGCATCGGCCAGCCGGTCGAGCTGCATGCCGACCTGTAGGGCGGCAAGGTAACTTACCACGGCAAGGTCGTCGGTCTCTCCGCTGGCACCGGCAGCGCCTTTTCGGCCCTTCCGGCACAGAACGCTACCGGCAACTGGATCAAGGTCGTGCAGCGCCTGCCTGTGCGCATCCAGCTCGATCCGGCCGAACTGCGCGCCCACCCGCTGCAGATCGGCCTGTCCATGCAGGTCGACGTGCAGACGCGCGACGAAGGCGGCTCACGCCTTGCAGACGTCGGCGCAATGCCGTACCGCACGAGTTACCGGACCGATGTATTCCGGCGCCACGGCGAAGAAGCCGATCGCGAAATCCAACGGATCATTGCGCAGAACCGCAACGGCGTAAGCAATCCGGCACCGGTAGGGGAAAACGTGGCCCGGCAGGGCAATCAAGTCCGGCAAAAGCCATCGTTCGCGCAGCGCGACGCCCGCGCGGCCGGAGCTGGCGGCAGTTGAGCGGGCCGGTCGACCAGCGCCCTGTCTCGTCCATTTACCTGACAGATCAGATTCCCTGCCGGAGCAACTCATGTCATCCCAAACCCAGACTTCTCTCGTGCCAGTCCCGCTTACCGGCGGCAAGCTGGTAATGGGAAGCTTCGCCGTGGCCCTGGCCACCTTCATGAACGTGCTGGACTCCTCGATCGCCAACGTCGCGATCCCGACGATTTCCGGCAGCCTCGGTGTATCGGTCCACGAAGGCACCTGGGTCATCACCTTGTTTGCTGCCGCTAACGCCGTGGCTATCCCGCTGACCGGTTGGCTGACCCAGCGCGTGGGCCAGGTCAGGCTCTTTGTCGGATCCCTCTTGCTGTTCGTGCTGTCGTCGTGGCTGTGCGGCATTGCGCCCAACCTGACCACGCTGCTGGCTGCGCGCATCCTGCAGGGCGCTGTGGCTGGCCCGCTGATCCCTCTCTCGCAATCGATCCTGCTGTCGTCGTTCCCCAAGGAGAAGAGCGCCACCGCCCTCGCACTGTGGGCCCTGACCGCCACCGTCGGCCCCATCGCTGGACCGGCCCTCGGTGGCTGGATGACCGACAGCTACTCATGGTCATGGATTTTCTACATCAATGTGCCAGTTGGCTTGTTCGCCGCCGCCGTCACCTGGGCGATCTACCGCGACCGAGAGACGCCCACGCACAAACTGCCCATCGACGTGGTTGGCCTGGCTTCGCTCATCACATGGGTGGCAGCGCTGCAGATCATGCTCGACAAGGGCAAGGACCTGGATTGGTTCAGTTCGCCAGTCATCACCACCCTCGCCATCGTCGCCCTGCTCAGCTTTATCTTCTTCACCATCTGGGAGCTGACTGAACCGAATCCGATCGTCGACCTGCGCCTGTTCAAGGGCCGCAACTTCCTGGCCGGCACCATCGCAATCTCGGTGGCCTTCGCCATCTTCTTCGCCAACCTCGTTGTGCTGCCTCAGTGGATGCAGCAGTATCTGGCTTACCCCGCCGTCAACGCCGGGCTGGCGACCGCCCCGCTGGGCATCTTTGCCGTGCTGCTGGCGCCGGTCATTGGCAAGATTCTGCCGAAGTCGGATCTGCGTGTGCTTGCCACCTTGGCCTTCGTCGGCTTCGCGGTTGTGTTCTTCATGCGTTCGCACTACACCACCGGCGTGGACACCTACACGCTGGTGTTGCCAACCCTGTTGCAGGGCATTCCAATGGCGCTCTTCTTCGTCCCGCTGACGGCGATCATCCTGTCCGGCCAGGCGCCAGAGAAAATTCCTGCCGCCGCCGGCCTGTCAAACTTCGTCCGGGTATTCTGCGGCGCCGTGGGCACGTCGCTGGTGACTACCGCCTGGAATGACCGCACCGTACTGCATCACGCCCGCCTGGTTGAACGAGCCAGTCCGAACAATCCCGTGTATTCTGCCGCGCTCGATTCGATCCAGTCGACATTGGGCTTCACCCCGGAGCAAGCCGTCGCCTACTTCGAGCGCAGCCTGAATCTGCAAGCCGTCATGCTCGGCCTGAACGACATCTTCTGGATTTCAGGTGTGATCTTCGTCGCGATCGTGCCGCTGATCTGGTTCACCAGGCCAGCCAGGGGACACTCGTCCAATGCCGCGGTCGCGGCCCACTGAGGGCACCGGGGCAACCAGCCAGAGGCTCTGGCGAGAGCGTGCAAAATCTATGGCCCTCCCCATTCTTGCAACCCTGATCTTCGATGGCGAGGTGAACGTGTCTAAATCAACACGGCGTTGCTGTGGGGCTACCTCGCTGGCAACGCTCGTGCGCGTGCACCGCCGGTGCCAACCCGCGCAGGCGCGCATCACGCGCTACCTGAGCCGCGAGCCGTGGGACGCGGTCAAAGACGCCGTCGCGGCGATGCCAGAGTCGACCGACACCGGGCACCGCGCACGAACGGCTGCATGCGGGCGCGATGCCCAAGGCGTCGAGCGCTGGTGGCTCGAGGTCACCGGCAAGGGCAACAAGACCCGGCTGGTGCCCGCGACCGACGAGCTGATTGCCGAGCTGGCGCGCTACCGCCGCGCCCATGGGCTGGCGCCGACGCCGCAACCTGGGGAGACCCGCCCCTTGCTGCTGCCGGTGATCGGTAAGGAGAACCGTGAACGAGGTCTGTCGCGCGGCGCGCTGGCGGCCGCGCGCCTGCGCGCGCGAGCCGCAGTGGGAAGCGCAGGCCGCGGTGCTCGCCAGTGCCTCGGCCCACTGGCTGCGCCACACCGCCGGCTCGCACATGACCGACCGACAAGTCGACCTGCGCTTTGTGCGGGACAACTTTGGGCATTCGTCGATCTCGACGAGCAGCGGCTACCTGCACAGCGAGGAGGATGCGCGGCACCGAGCCACGCAGGAGCGGCATCGCATCAGTTGGGGCTCACAAAGAGGAAGGCCTCTAATTCAAGCCGCATCCCGGTCGCTCTGGTCGAGACAGCGCCGATCCGAGCAGCGGCACAGCCGATGCCATCGCCTTTTGGAGGGCACCCGACGCGTTGCCACGTGGGCCCACCGCGCGGATGACTGCTGCTGCCACAGGAAAGCGCGCACTATCGGGCGCCCTTCTATCGGCTGCTGTAGCCGGCGCGCTTCGTCGGGCGGTTCGGCCCGCCAGAGATGCTCGGGGCCGGTATGGCGCACAGATATGAGTTTCAGTATAAAATTGGAATATTGCTCTTTTATACTGAAACTCATGGATCCGTGGATCGAGTTGGATGAGGATGCGCTGCGACAGTATATCGACGCCAAGGCAGTGTTCGAAGCGTGGGAATCCGCGCGTGCCAAGGCCGCAGAGGTTCGCGGCGGCATGCTCTGGCGAACCACGAAAGGCCGCGAGTACCTGATTCGCACCGGCGTGGACAACAAACAGAAGAGCCTCGGGGTGCGTTCGGAAACGACCGAGGACATGTACTCGCGATTCAACGCGCGTAAGGAAGCTGCCGAGGCCCGACTCAAGACGCTCGCAGAGGAGCTCGACCGGCACCGGCGGCTGAACCGAGCGATCCGCGTTGGCCGGGCTCCGGACATCCTCGTGGCCATCCTTCAGGTGATGACTCGGCTCAATATCGCCGAGCATTTCATCGTCATCGGGACGCACGCACTCTATGCGTATGAAGCCGCGGCCGGAGTTCGCCTGCAGGAACGCGCCCTCGCAACTCGCGACGTCGATCTTCTGTGGGATACGCGCAAACGCCTTCAGTTTGCTTCCCGAATGAAGAACCTGGATCTCTCCATGCTGGATGTACTACGCAAGGTAGATAGCACGTTCGAGATTCGGGATGATCAACTTTTTACGGCAGTGAACGCAAAGGGCTTCGAGGTGGACATCCTGCGTCGCGAGGCTGCCGATCTTGACCCCCACCCTCTCCAACTGACCGACGATGAAGACGACCTCTGGGCAGTCCAGGCGCGACGCGAAAATGTTCTGTTGGGGGCACCTTCATTCTCTGCGCCCATCGTTTCCGTGACCGGAAGGATGGCGCGAATGACGACGATCAGTCCAGCCGCGTTCGTCGACTTCAAGCGCTGGATGGCGTCGACCGCAGAGCGCGATCCGCTCAAGATTTCTCGCGACAGGCTGCAGGCATCGATCGTGGAAGAACTGGCCAACCGCTTCCGGCTCGGTGTTTAGCGAGCCTGCTTTGCTGATGGGTTTTAACCGATTGCAAACGCCACCGCGGTTCTCATGGAGCTGCGCAGTGATCTACGGCTGCAGCCATCCGAATTGGTGCCCCGCCGGCGTGCGCGACGCGCTGGTCACCGTTGATGGCTGTGTCGCCTGGTTGGCCCAAGCACAGGCTTCAGACGCGACTCAATAGCCAGGCCGATAGCAAGTCAACAGGCGCCTCCGCGCCGGATCCGCATGTTGTTGCATGTCTACTCTTCCACCAGAACTTTCCGTTCCCTAGCCGCATTCTTGTCCATCTTGGCCGCATGCACCGCTGCTTGTTCGAGCAGCGCTGCGTGCGCCTTCGGCACGACCAGCATCGTCAAACCCAGTCCATCCATCACGCGCAGCGCGTGCTCCAGATTGACGCCCTTGCCGTTCTCCAGCTTGGACAGCATACCGACGGAAACCCCGCAATGATTAGCCGCCTGGTCAATGGGCAGCATCCCTTCTCCTGCCCGGGTTGCTCGAAGGCGGTCGAGAATGAACCTCCGCACCCTCAAGGTAACCTTTCATATATCCATCCGAGATCTTCTTCGTTTGCCACCGGCGCCTATCACGTTACGATGGCGCCTTCTAAAGAACGCTTCGCGGGATGGTCAAGCGCTGACCAGTCCGCGCTGCAGCGCCGTTTTGAGCATTGAAAAGACATGTCGCGCCACCGGATTGACCGCATTGGGCCGCGCCCACAGGTAGTACGTGACATCGGGCAGGCGCGGCAGGCCATCGTTCTCGCCAAGGACGCGCATGTCCGAAGTCAGCAGGTCAATGCTGCGCGCGGTGATACCCAGCCCGCCACGCAGGGCCGCCTTGATGCCGATCAGGCTCGGCGCCAGATAGGCGATGCGCCACGGCACGCCGGCCTGCGTCAGTGCTTCCAGCGACAACTTGCGGAACAAGCTCGGCTCGTCGGCCAGGATCAGTGGCACCGGTGCGCCGCGCTCGTAGATAAAGTCTGCCGCGCAGACCCAGATGGTGGGCGTGGTGCGCAGCACGATGCCGTCCAGCGTGGCATCCTCGCGCGTGGAGACGGTCAGGTCGATCTCGCCGCGGCGCAGTGCTTCCATCAGGAAGGGGCTGCGACCAACATGGATCTCCAGCCGCAGCGCCGGCGAGGCCCTGGCAATATGCGAGAGCAACACCGGCAGGATGGTATCCGCCACGTCGTGCGGCGCGCCGATCCGCACCGACCCCGTCAGGTCCCCTTCACGCAGCACGCGCAGGGCCTCGTCGTTGAGCGTCAGCAGTTGGCGCGCATATTCGACCAGCTTCTTCCCGTGCCGCGTCAGCTGCTTGGCGCGGCCGTGCCGCTCGAACAGCGTCAGGCCCAACTGCTCCTCCAGCCGCTGCATCTGTTGCGTCACGGCCGACTGAGTACGCTGAACCATGTCGGCCGCGGCGCCGAACGTTTCATGGTCCGCAATCGCGACCAAGGTGCGGAGCAGGTCTAGATCCAGATTACGCATTCATTAGATTGGCTAATGGATTTTCGTGAGGCATTAAGTGGTTTTCAGGGCGGGTGTTCATTACAGTGAAACCAGAGGCACCTTTTACCCTTCAAAAACAGAGATTGCAAGGATCGACCACACCATGTCCATCGCACAAGAACGCCAGGCAGCAGTAGGAGACACCATCCAATACATTAGGAACCTCATAGCGAAAGACGGTGTCACCCGCGCTGCACTCGCCGATGTCCTGAGCAAGGTGGAACATTTGGCCGCCCGCGCCGAGCTGTGGAACGAAACCGATTACCCGCCGCCGGAGGCCGGCGAGCGGCAGGCGCGCTACCTGATCGCCGAGGACGCCGACCAGACCTACGCGCTGTACCTGAACGTCATGCGACCCGGCAAGCGCATTCCCCCGCACAACCACACCACCTGGGCCTGCGTGGCCGGCGTAAGCGGCATCGAGGTCAATGACGTCTACGTGCGCACCGACGATGGCAGCCAGCCGGGCGTGGGCACACTGGAACACTCGCAAACCGTGGAAGTCGGCCCGCGCCGCGGCATTGCCCTGCTACCCGACGACATCCACTCCGTGGAAATCCGTGGCGACGACGTCATCCGTCACCTGCATATGTACGGCCGTTCGCTGGAAACGCTGACCGAGCGCCTGGCGTTCGACCTGGAAACCGGGCGCTGCCAGGTCATGAGCGTGGGCGTACAGACGCGCCGCTGACCCCCGCCTGAGCCGCCCCGGGCGGCCCAACGCCGCCTCCCCCCTGAAAAAATTGCCGCTTAACTCCTCCCCTCACCGGGAGGACGGCCCCCTATTGCCCGGATTTCCATGACCAACCCTTCCTACACCGCCGTCGACGCTGTCACGCTGAAAGGCTGGCTGCACGATGCCGGCGAGATCGCACTGTTCGATGTGCGCGAGCACGGCCAGTATGGCGAAGGCCACCCGTTCTACGCCGTGCCGCTGCCGTATAGCCGGCTCGAGCTTGACGTCGGCCGTCTGGCGCCTCGCACCGATGCGCGCGTCGTGCTGGCCGATGATGGCGATGGTGTCGCGCCCGCCGCGGCTACCGCCCTGGCGCGCCTGGGCTACTCGCAGGTCTTCGTGCTCGATGGGGGCATGCCCGCGTGGCAGGCGGCCGGCTACACGCTGTTTGCCGGCGTCAACGTTCCCTCCAAGACGTTTGGCGAACTCGCCGAGCACCACTACAACACGCCGCGCGTGTCCGCCAGTGAACTCGCGGCCATGCTGACCAGCCCAGACGCACCGGTGGTGCTGGATGGCCGCCCCGCCGGCGAATTCCGCAAGATGAATATTCCGGGCGCGATCTGCTGCCCCAACGGCGAACTGGCCTATCGCCTGCGCGACCTGGTGCCCGATACCGGGACGCCGATCGTCATCAACTGCGCGGGTCGCACCCGCAGCATTATCGGCGCGCAGTCGCTGATCAATTTCGGCGTAGCCAATCCCGTCTACGCGCTCGAGAACGGCACGCAGGGTTGGTACCTGAATGACTTGCGGCTTGAGCACGGCGGCACCGCCCGCTACCCGGACAACACATCGCCGCGTGGTCTCGATGCCGCGCGCGACGCGGCGCAGGCGCTGGCCGCCCGCTTCGACGTGCCCCACATTCCGCCGGCGCAGGCCGCGTCCTGGCTGGCCGACGACACCCGCACCACGTTCCTGTGCGACGTGCGCACCGCCGAGGAGTTTGCCGCGCTGACGCTCCCCGGTGCGCAGCACACGCCCGGCGGCCAACTGATGCAGGCCACCGACCAATATGTCGGCGTGCGCCGCGCACGACTGGTGCTGTTCGACGCCGATGGCGTGCGCGCGCCCGTCGTGGCCAGCTGGCTGCGGCAGATGGGCCATGACGCCGTGGTGCTCGAAGGCGGCCTGCAAGCCGGCTTGTCTGGCGTGAAGGCAGCGCGCGGCCCGCATGCCGACGTTACGGCCCCATCCACCGTCACCGCTGCGCAACTGGCCGCCGGCCTTCGCGACAGGTCGATGCTTGCGCTCGACCTGCGCGGCAGCATGGCCTTCCGCGCCGGGCATATCGCCGACAGCCGCTGGTCGGTCCGCCCGCGCCTGGCGCAGGACCTGGCCGGTGTTCCCCATGACACCACCGTCGTGCTGGTCAGCGACAGTGGTGATGGCGATCCCGCCGGACTCGCCGTCAGTGACCTGCGCGCGCTGGGCTTTAGCGACGTGCGCCGGCTGCACGGCGGCCTGGCCGCGTGGCAAACCGAAGGTCGCGCGATGGCCGAAGGCGCGGACGCGCTGCCTGACGCGCGCTGCATCGATTTCCTGTTCTTCGTGCACGACCGCCACGACGGCAACAAGGCCGCGGCACGGCAATACCTGGCCTGGGAGACCGGCCTGGTCGCCCAGCTCGATGCCCAAGAGCTGGCGACGTTCCGTTTCCCGCCCGCCGCCTGATCCGAGTCCTCCCTTTCATCCTGCCCCTACAAGAACGAGGTCGCCCCCATGTCACGCATTCCGCAGTTCCTGGCCGCAGCACTCTCCCTTGTCACGCTCGGCGCAGCAAGCACCGCCCCCGCGCAACCGCTGGCGCCGGTCAACGGCTTTCCGTCGCAACCGCTACGGATCGTCTCGCCATTCCCCGCCGGAGGCGGCAATGACGCCGTGACACGCGTCGTGGCCACGCGCCTGCCTCAGGTGCTGGGCCAGACTGCGGTGACGGACAACCGCGGCGGCGCCGGCGGCAATATCGGCACGCGTTTCGTGGCGGAGTCCAAAGCGGATGGCTATACGGTGCTGACCTCGCAGGTCTCGGTGATGGCAGTCAACCCGACGCTGTATCGTTCGCCGGGCTTCGACCCCGTCAAGCAGTTCGTGCCCGTCACGCAGATCAACGCCGCGCCGCTGGCCATCGTGGTGTCGGCCAACGCCCCCTGGAAGACCTTCGCCGAGCTGGCCACGCAGGCCAAGGCACAGCCGCAGAAGATCACCTATGCGACGCCCGGCAACGGCACGCTGTCGCACCTGGTAGGCGTGGTGCTGGACAAGGACAGCAGCGTGTCGCTCCAGCACGTGCCGTACAAGGGCGCGGGCCCCGCCATCAATGACCTGCTCGGCGGACAGGTGGATGTGCTGATCACGTCGACCTCGTCCGTGGCGGGCTTTATCCAGTCGGGCCGCATGCGTGCCCTGGCCGTGACCAGCCCGCGCCGGCTGGGTGTGTTCGCCAAGGTGCCCACGCTGGAAGAGCTTGGCTATCGTAATGCGCGCTTTGAAGACTGGTATGGCTTCTTTGTGCCGGCCGGCACGGCCCCGGAACGTGTGGCGCTGCTGAACCGCGCCATCGTGCAGGTCCTGCAGATGCCCGAGGTGGTCAAGCAGATCAACGACGCTGGCAGCGACGTGGTAGCCAGCAGCCCTGATGTCTTCGCCGCCCAACTCAGGCAGGACATCTCGCGCTGGTCCCAGATCGTAAAGTTGTCTGGCGCCCATGTCGACTGAGCAAGGCACGGCCCTTGCAATCACCACACACCAACGCAGCCCAGCACAGGTCAGACATGACGCATTCGCTCCCTACCCGCCTGGCGCACGCCGGCCGCACGCCCGGCGTGCCGGGTGGCCAGCCGGTAAACCCGCCAGTGGTGCGCGCCAGCACCGTGTTGTTCGAATCTGTGGCTCAGCAGCGCGAGATGCGTACGCACCGCAACAGCGAGCGACTGTTCACATACGGTGCGCGCGGCAACCCGACCAGCTTCGCGCTCGAAGACATGGTGACGATGCTGGAGGGCGGCTACCGCACACGCCTCTTTCCCACGGGGCTGGCCGCGGCTGCTATGACCCTGCTCGCCTACGTGCGTCCGGGCCAGCACGTGCTGCTGCCCGACTGCGTGTATGAGCCTGTGCGCAACCTGGCCGATGGATTCCTGCGCCAGCATGGCATCGCCACCGATTTCTACGCGGCCGACGGTTCGGGCCTGGCCGCACGGCTGCGCCCCGAGACGCGGCTTGTGTACGTGGAAGCGCCGGGCTCGCTCGCCTATGAGATGTGCGATTTGCCCGCTATCGCGGCTCTGGCGCACGCACACGGTGCGCTGGTGGCGGCGGACAACACCTGGGGATCGGGACTGCTGTACCGGCCGCTGGAGCTTGGTGCTGACATCTCGCTGATGGCCGCGACAAAGTACCTGAGCGGTCATTCGGACGTAATGATGGGCACGGTGTGCACCACCGAAGCCGTGTGGCAACAGCTGTCTGCCGTGGCCGACGCTTTCGGCATGACGGTCAGCCCCGATGACGCTTACCTGGTGCAGCGAGGGATCCGTTCGCTGGGCGCTCGGCTCGCGCAGCATCAGGAAGGGGCTCTCGCCGTGGCGAACTGGCTGCGAGAACGACCAGAAGTGGCGCAGGTGTTCTGCCCCGCGCTCTCGGACGATCCGCATCACGCCCTCTGGCGGCGCGATTGCCACGGCACCAACGGCCTGCTGTCGTTCACCTTGCGCACGCCGGCGCCGGTGGCCGCCGAGCGCTTCGTCGACAGCCTGCAACTGTTCGGCATCGGCGCATCATGGGGCGGCTTTGAAAGCCTGGCCATGCTGGCCGACATGCGCCGCGCGCGCAGCGTCACCGACTGGTCCGGCCATGGCACGGTGATCCGCCTGCATATCGGGCTGGAAGGCGTGGCCGATCTGCTGGCCGATCTCGAACAGGCCTTTGCCGCCATTGCCCAAATCGACGAGCGCGAACTGGAGTCCGTCCATGTCCCTCATCAGTGACTGGCTGCGCCAGAAGGAAGGTCCCCCGCACCAGCGCCAACCCGCCGTTAGGCTCCGATGGCCTACGGCATAGCCGTGACATTGCCCCCAGCTCGCCCCGTGGTGCGCGTTCACGGCCATCGTGGGAAACGGACGGCTGGTTCGGTGCGAGCCGTTCGCGGCCGATCCAGATCCCTCGCCGCTGCTCAATTCGGTGGTGCCGATGGTGTATTCGCCCACTCGCATCCCGACGCAGATAGTGCAGCGCGGCTGGCTCGGCAAACGCGAGGCCTCCGACGGTCATGCGCGCGGCTGCGATGACTTCTTCACGGTACCTTGTATTGGGACGTCGGATCTGACGCCGGTGCAAAGCGTCATCGGAGTGCGTGCCGCGCCGCTGTGATGAAGGGCTCGATAAAAGGGCTTTCCAGATCACTGCGCCGGCAGACGGCCACCTCGAACGCTTCTGCAGCGTCCCTAAGCTTTCGGAACACGACACCCGGAGGTCGCCCAACTTCCGCGCATGCGGGCACGATCGCGTACCCCTCGCCTGCAAGCACCAGTGCCAGGGCCGCGTGAACGGTTTCCACCCGTTCGACGATCTGCATGGTCACCTGGTGCCGCCGTAGCAGCGCGGCAACCATCGAAGTGTCTGCGCCGTCTTTCAGGGTGGGCAGCGCAATCAGTCTCTGTCCCTGCAGCCGCGCCACCGGTACTGACGCAAGCCGTGCGAGAGGTGCGCGTGCAGGCAAGGCCAGCCTAAGCGGTTGCATGCCCACGATCGTCGTGGTCACGTCAGGACGCTGAATCGGTGGCATGCACAAGCCAAGGGTTACCTTGTGGTCGACGATGTGCGCTTCATATGTCGCTGTGCTCATCTCGACGAACTGCAGTTCGACGTCCGGGAGCGAGCGGCGCAACTGCGGCACGAGCTTCGGCAGTACAGCGTAGCCGAGAGAAAACATGTAGCCGACAGACAGCCGCCCACGCCGCCCGGACGCTACGGCGCGTGCCGCCTCGAACCCCTCGTTGGCCAACGCCAGGGCTTCGCGCGCGCGTGCGAAGAGCGCACTGCCCGCGTCGGTCAGTCGCATTCCGGTGGATTCGCGCACAAAGAGCGCCGTGCCGAGTTGCGTCTCGAGGTTGCGAATCTGGACAGACAGCGGCGGTTGCGCCATATGCAGGCGCTCTGCGGCCTTGCCCACGCTCTGTGCCTCCGCCACAGCAACGAAATAACGCAGGCTCTTAAGGTCCATTGGTCATACGATTTCGATATGGGCTGATTGTGAAGGGGTATTTGACCGGGTGGAGCGGTGGGTGTCAACTTGGATTCGTTGCCGGTCACTTGAGCCGGAATCTCTCAGGGAGTTTCGGATGAATGAGGAACTTTGCTTTTTGCCCGCTGTGCGGCTTCGCGAAGCGATAAATTCTCGCGAGGTTTCCCCCGTCGAAGTGACGCGTGCCGTGTTGGACCGTGCCACCCGGCTTCAGTCGACACTCAATTGCTTTATCACGCTCTGCCCGGACGAGGCCATGCGCGAGGCCCGAGCCGCCGAGCAAGCGCTCATGCGCGGGGAGCCGGCTGGTTTGCTGCACGGCATTCCTTACGCCTGCAAGGACCTGGTGAACACGCGGGGCGTGCGTACGACCTTCGGCTCGCTGCTGTTCGCGGACAATGTTCCGACCGAGGACGCGGTCGCCGTCGCCCGACTACGCAACCAGGGCGCCATCCTCATCGGGAAAACGACCACATCGGAATTCGGCGCAAAGTGCCTTACCGATGCACCGCTGTTTGGGCGCACGCGCAACGCCTGGCACCCTGACCGCACCAGCGGTGGGTCCAGCGGCGGCGCGGCGGTGGCGGTAGCGGCCGGCCTCGCGCCGATCGGCATCGCCACGGACGGCGGCGGCTCCACCCGCATTCCGGCTGCCTGCAATGGTGTCGTAGGCCTGAAGCAAAGCATCGGGCTGGTGCCGCATTCTCAGGTGGAGGATGTCTTCGGCAACCTCACCTACGTCACGCCGATTTCGCGCACGGTGGCCGACACTGCCTTGATGCTCCAGGCAATGGCCGGCGAAGACGCGTCGGACCCGTGGTCTGCCGGCGTGCGCGCAACCGATTACCTCGGTGCAATGCGCACTGTCACTGACCTGCGGCGTAAGCGGATTCTGTTTGCCAGTGCGCCGCCAGGCCGGCCGCTTGCAGCCGATGTGATTGCGTGCTTTGGGTCTGCCCTGGAGCGACTGCAGGAGCTAGGGGCGGAGCTCGCGGAAATGCCTGGTTCGGGTTTCAACATCGAGCCGCTGTGGCGCACCATCAACCACACGGTATGGCGAGCGCGCTTCGGTCAGATCGCACAGGAGCAGCCTGAGCGGCTCAGCCCTTCGCTGTTGCAACAGCTGGCCCTTGCCACGGACTACAGCGCGGTCGACTACCAGCGGGCCAACTTCGAACGCACCCGGCTATTCCGGCACGTGCAGGCGCTGCTTCGTGACCACGACTTCATCGCAGTGCCCACCATTGCGCGCACCGCGCTGCCGATTGAGCAGGACCTGTTCGGGCAGATCGAGATTGACGGCCGGCTGTACGACGAGGTGCGATCCAACTGGTTTCCCTGGACCATGCCGTTCAACCTGACCGGCCACCCCGCCATCACCCTGCCCTGCGGTTTCGGACGTGACGGGATGCCCATCGGGTTGCAGCTGGTGGGGCGCCTGCGCGGGGAGTCCGAGCTGCTCGGCGCGGCTGCGCTGCTTGAGGCCTCGCTGAAGCTCTTGTCCCGATGGCCAGATGTGGAGGTGTCATGATGAAATCGATACGTCATTTGCTTGCGCTTGTCGCGGTGGCCGTGCTTGCAGCGAACCCAGCCTGCGCGCAATCCCCGGCAGCGACGGGAAGCGCGACGACGCCCTTGCGCCTTGTTGTCGGCTTCCCGCCCGGGGGGGCACTGGACACGCTCGCGCGCGCGCTGGCCGACCAACTGCGACTGGCTGGCATGGGCACGGTGATCGTGGAAAACAGGCCGGGCGCATCGACCCGTATCTCCATCGACGCCGTCAAGCGGTCGCAGCCCGACGGCAGGACTGTGCTGCTTTCATCGAATGCGCCGATGGTCATCTTCCCGATGACCTACCGGCGGCTTGACTACGACGTCGATCGCGACTTCATTGCCGTGGCGCAGCTTGCCGAAGTCCCCACGGTGATATCGGCGGGCGCGGATCGCCCCTACAAGACGCTGCGGGAATACGTGAATTGGGTCCGTGCCAATCCTTCGCAGGGCAGTATCGGCCTCACCTCGTTGGGCGGGACACTGCATTTCGCGATCCTCGGCATGGGTCGAACCGTAGGCGTAGCGCTCAGGCCGGTGGCCTACAAAGGTGGCGCGCCGCTCGTAACGGACCTCGTGGGCGGACACGTCCCGTTAGCCACCGACGCCCTGGCCAGCCAGCTGGAGCTTTATCGCGCAGGAAAGATTCGCATCTTGGCCGTGTCCGGCACCCATCGAAACCCGGCCCTTCCCGATGTGCCGACCGCGCGCGAGGAAGGCATCGATGCATTCGATCATGCCAATGCAACGTATAGCGCCTTCGTGCCTGCAGGGACGCCGCCGGAGGCGGTGCAACGGTTGGAGCGGGCGTTCGTTGCTGCCATGCAGAAGCCGCAGATGAAAGTCTTGTTGTCGCGCGTCGGGCTGGAAGCGACCGGTCTGCCTGGCGCGACCGTGACCCGCACGCTGCACGCCGAGCGCGAGTTCTGGCGCCCGCTTGTCCAGGCATCGGGGTTCCGCAACGAGGACTGAATTGGCCTCGGGCAGACCATCAACAGTAAAAACATTAGCAAGGAGACAATGACATGAGAAGCGATACCGAGCAGCTTTCTGCCCCCGCAAAAATGCCCGAGGGCATGGATCCGGTCGAGTGGCAACTGCGCTGCGATCTCGCCGCGTGCTATCAGCTCACCGACCTTTATGGCATGTCGGACCTCGCGTCGACGCACATCTCGGTCATGCTGCCCGGGCCCGAACACCAATTCCTGGTCAACCCGCTGGGCACGCTTTTCGACGAGATGACGGCTTCATCCCTACTCAAGGTGGATCTGGCCGGTCGCGTCGTGGCGGGCGATCCGTCGCTGCTCAACCCCGCCGGCTTCATCATCCACAGTGCCATCCACATGTCGCAGTCCGATTTGCAATGCGTCATGCACAGCCACACGCGCGCCAACAACGCGGTCGCCATGCAGGCCATGGGGCTGCGGCCTCTCAGTCAGAAGGCCTGCGTCATGATGGACTTTCTCGGCTACCACGACTACGAAGGCGCGGCGCTCGATGAGGACGAACGGCAGCGACTGGTGCGCGATCTCGGCCCCGAGGGGCGCGTGCTGATCCTGCGCAACCACGGTGCGCTAACAGTTGGCCGCAGTGTGGGCGAGGCGTTTTGCTGGATGCTGCGGCTGGAGACGGCCTGTCAGTACCAGATCGATGGTCAGGCCGGTGGCGTGCCGCTTCATGAATTGTCCGAGGCCACCATCCGGCATACCCGCGCCCAGGGGCGCAAGATGCTTGGTCCCGGCGGCTTCCTGGAGGTTGGCAAGGTGGAATGGCCTGGCCTGTTGCGCAAGCTCAATCGGGAGCGTGGCACCTCGTACCGCACTTGATACTCCGCCCCGATGGCTGCAGCCCGCGGTCTAGAACATCGAGAAGGTAATCGTCTTCGCAACCGCGTCACGGATGTGCTGGATGCGCTCCCGGTTCAGCTGCTCCGCGGCAGCACCATCGCCGCGACTGATGGCATCCAGCAACTTCTCGTGTTCCTCGATCGCTGCTTCCATGCGCCCCGGCAGGACAGCGGTTCGATTTCCCATCAGTCGCAGCTGATTTTCGATGTCGAGGACGTACTCAGCCAGCGTTTCGCTGCGGCAGCATTCGACGAGCACACGGCGAAACGCCAGCGCGTGGTCCAGATAGCCGGCAACATCGTCCTTCTTCGCGCAGGCAGTCAGTTGCTGGAGCAGCTTCTTCAGCCTCTGCAGGTGCGCAGCATCCATATGCCGCGCCGCCAGGCGTGCCACCAGACCCTCGAGCACCTCGCGGATGTCCAGGAGCTCAAGTACTTCTTCCGGAGTCAGCTGCCTCACCGTGACGCCGACGAAAGGGGTCCGGGTAACGAGCCGCTCGGTCTCGAGTTGGCGGATCGCTTCCCGGATGGGCGTGCGGCTCACTTCGAATTCCGCTGCAAGATCCTGCTCTGTCAGCTTTGCGCCCGGCCGCAAATCGCCGCGCAGAATCGCCGAGCGAATCCGCTCGCAGACCTGCTCCACGGACAGGGGTTGTGGATCCCGTTTTCGCACTGCGCTCGATTTTGCTGTGGTCATGCGGACAGTATACAGAAGATCCGACGCACCTCAACGGCCAGGCAGGTACTCGGCAGCCATGACCGGGACCTGCAGCACGAGGAGGTGAAGACCCTGCGGACCGGCGTTGCAGGCGCCGCCATGCTCACCCGTTGACAGGAATCGACTCTCCCACTGCTGCAAGCGGCGTTCCGGGGCGTTCAGTTCACCAGCAAGGACTAGCTGGAATTGCCCCAAGCCGCGGGCAGCCGGAACCCTCAATTCCGAGAAAGGAGGCAATTGCAATGCAAAGGCTTCCGGGTCGCCTGAATTGCCTTCAATCAGTTCCACACGCACAGGTGCCGTCAGGGAGCGGAGCAGCTCGGGCGTTCGGGGTGGATGCGCTGGCCCGTGCGCATGCCGCTTTGGTCCGCGGCGCAGCTTGTCCCGTGCAATCGGAAGAAAGCTGGCGCCCGTTTCGAACACCGCACGGATGGTGAAGTAACTTAGCCCCTGCGGCCCGGCCACCAAAGGCCCATACCCTGTGAATGCGCCGGCGTAGTGGACGGAGCCGGGCCCGACCGCACGAGATCCCAGGGATCCCGATCCTTGCTTGAAGACCTGGAACTGATTCTGCGTATGAAAGTGCGTCGGCAGCACCGAATGCGGTGGCTGCTCTACCAGAAAGATGGTGGGAGACAGGTGCGGGTCGGACCCGGTCTGCATCCATTCACTGCGATGGAAACTGAATCCGTTCTCCAGGACCCGATGGTGCCGCGTGTCACGAGCGAGCGTCGCAGAGCCGACAGCGATCATGACATCACTCCACGCGAGCGCCGGACGCCTTGACGACAGCCGCCCACCGCCCCATTTCGCCACGCAGGAAAGTCCTGAATTCCGCCGCGGTGCTGCTGCGGGGGCGACCGCCCAGGGCTGCAATCCGCTCGGTCAGTTCGGGAGACTGGACGATCCTGGCGAGCTCCGCGCTCAGCTTGTCCACGACAGGCTTAGGGGTGCCAGCGGGCGCTAGCATACCTACCCACGGTACCATGTCGAAGTCGTCCATGCCCACTCCGCTCTCAGCGACGGTCGGTACGGACGGCAGTGTCGTCAGGCGCTCCCGGGAACTCACCGCGATCGCACGCACCTTGCCGCTGGCAAGATAGGGCTGCGCGCCCGCAACGGCATCGAAGGCAACCTGCACCTCCCCCGCGGCAAGGTCGGTCAGCGACTTGGCGGACCCGGGATAGGGGACATGGGTCATTTCCATGCCGGTTCGCCGCAAGAGTTCCGACATTGCAAGATGGGACACCGAACCGTTGCCGGGGGAAGAATAGTTGACCTTTCCTGCGTTTGCCTTCACATAGGCAATCAACTCCTTGAGAGAGTGAATGGGAAGCGCGCTATTGACCATCAGCAGGAGCGGCGCATCGTAGACCAGGCCGATCGGCTCGAAATCCTTGGTCGTGTCGTACCGCAGGTTCCGGTACATGGAAGGATTACCAGCCAGCGCCGCCGAGGCCGACAGCGTCATCACGCTGCCGTCGGCGGGCATCCGCGCAACCGCTGCCAGAGCCAGGCTGCCGGACTGCCCCGGCATATTCTCCACGATCAGCAACCGCCCGATCGCCGGACCGAGGCGGTGGGCCAGGAGCCGGGCGACCACGTCGACAGACTGGCCCGAGGGATAACCCACGATCAACTTACCTGTTTCCTTCTGCGCGAAGGCTGCGCCGCTGGCGAACAGCAACGCAACAACAGCTAGCCGAAAGACGCGTCGTACGAATGCCATGGTCGGTCTCCTTGCTTCTCGATTTGGCTGCGAGCAGCTTATGCGCCGAGCATCTTGATGATGGAGGAAAAGTCGAGCCGGCCACGCCCAGCGGCGCAATGCATGGCGTAGACCGAGGCGGCCGCCGCGCCCAGCAATGCCGGCGACTGGCTGGCCACGGCAGCTTGCTCCGCCAGCCGCAAGTCCTTCAACATCAACTCGGAAGCAAATCCGCCCTCGTACCCACGATTAGCAGGAGCGGACGCTACCAGGCCGGGCTCTGGCGCATAGCTCGTGAGCGCCCAGCATTGACCGGACGACGTCGAGGCAATCTCGTGGAACCTCCGTGGATCCAGCCCCAGCCGCTTGGCCAGATGCAGGGCCTCGGAGACGGCCACCATGGAAATGCCGGCCAGCATGTTGTTGCAGATCTTCGCCGCCTGGCCAGCACCCGCCGCGCCTGCATGGAAAATGTTCTTGCCCATTACGCGCAGCAGTTCGAGGGCACGCGCGAAGCCTGCTTCGGTGCCGCCGACCATGAACGTAAGCGTTCCCGCCGCCGCGCCGCTTACGCCGCCCGAGACGGGAGCGTCCAGCGTGACATGCCCCTTTTTCTGCAGCGTTTCGTGGAACACGGCGCAGGACGCGACATCGATCGTCGAGCAATCGATCACAAGCGCGCCAGGCGCGAGCGGCAGGGTGTCTGCCGTGAGCACGTCCAGTACGTGCCGACCGCTGGGCAGCATGGTGATGACCACTTCCGCCCCGGCTACCGTCTCCTCGACCGAAGCCCGCGGCCCCAGGCCCGCATGCAATGCGCGCTCCATCGAGTTCGCGTTCAGGTCGAAGCAGCGCACACCGTGCCCTGCTTCCTTCAGTCGGCACGCCATGGGAAACCCCATATTGCCCAAGCCAATGAAACCGATCACAGCCATTCTTGTCTCCTCGCAGCGAGCGCTGCTCAGTTCATGTTGAAGATCACCGTCTTCTTGTGCGTGAAGTGGTCGAGCATTGCCTCCAGCGACGCCTCGCGGCCAAGGCCGGATTGCTTCACGCCCCCGTAGGACAGACCAGGCTGGACCACGATGTTCTGGTTCACCTGCACGAAGCCAGCCTGCAGACGCCGGGTGGCATCCAGCGCGGTTTTCAGGTTCTGCGTCCAGATCGTTGCTGCCAGTCCAAAGTCGCTGTCGTTGGCATCCGCCACGGCTTCCTCGTAACTCGAGAATCGGATCACGCACGTCACGGGTCCGAAGATTTCTTCGCGCGCCAGCCGCGATGCGTTGTCCAGACCGGTAAAGATCACCGGCCTGACGAACAGCCCTTGACGAAGGGACTCGTCTTCGGGCAATTGGGAGCATTCGAGCGCGCGGGAGCGAGGCTCGGCCCGACCGCTTTCGATATAGCCGAGCACCTTGTCGAGCTGGGGACGCGAGATGACCGTGCCGATATCCGTCGCTTCATCCAGCGGATCCCCCATCTTCAGCGCGTCAACGCGCGCCTTGAGCAAGGCGACGAATTCATCGTGCACCTTGTCGTGCACGAAAATGCGGCTGGCGGCGGTGCAGCTCTGTCCCTGGCGAGTAAAGCGCATGCCACTCACCGCGCCGGCAACGGCCTTCGCGATATCGGCATCGTCCATCACGATCATCGGGCTCTTTCCGCCGAGTTCCAGTGTGACGGGGATGAGCTTCTCCCCCGCTGTGCGCGCCACGATTCTCCCGGTCTCGACGGAGCCGGTGAACGTCACCTTGCCGACTGCGGGATGCGCGACCAGGGGCGCCCCGCATTCCGGGCCGAAACCTGAGACGATATTCAGCACCCCGGCTGGCAGCGCCTGGTTGATGATCTGGCACAGCCTCAGGACCGCCAGCGGTGCTTCTTCGGCCGATTTCACCACGACCGTGTTGCCGGCCACCAGCGCTGGGGCGATCTTCAGCGCCATGAGCATCATGGGGGCATTCCATGGAATGATGACACCCACCACTCCGATCGGTTCGCGCTGCGTGACTGTCAGCATGTCCGGGCTGAACGGGATGGTTTCGCCCTTGAGTTCCGAAGCCAGGCCGCCGTAAAACTGCAAGGTGTCGGCAACGACGGAGGCTTCGACCCGGCTCTCGGTGCGCAGCGCCTTGCCGGTCTCGAGCGCCACCAGCCGGCCCAGCTCCTCCACGTGCTCGGCACTCAGGCGCGAGCAATCGGCCAGCAGAGTGCCACGCTTGCGAGCGGGCATCGCTGCCCAAGCAGGCTGCGCCTGCGCCGCCGCACGCACTGCCTGTTCGACATCGCTTGCGTCGCTGTGCGCCGCTTGCCCAATCTCGCGCCCGGTTGCAGGGTTGACTACCGGAAACCGTTTCCCCGAACGAGCCGCCGCCAGCTCGCCTCCGATCAGGTTGTAGCCGCTTATCGCGCGAGCCAGGCGGTGCGGATCGATGTCCGTTGTGAGCTTGTTCTGAGTCATCATCGGCCTCCTTTCACTTGGCCTTGGCGACGGGCGCCACAGCCGGCCAGCGCTTTTTTACCTTGATCACCCGAGCGCTGCCCCGACGAACAAACCGGCGCGTATCGTCCGTGGCCGCCTGAAAGTCCCAGGTGGGCTGGATGCCCTCGGGCAGCGAGTTGATGAACTTGCGGCGCGCCTGGCTGGCAAGCACCTGCTGCGTGATGGCAGCGGGATCCCACCGGGAGAGCACGCGTGCCTTGAGTCCGGCAAGCACCTGCGGCTGCTCCTGCGCGATGTTCACCAGCTCGTTCGGATCGGCCTCCATGTCGAAAAGCAGGTCTGGATGGCCATGGGTGTACACGTACTTGTATCGGCCACGTCTCAGCATGCAGCATGGACCGGTGACACCCTCGGCGGTGTATTCGACAAACGCTTCCGCCTCGCCGTTCTCATCGCCCGTTGCGACCAGCGGCACGAGGCTGCGTCCATCGATCGGCTCGACCCAGGGCGGCGCTTTGCCATCCATCGCGAGATCCAGCAAGGTGGGCAGCAGGTCCACGTGAGAGACCGGCTCCGCGATGCGCCGAGCGTTGCGCTTGCGCGGGTCGTAGACGAGCAGCGGAACCTTGGCCGACCAGTCGAAGAACACCCGCTTGAACCACATGCCGCGCTCGCCCAGCATGTCACCGTGGTCGGAAGTGAACACGACGATGGTGTTGTCCTCGAAGCCCGCGCGTTTAAGCGTCTCCAGCAGACGGCCGATCTTGTCGTCGACGTAGCTCACCATCGCATAGTAGGCATGGCGCGCACGCCGCACCTGTTCATCAGTCGCCCCTTGCTTGTCCAGTCCGTGGGAATACTGCACCCATTGGCTGAGCTTGTCGCGGGCCTGCATCGGCATGTCTCCGACGACGGGCAGGTTGATCTCCTCCGGCGAGTAGCGACCCAGGTACTCGGGAAGGATGTGATACGGCGGATGGGGGTGCGTATAAGAAACGCACATGAAGAACGGTTGCTCGTCTTCCCGCGCGAGGTCGTACAGACGCTGAATCGACTTCGCCTCAACCTCTTCGTCGTAGTCGAGTTGCAAGCTGCGGAAGCAAGAGCCGCTCTCATCCACGGTACTCAGGTTGTGCCCGGGTGAGTAGAAGCTGAACTCGCCCTCCGCCCAGTCCGCGGCCCAACCAAAGTCCGCCGGGTAGATGTCGGTGGTAAGGCGCTCCTGGAAGCCGTGCTTTTGATCGGGGCCGACGAAGTGCATCTTCCCGCTGAGGATGGTCTTGTATCCCTGTTGCGCGAGGTAATAAGGCAGCGTGGGCGTGGCAGCCTGGAACTCGCACGCGTTGTCGAACGCGCCGATGCGCGTGGCGAACTGGCCGGCAAGCAGCGAGAACCTAGCAGGCGCGCACAAGGGGAAGTTGCAGTAGGCGTTGTCAAAGACTGCGGAGCGTTCGGCCAGCGCCTGGAGGTGCGGCGCCTTCACGACCGTGTTGCCGTGGAAGGGCAACACCGGTGCCGAGAGTTGATCGGCCATGACGAAAAGAATGTTGGGCTTGCGCATGTGTCTCCTCTTTTGGATAACGGTTGCATTTCCGTTGTATGCAATATAGAGTGGGACATGCGATCTTACAAGGGGAGAAAGCATGACCGATCCAACTTCCTTGCCGCTTTCCGGGATTCGTGTCCTGGATCTCACGAGGGCGCTTGCGGGACCCTTCTGCACAATGGTCCTGGGTGATCTGGGCGCCGACGTGATCAAGGTCGAGCCCGCGGGCGGGGACATGATCCGCCACTGGGGGCCTTTCGACCGCGGCACCAGCGCTTACTACCTGAGCGGCAACCGCAACAAGCGCGGCATCGCCGTCAACTTCCGCGATCCGCGCGCGCTCGACCTGCTGCGCGATCTCGCCGGCCAGTACGACGTGATCGTGGAGAACTTCCGAGCCGGCGCCATGGAATCCATGGGTCTTGGGTACGAGGCGCTTATCGAAGCGAACCCTCGGCTTATCTATGCGAGCGTCACCGGCTTCGGCCGTACGGGACCAGCGAGTCAACGTCCCGGGTTCGATCAGATTGCGCAGGGATACTCCGGACTCATGAGCGTGACGGGCATGCCAGAATCGGGACCGGTCAGGGTGGGTGTGGCGATCGGCGATCAGACTGCCGGGATGTGGTGTGCCATCGGCATCCTTGCTGCCGTAGCGCAGCGCCACGCCACCGGGCGCGGGCGCCGGGTGGAGACATCATTGCTGGCAGGACTCGTCGGGCTCATGAGCGTCCAGGCCCAGCGTTACCTGAGCCTTGGGGAGATTCCCGGTCTTGCCGGAAACACGCATCCTGTGATTGCGCCGTATGGCGTGTTCCAGACCGCGGATGGACCATTGAACATCGCACCTGCGACAGCCGAGATGTGGCGGCGCCTCTGCGAGGTGCTTGGCCTGCAAGCGCTGATCGATGATCCGCGCTACGAGACGAATGCAGCGCGGATCGAGCGGCGCGCCGAGCTCAAGGAACTGATCGAGGCCAGGTTGAAAGCGCACACTCGCAAGGAGTGGACGGAACGACTGCTGAATGCAGATATCCCGGCTGGCCCGATCTACGACGTCGCCGATGTTTTCGCCGATGAACAGGTCGTTCACTCCCGGCTCGTGGAGCAAGTCCGGCACCCGGAACTGGGCGCCATCCGGCAAGTCGGCAGCCCGATCGCCTTCGACAGCCGCCATGGGGAATCCATTCGCCGCGCGCCGCCCTTGCTCGGCGAGCACACGTTTGACGTCCTACGGGAGCATGGATTCATCACGTCCGACCTGGAAGCGCTGGCGCGCGAAGGCATCATCCTGCAACACGGCCACGACCCCAAGCCATGACATCCGCAAAGCCTAGCCTTGATATCGCCAATGGGACGGCGACGATCACACTTCGACGCCCTGCCGAACACAATCGACTTGATCCTGACGATATCGGAGTCCTGCTGCGACTCCTGGAACAAGTGAAGTGCGACCCGACCTTGCGGCTGCTCGTGCTGACGGGCGAAGGCGAGAAGACCTTCTGTTCTGGCTATACGCTGAGCCAGATCGCCACCCGCCTGGACCGGTCGCTCGAAGACATGATCGACGCCCTGGAAACCCTCGAGCTCCCGACTTTATGCGCGATGAACGGTAGCGTCTACGGTGGTGGTACGGACCTCGCGTTGGCCTGCGATTTCCGGATCGGCGTTCACGGTTGCAGGCTGTTCATGCCCGCTGCGAAGTTTGGGCTGCACTATTACCCCGGGGGGCTGCGGCGCTTCGTTACGCGCCTGGGCTCGCCGGCAGCCAAGAAAATCTTCCTGACGTCCATGTCACTCGAAGGCGAGGAACTGCTCCGGATCGGCTTTCTCACCGATCTCGTTCGCCGTGAGGACCTCTCCGCTACCATCGACAAGTATGCCGAGTGCATTCAGCGTTGCGACCCGGCCGCTGTTCGTTCCATGAAGCAGCACATCGATGCAATTGCCGGCGGAGAATGGAATGAAAGCATCGGGAGATCGGCCTATGAAATCTCGCTGCGATCAGAAGAGACGGCGCGACGCCTTGCCGAACTCGCGGCCAGGTAGACGTCCAGCCCTGTCCGCAATCCGCCACGTCACATTTGTAAAATCTTTGAAAATCAGCGCAAAATGGTCTTGCTCTTGAATAACGGAAGGCAGCATTATGGCGCAGCAATTTCTCCGTACAAATCAATGCATTTATCCATGTAATTGCTATTTTTTCGCCCCAGAAATAGCTTTGCATAGGCGCTCGATTTTTGCGAAATCGACTCGGCAGTAGTGGTTCAGACAAATGAGCGCTTATGCATGTTGTAGTGCTCGACGTAGCGTTGGATCTCCTGGGCCAGTTAACTGAACGGATTGAAGAGGCAGGAATATGAGGACGACAACGATGATGCGGTCTTTCAAATATACCCTGACATTAGCACTCGCGGCGGCCAGCGCCGCCGGCGCGTCTATTTGCACTGCCGCAGAAAATGCGGCCACGGTCGCTGAGGCGATCTATGTCAACGGCAAGGTTCTGACGGTGGACGCCGGCAACCGCGTCGCGGAGGCGGTTGCCATACGCGACGGACGCATCCAGGCGGTAGGGCGCAGGGCCGACATCGAGGCACTGGTCGGGCCTAGCACCCGGGTGGTCGACCTTAAAGGGAAAACCATGATTCCCGGCTTCGTCGATGCGCATAGCCATTTCCTGGCGACCGGTGCCGGGGAGGCGTTCTCCATCGATTTGAGCAGTGCTCCCGTGGGCGCCATCAAGAGCATCGACGAGATCGTCGCGCGCCTGAAACGCAAGGCCGAAAAGCACGCCCAAGGGAGAATGGGTGCTTGGCTACGGCTATGACGACACGCTGGTCATGGAGACGCGGCACCCGACCCGAGCCGACCTGGACCGCGTGTCCACCGATCATCCGATCTTCATTCGGCACGTATCGGGTCACTTCGGCGTTGCCAACAGCAAGGCTCTGGAACTCGCGCAGCTCACCAGAAACAGCCCGAATCCACAGGGCGGAGAGTTCCGGCGCGACACTGCCACCGGAGAGCGCAATGGCGTACTGGAAGAGACGCCCGCACTGGCACCAGTGACAGCCCGGATACCGCCCCTGAGCCGCGAGAAGAATCTTGAGGCGATCCGCAAGGCCACCGAAATTTACACGGCCAAGGGCGTGACGACGGCGCAAGATGGCGCCCTCGGAAACCCCAAGCTGCTGGGCATGCTGCAGGAAGCCGCGGCGCAGGGACAACTGCAGATCCGTCTGGTGCTCTGGCCCACCGCTCCCGTGGCGAAGACGCTGATCGACGGCAAGGCGGAGTTTCACTCGCCGAATCCGGAATTGATTAGCATCGGCGCAACCAAGATCTTCAGTGACGGCTCAATCCAAGGCTACACCGGCTATCTGAGCGAGCCCTATCACGTCCATGCCCCCGGCAAGGACGATAACTACCGCGGCTACCCCACCCTGCCGCGCGAGCAGCTTGCCGCGCTGGTTCTCGAACAACATAAGGCCGGCCGGCAGATTGCCATCCACGGCAATGGCGATGCCGCCATCGACGACATCATGTTTGCCTTCAGCGAAGCACAGAAGGCCTTCCCCCGTCCCGATGCGCGCCACATCATCGTGCACGCGCAGACAGCACGCGACGACCAGCTCGACCGGATGAAGACGCTCGGCGTTATCCCCTCCTTCTTTGTCCTGCATACCTACTACTGGGGCGACCGGCACCGCGATGTTTTTCTCGGATCCCAGCGTACCATGCGCATCAGCCCAACTGAATCCGCGCTCAAGCGCGGGCTGCGGTTCACCATCCACACGGACACGCCCGTGGTGCCGATGGACCCGCTGCGCCTGATGTGGTCTGCCGTCAACCGGGTATCGAGCAGCGGCAAGGTGATCGGAGCCGCGGAGCGCATCAGTCCCACCCAGGCGCTGCGCGCGGTCACCATTGACTCCGCATGGCAGGCCTTTGAGGAGAACAGCCGTGGCTCGATCGAGCCGGGCAAGCTCGCGGACTTCGCCATCCTCTCGGCCAGCCCGCTGGACGACCCAGCTCGGATCAAGGATATCCAGGTGCTTGAGACCATCGTGGGAGGCAAGACCCTTTACGCACGGTAACGGGCCCAACCCCCACCTGAGCAACCTGAGCATTGCCTAGCCCGATGAGACGATGACCCCTAACGGGGCGACCCCCAACGAGAAGGCGGGATCTATGTCAACGCCGCGCCTCGGGAGGTGCCCGGTTGGGCCTCCCTCTCTATGAATCCTACAAAAACCCACCGACCGAAAAGCCTGACACACTGATTGAGGAGGTTGTGACGCGATTTGTCTTGCCCAAGAAGCTTGTATTTGCGACCGCGTGCTCGTTGATGGTACAACGAGCTTTGCCCAAACAGGAGTTATTCTGTATGGGGTTGTTGACGCCGGCATTGAATTTGCCAATCATCAGCCGGGGCATGGAAATTCCGTGGTCCGATTGACGTCTGGCAACATTGCTGGCTCCCGATGGGGCCTGCGTGGCACCGAGGATCTGGGGCAAGGCCTCCGTGGTGCTTTCGTATTGGAAAGCGGCTTTGATGTAGACACGGGAAAATCCGGACAAGGGGGTCGGCTCTTCGGAAGACAAGCTTACGTAGGGGTCCAGGGCTCGTGGGGCGGCCTGCTGCTTGGTCGGCAGCAATCCGCGATGTTTGACTTTATCGGAAACTTCGAGCCGATGGCACTCGCGACCAAATATTCGGTTTTCACGCAGGACCCTATCTACGTCCAGCGAGCTGACAATACGGTGAAGTATGTCGGAGTGTTTGGCGACTTGGCGGCATCCGCGTTTTACAGCTTTGGGGCGGATAGCAACGTTGCCAATGGCAGTGAAGTCCCCGGCAATCCGAAGCTTGGCCGGGAGTTTGGTGGCTATGTGATATATACGACTGGGCCCTTCGCCGTCGCCGCAGCATACGACCAACTCAATACCGGCACCACGACCGTCACCCCGGACGCTATGACTCGACGTGCCTCCGCCGCGGCAACATACGCTACCGGTCCAGTGAAGGTCTTCGCCGGATACCGGTGGGCACGTGCTTACGATGGTGGTGTGGTTCCGGGCGCAATTCCGGGTGCGGCAAACCAGGGATCTAATCTGTATTGGCTGGGTACGAGCTGGCGGGTAACACCAGCGCTCGGCCTCTCAGCGGCCGCCTATTATCAGGACTTTAAGAACACCGGCAGGACGCGTGGCTGTTCACTGCAAATGTTGCAGATCGTTAATTCTGCGAATGGTGCGCACTAATACTGCGACTGTGGCGTGCCAAGGAGGCTTCGGAACGGCTCGCGATCTTGCGCGTACTGTTTCCCTACCCATCGCATCACCGCATTGAGATTTTTGAGCTGGTGCGTGAAGTGTCCTTTCCCTCGTCTTTCCCGCCCCACTACCACCATACTTCTTATTGAAGAACGTGGGCGAGCCCGCCAGCTCGTCCCTGCCGCACGAACTCACGCGCCTGCGATGGCGGCCGGACTCGCAATTCCAGCAATACAAGCAGGCCTGTCATTCAGTTCGGCTTCAACACCCGCAGCCGCAGAAGCTCAATATTCGCGCGGCCATACATTTGGCGCTTGAGAAGCTTGAGCCGGTTGACATGACCCTCGGTCTGGCCATTGCTCCATGGCAACTTGAATGCCGCCCGCACCGCCGGGAGGTCGGCGCGCAGGCTCTGCGCGAATCGACGCATTTCCGCAGCGTCGCAGCACGACAGACGTCCCAACCTCCACGCGAATTCGCCATCGTCACACAAATTGCGGAAGATCCGGTGTATGAGTCCAAGAAACTCTCGCGCGAGGCTGCGGACCTCGCCCACCACGGGTTCGATCTTGCACAGCGCCTGCACGAAGCGCTCGTGGTCCGCGCTCTTTGGCTCCTCGACGGCGAGGTTCTTCCATCCGACAAGCCATCCGAACACGCGCCGGGCCGACGGAATCGGCATCGTACGCGCGGGTACTTGGACAAGCGGTGCCTTGCCCTGCGGAAAGAGAAGCCGGGTCACGCAACTCTGCACGGAAGCACGACTGCCCTTATAGCCTCGCTGCTTGAGTTCTAGCCAGATTAGCTCAGGAAAGCGACAGCCCTGAGCGACTCGTTCCTCGATATAGTCGCGATAGCGATCCAAAGGCGTCGGACCCCGCGCCTTCGGCGCGCGCTCCGGGAATGCCCCCGCGTGGACGAACTTCAGCACGGTTGCACTGCTCATTGAGAATTCGCGCGCGATTCCTCTTATCGTGCAACCTTGGGCACGTAGCGCCATCACCCGCTCGTACAGCGCCAGCCTCGTGGCGCGTCTCTGATCGCTCAGCCGCTGCCATGACCGGAGCGAGTTGAAGCGGCTTAGCCCGCCGCCCCGCCGGCCCAGGGTCACCCTACCGACCTCGACTTTCTGCGCGGCTTGGCGCAGTTGTGGCCCGAGTCGGTAAAGCAGCCTCTCGACGTTGTCGCGCAAGTTGCTCAGCAGATGCCAGCGATCCGAGACTTGCTTGGCTGCCGGCAGCGCGATGTCGACCGCCTCGGAGTAGGCCCCGGCCCGGTCCCTGGCGACGATCTCGATTGATCGGTGCGCACGCATCCACGCGGTCACCGCAATGGCGTCCCTACCGGCGAACACTTCGATCGGCTCACGTCGCTCCAGATCGACGATGATTGTTCCGTACTGGTGACCGCGCGCGATCGCCCAGTCATCGATGCCGACGACCCGCGGTCGTGGTTTGCGCTTGCAGCCCGGAGCTCTTCGCAACTCCCGCAGCACGGTGTCGGCACTCGTGCGCAAGCCCAATAAGTCAGCAAGCCGGGCCGCCGCCTCACCACCGAGGGCGTGGCCCAGCGCGTGTAGCGCCCGAGCTTGCGATCGCGTACGACGTTGATACCGACCGGCCAAGGCGTGGATGTTCTCGGCAAACGTACGACGGGGACAATTGGCGTTCGTACATTTGAAGCGACGCACCTCAATAGCGAGAACGACCCGCTGCTCGAGCACCGGACGTTCTTCCAGTCTACGCACATAGCGGCCGTGGAGTCGGTGACTCCAACGATGGCAGGCAGGACAAGGTGCCGCGCGAACCGTACTGCAAGCTTCGACAGTAATGGTCTCCCCGCACGCGTCGCTGGAGACGAAGCGCTTGCCCACACGGGCGAGAATACGATCGATGCCACCGAGAACTTGCCTCATGGTAACGATCACCGTACGGCCAAACCGGCCGGAAATCAAGCCTCGATTCGGCCGTCACACAAAGTGCGGGAGACCCGTAATCGCGGTACGTTTACGTAGTAATGTTAGTACGCGCCCTGAGGAGCGCCGATTTCTTCTCTTACGACTAAACATTTTTACTGCAGCAGTTCTGGCAGCAACGCGACAACTTGCCTTTCGGCCCTCATCGCCACAACGAGTTGGCGGCTATGCCGTTCGACCCGCCCTACCCTTTCCGCCAGCTTCGTTAGGATCTCTCGCGAATGCTCATGCTGTTCGACAACGTCAAAGGCCGCTGAGCCAACGCACCACCCCAGTCAGTGGATGCAGTGGCTTGCACCACAGAGCGTAGGGATGCCGACAGCCGTTCCAGTGCATCGCGGCGAGCAGCCACGCCGCCGCGTTGACCTGAGTGGCTGCCACCTTGATGGCGGGCTTGTTCGGATCGAAACATCGAACGGCGAGACGAAGCAGCCGCTGTTGGCGACGCGGCACGTTTTCCCACGCCCTGCGCAGCAATAATCTTGTCAAATGCTCGCTGTCGTGCAGCAACGAACTCGAGTCGCCGCCGGCCATCGCCTCGTATGTCCAGTCGCTCGATGCGTAGGTCCGATAGCGCCCGCTGTTGGTCGTAAACGCTCGGCTGCCCAGGATCTGGCGCCATTGACGGATGAGCTTATCGCGCTTATTCGTTGGCGGTGGAACTGTCTCGCGTTCGCGCGGCATCGGCACGTATGCGGGGTTGGTCTCAGACTGCTCCAACACAAGGATCGGCAAGACCATGGTCTATACCCGTAGGCGAAAATAATAGTGTCACTACTTCGCGTATAAATGCGTCACTTCGCCCTTCTCCGCCTCCTCACGCCCGAGAAAAATTCGAGGAATCAAGGAATTAGCGCCCGCGAAAATAAAACTGTCACCCGGGTGGCCTTCCGGGCTGTCGAGCCACTGCGATCACCCCTCCCAGGAACTCTGAGAATTTCGCCGAACTAGCGCCTTGCGGTACCTTGGCCGCATAGGCCGCGCGTCTGTTGGCCGCCACCCCGCGCCACCATAGCTTTGCCGGCATTGCGCGCAGCGATAAGGTGCTTCCAGGAGTTGAACGTTGACACGATATGGTGCCTCGTATCCGCAATGTCGGCATGTCGATTCCAGCGGACAACGGTGCGCAGGACATCGATCAACGCTTTCGATCTGATGCACAACACTGTGATAACCGTGCGCGATACAGGTGCGACAGTAGTGAAGCATTTGACTGTAGCGCCGCCGTCCACCAGGCGCCAGCAGCGCAGCCCGCAAGATGCGCTTCGGCAAGCCTAGGCTACCGTGCAATCGGTCGAGGTCCACCACGCCGCGCTCCGGTACAATGCCCTCATACGGATCGATGTCGGGCCCCATCAATCGCGCCACAACGATCCCCGAAAGCCCATTCGCCTTCTCAAGCATCCACAAGATCGAGATGAGCGACTCGCACGGCTCGACCCACCTTTTGTTAAATAGGTAGCCAAGTGCCGGTGTTAGCTTAGCCTCGTCAAGCGTAAGGATTGGAAATGCCGACGCGGGCGGTGGCGCCTCGCTAGGCGGAGACGAGGACGCGTCCGGTTGCATGGCGTGATTGGACATACCCACAATGGCGAACCGCATGCGCCCACAACGCCGGATCCGGACAATATCCCGGCACGTCCCTAACCTCACTGTCTTTCAGGAGGATCTCGACCGCCCGGACAAAGGAATCCATGGGTATTTCGAGTTTTCCCGGTAGATTCGCCTTGTGATGGGCGGCCTCGAACGCCTGCCATAGTGAATCGGCATCGCTAGCAAGTCGATAGCCGGCATCAAAGGACTGGGGTACGAAGAAGCGCGTAAAGCTCCATTGACTGCCCTCAGGGTAGGCTGTCTGGTCATATCCATTCAGACAGGTCGCCACGTCCGAAGCGTTGCGGATGCCGTAAAACGATAGCTCTTCGACCATCAGTCTCGCGACGATCTGGATCTTCCCTGCCACCTGCAAGGCAGTCTTTTGCGCGAGGAGTTCCTGCTGACCGACGAGAAAGGTAAACAGCTTGATTTGCTGGCGATCGAGCGCGTCATGGACATCGCGCAGCCATTCGTACTCGTTCTCGTTGTACCGCTAAGCCTCATCACAGAACAGGAGCACAGTCCCACTACCTGACCGCGCTGCTGCCTCTCGAATCCGCAGGGATAGGCGTAGGCGCTTGGCTGGATTGGAACCGGCATTCGGTTCAGGGTCACCTACGGCTTCCAGCAGGTTTGCAAAGAACGGGCCTTCGGCGTGTCGCGGCTTGTGTTCGCACTGAGCGTGGTAGCTCGTCATCTTTGGATGGTTGCGTGCCAGCAGCAAGCGCACGTACTCGATGGCTCGTGTCTTCCCGATGCGCGAGGGACCGTAGATCAGCGCTCCCATGATCCGGTAGCGAAGACATCGACTGATCAGCTCGTACAATTCTTCGATCGCCGGCGTGGCGATACGATAGTTACCCGTGACCAGAGGGTGCAGCGACGGATCGATCGGACGGGGTACCTGAATCGACATGACTCACCTCGCGATGTGAACGAGAGATTAAAAGACCTGACCGGTGCCGATGGCGAGCTTTCGAGGCCGGGTCGGCTCTGGCTTTTCCGGCTGTGCAGAACCTTCTGAGGGCTCTCCTAAATGCTGTGCTGGTGAGTTCGTACTTGCCTCGTTCACCGATGCCGGTGCTACCGGTCCTGGAGGAGTCTTCAACGTTGGTGAGCCTGAGAAGCTCCGAGCCGCCTCAGTCAGTTCGGAAGCTGCCCTGCGCGTCTTCTTGGCCTTTTTCAGCTTGCTTTGCACATATTCTTCGATCGGATTCGCCGACGCAGCCCCGCGTTTCCTCTTCTTTCCCTTTTGCCTAAGGATTTCCTGGCGCAATTTGAGGTTGTGTGGCAGCATCCGCCACGCCCCCTGCGCGTCCAAGACACCGAGTTCGGTGCTATCGGGAAGGAACGCTCGAACACACCTCAGGTCGTCCGCATTCATGTAAATGAGCAGCGGCTTTCCTATTAACTGTGTGCTGCGCGCCAGAACATCACTGGTATAACGTACGCCATGTAGATTGATGTGTGGCCTGATCCCCATGCCGAGGTATGCCCGCACGGAGCATCGCTTCGCCGATTGCATTAGGCAAAGCGTGCGGCGACGATGGTCGGGCAGCCATGTCACAAGCTGATGCTTGCCGCGAATGAAATGCTCCATCGCCTCAAGCGGCGTGACGTTGTTCAGACCGGCATGGGGCGTACCGTGGTAACTTGCAATGGCGTATTCAACCAGTTCCTCCAGTTCATCGAGCGACACATACAAGCGCAGCTTGCCTTTCGGATCGGCCAGTGCTCGGCGCAGGTCACGCGGATGCGAACCTGTGTAGCCTGGCAACCGAGAAGACAACCTGCTCGCGATCGTCCCAAAGAAGCGTACGATGTAGGGACGCTCATCAGGGCTGTATTTCGGCCCCGCATCGACACAACAGCCCACGAACTCGCATAAGGCAGTCAGGGTATCCTTTGCCAAATTTGCCTTGGCATTGTCTAGCTTCATCCACTCCCAGACAACATAGGCCAGTTCTGGCAAACGTTGCGATGGAAAGCCCTCATGCTGTCCGTAGACCAAGCCCGGAATCGTGAGACCTCGCGGTCGATGTGGTTCCAGGGCGTTCTCGATGGTCTTGATGACGTCGTAGCGACTGTATTCGCGAGCTAGCGCAATGTGAAAGCCCAGGACCGTTCGGGTGCAGACGTCGATGATCGCAAGTAACCACACACGCTCGATCTCGAACTCATGGTCGAAGCCAAGTGGGTCGCGCACAACCACCTTCAGCCGGATATCCAGCCGGTGGTCGTCAAATTCCACGACCTGATAGGGGCGCGTTGCCGATGGACTCTCCACATCGTCGTACCGCGGCAACCCCTTCAGATGCGACGCGCCCGCTGCTCGCGCGGCCGTGGCAAACGTGCGAAGCATCTCCGCCTTAAGGCAAGCCGCCAGTGAACGAAGCGCGCGGCCGTCCGTGTTGAATGGGTAGTCCCCTGCTGTCAGTCCGGCAGAACGGCATTGCCAAAGAAAGTCGTAATGTAGCGATTGCAAGCCACGCAGACGCGTACTCAACCGCCCATCGGTATGAACCTGCTGGAGGGTCACCCGCTTCTGTTTAACCTGCAGACGTAGCCATGCTCCGAGCTTCGGATAGCGTTCGAGCAGTTGGGCGAAAGCGCCGGCGGTACCTCGACTGCCGCGTTCCCCCTTAACGTCGACAGGACGCATCCGGACGTACTCCGCGACACGCAGATATGGCAAGAGGGCACGAAACCCGTAAATCCGTCCATCAGGATGCGGAGAGAGCCCACGGGCAAGCCAGCGATAGAGCTGCTTACGATTGATACCGGTCGAGTGTTCGATAGCGCTCAGCTCCTCCCCACGCGCATAACGCTCGATCACGTCTATGCGCGCCCGGACGGCCTCGCGAGCGCTAGCATCCAGCTCGGTCCACGCGACGGCAGGCCATACTGCAAGATCAAGTGTCTGTAGTTCGGTTTTGCGGCGACTCATGATTGGGCCTCCACCGCGGAAAAGCGCGTCGATAGGGAAAGCATCTCGGTCCGCAACCCGGATCGCTGTGACGCGTCCCTCGTGCAGCAGCTGAAAGACGGCCGCCCGCACGAGGATGGGATCACCCTTTGATAGCTCGCGCTCTATGGCGACCAGGGGCTGCGGAGCGGCGACGAAGTCCTCGACGAGCCGTAGTAATGACGCGGACAGAAGGCCACGCGTGGCAACGATGCAAGGCAACATGCGCTGCCAGTTGTCTACCCAGATACGCGAGGCCACCAGTTCCGCGGCATGGATCAACCGGACGTTTCTGTCGCCGGCATCAAGATTCGCGAGTGGTTTCGCATCGGCTGCAACTATCGGATCAGCGAGGATAACGAGTTCTTGCCGATCGAGGTATGACACCAGGAAGTCGGCGAGACTCCGTTTTCCCTGGAACTGAATATAGCCAGGACGCTCGCAAAACCCGCGAACTCTCGGATCGGACTCAATCGTGATCCATAAGTCGAACGCCTGCCGTCGGTACAGGATGATCCGTCGATTCAGCTTTGGACTAAAAGCTTCGATGCGGTGTGCGCCGTAAGGTCGGGCAATTGCGATCGGCTCGGAGACTTGCCAAGAATCTTCCATAAGATCAGTACCTTACGGTCGGGATTCGAAGTCTAGGATGCAACGAGACGATTTTAATACGGAGTAATGCGAATTGACTGATTTATTATTTTTAGAGTGTCGATAAAAATGTCAATTCATTTTCCGCCACCTTTGCTCAACAAGGGTTCCAGCCGGATACCCCGGTGACAAATTTATTTTCCGCTACGGGACTCCGCTGGTCAAGGCCAGCGGCGCCAGCGTCGAGTAACCCATCCAAGGAGAATTCCCATGACACGCAAGCTCAAGGCCGCCATCATCGGCTCGGGCAATATCGGCACCGACCTGATGATCAAGATCCTGCG
>NZ_JAGIQA010000230.1 GCF_017814975.1 Cupriavidus consociatus
AGAGGGCGAAAGCCGCACCGCCAATATTCTTGCTGACCATTCCGCCAAAAAAATAGCAAATGCCTTTGCAGTTTTTTTAGCGTATTGTTAAGCTCACTTTTGTTTGTCTATGACGTGCTTCTAAAGTGATCTTTCCCTATGGTCAAAGCATCTAGTCGAATCGAGTACAGCGATTTTGAGCACATCATGATCCACCTGGCGGGTGAGCGTGGGTGGACCTTCAAATTCGGCGATGAGTCT
>NZ_JAGIQA010000029.1 GCF_017814975.1 Cupriavidus consociatus
CCCGCGTCGCAGACGCCGACCGTCAGCGCACGCCTGCTCGACAGCGCGGTCGAGGGCGTGCAGTACGCCGCCACCCCGTCGGGACTGGCGGGCCGGGCCGGCACGGATGGCAGGTTCGACTGCAAGCAGGGCGACAAGGTCACCTTCAACGTGGGCGGCATCGCGCTCGGCACCGCTGACTGCAAGGCGGACATCACGCCGGTGGATTTGGCGGGCACGACGTCGCTGGACGACGTGAAGCTGCAGAACCGCCTGGTGTTCCTGCAGGCGCTCGACGACGACGACAACCCCGCCAACGGTATCCGCATCGTGACGGCGGTGGCCAACGCCTTCGCCGGCAAGTCGCTGGACTTCTCGGCCGCCGCCGAGGCCTTCGACACGGCGCTTCAGGCTATGATGCCGGCCGATCAGGCTGATGCCTCCGGCGCTGCCTACAGTGCGCGCGCCTTCGGCGCGACGCGGCGCGCGGCTGCCCTCGAGCATTTTGAATCGACGCTGGCGACCGATCTGGGTCAGTCCTCGACCACGCGTATCAGCCAAGCCAGCGCCGGCGGCGAGGTGCAGATCACCAAATACGTGTTGAACGCGCCGGATTCGCTGTACATCCCATACGAAGGCAGCAACGAGGCGGCGCGCAAGGAATTCGCCAAGGGCTTCTTTCCGGCCATCGGCTCAGGTCTGGTATTCAAGGGTGCAAAGACCAACGGCGCGCTGGAATTCTGGGGTATCACGGACCGCGGCCCGAACGGCGACTCGCCGAATGCCCCGGTGCCGGGCAACCCGACGCTGACCAGCATCACCAAGATGTTCCCGGCGCCCAGCTACACGCCGTCGATCGGCGTGATCACAGTCGGGGCCAAGGGTGCGACTGTTGAGAGTCTGGTGCCCCTGAAATCCGACGCCAGCACGCGCATCAGCGGCCGCCCGCTGCCGTTCACCAGCGTGGGCAGCAGCCTGGAGATCCCGTTGTCGGACTCGTTGAAGTACGACGCGGCCAAGGGCGCCTTCGATCCGCAGGGCCTGGATAGTGAGAGCTTGGTGTACGACGCGGCTGCCAAGGTGTTCTGGACCTCGGACGAATACGGGCCGTTTATCCTCAAGATCGATGCGGCCACCGGCGTGACCCTCAAGCGCTATGCGCCGGACACCACTGCAGGCAGTCTGCCGGAGGTGCTAAAGCACCGCCGTGCCAACCGTGGCATGGAAGGGCTCGCCATGGACAGCGCGACTGGCAAGCTGCACGGCTTCCTGCAAAGCCCAATCGATCCGTTGGACGCCAACGGCAAGAGCATCGAGACCGTCGACAGCGCAGACTTGGACCAGGACGGCAAGAACACCGACAAGGTCAAGCTGAAGGACTATGCCCAGTTCGCCCGCTGGATCGAGTTCGACCCGAAGACCGAGATGTCGAAGTTGTACGCCTATCCGCTGACTTACGCGCTGGCCGCCAATGGTGGGAAGTGGGACCGTAATCGCACTGGCAGCGCCAAGCTTGGTGACCTGGTGTCGCTTGGCAACGGCAAGTTTATCGTGATCGAGCAGGGCGCGGACGCCAATGGCGCGGTGCGCAACTTCCTGATGCTGGTGGAAGTGCCGTCCAACGTCACCGACATTGCCACAATCGGTATCGAGCTGGAAAAGAACAGTATCGATGCCACCACCGCGAGCGCGGTGTTTTGGGCGAATGTGGTCAAGCTCAAGAAGACTGTGCTACTTGACTTGAACGCGGCTGGCTGGTCGGCCGAGAAGGCCGAGGGCCTGGCGGTGGTGGACGGGCATACGCTGGCACTCATCAACGATAGCGACTTCGGTCTGCGCACTAGCATGGTCGACGCTTCAGGCGCGCTGATCGCAGGCGATCCGACCGAATGCACAGTAGACACCGAGGGCGCCATCGTCAACGACGGCAAATGTACGGCCGGTGCGGTCGGCGTGCGCGTGACGCGCGGCAACATCGTGGATCGTAAAACGCGCCTATGGCTGCTGAAGTTCCCGAGGGCGCTCGGCGGATACACGCTGCCCTAGGCCTTGGCAACCGGATGTGCACACTTTGAAAAGTTCTTGACCGCTCAACCATGACATCCTAGTTGACTGACTACAGAAGCGCTTCGTGGACGCCTAAGTCATTCGTCTGATCCCGCTGTATCTGAACAGCGGGCTTATGGATGGCGGGGTGGTGCAGCAACGACGGCACGAGGGCACGCCGCAGGGCGGTCCTTGTCGCCGTTGCCGGCGAACGTGCTGCGCGATGAAGGAAACAAGGAATTGGAGCGCCGGAGGCCATTGCTTCGTCTGATACGCTGACGATGGGAGCGTGCATATGGGCAGTGGGCGGGGCGAGCGCGTTTGGCCGCAAATTCCTCGGTTCGCCTCCTGGGTGGCTGCAGGCGTGTGGTCAAGCGCAAAGCGGGAGCCGTCGCTGGTGGCGCAACAATGACGGCCCGCTCAAGTGAGTGCTGGATATCGCCTACTTTGCCGGGGTGGGCCTGCCTCGCCTTGCTTAACCTCAACCTCTCGAACCGCCAGTGCGAACCCGCATGCCCGGTCGTGGCAGGGGGGCAGCCAAGATGGCTGCCCCCTAGGCCGATTGGCTGCGCGGCGATAGCAGGCTGCGGGGCCGCGATCACACAGGGTCGCCGCCAGGGCACTCTCAGCACAGCGTGCGGCCTTGCCCGCTATTGCGTGTCAACACCGGACGGGCGGTGCTTCTGGATGATTGCGTGGATTTCCGCATTCAGCTTGCCTTGGTCCTGCCTGCGCTTGGCTTCTGTTGCCCTCAGTGCCTCCGCGCCTTTCGGGTCGAACCGCCCTTTGACATAGTTCGCAGAGTTCTCTTCGGGAAAGTCCTCGAAGTATTCCGACCATTCACCCATAACTGACCCCATTTGCGTTGGTGAGGTGCTAAGAATCGACCAAGCTGTTGCTAATGTCAACGTCAGTGACAGCGCGCGGCCGACAAGGAACGGCAAACCCAGAACACTCAGCGTAAGCGCCTCCACGAAGTTGTTCCGCTAAACATCGGGCTGCTGTCTCGTCGCGCCGCCTTGGTTGCCGCGGTCTTCTTTGTGGAGTGAGCGACGAGCATATTGCACACGAAGCGAATTCCGCACCACCGAGCACTGGGTAGTCAGGAGGGGGCGACGAACAGCGCAGCCGCGAGCCACGGTGCCGAGGGACATCCGGAGCTTCTTGTGCGCTTCCGCCACCTCAGGTTCGTTCGGAACCGGCTTATAGAGCTTTGTACCGATTGGTTCTGCTCGGAAAGGGAGGTGGGGCTGTTTATTTGCTTCATCGCCGATCTGCGGGGGAACTGGCCGTCCCCAATAGCAGAGATTCGCATAGCGCCCCATTGCTGCCGTTCGAGTTTCGTCCGCCAACGTCTGCTCCACGGTGCGAATCCGCCATCTCTACCAGACATATAGCGGCACGCAACCAATGCTCCAAACCGCTCGCGTGGTAATCCTGTGGCCAATGGGCAACGTGAGCTGTTTCCTCAGTTGAGAACCGGGGCAATTAGGCTCGATTCTCGATAGGAACACCGCTATATCGATCACGGCAACCGCCGTCAGCCCGCACCTTTATGGCGCGACAATGCGGAACCAATCCCGCATTGTCTGTCGAACTCGGTTGATCTCTTCTTCGGAAATCTCCATCATTTGGCAGATCGTGTTTCGCAGATGGGCGATCAAGCGCGCGTCCTGGAGCAGAGCCTTATCGCGGATGAGCTCTGCAAAATAATTTTTCCAGCAGTGTTCAATGACGCCGAGCAGCTGAGAGTAGGTCATCAAGCGAGACTTGTTATGTGCTCCCCGCTTTCGCACGCGGCTGAACAGCCGCTCATGGCCGAACCCGGCCTCCGCTCGTAGTTCGGTAATGACTTTTGCTACCTACAGGCACCTGGAGTGTAAGCTGAATCGCGGTAAGTGCTTGTTTTCTTTGGCGGAAGCGGTGAGATTCGAACTCACGGACGGTTGCCCGTCGCTGGTTTTCAAGACCAGTGCCTTAAACCACTCGGCCACGCTTCCATGACCCCATCAGGGGTGAGCTGCTTACTACAGGCTTACGGGGGAGTTGTCCACCCGCGCAGCTTGTGCGCGAGCACGCTGCACTCCTTGCAATACCGCATGCTCATCAGCGGCCCGCCTGAGCCATTGTCGTTATCGTACAGGATTTGAAGACGTCGAAGAAGTTGATCGCGAAACTAAAGCGAGCCTTTGCGTTTCCATTTTTTTTACGACGCGCGATGTCGGCTTCGGCCCATACTCTCAGCGACATGCCCGTGTGGTAGGGTGAGCGTTTATTATGAAAGTCATTTTTCTTTTTGCATGCAATTTTGGCAACTGGTATCCCGTTTGGGTGAGAGTATCTACCTGCTACCGAGTTCGCTTGGTATTGCGCTCTGGTTGTGCTACCGCATCACTATGGCCAGTGCATTGCGTTGGCTCCTAGCGGTCGGTGCGGCTGCCAGCCTTACCCTCATATCCAAACTTGCCTTCATGGGCTGGGGGGTTGGAATCCCGGCGCTTGATTTCACCGGCTTTTCCGGTCATAGCGCGATGTCAGCGACTGTCCTTCCCGTGCTGCTCTATTTATGCGCACCGGCATCGCGCCCCCGTCTGGCATGGTTGGGAGCTGGTTGCGGCATTGGCCTGGCGCTGGTGATTGGTTGGTCGCGACTGGCAGTGGGCGCGCACTCTTCATCCGAGGTTTTATCTGGGTTGACGTTGGGGTTTGCAAGCAGCCTAGCCTTTCTTAACTGGCCCGGAAGGGCGTTGCCGCGCAGTGTGGCACCACTTGTCGCCACTGTCACAGGCTTCATCATCCTGCAAACGTGGCCTCTTCCCAGAGGAATCAGCAATACGCACGGGATGGTAGAGAGAATGGCGCTCCAGCTATCCGGTCGAGAATATCCACGCCGCCGATCGGAATTCGGGCTGAGGCCTTGCGTTGCGGGCGTGTATGAAACTGACGATCGGACCTTTGCGATAGCGAAGAGACCATGTTGAGCTTTGAGCGCAACACTACAGGCGACTATTCCACCTCTTAGCTTCGAACGAAGTCAACATCGGAACGACTCAGCCATTGGGTCAAGCTGATTCCGGATCGCTTTGTCAAGGAATTTGAGCGCCGGTCAAGACCGATCGCGGCGGACGCCGAAGCGATCTGGCTCACTGTGCGGCTATCCCTCAAAGGGTTGGGACTTAATGCTGAGGACCAGCAGGTCATCTCTAACGCGGGATCGATCCAGCCAATTGGTCGAGCCAAGGAAGTCGGGATGTATCCGATTTATGCACTAGTTTCAATAGATCGGGATCTGCGGCGAGCTCACCAATCATCTTGTTATAGAACTGCGTTTCCCCGCCTTAGCAGGGGGAGGCTTCCCATGACTGACAGAAGCTGTCACGCTCATTGATTCGGACACGCACGGCCTAATTTGTAAGATGGCTCGGCACTGCCAATTCAGCGATCTGGCAATATCTGATGACCGCAAGCAGCCATCTGTGAAATGTGCGTGACATTGGCGAAGATCGGCACGCGATTCTTGATCGCTACGCAGTTTCCGCATCAAAAGAATGTACAAATCAATACTCGACGACGATCTCTGGGCAATGATTCAGCCACTGTTGCCAGCGCCAAAGCCCAGGCTTCCAGGATGTCCCGGACGCAACCGGCTTGGCGATCGCGCCGCGCTGAGTGGCATTATCTTTGTACTCCAGACTGGCATTCGTTGGGCAAAGTTGCCTCAGGAAATGGGATGTGGCTCTGGGATGAGTTGCTGGCGACGACTGCGGGCCTGGCAAGAGGCCGGTATATGGGACAAGCTATCTGAGGTACTGGTCGCCAATGTTTGCGAAGCTGACAACATTGATTGGTCACGTGCCACTGTTCGTTCCTCTTCCCTTCGCCGCGTGGAACCGCTCGAACAGCAGGATCCAACCTCACTGATTGAGGTCGACCACGTTCAAAGCACCAATTCTTAGCGGATGCGAAATTCGGTCTGGTGACTAGAGCAACTTGGACCGATTGGCTGCGTCACTAACATAACGCCGCATCGTTTATACGCGTATTGTAAAAATTGAGCGCTGATGTAACTCGCTGGACTCCTCAACTTTAAGAAGGGTGCAAGGCGACATCGTCAACGCAGAAATAAAATTTTTCAATGGTCGAAATTCCTTTTATTATTTCGAAAAAAGGTAAAGTGGGTTATCGAGACAATATTACTTTTGGTTGTGATAAATAAATTATCACTTCTTAACTCGGATTTCGAACTCGTTTTTTTTATGGAACCAACCCCGAGGTAATTCTAGCATCGACTATATGCTGCTGGAAGCATCGATATAAAAAATGGGTGTAGCCGCGGGGACGGTCTACACCCTAACGGGTTGGCAAGGGGTCAAGCTTGCCAACGTCGATTATTGATGAGAACATGGATCTCGTCTTACCCTACCTTGGTAGGCCACACCCTTAGGTGGGGAACGCAGCGACGATCGTCCGATACTGCGGTTAATAATTGTCGGGGAAAGCAGCGTCGTTCTCCGTAATTGTCTGTTTGGTTATGCAAAACGTTGCAGTTTTCCGTAAAACTTAGGTTTGTCAGTTCGAGATGCGAAGATCAAATTGATCTGCATTTTTGCGGCGATACGAAACGCGATTCCCTGGTGCACGTGCGTCGGGCGTAGTCGGGGTTCCGCGAACGCGGATGATCGGTCTGACATCTGACACAGGCCAATTAGGCCGCTTATCTAAGTTTCACGATCGCGAAAGTATGGTCCAGAGCCAGCGGCCCGGCGGAAAAGCATTCAACGGCGGATCGCAGCAGTGCTCACGCTGACGAGATAGCTTATCGAGGCTCGATCGCGCTCGAAACCATACGGAGTCGTCCGACTCCGCGGGTTTGCTGCCGTCGAAAATGGCTTGTCCATTCCAAAGAAGGGCAGTGCCAACACCGCAGGGCCGCCAATTGTTAAGACATATGGTTGTCATCAATGTGTCATAACATTTTTTGCTGGTGACGGATGGAGGGCGTGATGGAAAATACAAATAGATGGCTTGAGAAAACGGATGCCGGACGCCTGGAAGTGGCTTCGCGCAAGGGCGGGTTGGACCGCCGAACTCGCTCGCTGCTGATTATGGTGGACGGGCGGATTGGCTATGAGAAGTTGGGGGTGTTGGCCAACCAACTCGGGCTCGAGCCCGCTGCCATCGAGAGGCTATTGCTGTCCGGGCTAATCCGGAAGGCAGGGCCCAGCACCGATTCACAAGCACTGACTGTCGTCCAATCGGCTGCTCTCTCATCGCCGTCAAAATCGCCAGTGCGGAAAAGGTCGCTCGCAGCTGCCAAATTCTATCTGATGGACATCGCTGTTCGTACTTTTGGGACGATCGACCATCCAATCCGAAAGCAGCTCATCGCGGCAACCGACGTGTCGTCCGTGCAGATGGCCTTTGATAAACTTCTCGAAAACCTACGGACAACCGCCACCCCGACCCTAATCGAGCAAATCGAGGCTTCATTTCGCGATCAGCTTCCCGAGGGATAGTCGAAGGGGATTCGGCTGGAGCCGGCATTACGAAGGGGAGGTGTGCCGCTAAGTTGGTACTTTGGCAGTAACTATCGAGCCAGTGCTTCCCCCTGCCGCAGAGGGGAAAGCCCATGCCGACGCCATTGATACACTCCATCCGCGTTGGATCGTGACAGCTGGGGGAACAGTCACTGGCCGCCGCCGGGGGCGCCTTAGGGCGCCCTCGTTATTGAGGGTGGCTCAATAGCCGTCGTATTAGCGTCCGGCGCTCGCATCGTTCCGTCCGGGCCCTGGATCATCAGATCCACCTTCTTTTCTTTTGCGCGCCGCGGCGGGGCGGCATCCCATGTATCGAAAGGCTTGCGGTCGAACAGCCCAGCGGTCATTCTGCCGGATCCACGTGGATGTTTTGTAGGTCTGGCTTGGGTGCTCGGGTAGTGGTAGCAAACGCCGTCCGACAAAAGAAAGGCCCCCGTCAACATGTGTCGAGGGCCACAAGTGTTGACGGGTATCCGCAGACCTGTCACTAACATCCTTACATGGAAGGCGCCCCGTGACATCCCCCACTTCGGGGTGATCGGAAACCCCGCCCTGTCGGCAAAAGTCGCGGCTTTCGCCTCCAGCCGTTCTACGGCTGCACAAGCCGGGTGCCAGCCGCTGCTATCAGGCGGGCAGGCTGTGCATACAGAAGAAGTTGCAATTGGATCTTTTCGCCACGCGCTTGGCCTCTGCGGCCAAGGTCGCGATGGCGTCCGCATCGATGTTCGCGCCTGGTTTAACCGGGACGACGCCGACAGCCATGGACACGAAACCATAGAAACGAGGATTTCCGTGGCGGTCCTCGGCCAGAATGCCACCCGCTTCGATATCAGCAGGGGTGTAGAGATGTACGGCGTTTGCATCGAACTTCGCCATCGCAGCGCGAAGGCGCCTTTCCCAATCTTCGCTCTGATAGAGGATTAAGAAATCATCGCCCCCCACATGCCCTAAAAAATCCTTCTGAGTGTCGCAAGCTTCACCAAGGATCGTGGCAGCGAGCTTCAGCATTTCGTCGCCTTGCCAATAACCATATACATCGTTGAACGGCTTAAAACTGTTGAGGTCGCAATAGCAAGCGTAAAAAAATGCATCACTCTCAATGAGTCGTTTTATGTGAGCGTCAATTGGTATGTTGCCCGGTAGGAAAGTCAGCGGATTTGCATATCGTGCGGCCTCAATGCGAACCTCCGTCACCGATCGAACCAGGTCTTCGCCAGTTGCAAGGCCGACGTACTGACCTTGATCGACAATAACCAAGCCGTCCGATATGTATCGCTGGTCCTGCGCACTCAAGAGATGCGCCAACTGTTCCATCGTGGCGGTTCTCTCCACAATAACCGGGGATTCGTTGGAAAACTCAAGACAGCTTTTCTTTCCGAAGAGTTCTCGATGATATGGAAGTGCATAGGCGTCAACAAAATTACGGCGATTGATTACGCCCACGGGCCGACCGTCCTTGACCACGGCGATTGCATGAAGCTTCGGATTTCGTGCCAGGATGTCGAGAACATCATTGTTACGGGCTTCCGGGGGAACGCTTGGCACGCTAATCATGAGCCTGCTGGCGGAGAACCCACGAGGCGCCAGTTTTACGGCTTCCGGAAATACCGCGATAGATTCCGCACGAACGGCAGCTAGTGCTTGCGCGTGGAGAGTGACGCTCGGAAAAGTATTCGGCTTGCCCAGGATAAAGCCTTGGGCATAGGTAATGCCAATATCGCGACAGACCATCAGGTCTTCCACCGTTTCGAGGCCTTCTGCTATCAGTTGCACATGCCCGTGCTTGGCGAGCTCATGCAGATGGCGGATCGCTTCGAGGTGAAACGCTGACTGAGACACACCGTGAACAATTGAGCGGTCAATTTTAATGTAATCAGGCTGCAATGCAATCCATAGGCCAAGATTGGAGTTTCCCGTGCCAAAGTCATCGAGTGCAAACCGAACGCCCGCGTCACGCAAGCGTCGAATCGAGGTTTCAAGGGTCGAAATAGGATCGGGGTTCGATTGCTCCGTTAGCTCGATGACGATTCGCTCGATGGGAAACTGCAGCGTTTCTAGGAACGCTCGCACATCAGCTTCGCAGCTGGCGATTTGCCGGATAGCTGCGGCACTGAAGTTCAGGAAAAGTTTTCCAGGAAGCTGGGTCTTTGCGAATGCGCTGACGCTAAGTTTGCCAGCGTAGTGCTCAAGCTCAACCATGCAGTTCTCCCGTTGAGCTTGGCCAAAGAGCTCCGAGGGGCTTTCCAGAGCCGATCCAACCGGACCACGCAGCAATGCTTCATAGCCCAGGATGTCTCCGGAAGAAAGGATGCCGATGGGCTGGAACACCGCATGTAGCAGCTGTTTATCGATGCACTCGGTAATCGACAGGGTCATTTTCTGAGATGTACGAAAAATCGGTCCAGCCGTAGAAACGTGGTTGGGCTTCAGGAGGCATTGATAAGCGGGGGAGAGCCTGTTTTTTCCTGTGGGAGCGCAAGCTTGGAAGCTTGCTGAGCCCATCAACGCGACGCCCGTCAGAGATCTGTGGGGAGTATCAGATACGGCCTCTGTAGGCTAGTCAGGAAATATTTCAACTCGCCGACAACTGATAAAACTGGCCCGCGGACGTCACCTGGAGATGTGTCGGAGCCAGGAAGTTCCACGCGACATCCGATATCGCAGCGGCAACGTAGGCAATGCTCCGCATGCATTGGGCATTCCGAAAATTATGTCAGTTCTGTGAATCTCCTGGCATTTCGTTGAAATTGGTCGCAAACCAGGACAACGCCGGAATTCCGCGACGATACGCTAATTTGCGATTAAGCGGGCATTTAATTCGAATTTATAATCTTGTCATTTGCAAAAAAAGTACCCAACTAACGTTGGGTGTCTGTATCAAAATAATTTAACGCTAATCATCCCAGCTTGTTATAAATTGTTAAGACATTTTAGGTGACTGGTCGAAGTCGCCGCACTCCAGTCAGTGCTTTTCGTATCATTCGTTGGCAACGGGCGTTAGTTGAATGGCCGCCGTCGACATCCGGGGAAACAATCTTGCGCCAAACGCTCGCGCGCATGCTGCGCCCGCTTGGACACCTTGGGTCGCGCACCGTCATGGCCGCAACCGTGCTGCTTGGCGTGCTGACGACGGCTGTCGTCTATGCGTTCTGCTCCAATTTGCTGGAAAAGGACGTGCGGCTCCGTTTTGAAAACGATACCGGCGACGCCGTCCAGCAGATCGATACACGGATCCGTCTCTATACCGACGTACTGGTGACCATGCAGGCGCTGTTCGGCGCCACCGATCATGTCTCGCGTGGTGAATTTCGCGATTTCGTCAGAGGGCTGAACCTGCCGCAGCGCTATCCTGGTTTCCAGACGCTGAACTACGCGCCTTATGTGCGGGCGTCTAACATTGATGCCTTTGTCGCTCGGCAGCGCAGCGATCCAATCCTGCGCGAGAAGGGGATAACCTTCAATCTCCGTCCTCCCGGCCGTCGGCCCGGTCACTACGTGCTGACCTATGTCGAGCCGCTCGATACCAACCTTGCATCAATTGGCATCGACATGGGCGAGGATCCTCGCCGTTTGGCTGCCCTCGAAAGGGCACGCGATACCGGGCAGTCGGTCAGCAGTGGGCGCCTCATCTTTAGCGAGGCAAAGAACCCACATGTAGGGATCGCCCTGCGCCTACCGGTGTACCACAAGGTGCAGAACCTAGACTCCGTGGAAGCCCGCCGACGCGCATATGTCGGGTCGGTGGGCGCGGGAATCCGGGTGGATGACCTGATGAAGGACCTTGTCAGCAACGAGAACCTACGCAGGATCCGGTTCCGCGTGTATGACGCCGGAGACTTTACGGAGCCCGCGGTTCCTCCGTCCGCTGCTAATCTGCTCTATGACAGTGTCACAGGACTCGGACGCAGTCGGGGCGCAGGCTTCAGCGCCATCCACGCGGCTGCCTCGCACGTTGCGACAGCGGGGTCGGGAGGCGAGACGGCCCCGGGTGAAGGGCAGCATGACCTGGTCAAGAGCGTCGAACGGGATTTCGGGGGGCGGCGTTGGGTGATCGCATTTGCAGCCGATGCGAAAGTTATCGGTGGTCCACAGCGTTACCTGCCGGCGCTGGTAGTCATTTCCGGGCTGATTATCAGCGTGCTGATGGGGTGGTTGGCTTACGCGTTGTCGAGTTCGCGGGCCCGTGCCATCGCCGTGGCCGACCAGATGACGCACAGCCTTCGCAAAAGCCAGGCCGCGCTCGCCCAGGCCCAGCAGATCGCTCATCTCGGCGATTGGCGCATTGACCTAAGCAAGGACAGCGCGCATTTTTCCCGCGAAATGGCGCGCCTGCTTGGCTGGCGCGGCGACAAGCCGACTCCGGAAACGCTGTTCGAGGCGATCGACGCCGGCCATCGCGCCGCGCTGCGCGAAACGATGCGGGCAGCCGTGCAGGATCGTCAGCCGTTCAAGTTTGAGTGCCCCTACCAGTCGCGGCGCGGCCGCCGAGGCTGGCTGCATCTGATTGGCCACGTGCTTGGAGGGGCGGACAGCGCCGTCCTGCATGGAACCGCGCAGGATATCAGCCAGCGCAAGTCCGCCGAGCAGGCCAGGGCGCAGGAACACCAGATCACCCTGAGTCTGGCGACAGCCACCAGTGAAATCGAGGTGCTGGAGGAGATCGTCCACACGTTGCTCGAAGGCATGGAATGGGAGGCCGGTGCCTTTTGGCCGAGCGACGACCGCCATGGACTGAAGCTGCCCCCTATCTGTATGGCTCGCGTCAAGGCGCTGGAGCCCTGGCTCGCTAATCGCCCTGCATGGCCGGCTGGCGCTGCGGTCTTGCAGGCGCCGCAATGGTATGCAAACGGGATTGCGATGGCCCGGCACGCGCAAGCCAAGTGGCTCCATGTGGGCGGCATCCGGACGGTGTTTGCCTTCCCGCTGAGCAGGGGCCACGTGACGCTTGGCGTCGTCGAACTCTATTCCCGTGCCAGGTGCAGTCGCGATGCGCACGCGCTCACCATGGCGACAGGCATTGCCAATCAGACCGGCCACTTCCTACTGAGGCGCCAGGCCGAGGAGAACCTGCGCTTCATCGCCAATCACGATGCTCTTACGGGCCTGCCCAACCGACTGATGTTCAAGGCCGAGTTCGAAAAGGCGCTGACCCGTGCCCGCGCAAGCGACCAGACCCTGCATGTTATTTTTGTCGACCTCGACGGATTCAAGGTCGTCAATGACACGATTGGCCACAACGCTGGCGACACCGTGTTGCGCGAGGCGGCCGACCGGCTGCGCAAGAGCCTCAATGACGTGGAACTGATTACCCGCTTCGGTGGAGATGAATTCATCGTGCTGCTGGACCCCAGAGGCGATTCGACGGTCCTGGGCCGGACCATCGCCAGGATCCAGGCTGCGCTCGAGCCAGCTTTCGTTGTCAATGAGTCTGAAGTTCGGGTGACTGCAAGCATCGGCATCAGTTCCTTTCCTGAAGACGGCGATGAGTGGCAGACCCTGGTCAAGCATGCCGACCTGGCCATGTACGGTGCCAAACAGCTCGGCAAGAACGGCTACCAGTTCTACTGCCGCGGCATGAGCGCGTCGCTGCGGCGGCGCATTGACATGGAGTCGCACCTACACCGCGCGCTCGAGCAGAACGAATTCATGCTCTACTACCAGCCGCGCATTGCACTCGCGTCGGGCGCGTGCACGGCGGTCGAGGCACTGATCCGCTGGCGCCACCCGGAACTTGGCATGGTCCTGCCTGGAGATTTCATCCACTTCGCGGAGCAGAGTGGCGCCATTGTCGAGATCGGCGCGTGGGCCTTGCGCGAAGCGTGCCGTCAAAACGCCGCGTGGTGTGCCCAGGGACTTTCGCCTGTGCGTGTGTCAGTCAATCTTTCGGCCCGGCAGTTCGCCGACAAGTCGCTTAGGCTGACCATTATCGATGCCTTGCGGCAAGCCAGGCTGCCCGGCAACCTGCTGGAACTTGAACTTACCGAAAGCATGGTCATGCGCGATGCTGAACAGGCGTCCAGCTGGCTCTCGCGTCTGAAACGCATCGGCGTGCGACTGGCGATCGACGACTTTGGCACCGGCTACTCCTCGCTCGCTTACCTGAGCCGCTTGCCTATCGATACGGTCAAGATCGACCGAAGCTTCGTCCGCTACATACCAGAAAGCCGCAGCGACACGCAAATTACCAGTGCGGTAATCGGGCTCGGGCACCGGCTCGGGCTGGAAGTGGTCGCCGAAGGCGTGGAGAACGAAGCGCAACTTGAGTTCCTGCGCCGCGAAGGCTGCGACGAAGTGCAGGGCTACTACTTCAGCCATCCGCTGCCGCCGGCAAAGATCACTGCTTTCCTGGCCAGCCGTATGGAGAACGGCCCCGCTTTCGAGAATGGGCCGGAACCGATGCGCGCCTGACTGGAAGCCAGCCAAGCGCGTGCTTATGCAGTCCAATAACAAGGGAGCAAAATATGCAGGACCGTATTGTTGAAATCATGTGGCAGGACATCGACAATCTCGATTTTTCCAGGATGAAGGCCAAGCTGCTGCACCAGCAACACGCGCATTGGACGCCGGAATCGCTGGAGCACGCTGAGAGCGGCTACCGCCAATTCCTTAAGCTGGCGGCGAAGTATCCCGACACGCCCGCCGTCCCCAGTGAGCAGGTGGATGCCTTCTGGCACGCCCACATCCTGGATACGAGGCGCTATGCCAGCGATTGCGAGCGCATCTTCGGCTATGTCCTTCACCATAACCCCTACGTTGGCATCGACGGCCCGGAGGATGAGGTTCGTCTCATGGAGATGGCCGCGACGAGCGATGCGCTGAGCATGCACGAATTCGGCAGCCCGCTGACCTCTGCTGCATATTGCGCTCGGGAAGCAGCCGACAAGCCCACATACTGTGCACGTATGGCCAAGGAGGCGGAACTCGCGTACTGTGCTCGCATGGCGAAGGCGGAAGAATCGGCGTACTGTGCTCGTATGGCCAAGGCGGAAGATCCGGCGTACTGCGCCCGCATGGCCAAGGCCGTTGAACCCGCATACTGCGCAATCGCAGCCGAGACCGACGAAGTCGCCATCAGTGCTCGCTTGGGCGCAAGCAGGCCATCCTATTGCGCAATTACTTCGTCCCAGGCTGCGGCCAGCTGACGGGTTCGCTTTCCGTTGTCTCTTGTGCGCCGTCAACCTGACACGTCGCCCACGTTGCAGCGTGATGGGCGGTTCTGCATCGCGCATGTAACTCGGGGGGGGCGGCGCGCAGGGGTGCAGGACTGATAACTAGACATGTCGCCGCTACCTCTTGCCGGCGCTTGTCACCCCCAGAAGCTCCGAGCTTGTGGCGCGATTCACAAGCTCGAGTTCGACCTGCGCACTTCATGCACAAATCAGGTTTGAGGACGAATCCAGCAGGAATCGCCTGGCTGGCGGGACCAGTTTCCGTCGGCCTGGCGAACCATGCGAAGAGAGCACTCCTGAGTGCAAGGGCTTCACGTGCAACGAATCAATCCGGCGTCACAGCTCTGGCGCGGCACGCGCGGCGGATCAGCGCCGCTGTCGATGCGTCATGCGGCTGCGCCGGTGCGCCTTCCAGTTCGCGCTCGATGGGGCCGGCCAGCTTCTTGCCGAGTTCCACTCCCCATTGATCGAATGGATTTATGTTCCAAAGTGCCCCCTGCACAAATGTGCGGTGTTCGCACATAGCGAGCAAAGCGCCCAGATGGAAAGCATTAAGCTGCTGCAGCAGGAGGGTATTGCTTGGCCGATTCCCTTCGAATACGAGATGCGGCACCAACATTTCATTTACCTGGGCGTCTGCGCACACCTCTGCGGCAGTGCGCCCCCGTAGCAGTGCTTCGCTTTGTGCAAAGCAGTTGGCCAGGAGCTTAGTGTGGTGACCGGGCAAATCGCTGTGAGGTTGCAGACAGGCGATAAAGTCCACCGGCACCAGTTGTGAGCCTTGGTGCATCATCTGGAAATAGGCATGCTGGCCATTAGTGCCGGTGGTGCCCCAGACCACTGCGGCCGATCCGGTCTCCAGCGCCGCACCATTGTGCTGCACCGACTTTCCGTTGCTCTCCATCTCCAGTTGCTGCAGAAAGGCCGGCAACAATTCCAGCGGTTCGCAATAGGGCGCCACGCAGCGGCTGGCAGCGCCCATGAAGCTGCGGTACCAGACGTCCAGCAGGCCGAGGATTATTGGCAGGTTCTGTTCGGGTGCCTCACTGGCGAAGTGCCGGTCCATCGCCCGTGCGCCATCGAGTAACTGGCGGAACCTGTCAAAGCCAATCGCGACTGCGATCGACAGGCCCACGGCCGACCAAAGCGAGAAGCGCCCACCCACCCAGTCCCATAACGCGAACATGTTGCCGGGGTCGATACCGAACGCCGCCACAGCGTCCCGGTTGGACGACACGGCCACGAAGTGGCGGGCAAGGTCTGCCCGTGTGGCGCCATGGCGCAGGAACCAGTCGCGCGCAGTGCGGGCGTTGGCCATGGTTTCCACTGTGGTGAAGGTCTTGGAGCAGACGATCACTAGGGTGGTGGCTGCATTTAGGCGAGTCAGCTTGCGGGCGAGGTCATAGCCGTCCACGTTAGCGACGAAATGCATGCGCGGCGCGGGTTCCGTATCATCCACCAGGGCGCGGCACACCATGCGTGGCCCAAGGTCAGAACCGCCGATGCCGATGTTGACCACATCCGTGATGGCGCGGCCATCAAAGCCTGTCCATGTGCCGTTGCGCACTTCATGTGCGAACAGTTCCATTTGCGCCAGTACGGCTGATACATCGGCCTCTACCGGCACACCCAATGCGCGGTAGCCATCGCCGGGGCGGGCTCGTAACGCCATATGGAGTGCTGCGCGGCGCTCGGTGGTGTTGACCGGTTCGCCGGCAAACATTTCATCTCGCCGCTCGCACACGCGTGCCTGGCGGGCCAGTTCGAGCAGCAAACTCAGGGTTTCCTCGGTAACGCGGTTCTTGGCGTAGTCAAGGGTCAGGCCGCAGGCCGAAGCCGTCATGTGCTCGGAGCGGGTCTGGCCGTGCGGGCCCGCGAACCAGTCACGCATATGGGTATGGCGAATCTTGGCAGCATGCTCACGCAAGGCCTGCCAGGCGGGGAGGGACGTCGACATCAGGGTTGCTCCAATGCGGTGACCGGAAATTCGAACTACACATCTACGCCACGCCAACACGTTGACGATGTCGGACACGATAAGGCGCTGCTACGCTGGCCACTACTGCAATGCCGACAATCTGGGACGGCCAGGATGAGATGCCCCTGTGGCTGCGGCGGGAGGGCAATGCGGGGAAGATGGTGAAGTTTTCCGGGGCGGGTAGCGTCGTCGAGTATCCAAGCGTTCAGCTTCGGATTGGTCTGGGGCCATAACCCTTCGGATATCAAATGTCCCTTACCTCGGCGTGCGCTCAACTCACGAAGCGGGTATTTTGTCGCTGGTCTGTTTGTTGTGTGTACCCTGCATGGGGAGGGAATTCTGAGCGAGCTTTACCTCGCGCTTTGAGCGCGTCAGCGAATCACTGGAACTGGTTGAGCACCGCTTTGATTGACCGTTGCCCGCGGTTATCGGCAAGCTCGCAGTCATGATCTGGAACCCTAAAGTTTCGGATGGAGTCGCTATGGTTTGGCGCGGGGTCACCGCGTTGCAGCCTGTGGAGAGTCGGCGTAGTCAAGCCACTCTACGAAGCAGGGACCCACCGAAGTGACTACGTAGAGAATCGTATCACGTAGCACCGGAGGAATCCCCCGCCGTAAGGCGGCAGCCGAAGGCTGAGGGCCGGGAGGATGTCAAACTTGGCCCAAGACGATGCGAAGTTCGCCGAGTCGCATCCAGCTGTTACAGGCCACGTCCCACAAGATGCCAATATAATTTCATATACGTGAAATTATATTGGAGCCTCTTTCCTGGCGCTGACGAAGCGGCCGGTGAGCAGGCATATGTCTTGCGGCCAAGCGCACTATGTTCCGTGTTTGATGTTGCGGGCACGTGTCAACTGCGCGATGCGCGCCGTACGCAACAGGTCCACCAATTCAGGTAGTTACCAGATGGACCATTCCATTGTCCAATCCCCCTGGTTGGATCGACAGGGGATAAAGTGGACTTTGTTTCGGGAACCGCGAAGCAGCTGGGGCCGGCGCTGATGCAAAGAATCGCACGCTACCGTTACCAGGTCTTTGTCGAACAGTTGGACTGGCCTCTGGCTTGCTCGAACGGTGTGGAGCTCGATCAGTTCGACCAGCTCGATACGCTCTACGTAGCGGCGCACGTGAGCGGGAAACTGGCGGGTATTGCGCGTCTGTTGCCCACTACGCGTCCCTACTTGCTCGGCGAGGTCTTCCCTCAGTTGCTCGGCGGGGATGCGCCGCCCGCATCTGCGCGCGTCTGGGAACTGTCACGCTTTGCGGCTACGCCCCCGGAAGGTGTTCAAAGCGGCAATGCGTTCGGTCATATGTCGTCCGCACTTGCCGTGCAACTGCTCGCCGAAACACTGACTGCAGCGGCTAACCGCGGCGCGGCGCACCTTATCACGGTGTCGCCACTGGGCGTCGAGCGCCTACTCCGAAAAGCCGGCTTTACTGCGCGGCGCGTGGGTGTTCCCCACATTTCGGGCAGAGATTGCCTGATCGCGTGTTGGATCGATACACCGGCTGCGGTCTCACTGCGCCCCAATTATGCAGGCCAATTCGAACTGGCCTGACCGCCGAGCCAGAGCACGAGCCATGGCGATCCTTCGACCATTACACTCTGCCGGCACCGCGACTCGAGATCAGGCGTACAGCAAGCCCATCATGGCCGCGCGTACGACTGCTCCGGTCTTGTTCGGCGCATTTAGCTTGCGCACGGCGTTCTTCATGTGGAAGTTGACGGTGTCCACCGATAGGTGCAGGATGCCGGCAATGTCGCCGGATGTCAGGCCGTCCGCTGTCCAGCGCAGGACCTCAGTCTCGCGGCGGGTCAGCTTCTCCGCCTGCACGGCCGATGCATTGGCGCCGAGCATGCGCGAGAAGATCACGTGGCTCACACTGACCAGGGTGCGCATCTTTCGTTCGTTGCTCTCGAGTTCGCTGGCAGAGATCGGCTGGCCGCTGCGCGCCAGCGTCAGCATGCTGCCCACGCCGTCAGCACCGAAGCAGGATTGGCACCAGCCGACGCGCAGGCCAGCTTTCTGTGCCTCTTCCCACAACGCACGCGTGTCGGCGAAGACGCAGTCATCCCACACGAGTGGAACTGTGGTATGCCGGCCGTGCGCGACTGTCGGGTCAATTGCGAGATAGTTGGCCTCTTGATAGCGGGCCTGCCACGCGGTCGGGTAGCTGCTGAAGATCGTGGTGCGTGGTCGAGACAGCGGCAACGGCAACCGCATGCCGTAAGCACATGTGTCGAAGCCTAGCGCGTGCGCCGCCCGTTCGACACGCAGGAATGCCTCTCCCGTGGACGATACGTCATGCATGTCCGCAAGCAGTTCTGCCTGCCACTTGATTGTATCCATACTGTCACCATTACGGTATCGCGCCTTGGAAGAATACCGGTTCGAGCATTTACCATAATTCCGGGGCCGAACCGTGAAGACGATCGGTTGAAAGCAATTTTGCTACGTTGATGTTCACGTTAGTCCTCAATGCGTGGGAGCCAGAGCCGATACGAGGACGAATGGAACAATGGGTAAACGGCCGAGAAGGCGCCGTACGTCAGCGTACAATTACGTGGATGGTCGACACGGAGATGTATCCGCTAATGGTGAAATCTATTGGGCCGGGGATTCTGGCATGACGGTCAACACATTTCAATTGAATTTTTTTTAATTCTCTCCTTGTCATTGATGTGAATAGAAAGGATGGAGGCGCCGAATGCAAATTCAGGCTACGCGTGACGAGTTTGACAATGCAACGGCGGGTGGGGCAATGATGTTGGCGATGAAATGAGGACCTGGCAGCTTTGTCGATCGACGCTGTCGTTTGAGCCGCTCCCGACTCCCCGCTGCCCGTCGCGCCGGCCGGATCCCGGAGAATTGTCGGCAGGCGCTTCTACCAAAAATGGCAGGTCACAACGGCTCAAGAAAAAGTAATACTGCTCGCGCGCTTGCGTATCACCAAATCCCTTGAGATTGTTCTTTCGCGTGCGGCGTAAGATGCAAATGCGAGCATTAAATCTCTTGTCTTGACCTCTGTCTCGACTTTGGGGCGCGAATTCACTAATGTTTCATCTTTTTCTGAGAAAGTCGCGATAACAATAATTTCACTAGCGAGAAGGTCAGAAGTTTGCTGTTTCAATCGTCGGGTGGTCAAATGAGAGACTGGCGTGAGATGTGCCTCGAGCGTTTTGGTGCCGCAAAAAGTGCGGAGGATCTTTTTGTTGAGGTGTCAAATATAGTCAGGCAGTTTGAATTTGAGCATTGTGCCTATGGCATATGCGCTCCATTACCGGTAAGCAAGCCTCGTTTCTCCATCTTCTCCGATTATCCCGAGCCGTGGGTTCGACATTATCTCTCACAGCATTATTTTGCGATTGACCCCACTGTGCGACACGGCTTTTCCACGACACAGCCGCTCGTCTGGACCTCTAGCGGCCATGACAGGAACAACGAGTTCTGGGCCGAGGCCGACCACTATGGCCTGCGCCATGGCTGGTGCATGTCGGCCCAGAGCGCATCGGGCGCGAGGGGGCTGCTCACCATGGTCCGTTCTGGCAGCGCCATCGGCCGGGCGGAGCTGGCGGAGAACGAAGGCCGGATGTCGTGGCTTGCCAACGCCGTGCACGTCGTGATGAGCCAGTACCTGACACCCAGACTGATGCCAGAAGCTGGCGTCAGCCTGACCAACCGTGAGCAGGACTCCCTGAAGTGGTCCGCGACCGGCAAGACCAATTCGGAGATCGGCGAGATCCTGTCGGTCGATGAACGCACGGTGAAATTCCACTTGGGCAACGCGATGCGGAAGTTGAACGCAGCCAACAAGACTGAGGCCGTCGTCAAGGCCGCGCTGATGGGCAAGCTTTTCTGAACGCGCCGTGGCTGTCCGAACGAACAGCTGTTTCCCATGCCGCAGGGCGGGTAGTCTCCCGAACAGCGAGCTGGACGACCGGGTCGTTCGGCTCATGTCGCGGGCGCATCTCGCGCGGCGACAACACCTTCTTCCAGCTTCCATGAACGCCGTCGTACTAGATTCCATTGGAAAGAGCTACAGCTTGGGTGCGGTAGGGGTCGCGGCGCTTTGCGATATCGACCTCGAGATCCGCAGCGGCCGGTTGACGATGATCGCTGGCGCATCGGGCAGCGGCAAGTCGACGTTGCTGAACCTGATCGGTTGCATCGACAGGCCAGACAGTGGCCGCCTGGTCGTTGCGGGCCAGGACATCGCTCGTCTGAGCGATGACGCCCTGTCGGACTTTCGCGTGCGCCATCTCGGCTTTGTTTTCCAGAACTTCAATCTGATCCCGGTGCTTACCGCCTACGAGAACGTCGAGTATCCGCTCCTGCTTGCCAACGCGTCCAAGGGGCATCGGGCGCGGCGCGTCTCGGAGCTGCTGGACGCCGTGGGCTTGGCCGATAAGGCGAAGCATCGGCCGGGGCAGCTCTCGGGCGGCCAGCGTCAGCGCGTGGCCGTGGCGCGCGCGCTGGCGGCGTCGCCGCGGATCGTGCTCGCCGACGAACCGACCGCCAATCTGGACAGCCACACGGGTGCGGCCATCATCGCGCTCATGCGCCGGCTACAGCAAGAGCAGGGCGTTTCCTTCGTGATCTCCTCGCATGATCCCCAGGTCCTTGCCATCGGAGACGACGTAGTAAGGATCGCCGACGGCAGGATCGTCAACGTCTGCCGAGGTCTTGGCGAACGGGAGGCCGCATGAATACCTTTGCCCTGGCGCTGCGCAACCTGCTGCGCAACCGTCGTCGCTCGATCACGACAATCCTCGCCATGATCGTGGGCGCCCATGCAGTGCTACTGTTCGGTGGCTACAGCCGTAATATCACCTACGGCCTGCAGACCGATTACGTGAAATACGGCGGCCACCTGCAGATCCAGCGTGAAGGCTACTATCTCTACGGCAGTGGGAATCCGGCGGCGTACGGCATCGCCGGCTACGACAAGATCATCCATGCCATCCAGGCCGATCCGGTCCTTGCGCCGATGCTCGTCGTCGCGACCCCAACCCTGCAGCTGCAAGGCATCGCCGGCAACTTCGCTCGCGGCGTTTCGCGCACGGCCATCGCGCAAGGCGTGGTGGTCGAGGACCAGAACCGCATGCGGGACTGGAACGACTACGCGTTCCCGGTGGTCGTGGCGCCGATGGCGCTGACCGGGACGCAGAACGATGCCGCGATCGTCGGTACGGGCCTCGCACGAGTATTGAGCCTGTGCAGCCAACTCGGCGTCAGCGACTGCGACGGTGCCTCGGATGCGCAGGGCAAGGCGGATGGGGCCGAGGTGGACGGCCCCGCCTTGCCTGCGGACGTGAGCGCGCTCGCGCAGGCGACACACGGCGCTGCGCCGGCGGCGACCGGGTCACGGCCCGGCATCGAGCTGCTGGCCGCTACGGCGCGCGGCGCGCCAAACGTGGCTGCATTGCAGGTCGTCAAGGCCGAGCAGCAGGGCATCAAGGAATTTGACGATGTCTATGTGGGTCTGCATCTCGCACAGGCGCAGCGTCTCGTCTATGGCAACGAATCCCCGCACGTCACGGCGATCGTGGTGCAGCTCAAGCACACAGCGCAGCTCGAAGCGGCCAAGGCGCGCCTCGATGCGCTACTCGCCGACCAGTTCAAGGGCGAGAAGATGGAGGTCGTCGATTTCGTGACGCTCAACCCCTTCTACGGACAGGCGCTCGCGATGTTCGCCACGCTGTTCGGCTTCGTCGCGTTGCTGATCGCCGCGATCGTCCTCTTCACGGTCGGCAACACCATGAGCATGGCCGTGATCGAGCGAACGGTGGAGATCGGTACGCTGCGCGCCCTGGGGCTATGCCGGGGCGGCATCCGCAAGATGTTCGTTTGCGAAGGCCTGATGCTGGGTCTGCTCGGCGCGGTACTCGGCGTGGCGAGCGCAGCCGCTCTCGCGGGCCTCATCAACCACAGCGGCATGACCTGGACGCCGCCTGGACGCTCGCCGGTGCCTCTCATCATTCGCGTCTGGGGCGAGAGCGACCTGATCGTGGGTACGGTCGTGGGTCTGCTGCTCGTGGCTGTGCTCTCGGCCGTGCTGCCGGCCCGGCGCGCGGCGCGGATGAACGTGGCAGATGCTTTGCGCCATACTTGATGCTGTCCCGAGGCGGCACGAAAGGACAACGATCATGACGAAATGGTTCGGATGGCTCGCAATCGCCGTGGTGGCGCTCAGCCTGCAGGCGGGCTGTTCGTCGCACGGCGACGAGGGCAACGGCGCCCCGCCGCCCGGCCTGGACCTGTCGACGACAAAGACGTCTACTGGCGGCAAGTACGTGGTTGACCTGCGCCGGCCCGGGCAGCCCACGCGCGTCAATAAGCTGGAAAGCTGGCAGATCGTCGTGCGCACTCCGGCCGGCGCGCCGGTGCCAGGGGCCTCGATTCGCTTCGGTGGCGGCATGCCGCAACACGACCACGGTTTTCCCACGCAGCCACGCGTGGTGCCCGACCCGGCATCCGGCGCGGCATCCGGTGATTATCAGCTGCAGGGCATGAAGTTCAGCATGCCGGGCTGGTGGGTGATTCGTCTGGACATCGATGCGCCCGGCGGTACTGACGACATTACCTTCAATGTCGTGCTGCCGCCGTCGGCTTCCTGATACGACGTTGCCACGCCGCACAAAGGTATGGTATCGGCGTTGACTCTGAAGACTAGAGGAATACATGCGTAGACTGATCCTGTTGCTGATGTCTCTCCTGGCGGTCGAGCAGGCCGCGTGCGCCGCGCCCGCGCCGGTCCCCGCGGAGGCGGTGATCGGGTTGGCGCAGGCCGTTGAAGCGGAAGCGGACCGGTTGCCCGCATATCAGCCCCGCTTCGGACGCACCCGGCCGGTCGTGGCCGTCGTCGCGGAGAACTACTACACGGAACTCTCTGATTACGTGGTGCCTTACAGCATCCTGTCGGCGTCCAATGCGGCGGACGTGCACGCGCTCGCGACCCAGCCCGGCACGGTGCGCATGTTCCCCGCGAGCCTGACGATCACGCCGCAGGCCACCACCGACGACTTCGACAAGCGCTTCCCGGAGGGCGCCGACTATGTGATCGTGCCGGCCGTGCATCGCGACGACGATCCGAAGCTGGTTGGGTGGGTTGCCGCGCAGGCGCGCAAGGGCGCCACGGTGGTAGGCGTCTGCGATGGCGTCTGGGTGCTCGGACGCGCCGGCCTGCTCGAAGGGCGCAATGCCACGGGCCACTGGTATTCGTTCGACGACCTCCGCAAGACCTTTCCGAAGACGCAGTGGCTCCGCGGCAAGCGCTACGTCGCGGATGGCAAGGTCGTGACCACCACCGGCGTCACGGCCACAATTCCGGTCTCATTCGCGCTCGTCGAGGCGATCCAAGGCCGTGAGAAGGCCCTGACGTTGGCGAAAACGCTCGGCATCGAGGGCTGGTCGGCCGCGCATCCGAGCGAGCGCTTCCGGCTCGGGGTGCCATCGATGCTCACCATCGCGGGCAACTATGCTTCGTTCTGGTCGCATGAGGACGTCGGCATTCCGGTCGCGCCGGGCGTGGACGAGCTCGCCCTGGTGCTCGAGGCAGACGCGTTCGCGACCACTTTCAAGTCGACCGTCTACACGGTGTCCTCGGGCCGCGAACCGATTGTCACCCGGCGCGGCCTCACGATCGTGCCGGACCGTGTGACGAATGTCGATGCGCCGCGCCGCATGCTGGCCGCGCCGCGGACCGAAAGGCCCCTGCGCTCACTTGACGAGGCGCTCGGCCGCATCGCCACGGCTTTCGGCGAACGGACCGCAGCCTGGGTGCGCCTGCAGATGGAATACCCGGGTTATTGACCCGCCAAGCGCCAGGCAACAGCGCCTTTCAATCCTGCTTCCTCGACCGGGCGCCCGCAAGGCGACCGGCGGGGCAGGCACGTCCAATCAGAGGAACTTTGAAGATGTTGATGCGTTCATTTGCTATCCGCTTCGCTGGCCGCGCGCTCGCGGTACTGGCGCTGGCCGGTGCCACGCAGACACTGGCCGCCGCGCAGCTGTCCGATCCTCAGGCCATCCTTGCGGAGAGCGACGCGGTGCGCAATCCAGGCAAGCCGTTCTCGCTGACGGTGACACTCACCGAATACACCAACGGCAAGCAGACCGATGCCAACGCGCTGCAGGCGTATTCGGCCATCAACGGGCGCTCGGGCCAGTTCCGCAGCCTGATCCGTTTTGTCGCGCCCGCGCGCGATGTGAACAAGCTGATGCTCAAGACGGGCAACGACTTATGGTTCTTCGACCCGGCCAGCAAGGCCAGCGTGCGCATTTCCCCGCAGCAGCGCCTGCTGGGGCAGGCCTCCAACGGCGACGTCGTGACGGTCAACTTCGCCCAGAGTTACAAGGCGACGCTGGAGGTGGAGGAGAATATCCAGGACGGCGACCGGCAGACGCGCCATGCCTATAAGCTCGCGCTCAAGTCCGGCGCGGCGGACGACACCTACGCCGCGATAGAGATGTGGGTGGAGACCACGACGCGCCGCCCGATCAAGGCCCGCTTCTTCAGCGACAGCGGCAAGCTGCTGAAAGTGGCATTCTACCGGCGCTATCGCGAGGAAATGGGCGCGCAGCGTCCGACCGAGATCGTCATCATCGATGGCCTAAATCCGAACCTCGTGACCGTGATGCGCTACGACAGCTTCGTGCCGCGCGACGTCCCGGATGGCTGGTTCCAACAGGACTACCTGCCGCGCTTCCAGCCGGAATGAAGCGGTTGCTTGCCGGGGCGCTCGCGCTGCTGGCCGCGAGCGGGACCTGTCACGCCAACGGCGCGGAGGAGGAAGCCGGCCTGGCGCTGGCCGACAGCACGCCCATCGAGGTCGTCGAGACCGGCAGCGCGCAGGTGAGCGTGGAGGGCGCGCTGCGATGGGCCACGAACCGGCCCGACAGCACTACCGACCCGGCGCAGCGGCTGTCCATCGACCTGGCCTTCCAGCGCGCGTTCCTGCCCGGCTGGAAGTTCGTCTTTGCGGATCGGCTCGATCTCAACGGCCCGGCCAGGTTCGTGGGAGACCCGGCCGCCATCAACACGCTCAAGGAATTCTACGTGAGCGGGCGAATCGGCGACGGCACCGTGCTCGCCGATGCGGGGCGCATCAACATGCGCCTGGGCGTGGCGACCGGGTTTAACCCCACCGATTACTTTCGTGAGGATGCGGTGCGCTCGGTGGTATCCGTCGATCCGGCAAGCCTGCGCGAGAACCGCCTCGGGACAGTGATGGCGCGCGGACAGGCGGTCTGGTCGGGTGGATCGGTCACCGCGCTGGTCGCACCGCGTCTTGCCGACGAAAAGAACGACAGCAACTTCGCCATCGACCTCGGCGCGACGAACCGCCGCACGCAGTGGTTGCTGGCCGGCACCGCGCGCCTGGTGGACAACTTCTCGCCGCAATGGCTGCTGTACGGCAATGGGCGGGAAGGTGATTCGCCGCAGCTCGGCTGGAACGCCACGGCGTTGTTCAACCAGGCTTGCGTGGGCTTCTTCGAATGGACGGGCGGGCGCCGCTCCTCCACGTTGGCCCGCGCGCTAGGCCGGGATGGCAGCGACACGGCGTTCCGCTCCCAGCTCGCAACCGGCGCGACCTGCACCGCCAGCAACAACCTGTCGCTCACGCTGGAATACGACTACAACGGTGCCGCGCTAGACGGCAAGGGCTGGCGAGAGCTGCAGGCGGGGCCCCCGCAGGTGTACGCGGCCTATCGGGCGGCCGTCACCGCGGCGCAGGAACCCGCCACGCGCAACAGCGTGTTCGCGATGATCCGCTGGCAGAACGCCTTCATGCCACGCCTCGATCTCAGCGGGTTCATGCGCTTCAACGTGGAAGACCGCAGCCGCCTGAGCTGGGTCGAAGCGCGCTACCGCTTCGAACGCACCGATCTGGCGTTGCAGTGGCAGATCAGCAGCGGCGCGCCGCTGTCGGAGTTCGGGGCGATGACGCAGCAGCGCCTGTGGCAAGTCCTGCTCAAGCACTATTTCTGAGGGCCTCATGCTAGACGTCTGGCTGACTTGGTCACCGCCGGCGCTTACGGGCTGGCTCTGCGAGCGTGAGCGCGCGCGCAGCCGGCGCTTTGTGCGCGAGTCGTTGCGGGCCCGGTTTATCGGCGCGCATGCGTTCAAGCGATGCGTGATGTCGGACTATGTGCCGGCCGTTGAGCCATCCGCGTGGCGCTATGCCGAAGGTGTGTACGGCAAGCCCGAGGCGACCGCGCCATTTCCGTACCGGTTCAATCTCAGCCACTGCGGGGCGGCGGTCGCCGTGGCGATCGCCTCGGGCGAGGTCGGCGTCGACATCGAATGCCACCGGCCGGTTGCAATGGCCGCAACGCTGGCTGAACGCGTGTTCCATCGTGGCGAGCGGCAGTGGCTGGCACGGCAGGCGAGCTTCGACGCGGCGTTCTTCCGGCTATGGACGCTGAAGGAGGCGTTGCTCAAGGCGGCCGGCATGGGCTTCCGGTTTCCGCCCGAGCAGGTCGGCTGGCAGGCGCTGGACGCCCCGCTGGCGCATGTCTGCTTCCATGGCCGGCGCTGGGCCGGCATCGGGCACCGGCTCGAGGGCGCCACGCTGGCCGTGGTGGTGCCATACGAGGAGGGAACCGCCGGGGCGCGCCTGCTGCAAACGCGAATGCGGGTGCCGGCGGCCGGAGCGGGCGACTTGCCCGCCTGCGCCAGGCTGGCGGCGGTCGCCGCGCCGGTGGGGATTGGCGGCGGGGTCGGCGGCAGGATCGGCGACACATCAGGATTTCTCAACCAGGAGCACCCGGCATGAAGCAGTACTTCACCTCAGGGGCGGGATTGCCCCAATGGTCGGCCCCGATCAGTCACGCGGTCGTCGCAGGCGACACCTGCTACCTGAGCGGCCAGCTGGCACTCGACGCGCAGGGCCGGTACGTGCCCGGCAGTCCGGCAGAGGAGACACGGCTGGCGTTCGGCAACCTGTTCCGCGCGCTGGAGGCGGCGGGGTTCCGCCCTGACGAGCTCGTGTTCGTCGACATCGCCTTTGCCGACCTGGCTGCGGTCGCGGAGGTCAACGCGGTGTTCGCCGGGTTGTTCGACCCGGCGCGTCCTCCGGCGCGCACCATCTACGAGGCGGCGGCGCTGCCATATGGCGGCAAGATCAAGGTGATGGGCGTGGCCGTGCGGGACCGAACTGCTGCCAGCCTATAGCCGACGATTGGCGCCAGTGGCCACGCGGCGGTCATGGCGTGTCCGCGGCGGTCTGCACCGGGCCGGACAGTGCGCGCAGCAGGCTCTGCAACTGCGCCTGCTCGGCCTGTGTCAGGGCGAGCGGCTTGAGTTCTGAGTGCCCGACGGCCGCCCTCGGCGCAGCGCTGTAGTGGCGGATCACGTCCTCCAGCGTCACCAGCTGTCCCGCGTGCATGTACGGAGCACGCTGCGCGACATTGCGCAGGGTCGGCGTTTTGAAGGCGCCGAGCATGCGCGGGTCGTCTTGCGCGATGAACCGCAGTTCCTCGCACTGCTCGGGGCGGGCATCGCTGAAACGGCCCAGGCAGTTGAACTCGTCGGCCATCACTGGCGCGATGGCCGCGGCGCGGCCGCGATCGGGATTACCCGGGTCGAGCGGTGCGATCCCAGTGTTGTGGAAATGGTGATCGCTTAGCAAGGGGCCGCTGTGGCACGTTGCGCATTGCGCCTTGCCGATGAAGAGCCGCAGGCCGGCTTTCTCATGCCTGTCCAGTGCATAGAGCAGGTCGGGGCGGCGCTCCACCACGCCACGAATGTATGTGTCGACGCGCGAGTTGCCATATCGCAGGCTCGCCTCGTAGGCCGCGATGGCCTTGCCCATGTTGGCGAAGACGCGCGAGACTGCTTCCTGCGAACGAGGGCGGAGTGCCTGCCACGCGGCGCGCTCATCAGCGGTGCCGTTCGGCGAGCCATGCGGTGGCAGCCCGGCGAGATCGGGCATCGGCCCGAACAGGGCCTCGTACTCGGCGCGGTAGTGCCGCTGGATCACGTGCGCGGCATGCAGACGGGTCTCGCCATGCTCAAGCGGATTCTCCATTGGGCCGAGCGCCTGCGCCCACAGGCTGTCTGCCCGTCCGTCCCAGAAGAAAAAGGGATTGGCGGCGATATCAACGACCGGCATGGTGCGTCGCTGACCCTTGCCGATGCCGATGCCGGTGCCCAGCGGGATGCCGTCCTGGAACTGGCGGGCCGGGTCGTGGCAGCTCGCGCAGGACACCGCGCCGTTACGACTGAACCGGGTGTCATGGAAGAGGCGCTCGCCGAGCCCAGCGGCTTGCGGCGACCTGGCGACGCGGTTGGACGGATCGGCCGGTGCCGCGGCATTGGCGTCGTGGCGCATGGAGCCTAGGACGGCGCGCTCATCGTCCGTCCAGCGATCCGCGTTCTCTAACCCCTGCCAGGTGTCGCGCAGCGATCCTGCCGTGGCGGCGAGCGCGGCTACGGCGAATGCCACGGCGAGCAGCAGATGCTTGCGGGGCAGTGTCCTTGGCGCGGCACGCTCGCGCGTTGTGTGCTGTTCGGTCATGGCTCAGGCTTCCGTGAGCAGGCGCTGGATGTTGCCCGACATCAGCCAGACGCGTTGCTGGGGCGCCAGGCCGTGCAACGGGCCGTCCGCGGCGAGGAACATCTCCATCACCTTCTTGTGACCGCCGGAATTGCGAAACACCGGCCAGTCGGTGCCGAACAGAATCTTGTGATTGACCCCCATCCGGAACAGCTCGCCCAACGCGGCCTGCCAGCCGCCGGGGTGCATGGAGCCAAGGAACGCGCTGATGTCGAGATAGAGGTTCGGTCGGTATGCGCACAGGGCCGCGCACACGTCGGTGTAGTGGATCGCGCCATGCGCGAGAATGAAGTTGACTGCGGGGAAATCGATCGCGGCGCGCTCGATGAGCAGCGGGTGCGAAAACGAAAAGTCGAGCGCGGGCGAGGTCGGGCCAATGTGCAGCAGCACCGGCAGGCCGTGAGCGCCGCAGATCTCATAGTAGGGATAAAGGGCAGGGTCGCTCGGACTGTAGCCGCAGGGCGGGTACAGCTTGAGGCCGCGGAAGCCGTACTCGCGCACGCCCTTCTCGAACAGCGCTACGCCGTCAGCTCCCCAGCGCGGATCCACGCCGGCGAAAACTATCAGCCGCCCCGCGTGGCGCTGCGCGATGCGGTGATGCTCGGCGAACATCTCGGCGATCGTCAGTTCGCTGTCCATCACGTAGCTGAAGTCCGGCAGTAGTACCACGCTGCTTGCGATGCCGGCGGCGTCCATGTCGGCCGTCAGCGCATCGCCGTCATGGTCCTGGCTCTGCTTCAGGTACGTCTCAAGCACGTCCGCGAAGCTCTTCTTCACGCCGTTCGCCCGCAGCCGCGCCACGACGTTGCTGCAGAATCCTTCGTAGAAGGCCCGCGGGATGAAGCGCGTCGACGCGATGTGGCAATGAGCGTCGACGATCTCGCCGTCGTACAGGACCGCGCTCATGCCGTACGCACTTCTGCCGCGCCGTCGCGGTCGACTGCGGGCTGCAACAAGGCAGTGATCCGGGCGACGGCGCGCTGCTTCAGATCCGTCACCTTCTGCATCATGAAGTGGCCCGCGTGCGTCTTGCCTTGCGCGCGCGCGTAATCGGGCAGCACGCCGTAGGTCTCAAAGCCGAAGTGCGTCCAGATCCGGTGGGCCGGCGTGTCGGCGCGCACGTCGAGCGTCACCAGCTCGACGCCGTCGGCCTCGCACTGCAGCGCGATCTCGACGAACGCCGCGGGCAGCACCGCGCCGCCCCGGTGGTCGCGGTGGATCATGCCCTTGGCGAGGTCGGTGATGTGGCGGTTGTTCGGGTTGAGGTTGCGGCGCAGCGTGCAGAGGCCGATCAGCGTGCTGTCATCCGCGAAGATCGTCAGTAGGCGGACCTTGCCGGCCGCGAGGTTGGCCCGCAGTTCCGCGATGTAGGCGTTGGCCTCGTCGTCATTGATCTGCTCGGCGAAACCGATGACCGGAGCGCTTTCCGTGGTGTCGCGCATCAGCGCGATGATGGGGGGCGCGAGGTCATCGCCAATCTCGGCCGCCCAGCGGTAGTGAATGTGTGCGGGTTGGCATGCGCCGCTGGTCACGGCATAGCGGGCGCCGTCTTCGGCGTGCATTCGCAGGGATTCGATCATGGCTGTCGCAAGGAGGGTCAGAGGCAGGTTTGCGAGGTGTCGCGATGGCGCGACGGACTTTGTTTGAGTACGTCTTCGATGACGCCGCCGAGCTGGTGGGATCTGAGCCAGTGGTCGTCGTAGACGGTGTCCAGGTACTTCAGGCCGCTGTCGGCGAGCAGCAACACGACATTGGCGGGCCCGGACATGCCCCCGATATAGCGCCGCGCCGCGGCGACGACGGAGCCTGAGGAGCCGCCTAATAGCAGGCCTTCGTCGAGTGCAAGCCGCCGACACGAGACGAAGGCGTCGTGGTCGGAAATCTTGATCACCTCGTCCACCGAATCGGTGCGGATATTGCCAGGCTGGAAGCTCAGGCCCGTGCCGTTCTGCAGGAACGGCCGGAACGTGCCGCCGAATACCACCGAACCCTGCGGCTCAACGCCCAGCACGCGCGTCTCGGGGTTGCGCTCCTTCAGGTAACGGGCCACGCCGCTCAGGTGGCTGCCAGTGCTGGCGGAACTGACCACGGCATCAACGCGGCCGGCGAGCTGCGAGAAGATCTCGGGGCCGGTGGAGTAATAGTGTGCGTCGATGGCCGCTGGATTGTTGTACTGGTCCAGGTTGATGCAGTCCGGCAGCCTGCTCGCGATCGACCTCGCCACCGCAATACGCTTGCGCTGGTAGCTGCCGGTCTCGTCAGGCTTCTCCACCATTTCGACCTGACCGCCGAAGGCGTGCACAAGGTTGACATTGCTCTTCGGCGTTTTGGGGTCTAGCACGCAGATGAAGTGGTAGCCGCGCGTGGCGCACAGCATGGCGAGCGCGTGGCCCATGTTGCCGGAGGTGGACTCCACGACCGACCATCCTGGCTGCATCCCGTGGTCCCGCTCGGCACGGTTCAGCAGTTCGAGCGCACTGCGGTCCTTGATGCTGTATCCGGGGTTATGACATTCCAGCTTGCCGTAGACATGGATGCCGCGCTCGCGATCCGAAAGCGTCTTCAAGCTGATCAATGGGGTGTTTCCGATGAGCTCGGCGACACTGTTTGCGTACATGAGTCGATCTCCGTGCAGCTGGTAGCGTTTGTGAAACGGCGGCGAGCGGCGGGTAGTGGTGTCGCCGGACGTCAGATTTCCCCCAGGACGAGCGCTCCGGCACGTTGCGCGGGCAGGGTGGCCAGTCGTGGATGCGGCGGCGCTGTGCCGGTGCCGTCGCGCACGAAGGCAAGCAGCAGTGCCGCCACGAGCTCGCTGTTCTGGTGGATGAAGTAGTGGCTGGCCTGGCGCATCTCGAAGTGCAGCGGTTCGCGCAGCCGGCCGCAGATATCGCGTGCCTTACTCGCACAGGTCATCGTGTCGCGCTCGCCGGTCACGAGCATCAGCGGCATTTCGAGCCCGCCGGCCGGCAGATGGTCCAGGCCATGGGTGCGGAAATTCAGCAGCTGCCGGCTGTAAGCGACCATGTTTTCCGGTGACAGGAACGGCGCGTGGAGCCAGTGTTGCGTGGCCGCGTCCATGCGCTCGAAGATCGCGGCGCCGTCCGGCTCGGGCGACGCGGCATCGTTGCGTTGCAGCAGGGAGACCATGGACTTCGCCATGCTCTGCGCCGCCTGCGGCATGCGGGCGACCAGCTGGCACATGGTGTTCAGGCTGACCTCGAACGACGAATCGGCGCCCGCGTCGCTGCGCGCGCCGGCAAATGACGGGGCAAGCAGCGCGAGCGACGCGATGGCCTCGGGCCTCGCGTGCGCCAGTTCGAGTGCGAGCTTGGCGCCGCCGCACCAGCTGGCCACGTGGCAGGACACGCGGCCTTCGGCGCGCAGGATCGCGCCAAAGCGGTGCAGGAAGATCGTGTGGGCATCGGGCGTCGCATAGTAGGTCTGAGGCACGCCGGAAGGCATCCCCGGCCCGTCGTCATCGGCCGGCACGAGGATCGTCATGTACGCGGAAACGTGCCGCACGAGGTCGTGCCAGACGTCGAGCGTCATGCCGAACGCGTTGACAAGCAGCAGGGCGGAGCCGCTGCGACCGTCGCCACCATTGCCACAGCGGTAATACGCGCTGCCGTCCGCGGTCGTACACCGTTGCAAGCCTGGCAGCGACTCAAAGGACGGCACGTCGCCGCGCGCGAGCACGGCCTCGCTTGCGGCGACGAGCGCGTTCACGCGCGCGCGCCAGTCGAGGGCGCTGTCTTGTGGCAGGCGGATCTCGCCGAGGGTCGCCGCTTCCGTCGCGTGCGTACCGCGCTGCTCGGCATCGAGGTGGCGCAAGTCCTGCAGCATCAGTTCCGAGACCGCGTCGGTCGTGCCAATGTCCCGTACCGGAATGCCGGCCGCGTCCGCCACTGCTGCAATCAGCGCACGCCAGGAACAGACGGGCGTGCCGTGCACCACATGATCACCGGGGGGCAACGTCCGCGCTGCGCCGGTCGGGAACGCCGCGAAGGCCATGGTGTCCACGTGACGGATTTCGCCAGCGTCATCGGCCGGCAGCGCGAGCGGCACGGAGGCGAAATAATCGGCGCGCCGCCGGCGCACTTCATTTAGGGTCTCAGTCAGTCGGCGGATCGCCTTGTCTAGCGGCGTGCCCGGTGAATCGACGCCGGAGTCGGCGTCTGGGTCCTCCGAGCGGCGCTGCGACTGGCGTTCGAGGTCGGTCATGTCCATTTCCCTGAAGGCTCAGTGCCTTGATCGGATCAGTGTCTCGATCAGGTCAACGGCATCGCCAATGGTGAGCATGTTCGCGAGCGCGTCGGTGTGATCCGCGAGGCTGATGCCGAAGCGCTCCTCGGCCAAGGCCACGAGACTGAGCATCGAAATCGAGTCGAGCATTAGGTCGCTGCCGAGCGTCGTCTCGGCGGTCAGCACCTGCTCCGAGAGGTCGGTCGGCGCGATCTGCGGGACGAGCGAGACGAACGATTCGAAGATCGACGCCCGCTGCGCGGGCGCGAGCGGGCTTCCGGGTTGCTCCATGGCGTTCTCCGGTGGATAGGCAAGGCGTAGAGATTTATACCGGTGCACCCGCGCGCCTGACTACCTGCACGGGAGTACAGGGTCCTCGACTCCACAGAGGACTCCGTCCAAACGGACAGGTACCCACTGGCATCCCGTCCAATTACAGTGGCCACGACCAACGACAGGGAGCTTGTTATGACACAAGACGCCGCCACGGTTGCAACGGCCGCCATGGATAGAGCCACGTTTGCCCAGGCGCTCCGGGTAACGCTGGATGAACAGTTGACGCTGGACCACCCCATCTTCAAGGAGCTATTCACGCCGGAGCGGAACTGGCTGCTGCTCAAGATCATCTCGCTCGAGGGCTACCAGATCACAAAGTTCTTTCTCGAGTACATCGAGACGCTGCACTACCGCTGCCCGCTATCGGCGCACAAGCGCCGCCTGCTTTTCAACATGTTCGAAGAGGAAACGGGTCGCTTCTCGAAGACGAAGAACCATGTGGAGCTGATGGAGGATTTCATCCGCGCTCAAGGCATCTCCGACGAGGAGCGCGACGTGTGGACGCCGTCCGACGCCACGTTGGAGCTCATCCACTATCGCCTTGACAACTGCCACGGCGAGAAGACCTATCACATCGGCGCGGCCGCGGTAATGATCGCCAGCGAGGGGCAGAGCCTCGAGACGCGCGCAGGCGATGCCCGACACACGATCCTCGCGAACTGCTATGGCTTGACCGAGCAGGACACGCTGTTCTTCTCCGTGCACCAGAAGGAGGATGTGGCGCACGTGGCGGAAGGCATCAGCCTCGTCGCCGACGTGTGCGACACCTTCGAGATGCAGCAGGAGGCGATTCACGCCGTGCGGCATACCTGCAAGCTGTTCTGGAACATGTATGAGAGCGCGGCGCAGAAGTACTACAGCCTGCGCGATGCCGGCGAGCCGGCCGCCGCGCTCGCCTGAGCCAGCCTGAGGGAGGCACACGATGAAGATCCGGGAGATTCCTGGCCGGCTGCGCGGCAGTGCATGCGTGCTGACATTCGTGGACGAGAAGGGCAACGAGAGCTGGCACACGTTCGACGGGTTGCATGCCGACGTCCAGGCTGCGGTGCGACGCGCGCAGGAGATCGGCCTGGCACCGGGCTGCCGGATCGGCATCGCCGCGCCGAGCGGCTATGCGTGGATGGTGTGGGATCTCGCCTGCGCCGCCCTCGAGTGCGTCTCGGTGGCCTTTCCGAATGAGAAGCCGCAACGCGGCCTGGAGGAACTGGTCGAGGCCTACAACCTGACGCTGTTGCTAGTGCATCCGCAGTGGCTACCGCCATCGGCACCGCTGCCTCATCGCGTGGTGGACATATCGCGCTTCGCTCCGGACCATGAAGCGCTTGTGAGCGCGCGTCCGATCCGGCATGCGCCGCACACGCATTCCCTGGTGTTCAGCTCGGGCACGACCGGCAGGAACAAGGGCTTGATTGTCAGCGCTGCGGGCACGGAGCACCTGATCGATCTCTACTTCGACGCGTTCGGCGTAGAGCCGGCCGAGCGCTTCCTGACCTTCCTGCCGTTTGCGAACTACCAGCAGCGAATGGTCTATTACTTCTGCCTATACCACGGCGTCGATTTCGTGTCGGTGCCGTTCCAGCGCTTGCTCCCGTCGCTGCAGGCGTACCGGCCGACTTTCGTCATCGCGCCGCCGGTGCTGTACGAGACGCTGCACAGCCTGACCCGCGCTGGTGCGGGCGCTGGCGCCAGCCCGGAAGCGCTGGCCACGCGCCTGCGCCATCTGACCGGCGACAACATGCGCTACATGGTCACCGGCATGGCGCCGATCAAACGCAATGCGCTGGACTTCTTCTGGGAGTGCGGCGTGCCGCTGTACGAGGCCTTCGGCATCACCGAAGCCGGCATGGTCGCCTGGAACAAGCCGGGGCGCGTGCGCATCGGCACCGTCGGCATGCCCGCTGAGCCGGGGTCGGTGACACTCGCCGAGGACGGTGAGGTCATCATCTGGCGCGAAGCGTTGCTCTCGCTCGGCTATTTCGAGGCGTCGGAGGAGGACGCGCGCACGACGTTTCTAGCTTCCAACGCGGTGGCGACCGGCGACATCGGCGAGTTCGACGACGACGGGTTTCTGCGCGTGGTCGGCCGCAAGAAGGACGCGATCATTACCAGCAACGGCGAGAAGTTCCACCCCGAGCCCATCGAGTCGCTGATCTGCCGCGATCCGCGCGTCGACGTGGCCGTAGTGCTGGCGGGCGATCGGCCCGGGCTCAGCGTGGTCGTGGCCACGCGCGCGCACGAGGACCGCGCGGTGACGCAGGCGCTGCGGGAACACATCGCCACCGTCAACGAGACCCTGCCGGCGCAACAGCAATTGCGGCATATCGTATTCACGGGCAGCGAGTTCACGGCCGACAACGGTCTGCGCACCCGCAATCTCAAGCTCAACCGGAAGGCCATCGCGGCCGCCTTCCTGGCGCAGGCCTGATTCTCGCCCACTAGCGCGGGCGCCCGGAGATCCTCCGTGCGCCCGTACTTGCGAAGCATGGAAACCGACTCTTCTCATCCTGAACGACCACCATGAATCCCGGCTATTTTCCCCTGGCGCAGCCGCACTCCGTCATCGAGACCCTGGCGGCATGGCGTGAGCGGATCCCCGATCAGCACGCACTGACCATACTGCGCGACGGGGAGGATGTGGAGTGCATGGCGACGTTTCGCCAGCTCCACGACGCCACGCAGACAATCGCCTCCGGACTGCGCGCGCGCTGCCCTCGCGGCACCCGCGTGATACTACTGCTGCCGACCAGCATGGCGTTCGTCGGCACGTTCTTCGGCTGCCTGGCGGCGGGCATGGTGGCCGTGCCGGCCTTTCAGCCGCAACAGACCCGAAAGGTCGTGCAGTGGCGGAAGCTGCAGGCGATCGTCGACAGCAGCCGCGCGACGCTGATCGTGGCGCCGGACAAGTCGCTGGCGACGCTGGCCGGCTTGCAGGCCACGGAGGGGCTCTTCCAAGGCTGCGAGTTCGAGACGTACGACGGGCTGCTGGCAGCCGGCGAAGGGCAGCGGCGCGAGACCACGGTGCTGCCGTCGACCGACGACCTGGCATTTCTGCAGTACACGTCGGGCTCCACGGGCACGCCGAAGGGCGTGATGATTACGCACGGCAATATCCTCGACAACCAGCGCGTCATCGCCGCGCTGATGGGTCACACCCAGCACTCGCGCGTGTTGTCGTGGCTGCCGCTCTACCATGACATGGGCCTGTCGGTCGTGCTGCAGATGGCTTCCGTGGGCTCCTGCGCCATGCTGATGTCGCCGGTGGACTTCGCGCAGCAGCCGCTGCGCTGGCTGCGCGCCATCAGTACGCATCGCGCACATACGTCGGGTGGTCCCAATTTCGCCTATCAGATGACCGCGGCAGCGCTCGACGCCCTGACGCCGGAGGATGCGGCGCTGGACCTGTCGAGCTGGGACATGGCGTTCTGCGGCGCCGAGCCGATCCATCCCGATACGATCGTGCTGTTCCAGCAGGCGGCTAGAAGACACGGCTTCGCGGCGCAAGCGTTCTATCCCTGCTACGGCATGGCCGAGGCGACGCTGATGGTGACTGGCGGCGCGAAAGGCGGCGGGGCGCGCTACCTCGACGTTGGCACGCGCCAGTTGGCCGAGGGCCGCATCGAGCGCGTGGCGGCGGACGACCAAGATGGCAGGCGCCTGGTGTCGTGCGGCGGACCCGGGCTGGGCGTCGATATCCGTATCGTGACGGCGGCGGGTCTGCCGGTCGCCAATGCGTCCCAGATCGGTGAGATCTGGGTGCGCGGTCAGAGCATCGGGTCCGGCTACTTCAACAACGCCGCGGCGACCGACGCGACGTTCAGGGCGACGCTGCCCGGATGGGGCGACGACGCGCGCGGCTACCTGCGCACGGGCGACCTCGGGGCGCTGATTGATGGTGAACTATATGTGACCGGGCGCGTTAAGGACATGCTGATCCTGCGCGGCCGCAACATCTATCCGCAGGACGTGGAGGCATGCGTGCAGGACGGCGTACCGGACCTGCGACGCGGCTATGGCGCGGCTGTGTCTGTGCCCGCGGGCGACGAGGAAGGCCTTGTCATCATCCAGGAGGTTGGCCGGCGGCTGCGCCGGGGGTTGGACGCGGGCGAGACGGCGCGGCAAATCGTGATGGCCGTCAACGAAGAATTCGGCGTAACGCCGCACGCCGTGGTGCTCGTGGAGCCCGGCTCGATCGAGAAGACCTCGAGCGGCAAGATTGCGCGGACGTTGTGCCGGCGCGCGTACCTGCAAGGTGAGCTTCGTGTGGTGGCGACGTGGACCGAGGGGCGGCTAGCCGGCCAGACCGGCCTGGCGGACGTTATGGCGGTCACGCCAGCCCTGGCGGTCGGGCTTGACGCGGACGCCGCCCCGGCCAGCGCGGCGGCGCTGAAGCAGGAGGCCGAGCGCCGCATCGTCCGGATCGTCGCCGCGTTCACGAAGACGGACGAGGCACGCGTCTCGCGCAAAACGCCGTGGGCCGAGATGGGTTTCGATTCGATGATCGCGCTGCAACTGGCGCTCAAGCTGCGCGAGTCGACCGGCCTCGCGCTCGACGCGGCCATGCTGTGGGAATTCCCTGATATCGATGCGCTGGCTAACTATCTCGCCGGCATGGAGGGCGCCGCGCAGGCGCTGGCGGTCGGCGCAGGCGAAGCGGCAGCAAGCGCGGCGGCGCCGCGTGCGCAGGCGTTGCCGGCCGTTTCGCGCGTGGGGGGGCACACCGCAGGCGAGCGCACCGAGGCCGACGTGATGGCGCTTTCCGATGCCGAGGCGGAGGCACTGCTGCTGAATGAACTGGAACGCTGACACAAAGCGACACAAAGCGAAACAGGACTTTCAATGAGTGAGATGATGACCGCGCAGACTCCCGCAGGACTCAGCCCCGTCAAGCGGGCGTTGCTGAAGATCGACGCGCTTCGGCGTGAAATCGAGCAGACCCGCCAGGCGCGCGGCGAGCCGATCGCCGTGGTCGGCATGGGCTGCCGTCTGCCTGCCGGCGCAGATTCTGCCGAGCGCCTGTGGGACATGCTCGCGGCAGGCACCGATGCGGTGACGGCCGTCCCCGACGAGCGATGGACCGATGCCGGGCAACGCGCGCTGTCGGGTCGCTGCCTCGACAGCTACAGTCGGTACGGGGCGTTCCTGGATGACGTGGATCGCTTCGATCCGGCTTTCTACGGCATTTCCGATCGCGAGGCGCGGCATATCGATCCGCAGCAGCGTCTGTTGCTCGACTGCAGCTGGCGCGCGATCGAGGACGCCGGCTTCACGCGCGAGAGCATCAAGGCCTGCAAGACAGGCGTCTTCGTCGGTTTGTCGCTTGACGACTATGCGAAGCTGTCCGGCCAGCTACCGCCGGCCGAGCTTAACCTCGCACAGAACGCGCTTGGCACAGCGCGGCCGTTCGCCGCTGGCCGGATCTCCTACCTGTTCGGCTTTCATGGCCCCTCGCTGCAGCTGGACACGGCCTGCTCGTCGTCTCTGGTCGCGATGCACCTCGCCTGCCAGAGCCTGAGAAGCGGCGAAGCCGACGTGGCCCTCGCGGGCGGGGCGAACCTGATGCTGACGCCTGACATGACCGTGGCGCTATGCGAGCTGCAGGCGCTGTCGCCAGACGGGCGCTGCAAGACGTTTGACGCGTCGGCCAACGGCTACGTGCGCGGGGAGGGTGCCGGCATCCTGGCGCTCATGCGCCTGTCGGACGCCGTGGCGCAGCGACGGCCCATTCGTGCGCTGATCCGCGGGTCCGCCGTCAACCACGACGGCAGGAGCAACGGCATGACGGCGCCGAACGGCCTCGCGCAACGGGACGTGATTCGCGCGGCGCTCGACCATGCGGGCGTCGCCTCACGGGAGGTCGACTATGTCGAGGCGCATGGCACGGGGACGTTGCTCGGCGACCCCATCGAGCTGCGCGCGCTGCACGATGTTTACTGCAAGAACGCGGACCGCGCGCAGGACTTGCACGTCGGCAGCATCAAGACGAACATCGGCCACCTCGAGGCCGCCGCGTCGGTTGCCGGCCTGATGAAGCTCATCTGCTCGCTCGAACGCGGCGAGCTGCCGCGGCATCTGCATGTACAAGCGCCGACGCCGCATGTCGACTGGAACAGCATCGGCATCCGTATCGTGGACGAACACATGCCATGGCCGTCGTTGCAGTCGGGCAGGCGGGTCGCCGGCATCAGCGCGTTCGGCATGAGCGGCACCAACGCGCACCTGATCGTCGAGGCGTACCGGCCCGAAGGTAATGAGCGCGCCGAGGCGCGGCCAATGCCGTCGGCATTCTGGGAGACGGTGCGCGAGCCCGCTCGGCTGTTTGCATTCTCCGGCCACTCACCGCAGGTGCTCGCCAGGGTGCTGGGTGATTTCGACGACTGTATTGCCGCAGCGTCCGACACGAGTCTCGCGGACCTGTCGCATGCGCTGCTGGCGGCGCGCGACGTTTATCCACATCGCGCCGCCGTGGTCGCCTCGGACGTCAGCGAGCTGCGGGGGAAGCTGGCTGAGGCGAAGCGGCTTGCGCTGGCGTCGCCGGCGGCCGCGCCATCGCCACGCGGCAAGCTCGCGTTCCTGTTCACGGGGCAGGGTGCCCAGTATGCGGGGATGGCACATCAGCTCTATCGGACGTATCCGGTATTCCGCGAGGTGTTCGACGAGTGCGACCGGTACTTCTGGACGCATGACGAGCGCTCGCTCGTCGACGTGCTGTGGGGCGACGACGTCGCGCACGTCGACGACACACGCTACACCCAGCCGGCCTTGTTCGCGCTCGAGATCGCGCTCGCGCACCAATGGCAGGCGTGGGGCGTGGTGCCGGACGTTTTGATCGGGCACAGCGTGGGCGAGTATGCCGCGGCCTGCCTGGCCGGCGTGTTCTCGCTCGAGGACGGCATGCGGATGATAGCCGCGCGCGGGCGCCTGATGGATGTGCTGACGCCGCCGGGCAAGATGTGCGCGGTGTTCGCGCCCGCGCAGGCAATCGCCGGGCTGCTGCGCGACTATCGTGGAGAGGTAGCGCTGGCCGGCGATAACGGCCCGGCCAGTGTGGTGATCGCGGGCGAATCCGACAGCGTCGATGCGTTCGTGCGCGACCTGGAGGCGCAAGGGGTTTCCGCGCGGCCGCTGAAAGTGTCGCGCGCCTTCCATTCGCCGCTGATGGCGCCGATGCTGGATGAGTTCGCCCGCGTTGCCGAGTCGGTCGCCTACACGCCGCCGCGGGTGCCGATGGTCTCGAACGTTACCGGCGCCATCGAGGAGGATCTTTTCTGCGACCCCGGCTACTGGGTGCGGCACGTGAGCGATACGGTGCGCTTCCGAGACGGGATGGCGGCCCTGGCCGCGAGCGGCGTCGCGCTTGGCATCGAGGTTGGCCCGGGTAAGGTTCTCGCCAGCCTCGCCCGTGAATGTTGTGTCGGTACCGATGCAGCTGCGGTTCGCTGGCTGCACAGCTTCGACGCTCACCGCGACGAGTGCGAGCAGGTGCTCAATGTGCTGTCCGCCGTTTTTGCGGGCGGTCGCGATGTCGCCTGGCCTGCGTTCAGTGGCGGCGCGGCCTGTCCGCGGGTCAAGCTGCCGCCATACCCGCTCGACGCGCGTCCGCTGTGGCTGCCTGATGTCGGCGGGGCCGGCGGGGCAGGACGGACGGGCCTCGGGCTGGCGGCTGTGCGCGAGTGGGAACATGCGCCGAGGAGCCTGCTGGGCCTCGCGGTGCCGTTGCCGGCCACGCAGGAGACCCGCTTCGTAAATCGCCTCGACGTTGCCGGCTACCCGTTCCTTGCGGGACACGTGGTACACGACAACGTGATGTTCCCCGCCGCCGGCTTCGTGGAAGTCGCGCTGGACGTGGCCATGCGTTGCGGGAGCTCAGCGGGCGCCACGACGGCGCGCGCAGCGTCCCGGATGCTTGAGGCCCGGGAACTCACGTTCGATGCCGCACTGATCCTGCCCGAGGGAGGTGCGGTCACGCTGAGCACCGTCGTGACGCCCGTAGACGGCGGCCAGTGCCGTCTCGGCATTTTTGCGAGCGACGACGCGCAACCGGCCGAGGCGCGCATCTGGACACGCCACAGCCAGGCCGCGTTCGACGCGGCGCCGGCCAACGGTGAGCTTTTGCTGATGCCCCCCGTGCCTGCCATGTCGCTCGATGCGTTCCGTGCGCGCTGCACCGGTGCATTGCCAGTGGACACGCTGTATGACGGCCTGCGCGCGGTGGGCCTGTCCTACAGCGGCGGCTTCAGGTCAATCCGTGCCATCTGGCAAGGTGAGGGTGCCGCGCTTGGCCGGATCGAGCTAGACCCTGCCGCCCGGCACATCGCCGGGCATGCCGTGCACACGGCGCTGCTCGACAATGCGTTCCAGCTCGTGGCCGCCGCGCTGGGCGACACGGAAAGCCTGGTCGCGCACGTGCCTGTGCGGATCGAACGCATCCGCAGCCGCGTGCTGGTCGACGTCCATGCGGCCTGGTGTGCGGTCTCCATTCGCCATCGCCGCCGGATGATCGGTGCCGACCTTTGGCTCTTCGACGATGCCGGCACCTGCATTGCGCAGATCGACAACCTGCAACTGGCGGCCATCGCCCCGGCGCGCTCGGCCGCGCCGGGTCAGGATGCGGCAATGTATCGCCAGACCTGGCGTTTGCTGGAGGACGTGGCGGCGCCCGGCGAGGCGGCGCGCACGGCGGATTACGCCGTGTTCGGCGAAGCCGCCGGCTTCGGAGAGGCGCTGGCAGGCTATCTGGGCACGCAGCCGTCGCACGCCGTCGAGACCGAAGCCTTCGGCCCGGCCCTCCGACAGCTCGCCGCCGACGCGGCGCCCATGCGGGAACAGGTGCTCGTCTATGTCTGGCCGCAGCGGCCGGGCATCGATGACGGCATCACCGGCGCGCGGGCGCTCGCGGACATCCAGGCTGACTATCTGCGCTTTGCTGCGTTCTGGCGCGCCGTGCGGGAGACAGACTGGTCGGGCCGCACCGTCCGCCTTTGTGTGATGACACGGTCGGCGCAGCGCTTGCATGACGACAACGCGCCCGTGGTGCCGCAACAGGCCGTGGCCTGGGGACTCTCGCGCAGCCTCATGCACGAGTGCGACGACATTCGTGTGCTGGTGGCCGATGTGGCGGATGTGGTCGATGTCGCCGATGTGGCTCGCGCACAGGCGCCGGCGTTCGACGCCGCGCTGCGCGCGATTGATGCCGGCAGCCGTTCGGACGAGGCGCAGTTCGTGGTGCGCGGCACCGACGTCTACGTGCCGCGCGTGTCGCGCCGCGATGCGCCGTTCCCTGGCCGTGCGCTGGCCGGTGGCACTTACCTGGTGACGGGCGGGCGCGGCGCCATCGGGATGCGGGTCATCGAGTGGCTGATCCGACGCGGTGGCACGCGCATCGTCGCGGCAAGCCGGGGCCTGCCCGACGCCGCACAGGTCCAAAATCTCGAGAGGCTGGCGGATGCGCAGGGCGTCTCGCTCGAGTTCGTCGCCATGGACATTGCCGAAGACGGGCAACTGGACGCACTCGTGGCCCGTATCCAGGCCGATGAACGCCATCCGCTGCGCGGCGTCTTCCACGCTGCCGGCGTGCTTGAGGACGGCATGCTGCTGTCACAGAGCCCGATGGCGGTGCAGCGGGTGCTCGCGCCAAAGATTGCGGGCACGCTGAACTTGCATCGCGCCACGGCGCACTTGCCGCTCCAGTACTTCGTCTCGTTCTCTTCGGTCGTGGCCGCCATCGGCTCTCCGGGCCAGTGCGCCTACGCCGCGGCCAACGCATACATCGACGCGCTCAGCCGCATGCGTAACGATGCGGGGCTCGCGGCGCATACCATCAACTGGGGCCTGTGGGCGGGCCGCGGCATGGCCGAGCAGCTCGACGCGTCGCAACGCCAGCGCATCGACACATACGGGCTGAAGGCCCTGGACCCCGAAGCGGCGCTGCAGGCGCTGGAGCGCCTGGCCGGCGAGCGGGACGGGCAAACGCAGGTCTGGAACGTGGATGTGGATACGCTGCTCGCGCGCAGCGCCAGCGTGGCGTTGCGGCCGCTGCTGGGCGAGCTGGCCGGCAGCCCCGCGCCCGCCACGCAGGGAGGCGGGCTGGGCCAGCGCCTGCGGACGCTGCCGCTCGACCAGCGGGAAGCGGTGCTGACGCAGCATCTGCAGGCCGAGCTGGCCGCCACGCTGGAGGTCGCGCGCAGCCGGATCGACCCGGACGCGGCACTGATCGCGCTCGGCCTGGATTCGCTGATGGCGGCGGAGTTTCGCAATCGGATCCGCCGCGAACTGGCGGTGGACATTCCGTTTGGCCGGCTGCTGGAAGGCGCGACGCTGCGCGACGTGGTGAAGACGATCGTGCCCTCACTGGCGACGGACCAGCCGGCGGCGGCGCCGGCGCCGGCGTCGCCCCCTGCCGCGCGCTCCGACAAGCGGCTCGACGCGGTATCGGCGGAGGCCAGCTTTGGCGCCGAGATGACATCAGGGGAGTTATGAGTTCAATCGACTACATCAACCGGCTCGCGGCGCGCGGCATCCAGTTGTGGGCCGAGGACGGAAAGTTGCGATACAAGGCGCCCGCCGAAGCGATGACACCGGAGGTGCTCACGGAACTGAAGGACGGCAAGACGGTGTTGGTGGCGCTGCTCGAACAGTTTGCCGGAACGGCGGGCAGCTATCCGCTGTCCTATTCGCAGAAGTCGCTGTGGTCGCTGCATCAGCTGAACCCGGACAGCACCGCCTACAACGTCACGTATGCGACGCGGTTGGCAGACTCGGTCGACCTGCCGGTGCTGGCGCGTTGTGTGGACTACCTGATTGCGCGCCATCCGATCCTGCGCACGACCTATGGGGTCGTCGACGGCGAGCCGAGGCAGCGCGTGAGCATCGAGGCCAGTGCGCGCCTGGTCGTCGACACGGTGACCGATGCCGACGCGGCCGCAATCGACCGCTGGATTGACGACGTGGCAAATCGCCCATTTGACCTCGAACAGTCGCCGATCCGGCTGCGGCTGCTGGTCAATGCGTCGCGTGCGGCAGACTCGGGTGCGCCTGCCTGTGTGCTGCTGCTCAACGTGCACCATATCGCCGCGGACTTCTGGTCGCTGGAGATCTTCATTGACGAGCTGCGCCGCCTCTACGAAATGGCGCAGGCAGGCGAGGCGTTGAAGCTGCCGCCGGTGGTCCTGCAGTACAAAGACTATGTCGAACACGAGGCGTCGCAGTTGCAGGGAGAAGGGGCTGCGGCGCTGGCCGCGTTCTGGGCGAACGAACTGCGTGATGGCGCGCCGCTGCTGGACCTGGCCACTGATCGCGTGCGCCCGCCGCTGAAGACCGAGAACGGTCGCGTGCATGCCCTGCCGCTTGGCGAGGTGCTGACGGAACAGGTCAGGGCGACTGCCCGAAGCCTGCGCGTGACGCCATACATGCTGCTGTTGTCCGTCTACCAGATGTTCCTGTTCCTGCAGACGGGACAGCGGCGCGTTCATGTCGGCGCGCCGACGGCCGGCCGAGGGATGCCGGGTAGCGAAAGCGTCATGGGGCACTTCGTTAATACCGTGGTACTGGCCTGCGAGATCGACCCGGACGCCTCATTCGCGGAACTCGCAGCCGCGACGCGCGAGCGCATGGCCCGCGTCCTCGACCATCAGGACCAGCCGTTCCCGCTGCTCGTCGAACAGCTGCGTCCTCCGCGCGATCCCAGCCGGTCACCGCTGTTCCAGGTAATGTACAACTGGAACCAGCAACGCTCGGGGGCCATGGCGAAGGCGGGCGGTGGCGCGGCCCTGTTCGGCGATCTGCTCAAGGCGTCGAGCACCGGTACGCGCGGCGCTACGCACGACCTAACGCTCAACATACAGGACTACGGCGACGAATACCGCACCGCGTGGACATTCAACACCGATCTGTTCGACGAAGAGACCATTGGCACCTGGGCGCTGCAGTTCGCGACGCTGGCCGGCCAATGCCTGACCTCGCCGCAGCGGCCGACGCGCGCATTCTCTCTGGCCGCGGACGCCGACAAGGCGCGCGTCACCGCGCGTCTGGAAGCGGTTGCCCACTTAGGTATAACCGCGTTGGCAGGCGCAGGGATCGGCGCGGTGGCCGCCAGCGACCCCGCCCGCCTGGCGTGGCAGCTTGACGCGCATGTGGTGACCTATGGTGAATTGGTCGATGCCATTGGCGACCTGCATGGCCGTCTGTCCGCACAGGGGGTGCGTGCCGGCATGCGCGTCGGCGTGCAGCTCGCCAGCCTGGGAGAGCGCGCGCTCGCGTTGCTGGCACTGCTGCGGCTGGGCGCATCGGGGGTCTCATGCGGCGATGACGAGGTGCCGCAAGCGGAGGACCGGGGGGCGTTCGCGTGCTTCGTGGAGGGCGGTAGCGTAGCGGGGGCCGGATGGGCCCCGGAGGCGATCCGGATTACGGCGTCGCACGATGACGCCCGCGCGGCCATCGGAAGCGACACCGGTGACGACGCGCGACGAATCGGCGGCTTCATTACGACTATTGGCGCGGAGATGAACGTTAGCGCGGACACCCGTGCGGTGCTGCTAGCAGGGACCGAAGACCGCCTGGCTATGGCGATCCTGATCGCTGTGGCGGGAGCCGGTGGAGCGGTGCGAGTGCCTGGAGACACCTGCATCGCGGAGCTGGCCGGTGACGCGCGCGCCGAGGCGGGGCGGACGGTCGGCGCGCACGTCGCGGCGTTCGGCGCGACGGCGATGGCGCTACCGGCCTTGCTCGTGCCGTTGCTGCCGGATGCGGATGGCGCGCCGCTGCGCTGCCTGCTGGCTTATGGCGATCACCCGTATACGATTGCGGCCCTACGCGCGCGTCAATCTGACGTCCCGAGCGCCTCGGTCGCGCTGCGCTTCGTCCCCTCGGCAAGCCTGAACGGCTGGCAGCCGCCGGCCGTGTTTGAGCCCGAGGGGAGGGGACAAGCATGGCGCTTGAGGGAATCCGATGACGACGGGGCCGTGCCCGCGGTTCTGGGGCCCAATGGCGCGCTGGCGGCGCGGCGGCAGCGTGGCAAACTGCATTGGCTAATGCCCCAATGCGAGGCTGCCGGCAGGCCGGCGGATTGGCACGAGGACCTCGCTTCGTGGCGCAGCAAGATCCGCGCGGTGGCGACGCCAATCACGCTCACGCGGTGCATGGACGCGCTGGTATGCCGCGATCCGTCGCTGCGTGTCGCCGAGCATGGGGCGGTGCCGGTCGAGCTCGGCGTGGTCGAGCAGTGCGTGGCGAGGGTGCCGGGCGTACGCGAGGTCGCCTGCCATGTGCAGGAAATCGAAGGGCGCCTCGGGCACGTCGCCTACATCGCGACCGATCCGGCGTGGGAGGACGCCGTCGGGGACGGGGTGCAGGACGCGTTGCGGCGCCTACTGCCCGATATCATGCACCCCGATCATGTCGTGCGCGTGCCACGATTGCCACTGGACGAGCGTGGCGCCCTCAAAACGTCGTGCCTGCCGGTGCCGGCTGGCGTGGAGACGCAGGCGCGCGCGGCGCGCGACGCGGTCGAGCGCACGCTCGCCGAAATCTGGTGCGATGTGCTGTCGCTGCCCTCGGTCAATATCGATGACGATTTCTTCGAACTCGGCGGCGACTCCATTCTCGCGGCCGTGATCGTGTCGAAGGCGTCTCTGCAGGGTATCTACCTGAAGCCGAAGGATGTCTTCGAGTGCGGCACGATCGCCCGGCTCGCCAGGGCAGCCAGTGCGACACCGTTGGTCGCTGCGGAGCAGGGGCCGATCGATGGCGACGCGGTGCTGGGGCCGGCATCCGCCTGGTTCTTCCACCACATTGATGTCGACCGCTCGCACTTCAATCAGGCACTGCTGCTGTCGATGCGCGAGCGACCCGACGAGACGGCTATGCGCGAGGCGCTGCGGCGTGTCGCGCGGCAGCACGACGTGCTGCGTTCGCGCTTCATCCGCGGCGACGACGGCTGGCGCCAGGTCTTCGATGGGCGTGACGACGAAGTCGCGTCTAGCGCATGGTCCGTGGTGTCCTGTGTCGGCCCCGACGGCCGCCTCTGCGACGACACCCGCGATAACGCGATTCACGCGTCGCAGACGAGCCTCGATATCGAGCAGGGCACGCTGTGGCGGGTGGTCTGGCTCGCTGGTCCGACGCTCGCCGAAAGCCGGCTGCTGATCGTGGTGCACCATCTGCTGATCGATGGCATCTCGTGGAGCCCGCTGCTGCAGGACATCAGCGATGGCTATCAGGGGGCGCGGGCCGGTAAGGAGCTGGCACCATTGCTGAAGACGACTTCCGTGAAGGCGTGGGTCGGGCAATGGCAGCACGCCCTGGGCAGCGCCGAGCTCGATGCGGACCGCGAATACTGGAACGGCTTCGCCGGGCGCCTGTACGAGGCGATGCACGGCGACCGCGCCGGTGCGGTGGCGCTGATGCGCCATGGCGACCCGGTATCGAAGTTGCGGGTTTGCAACCAGGCTTCGGGCATCTTCTCCATTGCGCTCGACGAGGTGACCACCGAGGCATTCCGCACGACGGCCCATCAGGCATACGGAACGGACGCCGACGACATGCTGCTCGCCGCGCTGCATGCCGCGTTTCACGCCTGGAGCGGCAGCTCGGCGATGCTCGTCGACCTGGAGGGACACGGGCGTGCCGCACTGGGCGAAGCGGTGGACCTGAGCCGCACGATGGGCTGGTTCACGTCCATCCATCCGGTGTTCCTGGAAGCGGGGACGATCACGGATCCGGGTCGATTGATTCGGTACGTGAAGGAGCGCTTGCGCGAGACTCCGCGCAAGGGTGCGAGTTTCGGTCCGCTGAGATACCTTACCGATCCCGCTGCGGATGCGACGGCACAGGCGCTCGCCGCGTTGCCGCCCTCGCCGGTGTTGCTCACATACCTTGGCCAGCTCGATCAGATGACCGCCACGGCGTCGCTGTTCGGCCCTGGCCTCGAGCCCGCACCGGGTATCCGAAGTTCGCGACAGCCACGCACGCACTTGCTGGATTTATGCGCGTTCATCGCGCGTGGCCGACTCACTATCGAGTGCACGTTCCACAATGCGCCGGGCGTCGAAGAGGGCATGACCGCATTGATGGCGCACTTCAAGGCGAACCTCGTGGCCATGGTCGAGCATTGTTGCGGCGACGATGCGGGGGGGCTAACGCCTTCCGACGTGCCGGGACTAGATCTCGGCCAAGACGAGCTGGACGCACTGCTAGAGGAGGTCGCGGCGCTCGAGCGCTGAGCGGGCCCCCGCCGGGACAGAAGGAACGTGTCTGCAAAAAAAAAGACAAATGAAAAAGAACGTCGATACCATCTATTACCTCACCCCGATGCAACGGGGCATGCTCCATCATTCGCGGCTCGATCCGGCATCGGGCGTATACGTTGAGCAATTCTCGTGTGTGCTGACGGGTGTACTCGATGTCGGGAGATTCCGTCACGCGTGGGAGACGGTTGCCAATCGTCACGACGTGCTGCGGACGCTGTTCATCCGCCTGCAAGCGGAGTCGCCGATGCAGGTTGTCTGTAAGCAGGTGGAGGTGCCCTTCGCACTGGAAGACTGGCGCGCGCTCGCCACCGCGGAGCAGGATGCGCGCTTCGACGCGATGCTGGCTGACGATCGCGTGCAGGGATTCGACTGGAGTATGGCGCCGCTGATGCGCCTGTGGCTCGCCGAGCTCGGGCCGCAGCGCTATCGCTTCCTTTGGACCTATCACCACGCTATCCTAGATGGCTGGTCGATGCCCGTCCTGCTAGAGGAAGTGTTTCGGATCTACGGCGGCGAAACCGCGGCGGCCTTACCCCCGAAGCGGACCGATTTCCGTGACTATGTAGCCTGGCTGCGGAAGCAGGATCCCGCCTCGGGCGTGGATTTCTGGTCATCACTGCTGGCCGGTTACAGGCGGCCGCTCGAGTTCGCACCATCAATGCGCCCAGATGCGCGGGCCGCTGCGGCGTACGGCGGCGAGCGCACCGCCACGGTGTTCGTCAGGATGCCGGTCACATGGGCCACACAAGCCGCGCAAGCCTGCCGCACCCATAAGTTGACACTCAACGCGCTGTGCCAGGGGGCTTGGTCTGCGGTGCTTGCACGCTACGCAGGCCGTGAGGACATCGTCTATGGCATGGTGCTGTCAGGCCGGCCCCAGATGTTGGCGGGTGCTGAGACAATGGCAGGGCTGTTCATCAACACGCTGCCCATACGCGTCCGGCTCGAGCCTGACCAACCAGTGGCCGATTGGCTGCGAGCGCTGCAAACGCAGACGATGCGGGTGGACCAGTATGTGCACAGCGCGCTGACCGACGTACTGCAACGCGCCGAGACGCCACGCCAGACGGCGCTGTTCGACACGATCTACGTTTTCGAGAACTATCCGGGGCAGGGGGTCTTGCGGGAGGTCGTGGGCCGGTGCGGACTCTCGGTGGACGACCTGCGTGCCGTCGAGCGAACAAACTACGCGCTGGCGTTGATCGCGGTGCCAGAAGACGGTCTCGCATTCCAGTTGACGTATGACCGGTCGCGGCTCTCGCATGCGGCTGTTACGCGCTTGGCGGATCAGTATCGCGCGATGCTGGAGCGTATCGTGCATGTCGGCGGCGAGACCGTAGCAGCGCTGTCGCTTGCCGCCCCCGGGCAGGCGAGCATCCCGGCATCGGCGCCAGCAGCGCAGTCTCCGGCCGCGACGTCCTTTCTGGCATTACTGGACCGGTACGTCGACGAAGCGCCGAGCCGTTGCGCCTATGTGGGCCCCAGTCAACAACTTGACTTTACGGCGCTGCGTCAGCGCGTGCACCATGCCATCGGGCACTGGGCTGCGCTCGGCTATCGTCCCGGCGATCGCGCGGTGCTGCTTGGTGATGATGAGGCGTCATTGCTTGTGATGCTGCTCTCCGGCATGGCCGCCGGCGTGGACTGCCTGCTGCCGGATGCAGACGTGCCGCGCGATGCGCTGCTGGCTGACGTTGCAGGTTGGGCCGGGCCGAGGGCGGTGCACGGTATCGTCTCAAGTTGCGACGGGTTGGCGCCCTCGAGCCATCTGCAGTATGCCATCTTCGATGTCGACGCCACGCATGCCTTGCCGGTCAATGTGTCCGCCGTGGGCGGAGCCTGCTCACTGGTGACTCGGGATGAGGCCGGCGACTGGATGCTCGTGCGGTACCGTGAAGCACAGATTGTAGCGGCAGCGGAGCGGTTTGCCGCCACGTATCCTGTGCGCGACGCGCGCGCGGTGGCCGTCGCTGGCGGTTGCCTGACGCATGCACCACAAATTTGGACCACTCTCGCAGCGATCGGCGCTGGGGGGGCGCTGCACAGCTTCCCCGTGACGACAACCGAGTCCTTGCTGCAGCACGCCGCTACCGGAGCATGGCACTGCGTCTGCCTCGACGGTCCGCAGACACGGCAGCTCGGCCGTTTGGCTGGATCACTGGCGGACGTATTGGTGGAAACGGACTACTGGCTGGCCGACGCTGGCGCCCTGACATGGGCCGGTGCGCGTTCCTTGTCGCGGCTGGCTCCCCAGGCACGGCGCATTCGTGAAACGCGCTGGCCGCCGGCCGCGATGGCACACGTCAGCTTCGAGGTCAATGGCGATCCGGCAGGGAGCGAGGCGTGGCCCTCCAATCTTGGACAAGGTGGCGCGGGTTTTGGCGTGCGCGTACTGGACGTACACGGCAACTTGACCGGCCTGGACGCCTTCGGTCAGATGGTGGTAACAGGGCCCACGGTACCGGATGCCCTGTTGCACAACGGCATGGACTACCGTCGTGGGCTGTCGGCGACGGCGGACAGTGAGATGCTGCACACCGGGATGACGGCCTGGTTATCGGCGATCGGCATCAGCGTGGTGCTTCCCGACACGCGTTCGGCACTGTCCGCGCCGATGGCGGAACAAACGGCCATCGAAGCGGCGATCGCGCGCGAAATTGGCGTAAGCCGTGTCGCGCTTGTCGAGCGGTTGTCGGCCGACGGGGACTGGGAGCTAGCGCTGTTCCACGCTGCGCGAGAGCCGCTCGCCCGCGACGGCTTCGAGGTACGGCTCAAGTTCGCCTGCGAGCGAACGGGCATCGAACCGGGTAACGTGACAGAACTCGACGAGTTCCCGTTGCGGGGCGCGGCCATCGATCGAGAAGCATTGCTGCGTGGCGATTTGAAAGCAATACGGGATGACGCGAATTCGTCGCCCGTCGATGCGATCGAGACGGCCCTGCATGCGATATGGTGCGCGCTGCTCAAGCGCGATCGCATCGGCACGGAGGAGAACTACTTCGAGCTCGGCGGCGACTCGTTGCAGGCGACTGTCATGCTTTACCAGGTGGAGGAGCGCCTGTCGGTGTCAGTTCCGATCGAGGCCTTCATCGAGCGGCCGACCATTGCTGCACTGAGCGCCCGGATCCGGGATGGTGGAACTGCCAACGACCGGCTGCCGCCGGACCTGGCCGCGGACGCGGTCCTTGCAGCCGACATCGTTCCCGCGCAATGCTACGAGCCGGCTGCGCCTACGCATGTGCTGCTGACGGGAGCGACCGGCTTCCTCGGAGTCCACCTGCTGGCGGAGCTGCTGAATCGGACCGAAGCCATCGTTTACTGCCTGGTGCGCGCGGCCGATACAGAATCCGGCACGGCGCGCCTTCAGGCAGCGATGCGATCGCACGGTCTGTGGGACGCGAGTCAAGCCTGGCGTGTTGTTGCCGTGCCCGGCGAGTTGGGCAAGCCCTCGTTCGGCTGGACGCCGCAGCTGTTCGCTGACATGGCGCAGCGGATCGACACGATTTACCACAACGGCGCAACGGTTAATTTTATTTATCCCTACATTTCGTTGAAGGCGGTCAACGTGACGGCGACCGAGGATGTGTTGCGCTTCGCGTGCACGTCCCGTATCAAGCCCGTGCACTATATCTCCACGGTCGGCGTCCTGGACCGAATGGCGGATGACATCCCCGATACCCTAAACGTGACCCTGCACGAGCGGCTGACTGGCGGCTATGAACAAAGCAAATGGGTGGCCGAGCAGCTCGTGGCCGCTGCTACCACCCGTGGCCTGCCGGCGACCATCTATCGGCCATCGCGTATTGTCGGCCATTCGGTCACGGGCAACATGAACACCGACGACCTGTTCTGCCGGCTGATCAAGGGCATCGTGTTGTTTGGTAAGGCGCCGGTTCGGACCGGCTACGACAACATTCTGCCCGTCGACTTGGTCAGTCGCATTGTGGTCCAAGCGTCGCTTCATCCAGAGGCGCATGGGAAAGCCGTGCACGTCGTGAATCCGAACTGGAACGACATGGACGCTCTGTTGGATCTAATCGAGGCACTGGGCTATTCGCTCGAGCGGCTCGACTATGAGACATGGCTTGCGCAGCTCGCTACCTTCGTCAGGAACGACACGGAGCATCCGCTTGCCATGCTCATTCCGGTCCTGAAGAAGCTCAACCCCGTCGTTGATCCATCCGTAGGCAGACGCTTGCCGATCTCGACCGCTAACCTCATAACCTTGGCCGGGAGCGTGCTGGAAGAGGCTATGCAGCCCGTGGACGAGTGGTTGCGGACCTGCTTTCAGTATTTCCGTACGAGCGGATACCTGCCGGCACCCGGCGCCACGGTCAATCCGTAAGGAAATCCGCATTGCACTGAACACCAACGCCAAGCGTGCGCTATCGACCATCGCTCAGGCTTTGCAGGGAGAGCATCATGATTTCCGCCTTTAAACAGAAGGTCTATGCCTTTGTCGCAAAGCACGGCTACTCGTACCGTAGCTATGTGCTTTCCATTCTGTTCCTGCCGCCGGCTGCAATCTATATCGCGTGCAAGAAGCCTGGTCTGCCAGTGAGCGGACGTGTTGCGCTTGGCATCACGGGCGTAGTCGCACCGCCTATAGTCGGCGCGGCCACGCTAATGTTGATCAAGACGGCGGTGGAGACCGTCCGTCAAGCCCTTTGACCCGGCGCGCGGCAAGCCTCGGCCTTCAGGCCAGGTAAGGATAGCGCGGACGCCATAGGCGTCCTTTGGGCGGTCAGTGCGGCGTCTGCTGCTGTTCGCGATGTACTGGCGGATGATTTCGATGCGAGCGCCTCCGCAGCTGCCGGCAAAGTACGACGGCGACCACAGCGTACCGCCCCACAGCTACTTGCGAATGCTTGGGCAGCGCTTCTTGCAGATCATGCGGCTGGACACCGCCCTTTAGGCTGTTCACCAGCGCCGAGACGGCGACCTTGGGTGGGTTGATGCACGACCCGCCGAGGTCCAGAAAAACCGCATCTTGTCTGGTCATTCTTCGAGGCCCCGTTTGTCGCCAATTGAAGTTTCGACCGCTGGCCACGGCTTTGAGCACCGCGCGCATGGGCTTCTTGTGCCACGGCCCATCGGCGCGCTTGGTCCAGACGCCATTGTCGAGCACGGTGGCCACTACGCGCGCTATCGCCACGAAGAGCCGCGCATTCCGATCAAATGCAAGATATCGGGCATAATCGCCGCCGTCACAGGTACTTGAGCCAGGCAATGTCACGGCGCCGCGCCTTCAAGCCGGCGAAGGCATGCACGGCAGGGTACAGGGCGAACGCGAGCGCGATGGCGCAGGCCCACACCATCCAGACAGCCTCGAAGCCGAAGAACTTGCCCTGGTTCAATCCCCACACGGCCTCGGCACCGAGGTATAGAAACTTGAGCACGTAGAGGTGTAGCACGTAAAAGAACATGGGCGCCGCGCCGTACACTGCCAGCGGGGTAAGCCAGCGCGCATGCGGCCGAAGCTCGAAGGCGCGCAGCACGAGCAGGCCAACTCCCATAGTGAGTGCGATGAAGAGTAGCGATGGCGGGTACTTGGTGACGTTGACAAAGCTCATAGCAGTGGTGAGCGCCGTATCGCCGGCCTCCCAAGGCTTGTCGCCGTAGAGGTTGAGGGTGCGCAGCAGCACGAAATCCACGAGCAGGCCCGACCCCCAAGACAGCAACTGCCGCCGGCGCAGTACCGTATCAGCCCCAGACGTGAACCAGGGGCCGGCCGCATAGCCCAGCGCGATCACGCCGATCCAGGGCAGCAGCGGATACGAGGTGCGCAAACGCAATGTCTCGGAGACCTCGATCCAGCCCCGGTCGTGCAGTACTGCCCAGGGAACGTGAAGCATATGATCAGCAGGGAAATGCAGGCCGTCAACTAGATTGTGCCCTGCCACCAGTGCCAGGCCCAGCACGATCAGCGAACGGCGCGGCAGCCACACCAGCGCCGCAAGCGCGAGCATGGACAAGCCGATGACCCAAATCACCTGCAGGAACACCGCGGCGGGCGGGAACTGGAAAGTCCAGGCGAAGTTGATCACCGTGACTTCGAGTACCACAAGGAACAAGCCCCGCCTCCAGAGAAACGACGAAGCCGCTGCGCGGCCGCTAGCCTGTCGGTTGCCGTAGAGGAATGCCGAAAGTCCTGTAAGGAACACGAACACGGGCGCGCACAGGTGTGCCAGCAGGCGGCTGAAGAAAAGATCGGGCGGCGCGTCCACCACGACCATCGGGTCGGGGACCTGATGGTGCAAGTAGAAAGTCTCGCGCACATGGTCCAGCAGCATGAACAGGATAACGAGGCCGCGCAGGGCATCAATGGACCGAAGGCGAGCGGTCGCGGCGGCGGCCTTATTCGCGATGCCCGGGACACTTGGCTGGACAGACAGTGAATTAGAACTACATGACATTCTGGGGTCCTACCGAAAACCAAAATGATAACGATTCGCGGATTCCAATAGTACGCATGGACGCTTTTTTTAAATCTCCTCTCTAGGTGCTGTAGCCGCGCGCACTCCCAGTTTCACTATCACAGCATGTAAAACGATCGCTTCCCAAGGTCTGCGCAGAAGCCAGTCGAGCGCAGCTCAGGTATGGCAGCTTGTCGGTCAAGGTGGCCTCCACGAAGTCCCAGAGCTGGCTGGGGTCAGTCCGGGCGTAGGCCGCCATTGTTCGGTCGTGCCCGAGCCGCGCCTGGGCGTCGGGCAGCGGCTACCCTGGTGATCGACCACGAGGGTGCGCGCGTAGGCGTGGCGTAACCAGCGCGGGGAAGCAGCGCGCCGCAGCATGAAGTCTACCGAAGATGGACGCTGGCACCAGTGCAGAATGGTCGATCTCAAATACATACATCCGTGAATGTATATATAATCAGTCCATACGGCAGAGAGAGGATCGCACCTAATGAATCAGCAGAGGATCGTCATCGTGGGCGGTGGCGTGGCTGGCCTGGAAGTCGCGACGGCGCTCGGGCGACGTTTTTCGCGTGGGAACGGTAAAGCATCAATTACCCTCATCGATCGCGATTCCGCGCATGTCTGGAAGCCGATGCTGCATACCATCGCGGCTGGCACGCGCGACATCTTCCAACCGCAAACTGTTTACCTCGCCCAGGCGCGCGATGCCGGCTTTGCCTACCAGCTCGGCGAACTGTGCGGCATCGACCGGACGACCCGCGAGCTACTGCTCGCGCCGCTCCATGCACCGGACGGCCGGCTGCTCGTCCCCGCGAGGCGCATTCCTTATGATGCGCTGGTGATTGCCGTGGGCAGCGAAGCCAATGACTTCGGCACCCCTGGTGTGGCCGCGCACTGTTTTCGAATCGATTCTCGCCTGCAGGCTGACGCATTCAACCGCGAGGTGCGCATCCGCATGCTCCAGTGCCTTGCGCAGGACGGCACGTTGTCAATCGGCATTGTGGGTGGGGGCGCCACTGGGGTTGAGTTGGCAGCAGAGTTGGTACAGCTAGTGGAATCGGCGGCGGCCTACGGCGCACAGAGCCTTGCCTCGCGCCTCTCAATCACCCTGATCGAAAGCGGGCCCCGTCTGCTCGCGGCCTTCCCCGAGGACATCTCCGCCGCTACCCTCGTCCGGTTGGAGTCGATCGGGGTTCGGGTGCGTACCGCCACGCGCGTTACCGAGGCGACGGCAGACGGGTTTTCGCTCGAGGGCGGCGGCCAAGTAGCAGCCACGATCAAGGTGTGGGCCGCCGGCGTCAAGGCGCCTGGCTTCCTCGCGCAGGTGGATGGCCTGGAAACGACCCGAGGCCACCAACTCGTGGTGCAACCTTCTCTGCAGAGCACTCGCGATCCTCACATTTTTGCTATTGGCGACTGCGCCAGCCTGAGGCTGCCCGGCACTGAACGGCCGCTGCCGCCAACAGCTCAGGTCGCCCACCAGCAAGCCCAGCACCTGATCCGGCATCTGCCAGGCGCCGTGCTGCGGGACGAACCCATTCCCGCGTTCGTCTACCGCGATTTTGGCTCACTGGTCTCGCTTGGCGATTACGATGCGTACGGCTCGCTCGGCAAGTTCGGCCTGTTCAAAGGTGTCACCATCCGCGGACGGCTGGCGCAACTCAGCCACACGATGCTGTACCGCAGCCATCAGTCGCGGCTCTATGGCTTTTGGCGGGGCGGCCTGTTGTGGCTGGTCGACCGGCTCAACGCGCGGCTGCGGGCGCCGATTCGCCTAGATTGACAGAATTGGGACAATGCCGGCGAATATGGCTGCGGTGCATAGCCCCTCATCGCTCTTGTGTACGAAACCCTTTAGCAAGTTTCGATTCGAGATACTGTTACAAACAGAGTCCTCCTCGGGCCGCCGCCGAAACGCTGGACCAACCGGTGGACGTCATCAATGCGGCCGTCATAATCAGACGATAGGGAATCGCCCGCTCAGCCATTCAGGTTCCACACGCCTCGGCCGGGCAAGCGCCCGGCATTCCTATGTGCGACCAGCTTCTTGTACAAGGCCGCCCGACTGATGCCGATGCTTGCGGCAGCGCGAGCCACGTGGCCCGAACTTGCCGCCAGTGCGCGGACGAGATAGGCGGCTTCGAACTGGGCCATCGCTTCGGCATAACCAAGCTCTGGAGGGGGCTGAATGAGCGCTTCCGGAGCCGCGGGTTGCGCCGGCAATGATCCCGGATCCTGTACAACTCTCAAGCCCAGCAGAGATGCCAGCGTGCTGTCATCCACCTCGCCAGTATCGTGCATCATCACCAGCCGCTCGAGGATGTTGCGCAATTGGCGCACATTGCCAGGCCAATCATATTGGACAAGCATTTGCAGTGCGGCCTGCGTCAGCGCAGGGGCGTCGCGCTCCGCGCGCGTGCAAATCTCTTCCAGCATGGCATACACCAGAGGCAAGAGATCAGGCTGGCGCTGCCGCAGTGGCGGCAGGCAGATTGGCAGCACATTGAGCCGGTAATATAGGTCCGCACGAAACTTGCCGGCTTCCACCAAGGCTGGCAGATCGGCCGAGGTGGCGGCGATGATGCGCACATCGGAGCGGATGATGCGGTTCGAGCCGATGGGTTCGATCTCTTTCTCTTGCAAGGCACGCAGTAGTTTGCTTTGCAGCATCAGAGGCATGTCCCCAATCTCGTCGAGGAACAGTGTGCCCCCATCGGCCAGCTCGAACTTGCCCATACGGCCTTTGCGCTCTGCGCCGGTGTAAGCGCCGGGCGCCGCGCCGAAAAACTCTACTTCGAGCAATGTCTCGGGAATGGCCGCCATATTGAGTGTCACCAGCGGCCGCCCCGCGCGCGCCGAGGCGGCGTGAATGGCATGGGCCAGCAGTTCCTTGCCGGTGCCAGTCTCGCCCAGCAGCAACACCGGTGCATCGGCTTGTGCGGCACGGCGCGCCATCCGTTTGACCTCCAGGGTCGCGGGGCAGTTGCCAACGAAGCTGGCAAAGGTGTACTTGGCGCGCCGCGTCTGTTCGAGCGTACGGCGCGTAGCCATCAATTCTTCCCGCACGCGCGTGTAATGTGTGAACAGCGGGGTGAGCGACTTGAGCTCGTCGAAGAGGGCAAAGCCAACCGCGCCGATTGTATTGCCGTCGTTGTCCTTGATCGGCAGTCGCATCACGATCATCGGATCCTGAGGGGTCTCGAGGATATCGAGCAGGATGGGCTTACCCGTCTTGACCACCTGGCGCATCAAGCTGTTCGGAATGACCTTTTCGCACTCCAGGCCGATAGCCGCCTGTGCGTCCTCGAAACCGAATCGTGCGGCATACCGTTTGTTGATCCACACAACGCGCGCGTTCGTGTCTACCACGATGGTTCCCTCGCTGAAGTTTTCGAAGGTCCTGAACAGCGATTCCATGGCGCGCCGGGCAACGGCATCGTAATTGCCCAACATGCTGCTGTCTTCCGCCTCGCGCGATCTGCTCATCATTTATCTCCGTATAGAGACTAATTCTCACATAAAAGACTGTCTTTTATCAATTTGTCTATGTTCCGAGAATTTTTGGTGCGGCATGACGAGCTGTAGTGTCTTATGAGCCATATATTTGCCTGGCATGAACGGTGCATTGATGCCGTGCCCTAGACGGTTTTGCTCGCTCTGGGCAAATACGTGCGCGGCGGTTAGCCGACCCCGCCATGACACGATGCAACCAAGAAAAAATCCTCGTGGAGACTTCATGTCATTTGTTGTTGTCGTTGCAGCCCTTGCTTTTCTGATGCTCGCCGCTTACCGCGGTTACAGCGTCATTCTGTTTGCTCCTCTGGCCGCGCTCGGCGCCGTGGCCCTGACGGAACCGTCCGCTGTCGCCCCAGCATTTACGGGCATCTTTATGGAGAAGATGGTCGGTTTCGTGAAGCTGTATTTCCCGGTGTTCCTGCTGGGTGCCGTCTTTGGCAAAGTCATTGAGCTGTCGGGCTACTCTCGCTCCATCGTCGCAGCCGCAATCCGCTATATCGGCAGCGCGCGCGCCAACGCTGTGATTGTTGCCGTGTGCGCCTTGCTGACCTATGGCGGGGTATCGCTCTTCGTGGTGGTGTTTGCCGTGTATCCGTTTGCGGCGGAGCTCTATCGCCAGAGCAATATTCCCAAACGCCTGATGCCCGGTGCCATCGCACTTGGCGCTTTCTCGTTTACGATGGACTCTCTGCCGGGTACGCCGCAGATCCAGAACATCATTCCTACGACGTTCTTCAAGACCACTGCATGGGCCGCGCCAGTGCTTGGCGTGGCTGGAGCGCTGTTCATCATTATCGTGGGCCTCGGCTACCTCGAATGGCGGCGGCGTGATGCATTGAAACGCGGTGAAGGCTATGGCACCTCGCTTCTGAATGAGCCGGAACCGGTGCATACGCTCCATCTGCCAAATCCGTTGCTCGCCATGGCGCCGCTGGTGGTGGTTGGTGCGTCCAACTTTGTGCTGACCCGAATGATTCCACAATGGTATGGCGCACAGAGCAGCGTCGCCTTGCCCGGGCTGGCCAAGCCAGTCACGCTGCCGACCGCAACAGTGACCGCCATTTGGGCAGTTGAAGGTGCTTTGCTGCTGGGTATTGCATTTGTGTTGCTAACCGCATTCGGCGCCGTGCGACAGCGATTCTCCGAGGGCACGAAGACGGCTGTCGGAGGCGCGCTGCTGGCGTCGATGAATACCGCTTCGGAATATGGGTTTGGTGGCGTGATTGCGGCGCTCCCGGGTTTCCTCTTCGTAGGCGACGCTCTCAAGAGCATTCCAGATCCGCTAGTTAATGCCGCTGTTTCGGTGAGTTCCCTGGCAGGTATTACGGGATCGGCCTCGGGGGGAATGAGTATTGCTTTGGCGGCCATGGGCGACACATTCATCCATGGAGCCCAGGCGGCCGGCATTCCGCTTGACGTATTGCACCGTGTTGTATCGATGGCCAGCGGCGGCATGGACACGCTGCCACACAACGGCGCGGTGATTACGCTGCTGGCTGTGACCGGCCTGACGCACCGCGAGTCATATCGGGACATCTTTGCCGTCACGCTGATCAAGACGCTGGCTGTCTTCTTTGTCATCCTGGTCTTCTATCTGACTGGGCTCGTCTGACCACGCCATGCATGTGCGAACGCTTTCGCGCATGCAGTAACCGATCCCTCTACTGCAGATTTCTATGACATCCCTGAACGGAAAAACCGCGCTCGTCACCGGCTCAACCAGCGGCATCGGCCTGGGCATCGCGCAAGTGCTGGCTCAGGCCGGCGCCAATATCGTACTCAATGGCTTTGGAGACTCGGATGCTGCGCTCGCTGCCATTCGGGCAACCGGTACCGAAGTTATCCATCACGCCGCCGACATGCGAAATTCGAAGGAAATTGAAGCCATGTTTGCCGTGGTGCATGAGCGCTTCGGCGCAGTGGATGTACTGGTGAATAACGCGGGCATCCAGCATGTGTCACCGATTGAGACCTTTGACGCCCAAAAATGGGACGACATCATCGCCATCAACCTGAGCTCTGGGTTCCATACAACTAGGCTGGCGCTGCCTGGCATGCGTACGCGCAACTGGGGCCGGATCATCAATATTGCTTCGGTGCACGGCCTGGTTGGATCTGCTGGCAAGTCGGCCTACGTAGCAGCCAAGCATGGGCTAGTGGGATTGACGAAAGTCACCGCCCTGGAAACGGCGCTCACTGCTGTGACCTGCAACGCTATCTGTCCAGGCTTCGTACTGACGCCATTGGTGCAGCAGCAAATCGACGATCTGGCCGCAAGGGAAAGGCTGTCTCCGGACGATGCTCGGGCGCGCTTGCTTGGCGAAAAGCAGCCGTCCGGCCGGTTCGTGACGCCGGAGGAGCTCGGGAACCTGGCGCTGATGCTCTGCTCCCCCCAGGCGGCCGAGGTGCGCGGCGCGACGTGGGTGGCTGACGGCGGGTGGACCGCCCAGTGAACTGCTAATCCCGATAGCGGCGCGAACAGCGCAAGCTTCCCGCAACTCTGGTGGGGAGCACACGACTGACAGAGCAGGTAGGAGTCCTTCGCGCCATGCATCGCAACATCTTTCACCGCAGCGCTTTCGAGCACCGCAAATCATGAGTACGCAGCAAAACAAATTCTCTCACGTCAAGCCGGGCGACACCGAGTTCACCAGCGGTGGCCTGCGCGACTTCTTCATTTATCGTTACCTTGGCATTGCGCAGGCAACCGGTGGCAAGGTCATTGCCCATCTGGTACGCGCCAACAGTGCTCCTGAGGCAGGCACTGGGTGGCATGTTCATGGCGCCGACTTTCATATCGTTTATATGCTCAAGGGCTGGGCGAAGTTCATGTACGAGGACAAGGAAACCTTGGTCGAAGCGGGAGACTGTGTGCATCAGCGACCGGGTATCCGCCATTTTCTGTTCGACTACTCGGCCGATATGGAATACCTGGAAGTCGTTGGCCCCGCCGCGTTTACCAGCGTGGGTGTAGAGGGTCCGTGTGCGGTGCCGGCGCCAGGAGAATGGTGACGCCTCGCGTTGGTTCGAGGCTAAGGGGTTAGGGCGGTAAATCGGCGTGTTGCGCTCACCATCAGCAAGCGCCCCGCACCTAATGACATCACCGGACTGACACTGAAAGAAATCAGGACGAGAAGCGGGATTTAGCTCGCTTCCCGGTGGTGCCCGACACAATCCGGCAACAATCCATAACAGGGGCAGGCAGGAGACAATGAATCAACACGAAACCATTCTTCAAACGCGGAACCTCACCAAGGAGTTCAAGGGGTTCACCGCGGTGAGCGACGTCAACCTACAGGTGCGCCGCGGCTCGATCCATGCATTGATCGGGCCCAACGGCGCGGGCAAGACCACTTGCTTCAACCTGCTCACCAAGTTCCTGGAGCCGACCACCGGCACCATCGTATTCAACGGCATCGACATCACCCGCGAGAAGCCCGCGCAGATCGCGCGCCGCGGCGTGATCCGCTCGTTCCAGATCTCGGCGGTGTTCCCGCACCTGACGGTGATGGAGAACGTGCGCATCGGGTTGCAGCGCCAGCTCGGCACCGCTTACCAGTTCTGGCGCAGCGAGCGCTCGCTCGATGTGCTCAACGACCGCGCCATGGAGCTGCTCGAGCAGGTGGGGCTGACCGAGTTCGCGCAGACGCTGACGGTGAACCTGCCGTACGGTCGCAAGCGCGCGCTGGAGATTGCCACCACGCTGGCGATGGAGCCCGAGCTGATGCTGCTCGACGAGCCCACGCAGGGCATGGGCCACGAGGACGTGGACCGCGTCACGCAGCTGATCAAGAAGGTCTCCGCGGGGCGCACCATCCTGATGGTCGAGCACAACATGAGCGTGGTCTCGTCGATCGCCGACAAGATCACCGTGCTGCAGCGTGGCGCGATCCTGGCCGAGGGCCCTTACGCCGAGGTGTCGAAGGACCCGCGCGTGATGGAGGCCTACATGGGCACGGCCGATGCCGAGCTGCAGGGCGCGCACTGAAGCGGGGGACGATATGATGAGCACCAACAACACACCCGCACTCGAAATCAAGGGCCTGCAGGCCTGGTACGGCGAATCGCACATCCTGCACGGCGTTGACCTCACCGTGAACCGCGGCGAAGTGGTCACGCTGCTGGGCCGCAACGGCGCCGGCCGCACCACCACGCTGCGCGCGATCATGGGCCTGACCGGCGCGCGCAAGGGCTCGATCAAGGTCAACGGCAACGAGACCATCGGCCTGCCGACGCACAAGATCGCGCACTACGGCATCGGCTATTGCCCCGAAGAGCGTGCGATCTTCTCCAGCCTGTCATGCGAGGAGAACCTGCTGCTGCCGCCGCAGCTCAAGGGCAAGTCGGGTAAAAGCGCGGGCATGAGCGAAGCCGAGATCTACGACATGTTCCCCAATCTGAAGGAGCGCCGCCAGAGTCAGGGCACGCGCCTGTCGGGCGGCGAGCAGCAGATGCTGGCGGTCGGGCGCATCCTGCGCACCGGCGCCAATCTGCTGCTGCTCGACGAGATCTCGGAAGGGCTGGCGCCGGTGATTGTGCAGGCGCTGGCGCGCATGATCCGGATGCTCAAGCAGAAGGGGTACACGGTGGTGATGGTTGAGCAGAACTTCCGCTTCGCCGCGACGCTGGCCGACCGCTTCTACGTAATGGAGCACGGCAGCATCGTCGAACGCTTCGATGCCGGCGAACTGCAGGCAAAGATGCCGGTGCTGCATGAACTGCTCGGGGTCTGACGCACTGAGGTATTTCCAGACATCAAACTAGTGGCATGGACGCCACGGCAACACATCAGGAGACATGAGAATGAAAAGGACTAAGCTCACGGCCGCAGCGACGGCGCTCGCAATGTGCACGGTAGCCGGCGCAGCCACGGCGCAGGTGTCGAACGACAAGATCAAGGTTGGCTTTATCACCGACATGTCAAGCCTGTACGCCGACATAGACGGAAAGGGCGGCCTCGATGCAGTCAAGATGGCGATCGAGGACCACGGTGGCAAAGTCCTGGGCAAGCCCATCGAGATTCTTTCCGCCGACCACCAGAACAAGGCCGACATCGCTGCCTCCAAGGCGCGCGAATGGATGGACCAGGAAGGGCTGGATCTGTTGTTGGGAGGCACCAACTCGGGCACTGCGCTGGCGATGAACAAAATTTCCTCGGAGAAGAAGCGCGTCTACTTCAACGTGGGCGCTGGCACCGCGCGCCTGACCAATGAAGAGTGCTCGCCGTACACGGTGCACTACGCCTATGACACGGTGGCGCTGGCCAAGGGCACCGGCAGCGCGGTCGTCAAGCAGGGCGGCAAGTCCTGGTTCTTCCTGACCGCCGACTACGCCTTTGGCCACTCGCTCGAAAGTGACACCGCCGCAGTGGTCAAGGCCAGCGGCGGCACGGTGGCAGGGCGGGTGCGCCATCCGCTGTCGGCGTCCGACTTCTCGTCATTCCTGCTGCAGGCGCAGTCGTCCAAGGCGCAGATCCTGGGCCTGGCCAACGCCGGGGGCGACACCATTAACGCGATCAAGGCGGCCAAGGAGTTCGGCATTAGCAGGTCGATGAAGATCACCGGCCTGCTGATGTTCATCAACGACATCCACAGCCTGGGTCTGAAGAACACCGAAGGCCTGCTGATGACCGACAGCTGGTACTGGGACATGAACGACGACACCCGCAAGTTCGCCAGCCGTTTCTTCATCCGAAACAAGAAGATGCCAAGCAGCTTGCAGGGGGCGGATTACTCCGCAGTCAGCACCTACCTGAAGGCGGTGGAAGCGGCCAAGACCGACGATCCGGACAAGGTCATGGCCGAGCTGAAGAAGATGAAGATCAACGACTTCTACACCAAGGGCTATATCCGCCAGGACGGCCGTGGCATCCACGACATGTACCTGATGCAGGTGAAGACCGCGGCCGAGTCGAAGAAGCCGTGGGATTACCTGAAGGTGGTGGCGACCATCCCGGGCGATCAGGCTTTCGGTACGGTGGCCGAGTCGAAGTGCCCGCTATTGAAGCGATAAGGCCGCCAGTGCAGCGCTCGCCGGCTCGCTAAGCCGGCCTCGCCGCAGCATTCTGCGCGTTGCTCTCGCTCGCACCCAGTGTGCGACGAGACTGGAACGGCGCGCATGCCCGCATCTGCAACGGGTAAACAACTAGCCACGGAAAACAGCGAGCCACATGGACATCTTTGGAATCCCTCTTCCCGCCTTGCTGTCCCAGTTTCTGCTGGGGCTGGTCAATGGGGCCTTTTACGCGATGCTGAGCCTGGGCCTGGCGGTCATCTTCGGCCTGCTCAACGTCATCAATTTTGTGCACGGTGCGCTCTTCATGCTGGGTGCGGTGCTGGCCTGGATGGGCATGGAGTACGCCGGGCTCAACTACTGGATCATGCTTCTGCTGTCGCCGCTGGTCGTTGCCGCCATCGGGGTGGTGATCGAGAAGACCATGCTGCGCTGGATCTACAAGCTCGACCACATCTACGGCCTGCTGCTCACACTGGGCATCACGCTGGTGATCGAGGGAATCTTCCGCTCGGTCTACGGCGTTTCGGGCCTGCCATACCAGACGCCCGACGTGCTGCAGGGGGCGACCGACCTCGGCTTCATGATCCTGCCGAACTACCGCGCCTGGGTCGTGGTGGCTTCGCTGGTGGTGTGCTTCGCAACCTGGTACGTGATCGAGAAGACCAAGCTGGGCGCCTACCTGCGCGCCGGCACCGAGAACCCCAAGATGGTCGAGGCCTTCGGCGTCAACGTGCCGTTGATGGTGACCCTGACCTACGGCTTCGGCGTGGCACTAGCTGCGTTTGCCGGGGTGCTGGCCGCGCCGGTGATCCAGATCTCACCGCTGATGGGCCAGAACCTGATCATCATCGTGTTCGCAGTGGTGGTGATCGGCGGCATGGGCTCGATCATGGGGGCGATCCTGACCGGCTTGGGGCTGGGCCTGGTCGAGGGTCTGACTAAGGTGTTCTATCCAGAAGCATCGTCGACCGTGGTGTTCTTCATCATGGTGATCGTGCTGCTGCTGCGCCCGGCGGGGCTGTTCGGAAAGGAGAAGTAATGACTGCATCCACATCGTCGACACCTTCGACGAAACCCACCCTCGCACAGAAGGCAGCTCAGGCACAAATTGGCCAGCGAGTGCCGAAGAAGCTGCTGTATGGGTTGCTGCTTTTGGCGCTGATCGCTGCGCCGCTGGCGGGTGCCTATCCGGTATTCGTGCTCAAGGTGCTGTGCTTCGCGCTGTTCGCGTGCGCGTTCAACCTGCTGATCGGCTATACCGGACTGCTGTCGTTCGGCCATGCCGCTTTCTTCGGCGGTGCCGGCTACGCGGCCGGCCATGCCATGAAGGTCTGGGGCGTGACGCCCGAGATCGGGCTGCTGCTGGGCACGACCACCGGCGCGCTGATTGGCTACGTGGTCGGCTCCCTGGCGATCCGCCGCCAGGGCATCTACTTCTCGATGATCACGCTGGCGCTGGCGCAGATGCTGTTCTTTATCTGCCTGCAGGCGCCCTTCACCGGCGGCGAGGACGGACTGCAGGGCATTCCGCGCGGCAGGCTGTTCGGCGTGCTGCCGCTGTCCAGTGACCTGACGCTGTACTACGTGGCGCTGGTGATCATCGTCGCGGCCTTCGCGCTGATCGTTCGCACGGTGCATTCGCCGTTCGGACAGATCTTGAAGGCGATCAAGGAGAACGAGCCGCGCGCCATTTCGCTGGGCTACGATGTCGACCGCTTCAAGCTGACCGCCTTCGTGCTGTCGGCGGCGCTGTCGGGGCTGGCCGGCTCGATCAAGGCGCTGGTGCTGGGCTTCGAGACCCTGACCGACGTGCACTGGTCGATGTCGGGCTCGGTGATCCTGATGACGCTGGTCGGCGGCCTGGGCACCTTGTCCGGCCCGATCGTCGGCGCCTTCGTGGTCGTGGCGCTGGAGAACAAGCTGGGCGACATCGGTGCCTTCCTCGCTTCGGTTACGGGGATTGACTGGTTCAATACCCTGGGAGAGTCCGTTGCGATGGTTATCGGGGCGATCTTTGTCCTTTGCGTGCTGAGTTTCCGCCGTGGCATGATGGGCGCGTTGGAGGCGCTCTTTGCGCACAAGCGCGAGTAAGTTCCGCGAAGAGCTCCCAATCCGTTCGGGTTCCATTCATAACCAGCCCGGCTCAAGGTTGTACAACATGAATTGGGCTAGCGCTCTTCTCGGGTCCCGCAAGCCCCATATCGCTTTCATCGTTTCTCGAGCTGCATCGTTGCAAGTTGCCTCGCCTGAATGATGCGACGTTATTCCTTCTAATGAACAAACAACAAACGAGGAGACAATTTCATGCAGAGTCTTGCTAAGAGTTCTTCGAGGCGCTGCCGTCATACCGCATGGTGTTGGGTAGCCATTCCCGCCGCCGTAGCAACGGTCCGAAACAGGTGATCACGTTCCCCCGAAATCGCTGATCACGCGCCCTGAAATACGCACCTCGGCCTTCAAGGCCGCGGAAGGATATACGGTGGCGTCTCGGGCAGCGGCCCGCGGGCCGCTGCCGGCTTTGCCTGAGGGTTTGCTGGATGAGTTGGTCAAAGGGCCGATGACCCCCAGCGAGGTCCAGGACCTGATGCTGGCGTTCAATAGCCATCATCGAACGGGCGATGAACGCCGAGATGAGCGACCCGCACCGGGCCGCGCTCGGTAATCACGGTCTTGCCGCTGAGGCAGTTACGGGCATTGGACTGCTCGGCCGGCTTGGGCTCGCCTGGCTCATATCCCAAATGCGAGCGAGTTGCCACGCGACCGCGATGGCAGCTTCGAGCCGAAGCTGATCCCCAAGCCAGTGGGAGTCCATTGGCATCATGCCCCTGTTATATACTGAATTTGCCCCATTACACACCTGCCACCGCTTCGCGGCGGATATCGCTTGCAAATAAAGGGGATCAGAACCGCGGCCGCCCATAAAGGTTGCGGCGGGCGGCGAGTCTTGCGCGGGTGCAGGCGTAGCGAGGGTAGGCGGCGTCCATCATGTCCGCGATCCGCTCCAAGCGGTCCGCCTGGGTGAAGCGGCACGCAAGCAGGCATTCGCAGGCGCAGTAGCGCATGATTTCTTGAAGTAGTGCGTACCTCTTTTCGGAAGGGAACTGCAGATTGCCGACCTTCGCCCACGCTTTGAGCCCTGCATGGGCCAGCGCCATGAGTTTGTCGGGCGTGGCCGGCCCGGATTGGCAAAGCTCAACCGCATCCCGATGCAGTTGTCGGTCAAGATCACTCATGCCGGTACCTTGGCGGAAGGGTGGAGATCCCGGACGCTGACCCAACGCGGGCAAATTTTCGCGCGGCCGCGTACGAACTCTTCCACTTCAACGTCGGCGGTAAGGCCGCTCGGCCCCTTGAAGACGGAGAGCACGCGAGCCTGGCGTGAGGGAAGAGCGGGAGCGGCCCGGTAGAGCAGTGTGGCGAAGGCGCCGGCCTCGATCCATCCATACGCGCGATAGAGCGGTGTGCCGTTAGCGTGCCGGCCGATTTGGTCGCGGAACGGCGGCTTCAAGCCGCCGAGGAAAGCGCCGAGTTGCGACCGCTGCATGCCGATGCCATCAGTGGTTTCCTGCCGCAGGCAGGACCGTACCGGCGGGCCAGCGCGGCGCGCATGACGCGTCGATACTCGGCGCCGCCCGCCAGCATCACCAAGCCGACACGGGTTGGCCAGGCAGCGGGCTGCAGGTAGCGCGGCAAGTCGGCCATCATCTGGTCGGCGCGTTTCCGCGTCATGCGCTCATCGTAGGGTGCAATCTCGGTGTCGGGCGGCAGGAAACCGTGAAGCGCGGACAGGATCAAGACGCGTGGCGCCGCATCGCTGCGCACGTGCGCCCGGTACGATGCGTACATGACGCCCCGGTATAGGTCGATGGCGCGCGCATCCCGATCGAGCTTCGTGCTCGAGCAGGCCATCAGGAGTAGGGCCGACTCGCTAGCATCATTACGGGGTTTGGGGGTGTCGGGGAAGAGAGATAGTTGGCTGGTAGAAAGCATGGGCATCAAGTCGCGTTGCATGCTTTTCACTCTACAGACCCAGCGCCAAAGTCAAGGCAACCGTGAACGAAGGCTCGGACAGGTTCCCTCGTGCATCGCCCGCTGTCGGAGAGACGAGAAGGCGCTAGTCTGGTCTGCGCCGGTGTGGAAACCCAGCGGGAATTGCGCAGGCTGCCAGTAATCGGGAGGGACGCGTTCGGCCACTGGCGCGCTCCCTTTTGCGCTGGTGTGCGTGGCCCGCGTCGGAATGTATGTCGCCCATGACAGTTGCTCGACGAGGCGGCGCGCATGCTGTGAAGCAGCGCGCCGCTGCATCGTTCAGCTGTAGTGTCAGGCCATCTCTAAAACCAGGTTGCGATAGATCGCGCGCGCGCCATCCAGCTGTTGCAGCGCGATCGATTCATCGATGGTATGCGCGTCCTCCTCGCACCCCGGCCCCAGCCCGATGGTCGGGATGCGGCGGCGGCCGGCCGATTCAGAGCCGTTGGTGCAGAACGCCCAGGTTCCGACCTGCGGCGAGTGCCCGGCTTGCGCGATAGCGCGCATCGCGGCTTGCACCAGCGGGGTGCTTTGCGGCTGCTGCCATGCCGGCAGCCAGCGGGTCGGCCGCGCCGATTCGCCGGTGAAGGTCCGCACCTCATCGTCGGAGACCGTCAGTGCAAAGCCATGCAGACCATTGGCGCGCAGGCAGGTGTCGATCTGGCCGAGGATGTCCACGCGCGTCTCGCCGTCCAGGGTGCGGCGGTCGAAGCGGATGGTCGCCGAAGTCGGGATCATCGAGATCGACGGATACGGCGACGAGACGATGTCCGTCGGCACCAGCAGCGCGGCGCCAAGGACTGGGTCGACCGGCAGCTGCAGGCCTTCCAGCGCCATCAGCGCGCGTGCGGCGGCGTGCAGCGGATTGATGCCGAGGTGCGGCGTTGCCGCATGCGCGGGTTTGCCGTGGAAGGTGAGCTGGATTTCCAGCCGCCCCTTCTGTCCCGTCTTGACCTGCAGCTTCGACGGCTCGCAGATGACCACTGCCGCGGGCTGGCATCGGCCGAGCACCGATGCCAGCGCATGCCCTTCGATGACTTCCTCCAGCACGCTGGCGGACACCGCGATGCGCTTGCGCAGCGGCCGCTCCCGCGCCGCCGCGGCGACGCCGCAGATGGCGGCGGCTATGCCGCCCTTCATGTCGGTGCTGCCGCGTCCGTACAGCCGGCCGTCGTGGATGGTGCCGCCGAATGGCTCGAAGCGCCATGTGCCGGTGACTGGTACCACGTCCATATGGCCGTCGAACAACAGCGCCACATCGGCATCCTCGGGGCCGATCAGCCCGAGCACACTGCCGTTGCGGTCCGTCGTCACCGACGTGAATCCGGCTTCGGCCATGCGGCGCGACAGCAGCGCGGCAAGGTCGCCCTCGTGCCCGGACAGGCTGGGGATGCGCACCATCTCGCGGGTCAGCGCGGTGACATCACTGAGATTGCTCGCTGGATCGATCATGTCGCGTTTTCTCTTGTAGTCAGCGGTTGACCAGCGCAGCGGGCACGCGCAGCACCAGCAGCGCGCCGATCACGGTGAAGGAAGCGAGGAAGTACATGCCCCAGTCGGTCGAGCCGGTCAGGTCCTTGATCCAGCCGATCGCATAGGGACTGGCAAAGGCGGCGAGGCCGGCGAAGGAATTGATTGCCGCAATGCCTGCCGCCGCGCTGCGACCTTCGAGGAAGGCGGTCGGCAGGCTCCAGAACAGCGGCGAGCAGACCATGCACCCTGCCGCAGCCACCGACAGCATCGCTACCGCGAACGCCGGGTTATGACTGAACATTGTGCTGAGCGCGAGGCCGGTGCCGCCGACGAGAAATGGGATGACCATATGCCAGCGCCGCTCGCGCGTCTTGTCGGAATGCCGGCACACCAGGATCATCGACACCACCGCGAACGCGTTCGGGATCGCCGTCAGCAGGCCGACGTCGAGCAGTGAAACCACGCCCGTCGAGCGGATCACCGACGGAATCCAGAACGCGAGGCCAGACAGGCTGGAGACCGTGCAGTAGCAGATCAGCGCCATATGGATCACGCGGCGGTCGCGGAACAGCTTCAGCAGCGAAACATGCTCGGTCTTGCTTGCCTTCTCCGCCGCGATGTTGTGCGTGAGGCGGTGTTTTTCGGCCCCGCTGAGCCAGCGTGCCTCAGCGATGCTGTCGTCCAGGTACCAGAGCACGGCAAGGCCCAGCACCACCGACGGAATCGCCTCGAGCATGAACATCCATTGCCAGCCGGAAAAGCCGTAGTGCTGGTGCATGCTTTCCATGATCCAGCCCGACAGGGGTCCGCCGAGGATGCCGGCTACTGGCACCGCGGTCATGAAGACCGCGATCACCTGGCCGCGGCGGTGCGAGGGGAACCAGTAGGTGAGGTACAGGATGATGCCGGGATAGAAGCCGGCTTCGGCGGCGCCGAGCAGGAAGCGCAGGATGTAGAACAGCGTCGGTGTTTTGGTCAGTGCCATGCAGGCCGAGATGCAGGCCCACAGGACCATGATGCGCGCCAGCGTCTTCTTGGCGCCGATGCGGTGCATCAGCACGTTGCTCGGCACTTCGAACAGGAAGTAGCCGATGAAGAAGATGCCGGCGCCGAGGCCGTACACCGTGTCGCTGAACTTCAGCTGGTCCAGCATCTGCAGCTTGGCAAAGCCGACGTTCACGCGGTCCAGGAAGGCTGCCACGTAGCAGGCCATCAGGAAGGGCAGCAGTCGCCAGGCCACCTTGCGGTAGAGCGCGTTGTCGTGCGCTGCCATCGTGTCCGATGTGTTCGGGGTCGCGGCCGGCGCGCGCAGCGTCGGCGCGGAATGCAGGGAATCGCTCACTATGGTCCTCCTTTGGATTTGATGAGACAACAACGCCCCCTGCGGGCGCCCAGGGGCACCTGCATGTTCTTTTTATCTCGACTAGGGAAGGGGGCGGAAAGGTGCGCCGGCTACGCAGCGGCCAGCGCCTGCGGCGGCGTGGCGCCGCGTTGGCTGGTGATGCGGCCGTAGGCCTCGGGGCGGCGGTGCCGCTCGAAGTTGAAGGTCGTGGCCTTATACGACTGGCACAGGTCGAGGTCGCAGCGCGCATTGGCCAGTTCGTCGCCCTTGGTCGAGCAGGCCGCGACGATCTCGCCGGACGGCGCGATGATGCAGGTGCCGCCGATCATCTCGCAGCCTTCTTCCTTGCCGGCCTTGGCTACGCCGACCACCCAGGTGCCGTTCTGGTAGGCGCCGGCCTGCATCACGAGGTGGTTGTGGAACATCGACAGGTCGTCGTGCTCCGGCGCGGGCGGGTTGTGCACGGGCGTGTTGTAGCCCAGCAGGATCATCTCGGCGCCTTGCAGGCCCATCACGCGATAGGTCTCCGACCAGCGGCGGTCGTTGCACAGCGCCATGCCCATGACGCCGCCAAAGCCTTGCCAGACGCCGAAGTCGTCGCCCGGCTCGAAATAGCGCTTTTCCAGGTGCTGGAAGGCGCGCCACGGCTCATGCTGGTCGTGACCGGGCAGGTGCACCTTGCGGTATTTGCCGATGATCTTGCCGTCGCGGCCAACGAGGATGGCGGTGTTGTAGCGCCGTTGCACGCCGCCCTCCAGCGCCAGTTCCGCATAGCCGAGGTAGAAGCCGATGCCGAGCCGCGCGGCGGTGTCGAACAGGATGCGTGTCTCGGGGCCGGGCATTTCGCGCTCGTAGAAGGCGTCGAGGGCTTCGGGGTCTTCCAGGTACCAGCGCGGGAAGAAAGTGGTCAGCGCAAGTTCTGGGAACACCACGAGGTGGCAACCCATCTCGTGGGCATGGTGCAGGTGGGCCAGCAGGCGGGCGACGACGTCGCGGCGCGAGTCGCTGCGCTGGATCGGGCCGAGCTGGGCTGCGGCGACATGGACAAAGCGGGACATGATCGGGAAGTCTCCTGTTATGCGGGGAATGTCAGGCGGCAAGTTCGAGCATCAGGTCGAGCAGCACGTCGGCGCCGGCCTGGATGTCGCAGTCATGGGTGAGCTCGGCGACGTTATGCGACAGGCCGGCTACGCTCGGCACGAAGATCATGCCGGCCGGGCACATGCGGGCGAGTATTTGGGCGTCGTGCCCCGCGCCGCTCGGCATGCGCCTGACGCTGTGTCCGTGCCGGCGCGCGATGGCCTCGACGCGGTCGACCATGCCGGCATCGAACGCCACTGGTGCGAAGTCGGCCAGCGTGCGCTGGCTGAGGCGAACGCCTTCGGCCTTCACCATCTCCTGCGCATAGGCCAGCGTGCGTTGCACCGCCTCCGCCAGCACAGCGCCATCGGTATTACGCAGGTCCACCGTGAACACCGCGCGGTTCGGGATCACGTTGACGAGGTTCGGGAAACACTGCACCTGCCCGACGGTCGCAAGCTGCGCGCCGCCGAGCTCGCGCGACAGGTCGCGCACGAAGCAGGCAACGCGCGCGGCGACGAGGCCGGCGTCGTGGCGCAGCCGCATCGGCGTGGTGCCGGCATGGTTGGACGTGCCCTCAACGGTGAATTCGGTCCAGTGGATGCCCTGCACGCCGGTGACCGCGCCGATGGCGATGTCCTCGTGCTCAAGCACCGGGCCCTGCTCGACATGCAGTTCGACGAAGGCATGCACGCGATTGCGGCCCACTGGCGCAGGGCCGGCATAGCGGATCCGCGCGAGATTCTCGCCGACCGTGGTGCCATCGATGCCGCGCGTCTCAAGCGCCTGTTGCAGCGGCAGGTCGCCCTGGAACACAAGGCTGCCCATCATGTCCGGGGCAAAGCGTGCGCCTTCCTCGTTGGTGAAAAACGCAACCGCCAGCGGGTGGCGCGTGACGATGCCGGCCTCGTCTAGTGCGGCCATCACTTCCAGGCCGGCAAGCACGCCGAGGTTGCCGTCGTAGCGCCCGCCGGTCCGCACGGTGTCGATGTGCGAGCCGGTCATCACCGGCGGCAAGTCTTCGCGGCCGGCACGCACGCCGACCACGTTGCCGATACCGTCGATGCTGACCGCCAGCCCCAGCTCGCGCATCCACGACACCACCAGGTCGCGCCCGGCGCGGTCTTCGTCGGTCAGCGCAAGCCGGCAGACCCCGCCGCCTTCGATGGCGCCGACTTCGCCGAGCATGGCGATCCGTCGCAGCAGCCGAGGCAGGTCGATCCGCGCAGTTCGCTCAAGGTCGAGGGTCGCGGTCACGCTGCTTTCCTCACGTCTTCGGGGAGGCGGCCGACGATGCGCTGGTACAGTGCCACATCGGTCGCGCCTTCGCTGCCGAACACCAGCACCCGGCTGGCCGCGCTCAGGCCGAGTTGTTTACGCGTGGCGGGATCGGCCATGGCGCCAAGGCAGCCGGCCAGCCCCGCGACGGCCGATTCGCCGGCGACGATGGGGGCATCGCCATAGCGGCTGTCGGCCAGCAGGCGCACGCTTTCCAGCGCGGAGGCATCGTCGATGGACAGGAAGGCATGCGCGCCGGGATGCAGCACTTCCCACGCCAGCAGCGAGACTTCGCCACAGGCGAGCCCGGCCATCACCGTGTCAAGGTCGCCATGGACCGCCACCGGCTTGCCGGCGCGCGCGCTTTCATACAGGCAGGCGGCCTTGTCCGGCTCGACCACGATAAAGCGGGGGCGCTTGTCGCCGAGCGCTTCCCAGAAGTGCGCGCACACCGCGGCGGCAAGCCCGCCCACGCCGCCCTGCAGGAACACGTGGGTCGGCAACTGGTCGTCCGGCAACTGGTGCAGCGCCTCGTCGGCCATCACCGCGTAGCCCTGCATCACGTCCTTGGGCACCTCCATATAGCCTTCATAGGAGGTATCGGAGACCACGAAACGCCCCAGCCGTGCCGCATCCTCGGCCGCCTGGCGTACCGAATCGTCGTAGTTGCCGGCGGTGCGGACCACCTGCGCGCCGTACTGCTCGATGGCGGCCTTGCGTCCTTCGCTGACGGTGGCATGGATATAGATCACGCACTGGCAGCCGAAGCGTTGTGCGCCCCACGCCACGGAGCGGCCGTGGTTGCCGTCAGTGGCGCAGGTGACCGTGATATCCCGCACCACGTCGGCATAGCGGCCCGACAGCAGGTCGTCGACCGACACGTCGCCCACGCCCAGCCGGCTGCCGATCTCGCGTACCAGCAGGCAGCTGACCGCATAGGCCCCGCCCAGCGCCTTGAAGCTGCCCAGCCCGAAGCGGTCGCCTTCGTCCTTGTAAAGGATCTGTGCGACACCGGCGGCTTGTGCAAGGCCATCGAGTGCGACCAGCGGCGTCGGCGCGTAGCCCGGCCAGCGGCGGATCTGCGCGGCGGCGCGGACAAAGGCTTCGCCGCCGAGCACGGCTTGCTGGCGGGCGCCGTAAGGGGCGCCGGGCATGGCGGCCGGGTTCAGCGCGCACTGCAGCTTCAGGTTGGGGAGCGGGTGGTTCAAGACAGTCTCCTGGGTTGGGTTCTAGCGATGCAAGTCGCCGTAGTGGTCATGGAGCGATTCGATTTCCTCGAGCCGCTCGCGCGCCGCGTCGCCGAGAATCAGCGCGAGGCTTGTGCAAAGGTGGTTAATCAGGCTGACGGCCGCGACATAGGAGTCGAACACCGCCGCACCGTGGTTGACGCAGCGAAGCACCACGTCGGAGCGCGCCGGCAGGTCGGTCGCGCTGGGGTCGGTCAGGATCACGACCTTGGCGCCGACGCGGTTGGCGTGCGCCACCATCGGCCACAGCAGCGTGACGCGGCGGCGGAAGTCCATCACCAGCAGCAAGTCGTCCGCGCCCAGGTCGGCAAGGTCTTCGGCAAGGTTCAGGCCGGCGCCCGGCGCCAGCGTGACGCCCGGCCGCAACTGGGTCAGCAGCGCCCAAGCGTACTGCGCCAGCACGCGGCCGTTGCGGAAGCCGGCGATAAAGACCCGCCCGGCGCCGGCGAACAGCGCGACGGCGCGCTCGACATCGGCCTGGTGCAGGCGGTCGAAGGTCTGGGCGAGGTTCTGCAGGTCGTTGGCGAGATGGCGGGCCAGCGGCGCCTGGTCGTCGGCAGGGGCTTGCACGCCGGCCAGCTCATACAGCGGCGAGCCGCGGTCGGCCTCGTCGCGCAGCAGGGCGCGGACCTCGTTGAAATTCTCGTAGCCGAGGCGGCGGAAGAACCGGCCGGCGGTCGCCTTGGACACGCCGGCCTTCTGCGCCAGCTCGGTGGCCGAGTAGGCGGCAAGGTTGCCGATGCACTCCAGGGTCACGGCGGCCAGGCGGCGCTCGCTTTCGGTGAGCTGGTCGTTCAGCGTGAGGATCTTGTCTTGCAACGATGAGGTCATAGTCGGGTCCGAATGAAACTTCGGTTTCATAAATATAGGCCGATGAAACTTTGGTGTCAAACAAAATTCTGCATGAAACTTTAGTTTCATGAGGGGATTGTCGCGCACATGGTGCGGGCGGGTCGAGGCGTTTCGCTGAGTGACGTCGAGCCCGCACTCCTTAAAGATGCAGGCTTCTATGCAACCCGTCATAGGCTATGTGTCGTCTATACTTGACACATATCTCTGAAGGCCACGCCATGATTACTGCTCTCTTAGGTAACGCGATTCAACGCAAGCGGATTGCCCTGGGCTTGACCCAGCAGCAGCTGGCCGACATGGCCGGGCTGTCGCGCCAGTCGCTGAATGGGATCGAGCACGGCAGCGTGAACGCCACGCTTCAGACGCTGGGGCGACTGATGGACGTGCTCGGCCTAGCAGTCGATATTAAGGATCCCGAGGAAAGCCGTCGGATGAAGGGGGCGCCGACGCGCGCGCTGTGGATGGCCGCGAAGGGCGCCAACGTGAGCTACACAGGCGAGCTCACACCAGCCGAGCTCGAGCGCGCTCTGGCCACGGGGGAGGTGCCGTCAGAATATCGTCCCCAAGTCGCCCAAGTTTTGGATGAGGCGCCTCTGCAACTAGTCACCAAAGTAGTTGCGGAAGTAGCGGCGAAGCAGCACCGGAATCCGGCTGACATCTGGAAAAACCTCAGGCGGCTCGCGCAGTCCTTGATGGTGACCCGCGGAGGCCTGTGGGCATGAAAGTTGAACTCCAAGGTGACATCTGGGAAAGCCTGTTTCCGCACGCCTTCACGTTGATGGAAGAGGCGAGAAAGCACGGAGGCATCGAGCCGTTCTGGACCTTTGGGGGAGGGACGGTCTTGATGCTCCGGTACCGCCATCGCTTTTCCCGTGATATCGACCTCTTTGTACCGGATCCGCAATACCTGGGGTTCGTGACGCCGCGTTTGAGTGAGACGGCCGAAAGCATTACGAGCGACTATGTTGAGCAGGGGAATTTCGTGAAGCTGGTCCTTGACGCAGGCGAAGTCGACATCGTTGCCTCGCCCAACCTGACCGAGGAGCCATTCGAGATCTGGGAAATCATGGGGCGACCCGTCAAGGTCGAGACTGCGGCCGAGATCGTTGCCAAGAAACTCTACCATCGTGGCGACCGGGCCACTGCGCGGGATCTCTTTGACATGGCAGTCGTGGTCGAGCAAGAACCCACAGCACTCGTGCACGCTGCGCCGTTTCTGCTTCGACACGCGTCTGCCTTCCTGAACCAGGTCCAGGCTGGCCCTCCGATCATGCGCGAGCAGTTCAGCAGGATCCAGCGAATTAGTTTCAACCGGAGTTTCGACGAGTGCGTCGCCCTGGTGGGGGATTTTCTCCATCCGGTGCTGAACGCCGACGGTGCTACACCGAGGGCGCCGAGCCGGCCGCGCCCTTAGGATGCAAAACTCGATTCAGGATGCGCTACGGCAGCGACCAAGCGTGGTTCGAGGACCGCGCCGGCATGCACGCTGCTGATCTACGTCGACGACGCGACCGGACGGCTGATGCAGTTGCGGTTCGTGCCGACCGAATCCACGTCGGCGTATTTCAGCGCACGCGTGCCTATGTTGATCTGCACCAGCTCGCCAAGGCAGGCGCGGCGATTGCGCGGCTGCTGCACCTTGGGCGGGCGCAGCTTCCTCGGCGTCGATCATGATCCGGCGTACCGTCTCGGTGGCCAGCTCGATGCCATGGTACTCGCGCAGCTTCTCGGCGGCCAGGGGCGGGCCGAAGTCGGCGTAGCCGTCGCAGATCAGGCCGCGGACGCGAGATTCTAGCCCTTGTGGCTGCTGGCGATGACCCAGAGAGCCTTGGACTGCCAGCCGCCACGCCTGGACCGATGCGGTCGTCGTCCGCGAAAATTTGTTCCGGTGGCGTCCTCAACTGCCGCTACTACTAACAAACAACGCCCCCAGGAGTGGCAATTACTTCATTTTCGTGAAAGTACGAAAACTGTGCATTGCGCGAGGTCAGTCGATCTTTTGGCCTCCGCAGGATGCGAGGCATCAGTGCACGAGGCGTGTCTGAGGTGTACGTGAGTGGATCGACGATCCGCCCGGCATGGAGGTTGGCAAGGGAAGAGCAGGTTTGGCGACAGCGTCTGCAACCGACGGCGCCGTTGGCGCCTGTTAGCGAATCCGGAGCGTGGGAGAATACCGACCTTTTCTGAGGGTGCCGTGCTTGTGCCCTTCCTTGGTACCAGTTGACAACGCTAAATTTGGCAAAACGCCCGGTGCGCAGACTGACAAGAGGGGCTACGTGCAGACCATTGCGGTGCTTGATTTGAAACGACAGGCCTGTCGCCAAGTCGGGGTGACAGAGCGACGGAGATTGCCGTCATCTTGATGCGTGACGGAAACGTTGTCGACCGCTATCAAAGCCTGATGAACGCGGGCAGGCGGATTCCTGCTGAGGTGGTGCGCCTGACCGGCATTACCAACGAGATGATCGCATTGGCGCCCGCCGCCTCGACGGTGATGCGTGAAGCAGCCAAGTTCGTCGGCAACCATCCCGTGGTGGCCCACAATGCGGGATTTGACCGAAGGTTTTGGCAGGCGGAGCTGGCTCACCTCGGCATGTCGGCACCGCAGTCGTTCGCCTGTACGATGCTTGTTGCGCGACGCGTTTACCCGCAGGCACAGAATCACAAGCTAGCGACGCTAGCGAAGATGCTGAACTTGCCCATGGCCGGTCGGGCGCACCGAGCAATGGCCGACGCTGAAGTCACCAGTGGCCTATGGTCTCGCCTCCGACACGATATCGCTGAGACCTACGGATTGGGACAAATTGATCATGACCTTATGACCCGTGTGCAAGCGACCAGCCGTGCCAACGTCGCAACCCTACTGCGCTCGCTATGCACGGGTTAGCGGCCGTGGCCGAGTCTAAAGCAAGTCCACACTGGTGACCGGTGGTAAGCCGTAGCCGGGACCTAGTTGAGGTGATGTGGCCCCGCTCTTTGCGTCAGCAGAGCATGGGGCCCGCCCAATCAAACGCATCCCTTATCGCAGGGTACGTAAGCTGGCATTGACTGCATTCACGTCGAATCCCGCGGGATCAAAAATCCCACCGACCCAAGTTCGGTAGTCGCTGTGCTGGCGATGTTCCGGATCCGCCAAGGCATGCAGAAACTCAGCATAGCCGGCGACGCTACCCACGTCTTCGGGTGGGCAGGCGTTCTCACCGGCCAAGCAAATCGGAAGGGTGAAACACAGGTCTGGTGCACCCAGCGTCTCGACCACGAGACGATGCCGCCAGTTGTCCCCAAAATCGTAGCGATATTGGAACTGGGTGGCAGAGCCAAGCGCCTTATCCAGCCGCACGCCCTTTTCGGACCGAGTGTGGTCGTCCGGAAACTCGTCGTCCAGCACACCGTATTCCGTGCCGCCGAAATCAAACAGATGGAGGTGACTGTCTTCCCAGCCCATCACCGTCTGGATGATCTTGTGCAGCCTGGGCAGTTGCACATGCGCGGGCACCACAAACCTTCGCCAGACGAGGGGTGTCACGTCCAGCAGTTCGATGCGCAGGGTGGCGGCAGGCTTCAGCATGGATGGCAATCGGGGAACGGTTCAGGAGCATCTCAAACATTGTATCGGACGGCGCACGCGCGATGTCCCGGACGAAATTCACCGTGGCAAAAGCATGCACGATGTGAGAGCGACCATCCCGCCCGGGCTCGTCTCGGGCAGGCCTGCGCGTACCGCAGCCGCCAAGTCGGCGCGGGTTTCTCACGATCGGCAGGGCTGACTACAATGTGATGACCAATTCATGCCTTGGCAGTTTCGGGCTGTCGTCGCTGTGGTTGCCAATGCGACAAGACGGCGTGCGGAGGGAGGGCAATGTCGCTGCCGGTGTCGGTGACCGCGCTGAGTTGCTAGCAGCCACGGGAGCGCTGAGTGCGCGCCGGCAAGGCAAGCGAGATAAAATGGACGCACCTAAAGGAGCCACGCAGCATGAAACCGTCTCTTGCGCTCTCATCGCATCGGGAGGCCATTCGGCGCGTCGTGTCGGCGCACCGGGCCAGCAATCCGCGCGTCTTTGGTTCGGTCGTTCATGGCGATGACACTGAGGGCAGCGATTTGGACCTCCTCATTGATCCGACGCCAGACACGACGCTGTTCGACATCGGCGCGATCCGCCACGAACTGCTTCAGTTGCTGGGGGTGCCCGTCGATGTGCTGACGCCAAAGGCCTTGCCAGAAAAGTTCCGCGCCACCGTGCTGGCCGAAGCGGTGCCGGTATGAGTCGAGATCAGCAGCGCCTGACCGATTATCTGGCGCACATTCTTGAAGCGATCGAACGCATTGGGCGGTACACGGAAGACTTGGACGCGGTAGCGTTCCTGGGCAACGAGATGGCGCAAGACGCGGTGATTCGCAACCTCGAGGTCATTGGGGAAGCCAGCCACAATATCGAGGGTCACTATCCTGACTTTGCGGCAGCGCATCCCGAGCTGCCCCTTGCCTTCGCCTATCAAATGCGCAACGCCGTGGCGAGCAAGCGGTGAGACATGCGCTGACGCAAGGCGGGGAAGCGAGGTGAGGTCTGGCCCGATCGGTGGGTTGCGGCTGAGGTACTGGGGTTCAGCGCATGCCGCTCCCAATGCTAAAAGTGATGCATACTTCGCTTTCGCATAAGAACTATTATGTTAAATTACTTTCATGCGTGAAAGTAGTCTGTCGCCACGTGTCGGTTCCCATAGTGCCCCCGGCTTGGCACCGTGATGGCACAGCGGCGCGCCTGACGGCGACGTCCTCGGCTTCGCAAGCCGCAGCGTGCCGGGCATGCGGAAGAACGATTTTCTGCAAAATTAGTTGAAGCAAAATCGTTTCCAGAGCCTTGGAAACAGCTAGCGGCGGGCGAACAGCGGGAACAAATTAGGCAAACCGACGCGTTCGCGTAGGGCAAGCGCGTTTCGTCGGGAAGGCCGCGCGCGTGGTGTACAGATGTCATGAGCTTGATGAGCAACCCGCCTGTTGTGGTAGCCTTCCCACTAAATGGGTTGCGACGGCGCGGCCGGCGCTGGGCTCCGAAGACTACTTTGGAGCCCTTCGCTTTTCAGGGAAAAACTTTTCAGCCTGTTCCCACTTAGAACCGCCGTACTGCCTTTAACATCGGAAGCGAGCAGTCTCGCGGCCAAATCTGCTGGCTGACAAAAGAAAAACGGGCCAGCGGCCCGTTCGCTTAACGTGAGCTTTCCGTTCGCCACTCAGGCAATTCTGGGTAGGTACGGCGCCCAGAGCGTTTGGCTGCTTCCTGCAGTTTTGCTTTCATGGCCGGAGTGACGACAACTGCCTTCGTGGCGGTCGAGACGCGCACGATTACCTTGGGCGACTTTTGTGTCGCTTTTTGGGTGTTCGCCTTGAGCGCGTGGGTCATATCAACTCCTTATCTTCCAAGTAGTCTATCAGCTTTCGCCATGACGGGCTGCCTGCGGACAGGCTGAATTCCATCCACCGTTGGGAACCGTTCTGGTCCCACCAGTCTTCATCGGTCGCGATGATTTCCTGAACGGTTCGACATCCCGAAACACGCGGCCAAGCTGCGATTTCGTGTTGCTCCACAGGAGCGTCAAAGCCTACCTTGGGCCAGAATCGATAGCCGACCATGCGGGGGTCATAGCCATCGCCGCCAGCGGCAATGAGCGAGATATGCCTGTAGCCCATGCGGTGGGCCACCATGGCGCAAAGAGCGAAAGCAATCGTCCCCAGCCAATCCGGTGCCTGGCCACGGAGGAAGAAGTGGTCGACATGGACGGCGCCAGCGACATCGGTCCCCAGCGCCGGTACTTGCTCTGGAGCATCCTCCAAGTAGAGGGCGGGCCCTGCTTCCTCTAGATAGATGCCTACCCGATTCTTGTGTCCCTCATGAATGAGGGCCGCATTGACTGCGGTGAAGTATGTGCCTGGGGGTGCCTCATCCGGTCCGTGCTCGCGTTCCCCTTGTTCGTGGACTCGAGAGCCATTGAAAATCATGAGCAATTGCGCGAACTCCTCGCTTGCAATCATCTGACCGTCAAGTTCGATCACATCGAATTCTTCGACGTCTTGCCCATCCAGTTTGAAAACGCCCGTAAGGTGCGACTTGGCAAGCGGCGAGCTTCGCAGTGCTTCATAGACTCTGCGGAGCTCTTGCTCAAAATACAGTGTGGTCGGCCATAACAGGAATTAGCGGTGACCGGATCACCTCGTCGTCGCCGCCCTTCCGGTGCGTCTGATTGCTGGAGTGTCCGTATCGTCTCATCGATTTTACCTGCTGCAATGCTCTGGCCAGGGACATACTGTTACGAGGCAGGCTTCGCTTGCTTCGTAACGAGGATCCGATCGGATCTGCCTGAGGACTTCGCTGTTTTCGAAAAGACTGAGCGAAACGACGTTGCAAGCGCCGATTCGAGGCTCCAAAGGCTGTTGTCATGCGGCGACTGCTGCATACAAGTTCCGCGCTTGCCGAATTGTGAGGAACCGGAATTCGCCGGACTGAGATTCCCAATGAATCAATGACTTAACAGCTAATTCCGTCGCGGCTTGGTCGTTGCAGAACCGGAAGTAGCCGGACTGCCGTGAAAAGAAGCGCGAATTAGCCGGACTGCTCCGCAGGCGCCTCTGGCGCACATGTCGTAGCATTTCATCCCAACCTCGAAGTTGGACCTGGTTATCGGTGCTCGTGCCCGGCACTGGCTCTTGCCAACCCATATGAGACATTGCCTCCATCAGCCCAAGACGGTCACTCGATGGTGTCAGCCACCACCCGCCATCCGTATCTCCTCGGCCAGCCAATCGCGCAGGACGCGCACCTTCGGGTTGTCGTGATTGCCGGTGCGGTACACGAGGTCATATCCGCGCTCGGCTTTCAGTTTGATATTCGGGAAGGGAGCGACGAGCCTGCCCGCTGCGATGTCATCCGCCACCAGCGCGCTCCGTCCCAGCACAACCCCCTCGTCCCGAATGGCTGCCTCAATGGCCATGCTGCCATGGCTGTACGCTGGGCCGCGCCTGCTGCCAGCGCGATCCACGCCCGCTAGCGCAAACCAGTGCTCCCAATTGGCCAGCATGCGGTCCTCGTGCAACAGCGTGCAGGACACCAAACTCCCCGGCATGGGCAAACCGCCAACCGCCGCGAGATAAGCGGGGCTGCAAACTGGCGTGACGGTTTCCTCCAGAATCCGCTCGGCAACGACATTGCGGTAGCGACCGTTGCCGTAGCGGATGGCAGCGTCGACCTGGCCATCGTTCAGATCGACATTGACGTCCGTCACATCCAGATGAACGTCAAGCTCGGGATGCCGGGCCTTCAACCGATGCAGGCGCGGCGCCAGCCACTTGCTTGCGAAGGACACGCTGGTACTGATCTTCAACCGCGACACGCTGTTCTGGGTGCGAAGGCGCTCGGCCTCGCGCGTCAGCTCCCCGAGTAGGCGAGCAACCGACGCGTGAAATTCTGCACCCGCCTCGGTCAGAACGATTCGACGCGTCAGCCGGCGGAAGAGGACCACGCCGAGATAGCTTTCGAGCATTTTGATGTGCCGGCTCACCGCCCCGTGGGTAACGTGCAACTCTTCAGCGGCCAGCGTCATGCTGAGCAGCCTCCCCGTGGCCTCGAAGGCACGCAAGGTTTGGAGAGGAGGAAGGCGGTCGAACATTGCGGGAGAACGTGTGAGTTTGGCTCACGCATTATGTGATGACAAATGGTTTGTCGGCAAGGCCGCATGCGCCCCACCATGCAGGGCAGAAGCCGCGATAGCGCAGTCCCTTTCTACCCTTTGAGAGCGCCGCAATGCAGTTCCACACTTGGTTGATCTTTCTCGTCACATCGATTGGCATGTCGCTATCGCCCGGCCCAAACGGCATGTTGGCGCTGACGCATGGCGCAATGCATGGCAGCCGCAAGACGCTGTTCACCATCGCTGGTGCCGTGCTGGGTTTCGTGGCCGTCATCGGCCTGTGCATGTTCGGAATTGGGGCGCTCATCAAGGCATCCGTCTTGTGGCTCACGGTGCTCAAGTGGGTGGGCGGTGCTTATCTGTTCTGGCTCGGCATTCAGGCCTGGCGCGCTCCGCCCATTACGGTGACTACGAGCCCCGAACTCATGAAGATTAGCGGCTGGTCGCTGTTTCGCCAGGGCGCGCTGTCGGCGGTCACCAATCCCAAGGGCATGCTGTTCTTCAGCGCTTTCCTGCCGCAGTTCATCGACCCGCAGCGCAACCTGGCGGTGCAATTCGCGGCTGTGGCCGCGACCTACGGTGTCACGGAGTTTCTGGCCGAGTACGCCGTGGCGAATGCCGCCCACCGGGTGCGTCCATGGCTTGAGCGGGTCGGACGCCGGTTCAACCGGGCGTGCGGCGGTATGTTTGTCATCATCGGCGCTGCACTACCGCTGCGTGCATAGAAGGCCCAACGATGACTTCCTTCGCCCACCGACACCACGTCGCTGCAGGCGCAGCGGCGGCCGTTTGATATGTATCTTCTCGTCTTCAAGCTCATCGTGACTCCGCTCCTGCTGCTGGCTGCCAGCGTGGCCGTACGCCGCTGGGGGGAGCGGTTGGCGGTTTCCTGGTTGGGCTGCCGCTCACCTCGGGGCCAATTTCGGTGTTTCTGGCGCTCGAACATGGGCCGGCTTTCGCCGAGCATGCGACGTCAGGCTCCCTCGCGGCGACAGCGGCGCAAGCAGCCTTCTGCTTTGTGTATTGCCGGCTTGCCACCCTTGGCTGGCCCATCGCCTTATGGGGCGCGTGCGTCGCCTTTGCCGTTGCCGCTACGGCGCTGCAATGGAGTGGCCTGGCGCAGACCGGCCTGTTTGTCGTGGCGGTGTTGGCTATGACGCTTGTGCTCTATGTCACGCCAAGAAACACTGCGCGTGGCAAAGGACTGAATTCGCCATGGTGGGACCTGCCAGCGCGCATGGTGCTCATCACGTGCCTTGTCGTCGGCGTGACGTTGCTCGCGCCTTATGTCGGGCCGCAAGTCAGCGGCGTGCTCGCATCGTTCCCGTTCATGGCCACCATCCTCGCTGCGCACCGTCTGATCGGCAACAGTGCCGCGCAAGACGTGCTTCGCGGAATGGTGGCGGGACTGTTTGGCTTTGCTGCGTTCTTCTATGTGCTCAGCCTGACATTGACGAGGGTAAGCCTGTTCGCCGCATACGGTGGAGCGATTCTGACAGCGCTAGCCGTGCAGGCGATCTGTTTGCAGCAGATGCGGCAGCTGGTGCCACGCTCTGTCGAATAGAGCGTGGTCACCACGGGCTAGCGGTACTCGAATGTCCGCAGCCGCTTGCCGACACTGACGGCAGTAAGGCAGGTCGCGGCGGCTGGTAGCCCCGGTGCGGGCCTTTTATCGACCTTGCGACGACAGCCGCCATGCCGGAATGCCGTCGTCGAAACTATCGAACCACTCCCGGATCGCGTCGGCCACAACGCTTGGATCGCAAGTGGCGGCATCCGGAACGCATGCCGAATGAGATCTTCGACGTCGAAGCGCTGTTCCGCCCGAGTCCGCCAAGCATCGCGGTCGCGGGCTAGGATAGGAAGGTTCTGGTCTCGGATAGGGATGTAACGCATGGTTCAGACTGGAAATGATGGTGTCTCGTATTGACGTCCGCCCCGCGGATTTCTTAACCCATCCACTGCTTACGACAACCAAAGGGCGACGGTGAACCGAACCGTCAGGTCCTGGGCTCAGCGTCACGCGATTTCACGCCAGTCCGGCTAATTCCGGTTTTCCAGTCCGGCAAAAGCGCACGTAGTCCGGCTAATTCCGGTTTCCTACAGAATGCCGTACCGAAAGATGCCGCTATCTGTACAGGTGACCACTGTATAAATATACAGTAGACTGTCAGCAGGAGCTAGGCAGCTGGCGATCCGACGCTTTGGCGTTGAACTGCGCCATGAGCGCGGCCGCGCCGCCATTGCGCCGACCAAGCTCGAGATCGCGCTGGCGCAACCCAACTGGCACGAAGAGCATCTCGTGCATGGCGAACGTGGCCTTCGGGCGTCCACTCGGAGGCTGTCCGCGGTGCGCCGCGCGCTGGACCTGGTGGCGCAACAGCGCGGCGAGGCGTTTGAGCTGCAGGACATTCCCGCCGAGGATGAACGGATTGCTGGGTCGCACGAGATAAGCGATGCAGCTGCAATCGTCCATCTCGCACACCGGCCACCGCTTCGCGGCGGATATCGCTTGCAAATAAAGGGGGTCAGAACCGCGGCCGTCCATAGCGGTTGCGGCGCGCGGCGAGTCTTGCGCGGGTGCAGGCGTAGCGAGGGTAGGCCGCGTCCAGCATGTCCGCGATCCGCTCCAAGCGGTCCGCCTGCGTGAAGCAGCACGCCAGCAGGCATTCCCAGGCGCAGTAACGCATGATTTCTTGAAGTAGTGCATACCGCTTTTCGGGAGGGAACTGCAGATTGCCGACTTTCGCCCACGCTTTGAGCGCTGCATGGGCCAGCGCCACGAGTTTGTCGGGTGTTGCTGGCCCGGTTTGGCAAAGCTCAACCGCATCCCGATGCAGTTGTCGGTCGAGATCACTCATGCCGGTACCTCGGCGGAAGGGTGGAGGTCCCGGACACTGACCCAACGCTGGCAGACTTTTGCGCCGCCGCGCACGAAGTCTGCCACTTCAACCTCGGCGGTGGGGCCGTTCGGCCCCTTGAAGACCGAGAGCACGCGAGCCTGGCGCGAGGGAAGAGCGGAAGCGGCCCGGTAGAGCAGGGTGGCGAGGGCGCCGGCCTCGATCCATCCATACGCGCGATAGAGCGGTGTGCCGTTGGCGTGCCGGCCGATTTGGTCGCGGAACGCCGGCTGCAATCCGTCGAGGAAAGCGCCGAGTTGCGACCGCTGCATGCCGATGCCACCAGTGGTTTCCTGCAGGGGAGGCAGTTGGGGACCGTACCGGCGGGCCAGCGCGGCGCGCATGACGCGCCGATACTCGGCGCCGCCCGCCAGCATCACCGAGCCGATACGGATTGGCCAGGCAGCGGGCTGCAGGTAGCGCGGCAAGTCGGCCACCATCTGGTCGGCACGTTGCCGCGTCATGCGCTCATCGTAGGGGGCAATCTCGGTATCGGGTCGCAGGAAACCGTGGCGAGCGGAGAGAATCAGGACGCGGGGCGCCGCATCGCCGCGGACGTGCGCTCGGTACGATTCGTACATCACGCCCCGGTATAGGTCGATGGCGCACGCATCCCGATCGAGCTTCGTGCCCGAGCAGGCCATCAGGAGTAGGGCCGGCTCGCCGGCATCGATGCGAGGTGTTGGTGCGTGGGGGAATAGGGGAAGCTGCATGGTCGAAAGCATGGGCAGGGAGGTGCGTTGCATGCTTTTCACTCTACAGACCCAGCGGCAAAGTCAAGACAACCGCGCAGAGTTGGTAGAAGAATTCAGCGTTGCCCCGGACATGTCCGGGCAATCTCCAGGTTCTTCTGGACACGCATCCAGTTGCGCAGCGCATCATCAGGCAGGGCCCGTTGCACATCTCCAGCCAGGACGGCCGCGTGTCCATCCAGGCCTGGGCGAATCGTTCGAACTGCTCGCGCTCTCGACGCATAGCCACTCTTGGACTGGGGAAATCACGAACCGAACCGGGTACGTCCACCGAGGCTCGGCATTCCGGAGACCTCACCGGATACCGGCGTTCACCCGCCCGTCCCGCGTAACCACGCGAGGTCAAATCGGGGTTTAACGGGATGAACCTTTCACCGATCGAGTACTGGCGTGCTGCCTCGTTGCAGTCTTTTTTGGGATTGCAGGCGAGTTAGCCACGTTCGTTTTACCGGCAACAACGTCGCCAGATGTTGATGTGCGTGGTGCAGCAGATGCTGACTTCTTTGTTACCGATTTAGTGTTCCCCGCAGTCTCCGGGTTCGCGGGTGGCTTGGGAGTTCTCGAGACAGCCGATCCGGTCGCCTTCTTCGCTGGCGCCTTTTCTGCCGGTGCCTTGTTACGTCCGGCAGCAGGCTTCGGCGGTGCGAAAGCGTCGGCCATCTCGATGCCAAACACGTCGGCCACGAGCGAGCTGTCTAGCACCTTGCTGGTGGTAGAGCGCTTGGTGGCTTTAGGCAGGACAGCGCTGGCCTGCCTGACGAGATCATTGGCATCGACACGGCGCAAGGCGAAGAGCAATTCCGGCTGCTGGTCGAGCCGCGCACCGACTCCATAGAGTACTGCAGCTACGTGCTTGCACATGGACGCCCAGTCCGGACAACTGCAACTGGACCTGATTTCTTTCGGCATCGGGAACAGACCGGTGCCAGGTTGGCAGATACGCTCCATCACGGCTGTCGAGAGCTTGCCCTGCAAGAGTTCCACGATCGAATCGATTGACCCCGCGCAATCGGCCCCGATTGCTCGCCAGTGCTTGGCGGGACACGCCGTCACGGTCACTGCAACCGTGTAGAGGCTTGAACCCATGACCTGTGCGCGGACTTCGCCTGCCGTAATCTGAAGGTCGATCACGGAACCGTTGCGTACATAGGTACGGCCGCGCGGCAGGCGGTTGGCATAGTCGCTGTAGCCTTCCAGGTTGTCGCACCAGGCCTTGCCCCAGAAGGTCTTGGCAATGGCACCGCGATACGCCACGATAGGCGACAGGACCGCACCAGCCTTCTTCGCTGTCGCGGCGGCCAGTTCCGCCTTTTTTCTGCGCTCGGCGGCAGACACATAGGGCTTCCAATCCCCGTAACCGTAACCCACTGCGGTTCCTCTGACGTCAGGTTTCTTGCGCGGCATGAACGTCAAGCTTGACGAGATCGAGCAATTCGCGATCGCTCATCTCGGTGAGCAGGAGTTCTGCGCCGCCCTCCAGCACATCCTTCACCAATTGCTGCTTTGCTTCGATCAACTGGTCGATGCGGTCCTCGATCGTGCCACGGCAGATAAACTTATGCACCAGGACATTCCTCTTCTGGCCGATACGAAATGCACGATCAGTCGCCTGATTTTCCACGGCGGGATTCCACCAGCGGTCGTAGTGGATCACATGCGAAGCGGCGGTGAGATTCAGACCGGCGCCACCGGCCTTGAGCGAGAGCACGAAGAAGGGGATCAATTCATCTTCCTGGAATCGCTTGACCAGTTCGCGGCGTTTGGCGACCGGGGTGCCGCCATGGAGCACCAGACCTTCGCGGCCAAAGATCGACCCCAGAAATGCTGCCAGTGGCTCAGTGGTCTCGCGGAACTGAGTGAAGACCAGCACCTTTTCCTGCTTGGCGGCAATGATCTCGGCCAGTTGGCGCAGGCGGGCGAACTTGCCGCTGTCTTCCGCCTGCCAGGCCCCGTCGCCCAACCACTGTGACGGATGGTTGCAGATCTGTTTGAAGCGCATCAGAAAGCTCAGCACCACACCCTTGCGACCAATGCCTTCGGCGTCTTCAAGCGCGGTGGCCAGATCCTTCACCGCACGCTGATAAAGTGCCGCCTGGCTCGGGCTGAGGTGGCACCAGGCCTTGAGTTCGGTCTTGTCCGGCAGATCGTCGATGACCCGCTTGTCGGTCTTCAGGCGGCGCAGGATGTAGGGCCGTACCAGCGTTCGCAGCGGACCGAAGTGCTCGGCCTGCGCCAGCCGCCTGGTAAAGTTGGCAAAGACTTTGTCTGAGCCCAGCAAACCGGGGTGGGTGAAATCGAAAATGGACCACAGGTCGGACAGACGGTTTTCCACGGGGGTTCCAGTCAGCGCGATGCGCGATTGTGCCTGGAGTTGCTTGACCTGTCGCGTTTGCTTGGCGCCCGGATTCTTGATCGCCTGGGCTTCATCGACAATGGCAAGGCGCCACGGGATGGTCGCCAATACCGGCTGACGCAGTAGCGAGCCAAAGCTGGTGATGACGAGATCGGTGTCTACGATCCGGGCGAGGTCCAGCGTACGCAATTCGGCCGCCGGCATGACCGACGGATGGGCGATCAGGAGGCGCAAGCTTGGGGCAAAGCGCTCGGCCTCTGCCGCCCAGTTGGCCAGCAGCGATGCCGGGGCGACCAGCAGACTGGGCCGCACCTCGGCGCTTTCGCGCTTCAGCACGAGCAGCAGCGAGAGTACCTGCATGGTCTTGCCCAGGCCCATATCATCCGCCAGGCAAGCGCCCAGTCCGAGCCGGGTGAGCAGGTACAACCACCGCACGCCAGCCTGTTGGTAGGGCCGCAAGTTGGCCTGGAGTTCCGGTCCCGGGCTGATCTGCGCCAACCCCTCCGGCTGACGCAACTCCTGCAGGATGTCGGACAGCCAGGGCCCTGCCACCAGCTGCGACCAGTCGCGGTCAGCGGGATCGGCGCTATCGTCGAGCGAAACACCCGCCAGAAGGCGCAGGGCCTCATTAAAGGGCAGACCGGATTGCGCCGCCTGTTCCATGGCCTCGAATCGCTTGAGGAGGCGACCGAGCTTGTTCTTGTCCACCTCGACCCACCGTCCCCGGATGAGTTGCAAGCCGTCGGCGCCTTTGAGCAGATTCTTGACCTCGGCAGCGCTGAGAGGCTCGCCGTCGAGCGAGACCTCCATGTTGAAGTCGAGCAACGCGTCCTTGCCCAGGAGCGAAGGCGGTTGTGCGCCGACGCTGGCTTTTACAAGGGGACGGGCAGGGCGGCCCGCGTGCCAGACGCCTGGCGTGCGTACGACAATCCCGGCCGCTTCGAGTTGGGACAGGTCCGAGAGAAAGCGATGGGCATCGAGCGGCGTCCAGCGCAGCGGATGGTATATGTCGCCGTTATCCACCATCTCGCGAAGCCAATCGCAGTGTTCCGCGGCGCGCTGTACCGGCAGCAGTAACGACAGCAGTTGCGCCTTGCTCCTGGCTCCTGAAAATTCCGCCAGGGCTTGCGACAGCGGCTGATGTTGCGCTTTGCCAAGGGCGGACAGGCGCGAGGTGTACGTCGCAAGGAAGGCGAACGGCGACTCCGGGTCCTTGCGGTTCTCAGCGAGGTTGAAATGCACCCGGCCGACGAGATTCCAGGCCGGGTGGTGCTTTTTGAGGAATTCCTGAAGCGGGACGTTTGCGGCCGCCAGTTCCTGGTGCAAGGCTGTATCCATCTCGCCCCAGAGCGTGGCCAGCACATCGGGCGTGAGATACTCGCCTCCCATCATCGGCGGCGCATCGGCGATCAGGGCATCAAGATCTTGGGCAGCAGGCGTGGCGACCGCGATCTCGCTGCCTTCGGGCGTCGCGCACAAGGCGGTGACATAGCGCGCGGCAAAATCACGCCACCAGGCCCATGCGGGCGGCAAAATGCGGCCGATTTCCGCCGCTCCCAGATGCAGCAGGCCATGCCCTGCGCCAAGGGCAAAGGAATTTCCCAGCCGCAGCCGCGTTTCTTCCGCCAGAATTGGTGCGGCGTCCTCCGGCACCGCCAGCAGGTGTCCGCTGGGCGTCAGGTGTGGTGCGAGCATGTCGGCAGCAGTCATGGGCGCCCGTGCCAAGCACACGGTTGCCGCCGGCGCTGACGCTGCAGGTTGACGGAAGCGGCCGCGGCATCAAGCAGCAGGCCCGGCAGCCTAGGTGGGACCGGGCGAATCTCCGTTCGCGTCGAGGCCGACCGGATTATCGGATCGACCAGTCGTCCGAAGTATGCCGGTCGGCGGTGTTGTCCATGTCTTGTGCACTGTCTTCGCATTACGATGCTTCTGTGGAGCCGCCGATGTGAGCCGACAGCTTAGCCGTGCCAGTAGACAGGCGCCAGTCCCGCGGCATTCTCGACTTGGCGGATCGTGTTCGCATGCGACCGTCATCCGGTCCCACGTATAATTTCACCATAGTGAAAGAAACGAAGGGGCCCGCCTTCCTGCTGGCTTCCCTTCCGCAATGAACGTGCCCCATGCCACGACCACTCCCGGATCCGACACCGCCGTCACGCGCAACCATTCGTACCATTCTGCAACTAGGTGATCGCATTCGCGCCACCCGAGCAGGGGAAGGGATGCCCATTGACCAGCCAGCAAGGGGTTGCGGTGTGTCTGTGGGCATGCTGTCCAAGCTCGAGAACGGCAAGGGCGTCAATCTTGAGAAGTTCCTGCGTGTGCTGGACGGATTGGGTCTGACGATTTTGATCGTTCCGAAGGTGCATGGCCCTTGGCTCGAGCAGGCTGCGGCCCATGCGGCCAAGCGCGGCGACGAGGTAGCATGGGAACCCCACGATGATTAGCGGCCGGATGGATGGCGGACCGCAGTCGACGGGCTTGGTGCCGCGCCTCTGAGCTCCGAGGGATATTCACGTTCCTGTTCGCCAAAAAGGGCGGGACAATTACTGGAGATTTGCTGTGTCTGCTAAACGATTCAAGAGCGACGCCTTCGAGGCAATCCACAGCGCTGCTTCCGGTCTTCGCAAGGCGAATGGGATCGACACGAAGACGATGCGGGAGTATGAAGATCTTTGTCTAGCAGAACCCTCTCAGTTGGAGGTCAAGGGCATCGTGCGCGTTCGCAAAGCTCTGACAAGGAAGACGCCGACTGAGCGACGGTAATCTCTTCTGTCCGCGAGGATAGTGCCCGCCTTTGGCAGATCGGGCCAGCGGCTGACCGATGCATTTGCGAAGACATGGGCTGCCGGATAGTACGGCGTCCTGACGGCTTCGCCGCCTCTCGAGTGCAGTCTTATAGCCAAAGTGTTGACACGTGCCTCATGGATGTCATATTTCATACGTGGCAAATCTCTAAAATCGAGCATTAGCGGGTGAATACTCGATTTTACGAGCATATCCAGGCTGTGAGCGGCTTGTATATAATGTTCGTGAAATCGAGCAATATATCCTTTGCGAGCGATTTTTCGAACATGAAGGTTTCCCAGTCCTCCGTTCTCTCTCCACAGCTAGCTCAGCAGGCGGCCGAAGTTGGCAGGTTGCTGGCCCGGTTACGTCAGGCTCGCCACATCAAGCAAGCCGATGCTGCCGTACGCGCGGGGCTTTCTCGCAACACGGCCTATCGAATCGAGAAGGGGGATCCAGGCCTCGCATTCGGCCAGATGCTTCGCTACCTGGACGCTATCTCTCCAGGGGCAACCCTCGCAAGCCTTCTGTCGGAGTCCGATCCCGCGCTCAAGGCGCTGCAGTCGCGCGAAGCAACTCGGCGTGTCCGGGATTTGTCCGCCTCGGAGCTTCAGAGCCTCGACTTCTGACGACTTACGCAGATGGCAAAAGACCAGCAGCTAATGATCTTCGCCCATCTGGGCGAAGCCTGGGCGCCGTGTGGCCAACTCACCATGACGGAGGAGGGCTCAGCGCTGCTGGCCTCAAGCTTTGCCTACGGCCTTCGATACCTGGATCGGCCCAATGCGATCGAAGTGGACCCCGTGAGCCTGGGCATCCACGGAGAGCCGGTAAAGGGCCGGCGCCTGCTGCCCGTGAACGAACTCACGGGCTTCGGCGGGATACGCGACGCGGCGCCGGATTCGTGGGGGCGCCGGGTGATTGAGGCCAAGCTCAAGGTGCCCGCGAACAGCCTGCCCGAGTCGCAGTACCTGCTGCATGCGGGTAGCGATCGCGTGGGTGCCCTGGACATTCGCGCGGACATTAACACGCCTCCTACGAGCGCGGTAGGCAGCATCCACGCGATCGAGTACCTCATGGAGGCCGCAGAGCGTATTGAAGAGGGCCTTCCTGTCCCGGCCAACCTCGAACTGATCTTCGTGCAGGGCACCGCGCTGGGTGGCGCTCGGCCGAAGGCTACCATCCGGGATGACGCCGGTCACCTGGTCCTGGCCAAGTTCTCCAGCAAGACCGACTCCTTCGACGTTCCCCTCATCGAGACGGCGTCGTTGCTGCTGGCCAAGGCTTGCGGGCTGAACGTCCCTGCGGTGGAGGCCCGCAGGCTGGGCGATCGCCGCCTCATGATGATCCGCCGGTTTGACCGGTACTGGCTTGAGCGTGGGGAAATGCCGCAAGCGGACACGGATCTCCTGCTGGCGCCGGCCGCAAATAGAACGGAGCGCCGCATGGCCTTTGTCAGCGGCCTGACCCTGATCGGGTGCGATGAGACAGAATCGCGCACAAAAGCCTACGCCGATCTGGCCGCGGCGATCCGGAGATACTGCCATACGGCAGTCGTTCGCGCCGACAACGAAGAGCTGTTCAGACGCATGGTGTTCAACATCTTCGTGACCAACGACGATGACCACCTGCGCAATCATGGGTTCATCTGGGATCCGCGGCTGCCCGGCTGGCGCCTGAGCCCGCTCTACGACGTGTTGCCACGGCCTTCGCACGCGACCGAACGCCTGTTGCACCTCGAGATCGGGCCGCAAGGACGCAGCGCAACGATCGACAACGCCTTGGCTGGCTGCCAGCGGTTCTCGATCAGCACCGCGCGCGCCACAGAGCTGATCGCGGGGATTTGGGCTGTTGTGCGCGAGTGGCGGGTGTTCTTCGAGCAGTATGGCGTCGATGCACTGGACTGCGACAAGATCGCGCCGGCATTCCGGCACTTGGAAGACATCAGCAGCGCCGAGACACGACGCCATCTGCCCTGAGGCTCTATCTGCCGGGGGTAAAGCCGATGAGCGACTGCGTGCGCGACGTGTTCGATGATCGCGCGCAGAGCGAACTTGGGCGTTCCTTCACGAACCACAGCTTCTCACCCGGCGATGGATAACCGAAGAAGCGACCGCGCCCGGGCACGCTGATGACGTTGTCGGGCCGGGCGTGGCCGGCTGGGATGGCAGATTTTAATGTGACTAATAAGACTCAGTTCGCATAATAGGCGTTATGTTCAATTTGTTGTGGTGCATAACAATTTGGGCCGCCGTGAGAACTTATCGGGACCCGAGGCGGTTCTCAAAGGTCCACGGCGACTACACCGAGTCTAGCCGTTGATGTTTCGTTCGAGGACTTCGATTCTTGCAAGAATATCTTCGAACGAAGGCGGGTTCTCATCGAACATCATTGGAGCCATCGCCCGATAATCAACGCGTAGGTCTTTGATGCGCGCCTCGTTCGGAATGAGCCGCAACGTGCCGGGTCGTGCGATGTCGTAACGCGCCCAGCTCGACCGGAAGAACGTCGCTTTATGCGTCACCACTTGAGCGAGAAGGCCGAAATCAGTTGCTGCCGCTTTTCCCTCCTCAGAGTCGAAAAGCAGGGCGAGGTCGTAATAGTGCCGCGACAAATACTGTGGTGTCGGCGACTCCGTTGGACGGTGGGCCTCCGCATGCAATGCCGTGGCCTTCTCCCAGAAGGTACGCCGCGCTGAAAGGACCGTCACCGTACAGGTGGAGTCCTCGAAGAAGCTGGGATAGTCTTCCGCCGCGTAAGGGCGAATCACCCGCTGCTCGGTCGGCCAGGGATCACCGCGTGCGCCAAGTTCGAGCTTTACCCGCGGGGTGATGTAGGCCATGCCCTCATATTCGGGGGCATGCAATGCGGTCGGATAGTGGAAGTTCACCGTCTGGGCGTCGGTGGCGTCGATCTCCAACGACCACTGACCCTGGCTCGGCTCGCCGAGTTGTTCGACGATCGCGGCTCGAAGCGCAGGAAGCAGCTTCTGGGCGATGTGGTGCTCGACATCGCCGATCAGGTCCTTGATAGTTGGTTCGCCTGCTTTCTGCTGATTCCTTCTGATTCAGGGTCGCGGTCACCCGTGTAGCCGAGGTCGGCACGGTCGAAGGACAGATCGATGTCTTCAGAAAAGCGCCGGATCGCGCCGAAGGCTTTGGATAGCGATGTGCCGCCTTTGAACACCAGCGCTGCGGCGTCCTGGCGCTGCAGGCCGAACAGCCGCTTCAATGTCCAGCAGACCCAAAAGTCCTTTTCAATGATCGTATTGGCGACTCCCCGGCCAGCGCCGGTTTCGCCAAAGAGCGCGGCGCGATCCTCCGTCGGGAGTTTGGCGACCTTATCCATGGATCTCACCCATTGCCGCGTTGGCAATCGATACAAGTGTCGGGCGCATCCACGCGGGCGCTTGGATCGCGGTGCATGCGAGGGTCCGCTTGTCGCTGGCCGACAAACGACTCGCTGCGACCTGCACCACATCTGCCGCGCGCAAGGGCCCGACATGACGAAGGGCCTGAAACACAGTCCCCGCGGCGCTGCCCGGGGCGATCAGGTGCTTGGGCGAAGCATGGCGAAGATCGACGACCCGCTTGCCGAGTACAACCCGGCGGGAGGGACCGTTGGTCAGATAAGTGCTTTTCGCTGGAACCTGAGTGGTCAGGCCTAACACATTGGCCGCGCGTGCGCCTGCGATCTGCAACTGTGACCCGGTCTCCCGCGCAAGGGCCTGTGCGACGTCATCTGGTGCCGGCGAAAGCGGTCCAAGCTTGGGGTGTACCTTCGGAAAGTCGTACAGGCCTCGCGCCAGACGACGAAGCTTTCCACCTTTGGTCAGTCGCGACAGCGCTTGGTCAATCGCGGTCCTGGCGCCTACATCCAGAAAATCAGTGGGTGTGAAGACTCCGCCACGTCCGGCCGCCCGGGCGCGCCTCATGATCTGGTCTGGAATGGACGGAGCAGTGGTTTTCATATGTCATAAAATAGCCTATATTTTTCTGACATTCAAGTCGCGCTGTTGCCTGATGGGCAACTCTGCTGTGGCCCGTGGTCGATGACTTACATGTTATTGTTACGCCACTCGTAACGAAAAATGCGCCGCTGATGCGTTGCGTCGTACTCCTTCTAGCCATCTCTGCCCTGACAGCGAGCGCGCATGCTGCTAAGTGCCGCAACCGGGGGCAAATCTTGTACACACAGGATCAGTACTGCCCAGCTGGATACACGGACATTACTTCCGGGTCAGGGGGATCGGTGTCCACGATAGGAAAATCAGCGATCGTGCGGCAGCAGGAGCAGCAGTTTCTGGCCGGGCGAGCAGCTGATAGCCAGCAATACCAGGCGGAGATGGCACAGCAACAGCAACAGGAAATAGCCGCCGCCAATAACCAGCGCAGCGTTTGCCAGTCTCTCGATGCGCAGCTTCGCTCTACCGAAATCGCCATGCGTCAGATCAACGCGTGGCAAGAGATGGACCGTCTCAAACAAAACCACAGGGCAATTCGCGATCAGCAATTTCAGCTCGGTTGCCATCGGTGACGGATCCTGTTGCTGGCTTGTATCGAGAAGATGTGTGCATGAGGACCTGAATCTGGCAGTTGCCGGCACACTTTTCGATTATTTCTTCGGGTCGCCCACGGAAAAACGTGCATGCTCCACCTGATCATCACTTACTGCCATCGTCCTCACCGGTGATCGGTCACCAAGAGACGCTGGCCTATCTACCGGCATTGGCCGCATTTATGCGGCCCCGACGTTGAGCGTGGTTGCCGTCGGGATCTGCATGATCCGGCCATCGCAATAGGCTCTGGCCGCGGCTCCGCCCGCACGCTAGGCCGCCATCATTGCTGCGGCCCTCTCGCAATCCCCCGCCAACCGCTGCGTCAGAAATGGTAGGTGATCGCCCCTTCGGCGTCGCTGATGGAGCGGTTGGCGATGAGCTTGGCGATGATGTTCTCCACCTCGCGCTCGGCGATGGCGTGCGCCTTAAACATGGCGTGGATGTGCTTGGCCAAGGTCACTCGCCGGCGCGGCCGGGCCGCCTTCTGCGAGCGGGCTAGGATCTGACGCGTGAGCTCGGCGTTCGGCTTGGTACTGCTCTTCTTGTCGTTGCCTGACTGGGGCTGCGCGGCCTTTTTGGCGGGCGCTTTCACGGAGGCCATCTTGGTCGCCTGCGGAGGCGTGTGCGCCGTCGGCTTGGCGTTCGCGCTTGGCTTTGGGGACGCCGCCGGAGCGGGCGTTCCGCGTGCGGGGTGTGCGGGCGTGGCGCTCGGCTGAGCCGGACCAGAGGCTTGGCCCTCGGCGGCCCCCGTGTCCGCCGGGCCGGCCCGAAATGCCTCGGCGAGCGCGGTCACGCGCCGCGCAGGAATGCCAAGCTTCGTGCCGAGCCAGGTGAGCAGAGAATCGAAACCCCGGTCGTGGGAAAGCACGAACACGGGTCCTTTCTCGCCCTTCTCCACCATGCGGCCGATCTCGAAGGCGATGTGGAAGTCGAGCGCGTTGGGCCCGATTCCGCTTGAGCGAACCCACCGGGCGCGCTCGCCTAGCGTTTGCAGCCCCATGGCCACTTCGATGGGGACCTTTTTCTGGATCTCGCCAGCGAACACCACCAGGCGCGAGCCTTCCAACTGGGAGAAGTCGATGTCCTGGACGCTCTCGAAGTCGACCAGCACGACGGCGCCGGCGCTCATCATCTAACCTCCCGTCGCATCCCAGCTGATCGCGTGGATGCCGCATCCGCCAAGGTGAAGCGCCAGTCGATCCTCTCCCGAATGACCCCCATGACTCATGCTCCCGATGTTTTTGGTTTCGACACTAATTTAACCCAAGGTGCCAGTTGCGAAGAGAATCTCCGAAAGTCAGAGCTTCCGGGCTGACGCCCGTGGCCATCACTCGGTCGAGACCGCCCTTGATCGCATGGCACGGCCGGCACGGCCCTCGAGGTCTTGTTGTTGTCGCCAAATCTGGCGAAGTCATCTGAACAAGAAATCAGAATTGTTCTTGCGCAGCATCCATCCAGAATGCTTCCACCGTCACGACTTAAGGCGGCATCCGGACCAGATGAGGACCATCATGGGAAGCAGAAACAGTAGCGGCGACCGAGGTAATGGCCGGTTGAATCCGCAGGGATCAGAGCCGGTCGAGCACGAGGCCGTCGCCGAGCTTGGCTGCCAGAGACGTCAAATTCTGGCAGAATTTTCGCTTTTCCTCTGGCACCCCAGGCTGGGCGGCTATCCATCCCTTGAACGCGCAGAATGAGTCTGGGGAGATCGCTGTCAGGCGCTCCATGGCACCCGCTTTGGTAAAGACGATTGTGCTTACCCGACCGCCACGCAGAAGCTTGGCTGTCCCATACGACATGGCTGCTCCGCTGTCATCCGCAATCGTGGTCGACAGCGTCGCTTCCGGTGTGCCCGTTTTCTCTGCGCCGATGATGTCGACCACGAATCCGACTTCGTTTCGCCCTCGCACGCAGGCACCCGTCCTGGGGGCGAGTATGAAGGTCGGATCCACTGCCTGGAGAGCGTGCAGGATGACGGACTCGTCAATGGGTTTCGCCGCGATGAACTGAACGCGCTTGTTGTATAGCCCGAGTCTGACGCCGTCCTCGATGCGGTAGCCTGCGGCGGACGCATAAACAAGGATTGCGTAGTTCCCTATCACGGAGATCTTCTCCGCGAAGCCCGCACGGCGAAATGCCTCCAGCAACTGAACCAGAATCAGTGGGGCATTTCCAGGCGCGTAGGCGGAAATCTCGGTTGCGGTCCGCGTCAGTTCCTGCCGCTTGGCCGCGGCGCGGCCTGGGCGGCTCTGCCCCAGTTCCTCAGCTCGCAAGGCGGCCTCCCATTCCGCGAAGCGCTTGCGTGCAGTGCCATGCTGTTCCAACTCAAGGCGCTCCAGAGGGCGTACTTCGAAGCCTCCACATTGGAATTTGTGACGCTCATAGGAGGAGGCCGCTTGCTCTTGGGCCTTCGTCGCCCTCGCAAAGTCGTGAGCTGCTTCGCCAGTCCGTTCAGGTTTGCGAGCGTGCCTCGCCGCATGCTCTTGTGTTGCCGCCTGCTTCGCAGGCGCGGCCGGCCGCGGCGTGATGACCGGTTCGCGCCCGGCAAACCGCCGTAGGTGGTCGAGTTGTTCTTCCGTGAACGGTCCCTTCGGAAGAGTCAAGACCACCTTTGCGATGGCGTCTCCCGTCCGGCCAGTTTTGGCGTCGCGTAGGCCTTTGCCGGCAAAGCGCAACGACTTGCCACTGCCCGTATTCGGCGGCACTTCAACCTCATAGGTCCGTCCGACGATATCGATGGTGGTTTTGCCTCCGAGCCATGCCGTGATGCAATCCATCTTCACGTCGCAGTGGACGTCCAGACCCTTCAGGTATGTCGATCCGGACTTCACCACCCGTATTTCGCAGAGGAGGTCACCGGCCGCGCCACCGAACTCCCCGAGCATGCCGCCACCGACGGCACGCAGGATGCGACCCGCCGGCGTGTTCGGCGGCACCTCGATGTTGAAGTGTTTGGTCTGTTTGAGGGTCCCTTTCCCTTTGCATGCTCTGCAGCGCCAATCGACCCCCGACCCCTTGCATTTGCTACAGGTTCGCTGCCCCCAACCATCCGCGGAAGGATTCCACCCGTGGCCGTCGCATTTTTCACAGGCTGCGGGAGCGTTGGTTTCACCTAAGCCTCTGCAATATGGACACGTATCTTCAATTTTGACCGCGATGGTTGCCTGGCCACCACGGATCGCCGTGTCAGCGTCGATCGACGCCTTGCAGCGGATGTCCTCGCCTCGTACCGGCGGTGGTCTGGATTGACGGCGTCTGCGCTGGCTCTTGTGAAACTGCTGGCGAAAGAGGTCTTCGAAATTAGAGTCGTCTTCGTCCGATCCGGCCCACCAGGGATTCCCGCCAGGGGTCGCGCCATTGCCCAGGTCGTACTCCGCGCGCTTCTGGGCGTCGCCAAGGATGCGGTTAGCCCGCTCGATCTCCTTGAATTTCTCCTCGGCCTGCTTCTTTTCGAGGGCAGACTTGCCGTGCTGTCGGTCGGGATGAAATTTCATCGCGAGCCGCCTGTAGGCAGCTCGGATCTCCGCCTCAGACGCACTGGGCGAAACGCCGAGAGTGTTGTAGTGGCTGGTCATCTCGGTTATTCAGAATCACCTCGCCCAAGGTCAGCGAGCCGGGACTGCGCATTGGCAGGAGCGGCGGAAATGGCCCCAAAGATTACCACTGCCGATCCTCAGCGGCGCACGCACCCGTGTAACGATAGCGCCACTGCAAGTAAGAAAAGTCACATCGATGTGCTGAAGACGAACTTGGGTCGCATCGAAGTTCTGGGCACGCAACGGTTGGAAGCTCCGCACGGACATAGACCGCTATTCGATCATTAGGGGGGATTCCGAAATTGCCTGAATCGGCGGCGATATCCCTCTGAGCGCGTACGGACCGGTTTGGAGGTGTGGAGCCGAGTGACTGTTCATGGCGAACGGTTGCCGACGCCGCCGGGCAATCATGCGGTTGCAGGGAATAGCCGCCACGCCGGTACGCCGTCGCCGAAGCTGTCGAACCACTCCCGGATCGCGTCAGCCACAACGCTTAGATCACAAGTGGCGGCATCCGGCACGGGCTTCGATGAGATCTTCGGCGTCAAAGCGTCGTTTCACCCCAGCCGGCAGATTCTGTTTCTAGTGGCCTGCATTCTGGCATTCGGCCTGCTGTATGTCGCGTGGTCGCTTTGACCAGTGGGCCGGTCAGTCAATTGCCCGGACAACAGCCATAGTCGGGGCGCAAGTTGGCAGCCTGCGCCGTTAGGGTCGTGCCGTTACAACTTCGTTCTTCTTCAGTGTGAATAATTGGTCGGCGTCTGCCTGCGCCAAGGCGCGTTCAGAACGTGTCTGATCGCACTGATACGTCTCAATCCTTTCCTTGTTTGGAGCGGTTCGCAGTACCAGTGTGACGGCCCCTTTGTAGTGCTCACCCCATCCGTTGTTCCAGTGAAGGGTAAATGCTTTTCCACGAACAAGATTTGCTTGCATAGCACCGGTTCCTATTGTCAGATGCGACGACGCCGAGAGGTCCGGCACACATGCTTGGCGATGGTAGGGCCGAGAGGGAGAACCGGTTCAGGTTCCCAATGACCTGTCGAGGCGATCCGTTGCAGTATCGCTTGGATAGCTGGTAGTCGGATGTCGCCTTGTTGGGTCGATTTCTCAAGCTTAGATCGAACCCTCAGCGCCAGTATTTCTGCCACAACCATCGCGTCATCGTAGGCGGCAACCGGATTGACGCCGTCCCAGACCAATTCGTTCATCGGCACGTCATCGTCATAGGCGATGATCAGTACGCCGGGCTGGAAGATTCCGCTTGCTACCACCTCCACCCGTGGGAACCACTCGATAGCTGACGTACATATCTCCCCTTCACCGTCTTGGCGGTGCTTGCACGCTCTTGGGCGCTTGTTGAGAAGAATACCTTTCATCCGACCTGAGCAGCATACGCATTTCGGGTTAGGGGAATTCACTGAGGAGGATTTTCGCCAGAAAGTCAACTTCCGACGTTAGAATCCTTCCTCTAAATTTTCGCAGCAGACCACCATCGACGTGAGAGGCAGTGAGGCCACAAAACTATCAGGGAGACACGAATGCTCCCCCGAGCGCCAGGCGCGGCCTCTTTCAGCGGCAAGCGCCATGCGATGCCATGCGCTTCCAGCAGCGCGATCAGGCGGGCGTTCTCGGCTTGCAGCGCGGCGAACGCATCACGATCAGCCATCGACGCCATATTCGGCCAGCAAAGTATCCATGTCATCGGCTACTCCGTAGCCGAAATTGTCACTATTACGTTGTACTTGGGCAAGACGTGCCCAGAGTGCCGGCCGCTGTGTATGGGGCAAGGTAGCGATCATTTGCAGCGACTGCTCGAACATCCGTACCAAGGCGTCAAAATAGCCGTCGTCCTGGTAGCCAACGTCGGCGCTGAAGCCGGACGCCCGCTCGCAATAGAACACCATCAGTTCGGCCATCCCTTCCGGCTGGCCAATGGCCTTCTTGTACTCGGAGATCGCCTTCTTCGCCTTGGCGACCGAGGTGTTCTGGTTTTTGAACGCATCCGGCCACAGCCAGCGGTCGATGGTCACCTTGTATGGCTTGAGCACATCGCCGCCCAGCGCAAACCGCGCGTGCAGGAAGGCCTGGTTGTCCTTACTTGCCACGTACAGGGCCTGTACCAGCCCGATTAAGCCGGCACGGTCGAAGTCGGTCAGCTTGGCTTTGACATCGCTCCAGGAAGGCGAGGCTTTGCGGGCGGCCTTTGGCTTTACATCTGGCATTGACTTGCCCCCCAACATGGAAAATCCGCTCCCGCGTCTGGTAGCAGTCGGAACGGACACCGGTTCGCTTCGGTGCAGCACGTCCGACAATACAGTTTCTGGCCGCGCCTTCTTCGGGCGAGGTGAGCGCAACCTGGAACAGATGCACCTGTTCTGCCAAGCTTGGCCCATCGAGCACATATGTTCGTTGCTCGCTGACGAGGCAGTGCCGTCCTCCCGTCGTCGACCTGTTCCGACGTGGCGCATTCACGGAAGGTGTCAGCCGCGGTTATTACGCTTGCGCGCGTAGCCACCCTTGTCATCATCCTCTCATAGTCGATTGGCGAATCGCGATCGATTGTATCAATGTGGGATGACTGGCTGGCATTCGCCGCCCCGCGAAGACGGTGTGGTTGGATTGCCATCGAGTGGAAGAATTTCAGAGCACCCCCATTTCGATCCCGGCATGCCTTGAACGGAAGGGCGCAGCCCTTCATAGTGATTACGGTCGGTGCAATCGTTCGCACCGCTTCCCTCAACACCCACTGCCGGGGCGGTCAGAAGCTAGGGCCGGCCCGAGCATCACACGGACCGCGAAGACGTAAGCATCCTGACGTAGGCCGGCAAGTCTAGGCACTGGTAGCCGGCGGCCGTCAGCGCCCGAGCCTCTTCGTCAGAAAAGACTGGCGAGAACAGCGCCTTGGTCAACGTCCACCCTTTCACCCGGCGCCCTTCCTTTGTCGACATGAATCGCTCGATGTGTCGCTCAAATTCGGATAGCGAGGACCGGATGTGCTTGCTTGCACTGCGCTTACACGAGCCGAAGCGGATACGCCGCGCGTCCTCGTCGAGTGCGACGATGTCGATCTCGATCGCGTTCTGTTCGTCTCGCGGCCGATTCCAGTAGCCCAGCTCGATGGAGGTCAGCGAGAAATCGCCCACGCCCTTTCGCGAACACTCTACGTGCAACTGACGAATCAGTTTCTCGAACGCGTATCCCTCGTGCCCGTGCAACCGAGGGAGCGTCAGATCGATCGCCTTCGATAGCGGGCGCATGCGGGAAGCGTCCCGCGCCGGCTTCACGACCGACAGCCACGCTTGCAGAAAGTTGTCGGTGATGTAATAGCGGGAATTGCGGCTCTTGCTCTCCGAGAACACCGGGTGGCGCTTGTCGACCATATGGTAATTCTCGACCAAGCGTTTGACTGTGACCTTCAACGACGCTTCGTCTTCATCCCGCAGCAGTGTGCCGACCAGTTGCCCGTGGCTCGAGCCAGGATGTTCCGCGAGGAAGTTTAGGACTGAGAGCAGTCTGCCCTTCACCTCTCGGAGGAAGGATGTGTCTGCCTCTTCGGCCAGAGGGCTGCCTTCGCGAAGGAACATCCGCTCGAGCAAGGCTTCCTGAAACCGGGCGCCCACCTGAAACAGGCCTTGGTCATACGCGTCCCGGTAGAACTTGGGAACGCCCTCGAAGAAGCCCCAGAGCGTGAGCCAATGGTGCGGGTCGCGGATATCGTGTGCGCGGTACACCTCGATCAAGTCCTCGAAATCCCAGTGCTGCAGATCGATAGTCGCAGTGAGCCGCCCAAAGAGCGGCGCACCCTTGTCGTCGAGCAGCGCGCTCATTTCCGACTGCAGGGAGCCAAGGACAAACAGCCCGCCCCCTTGCGTATCGCGCAGCCGATCCACTTGCTCCTGCAGGAATGAGTTGAAGGCGTAGAGCCTCGCCTCCGTGAAATACTGGAATTCGTCCAGCACTACGATCAGGCCGCGGCGGCATAGATGGCCGATCACGCCGGCCATCGAGGCGAAGTCAGTGACTTGCGGGGCCAGTGCATTGGCGATCTCGGATTCGCAGTCTTCCAGCGCCCGGCGGAACCCAGTCGCCACATCTCGCTCGTCTGAGTCTGGTATCTGCATGTAGACCATCCGGGCGAGTAGCGACGGTTCGCTCTTGGATAGCTCACGCAGCAGGGTCGTCTTGCCAATGCGTCGTCGGCCTTGGATGCGGCAGAAGAACCAGTTTGGGCCATGGACAATCCGGTCCAGAGTCTCCAGCGTGCCCATCCGTCCGTAAAATTCCCAAGAGGTCATATTATGTGGTTTAGTTACACAGATGTATCTTAAATTGTTGCTGGCCACAAAGCTAGGTGGAAGAAGGCTTTCTGCCGAGGAATACTTCGTCAAGCCTATGAGGGCCGGGATGCGTAACTTCCGGTGTCGCATATAAGATACAATAATGTATCTTATAAATAGCGCCTTAGGAGGCTCTTCTAGGTGCGCATGGCTACGGCCGGTAACTCCGCGGCCCGGGATAGCTCATGCGCGTGCAAGCGCGGAGTGTTCCAGGGGCGCGCGACTTTGCTCCAGCTGGGTACCAATCGGAGCGGAAGTCATGCGGGGCCGAACTGGTGCGGTAGGCAGGCTTCAGCCCGTCAAGGGAGGCGCCGTGCTTCGACCGCTGCATGCCGGCATCATTTGGTTTCCTGCAGGCAGTGGGCGTGCCAGCCCATCAGGCCGTCTGCGACGACGGCCCGGATCGCTCATTGGCGACTCAGGCGGCGGAGCAAGGCGTCGGCGGGGAGCTGCCGGCGGATATGGAAACGATCCAGTTCCGATCAAGCCCGAACAGTCTGGACATGCCGCCATCGATGTATCGCCCACTTGTGTCCAGTCGTGGTGACAGCGGTCCCACCAAGCGGCGCCTTCGCTGTCGCTGGCCACGGGTCGAGGGCGCGCCGGTATTGGGTCTGGACGATGACCATGGTGGCAGAACGAAACGAATTGCGATGCGACTGTGCGCGCCTCGGCTACGGGTGCAGTCAACCACCACCTTCCTGTTTCTTGTTGTGTCGCAACTCCAAGATAACAGCGGTGGGCGGTTGGCCCTTTTTGTTTCTAAGCGGTCACGTAGATCGGCGATGAACGTTTTAAATTGGCGGTGGTGGAGGAAGTAGAAAAAGGCGAATTGACGTGCAAGCAGGCGCAACACAAGTACGGAATCCAGGGAAAGTTCACGGTGCTGGTATGGTTACGCAAGCACGGACTACAGGACTGGAGCGGCTCGTTGCCACAGGGTGCCCGGTACGCGACGATGGAAAATCGAGGCAAAGCCAAGCCCCGCACGCCAGAGCAGCGCATCAAGGAACTGGAAGACCAGTTGCGCGAGGCGCAGGAGAAGGAGAAGGCGCGACTGTTCGAAGGAGTGCTCGATGTGATTCAGAAGGAGCACGGGGTACGCGTCGTAAAAAAGCCTTCGGGCAAGTCCTCGCGCAAGAGCTCGTCCAAGGGCTAAGCGTTAGCAGGGCTTGCCGCTACTTTGGCATCAGCCGCCAGGCTGACTGCAAGCGCCGCCACAGCGAGCTTCGACAGACGGTCCGGGGCGCCAGGATCTGCGCATTGGTCACCGAGGTGCGGCTGCGCCAACCACGTTTGGGCACGCGAAAACTGCAGCGGGTTCTGCAGGCGCCCCTGGCGAAAGCGGATATCCGGGTGGGGCGTGACCGGCTATTCGATGTTCTGCGCGCGGCGCGATGGACCTATCCGGAATTTTGTGTGCGAGGCATATCATGAGAGGTAATGACCATGGATATGCCGATGAGGAAGAAACGTACGGTGGCGTCCCAGGCGGCGGCCCGCGGGCCGCTGCCTGCTTTGCCTGAGGACTTGCTTGACGAGCTGGTTAAAGGGCCGATGTCGCCCGGCGACGTCTAGGATCTGATGCTGGCGTTCAACAAGGCTATCATCGAACGGGCGATGAGCGCCGAGATGAGCATGCACTTGGGCTATAAGCCAGGCGAGCCCAAGCCGGCCGAGCAGTCCAACGCGCGTAACGGCCTCAGTGGCAAGACCGTGATCACCGAGCGCGGCCCGGTGCGGGTCGAGTTGCCACGCGATCGCGATGGCAGCTTCGAGCGGGTTCTGATCCCAAAGCACGAGCGGCGCTTTACCGACTTCGATGAGCGCATTATTGCCATGTACGCGCGCGGCATGAGCGTGCGCGAGATCCAGGCGTTTCTGGCCGAGAACTACGGCACCGAAGTCTCCCCGGACTTCAGCAGCTCGGTCACCGACGAAGTCATGGCCGAGACCATCGCCTGGCAAAGCCGCCCGCTCGAGGCGATCTACCCGGTCGTATTCTTCGACGCGTTGCGGGTCAAGATCCGCGATGGCGGTATCGTCAGCAATAAGGCCGTGTACCTGGCCTTGGGCATCCAGGCAAACGGTCAGCGCGATGTGCTGGGCCTGCGGGTCGAGCAGACCGAAGGCGCCAAGTGCTGGCTCAAGGTCTTCAACGAACTCAAGAACCGAGGCTTCTATGAGGGCACCGGTGGCACCCCCGATATTGGATGTCAGCGGGAATATCTGGCGCAATATGCTTTTCCTTGCCAAGCTACTATTGATCCGGCATTCATGAACTTGAATCAGGCCGCATACTTCACCGAATGATGCAGAAAGTAACGTCGAATGCGTTCGGGCTGTTTCTGGACACTGCGCAGATGGCTCGACGCAGCCTTGACGAGTTGCAGCTTGGTGCGAGCCGGTGCCTGCGAGGTGACGGCTTGCTTGATATCGGCGTTGGCCATCTCGTCGGGATTGAGTTCCGGGCTGTAGCTGGGCAGGTAAAACACCTCGATTTGCTCGACGTGCCGTGCGAGCCAGGCCTTTACCGGCTTGCTGTGATGCACCCTCAGGTTAT
>NZ_JAGIQA010000002.1 GCF_017814975.1 Cupriavidus consociatus
ATCGACAACACCATCGAAGCGCTGGGCTGGAAGCCCGAGGTCACGATGGAGCAGTCGCTGCGCCGCATCTTCGAGGCGTATCGCTGCAAGGTGGTCGAAGCGCGCACGCTGGTCGACTCGGCCAACTGAGCACGCACCGCAGATGGCACGCATTGCCCTGAAGGTCGACGTCGACACGCTGCGCGGCACGCGCGAAGGCGTGCCGAAGCTGTTGTCGATGCTGAACGCCGCCCAGGCACAGGCCACGTTCCTGTTCAGCCTCGGGCCAGACCATACCGGCTGGGCGCTGCGGCGCGTGTTCCGGCCGGGCTTCCTGAAAAAGGTGTCGCGCACCTCGGTGGTATCGAACTACGGCTTGCGCACGCTGATGTACGGCGTGCTGCTGCCGGGCCCGGACATCGGGCGCAAGGGGGCGGCGCAAATGCGCGCGGCCCGCGCCGCCGGCCACGAGTGCGGGATCCACACGTGGGACCACGTCTACTGGCAGGACAACGTGCGCGAGCGCGATGCGGCCTGGACCCGGCGCCAGATGCAGCAGGCGTTCGCGCGCTACACCGAGATCTTCGGCGAAGCGCCGGCGACGCATGGCGCGGCGGGCTGGCAGATGAACGAGGATGCATTCCGCCAGATCGACGACTGGGGCATGGCCTATGCGTCGGACGGGCGCGGCACGGCGCCTTATATCCCCACCATCGACGGCGTGCCGTGCCGGCACGTGCAGATGCCGACCACGCTGCCGACGCTGGACGAGTTGATCGGCACCGACGGGCTGACCGAAGACAATGTCCATACCGCGCTGCTGCAACTGACCGCAGGCCCGGGCGACCATGTCTTTACGCTGCATACCGAACTGGAAGGCGGCAAGCTGGCGCCGGTGTTCGAGCGGCTGCTGGCGGGATGGCGCGCGCAGGGGCACGAGCTGGTGTCGATGGCGGCGTGGTATCGCGGGCTGGAGCGAAGCGGGCTGCCGCGGCTACCGGTCACGTGGGGGGAGATTCCGGGGCGGAGCGGGGAGTTGATTATCCAGCCGCAGGTGGGCTGACGAGGCCTCCACAATACCGACTGGGTGCTCCCTCTCCCGCTTGCGGGAGGGGGTTGGGGTGAGGGCAGGTGTGCCCACGAAGTCCAGGCTAGTGGCATGCCAGGGCCTGCCCTCACCCCCGGCCCCTCTCCCGCTTGCGGGAGAGGGGTACAAACCATCAGCCGTTGGTTAAGCCCCGCGCTGCGCTCCCACCCGCAGCCCATTGAACACCACCAGCAAACTCGCCCCCATATCGGCGAACACCGCCATCCACATCGTCCCCATCCCCATCACCGTCAGCGCCAGGAAAACCCCCTTGATGCCCAGCGCCAGCGTGATGTTCTGCACCAGGATGCGCGAGGTGCGGCGCGACAGGCGGACGAACTCCGGGATCTTGCGCAGATCGTCGTCCATCAGCGCCACGTCGGCGGTCTCGATGGCGGTGTCGGTGCCGGCCGCGCCCATGGCGAAGCCGATATCGGCACGCGCCAGCGCCGGCGCATCGTTGATGCCGTCGCCGACCATGCCGATGCGGCCGCTGCGCGCATGCGCGGCGTCGGCCAGCGCGGCGATGCCGTCGGCCTTGTCCTGCGGCAACTGGTTGCCGCGCGCCTCGTCGATGCCGACCTCGGCCGCGATGGCTTGCGCGGTATGCGGGTTGTCGCCCGACAGCATCAGCGTCTTCACGCCCAGCGCATGCAGTTCGGCGATTGCCTGCCGGCTGGTCTGGCGTACCGTATCGGCTACCGCGAAGAGTGCAAGCGCGGTGGCGGCGCCGTTGTCTTCGACGCGTGCCAGCAGCACCACGGTCTTGCCTTCGCGCTCGATCGCTTCCAGCCGCGCCTCCAGCGCCGGAGAGCAGGCGCCCAGGTCATGCACCAGCCGGTGGTTGCCAAGCCGGTATTCCACGCCCTGCACCGTGCCGCGCGTGCCGCGGCCCGCGAGCGCCTCGAAATCGTCCACCGGCAACGTCGCAATGCCCTCGCCCGCCGCCGCCGCGGCCACCGCGCGCGACACCGGGTGGTCCGAGCGCGCGGCCAGGCTGGCGGCAATGGCGCGCGCCTGCGGCGGTGCGTCGCCCAGCAGCGCATGGCCGGTCTGCACCGGCTTGCCGTGCGTGATCGTGCCGGTCTTGTCCAGCGCCACCCAGGCCAGGTGCCGGCCCTGCTCCAGGTAGACCCCGCCCTTGACCAGGATGCCCCGGCGCGCGGCCGCGGCCAGGCCGCTGACGATGGTCACCGGCGTGGAGATCACCAGCGCGCACGGGCAGGCGATCACCAGCAGCACGAGCGCCTTGTAGATCCAGTCGGCCCAACCGCCGCCAGCCAGCAGCGGCGGCACCACCGCCACCGCCACCGCAATCGCAAACACCGTGGGGGTGTAGATGCGCGAGAACTGGTCGACAAAGCGCTGCGTCGGCGCGCGTCTGCCCTGCGCGGCTTCCACCGCGTGGATGATGCGCGCCAGCGTCGAGTCGCTGGCCGGCGCGGTCACGGTGTATTCCAGTTCGCCGGACTGGTTGATCGAGCCGGCGAAGAGCGGATCGCCCTCGGCCTTGTCGACCGGCGCGCTTTCGCCGGTGATCGGCGCCTGGTCCAGCGCCGACTGGCCGCGCACGACCATGCCGTCCAGCGCCACGCGCTCGCCGGGGCGCAGCCGCACCAGCGCGCCAACGGCGACGCTGGCCGCGGACACGGCTTCCCAGCTGCCGTCGTCGCGGCGCACTGTCGCCTGCTCCGGCGCCATCGCCATCAGTCCGCGGATTGCATTGCGAGCGCGGTCCAGCGAGGCGGCCTCGATGCGCTCGGCCAGCGCGAACAGCACCATCACCATCGCCGCTTCGGGCCACTGGCGCAGCAGCAACGCGCCGGTAACGGCGATGCTCATCAACGCATTGATATTCAGGTTGCCGTTGCGCAGCGCGATCCAGCCCTTGCGGTAAGTGGTCAGGCCGCCCAGCGCCACCGCCGCCAGCGCCAGCGCGGCCGGCAACCACGGCAGGCCGAGCGCCAGCCATTCGGTCGCTTCCGCGCCGACCGCGGCCACGCCGGCCAGCGCCAGCGGCCACCACGGCTTGCGCGCGGTGGTCTCGGGCAGCACCTGCTGCGCGGCTTCGGCATCCAGCGGCACCGCCTGCATGCCGAGGCTGCGGATGGCAGCGACCACCGGCTCCGGCGACGGCAGCGTATGGTGGACCGTCAGCACTCGCTGGATCAGGTTGAACTCCAGCGCCGCCACGCCGGCCATATTGCCCAGCTTGTTGCGGATCAGCGTTTCCTCGGTGGGGCAGTCCATCGCGTCGATGCGATAGGCAGCCGTGCGGGCGCCGGCCGGCACCTCGACGGGCGCGGCTGCCGCTGCCGGCGTCAGGGCAATCGTTGACGAGCAGCCACCTCCGCAGCAGGTGTGCGCCTCGGCAGCCGGAGCGGCCTGCGAAAGTCCGTGATCGTGATCGTGGGCATGAGCGTCGCCATGATCGTGATCATGCGTGTGATCGTGCCCGTGATCATGGGCGTGATCGTGGCCATGTTCATGGCGGTGTTTGGAGTGATCGTGCCCCGGGCGGGCATGATCCCGGGGCAGTGCGTCTTCAGGTGACGTGCGAGCCATCTCTTGTTGTTCGCGTGGTTTGACCTGATGACATTGAAGACCCTGTAGCGGCTACAGAGTCAAGCGGGCCCTCAGTGCTCGCAATTGACCATCCACGACATGCCGAAGCGGTCGACCAGCATGCCAAAGCCTTCGGCCCAGAACGTCTTCTGGTACGGCACCACCACCTGGCCGCCTTCGGCCAGCCCGTTGAAGATGCGCTCGCCCTCTTCCTTGCTGACCGCGCCGACCGACAGGCTGAAGCCGCTGAAGGCCGGACGCTCGCCAGGGCGGCCATCGGAGGCCATCAGCTGGGTCTCGCCGAACTGGATATTGGCGTGCATCACCTTGTCCTTCCAGTCTTCCGGGATCTGCATGCCCTGGTCCGGCGGAGCCTCCTTGTAGCGCATCGCGAAGGTCACCTGCGCGCCCAGTACCTTGCCGTAGAACGCCACGGCTTCGTCGAAGCGGCCGCCAAAATCCAGATAGGGTTGCACCTGCATGTCACTCTCCTTGTGGGTTGTGATCCTGGTTGCGTATGGGTGCGCCGGCCGGAGTTGCCGCTGCCGGCACACGTGCGCCATTATGCGCGCGTGCCGGGCCCGTGCAAGCGCAGCGGCCCGCGGCGGGCCGGTTCAGGCCACCGTGGCGGGAGCCTGCGTCGCGGCGGCCGGGGTTTCAACCGGGAACTGCAGCGAAAACACCGTTTCGCCGTCAGCGCTGCGCACGGTCACGCTGCCGCCATGCAATCGCATGATGGTGTCGACGATTGCCAGCCCGAGGCCGGTCGAGGTGGCGGAATTGCGGCGCGACGGGTCCGCGCGGTAGAAGCGGCCAAAGATATGCGGCAGGGTGTCCGGCGGGATCGCCGGTCCCGCGTTGCTGACGCGGATGCAGGTGTTGGCCGCCCCACCGGGCGCGGGAACGCGCGTGGCATCCAGCTGCACCGTGGTTCCCTCGGGCGCGTGGCGCAGCGCGTTGTCGAGCAGGTTGGTGACCGCGCGCCGCAGCAGCGTCTGGTCGGCCTGCACCAGCGCGTGTCCGCCAACCGCCAGCGTGACGTCGCGGTCGGCCGCGACCGCCTCGAAATACTCGGCCATCTTGTCGAGCTCTTCACGCGCATCCAGCGTGCGCACGCCCAGTGCCACCTGCGCATGGTCGGCGCGCGCGAGGAACAGCATGTTTTCGATCATGCGCGCCAGCCGTTCGTACTCTTCCAGGTTCGATTCGAGCAGCGCCTCGTATTCCGCCGCGCCGCGGCTTTGCGCCAGCGTCACCTGGGTCTGGCCGATCAGGTTGCTGATCGGCGTGCGGAAATCATGCGCCAGGTCGGCGGAGAACTCTGAGAGCCGCGAGAAGCTGTCCTGCAGCCGCGCCAGCATGTCGTTGAACGCGGCCGCCAGCTCGCGCAGCTCGGCGGGCGCACTGCCCACATCGAGCCGCGTGGCGAGGCGGCTGGTGGTCACCGCGGCCGCATCGGTTGCCATGCGCCGCAGCGGCCGCAGCCCGCGCCGCGCCAGCACGAAACCGAGCCCCGCCGCCACTGCCGCGCCGCACAGCGTCGCCCACAGCAGCCGGTAGCGGTATTCGCGGATCAGCGCCACGCGATAGCCGGCATCGCGCAGCACCACGATCTCGACCGCCTTGTCGGAATCGCCGAGCTGGCCGAGCGCGGCAATGCCGCGCGAGGGCACGCCGTTGCGCGGACGCCAGGTCTGCAGCATGTCCTTCTCGGGCTGCGTACCGGCCGGCAGCACGCGCAGCGGCGGCACGGTCTCGTTGCGCGGATTGAGCGTGACGAGCGGCTCGCCCTGCCGGGTGCGGACCACCAGGATCAGCCCTTCATGGCCCATGGCGATATCGGCGAAGCGATGCGTATCGGCGCGGATCTCGGCCTCGCTGCGCACTTCACGCAGCAGGTGGCGCACCAGCAGCACTTCGCCTACCAGTTCGCTCTCATCACGGCCCTCAAGCTGAGCCGACAGCGCGCTGGACAGGTACGCGGCCACGCTCACCAGGATGGCGGCCGTGGCCAGGCCGTACGCCAGCGCCAGCCGCGTGGTCAGGGACGACGGCAGCCGCATCATGCCGCGGCGGGCCCGAAGCCATCGCTGTCTTCGCCATCATCCAGGACATAGCCCATGCCGCGCCGGGTATGGATCAGCTTGCGCGGAAACGGGTCGTCGACCTTGGCGCGCAGGCGCCGGATCGATACGTCGACCACGTTGGTGTTGCTGTCGAAGTTGACGTCCCACACCTGGGACGCGATCAGCGAGCGCGACAGCACCTCGCCGCGGCGGCGCGCCAGCAGGTATAGCAGCGCAAATTCCTTCGAAGTCAGGTCAATCTTCTGGCCGGCGCGCACCACGCGGCGGCGGATGGCATCGATCTGCAGGTCGGCCACCTCGATGAATTCGCTCTCGCGCAACGGCCCGCGGCGCAGGATGGTGCGGATGCGCAGCACCAGCTCCGCGAAGGCGAACGGCTTGACCATGTAGTCGTCGGCACCAAGCTCCAGGCCCTTGAGGCGGTCGGACAACTCGTCGCGCGCGGTCAGGAACAGCACCGGCGTGTCGCGCTCGCGGCGCAGCTCGCGCAGCACCTGCCAGCCGTCCAGGTTCGGCAGCATCACGTCCAGCACGATCAGGTCGTAGGGGTGTTCGCGCGCGTGGGCCAGGCCGTCGACGCCGTCGCGCGCCAGGTCCACCACGAAGCCGGATTCAGTGAGGCCCTTGAGCAGGTAATCGCCCGCCTTGGGTTCGTCCTCGACAATCAGGATACGCATGTGTCAGTCACTTTCCGGCGGCACCAGTGCCGCCATGGCGTAACGCTAGCCGAGGACGGCCGGAAAAGGGCAAAGATTTCAGAAATGTCATCGCAAAGACGGCTTATTGCGGGTAAATGCCAGTAAAATGCGCGGTGACCGCCGGCCTGGCCGATGGTTCCCGCCGCGCGCCGCGCGAATTCGATTTCCTGTCCGCTTAGCCTTCGCCCGCCCCAGATGAAACGCCTGCCGCGCCTGTCCAACTCCCTGCTGCTGTCGCTTGCCATGCTCGCGCCGGTATCCGGCGCCCTTGCAGCCGTGACGACCGTATGCAGCGCGGTGCAGGCCGCGGGGCTGTCGCTGCCGGAACGGCACGCGGCGGCCAAGATGGAAGCCGAAGCCGCACTGGGCGGCGGCAGCGAAGGCAGCTGCCGTGGCGCCGCCGTGCAGGTCATGGTGGAGCCCGGCGGACAAGGCGTGCCGCTGCAACTGCAGGAGGGGGCGCCGCAGCCGTCCAACGACGACACCGCAGCGCTTCCGGGCCAACCTGCCACCGCCGCGGGCGAACTGCCGGAACTGCCACCCGAGGTCATGGCCCACTGGGCGCATGCGGCCCCGATGGCGACACCAGCGGTATTCAACGACCTGCTGCCTTTTGCCACGCGCTGCTGAAGCGCCACGCCGCGCCTGGCGGCGTTCCTGACTGCTGCCCGCTTGTTGCCGCAAGCCGCTGGCGCCGCGCGTGCGGCTTATTCGACGCGAAAGAACTCGATCGATTGCCCCGCATTGACCGCGCGCTGCAGCCAGTCGGGGTATTCGCCCACGCCGTCCCAGCTTTGCCCCAGGGCATTGCGGTAGAGCGGACGCGGTGCGCCGTTGGTCTTGGCGCTGACAACATCGGCGCCGGTCTCGGGAGCGGCCTTGCGTGAGGATTCCACAGCGGGCGCCGGGACCTTGTCGAAGCATCCCGCGGCGACCAGGTCGTCAAGCGTCAGCGCATGACGGTCCATTTGCTCGTGGATCCACGCCACCGCAGCGAGTTTGGCTGAATCAGACTCGGACATGACTATCGTGAGAGGCCCGCTGCATTTCCGCGGGCAATGAAGACCGGCGATGGAACCACAGGCCGGTCGGATAGCCGTGATTCTACAGCCTTTGCCGGCGCTGCCGGCATTTGCGCGCGACGGCGCAGCGCATTTCCTCGCTTTTGCCGTGCGCTTGCCGCGCAGGCCAATGCTGCATGACGGCAATGTCATGTGGGCGTCATGCTGGCGTGGATGGCGAGTGCCTAGACTTCTCTCTACCGCCACCCGTCCCGGGCTGGCAACCTTACGGAGAAGCATCCATGCAAGCACTCAGGCAAGTCTTTGTCGCCACCGCACTGGTTGCGGCCGTGGTCGGCACCGCGCAAGCTGCACCGCGCGGCGTCGATCCGTTCAGCGACGGCGCGCACAGCGTCACGGGCACGCGCAGCCCGTTCACCGACGGCGCGCGTACGGCCACCGGCACCCGCAACAGCTTTACCGATGGCGCACACACCGCCACCGGCACGCGCAGCACGTTCACCGACGGCGCGCACAACCCGAACGGCCCGCGCGACAGCTTCAGCGACGGCGCCTGACCTGCGCCGCCCGCCACGCGGCCGCCACGCCGCGCACGCGGGACCGCATCAGCGCACCGCGCCGTAGATCCGGCGCGCATCCGCGGCGTCGGCGATCGGCCGGCCCAGCGTGAGCCCGCCCTGCACGGCCTGCGCCACCAGCGCGGCGTTGCCGGGCGCGCGGCTGCCGTCGCGCAGCAGCAGGTTGTTCTCGAAGCCCACTCGCACATGGCCGCCGAACGCGGCGGCCGCGGTCACACAGGCATTCTCCTCTCGGCCGAAGGCGCAGATCGCCCACGGCAGCGCATCGTCGCTTTCCGCGGCCACCTGCAGGAACGGCAGCAGGTCGTGTGGCGACGAGACCTGCCCCGCGGAATAGCGCCCCAGCACATACAGCAGCGACCACGCACCCGCCGGCACCAGCCCGCGTTCACGAAGCCCATGCCAGCGGCGCACGTCGGCCGCGTCGTACAGGATCACCTGCGTCATCACCCGCTCGCGCGCCAGCCAGGCGAAGTACGCGGCCAGCTCGCTTTCCGGGATCTCCGGCACCGCCACCTCGCGCAGGCCCACTGACACCGCTTCGGGCCGCAGCTCGCGCACCATTGCCATCTGCGCGGGGGCCTTGTACACGCCGGCGGCTTCGCTGGTCACCTGCACCAGCAATGCGTCACCGACCGCCTGCCTGACGGCGGCCAGCGCGTCGCGGTAGGCCTGCACATCGAGCGAATGGCGACCCTGCGCGTCGCGCACGTGCATATGCATCATGGCGGCGCCGGCCTCGACGCAGGCGCGCGCTTCCTGTGCCAGTGCCGCCGCGGTCAGCGGCACCGCGGGATGGTCGGCAACCTGCTTGTAGGCGCCGTTGGGCGCCACCGTGACAATCAGCGGCGAATCGGCCAGCGCCGCGCGGGTGGCGGCGGATGGTGCCGAGGCGGATGGATTGGCTTGGGTCATGGCTGGATCTCGGGCAATTCAGGGGCGATCAGGTCGAGGCCGGCACGCAGCAGGCAATCGTAGCGCGCGCGCTCGGCGGCAATGGCTTCGGGGCTCCAGACATAGAAGCCCTCGCCGCGCTTCATGCCGTGGCGCCCGTCGGCCGCGCGCTCGGCCAGGCAGCGCGCGGGTTGGTCGTCATTGCAGAAGCTCGGATACATGGTGGCACCGGCGGCGGCATGCACGTCGATGCCGGCATGGTCGCGCTGCAGCACCGGGCCCGCGGCCAGGAAGCGGAAGCCGAAGCCGAAGCGCACCGCCGCATCCACGTCCTCGGGCGAGGCGATGCCGCGGTCGATCAGGCTGAAAGCCTCGCGCGACAGCGCATGCTGCAGCCGGTTGGCAAGGAAGCCGGGCAGGTCCTTGCGCACTTTCACCGGCACCATCGCGCAGCGGCGCATGAACGCGATCAGCGCGTCGGCGCAGCCTTCGTCGCTGTCCTCGCCCATCACCACTTCGACCAGCGGCACCAGGTGCGCCGGCATGAAGAAATGCAGGCCCAGCATGCGCTCGCGCGACTCCAGCCCGGCTCCGATCGCGCTGATCGGGAAGCTGGAGCTGTTGCTGGCGAGCACCGCGTCCGGCCGCGCGCGCCAGACCAGCTCGGCGAACAGTTGCTGCTTGAGTTCCAGGCGCTCGGGGATGCACTCGATCACGAGGTCGACGGTCTCCCAGTCGACCTGGTCCAGCGTGGCGGCCACGGACAGGCATGGGGCACCTTCGGCGCGGCCGATGGCGGCCAGGTTGTCGCGCACCCGCCCGGGCAGCGCGGCGCCGCGCGTGGCGTCAGGCTCGATCACGGTGGTGCGGCACAGGGCGCGCGTCAGCACCACGGCGACGTCGGCGCCCATGGTGCCGCCGCCCACCACCACCGCGTGGGCGGCGCCGGGACGGACCAGCGGACTGGCGGTGACCGGTTCGGTCGGGTTCGGCATAGGTACTCCGGGGGAATCCTGCGGGATTGGCGGGGTGCCCGGCCGCAGTGGCACGCCGGGCAACGGAATCCCGGCAGTGTAGAGAACTCGCTTTGATTGATGAAGTCGATTCTATGGATAAAATGATCCACAAATCAGATCAATCGCACGATCAGACCCGTCGTGCCTCTCATGTCCTCTGCGGCGCACACAGCGCCCGCCACCTCCTGACCATGAAAATCAACCTGTCGATGCGGGACATCGAGACCACGCTGGTGCTCGGCCGTACGCTCAATTACCGCCAGGCCGCCAGCCAGCTGCACCTGTCGCAGTCCGCCCTGTCCACGCAGATCCTGCGTATCGAGGAATCGCTCGGCGTGCGCCTGTTCGACCGCACCACCCGCACCGTGCGCCTGACCGCCGCGGGCCAGGTCTTCATGCAGCAGGCCGCGCTGCTGCAGGCCGCCTTCCGCGGCGCCATCGACGCCGTCACCGGCATTGCCAGCGCCGAGCGCGGCCAGGTGGCGGTGGCCGCGCTGCCGTCGCTCGCGGCCCGCATGCTGCCGCGCGTGCTGATGGCCTACCACCGGGCGCGCCCGGAAGTAGCGCTGAAGGTGATCGACACGCTCTCCGGCCCGGCCTTCGACCTGGTGCGCGCGGGCGAGGTGGACTTTGCGCTGACCGCGGCCGATCCGCAGCAGGCCGACCTGCAATACGAGCCGTTGCTGTCCGACCGCTTCGTGCTGCTGATCCCCTCGGCGCACCCGATGGCGCGCAGCAGCGGCCCGTTGCGCTGGGCCGATACCGCCGCCGCCCCGCACGTCTCGATGACGCATCCCAGCAGCGTGCGCCAGTACGCCGAATGGGCCTTCCTGCAAAACAGGATCCGCTTCCAGCCGGTGTTCGAGGCCGAGCACCTTGCCACCATCGCAGCCATGGTCGAATGCGGCTTCGGTGTGGCGGCGCTGCCGGAGATCGCAGCCGGCACGGTGCGCCAGTCCGGCATCGTAGAGAGGCTGCTGACCGCGCCCGTGACCGAGCGCTCGATCGGGCTGGTGACCTCGCGCAACCGCACGCTGTCGCCCGCCGCCGCCGAACTTGCCGCGGCGGTGCGCGCGCAGCTGGCGCATCCCCCCGCTGCCGGCACCGACGCCGCCGCCACGACGGCCAGCGCATGAGCATCATCGTCGATATCCTGATCCTGGCCGGCGCGCTGCTGATCGTCGCGGTGGTGCAGGTCACGGCCGCGCGGCTGGTCTGCTTGCCGGCGTGCTGGAGGACCGCTTCCAGCCCGCCGGCGAAGGCCTGGCCGAGATGCGGGTGAAATTCGGCGACTACCGAGGCGCTGGAACGGCGCCTGCTGATGCTGTTTGCGCTGCGCAAGGGGGCTGTCGCTGGAAACGATGCGCGAGGAAGCGGTGATTTCGAAGCAGGCGTTCAACCAGATCGCCCAGGCGATACAGCAGGCATGGCAGGCCAGCCGGCTGCGTCCGCCGCTGCGCGACGGACGGCACGGGCGCCAGGACAGGCCCGGCATGCAGCCGGGCCCGCAGGCTTCAGGAAGGGTCTTTGGTACGCGTGCGGGAGACGGCCATCATGATGCCCACGCCGAGCACGATCAGGCAGGCAATGCCGATATAAACGGTCGCGAGGCCGGCCGTCGACATCGCCCAGGCGATGCCGCCGACCAGTACCAGCAAGCCAATGATGTATAGCGCGAATGACATGAATCGGCTCCTTGCGGTGGTGACGCTGCTTCCAATGTAGGCAGAGTCACGCGCGCTAGGGATAGGACGATGGCGGACGGCGGCGTAGGCGGGTTCTGACTTCACTGTGATGCCGCAGCCATGCGGCGCGGGCTGCGGGCACTGCCCATTCCGGCATCCAGGCGGCATCCAGGCACCGTCGACGCGGCGCTCAGGCCGCGCCCCGGGCCTGCGCCGCGGCGAGATAGGCATCGCGCGACGGCAGCAGATGGCGGCGGCACAGGTCGACCAGCGCCTCGCGGTCGCCCTGCTGCAACGCCTCGATCATGGCCCAGTGCTCCTGCCGCGCGCGCTCGCGATAGGCCGCGGCCGCCAGCGTGCCGAAGCGGATCGGATGGGTGCGGCGCGCATAGTCGCCGATGGCCTGCTGCAGCACGGCATTGCCGGTCAGCGCGAACAGCTCGCGGTGGAAGGCCTGGTTGATGCGGAACACCGCGCGCGCATCGCCGGCGGCCACGGCGGCGTCGTGCTGCTTCTGCACGGCGGCCAGCGGCGCCAGCCGCGCCGGCGGCACCGGCAGGTCGATCTGCGCGGCAGCATGGCATTCCAGCACCTCGCGCAGTGCGTACAGCTCCAGCACCTCGCGCGCCGAGAACGCGCGCACCACCGCGCCGACGTTGCGCTTGCGCTCGACCACGCCGATCGCCTCCAGCCCCGCCAGCACCTGCCGCACCACATGCCGCTTGAGGGCGAAGCGCGCCATCAGGTCGTCCTCGGTGAGCCGCTCGCGCGGATGCAGGCGGCCGAAGACGATGTCTTCCTCCAGCGTATCGACGGCCTGCTGCATGGCGCCGGCTTCGGCCTGTGGGCTGATGTCGTGCATGGCTCAGCGCTGGTGCGGCACGGTATCGACGGTCTGCGTCGCGCGCAGGAAGTCGAAGTCGACGCCCTGGTCGGCCTGCGTCACGGTCTCCAGGAACAGCTTGCGGTAGCCGCGCTCGGCACGCGGGCGCTCCACCGGCTGCGCCGCGGCGCGGCGGGCCAGTTCGGCGTCGTCGACCAGCAGCGTCAGGTCGCGCTCGCGCACCGACAGGCGGATGCGGTCGCCGCTCCGCACCAGCGCCAGCGGCCCGCCGATGGCCGCTTCGGGCGTCACGTGCAGCACGATGGTGCCGGCCGCGGTGCCGCTCATGCGGCCGTCCGAGATGCGCACCATGTCCTTGACGCCGGCGCGCGCCAGCTTGCGCGGGATCGGCATGTAGCCCGCTTCCGGCATGCCGGGCGCGCCGGTGGGCCCGATGCGCTTGAGCACCAGGATATCGTCGGGCCTGACGTCGAGCGCCTCGTCGTCGATGCGCAGCGCCATGTCCTCGGCGTTCTCGAACACCACCGCGCGGCCCTCGTGCTCCATCAGCACCGGATCGGCGGCGGACTGCTTGATGATGGCGCCGCCCGGTGCCAGGTTGCCGCGCAGCACGGCCAGGCCGCCGGCCGGGTAGATCGGGTCGGACGCGCTGCGGATCACGTCCTGCGCGAACGGGGGCGGCGCGGCGTCAAGCTCTTCGCCGAGCGTGCGGCCGGACACGGTCAGCGTGTCCAGGTGCAGCAGCGGGCGCAGCTCGCGCAGCAGCGCGGCCATGCCGCCGGCCTTGTGGAAGTCCTCCATGTAGTGCTGGCCGGAAGGCTTGAGGTCGACCAGCACCGGCGTCTCGCGGCTCATGCGGTCCAGTCCCGCCAGGTCGATATCGATGCCGAGACGGCCGGCAATGGCGGTCAGGTGCACGATGCCGTTGGTCGAGCCGCCGATCGCCAGCAGCACGCGCAGCGCGTTCTCGAAAGCCTTGCCGGTCAGGATGCGGTCCGGCGTCAGGCGCGCCCTGGCCATCGCCACCGCCGTGGTGCCGGTGCGCTCGGCCACGCGGATGCGGTCGGCCGTCACCGCGGGCGCCGACGCGCCGCCGGCCACCATCATGCCGAGCGCCTCGGTCACGCATGCCATGGTGCTGGCCGTGCCCATCACCGAGCAGGTGCCGACGCTGGCCACCAGCTGGTTGTTGACGTCGGCGATCTCGGCGGCATCGATCTCTTCCGCGCGATAGCGGCCCCAGTAGCGGCGGCAGTCCGTGCAGGCGCCCACGCGCTCGCCGCGATGCGCCCCGGTGAGCATGGAGCCCGTCACCAGCTGGATCGCCGGCACCCCGGCCGAGGCCGCGCCCATCAGCTGCGCCGGCACGGTCTTGTCGCAGCCGCCGATCAGCACCACCGCGTCCATGGGCTGCGCGCGGATCATTTCCTCGGTGTCCATCGACATCAGGTTGCGCAGGTACATGCTGGTCGGCGCGGAAAAGCTCTCGTGCACCGAAATGGTCGGGAAATCCACCGGCAGGCCGCCGGCCAGCATCACGCCGCGCCGGACCGCATCGATCAGCTGCGGCGCGTTGCCGTGGCAGGGGTTATAGCTGCTGCCGGTGTTGACGATGCCGATCACCGGCCGCGACAGCGCGTCGTCGGTATAGCCGGCGCCCTTGATAAAGGCCTTGCGCAGGAACAGCGAGAAGCCGGTGTCGCCGTAGTTGGTCAGCCCCTTGGCCAGGCCTTGCGGCGGGGGGGCGTCGGGCTTGCTGGGGTCGTTGGCGGACATGCGGGCAATCTCCAATGAAATTATTGATAATCTATGGCCACATAGCTTAGCGGCCATTGCAGGTCTAGCGCAAGCCCGGCAGCGTCCTGTGTTGATTAATTCATTATGGAGATCAGTCGATAGAAAAATACGGATTCATCAATCAAGCGGCCCGACCTACACTTGGCCCCGATAACGAGCCGGGCGTCATCCGCCGGCGGCCACCCGCCGCCCGCCGATCCATTCCATTCCAACGATTTCCCGGCACAGGAGACCCACATGCCTGGCATTACGCCCACGGCCGTCCGCGCCGCCACTGCGGCGCGCCGCACCCTTCGCCGCTCCGTCCTGGTCGCTTCTCTCGCATTTGCCGGCATGCTGCTCGCCCCGGTATCGGGCATGGCCGCGGACGCCTATCCCGCCAAGCCGATCCGGCTGGTCGTGCCCTATCCGCCCGGCGGCGCCACCGACGTGATCGGCCGCACGCTGGCCCAGCGCCTGTCGACTACGCTCGGCCAGCAGGTGGTGGTCGACAACCGCGCCGGCGCCGCGGGCAATATCGGCGCCGAGCTGGTCGCCAAGTCGCCCGCCGATGGCTATACCCTGCTGATGGGCGCGCTCACCAGCCACGCCATCAACGCCGCGCTGTACAAGAGCCGCGTGCCTTACGACCTGGAGAAGAGCTTTGCGCCGGTCTCGATCGTCGGCACGGTGCCGCTGGTGTTCGTGGTCAATCCTTCGGTCAGCGCCAGCAGCCTGCCGCAACTGGTCTCGCTGGCGAAATCCAGACCCGGCGCCATCACCTTTGCCTCGGCAGGCAACGGTTCGCCGCAGCACCTGGCCGGCGAGATGTTCAAGCGCATGACCGGCGTGGAGATGCTGCACGTGCCGTACAAGGGCAGCGGACCGGCCATGACCGACCTGATCGGCGGGCAGGTGCTGAGCATGGTCGAGACCGTTCCGGCGGCCCAGGCCTACGTGAAGAGCGGCAAGATCCGCGCCCTGGCGGTGGCCTCGTCCGAGCGCGTCAATGCGCTGCCCGACGTGCCGACCGCCACCGAGGCCGGGCTGAAGGATTTCGAAGTCAGCTCGATGTTCGGCATCGTCGCGCCGGCGGGCACGCCGGCACCGGTGATCGACCGGCTCGGCGCCGACCTGAAGAAGATCCTGGCCGAGCCGGAGGTCCAGGCCACCCTGCTCAAGCAAGGCGCAATTGCCACTTGGACCACGCCGGCGCAGGCGGGTGCGCGGATCAAGGCTGAGGTCGGCAAGTGGAATACGGTGATCCGGGAGGCGGGGGTGAAGCCGGAGTAGCCGCCGCCCGAAAGCAAGAACAGGCGCCGTACCGCTTGCTCTTGCCTGCTCTTGCCTGCCCGTGGTTAAGAACTCATGCGGTCCGGATACCCATGACATGGGTATTTCCGATTTAACAGTGACCTGGCTGCAAATCCCTCCCTGGTCACCCTGTTATGCACCCATACCGCCCTGCTGTATCTGTGCCCCGCCTGCTCCCGCCCGTATACTCTGGGGCCGGGCGCGCGGCCCCAGCCCGCGCCCTCACCGATTCCACAAACAGATCAAGCAACGGAGCAGCAGCATGCGTGTCGCATTTCTCGGCCTGGGCGTCATGGGTTTCCACATGGCCGGCCACCTCGCCGCCAAGGGGCACGAGGTCACGGTTTACAACCGCACCGCCGCCAAGGCGCAGGCCTGGGCCGAACAGTTCGGCGGCAAGGCGGCAGCGACTCCGGCACTGGCAGTGCGCGACGCACAGGTGGTGTGTTCCTGCGTCGGCAATGACGACGACCTGCGCGCGGTGCTGACCGGCCCTGATGGCGCCTTCTTCGGCGCGCCGAGCGGCTGCATTTTCGTCGACCACACCACGGCCAGCGCCAATGTCGCGCGCGAGCTCTACGCCGCGGCCGGCGAGCGCGGCCTGCACTTCGTCGACGGCCCGGTCTCGGGCGGCGAAGTCGGCGCGGAAAAAGGCATCCTGACCATCATGTGCGGCGGCGATGCCGACGTCTACGCGCGCGCCGAGCCGGTCATCGCCGCCTATGCCCGCGCCGTCACCCGCATCGGCGAGGCCGGCGCCGGGCAACTGGCCAAGATGGTCAACCAGATCAGCATTGCCGGCCTGATCCAGGGCCTGTCCGAGGCCATTGCCTTCGGCGAGCGCGCCGGGCTGGACATGCGGCTGGTGCTGGATGTCATCAGCAAGGGCGCCGCCGGCTCCTGGCAGCTGGAACACCGCGGCCCCACCATGATCGACGGCAAGTTCGATTTCGGCTTCGCGGTGGACTGGATGCGCAAGGACCTTGGCCTGTGCCTGGACGAATCGCGCCGCAACGGCGCCGCGCTGCCGGTGACCGCGCTGGTGGACCAGTTCTATGCCGACCTGCAGCAGATGGGATGCGGCCGCGCCGACACCTCGTCGCTGATCAAGCGCCTGCGTCAGCACGCAAAGGACGCTTGACATAACGCCTGCGCCACCTGGCGTCGTCCGATTCCTACAGCGATTTCGGCGCGTGACTGAAAGGCCGCCGGGCGGACCGTGCCTAAGCTGGACGTATGGGCCCGTCCACCCGGGCCGGCCCGGCAACGATGCAGGAGACCATCATGTGGAAACTCGCAGGCGCGCTCCTGATAGGCGCAAGCATGGCGCTGGCTGGTTGTACCGCAGCGGGCGCAGTGGCCGGCGGCGTGGCCGGCCATGAACTGACCGACGGCAGCACGGCCGGTACCATCGGCGGCGCCGTGGTTGGCGGCGTGATCGGGCACGAACTGGGCAAGTAACCGCTGACAGTCTCGCGCCGATCGGCACTGCAACCTCGGAAAGGCAGGAAGGCCGCATTGCGCGGCCTTCCTTGCTTTGGCGGGCATCGGCCGGCGGCCGTGCTCAGCGCAGGTGCCGGGGCGCCGCCTTGCCGGCCAGGCGCAAGCGCCGCCACAGCAGCACCGGCAGCCGCACCACGCAACCTGCCAGCAGCCGCAGGTGCATACCGGTCAGCAGCAGGTTGTCACGCAGGTAGCGAAAGTGCGAGACGCCGCCTTCGCCCCGTGCAAAGTAGCGGACCGGTGCGGCCACATTGATGGGGCGGACTCCACGCCAGCACAGGCGGACCGCCGCCTCGGGATCGAAATCGAAACGCCGCATCCAGCGCGTCTCGCGCATCACCGCGCGCAGCGGCGCGATCGGGTACACGCGGAAGCCATAGAGGGAATCGCCGATCCCGGCCCATAGCGTCTCGACATCGGCCCAGAAATTGGACATGCGCCGCCAGTAGACCCGTTCGCGAGGCGCGCTGTCGTCGAATACCGGCCGGCCCAGCACCAGCGCGTCCGGCTCGCGCTGCGACAGGGCCATGAACTCGGCGATCAGATGGGCGGGATGCTGGCCGTCCGAATCCATGACCAGCACATGGGTGAAGCCCTCGGCCGCCGCGGCTTCGATGCCGTGCAGCACGGCCGCGCCTTTGCCCTGGTTGGTGGGCAGCGTCAGCACGCGCAGCGCCGGGTCGGTGGCGGCTTCAGCGCGCAGCCAGCGCTCGCTGCCATCGGTGCTGCCGTCGACCACGACCCAGACCGGCGCCCACGCCGCGCGCGCCGCCTGCAGCGTGCCGTGCAAACGGGTGCCGGGGTTGAAGCTGGGGATCAGCACCAGGTGGGAACGGTGCGCTGCGTCGGCGCCCGGCGCGGGGCGTGGCGTGGCATGCTGGGGCATGTCGCGCTCCGGATCCCGGGTGGGCGGGCTTAGCTGGCGCGCTGCGCCGCGACGTAGGCGGCGAGGCTGCCGAGCGAGGCGAAAATGGTCTTGTTGTCGGGGTTGTCCGAACGCAGTTCGACCCCATACTTGCGCGACACCAGCAGGGCAATCTCCAGGATGTCGATGGAGTCCAGCCCGAAGCCTTCGCCGTAAAGCGGCGTGTCGGCGGTGACGTCTTCCAGTCGCAGGTCTGCGATGTCGAGTTCGTCGATGATCAGGCGGGCGAGTTCGGTTTCGAGTTCGGTCATGTTGCAACAGAGGGGCCGCCGCGGCACGCAGCCGGTCCGGATCGTCCCGGCGCGCCGTGGGGGCCAGCCGATGCTACCAAAGGCCCCGATGGCGGGCTAGCCGAGAGAAGTTTGGTAACAACATCAACTGGGCTTTGGGGAATCCTGGCCCCGCGCAGGAGGTCTTTTAAGGTATAAAGCGTTCGCTTCGGTAGCCTGGCACACTCGTGCGGCTTTTGAGTTTTGCCAATCTTGGGCCACCGATTGAAGTGCCGTTTGCCATACATGATAACGACTAACGATGTCCTCGAGCCAATCTTCCTTCCCCCACGGTCGGTCCGCGCCGGACCAGCCGATCGCCAGGGCCGCTACGCGGCAGGCATCCCCTTTGGTAGCCGGCCGGGGATGGATGTTCGGGGTCGCCGGGTTCGTCGCCTATGAATGCGCGCTGCATTATGCCGCCCATCGGGCAGGAGCCGAAGTCGCCGCATTGTTTCTTGGCGCCCTTCCGTTCGTTGCGATCGGTTTCCTGACGGCGTTGCGCACGGCCGGGCGCAAACCAGCGCTGTTCGCACTGTTTGCGGCATGCGCAGCGCTCTGGCTCTGGCGTACGCCGCTGTCGCACCATTTCGGCTGGACTTACCTGATGCAGCACGCGGGTGTCAACGTTGCGCTGGGGCTGATGTTCGGCCTGACCTTGCGTGCCGGCCGCACCCCCTTGTGCGCGCAGATCGCCGCCGCGTTGCACGGCGAACTGACGCCGTCGCACGCCCTCTATGCCAGGCGCGTGACGCAGGCCTGGACCTTGTTTTTCGCGGCCATGGCCGGCGCCTCGACGCTGCTGTTCGTGCTGGCACCGGTGGCGACATGGTCGAACTTCGCCAACCTGGGCACTCCCTTGCTGATCGCCGCGATGTTCGCGGCCGAAGCGGCATGCCGCCGCATCGCCTTCCCCGGCATGCGCCACGGCGGCCTGCTCGATGCGGTGCACGGCTATCGCGCCGTGATGGCGGCCCGGGCCGCCCGGGCCGAGGTGGCTGCCCGGACCGTGGCACCGGCCCGCACCGGGATGCAGCGCTGACGCGCGCCGCACTTCCGCCATGACTGCAATTCCGCTCATCGCGCATACCTCTCCTGCCGCCATCCTGGCATGGGTAAACGGCCGCCCCGTCACCGCGCGCAGGTTCCTGGCCGACGTGGCGCTGCTGGCCGCCGCGCTCCCGGAGGGAGGCCATGTCTTCAATGCCTGCGCCGACCGCTACCGCTTCACCGTCGGCCTGTGCGCCGCGCTGCTGCGCGGCAAGGCCACGCTGCTGCCGTCGTCGCAAACCCCCGAGACGGTGCGCCAGCTCTGTGCATTCGCACCGGATGTGTTTTGCCTGCGGGACCAGCCGGCCCCGGCAATGGCAATGCCGGTGTTCGAGTATCACGAGGGCGTTGCCGCCGCGGCGTCGGACGCGTGCGCCGATGTGCCGTCGATTCCTGCCGACCGTGTCCTGGCCTACGTCTTCACCTCGGGCTCGACCGGCACCCCGGTGCCGCACCGCAAGACCTGGGGCGCGATGGCCGGGGGCGCGCGTGCCGCGGCGCAACGGCTGGGCCTGTGCGACGGGCGCGCATGGACCCTGGTCGGCACGGTGCCGCCGCAGCATATGTTCGGCCTGGAAGCCACCGTCATGCTGGCGCTGCAGGGCGGCGCCGCGCTGGCGTCGGCGCCGGCGTTCTACCCCGCCGACGTCCGCGACGCACTGGCCGCGGTGCCCGCGCCGCGCGCGCTGGTCAGCTCGCCGGTGCACCTGCGCACGCTGGTGCAGGCGGACATGGCCATGCCAGCCGCCGACCTGCTGCTGTGCGCCACCGCGCCGCTCGGCCGCGAGCTGGCTACAGCGGCGGAAGACCTGTTCCGCGGCCCGTTGCGTGAAATCTACGGCAGCACCGAGACCGGCCAGCTTGCCACCCGCCGCACCGCGCAGGAAGAGATCTGGACGCTGGTGCCCGGCGTCCGGCTGCAGCCGCGCACGGCGGACGGCGACGAAGACACCATTACATGGGCCGAGGGCGGTCATCTCGAGCAGCCGGTGGCGCTCGGCGATGCCATCGAACCGCTGGATGCCGGGCACTTCCTGCTGCACGGCCGCAAGGGCGACCTGCTCAATATCGCCGGCAAGCGCACCTCGCTGGCCTACCTGGAGCACCAGCTCAATGCCATCGACGGCGTGCAGGACGGCGCCTTCTTCATGCCCGGCGACAGCCACGAAGGCGATGCGCACGGTCACGTGGTACGGCTGGTGGCAGTCGTCGTCGCGCCGGGCGTGACCTCGGCGGCGATCCTGCAGGCGCTGCGCGCACGCATCGACCCGGCCTTCCTGCCGCGCCCGCTGCTGTTCGCCGAACGCCTGCCGCGCAATGCCGCCGGCAAGCTGCCGCGCGACGCGCTGGCGGCGCTGGTGGCGCAGTTGTCCGAAGCCCGCGACCGCGCACCCGCGCTGCCCGCCTTTGTCATCGACGCCGGCCACCCCGCCATGGCCGGCCATTTCCCCGGCAATCCGATCGTGCCCGGCGTGGTGCTGCTCGACCACGCCTTGCTCGCGCTCGGATCCGCGCTGGGGCGGCCGCTGGTGCCTACGCAGGCCGGCACGATCAAGTTCCTCAGCCCCGTGCGCCCCGGGGAGCGGGTGGAAATCGAACACGACGCCGAGCCGGCCACGGACGGCAGCGAACGCCTGCGCATCACGCTGCGCAGCGCGGGACGCGAAGTGGCCAGCGGCACGCTACAGCTGCGCGCCTCTGCATCGGAGGGCACGCCATGCTGACCTGGCTGTGGAAACGACAGGCGCCGGTGCAGGCCACGGACTGGTCCCGGCGCAAGGAGCGCAGCAACATCCCGCTGCTGCGCCTCATGACGTGGATCTCGCTGGCGCTGGGACGTCCGGCCGGGCGCGTGGTGCTGCGCCTGATCGCGGCCTATTTCACGCTGTTCTCGCCGGCGGCGCGCCATGCCTCGCGCGCCTACCTGGACCGCGCGCTGGGCCGCGAGGCCAACTGGATCGACGGCTACCGGCATGTGTTCACCTTTGCCTCGACCATTCACGACCGCATCTACCTGCTCAATGGCCGCTTCGACCTGTTCGACATCCGCCTCCATGGCGAAGGCTTGCTCGAAGCCGCCATGGCGCGCGGCCGCGGCGCGATCCTGCTGGGCGCCCACCTGGGCAGCTTCGAGGTCGTGCGCGCGCTCGGCCGGCAGCACCCGGACATGGAAGTCGCCATCACCATGTACGAGGAAAACGCGCACAAGCTCAACGACGTGCTGCAGTCGATCAACCCTGCCATGCGCCAGGACGTGATCGCGCTGGGCCGCTTCGATACCATGCTGCGCGTGCGCGACTACCTTGACCGTGGCTACATGATCGGCATGCTGGCCGACCGTACCTTGTCGCAGCGCGCCACCGATCCGGTGCAGCAATGCGATTTCCTCGGCGCGCCCACCGGCTTCCCGACCGGGCCGCTGCGCATGGCCGCCATGCTGCGCCGGCCGGTGTTCTTCATCACCGGCCTGTATCGCGGCGGCAACCGCTACGATGTCCATTTCGTGCCGCTGGCGGACTTCTCGCAGACCGCGCGCGGCCAGCGCGAAGCCGCAGTGCAATCGGCACTGGACGGCTACGTGCGGCTGCTGGAGAAATTCAGCCGCAAGGCGCCGTACAACTGGTTCAACTTCTATGACTTCTGGCACGCCGGCCCGCCGCTCTCCGAGCAGCCGCCACCGGGCAACGAGCCATGAGCGCCCCGTGAGCGTCTTGAAAGCCTTCGACACTGATCCGATCTGTTCCGTCCGGCGCCTGGTCCGCCCGCTACTGCCGTTGCTGCTGGCAGGCGCCGTGTTCGGCATCGCGGTGCCAGGCAGGGCCGCGGCACCGGCCGCGCCTGCCGCCCCTGCCGCGGGACAGGCCGCGCCCGCCTTCGGCGTCGACCAGCTGATGTCCACGCTGGCGCAGCGCAAATCCGGCCGGGTCCGCTTCACCGAGACCAAGTACCTGGCGATGCTCGCCAAGCCGGTGCAGTCTTCCGGCGAACTGCTCTTCACCGCGCCCGATCACCTGGAGAAGCGCACCGTATCGCCCAAGGCCGAAAACATGGTGCTCGACGGCGACATGCTGACGGTGGAACGCGACGGCAAGCGCTTCACCATGCCGCTGCATAACTACCCCGAGCTGGCGGCCTTTATCGAAAGCATCCGCGGCACGCTCGCCGGCAACCGCCACACGCTGGAACGCTACTACAAGCTCGGCCTCGAAGGCCGCGCCAGCCGCTGGACGCTGACGCTGACGCCGGCGGACTCGCGCATGGCGGCGGTCGTCAGCCAGGTGCGCATCGACGGCAGCCAGGACGCGCTGGACCGCGTCGAGATCCGCCAGGCCGACGGCGACCGCTCCGTCATGACGATCCGCGCCGCCGGCCGCCCATGAGCGCTGCCCCCCGTACGCCGCCCCCCGCGCCCCCCTCGGCGCCGCGTCGCTTTACGCTGCCCGGCGCGCGCCTGGCGCTTGCGCTGTGGCTGGTCGCGCTGCTGGCGTGTGCGGCGGTGATCAGCCGCACCAGCTTCACCGCCGACCTGTCCGCCTTCCTGCCGCGGCTGCCCAGTGCCGAACAGCAGTTGCTGGTCAGCCAGCTGCGCGACGGGCTGGTCTCGCGGCTGATCCTGGTCGGCATCGAAGGCGGCGACGCCGATGGCCGCGCCGCGGTCTCTCGCGCGATGGCGGCGCAATTGCGGCGCGATCCGCGCTTCACCGCGATCCAGAACGGCGAGCCATTGAACCAGGACGCCGACCGCAAGTACGTCTACGAACACCGCTACCTGCTCAGCCCGACGGTCACGCCGGAGCGCTTCAGCGAGCAGGGATTGGCGCGCGCCGTGAACGATTCGCTCGAGCTGCTGGCCTCGTCGGCAGGCCTCTTCACCAAGGCGCTGTTGCCACGCGACCCCACCGGCGAGGTCGCGGCAATGCTGACGCAGCTCGACGCCGGCCAGCGCCCCGCGCTGCATGCCGGCGCCTGGGCCTCGCGCGACGGCAAGCGCGCGGTGCTGCTGGCGCAGAGCGCGGCCGCGGGTTCGGATACGGACGCACAGGCGCAGGCTATCGACGCCATCCGCGATGCCTTCGCCAGGGCGGCGGCAGACGGCCCTTACCAGCTTGCGATGACCGGTCCGGGCGTCTTCTCGGTTCAGTCCCGCGACACCATCCGGCACGACGTCGAGCGCTTGTCGACCATCGGCGTGGCCATCATCGTCACGCTGCTGCTGGTGGTCTACCGCTCGGTGCCACTGCTGGTGATGGGACTGGTGCCGGTACTGAGCGGCGCACTGGCCGGCATCGCGGCGGTGAGCCTGGGTTTTGGCGGCATCGTGCACGGACTGACGCTGGGCTTCGGCACCACGCTGATCGGCGAGGCGGTCGATTATTCGATCTACCTGTTCGTGCAGTCGGCGCAATACACGCGCAACGGCCAGCGCGACAACCGCGCCTGGCTCGGCGGGTTCTGGCCCACGGTGCGCCTGGGCGTGCTGACCTCGGTCTGCGGTTTTGCCTCGCTGCTGCTGTCGGGCTTTCCCGGGCTCGCGCAGCTCGGGCTGTATTCGATTGCAGGGCTGGCGACGGCGGCGCTGGTGACGCGCTTCGTGCTGCCGCAGCTGGTGCCTGCCACGCTGCACCTGCGCGATGTGACGCCGCTGGGGCGCCGCCTCGCATGGCTGGCCGGCCGCGCGCACCGGCTGCGCTGGCTGGTACTGGTGCTGGTGGTCGCGGCAAGCACTGTGCTGGCGACGCATCGCGGCACGCTGTGGGGCCGCGAACTGGCCGGGCTGAGCCCGGTGCCCGCGAGCGACCAGGCCCTCGACGCCTCGCTGCGCGCCGACCTGGGCGCGCCCGACGTGCGCTTCCTGGTGGTGCTGTCCGGCCCCGACCAGGAAAGCGTGCTGCAGGGCGCGGAGCGCGTGGCCCACGAACTCGACCCGTTGGTGGCGCAGAACTTCATCGGCGGCTATGAAAGCCCCGCCCGCTACCTGCCCAGCGACGCCACCCAGCGCGCGCGCCAGGCCAGCCTGCCGCCGCCCGCCGAGCTGGCGCAGCGGCTGCGCGCCGCCGTCTCAAGCCAGCCGGTGCGCGCCGACCTGTTCGCACCATTCCTGGCCGAAGCCGGGCAGGCGCGCGCCGGCCCGCTGCTGCGGCGCGAAGACCTGCGCGGGACGTCGATGGCACTGGCGGTGGATGCGCTGCTCACGCATCGCGACGGGCGCTGGAGCGCGACGCTGCCGCTGCGGGCCCCGGCCACGGCGCATGCCGGCGACGGCGTCGACAGTGCCGCGGTACGCGCCGCCGTCGCCCGCGCCGACGTGCCCGATACGCTGTTCGTCGACCTCAAGGGCGAATCCGACCGTCTCTACGCCGGCTACCTGCGCGAGGCGCTGCTGCTGTCGCTGGCCGGCCTGCTGGCGATCGTGGCCCTGCTGGCGGTCGCGCTGCGCTCGCCGCGCCGCGTGGCGGCCACGGTACTGCCGCTGGCCGCCGCCGCAGTGGTCGTGCTGGGCGGGCTGGCAGCGCTGGGCCAGCCGCTGACGCTGCTGCACCTGGTGGGCCTCTTGCTGCTGGTGGCAGTGGGTTCGAACTACGCGCTATTCTTCAATGGCGCCGCAGCGGGCGAGCCTGGCGCGGCCCATTCCCCGCACACGCTGGTCTCCCTGCTGCTCGCAAACCTGACGACGGTGGCCGCTTTCGGGCTGCTGGCGCTGTCGAGCCTGCCCTTGCTGCAGGCGTTCGGCCTGACCGTCGGCCCCGGCGCCATCCTGGCGTTGTGGTTTTCGGCGATCCTGGCGCGGCCCGCGAATGCCGGGAATGCCGGGAATGCCGGGAATGCCGGGCCCGCACAGGCCGGGAGTACGACATGAACCGCTTTTCCGCATCCGGCGGCGCCTGGCGCCACACGCCGCAAAGCCGCCCGTGGCGACCCAGCCCGCTGCTGTACGGCGCAGCCGCGGTCCACGTGGCCGGCATCGGCGCCATGCTCACGCATCCCGGCAGCATGATCCCGGCACTGGCAGGCATTGCCGCCACCCACGTGGCGATGTGCGCCGGCGGCTTGTGGCCGCGCAGCTCGTGGCTGGGGCCCAACCTGCTGCAGCTGCCGCCGTCCGCGCAGGATTGCGTAGCACTGACCTTCGACGATGGCCCCAATCCGGCGCTGACGCCGCGCGTGCTCGACCTGCTCGACCAGCACGGCGCGCGCGCCACCTTCTTCTGCGTCGGCGAACGCGCCGCGGCGCATCCGGCGCTGGTGCGCGAGATCGTGCGCCGCGGCCATGCGGTGGAAAACCACAGCATGCATCACCGGCTGCATTTCTCTCTTTTCGGACCGGGCCGGATGCTGCGCGACATCAGCGCAGCCCAGCAGGTGCTGAGCGACATCACCGGGCAGGCGCCGCGCTTCTTCCGCGCGCCGGCCGGGCTGCGCAACCCGTTCCTGGAACCGGTGCTGTGCCGCCTCGGGCTCCACCTGGCGGCGTGGACGCGGCGCGGCTTCGACACCCGCTCCGGCGACATCGCGGCGCGCGTGGCGCAGCGCCTTACCGGCAAGCTCGCGGGCCGCGACATCCTGCTGCTGCATGACGGTAATCCCGGCCTGGATCCCGCCGGCAATCCGCACTGCACGACGGTGCTGCCCGCGCTGTTCGCCGCCATCGACCGCGCCGGACTGCACTGCGTGACGTTGCGCGCAGCGGTGGAATCAGGGCATGCCGACAGCCATACCGGACAGTCGCCGACAAATTGACCTGCCGGGGCTTGTTACAATTAGCCTACCCCCAAGATCGCGCAAAGCCTTGTCTCCGCTACTCTTTTCTCACTTCACGGCCACCAGCTGCATCGGTACCGGTGCAGACGCCACTTTGTCAGCGCTGCGCGAGCGGCGTGGCGGCCTGGCGCCCTGCCGCTTTGGCGACGTGCGCCTGGATACCTATGTTGGTGAAGTGCCGGGACTGGATGCGGTGACGTTGCCAACGCACCTGTCGCACTTCGACTGCCGCAACAACCGCCTGGCATGGCTTGGGCTCGAGGCCGATCGTTTCGCCGAGCGCGTACGCGAAGCCGCGGCCCGCTATGGCGCGGACCGCATCGGTGTCTTTCTCGGCACCAGCACCGCCGGCGTGCTGCAGACGGAACTGGGTTATCGGCAGCGCGATCCCGATACCGGCGCGCTGCCGCCGGGCTTCCACTACGGCGGCACGCATAACCCCTATTCCCTGCCCGGCTTCGTGCGCGAGTATCTCGGCCTTGGCGGCCCGGCCGCAGCGGTTTCGTCGGCGTGCTCGTCCGGCGCCAAGGTCTTCAGCTCGGCCCGGCGCATGATCGAGGCAGGATGGATCGATGCGGCCATCGTCGGCGGCGTCGATTCCCTGTGCCACACCACGCTGTATGGCTTCAATTCGCTCGAGCTGCTGTCAAAGCGGCCGTGCCGCCCATACGATGTGGCGCGCGATGGCATCTCGATCGGCGAAGGCGCGGCGTTCGGGCTGCTCGAGCGCGCCCCGGAAGCGCCGGCTGCCGATGCCATCCTGCTGGCCGGCATCGGCGAGTCGAGCGACGCGCACCATATGTCGACCCCGCACCCGGAAGGACTCGGAGCCCGCCTGGCCATGGAACAGGCGCTGGCCAGCGCCGGCATCGCCGCGGCGCGGGTAAGCTACGTCAACCTGCACGGCACCGCCACGCGCAGCAACGACGCCGCGGAGGCGCTGGCCATGGCCGCGGTGCTGCCGGGTACGCCATGCAGTTCGACCAAGGGCGCGACCGGCCATGCGCTCGGCGCTGCCGGCGCACTGGAGGCCGTCATCTGCGCCCTGGCATTGCGCCATGGCCTGCTGCCGGCCGGCATCAACACCACGCAGCCGGACCCGGCGCTGGGCGTGAACTACCTGCTCGAGAGCCGCAGCGCGCCGCTGCGCTATGCCATGAGCAATGCGTTCGGCTTCGGCGGTTCCAACTGCAGCCTGCTGTTCGCGCGCGCGGACGCGGCGTCTCACTGAGCCAGCGCCATGCCGCAACCCGCTTTGCAACCCGTCTATATCGAAAGCATCGGCCTGCTCGGCCCGGGCATGAATGGCTGGGATGCAGCCCGCGAGATGCTGGCGGGCCGCGCTCCCTACACACACGCGCCTACGGAATTGCCGCCGCCCGCCGGCCTGCCGCCCGCGGAGCGCCGGCGCACCGGCCCGACCGTGCGCCTGGCGCTGGGCGTCGGCCAGCAGGCCGTCGCCGCCAGCGGCCGCGATGCCGCGCAACTGCCGACGATCTTTACCTCGTCGAGCGCCGACGGCCAGAATTTCCACGCAATCTGCGAAGCGCTGGCCGAACCGGACCCGCTGATGTCGCCGACGCGCTTCCACAACTCCGTCCACAACGCCACCGCGGGCTACTGGGCGATCGCGGCCGGCGCGATGCGCACCTCCAACGTGCTGTGCGCGATGGACGGCAGCTTCGGCGCCGGCCTGCTCGAATGCGCGCTGCAGGTGGCGGGCGATGCCGAGCCCTGCCTGCTGATTGCCTACGACACCGGCTACCCCGAGCCGCTGCACAGCCATCGGCCCATCCCCGACCCGTTCGGCGTAGCGCTGCTGATGACACCGCAGCCAACGCCGCAGTCGCTGGCGCAGATCGAGGTCTCGCTGACGCAGGCCGGCGCCGATGCGATGCCGGATGCCTCCCTGGAAGCGCTGCGCAAGTCGGCACCGGCCGCGCGCGCGCTGCCGCTGCTGGCCGCCATCGCACGCGGAGACACCGGCACGGTCGTGCTCGACTACCTGGACAGGCTGCAGATCCGGGCCAGCGTGGCCAGCCTCGGCACCGCCGCCGGGGCCTGATACCGTGAAGCTGCCCGCCCCCGCGCGCGGCCGCGACTGGATCGCGGCGCGCATTCCGCACCAGGGCACGATGTGCCTGCTCGATGGCGTGCTGGACTGGGATGAGAACGTGGTGCGCTGCATGTCCGGCACGCATGTGCGGGCGGACAACCCGCTGCGGGCGCAGGGGCGGCTGGCGGCGGTCTGCGGCATCGAATACGCGGCACAGGCGATGGCCGTGCACGGCGCGCTGCTGGCCGCGCAGGAAGTCAGCCCTTCGCGTCCGCGCTCCGGCTATCTGGCGTCGGTACGCAAGCTCGAACTGCTGGTGGAAAGGCTGGACGATATCGACGCGCCGCTGCTGATCGAAGCGCGGCGCGTCAGCGGCGAAGGCGCCAGTGTGCTGTACGCCTTCACCGTCAGCGCGGAGGGCCAGGCCTTGCTGTCAGGCCGGGCAGCGGTGATCCTCGATGCCGCCCGGCATGGCTCGCATGACGGCTGAAGCGCCGGCTGACACTCCTTAGCGCGCGGGCAGGATCTTGCCCGAGACCGTGCCGAAACCGACGCGGTAGCCCTCGCCCTGGCAGTAGCCGGTCATGATCACGCTGTCGCCGTCCTGCAGGAAGCCGCGCTGGCTGCCGTCGGCAAGCGTCACCGGCTCGGCGCCGTTGCGGGTCAGCTCCAGCATGCTGCCGTAGGAGTCCGGCGTGGTGCCCGAGATCGTGCCCGAGCCCATCAGGTCGCCCACGCGCACATTGCAGCCCGACACCGTGTGGTGCGCCAGCTGCTGTGCCATGGTCCAGTACATCGCCTTGAAGTTGGTGCGGCAGATCGTGCTCGGCGCGGGCGCGCGTTCCGGCTGCAGCGCCACTTCCAGCGCGATGTCATAGGCGTTCTTGTCCTGCTGCTGCAGGTACGGCAGCGGCTGCGGCGACTGCTCGGGATTGTCGCGGCGGAACGGTTCCAGCGCGTCCATCGTCACCACCCACGGCGAGATCGAAGTGCCGAAGCCCTTGCTGTTGAACGGCCCCAGCGGCACGTATTCCCACTGCTGGATATCGCGCGCGCTCCAGTCGTTGAGCAGCACCATGCCGAACATATGGGCCGGCGCGTCGGCAGTGCTGACGGGCTCGCCCAGCGCCGATTCCTTGCCGACGATAAAGCCCATCTCCAGTTCGAAATCCAGCTTGCGGCAGGCGCTGAACACCGGGCGCGCTTCGTTCGGCAGCTTGATCTGGCCGTTCGGGCGATGCAGCGGCGTGCCGCTCACCACCACCGAGCTGGCGCGGCCGTTATAGCCGATGGGGATTTCCAGCCAGTTCGGCAGCAGCGCGTTGTCCGGGTCGCGGAACATGCGGCCGACATTGGTGGCGTGTTCCTTCGACGAATAGAAGTCGGTGTAGCCGGGGATGTCGACCGGCAGGTGCAGCGCCGCGGCCGACATCGGCACCAGCGCCTGGTCGCGCAACGCGGCGTTGTCGCGCAGCGCTGCGTCTTCGCCGGACAGCAGCGCGGACAGGCGCTTGCGGGTCTCGGTCCAGGCAGGCTTGCCGAGGGCGATGAAGCGGTTCAGGGTCGTGCCGGCGAAGGTGCCCTTTGCTGCGGCCGGCAGCAGGCCGGCGTCATCGAGCGCGGCCAGGTCGAGGATCTGGTCGCCGATGGCAACGCCGACGCGCGGCGACTGGCCTTTGACGGAGAACACGCCGTAAGGCAGGTTCTGCAGCGGGAAATGGGTCTGGCCGTCGTTGGCGCTATCGATCCAGCTGGTTTGGGGGGCGGTCATGTGTGGCTCCGGATAGTTGGAATGGCACGGCGTGGCGCGTACCGGTAATTCATCGTGCCTGGCGGGCGCCGCCCCTCTCCCCTGGCCCCTCTCCCGCATGCAGGAGAGGGGCAAACCAGGCGGGGATGGCGGGCGCTAGCGGTTTAGCGGACGTTCGGGTTGAAGTTCTTCTTCAGGCCTTGCCAGCAGGTGTAGTACTCCTGCTGCAGCGAGGCCGACTGCGCCGCGTAAGGCGTCGGGCGGATCACGCCCGGTGTCTCGAACATGAAAGCCATGGTGTTTTCGATGTGGTGCGGCGTCGAGGTATCTGCAGCGCTGGCCTTTTCGAAGGTCTCGGCATCGGGGCCGTGGCCGCTCATGCAGTTATGCAGGCTGGCGCCGCCCGGTGCGAAACCCTCGGCCTTGGCGTCGTAGACGCCGCTGATCAGGCCCATGAATTCGCTGGCGATATTGCGGTGGAACCAGGGCGGGCGGAACGAGTCCTGCATCGCCAGCCAGCGCGGCCCGAAGATGACAAAGTCGATGGTGTCCACGCCCGGGGTGTCCGACGGCGACTGCAGCACCAGGAAGATCGACGGGTCCGGGTGGTCGAAGCTGATCGAGCCGATGGTGTTGAAGCGGCGCAGGTCGTACTTGTACGGCACGTAGTTGCCGTGCCAGGCCACCACGTCCAGCGGCGAATGGCCGATCCCGGCGCGCCACAGGTTGCCCTGGAACTTGGCCACCAGCTCGAAATCGCCCTCGCGGTCTTCATAGCTGGCCACCGGCGACAGGAAATCGCGCGGGTTGGCCAGGCCGTTGGAGCCGATCACGCCCAGGTCGGGCAGCTTGAACAATGCGCCGTAGTTTTCGCAGATATAGCCGCGCGCCTCGCCATCCGGCAGCTCAACGCGGAAACGCACGCCGCGCGGGATCACGACGATCTCCTGCGGTTCCACTTCCAGGCGGCCCAGCTCGGTCACCATCAGCAGGCGCCCTTGCTGCGGCACGATCAGCATCTCGCCGTCGGCGTTGTAGAAGAAGCGGTCATGCATCGACTGGTTGGCCAGGTACAGGTGGATGCCGCAGCCGCTCATCGCTTCCGGGCCGCCATTGCCGGCCATGGTGACGATGCCGTCCACGAAATCGGTCGGCACCGACGGCATTGCCGGCGGGCTCCAGCGCATCTGGTTGGGCGACGGCGGCACCTGGTCGAAGCGGCTCAGGAAACGCGACTGCTCGACCTGCGTGAACGGGTTGTGCATCGACGCCGGGCGGATGCGGTACAGCCACGAGCGGCGGTTGTGCGCGCGCGGCGCGGTGAAGGCGGTGCCGGACAGCTGCTCGGCATAGAGGCCGTAAGGCGCGCGCTGCGGCGAATTCTGGCCCACGGGCAGCGCACCGGGCAGCGCCTCGGTGGCGAATTCGTTGGCGAAGCCGGACATGTAGCCGTGCTCGGCGAGCTGGGTGTGCGTGAGGTTCATGGTGTCGTCAGCGTTGCGGTGTCGGTCGGTGGTTCAGGGTTCTCTAGTGAATCTGGCCGTTGGCTGGCATGCACAAGGCGCGCAACAGCGCGGCCTGCACGGCTTCGGCATCAAAGGCTCGCCACCGGGCACAGACGTGCTGGTCGGGACGGATCAGATAGCAGGTGCCCGGACGTCCGTCGTAGCGGCCTGCAGCAAGGCCTTCGGCATCGCTCACGTGGCGCGGGCCATCGGACGGTGCGGCGGGCGGTGTGGCGGGCTGGCCCGGCGGCTCCACGAACAGCAGGCGCACCGGCACCGCGGCCGTTGCCAGCCGGCGGCGCGCATCGTCCGGGATCGCGCCGCCGTCGCCAAAGACCAGCAGCGTAAAGCCATCGGCCAGTCCGGCCAGTTCGCCCAGCAGCCAGCCCGGCTGCGCGTCGCCGTGGCGCTGCAGCGGTGCATCCACGCATGGCGCACCGGGCACCATCGCACCCGCGAACACATCGCGATCCGGCGTGTTGAGCGGCGAATCCCCTAGCACCGTGGGCAGCGACAGCCGGCCGCTGTTGACCAGCTGGCGCGCGAACGCATGGCGGCGCGCCAGGCGCAGCACCGCATCGCGGAAGGTCCGGCTTACGGCGCTCTTGGGCGTGATGAAATCGGTCGAGCGCGTCGAGTGGCGGATGTTCTCGTCGGCCGCGGCCTCGCGCTCGCTGGCATAACTGTCGAGCAGCGCATCGCCAGCGCGTCCGGCCAGCACCAGTGCCAGCTTCCACGCAAGGTTTTCCGCATCCTGCATGCCGCTGTTGGCACCGCGCGCGCCGAACGGCGAGACGCGGTGTGCGGCGTCGCCGGCGAACAGCACGCGGCCGTGGCGGAAGGCATCCATGCGCTGGCAGCAGAAGGTATAGACGCTGACCCACTCCAGCGTGAAGGCCACGTCATCGCCCAGCATGGCCCGGATGCGAGGGATCACGCGCTCCGGCTGCTTCTCGGTTTCAGGATCGGCATCCCAGCCTAGCTGGAAATCGAGGCGCCAGACATCGTCGGGCTGCCGGTGCAGCAGCGCGGACCGGCCCGGGTTGAAGGGCGGGTCGAACCAGAACCAGCGCTCGGCCGGGAACGGCGCCGCCATCTTCACATCGGCGATGAGGAAACGGTCGTGGAACACGCGGCCCTTGCTTTCCAGGCCAAGGCACTGGCGCACAGCGCTGTGGGCGCCATCGGCGGCCACCACGTAGCGCGCATGCAGCAGGTAGTCCCCGTCAGGCGTCGAGACCGTCAGCGCGATCTTGTCCTGGCCCGGCACAACGTCGACGACGCGATGCCGCCAGCGGAGTTCTATGCCGGGTAACCTGGCCGCGCGTTCGACCAGGAAGCTTTCCAGGTAGTACTGCTGCAGGTTGACGAAGGCCGGCCGGCGATGGCCGGCCTCTGGCAGCAGGTCGAAGCGGTACACCTCCTCGTCCCCGAAAAACACCTTGCCGACATGCCAGCTGACGCCCTTGGCCGCGACCCGTTCGCCGCAGCCGAGGCGATCGAGGATATCCAGCGTGCGCTTGGCAAAGCAGATGGCGCGCGAGCCGGCGGCGAGCGTGTCGTCGTCATCCAGCACGACCACGGGAACGCCGCGCTGCGCCAGGTCGATCGCGGCGGTGAGCCCGACCGGCCCGGCGCCTACCACCGCCACCGGGCGGATCCCATGCGCGGCCACCGGCTGCGAGCGTTGCTCGGCGCCGGGCTGGTACGCGAAGGTGCGTTGCGGGTTGGCGGTGGTGTTCACGGCGTCTCCATGCGGCGCTGCGCTGGCGCCCCGGGAACCCTTTTTGGCGGGCCCTGCCGGTCTGGGTGAGTTCGGTACGGAATTACGTATTCCGTAATTGATTTACCATATCGTAATTCTATAAAACAGGCGTGTCAAACCCGCTCGGCGAATGCGCAAGGCAGCGCACCCACTGGAGTTGTAGGCCGGAACGAGAAAAAAGGGGAAAAGTGCGACCTTCAGCGCGCGTCAGGCATGGGACGCGGCGGTTTCAGGGAAGTCGTACAGAAGGCGCCGGCAATCACCGCGCGCAGCGACCGCGGCGGCGTGATGGAGGCACCGGGCGGCGCAGACAGCGCCCGGGTCGATGACAACCACAACCGGCGCGGAGCGAAGGCCGCGCCGCGCCGGTTGCTGGATGGTGGTCTGGAATGCCGTCCGCCTGCGCCGGCCCGTGGGAGACGTGGCCGGCCAGGCAGCGGCCGGATCAGACCGGCTTGTGGCCTTCGCCGGTGCCGGAGCCGAATCCGCCGCCCTGTGCCGGTGCCGCGGCGGGTGCCTGCGCACCGCCCGCGGCCGGCTGGCCGGCCATCGAGGCTGCCGTCACGCCGCCGTTGCGGCTGGCGATAAAGGCGTTGACGTCTGCTGCGAGATGCTGCGGGGCCAGCACCACTTCCAGGCCCAGCGCCTCGCAGGCAGCGAGGAATGTCGACATGCGGGGATCGGCTTGCCCCGATTCTGCCCGCAGGTAGGCTTCCCGCGAGATGCCCGCTTTGCGGGCGACGTCCTCTTGCTTGAGCTTGCGCGCGCGGCGCAGCGCCCGCAGTTGCCGGAACGGTTCGCTAGCGCCTCTCGGCACGGCTGTACTGTTCATGTCGGTCTCCAGTCACCAGTGAAAAAAAGTGCGCGGACGTGCATTCGAGTATAGAGCACGCAAAGCGTTCCGTATGTAACCGCCGAAACACTTTGTGCAGATTTCTTCCAAGTCCGCAATTCGCCTCTTGCCCCGGCCGGCAAACGGAAGGCAAAAGGCCGCATCGTGCACAACGTCGCCGCATCGCCAAGAAATTAACGACCCTTGCCGGTTTGCGTTGACGTCACACGCCCTGCGTATGACGTTATGGCCTTCGCTGCACAACTTCGCAAGTCGGGGCAACTACCATGCATCCGGTTTCGTTGACAAACCGACCGGTCGTGCTATTCTGCACAACATGCAAAAGGGACAACACACCCGCCACGCGATCATCCAGCAGGCGCTCGACACCGCGACCAAGGTCGGCTTCGAGCAGCTGTCGCTGGCCACGCTCGCCGCGGACACCAATATGTCCAAGAGCGGCCTGTATGCGCACTTCAAGTCCAAGGAGGCGTTGCAGCAGGCCGTGCTGGACCGCGCCATCGAACGCTTCGGCGAGATCGTGGTGCGGCCGGCAATGCGCCAGCCACGCGGCATGCCGCGGCTGGAGGCTCTCTTCGAGGGCTACCTGGAGTGGCTGGGCGGGACGGTGACGCAGGGCCGGTGCCTCTTCATGGCGCTGGGGCAGGAATACCGCGACCGGCCGGGAACGATCCGGGATCTGGTGGTGCAGTCGCTGAAGGACTGGCACAGCACCGTGGCGCGCGTGGTGGCCGATGCGATCGACGAAGGCCAGTTCGGCACGGTCGTGGAGCCGCGGCAGTTTGCCTTCGAGCTGTCAGGCATCGGCATGGCGTTCCAGCAGTCATTCAAACTGCTGGGCCGAGCCGATGCCGAGGCCATGGCGCGGCGCGCGTTTGGCGCGCTGGTGGCACGCGCCGCCGAGGGCGCGACGCCGGGCTGAGGGAAAAACCAGGAAACGACAAATTGGCGCCGGCACTATCCCGCTGGCGGGCAAACAGCCTTCCGGCGGCTTTTTTTATACTAAAAAAAGCACGACTGGTCGGTCTTAAAATGCGCGCGGAGAGCCGCCGGCTGGCGCCGGCTCCAATGATGCCGCGCCAATCCAAGCAACCGATTGGAGGTGCAGGTCGTGACGCAAGCAGTCTCTTCCCCTTCCCCGGCGACTACCGCCGCCCCGGCGCCCGGCGCCAGGCCACCAGGTAACCGACCCGTCGCCCTGCCCGCCTGGCAGCGGCTACGCTGGCAGGCGGGCAGCCTGGTATCGCCATCCGCGACCGCGCGTGCGCTCGAGCGCCTTTGGTTCACGCCGCCGCGTGCCGCCCCGACGTCGGCTGCCCGCCGCTTCCTGGACAGCGCCCGCAGCGACTGGGCCCTGGTGACCGGTCACGGGCCCAGCCGCCGGGTGCGCGTCTACCGTTGGGGCGATTCCGGCCCGGTGGTATTGCTCGCCCACGGCTGGGGCGGCCATGCCGGGCAGTGGCATGCGGCGGCCGACAGCCTGGTGGCAGCCGGGATGCGCGTGGTGGCCTTCGATGCGCTGTCGCATGGCGCTTCCGATGCAGGCACGCGCGGCGCGGCGCAGACCTCTGTGCTCGAAATGTCGCGCTCGCTGCTGGCCGCCGCCTGGCACGCCGGGCCGGTCCACGCCGTGGTAGCACATTCGCTCGGCGGCGCGGCCACCGCCCTGGCATTGCGCGAGGGCCTGCCGGCACGCGCCACGGTGCTGCTCGGTGCGCCGGCCGACATGCACGCCGCATGCGCGGCGCTGGCCTGGCAGCTCGGTATCGCGCCTGCCGTGCTGGCACGGATGCAGCGGCAGAGCGAGCGTTGGCTCGGCATGCCATGGTCCGCGTTCAACGTACCGGAAATCGGGCGCTCGCGCCCGGTGCCGCCGACGCTGGTGATCCATGACCGTGGCGACAAGGAGGTGCGCTGGGAAGACGGGGCCGCGATCGCCGGCGCCTGGCCCGGCGCGGAACTAGTCACCACCGAGGGGCTGGGCCATCGCCGCATCCTGCAGGATTCCGCAGTGATCGACCGGATCGCCGCCTTTGTCCGGCCCATGGCCGCAGGCACGGTGACAGCGCCGACGGCCGCCATCGCAATGAATTGAACCCGGAGAACATCATGTTCCTGGTAAGCAACGATATGACCGCCACCCTGCCCGCACGCAGTTCTCTGCGGCTGGTGGCCGACGCGGGCGAGCACGTCGCGGTGCGCTGTACCGAGGGCGAGTTGTGGCTGATCCGTGACGGGGATCCGAAAGACACATCCCTCGCCGCCAGCGAATCGTTCACGGTGCCAGAGGCGGCCACCGTGGAGCTCTATGCCATCACCCGTGCCAGCGTGCGTGTCACGCGCTGCAGGACGGGAGCGGCGGGGGCGCGCGGCTGGCGGCACTGGCTTGCACGTTTCCTCCCGAGGCAACGTGCCGGCTACGCGGGTACCCCCCGCTGAGCCTCCACACCCTCGTCTGCAGGCACCTGCGCGCTCGCGCGTTGGTGGACGGCTGTGATTTCAGGCGGTTAATTGCATTATCGCCGACGGGCGGCGTACCGCCCGTATCCGGCTCCGGCTCAGATCCGCAGCGCCGCCAGCATCCCGCGCGCGATCGGCTGCAGCCAGCCGCGCCGCCATGTCAGCGTGAAGGCGACCGCCATCGCGCCGGCCATCATCGCCAGCGCCCACAACAGCACGCCAAAGCCGGCGCCGTTGCCCGGCAGTGCGGCCGCGGCGCCAAAGGCCACCAGCGCCCAGGCCGCGCCGCGCAGGCGCCGGCACAACCGGTCCGGCAAATCGCCGCCCTGCCCCGATAGCTCGTTCCAGTGCCGCTCACTGGCGCAGGCAAACAGCACGAACGCGCCATACGCGCACAGTGCCAGCGCGATCAGCAACAGGTGGTCAAGCGCATTCGGCATGATCTGCCTCCTCCAGGTCTGGAGCAGCCGCCACGCGGGCCGCTTCCACTTGCCTGACCCGGCGTGCCGTCGTCAGGGCCAGCGCGCCGGTCAGCAGCAGCGCGATATCGACACCCGCCACGGCAAACTGCCCGCGGGCCAGCGCCCGCGGCAGCCAGTCGCCGGTGGTGAGGCCGTTGCACACCGGCGCTGCCAGCGCCAGCACGGCGATCGCCAGGCATTGCTGACGCCACGGCACCAGCGTGCGGCTGCCGGGCCGCATCGCCACACGCGCGTGGATGGCGGTGGCCAGCCAGACCAGGAAGAACAACCCGGCCTCGATGAACTCGCGCGACGGCAGTGTCATCGGCAGCAACCGATTGGCCACCATCATCGCCAGCGTCGCGATCACCAGCCCGGTCGTCATGGCCGCGGTGACCGCGGCGGCCAGGCGCACGCCGCGCTCGCCATGGCGCGCATGGCGCTTGTCGAGCCAGTACAGCTGGCCCGTGCCGATCAGCACGCAACCGGCCAGCCCGCCCAGGAAGTACAGCCAGCGCAGCGGCCAGTGGTCGAAGGCAATGAAATGCATGCCGGTCAGGAAACGCTGCGTGGTCGCCGCGGGCTGCAGCGGCGCGTGGTGCAGCAGCGCCCCGGTGGCGCCGTCGAAGTAGGCGGCGTCGTCCGCCAGGCTGACGCGGTCGCCCACCGAGCGGCTGACCTTGACCACCGCGTTGGCGTCGCCCGGGTTCCAGACGCGGATCGCGGCAGGCGCCGCCCCGCCCCAGCGCGCGCGCGCCGCCTCGACCATCGGACCGAGCGGCGCCATCGGCGCGGCCACGCCCGCGGCCTGCCGCGAATAGCCCGACAAGGCCTGCTCGTAGAAGGCATTGGGCTGCTGGTACAGCGCGTTGATGCCGGCCGGGATCAGGATCATGTAGACGATGCAGATGCCGGAGAAGGAAATCACCGCATGGAACGGCAGCGCCAGCACGCCGGTCAGGTTGTGCAGGTCGAGCAGGCTGCGCTGCAATTGCTTGCGCGGCCGGAAGGTGAAGAAATCGCGGAAGATGCGCACGTGCACGATCACGCCGGACACGATCGCGGCCAGCATTGCCATCGCAGCCAGCCCCACCAGCCAGTAGCCGATGTTCCACACGCGCAGGTGCAGGTTGTAGTGCAGCGGGTAGAAGAAGGACGATGCCCCCAGCGTGCCGACATCCGGCAGCAGCGCGCCGGCGCGCGGGTCGGCCAGCCGGATCTGTCCGCCGGCCGCGGCATAGCGCACGCGGGCGATCATCACCGGCGTGCGCGCCTCGGGCAGCGTTACGGCCCATTCGCGCAGCGGCTTGCCGGCGGCCAGCGCGTCCACCGCGCGCAGCACCACGGTGTCGATATCGATGGTGACTGGTGCGGCTTCGATGCGCGTGGCCGGCATCATCCAGCGGTCGACCTCGCGGTCGAACACCGCGACCGACCCCATGAAAAAGGCCACCATCAGCACGCCGCCGAGCAGCACGCCGATCCAGGTATGCGCCCAGGTCATGGCCTGGCGCAGCCCGCCTTCGTGTGCCGCAGTCTTGTTCGCCGCGGCACGGCTATTGTTCTTGCGCACGGTCTTGCTCACGCCAGCCGCTCCCCGAGCCTTTGCGCCACGCCGGCGCCGATAACCGCGCCGGCCGCCAGCACCAGCCACACGCGACACAGCCGCCGCGTCACCAGCGCCCACAGCGACATCAGCGGGAACAGCAGGAACGCAAGCATCGAAAACCAGAGCACAGCTTCGCTGCGCGCCAGGCCCAGGCGCCAGCCAAGCACGGCGCCACCGGCGGTGACGCCCCAGGTGAAAGCGTAGCTGCCGGCCAGGGCGGCCAGCGCGCGAGCGGTCATCGCCAGCGCCGGACCCATGGCGCTGCGCAACGGCAGGGATGAGGGACTATTGTTCATTGGAATATCCAGCAACACGCGGCCGGCGTGGCGGTGCGATCTTGCCGCACTGCCACGCCGGCACCGCGCTTACATCTTCATGCGCACGGTGAACATCGCCGCGCGCGGCTGGCCATAGATGTTGCCTTCGCGCGGGTTGTTGATCCGCGCATAGTAGCTGCGGTCGAACAGGTTGGTCAGATTCAGGTCGGCCGAGACATGCTTGTTGAAGTCATAGCCGATCGCCGCATCGAAGGTCGCATAGCCGCCTCGGCGCAGCGTGACCGCGCCGATCGGCGCCGGGAACAGCGCGGTGTTCTGCACGTGGCTGACCGCGGTCATGCCGCCGCCGATGCGCCAGCGCTTGAAGTCGCCGGGCAGGCGGTACTGCGTCCACAGCTTGAACAGGTGCTTGGGCGCAATCGCCGAGAACGCCGTGTTGAGCTGGCCGGAGCGGTCCTGCAGGTCGGTGGTGACGTTGAAGGTATAGCCGGCGTAGACGGTCCAGTTCGGCGTGATGCGGCCGCTGGCCTCCAGCTCGAAGCCCTGGCTCCTGGTCTCGCCCTGCGACACGTAGAATGGGTTGCTCGGGTTGGTGGTGTTGACGTAGTCGACCGTGGCGCGGCCGGTCTCGCGCACCTGGAACAGCGCCACCGAGGTGTTCAGCGCGCCTTCGAAGAACTCGCCCTTCACGCCCACTTCATACTGCTTGCCCTTGATCGGATCGACCAGGTTGCCGCTGGCGGTGAAATACTCGTCCTGCGGCTGGAAGATCTCGGCGTAGCTCGCGTAGGCCGACCAGTGCTCGGTGAAGTCGTAGATCAGCCCGGCGAAGGGGGTGAACTTGGCGTTGATGTCGTCTTGCCTGGTCAAGCTGGCGGTCGGCGTGTACTGGCGCGCATTGATATCCCACCAGCTCAGGCGCCCGCCCAGCACCAGGGTCACCGGGTCCAGCAGCGAGAAGCGTGCGTCGCCGTAGACGCCATATTGCCGGGTGCTGGTCGTGGTGCCCGAGCCATTGGGCGTGAAGACCGGCTTGGCGAAGTCGCTGCGCGGGCTGAAGACGTTCACGACCTGCGAGAAGGGCGTCGAAGAGTAGCGCGGGTCGCGTCGCTCCGAGTCCGAGAAATTGAAGCCGATCAGCGCCTTGTGCCGGCGCCCGAACAGCGAGAACGGACCGTTGGCATAGACGTCGAAGCTGGTCTGCTCTTGCGTGTAGGTCTGCTTGGCCGCAAACAGCGTAGTGGTGTTGACGCCCGGAATGACCGGCGAGTAGGCGTACGCCTGCTCGCGATGCATCTGGTTGTTGAGGTAGCGCAGCGCGCCCTTGACCTGCCAGCCGCTGTCGAACTTGTGCTCCAGCTCGGCAAAGGCCGAGGTCGTATAGAAGTGGTCGCTGTTCCAGTCAGCGCCGAGGTAGGTCGAGCGCGGCACGTCGAGCAGGCTCGCCTGGCGCGTAACCGGGTTGTAGTAGGCCGGCAGCGTCCACGGCTGGCGTCCCTCCGAGTCCTGGTAGCTCGCGCCCACCGTCACCATGGTGCTGGGCGTAATGTCGTACTCGACCACGCCATAGAGCGCACCGGTGCGCATATTGGCCTTGTCGATGAACGAGTCCTTGTCCTGGAAAGCGCCGGTCAGGCGCGCGCGCAGCGTGCCGTCGGCATTCAGCGCACCGCCGGCGTCGATCTCGGCGCGGTAGTTGTTCCACGACCCTACCGACAGCGCTCCCTGCACCTGCGTCTCGCGCGTGGGCTTCTTGCGCACCAGGTTGATCGCGCCGCCGGTCTTGCCGGCGCCGGACAGCAGGCCGGACGGGCCCTTCAGCACTTCGACGCGGTCGATCATCGACAGGTCGGGCTGCACGGTGTTGCGCCAGTCATACTTGGTCGGCACGCCATCCAGCAGGAAGGTGTCGATCTCCAGGCCGCGCGAATAGTAGATGGTGCGTTCCTGGTCGCGCTTTTCCACGAACACGCCGGTGGCCTGCGCCAGCGCGTCTTCCAGCGTCACCAGATTCTGTTCCCTGATGCGCTCGCTGTTGACCACGGTCACCGATTGCGGGACTTCGCGCGCGGTCAGCGGCACCTTGCTGCCGGCCGTCGTCGGCGGGTTGACCGGATTCTCGCGCACGCCGTTGACTGTCACCGCCGGCAGCGCATGCTCCGAAGGCCTGGCAGCGCTGCCGGTAGGGGCAGCGGCCGTTGCCGGCGTCGTTCCCGTGGTGGCTTCCTGTCCAAAAGCCGATGCGCTGAAGACCAGGCCGACCGCGGCCGGGATCCAGCGCATGGCAGTGCGGCACGACGTTGCGGCCACGTTCCGTGCTGCCCGCGCGCGTGCGTTCGCGCGTCTGTTGCTGTGTTTCATGCCCGTCTTACTCCCCTGCTCTGTTGTTGAATGAAATTGGCCATGCGAGCCGGCTGGCGGGCCGACGGCCCGCCGCCGCTACGTGATCTTGTTCTTGTGTTCAGTGCGTGCCGGCGTGCGCCATCCGCGCGGGACGGCTTCGCGCCGGCTCCGGCGCCAACACGCGCGGTTCGCCCTCGCCAGTGCCCAGCACCGCCGCGGCGATCTCCTGCGCGCGCACCGCCAGCACCGACAGCAACGTGTCCGACAGCCCATGCGTCGCTTCGCAGCAGCCCTGCAGGAACACGCCGGCCTGGCAGCCAGGCGCCATCTGCAGCCGGTAGTCGCGGTCAGCCTGGAAGCCTTTGGCGTCGTCCAGGTAGGACGCCAGCGGCGCCAGCAGCGACTGGTGCAGCTCGCGCCGGTAGCCCGTGGCGAGGATCACCGCGTCATAGCGCTGCAACTGGTGCGCGCCGTCGTCGCGGCGCGCGATGTCGAGCCGCACGCCGTCGGCGTCGGCCTCGGCGTGGCGCGCCTCGCAGCCGGCCAGCAGGCGGTGGCGCGCCTTGCCGGTGACCTTCTGCTGGTACAGCACTTCATAGATGGCTTCGATCAGGTCGGTATCGACCACCGCGTAGTTGGTGTTGCCGAATTCGCTCAGCAGTTGCTCGCGCTCGTTGGGCGCGCGCGAGAACAGGTAGTCGATATAGCGCGGGTTGAAGATCTCGTTGACGAACGGGCTGTCGTCGGCCGGCTTGAGCGCCGGCGCCCGGCTGACCAGGTCGACCTCGATATTGCCTTCGCGGCCGTGCAGGTCGAGGAAGATCTCGGCGGCGCTCTGCCCCGAGCCGATTACCGCGACCCGGCGCACCGGCCCGGACTGTTCCAGCCGCTCCAGCGATTCCAGGTATGACGACGAATGGAATACGCGCGCATGCCCGCGCAGCGGCACGAAGGTGTCGGGAATGCTGGGCGCACCGCCCACGCTGACCACCACATTGCGCGCGCGGCGCACCGTCAGCGCGCCATCGGCGGCGCGCGAGGTCACGCGCAGGCATGCCAGCGCGCCGTTGCCGCCAGCGCTTTCGGGCTCGACCGAAACCACTTCCTCGCCATAGTGGCAGCTGTCGGCAAAGTCCGCCGCCACCCACGACAGGTAGTCATTGAATTCGTAGCGACTCGGGTAGAAGGTGCGCGTGTTGATGAAGTCCAGCAGCCGCTCGCGCTCGTGCAGGTAATTGATGAAGGTATAGCGGCTGGCCGGGTTGCGCATCGTGACCAGGTCCTTCAGGAACGAGATCTGCATGCGGCTGTTGTCGAGCAGCATGTTGCCGTGCCAGACGAAGCCGGGCTTTTTCTCGATAAAGCCGAAGCGGAACGGCGCCTGCTGCGGCAGCATCTCGCGCAGCGCCACGGCCAGCGCGAGGTTGGACGGGCCGAAGCCGATGCCGAGCAGGTCGAGCACGGGCGGTGCGCCGGTACCCACGCGGGCACCGTTCGCGGCGCAGGTCGAAGCTGAGTAGAGCATTGGGGTCTCCTTGCGCGGCGGGTTCAGGCGGCAAGCGCGGGATGCGCGACGAGTTCTGCGGGGGCTTGTGCCGGCGCGTCTTCCTGCGGCACCCACAGGCGCTCGCCGAAAAAACGTTCGCGCAGCAGCATCACCAGCATGGCGCGCTTGTGCGGGAAGTCGAAGGCCTTGACCTTGGCGAACCCGGAACGGTCGAGGTTGCGGATCTGCTGCACATGGTCGATGCGCGGCTCGCCGACGATGCGCTGTGTGCGCGGATCGTCGAGGAAGATGTAGTGCATCAGCGACGGCAGCCAGGCGCTGATATACGCCTTGCCGCGGATCTCGCCATCGCCGATCAGCACATGCCAGCCGCGGTCGAAGTCGTCGGCGTCGTAGTACGGGCCGATGCGGTTTTCCCTGGCCCAGTACACCTCGAAGTAGGCGAAGGGCTTGCCGCCCAGGCAGCCGATCAGCGGGATCGTGTGCGGATCATCGAGCTGCGCCTGGAGGTAGCCGCGATGCCTGGCGAGGTCGCCCTCCTCCTGCCAGAACACCGCCACGCGCGGGTCGTTCATCCATCCATGGAAACACTGCAGGTCGACATCGAGGTCGGCAACCCGCATCGAGAACACCTGGTCGAGCCAGGGAATATGGCGCGCATAGACCTGGCCGCTCGGCTTGGGCGCGCGCAGCGGATGGCGCTTGCCCGCGCTCATGGCGTACTGCAGCGGGAAATCACGACCCGAGGTGCCGGTGTGCCACAGTGCCGGCAGCTGCCACAACTGCTCGACGCGCGATACCAGCCGGCCGCTGGCATCGCGCACGGCACTGCCTTCGCACAGCATGGCCGCGGCGAGGGCCCCGGGTACGTCCAATGCGATGGATTCGGCGGCAGGCGTGCGCGCCAGCGCCGCTTCGCAGGCGGCGAACGCGGCCGCGCGTGCCAGCGGGTGGTCCGACGCGGGACCGGCAAGCGCGAGGCGGGGCTGCGCGCCCGCCGTGAACTGCCACGCCTGCAGCGGCGTGCCGTCCAGGCTCAGCTGCAGCGTCGCACCCTCCCAGCCGCTTTGCAGGATGGCGGAGGATGCGGACGACCAGGGCTGGCCTGCGACGGCGTGGGTCATCGAAGACGCGTTGCTTTGCATTTGAGCTGACTCCCTCTGAATGTTGGCGCGCGTCATGCGGCGGCCTGTTGTGCGTTGTGTTCGTTGTCGCCGGCATCGGTGCCGGCGTTGGCGCTGTCGGCGCTGTCGGTGCGGATGACGCCGCTGTCGCAGCGGATCACGCGGTCGGCCACGTGGAAATAGCGGTCGTCGTGGCTGACCGCGACGATGGTCTTGCCGCTGCGCTTGAGTTCCGGCAGCAGCGATTCATAGAAGTAGGCGCGGAATACCGGATCCTGGTCGGCGGCCCACTCATCCAGCAGCAGCACCGGGCGCGTCTCGACATAGGCCGCCAGCAGCGCCAGCCGCTTGCGCTGGCCCTGCGAAAGCTGCGTGGTCGACAGCAGGTCGTCGCGGATCGAGACCTTGTGGTCCATGTGCAGCCGCTTGAGGAAAGCGTTGGCCACCGCGGCGTCGAACTTGCCGTCCGGGCCAACCAGCCGCGCAAACAGATGCGCGTTGGAGAACACGGTGGCGAAATGGCTGCGGTACCAGGGCAGTTGCGCCGCGCCTAGCGTGGCGCCGCCCAGCGACACACTGCCGTCCGTGGGCTGGTACAAGCCCGCCAGCAGCTTCATCAGCGTCGATTTGCCGCTGCCGTTGCCGCCGACGATGAACACCGTCTCCCCGGCGGCCAGCGTCAGCGACACCGGGCCCAGCCGGAAGCCACGCTCGTCGCCCTGCCCCGGGTAGTCATAGCGCACGTCCTTCAGCGCCAGCAGCGGCGTGCCCGGGGCCGGCGCCGTGGCGGCGGCGTTGTGGCCGGCATTCAGCGCGAAGTCCTCGGTGTACGGCGCCAGCCGCAGCGTGTCGATCTTGCGCAGCGCGACGTTGCCGGTCATCAGGATCGGCAGCGTGCCGACCAGGTCGTTCAGCGGCATGCGCAGGAACATCAGCACCAGCACGAAGGCGGTGATGCGCTCGCGGGCTATGCCCAGCGCATCGCCGGCGACAAAGATCGCGCAGGCCAGCCCCAGGATCAGCGCCGCGGTGAACGACAGGCTCAGCACCCAGTAGCGGTCGGCGCGCACTTCATGCGCGCGCGCAAACTCGGCGGCGGGCTCGAAGTCGCGCTGGTAGAAACTCTGCTTGCGCCAGGCGTTCAGCGCCAGCTCGTAGCGGCCATCGATGGCGCCCTGGTAGCCGGCGTAGAGGCGGTCGTCGGTGTCGCGCACTGCCTTCATCAGGCCGCGCATGCGCAGCACCCAGCGCTGCGCCAGCAGCACGCCGCCACCCAGCACGGCGGCGCCAAGCACGAACAGCTGCCACGACAGCCAGCCCAGGTACAGCAGGCCGCCCGCCACCAGCACGCCGTTGTAGAACACGAACGGCACGCGGTTGAAGGCCATGCCGATCGAGGCGATGTCCTTGGTCAGCGTGGCATAGACGGTGGGGCCGCCGATCGCTTCCAGGCGCTCGACGTCGGTATCGAGCACGCGCTTGAGCATGCGCATGCGCATGTCGTAGACCACGCGGTGGCCCAGCGCGGTCAGCAGCGCTTGCGAGCCAAAGCCGCAGCCGAACAAGACGGCCAGCAGGCCCAGCAGGATGAGGATGCGGCCAGCTTCAAGCGCAGCCGGCGCCGCAATCATGCGGTTGATCTCGGCGATCAGCGCGATGCCCGCGAGCGCACTGCACGTACCCGCGGCCAGCGCCAGCAACAGCAGGCCGCCAAAGCGGCGGCGCAATGACAGGAACAGGTTCACAGGGTCTCCAGCAGGTCGTTCATGAAGGCCAGGTCGGCATCGGCATCGCGCCGTCCGGCCTGGTCGATCGCCGCGGCCATGTCGCGCAGCACGGGCGCGGCGAACAGTGCCGGCAGCGCCAGCTCGCACGCCAGCTGCTCGCGGATGCGGGTCTGCAGCCGCACCAGCAGCAGCGAATGGCCGCCCAGCAGGAAGAAGTCGTCGTCGCCGCCGGCCTGGGCCACGCCAAGCACCGCGCGCCACACTCCGGCCAGCGCGTGCTCGGTGGGCGTCGACAGCGCGGCCGCGGCGGGTGCCGCAGCCGGCTCCGGCAGCGCCTGGCGGTCAACCTTGCCGTTGGCATTGAGCGGCAGCGCGTCGAGGCGCGTCAGGCTGGACGGCACCATGTAGCCGGGCAGCTGCTCGCGCAGGCGGGCCAGGATGGCGTCGTCGATCGCTTCCTCACCACCCACGTAGTACGCGCACAGCCGCGGCATGCCGTCCGGACCGGGGCGGGCCACGCACACGGCGTGCTGCACGCCCGGGCAGGCGGCCAGCACGGCCTCGACCTCGCCTGGCTCGACGCGGAAGCCGCGCACCTTGACCTGGTGGTCACGGCGGCCGAAGAACTCGACGATGCCGTCGGCACGCTTGCGCGCCAGGTCGCCGGTGCGATAGAGCCGGTCGCCCGCCATGGCGCCGGGCGAGCCTTGCGGGAACGGGTTGGGCACGAAGGCCGCGGCAGTGCGCGACGGGTCGGCGGCATAGCCGCGCGCCAGGCCGGCACCGCCGATATAGAGCTCGCCGGCCACGTCCGCGGGCACCGGCTCCAGGCGCGCGTCCAGCACGTAAAGCTGGTTGTTGGCGAGCGGATGCCCGACCGGCGCCACCGCCCATGCTGGCATGCCTTCCCCCTTGCCCGCCAGCGCATGCGCGGCGGACCAGACCGTGGTCTCGGTCGGGCCGTAGACGTTGCAAACGTCGGCGCCGCGCGCCAGCAGCGCCGTCGCCAGCTCGCGCCCCAGCGCCTCTCCGCCGCACAGCACGCGCAGGCCCTGCCATGCCGGCGTGGCTTGCGTGACCAGCATCTGCCAGGTGGCCGGCGTGGCCTGCATCACGGTGATGCCGTGGTCGGTCATCAGCGCCGCCAGCCGCGCTGGATCGCGCGCGTCGTCACGCGTGGCGATCACCACGCGCGCGCCGCTGGCCAGCGGCAGGAACAGCTCCAGCCCGGCGATATCGAAGCCCAGCGTGGTCACCGCCAGCAGGCGGTCGTTGCCGTCCATCGGCACCACCGGCGTCATCGCGCGCAGGAAGTTGGCAAAGGCAGCGCGCGAAATCTGCACGCCCTTGGGCGTGCCGGTCGAACCGGAGGTGTAGAGCGTGTAGGCGAGCTGCGCCGGATGGCAGTCCGGCGCAGGGGAGATTGCGGGCGCCGCGTGCCAAGGCGGCAACGGCGAGGTCTGGCCGTCGACCAGCACCACGCCGCCGCTTTCGCCCAGCGCTGCGCGCGTGCTGGCCGCCGCCAGGATCAGGCGCGGGCTGGCGTGGCGCAGGATGTGCGCGTTGCGCGCGGGCGGATGATGCGCATCGATCGGCAGGTAGGCGGCGCCTGCCTTGAGGATGCCGAGCAGCACCGCCACCAATTCCGGCGTGCGCGGCAGGCAGACGCCGACCAGGGTGTCGGTGCCCACCTGTTGCCCCGCCAGCCAGTGCGCGATGCGGTTGGCGCCGGCTTCCAGTTCCGCGTAGGTCAGGCTGGCACTGCCGTCGGTGATGGCGATGGCGTCCGGCGTGGCCGCGGCGGCGCGCGCGATACGGGCCACCACGTCGTCGTCAGCATCGAGGGCCAGGCCGGTGCCGTTGGCACTGGCCAGCGTGTTGGCGCGCTCGCCTGCGTCCATCAGCGGCAGCGCGTCGAGCGGCACGTCGGGCGTCGCCAGCATCGTGCCGAGCAGTTGCTCGTAGTGCCGGGCCATGCGTTGCGCTGTCGCTCCGGCAAACAGCACGGCATCGTATTCGAGCGTGGCCGACACGCGCTTCGCGCCGGCCTGCAGGTCGAGCGTGACGTCGAACTTGGCGCTGTCGTCGGGCACCGGCAGTGCGCTCGCCTGGAGGCCGGGCAGCGCAAACGACGCGGCTTCGCCCATCTGCAGGTTGAACATCGCCTGGAATACCGGCGTGCGACTGGGGTCGCGCGCCGGTGCGAGCTTGTCGACCAGCAGTTCGAACGGCAGGTCGGCATGGTCGAGCGCGGCGCGGGCGTCGTCGCGCACCTGCTGGCACAGTGCGCGGCCAGTCAGGCCGGGCGCCAGCCGTGCGCGATAGACCTGGGTGTTGATAAAGCAGCCGATCAGGTCGTCGAGTTCTTCATGGGTGCGCGCGGCGATGGGCACGCCGACCGCGAAATCGTATTGGCCGCTGTAGCGCGCCAGCAGCGCCTGCCAGGCCGCCAGCAGCACGGCAAACGGCGTGGTGCGGCCGCCGTCGGCAGTGCCGCTGCAGTAGTCGCGCAGCGCGGCCACCACGCCGTCTGACAGCGTCCAGCGGATACGCCCGCCCTTGCCTGCCGGGCGCGCCGGACGCGGTGCGTCGAGCGGCAGTTCCAGCGCGGGAATGGCGGTGCCCAGCCGTTGCGCGCAGCGCGACAGCGCGGCGTCGAGCGCGGGGCCGGCGAGGCGCTCGCGCTGCCAGGCAGCGTAGTCCGCGTATTGCACGGGCAGCGGAGTCCAGCCCGGATCGGTGCCATCCAGCGCAGCGCCATAGGCGCGTGCCAGGTCGCGCGCCAGGATCGGGTTCGACCAGCCGTCGGAAACGATGTGGTGCATGGCCATTACCAGCACGTGGGCGCCGTCATCCAGCCTGGCCACGGTGACCTGGAATGGCGCGGCGGCATGCAGGTCGAACACGCGCGCGGCTTCGCGGCGCAGCAGCGCGTCAACCTCGCCGGCAGGAAGGTCGAGCCACTGCACGGCGGGTGCCGCATCGCCAATCCACTGGCAGGGCTCGCCGTCGCCGGCCGAGAAACGGGTACGCAGCACGGCGTGGCGCAATGTCACCAGCGCCAGCGCCCGCTCCAGCGCCGGCGCCGACAGCGGCCCGTGCAGGCGCCACGCGCGCACCAGGTTGTAGGCGGTGCCGTCCGGCGCGTAGCGCTGCAGGAACCACAGCCGCTGCTGGGCGAAGGAGAGCGGCGCCGGGCCATGCGCGGCGCGCGCGCGGATCGTCAAATCGGGCTGGGTCATCGGGTCCTCTCCGGAGCGGCGATGCAGGCGCTGCTGGCCTGGCTGCCTCGACCCACGCGGGCCCGCCGTGGACTCGGCATGGCCGCAAACGCTTCGCCACCGCGGCGTTGCCACTGCCGGCGGTCAGGAAAACGCCCGGGTACGGGATTGTCTCTACAAATGCAATTGCGAATATACCTGATAATCATTCTCATCTTCAACTTGAAAGATGGCGTTACATGCACAAAAACAACGCCGTTCAGGGCTGCCTCTTGTCTGCTCTACTACCGCTACCGCTGTTGCTTGAACTGTTTCCGGGGCCGCTGCGCCAATACGCCGAAGCTGTGGCGGCTGGCCCGCCCGCGCCTGCGGACATCGCCATCGCCGCGCTCGGCTCGCCGCCCGCAGGCCCCCTCGCCCGCGCGCTGCAGGCCAGCGCCGCGCACCACGGCAGCGACGATGCGCGCGTGACCGCCTCGGTCTGGGCGCGGCATGGCTTCGCGTCGCTGCTGCCCGGCGTGGTGGCCGCTGCCGCGCTGGCGCACCACGTGCTGCCGCTGCGCGACGCAGCGATCCGGGCCGACCGGCACGGCCGCGCCGTGACGCTGTTGTTGCCGCATGGCGGCGAGGCACTGCATCAAGCGCCGCCGCAGCAGCGCTACGGCCCGCTGCTGGACGACCTGCTGGCACCGCTGGTACAGGCACTTGCCGCAGCCAGCGGCGCGTCGCCGCGGCTGCTGTGGGCCAATGCCGGTGCCGTCGTCGCCGAGGTGTTCCGCCACGCGCCCGGCCTGCTGCAACCGGCCCTGCCGGCCACCGAGGCCACGCTGGCGCACGATGCGGCATGGCTGATGGACACCCGCACGCGCCCCGACGGCCGCGACAACCCGCTGCATGCGCCGATGCGCGCGCACCGCGTGACCCGCGACGGCATCACCACCACGCTGTGGCTGCGCCGGCTGTGCTGCCTGCGCTACCGGCTGCACGGCTTCCCGTTGTGTGGCGACTGCCCGCGCCAGCTGCTGCGCTGAAACCATCGCCTCCTGCTCCTCTTACGCCGCCAGCGCGCTGGCCCGGCCCTCGCTGGCGCCGGCGATGCGTGCCGGCAGTTCGGCCAGCGTCGCATCGGCCAGTGCCGGCAGCGCCAGCAACAACACCAGGCATTGCCGTGCGAGGTCCTGCGCCGCGGCGTCGTCAAGCGCCGCCGTGTCGTATTCCACCCGCAACGTCAGCGTTTCGCGCGGGATCACGATGGCGGTCACCGGGTAGCTCATCTGGCCGCGGTTGTCGACATCGCTGAAGCGCAGCGCGCCGCGCTCGGTTTCGCGCAGCGTGCTGTCGACCGGGTAGTTCTCGTAGATCAGCATGGTGTCGAACGGCGCCTGCGCCGTGTCGTCGCTGCCAGCCGCCCAGGACTGCAGCCACGCCGGCGGCGCGTGCTCGGTCTCGCGCAGGGCCAGGTTGTCCGCCTGCAGCGCGGGCAGCCAGTCGGCCACGCGCAGCGTGTCGGGCAGGTCCTGCACCAGCGGCAGCGTGCTGGCCAGCAGGCCCATGATGTCTTCGATGCCGGGTAGTTCCGCCGAGCGTCCCGAACCTACCACCGCCATGCCGACGGTGCGGGCGCCGGTGGCCTGGCGCAGTGCCAGCAGCCAGGCGGCCTGCACCAGCGTGTTGACGGTGACGTGCTGGCGGCTGGCAAAGGCGGCCAGCGTGCGCAGCGCGTCGGCCTGCACCACATGCTCGACGGCGCCCATGCGTTGGCCGCGCTGGCCGTGCTGCGCGGGCTCGATATCGCGGGTGATGCGGACCGGCTGCCGCCGCAGCGGCGCCAGCCGCGCCTTCCATTGCTCGTCCGCGCCGGGCTGCGCCTGCTGCCACGCCACGTAGCGGCGCAGCGACGAGGCCGCCTGGGCAGGCAGTTCGCCGTCATAGCCGCGCAGCACTTCGCCCAGCAGCCGCGACATGCTCCAGCCATCCAGCAGCAGGTGGTGCCAGGTCCAGAGGAAGCGCCACGCGTCGTCGGCAATGCGCACCAGCGTCAGGCGCATCAGCGGTGCGCGGCACAGGTCGAAGGGTTGGCGGAACTCGGCCTCGCATAGCGCCTGCCATGCCGTATCGTCGGCGGCGGACCGTTGCCGGTTGCTGCGGTCGCGCCAGTCGTGGCGGGTGACCGGAAGCTGCGCCTGGACTGGTACCACCAGCAGGGGCTCGGCCCCGTCAGGCACTGGCAGCCACGCCACCCGGGCGCGCAGCACCGGATGGCGCCGCATCGCGGCCTGCCATGCCGCGACCATGCGCTCGACGTCGAGGCCGTCCATGGTCGCCTGCACCTGCACCATGTACGCCGGCGATGCCGGATGGCGCGCGCCATGGCGCACCATGCCGCGCTGCATCGGCGTCGGCCGCCAGATGTCCTCGATCTCGTCGGCGGACAGCGCCAGCGTATCCAGCTGCGGCTGCGACAAGCCGCTGGCCGGCACGTCCGACGGCGTCAGCCGCGTGGCGGGTTGCGCCACGCAATGTGATACCACGTCGCGCAAGGCCTGGGCGATGCGCGCCAGCAGCGCGTCGATGGTGGCCTCGCGGAACTGGCCGCCGCGATACGTGCAGCGGAACTGCAGGCAGCCATGCCGGCCCCGGCCGTCGAAGGCCAGCGGTGCCGGCAACGGGATCCCGGCGGACACGCCGCTGCCGGTGTCCTCTGCCGCCACCTGCCAGCCGCCCGTCCCGGCGCGCAGGCTGCCGTCGAACTGGCCCAGGTAGTTGAACAGCACCTGCGGCGCCGCCACCGCGGTCCCGAGCACGCCGTAGCCCAATCCTTGCCGCGGCACGGCGCGCAGGGCTTCCTTGACGCCGGCGATGGTATCGCCAAGATTGTCGAGACGCGCCAGCCGCACCGGGAAGATGCTGGTGAACCACCCCACCGTGCGGCTGAGATCGAGCGTGGTGCCGGCCGCTTCGGCTTCGCGCCCGTGGCCCTCGACATGGATGCGGATCTCGTCACGGCCGGTGAAGTCGCACAACGCGCGCGCGAAACCTGCCAGCAACAGGTCGTTGACGCCGGTGCGGTAGGCAGCGTGGGCGCGCCGCAGCAAGGCGTCGGTGGTGGCCGCGTCGAGCGCGAAGCTCGCCGTGCGGGCGCCATCGGTACGCGGCTGCGACGCCTCGGGTGCATCGGCCGGCAGGGCAAGATCGCCTTCTGCCACCGCTTGCCAGTAAGCGCCTTCGCCGGCAAACAGCGCGCGCGCCGGGCCGGCCAGCGTGCGGCTCCATTCGGCATAACTGGCGGCGACAGCAGCCAGCGCCGGCGCCTGGCCGGCCAGCCGCGCGGCATACGCCGCCTGCAGGTCTTCCAGCACGATGCGCCACGACACGCCGTCCACCACAAGGTGATGGCACACCAGGAACAGGCGCTCGCTGCCGTCCGCGACGTGAAGTTGCAGGGCGCGCAGCAGCGGACCCTGCTCGATATCCAGCTTTCCCTGCTCGGCGTCGCAGGCGGCGGTGATGGCCGCCGCGTCGGGCGCATCGGCGGTCGTCAGCACGAACGCATCGGCGGCCTCCGCTATGGCCTGCTGGTGCCAGCCGTCTTCGGTATGGCCGAAGCGGAAGCGCAACGCCGCGTGGTGGCCGACCACGTCCGCCAGCGCGGCACGCAACGCCGCCGTGTCGATGGCCAACCCGGACTGCAGCAATACCGACTGGTTGAAGCGGTTGCGCGCGGCCGCGGCCAGCGGCTGCCCGAGGAACGCGCGCTGCACCGGTGTCAGCGGCGCCGCGCCGAGTTCCGCCGCGTCATTGGCGGCATCCTCCGCCACCACGTCCACGCGCTGTGCGACCTGCGCCAGGGCGGCCACGGACTGGTGCTCGAACACTTGTCGGGGTGTCAGCCGCCACCCCTGCAGGCGGGCACGCGCAACGATCTGCAAGCTGAGGATCGAGTCGCCACCGAGCGCGAAGAAGTTATCGTGCAAGCCCACCTGCGCGATGCCGAGCACGTCCGCCCACACCGCCGCCAGCATCCGCTCCGGCGCCGACACCGGCGCGGCGTAGGCTGCCTCGGCCTGCCACTGCGGCTCGGGCAGCGCGCGCCGGTCGAGCTTGCCGTTGGGCGTGACCGGCAGTCTGTCGAGGCGCAGCACCGCGGCCGGCACCATGTAGTCGGGCAAGGCCGCGGCGAGCGCGCTGCGCAGCGCATCGGCCTGCACCGTGGCCGGCGCGGCCACGTAGCCAACCAGCCGGGTGCCGGCCGGCGTCTCGTGCGGCAGCACCACCGCCTGGCGCACGTCGGGCTGGGCCAGCAGGTGCGCCTCGATCTCGCCCAGTTCGATACGGAAGCCGCGGATCTTGACCTGGTGGTCCTGGCGGCCGAGATATTCGATGCAGCCATCCTGGCGCCAGCGCACCAGGTCGCCGGTGCGGTACAGGCGCGCGCCGGGCGCGCCGAAGGGATCCGGAATGAAGCGGTCGGCGGTCATGCCGGCGCGGCCGAGATAGCCGCGTGCCAGCCCTTCGCCGCCGAGGTAGAGCTCGCCCGGCACGCCGACCGGAGCTGGCTCCAGCCGGCTGTCCAGCACGTGCGCGCTGCGCGTGCCGACCGGCCGGCCGATCGGCGCATAGGCCCCGGTCACCTGCGCGGCGGCTTCGTCCGCCGCGGCCTTCCACACCAGCGGCGTCACCACGGTCTCGGTCGGGCCATAGCCGTTGATGATGTGCTGCGGCCGCAGCGCCTGCGTCAGCCGTTCCACGCCGGCGCGAGGCATGGCCTCGCCGCCGAAGGAATAGAGCCACAGCGCCGGCGGGTTGCCTTGCGCCTCGGCCCACGCGGCGAGCTGGTGCAGGTAGCGCGGCGGAAAGCCCGCGTGCGTGACGGCGTGGCGGCGCAGCGCGGCGTAGGTCTGCTCGACGCTCCACAGCGTGTCGTCGCGCAGCACGATGCTGGCACCGCTGGCGAGGGGCACCATCCAGCGCTCGTGCGCGCCGTCGAAGCTGAACGACAGGAAATGCAGCTCGCGGCTGGCCGCGGTGATGTCGTAGCACGCGGCGGTGGTGATCACGTGCATCGCCAGCGGGCCGTGTGCCACGGCCACGCCCTTGGGCCGGCCGGTCGAGCCGGAGGTGTAGATCACGTAGGCCAGCTGTTCGGCATGGATTGTCACGCCTGGGTCATGTTCGGGCCACGATGCAGCGCCGCCGTCGTCCGCGAGCAGCACCGGCAGGTCCGGCGCGACCGGGAAGGTATCGCCCAACGCGCGCTCGGTCAGCAGCAGACGCGGCGCAGCATCTTCCTGCATGTCGAGCAGGCGCCGTGCCGGATAGGCGGGATCGAACGGCACGAAGCAGGCGCCGGCCTTGAGCACCGCCAGCAGCGCCACCAGCATGCGCGGCGAACGGTTCAGCGCCACCCCGACGCAGCACTCGGCGCCGATGCCTTGCGCGATCAGCCGGTGCGCCAGCCGGTTGGCCTGGCGTTCAAGCTCGCCATAAGTCAGGATGTCGTCGCCATACAGCACCGCCGGCGCGGCGGGCGCGCGGCGTGCGTGCGCGGCCACCTGCGCAGGCACGGCCACGAACGGTGTTGCCGGGCAGTCGGGCCGGCTCCAGCGTGCCAGCTCGGCGCGCTCGTCGTCGGCAAGCAGCACCGCGGTGCCGGGCGTGGTCGCCGGATCGGCCGCGAAGGTCTGCAGCAGGCGCACATAATGCCCCGCCATGCGCGCCACGGTGGCGGCATCGAACAGGTCGGCGGCGTAGGCAATGCGGCCGCACAGGCTGCCATCGGCCAGCTCGGCCGTGGCCAGGCTCAGCTCGAAGCGCGCGGCGGTGACCGGCAGCTGCAGCGGCGTGACGCGCAGCCCCGCCAGTTGGGGCAGTGCTGCCGCGCTGGCGGTGCGATGGTCGAAGGTGACGTTGAACAGCGCCGGCTGGCCGAGGCTGCGCTCGGGCTGCAGCGCCTCGACCAGCAGGTCGAACGGCAGCGACTGGTGCTCCTGATCCGCGGCGGCCTGCGTGGCGAGCCGCGCCAGCAGATCGGCGAATGGCTGGTCCGGGTCGACCTCTGCCCGCATCACCTGCATGTTGACGAAGCAGCCGATCAGCGCCTCGGTCTCGCTGCGCTGGCGGTTGGCGACCGGCACGCCGATGCGCAGGTCGGACTGGCCGGTATGGCGGCCCAGCAGCACCGCGTAGGCGGCCAGCAGGGCCATGTTCAGCGTCGCATGGCGCGAGGCGGCAAGCGTGCGCAAGGCTTCGGCCACCGCGGCGGGGATGGTGAACACGTGCTCCGCACCCTCGCCGCTGCGTGCGGCGCGGCGCGGACGGTCGGCCGGCAGGTCAAGCGCGTCGGCCGTGCTGTCACCCAGGCGTTCGCGCCAGTAACCGAGCTGGCGCTGGGCCTCGCCGGCCTCCATCCAGTTGCGCTGCCAGGCCGCATAGTCGGCGTACTGGACCGGCAATGGCGGCAGGCCGGCATGCGTGCCGGCTTGCGTACCTGCATAGTAGGCGGCCAGTTCGGCAACGAGGCGGACGATCGAAGCGCCGTCGGCAACGATGTGGTGCAGCACCACGACCAGCACGTGCGACTGCTCGCTCTCGCGGAACAGCGCCACACGCCACAGCGGTCCCGCGGCGAGATCGAACGGTTCATGGACGATGCGGGCGACCATTGCGTCAAGGCCGTCCGGATCGGCATCCATGACGGCAAAGGCCGGCGGCAGGTCTTCATGCACGTGCTGGCAGGCAACGCCATCAGCATCGGTCGCATAGGTGGTGCGCAGCACTTCATGGCGCGCGCCGATCTGCGCGAACGCGCGGCGCAGCGCCGCGGCGTCGAGCGGGCCTTCGAGCCGGTACACGCCCGGCATGTGGTAGGCGGTGCTGGCGGGTGCCAGCTGCTGCAGGAACCACAGCCGTTGCTGCGCATACGACAGCGGCAGCGCGCCGGCGCGCGGCGCCGGCACGATGGGCAGCGTGGAAAACGCCACGCCTTTGCCGTGCAGCGCGGCCAGGAACGCCGCGCGCTGCGCCGGCTCCAACCGGGCGAAGCGTGCGGCGACTTGTGCGGCGCCTTGTGCGGCGCCTTGTGCTTGCGCGGTACTCAATGCGTCTGACATGGGGGCGGGATCGGTCAATGTATTTCAGGGAGCGCTTATGCCACCATCGTGGCCGGCAGCGCGGCCGGCGCAGGCGGTGCAGCAGCGGCCAGTGCCGTATGCGCCAGCGTGTCGAGGTCGCGGTCCGAGGCTTCCCGCCTGACCGCAGCGGCCAGCGCGTGCGCGCTCGGGTGGTCGAACACCATGCCGGGTGCGATCTCCACCTGCAGCCGGCGGCGCAGGCGCGCCACCAGCTTGATCACCAGCAGCGAATGGCCGCCGAGGGCAAAGAAGTCGGCGTGCGGGTCGACCTGGCCCCGTTCCAGCAGCTCGGCCATCAGCGCGCACACCAGCGCTTCCACCGCGTCGGATGCGGGCGCTGCGGCGGGCGCTGCGGCCGGAGCTGGCGCACTGTCGGCGCGAACCAGCTCGCGCAGCGCGACGCGGTCGGTCTTGCCGTTGGGCAGGCGCGGCAGCGCTGCCAGTGCAACGAAGCGCGCCGGCACCATCGCGTCGGGCAGCATCGCGGCCAGCGTGTGGCGCAGTGCGGGGGCGTCGATGGCTCCGGCCGCTGCCGGCACGAGGAAGGCACACAGCACGGCTTCGCCACCGGGTCCCGCCACCGCGCACACCGCTGCCTGCGCAACCGCCGGCTGGGCCAGCAGCGCGGCTTCGATTTCGGCGGGCTCGACACGGATGCCGCGGATCTTGACCTGCTGGTCGGCACGGCCCAGCAGTTGCAGTCCGGCCGGCGTGGCGCGCGCGAGATCGCCGGTGCGATAAAGGCGCTCGCCGGCAACGAAGGGATCGTCGACGAACGCCGCCGCATCGAGGTCCGCCCGGCCGAGGTAGCCGAGCGCGAGTTGCGGACCGCCGACGTATAGCTGCCCGGCTACGCCGGCCGGCACCGGCCGCAGCGCATCGTCCAGCAGGCGCACGCGGGTCGCACCCAGCGCGCGGCTCAGCGGTGCCGTGCCGGCTGGCCACGCCGGCACCTCCGCGCCCAGCGCATGGACCATCACGCCGATGGTGGTTTCGGTCGGACCGTAATGGTTGAAGATGCGGCAGCCGGGCGCGTGGCGGCGCAGCGTGCCGACCAGGCTGGCGGGCAAAGGCTCGCCGCCAAGGATGATGGTAGACGGCACCGCGGGCGCTTCCGTCTCCAGTAGCGCCGCCAGGTGCGACGGCACGATCTTGATGGCATCCACCGCGCGGCCGCGCAGGTAGCGGGCAAAGGCCGCGGGATGGGCCATGTCGTCATCGCTGGCCACGACCAGGCAGCCGCCCTGCCACAGGGCCGCGAACAGCGTGGTGTTGCCGAGGTCGGCCGCCACGGACGATGTCAGCCCGAAGCGTTGGCACGACGACAGCGACAGCGCATCGCAAGCCGCCGCGGTGTAGTGGCTGATCTGGGCGTGGCCGATCACCACGCCCTTGGGCTCGCCGGTGGAGCCGGAGGTGAACAGCACGTAGGCAGCGGCGTAGGGCTTGGCCGGCGCCGTGTCCTCCGGCGCACTGTCCTCCGGCGCAGTTGCCGCCGCCAGCAAGGCGTCGGCACCGATGATGGCGCCGTCGTCCGGCGACGCCTGTTGCGCGATCGTCAGCACCGGCGCTGCCTGCGCCAGCACGCTGCGGCGCCGCGCCTGCGGCCACGCCGGGTCGAGCGGGACATAGGCGCCGCCGGCGGCCCATACCGCCAGCAGGCTGGCTACCAGCGCGCCGCTGCGCGGCAGCGCCAACGCCACGCGCGTACCGGGGCCGACGCCGAGCGCGCGCAGCCGTTGCGCGGCGGCGTGCACCGTGCGCTGCAGTCCCACATAGTCGAGTACGAGGTCGGCGGCATCCAGCGCAGGGGCCGTCGGCGTGCCGCGTGCATGCCTGGCAATGCGGTTCAGGAGCGGGTCGTCCGCCGCGGCCGGCTTCTCGCCGCTCCAGCATGGCGGCACGCGCAAGGTATCGTCGTCCGGCCACCACAGCGACGGCAGCGGCGCGTCCAGTGCAGCCGGCAGCGTGCCGATCAGTGCAGCGAGATGAGACAGCAACCACGGTCCCACCCGCGGATGCAGCGCGCCGGCTTGCGCATGCAGCGCCAGCGCGGCCATGCCCTGCCCGTCGTCCAGTGCCTCGCACACCAGATCGATGCCGGGCCACGCCGGGCTGGCCAGCGCGATCCCGCCGGCGGGCAACAGCGATACCGCAAACCCGATGCGCGGGCCGGCATCGCCGGGCGGCCACGCTTCCTGCCACGCGGCGTGGCCATCCAGCGCCGGCAGCCATGCCTGCCAGTGGTGGCGCAGGCTGGCTTCGTCATCCCATTGCACGCCGAGCGGCAGCGCCTTGACGAATACGCCGGCCGCGCCGGCCATCACGTCGTAATCGCGGCGGCAGTCGTGCAGCCACGTGGCGCTGAATGCCGGCTGCGCGCACAGGCGCGCCAGCAGGGTCCACCACGCGGCCTGCAGCACGCGCTCGGGCGTGGTGCCGAACTGGCGCGCGGTGGCGTCCAGCGCCAGGCGGTGCGCAGCGTGCAGCGTGTGGCGCCAGCTGTCGGCGGGCGTGGCGGCAGAGCCAGCGAGCGCGTCGGGCAGGCGCAGCGGCGCGGGCAGGCCGGCCGCATGGGCTTGCCAGTAGCCGCGGCCGGCGTTGCCGGTACCGTCCTCGCCCAGGCGCGCGCCTTCCTGCCAGTCGGCATATTGGGCGTATTGCAGCGGCGGCCCGGCGTCGTCCGCGGCAGGGGTCTCCACTGCTGCGCGTACGGCTTCGGCGAGGCGCAGCACGCTGTCGCGGTCCACCGCCAGCGGACTGACCAGCAGCCACAGCGTGGCACCGCCGGTGGCCAGCGGGCACAGGCAGGCGCGCAGCACGTCGCCCTGCGCCGGTTCGAGCGCAGGCAGCGCCGGCGCAGCGCCGTCCGTGACAACGATTGTCGCCACGCCGCTGCCGCTCTGCGGCACGCATGCCACCAGCTGGCTGCCATCGCCGATGCAAGCCATGCACAGCACGTCGTGGCGTTCGCGCAGCGCCGCGAGCGCGGCGTCAACCGCGGCCGGCTCAGGCTGGCAAGCCAACGCGATACGCACCACATGCGCATGCGGCGCCGGCGCATTGCGCCATTGCTGCCAGGCGGCCTGTTGTTCGGGAGTAGGACTCCAGGCGTCGCGCATCTCAGGCACCGGCGTTCTCCTGCGGGCGCACGGCGGCAGGCTGGGCGTCCAGCCGCTTGCGGTCGAACATGTCGCCCATCGCCACCACGATCTTGCGCGGGCCTTCATAGGGATCGCGCGCATGCGCGGCCAGCATGTTGTCGAGCATCACCACATCGCCGTGCTGCCAGTCGAAGCGCACGGCGCAGGCTTCATACAGCTCGCCGATCAGCGCCATGGCCTCGTCGGGAATCGGCGTGCCGTCGCCGAACATCACGTGGCGCGGCATGCGCTCCAGGCCGACCATCTCGAGCAGGTCTTCGCGCACGTCAGCCTCCAGGCACGAGACGTGATGCAACTGCACCTGGTTGAAGAAGCTGCGCTCGCCGGTGACCGGATGGCTGACGATGGCGGGGCAAACGGCGCGGGTCTGCAGCACGTCGCCATCCAGCCAGCGGCAGTCGATGCCGGCGGCGCGGCAGCGCGCCTCGACTTCGGCGCGATCGTCGGTCTTGTAGAAGTCGCGCCAGTCCACGTCGAGCCGCGGCGTGAAGGTGCGCACGTACATCAGCTGCTTGCGGGCGAATTCTTCCGCCAGCGCCGGCGGCAGGCGTCGCAGCAGTTCGCGGCAGTCGACGATCGGCGTGGCGCCGCCCACGGCCGAGGGCAGCTCGCAGAAGAACCACTGCTTGCGCGGCCAGCGCTCCAGGTGCGCGCTTTCGTTGTGGTACAGGATCATCTGGCGCTCGGGGTACGGCGTGGAGCGGTAGGTGTTGCGCCCGCCCTCCTTCTTGGGCAGATCGCCATAGCTGCCGTACAGGCCGGGGTGCATGGCTTCGGCGAAGGCTTCAAAGGCCTGCGGGTTGGGCAGGTCGAAGCCGCGGAAGACAATGCCTGCGTGCCGGTGCAGCGTCGCGGCGACCAGCTCGCGCGAGCGCGCGGCCCACGCGACCGGGTCCAGGCCCGGCACCGCCGGCTCGATCACGACGGGGAAGGCTTCGCCGGCGCGCAGCGGGCGCAGCCGCACCTGGCTGGCCGGATCGGCTGCACCCGCCTGCCGCCCCGGCGCTGCGGGCGCAGCGGCAGCCGGGCGTGGCCTCGCCAGCGACTTGAGTTGGTCGAGCTTGGCCGCCATGCGTTGGCTGGTTTCCATGGTTCGGGACTCCTCGGGTTTCGGTTTTGACGGGCGCGCGGCGCCCGGGACATGTGCGGCAGCGCGGTCGGCGGGCTGGTCCGGCGCGCGCAGCAGCGCTTCCAGGGTGGCCAGCCATTCGGCGGCGAAGCGCGCCACGGTGGCGGATTCGAACAGCGCGTTGGCAAAGACCCAGTCGCCGCGCAGCGGCGCCGCTTCCTGATCGCTCTCGGGTTCCAGGAACAACGCCATGTCGAACTTCGACGTGCGTTCGATGGGCGGCAGCATCCGGGCCTCCACGCCGGGCATGCCGAATTGCCCTGCCGGGGTGTTCTGCAGCACGAACAGCGCCTGCACCAGCGGGTTGCGGCTGCGGTCGCGCGGCACGCCCGCCGCCTCGACGATGCGGTCGAACGGCAGGCCGTCGTGCTCGAAGGCGGCCAGCACGTCGCGCCGGCACGCCGCCAGCACATCGCGGAAGCTGGCGCCGGTGATGCGGCGCGAGCGCAGCGGCAGCACGTTGACAAAGAAGCCGATCAGCGGCTCGAGCGCGGCATCGTGGCGGCCGGCAACGTCGGTGCCGAGCAGCAGGTCGTCCATGGCGGTCGCGCGGTGCAGCCAGCACTGGAAGCTGGCCAGCAGCACGATGAATGGCGTGACCTGCTCGGCCCGCGCCAGGGCATGCACCTGCCACATGCGCTCGCCGTCGATCCGCAGCGCCACGGCGTCGCCTTCCATGCGCGCCACCGGCGGGCGCGCCCGGTCGGCCGGCAATGCCAGCGCCGCCGGTGCGCCGGCAAGCGCGCCGCGCCAGTAGCTGGCGAGCCGCTCCAGCGCGGCGCCGCGCAGCCAGTCGCGTTGCCACGCGGCATAGTCGGCGTATTGCAGCGCCAGCGGCGGCAGCGGCGCGACCTGCCCCGGCGCCAGCGCGTGCCGGTAGCCGTGGGTGATCTCGTTGACCAGCAGGCCGACCGACCAGCCGTCCGACACCAGGTGGTGCATGGCGACCAGCAGCACGTGTTCCTGCGGCGCGCAGCGCAGCAGCGTGGCGCGCCACAGCGGCGCGTGGCCAAGGTCGAACGGGCGCGATGCGTGTTCCTGCATGGCTTCGCGCAGGGCCGCCTTCCGCGCTTCGGGCGCTTCGGGCACCAGCGCCTGCAAATCGATCACGGCCAGGGCGATGTCGGCCACGGCATCGATGCGTGCGTAGGGCTCGCCATCATCGTCGGGATAGGCGGTGCGCAGGATCTCGTGGCGCGCCGCCACGGCTGCCAGCGCCTGGCGCAGGGCGGCGAGTTCCAGCGGTCCGCGCAGGCGCAGCGCGCCGGCCATGTTGTAAGCCGCTCCGGCGTTGCCCTGCAGGCGTTCGACCAGCCACAGACGCTGCTGCGCCAGCGATACCGGCATGCGCGCGGCGCGCGGTACCGGAACCAGCGCCGGCATCGCCGCCACAGGCGTGGCGCCATCCAGCCGTGCGGCGAAGTCGCACAGCACCGGCGCCTCGAAGACATCGCGTAGCGTGGCCTGCGCATGGCCCGCGGCGCGCAGCCGCGCCACCACGCGCGTGGCGACCAGCGAATGGCCGCCCAGACGGAAGAAATGGCTGTCGCGGCCGATGCGCACGCCCGGCAGCAGCGCCTCCCAGATGCCGGCGACAGCCTGCTCGGTGGGCGTGGCGGGCGGTGCCCCCTCCTGCGCCACCACCTGCGGCGCGGGCAGGGCCTTGCGGTCGAGCTTGCCGTTCGCATTGAGCGGCCACGACGGCATGCATACCCATGCGGACGGCACCATGTACACGGGCAGCCGCGACGCGACGCTGGCAGACAGCTCGGCTTCCAGCGCGTCGTGCTCGGGCTGCGCCTGGCCAGCTTGCGGCTGCCAGTACGCGGTCAGCCATTCGGTGCCGGCGGCACGGTGCACCGTTACCAGCGCCTGGCGCACCGCCGGATGCGCGGCGAGCACGGCTTCGATCTCGCCCAGCTCGACGCGGTAGCCGCGCAGCTTGACCTGGAAGTCCTTGCGGCCGATGTATTCGAGTACGCCGTCTTCGCGCCAGCGGCCGAGGTCGCCGGACAGGTAGCGGCGGCTGCCGGGCGCGCCGGTCGGGTCCGGCACGAAGGCCGCTGCGGTGCGGCGCGGGTCGGCGAGGTAGCCGCGGCCGACGCCGGCGCCGGCCACCGCGATTTCGCCCACCACGCCGGGCGCGGCGAGATTGCCGTCGGCATCGAGCACCTGCAGCACGGCATTGGCGGTCGGGCGGCCGATCGGCACGGTGTCTGCGGCTTGCGCCGCCTGCGCCAGCGCGTCGGCGCGCAGGGAATGGAACGCCACGTCGTCCGAGCATTCCGCCGGCCCGTAGGCGTTCATCAGCGGCACGCCCGGATAGCGGCCCAGCCAGGCATGCGCAGTGGCGGGCGGCAGCGCCTCGCCGGTCGGCAGTACCCAGCGCAGCGCGGGCAGCGATGCGTAGAGGCCTTCGGCGTCCTGGCAGTCGAGCATGGCCTGCAACAGCGACGGCACCGGCTCGAACAGCGTCACGTTGCGCTGCGCCAGCAGCGCGGTGAGTGCGGCGGGATCGCGCACGACGTCGTCGGCGATGATCTCCACGCGTGCGCCGAACACCGGCGCGGCCAGCGCCTGCCAGACCGAGATATCGAAGCACGGCGGCGCGGTCTGGGCGATCACGTCGCCGTCGCCCAGCCCCAGCGGCACGACTTTGGCCAGCATGTTGTTGAGCATGCCGGTGCGCGTGACCATCGCGCCCTTCGGCACCCCGGTCGAGCCGGAGGTGAACAGCACGTAGGCGAGCTGTGCGGGATGCGTGGGCACGTCTGCAGCAAGCGCCGCCCCGGCTTCCAGTGCAGGCAGCGTGGTGGCACCTGCAACGCCGGCGGTGTCCAGCGCGGCCACGCCGCGGGCATCCGTCAGGATCTGGGCGGCCCTGGCCTGCGCCAGCACCTGCTGCCAGCGTGCCGCGGGATGGCTGACGTCGAGCGGCACCCACGCCGCGCCGGCGCGCAGGATGCCGGCCAGCGCGATCAGCCAGTCCAGCCCGCGCGGCAGCAGCACCGCGACGAGATCGTCCGGGCGCACGCCGGCGGCGCGCAGGCCACCGGCGACGCGGCCGGCGCGCTCCCACCAGTCGCCATAGCTCAGCGCCTCGGCGCCGCAGTGCGCCAGCACCCGCTGCGGATGCGCGGCCACCTGGCGTGCGACCCGCTGCACGTAGTCGTCCTGCAAGGCGGTGAGCGCCACGCTGGTGTCGTCGCTCGCGCTCCATGCCTGCAGCCTGGCACGCGTGGCGCCATCAAGCATGTCGACGGCGCCCACGCGCGCGGTCCCGGCGGCCAGCGATCCCAGCACGGCGGCGTAGGCGTCCATCCATTGCGCCAGCCGGTGCGCCTGCACGCGCGCGGCATCGCAGGTGAAGCGGATGATGAAGCGGCTGTCGGGCATGACCTCCAGCGTCAGGCCGTAGTGGGTCTGCTCGATGTTGTCGTGCTGGCGCAGGCGCAGCCCGGCCACCTCGCGCGCGCGGTCGCCGAGGTCGGGCAGGTTCTGGAACACCATCAGCGTATCGAACAGTGCGCCGCCGATGCCTGACTCGGCCTGGATCTCGGCGAGCGCAGCGTGCTCGAACTCGCGCATCGCCACGGCGGCGTGCTGGGTTGCCTGCAGGTAGTGCGCCACCGCCAGCGCGCCTTGCGGACGCAGCCGCAACGGCAGGGTGTTGATGAACACGCCCAGCATGCGCTCCGCGCCTTCCAGCCCCGCGGGGCGGCCGGCCGAGGTCACGCCGAAGACGATATCGTCGCTGCCGGCGTGGCGCGACAGCACGATGCCCCACGCCGCCTGCATCACGGTGTTGAGCGTGACGCGGTGCGCGGCGGCCAATGTGCGCAGGCTGGCGTCGAGGCCCGCTGGCAGAACGAGATCGCGGCACAGCGGCGTGGACCGGCCGTGCGCGCTGGGCGGGGCAATGCCCGGCAGCACGCTCGGGCCGGCCAGGCCGGCGAATGCCGCGCGCCAGAAGGCCTGCCGCGCGCGCGCGGGCTGTGCCGCGAGCCAGGCGATGTAGTCGCGGTACGGACGGCGCGGCGTCGGGACATGCGCCGGATCGGCATAGCGGGCCAGCGCCTCGTCAAGCAGTTGCACCGAGCCCCAGCCGTCGACGATCAGGTGGTGCCGGCTCCAGACCAGCCACCAGCCCGCGTCGCCGGTGCGCAGCAGCGCCAGCCGCATCAGCGGCAGCCCGGCGGGGTCGAAGCCGCGCGTGCGGTCGGCCCGGCACCAGTCCGCCAGTTGCACGGCCTGCGCGTCGGCGTCGGCGCCGCGCCAGTCTTCCACCGTCACCGGCAACGTGGCGCGCGCATGCACGCATTGCAGCGCGCGGTCGCCGCCCGCTTCACCTGCCGCGGCAAAGGTGGTGCGCAGGATCGGGTGTTCGTCCAGCAGCGCCTGCCAGGCGGCGGCCATGCGTCCGGTGTCGAGCGGACCGTCGACCTGCAGCACCAGCTGGTTGACATAGGTTCCGTTGCCGCCATCGCGCAGGTGGTGGAACAGCAGGCCTTCCTGCAGCGGCGACAGCGGGTAGGCATCTTCGATATTGGCCGCTTCGCCACGCAGCCGCTCCAGCGCCTGCGCATCGCAGCCGCTCAGCGCGAAGGGCAGCGGCGCCGCGGGCGTGGCAGCCGCGCTGGCTGATTTTTCGCGCCCGGCGAGATGGGCGGCCAGGCGTGCCAGCGTTGGATGCGCGAACAGGTCCTTCGGCACCAGCACCAGCTGCTGCGCGCGCGCCCTGGCGACGATCTGCAGCGCCAGGATGGAATCGCCGCCGAGCGCGAAGAAGTCGGCATCGCGGTCGACCTGCTCGCGTTGCAGGATTTCGCGCCACAGTGCTGCCAGCGCCTGTTCGATGGCAGCCGCCTGCGTGTCGGCCGGTGCCGCGTTCGTGCGCAGCGCGGCGGCCAGCGCCCCCGGGGTGGGATGCGCGAACAGCAGCCTGGGCGTCAGCGGCAGGCCCGCCTTGCGCGCCTGCGCGACCAGTTGCAGTCCGAGGATGGAGTCGCCGCCCAACGCGAAGAAATTGTCGTCGGCGCCCACCGTTTCGCGTCCCAGCACGCCAGCCAACAGGCGTGCCAGCGTCGCCTCGGTCTCGTCGCGCAATGCCGCCCGCGACGGTGCCGCGGTTTCGCCCGGCACGGCAGGCAACGCCTTGCGGTCGACCTTGCCGTTGCGCAGCCGCGCGAAGCCCTCGCACGGCACGAACACCGCGGGCAGCATCGGCGCCGGCAGCGCGGCGGCCATGGCGGTGCGCAGCGTATCGAGATCCTGGCCGGCGTCGGACACCAGGTAGGCAACCAGCCGCAGCCCTTCACCTGCCGGCGACGCCTGCGCCAGTACCACGGCATCGCGCACGCCCGGCGCTTGCCGCAGCCAGGCTTCCACTTCGCCGGGCTCGACGCGGAAGCCGCGGATCTTGACCTGTGCGTCGGCACGGCCGAGGAAGACGATGGCGCCGGCTTCGTCCATGCGCACGCGGTCGCCGGTGCGGTACAGGCGGCCGCCCGGCTCGAACGGGTCCGGCACGAAGCGCTCGGCGGTCAGCGCGGGGCGGCGCAGGTAGCCGCTGCCGACGCCGGCGCCGCCGATAAAGAGCTCGCCCACCGCGCCGCGCGGCACGCGGTTCAGGTGGCGGTCGAGCACGTAGGCGCTGACGCCGGCAAGCGGCTGCCCGACGGGAATTGCCCCAGCCGCAGCGGCGTCGGGCACCGCATGCGTCAGGCAGCCGACCGTGGTTTCTGTGGGGCCGTAGTGGTTGACCACGCGGCATGCCGGGCGCAGCGCCTGCACGCGCGCCACCAGCGCCGCATCGAGCGCCTCGCCGCCGAACACCAGGCACTGGCGCGGCACCAGCCGCGCCGGATCGGCGACGGCCAGCAGCGCGCGCAAGTGCGACGGGACGATCTTCAGGCAATCGGCCGGCCGCGCTGCGAGGGCTTCGGCGAGCGCTTCGGGATTCTCGCCCAGCGCGTCGTCCAGCACGCGTAGCGTGTGGCCGCCGAGCAGCGCGCCGAACCACGCGGTGTGGCCAAGGTCGGCCGTGACCGAGGACAGCGACGCCAGCGACGACCCTGCCGGCAGCGCCAGCGCGTGCAGCACGCCGGCCGCGTAATGTGCGAGGTTGCCTTGCGTGACCACCACGGCCTTGGGCGTGCCGGTCGAGCCGGAGGTGTAGATCAGGTAGGCGGGCTGTGCCGGAGCGGCGGCAGGCCATGCCGCAGCGCTGGCTGCGTCATGGCTCGCGAGCGAGGCGACATGCCAGGCGGCACCCGGCATGGTTTGCGCCAGCCACTGCGGCCGCGCGCCCTCGCCCACCACGGCGGCCAGGCCCGCATCGGCGGCCAGTTGCGCCAGCCGCGCCGCGGGCATGCCGGCGTCGAGGCACAGGAAGGCGGCGCCGGCCTTCCATGCGCCGAGCATGGCTGCAGCCATGCGCGCGCCGCGCGGCAGCAACAGGCCGACCACCTCGCCGGGTTGGACACCACCGCCGCGCAGGCTTGCGGCGAGCGCGCCCGCGGCGCGGTCGAGCGCGGCGTAGCTGCATTGCGCATCGGCGGCATCGACGGCGAGCCGCTCCGGATGCGCGCGCACGCCGGCCTCGAAGGCCGCCAGTGCTGTGGCGTGCCGCCCGATGCGGCCTGCACGCATGTCGGAGAGCAGTGCGGCCTCATACAGCGGCAGGTCCCCGACACGCGCGTCGGCGTTGTCGAGCACGGCATCCACCGCCGCGCGCAGCGTGGCGACCAGGCGCTGGATGGTGTGCGCGTCGAACCGGTCGGCGTCATAGCGCCATTGCCCGCGCAGGCGATCGCCTTCGTCCTGCCAGCGCAGGTTCATGTCGTTGGCCGCGCCGCGCTGCGTGGCGAGGTATTCGCGCACCAGGTAGCGGCCCAGCACATTGCGCGGCCCCACCGGCACGAAGGTGGTCATATGCCGAAACAACGGCCCCTCCCCGCCCATGCGCGCCAGCGGGTACTGCTGGTGGCGCAGCGCGCCGCGCATCTGGCGGGCGCAGTCGCGCACCACCGCGGCAAAGGCCGGATTGGCGGAGAAGTTTGCGCGCAGCGGCACCGTGTTCAGCGTAAAGCCGATCAGGTCGGCGGACTGCGCGCCAGAGCGGCCCGCGGTCGGCGTGCCGATCAGGAAGTCATCCTCGCCACTGGCGCGGTGCACGACGGTCTTGAACAGCGCCAGCATCACCACAAAGACGCTGACCTGCAGCCGCGTTGCCAGCTCGCGCAGGCCGGCCGTCTGCTGCGGCGTGAGGTGGAATTCGAGTTCGGCGCCGCGGTGGCGCGCTTCCGCGCTCCACGTGCCGGGCAACGCCGGCGCCGCGGGCGCGTCTTCGAGCACGCCCTCCCAGTGCGCGCGCAGCGTGGCGCCGCGCGGGCCCGCCAGCAGCTGCCGCTGGCGCACCAGCCAGTCGCGGTAGCGGCCGGCTTGCGACGCCATCGGCGCTTCGCCGGCGCACAGCGCATCGTAGGTGGCGAAGATCTGGTCGCAGACCAGTTCGAAGCCGAGGTAGTCGCCGGCGATATGGTGCATGCCCGCACACATCCACATGCGCTCGGCGCCGCCCGCCTGGCGCGAGACCATAAAGCGGAATCGGCAGACCTGCCCCGCATCGGGATCGAAAGGCTCGTCGGCTTCGCGCTCGAACCAGGCGTGCAGGCCGGCTTCGTCGAGGCCGTCGGCGCGGGTCAGCGACACCTCCGCGGCAAAGCCCGCGGGGCGTGCCATCACGATCTCGCCGTCTTCCTCGATAAAGCCGCTATGCAGCGCCTCATGGCAGTCCACCACGTGGCGCACCGCCTGTTCGAGCAGTTCGAAGCGCAGGGCAGCCGGGATCTCGATGGCGAACACCATGTTGTAGGCGGCGCTGTGCGGATGGCGGCGCTGGAAGGCCAGCAACGCGAGCTGGCCGGGGCCAGCGGGATAGCGGTCGAAATAGCCGGGATGCGCGGCCAGCCAGGCATCGGCCTCGGCAGCGCGGGGGGCCAGCAGCTCGGCCGCGGCCTGCTGCGCATCGGTGCCGGCCGCGCTGTCGCCGGCCACACGCCAGCGCCCGTCCTGCAGGCGCAGGCGCACGCCTTCGGCGCGCAGGGTTCGCATCAGGGCGCCAGTTTCGGCCGGCAAGGGAGCTTCGGAAGACGACATGGCGAAAACGTTGGAGATGACGGGTCCCCGCCGCGCAGGCGCAATCTGCACGGCCGGGAGTGATCGGAAGGGAAACGCGCCTCAGCCCAGTCCGGGCGGCGCGGGTTCGGCCATGGCGACGATCACGCGGCGCGCGCCGGTGAAGGTGCCGCGCCCGTGGGCGGCAAGCATGTTATCGAGCATCAGCACGTCGCCCTGCTGCCAGGGGAAGCGCACCGTGCATTGGTCCAGCGTGGCGCGGATCGACGCCAGGGCATCGTCTTCCAGCGGCGCGCCGTCGCCGTAGACGACATTGCGCGGCAGTTCGTCGACGCTGCCGACCACGGCCATCAAGGCCTCGCGCACATGCGGCGCCAGGTTCGACACATGGAACAGGTGGGCCTGGTTGAACCACACCATCTCGCCAGTCACCGGATGGCGCGCGACCGCCTGGCACAGCTGGCGCGTGCGCAGCTCGCCGTCGGGCTTCCATTCGAACTCGATCTGCTGCGCGCGGCAGAAGCGCGCCACCTGCGCGCGGTCTTCGGTGTTGAAGGCACGCTGCCAGCTCAGGTCGAGGCCGTTGCCGTAGTTGCGCACGTACATCAGCCGGCGTTGCGCAAAGCGCTCGCGGATAGCGGGGTCGAGGCGCTGGTAGACCAGGCGGCTGTCGGCGATCGGCGTCTCGCCGCCGGTTTCGCTCGGCTGCACGCAGTGGAACCAGATTTTCATCGGCCACTGCAGCGTGTACGACTGCTCGTTATGCAGCGGGATCACCTGGTGCGCCGGGTATTCGGTCGAGGTGTAGACGCCCTCCCTGAGCTGCGAGCGCGGCGTGGAGCCGAACTCGTAGCTCAGCAGCGGATGGCCGAACGCGCTGGCGAAGGCGCGGAACGCGGCATCGTCATCGAACCGGAAGCCGCGGAACAGCACGCCGCCGACGCGAGGCAGATGCTCGGCGGCAATCGCCGCCATGGCATGGAACTGGCCGCGCCAGTCGGTGCCGCCGTCAGGCGTGACCACCAGGGGCAGTGCGCCTTGCGCCGACAGCGGGGCGGTACGCAGTCCGCCTGCGCTGGCGGCGCTCATCGAGGCGGCTGAGGTTGCGGCGGTAGCCACGCCGGCAGCGGCGCGATGGTCCGCCCGGAGGTCGGCGATGGTACTGGTCGTGTCCATATCCCTGTTGCCTCTACGGGTGCGTTCGCGAGGCCAGTGGCGGCCTGAGAGTCAATGAGGCCAACGGGGGCAGCCACGCGAACAATGTCTGCACATTGAAAGTGTGAAGCGAGTGTAGCGTAATTATTTACGAATGGAAATACAAATCATTATCATTTACGATGTCGTTGCACGAGTTGTCTCGAATGTTCGCCGCGCCGTCGCGGCGTACTGGCTTGCCTGCACCGCGATTGCGTTTCCACACCACCAGAAGGAGCATTGCCATGAGCTGGGACCATCCCGACACGCGTTTCCATGTCGTCCGCAATGAAGAAGGCCAGTACTCGATCTGGCCCGACTACAAGCCCGTCCCCGCAGGATGGGAAAGCACCGGCTTCCAGGGCAGCCGCGATGCGTGCCTGGCCCATATCGACACGGTCTGGACCGACATGCGCCCGCTCAGCCTGCAGCGCGCGCTGTCCGGCGCATGAGCGCGCCGCTGCCGCTGCGCGAGCGCTGGTTTGCCGTGATGCCCGGGCGGGCAAGCGATGCCGCGCATGCCGAGGCTGCGCGCGTGCGCCTGTACTGCCTGCCCTATGCGGGCGCCGGCCATACCGCCTACCACGGCTGGCGCGACACGCTGCCGGCGCCGGTCGAGCTCGCGCCGGTATGCCTGCCCGGACGCGGCATGCGCACGGCGGAGGCGCATGCCGCATCGATCGAAGAACTGGCCACGGCCCTGGCCGCGGCGATCGCGCGCGCGGCGCGCACCGAAGCGCCGCGCTTTGCGCTGTTCGGGCACAGCATGGGCGCCCTGCTCGGCTTCGAAACCGCACGCGTGCTCGAAGCCGTGCACGGCCTTTCTCCCGCGGCGCTGGTGGTGTCCGGGCGCGGCGCGCCGGCGCTGCCGTCGGCGCGGCCTCCGTTCAGCACGCTGCCTGACGGCGCCTTCGCCGACGTCATCGCCGCGATGGGCGGCATGCCGGCGGAGATCCGCGAAACCCCGGAAGCGCTGGCGTTTTTCCTGCCGGTGCTGCGTGCCGACATCGCGCTGTGCGAGCGCTGGCGCTACGCCCGCGGCCCGCGCCTGGGCTGCCCGATTACCGTGCTGGGCGGCCAGGACGACGTTCACGCGCCGCCGGCGATGCTGGCGGCCTGGCGCGACGAAACCCTGCACGACTGCCGCCAGCAGGTCTTCGCGGGCGGGCACTTCTTCCTGCACGACGCCGCGCCCGCGGTGCTGGACGCCATTGCGCAGGCGGTGCTTGGCACCGCGGCGCTCAGCGGAGAAACCGGCCATGCGCTTGCCTGACCTCGCCGCGCCGTCGCACGACGACATCCACGTGTGGCACGTAGCGGCCGATGCGCCGGCGGATTCCGCCACGCTTTCGGCCGTGCTTTCGGCCGACGAGCACGCCCGCGCCACCGCGTTTCGCCAGGCCGCAGACCGCAACCGCTTTACCGCGGCGCGCACGGCATTGCGTACGCTGCTGGGCGGCTGCCTGGGGCTGCCGCCCGCCGCCGTCCCGCTGGCCGCCAACGCCTTCGGCAAGCCCGTGCTTGCCACGGGCCCGCAGGACCCGTCCCTGCACTTCAATGTCAGCCACAGCGGCGCGCGCGCGGTGATCGCACTGTCGCGCGCGCCGGTCGGCATTGACATCGAAGCCTTGCGTGCCGGCATGGCCTGGGCGGACTGGCGCGACAGCGCCGCCGTGGCCTGCGCGCCCGATGAAATGCACTGGCTCGCCGGGCTGGCGCAGCGGCAGCCGGAGCACGCCATGCTTGGCTTCCTGCGGCTATGGACCGCCAAGGAAGCATGCAGCAAGGCGCTCGGCACCGGCCTGTCGGCGTCGCCGCAAGCGGTGCGCGTGGCGCTGCCCGGCAGCGCCGAATGCGTGCCGCCGCTGGCGCGCGCCGGCGCCGGTGTCTGGTATCTGCACGATGCCGGCGGCGGTCCGCGCTATGTGGCATGCGTGGCCACGCCGCTGGCGGCCGTGCGCGTCGTGCAACGGCAATACCCTCCGCGCTGCGCCAGTGCCAACCCTTGATCCAGTCCTTGCAGTCAACGCCCCCGTACAACGCCCTCCGCTAGGAACGACACCATGACGCCTCCCTCGCTCGCCACGCTCGCCCACGGCCAACCCGCGCCGTTCTCCGCCGGCGCCTTTGCCCGGCAAGCACCGATCCGGCTCGACGACAACGCCTACCTGCAGCGCCAGTGCGCCCGCGAGTCGAACGCCCGCTCTTACCCGCGCCGCATCCCGCTGGCGCTGGAACAGGGCTACGGCGTGTACCTGCGCGATACCAGCGGCCAGCTCTTCATCGACTGCCTGGCCGGCGCCGGCACGCTCGCGCTCGGCCACAACCACCCGGCGGTGGTGCGCGCGCTGCGCGATACGCTCGACAGCGGCCTGCCGCTGCATACGCTTGACCTGGCCACGCCGGTCAAGGACCGGTTCATCGACGACCTGTTCGGCCTGCTGCCGGCCGAGTTCGCCGCGCGCGCCCGCATCCAGTTCTGCGGCCCGACCGGCGCCGACGGCATCGAAGCCGCGCTCAAGCTGGCCAAGACCGCGACCGGCCGGCACACCGTGCTGAGCTTCGCCGGCGGCTACCATGGCATGACCCACGGCACGCTGGCCCTGATGGGCAACCTTGGGCCCAAGGCGCCGCTGGGCGCGCTCGGCGCGAGCGTGCAGTTCCTGCCGTACCCGTATGACTATCGATGCCCGTTCGGCCTGCGCGGCGAAGCCGGCATCGATGCCGGGCTGCGCTATATCGAGCAGATGCTGTCCGATCCCGAGTCCGGCGTATTGCCGCCGGCGGCGGTTGTGGTGGAAGCGGTGCAAGGCGAAGGCGGCGTCATCCCCGCGCCGGCACGATGGCTGCGCGAACTGCGCCGCATCACGCGCGAGCGTGGCATCGCGCTGGTGCTGGACGAAGTGCAGACCGGGCTGGGCCGCACCGGGCGCATTTTCGCGTTCGAGCATGCCGGCATCGTGCCCGACGTGCTGGTGCTGTCCAAGGCGATCGGCGGCGGGCTGCCGATGTCGGTGGTGATCTACGATGGCGCGCTCGACGCGTGGCAGCCGGGCGCGCATGCCGGGACTTTCCGCGGCAACCAGCTGGCGATGGCGGCGGGCTCGGCCACGATCCGCGCCATCGCCGCGCAGGGGCTGGTGGCACATGCCGACGGCATGGGCCAGCGGCTGGCAGCGAGGTTGCGCCAGTTGCAGCCGGACTTCGCCGCAATTGGCGAGGTGCGTGGGCGCGGGCTGATGCTTGGGGTGGAACTGGTGGATGAGCGTGCCGAACCTGACGTGGTCGGCGCGTACCCCGCCGATGGCGACTTTGCGCGTACCGTGCAGCGCGAATGCCTGCAGCGCGGGCTGATCGTCGAGCTTGGCGGGCGCCATGGGGCGACGGTGCGGTTCCTGCCGCCGCTGGTCATCGACGAGGCTGAGGTGGATCTGGTGGGTGAGTTGTTTGGCGAGGCGCTTGGGGCCGCTACGCGGGTGTTACGGTAGGCGTGCTTGACACGCGCCGGCCCTCTCCCCCTGCCGCTCTCCCGCAAGCGGGAGAGGGGAGCAAACCGGCGGCTACAGCACAGTTTTACAGCGATTCCCGCAACAAATCGCGCAGCCTGAACTTCTGGATCTTTCCCGCCGGCGTCGCCGGCAAGGCGTCGCGCACGACGAGCTTTTCCGGGATGTACTGCAGCGCCATCTTCTGCCCCTTGAGCCAGTCCACCATCGCCGCGTGGTCGAAGTCATGCCCGGCGCGCGGCACCACAAAAGCGCAGGCACGCTCGCCCAGCCGTTCGTCGGGATAGGCGACGATCGCCACCTGCGCCACCGCGGGATGGCGGTACAGCAGGGTCTCGACCTCCAGCACGGGAATGTTTTCGCCGCCGCGGATGATCACGTCCTTGCTGCGGCCGGCGATGCGCAAATACCCCTCGGCATCGAGCCGGGCCAGGTCGCCGGTGTCGAACCAGCCGCCGGCATCGGTGCCGTTCAGCTGCGGGCGCTTCAGGTAGCCGCCGAAGTTGGAGCAGGCGCGCACCAGCAGCCGGCCGGTCTCGCCAACCGGCACGTCCTCGTCGGCGCCGTCGACGACGCGGATTGCAACCCCGGGCAGCGGGCGGCCATCGGTTGTCGACGCGCGTTCGACGCTGTCCTCCGGCAGCGTCGTGGTGACCGCACCGTTCTCGGTCATGCCCCATGCGGATACGATCTTCGCGCCCAGCGCCTGCCGCGCCTGCTCGACCAGCGCGCCCGGAATCGGCGCGCCCGCGCACAGGAAGATGCGCAGGCTCGGCACAGTCGCGCCGGACTCGGCCACCACGCGCGCCAGGTCCGTGAGGAAAGGCGTGGAGCCCATGGTAAAGGTCACGCCTTCGTCGCGGATCAGCGCGGCGGCGCGTGCCGGGTCCCAGATGTCCTGCAGCACCGCGTGCGCGCCCAGCACCACCGGCATCATCATGCCGTACATGAAGCCGGTCTGGTGCGCCATCGGCGACGCCATCAGCACCACGTCGTCGCCGCCGAGACGGAGCCGGCCGGCATAGGCGACGATGTTGGAGAAGAGCGTGTTCGCGGTATGCATCACGCCCTTGGGCTCGCCGGTGGTGCCGGAGGTGTAGATCAGCTGCGTGACGTCATCCGGACCGGGGCGGCTGCGCTGCAGGATGGAGGCGGCATCCGGGGCGTCTTCCCAGGATGGCCCGCTGAGCAGCGCCTCGAAACTGTCCTCGCCCTCGCCATCCGCCACGACGATATGCCGCAGCGCGGGCAACACATCGCGCAAACCCCCCAGCATCCGCGCATGGTCGAAGCCGCGGAACACCTTCGGCACCACCACCACCTTGCTTTGCGCGTGCGCCAGCATGAACGACAGCTCGCGCTCGCGGAAGATCGGCATGACCGGGTTGAGCACCGCGCCCACGCGCGCGCAGGCCAGGTACAGCACGCTCAGGTGCCAGCCGTTGGGCAGCTGGCATGAGACCACGTCGCCCGCGACGATGCCAAGGCGGGAGAGCCCCACCGCCACGCGGTCGGCCATGCGCGCCAGTTCCTGCCAGGTGAAGCGCGTCAGGACCTGCCGGTCGATACTGAGCGCCGTCAGCGCGGGCGCGTCGGGGCGGTCCCGCACGCAGGCGGCAAGATAGTCGTTGATGGTACGGTCCTGCCAGTGCCCGGCGGCAATGCTGGCGGCACGGCGCGGCGCGATCAGTATTGGGTCGAAATCCATGGCGGTCTCCTCATTGTTGTGTGCTGCCAGTCGTTGCGACGGGCGCGCGCGTCAGGCCGGTACCGCTTCGCGGCCCGCGCGCGTGCGCGCGATGATGGTCTTCATGATCTGCGCGGTGCCGTCGCCGATCTGGAAGCCGAGCACGTCGCGCAGGCGCTGCTCCATCACGCCGCGGTCATAGCCGCCGTGGCCGAAAGACAGCAGGCACTGGTGCACCACGTCGTAGGCCAGCTTGGGCGCCCACCACTTGCACATCGCCGCCTCGGCGGTATGCGGCAGCCCCCGGTCCTTCAGCCACAGCGTCTGCAGGCACAGCAGGCGCGCACCCTGCACCTGGGTTTCGAAGTCGGCCAGCGGATGCGACACGCCCTGGAACGCCGACAGCGGCTTGCCGAAGGCCTGGCGCTCGGCCACATAGGCCCAGGTCTCGTCCAGCGCCACCTGCGCCACGGCCAGCACCTGCAGGCCAATCAGCGCGCGCGAGAAATCGAAGCCCTGCATCACCTGCACGAAGCCCTCGCCTTCCTTGCCGAGCAGATGGCTCGCCGGCACGCGCACGTTCTCGAAGAAGATCGAACCGCGCCCGATGGCGCGCTGGCCATGGCAGTCGAAGCGGTTGCGCGTGACGCCCGGCAGGTCCATCGGCACCAGCAGTGCCGACACGCCGCGCGCGCCCGCCTCGACTGAACCACTGCGCGCGAACACCACCGCGGCATCGGCCTGGTCGGCGGCGGAGATCGAAGTCTTCTCGCCGTTGAGCACGTAATAGTCGCCATCGCGCTCCATGCGCAGGCGCAGGCTGGCCGCGTCAGAGCCGCCGCGCGGCTCGGTCAGCGCGATCGCCAGCAGCGCTTCGCCGCGCGTCAGGCGCTGCAGCCACGGGCCGCCGATCTCCGGCCGCGCATGGTGCGCCAGGATCTGCCCGTTCAGCGAAGCCAGCAGGTTGATATACGACAAGCTCAGGTCGGCGCGCGCCACCGCTTCGTGGATCACGCCGGCCGCGAGCGAGCCCATGCCCTGCCCGCCATACTGTTCCGGCAACTCGGGCGCGATAAAGCCCATCTCGCCCATTTCGCGCATCAGCGCGCGGTCGAGCACGCGGGAACGGTCTCGCTCCAGGTAGCCGGGCGCGACGCGCGCGTCGGCAAAGCGGCGGGCATGTTCGGCCAGCGCCGACAGGTCTTCGTCAAGGTAGGGATTCATGGTCATCTCCGCGCGGTCCGGTCGGCTTACTTCGCGTACTTGCGGAAGTCCGGCTTGCGCCTTTCCTGGAAGGCGCGCACGCCTTCGCGCGATTCCTCGGTGTCGTAGTAGAGCTTGAGCGCATACATGCCCATGCCGGCAATGCCGCTCTGGTGCGCCGTGTCCATATTGAACGAGCGCTTGGCGATGGCGAGCGCGGTCGGGCTCTTTTCCATGATTTCGTCGCACCACTTCTGCACTTCGGCGTCGAGCTGCTCGTGCGGCACCACGGCGTTCACCAGCCCCATCGCCAGCGCCTCGGCGGCGGGATAGCGGCGGCACAGGTACCAGATCTCGCGCGCCTTCTTCTCGCCGACCACGCGTGCGAGGAAGGCCGTGCCATAGCCCGGGTCGACCGAGCCGACGCGCGGGCCGACCTGGCCGAACACGGCCTTGTCCGAAGCAATGGTGAAATCGCAGATCGTGCACAGCACGTTGCCGCCGCCAATGGCATAGCCCTGCACGCGCGCGATCACCGGCTTGGGCACGTCGCGGATGGCGTTGTGCAGTTCTTCCATCGGCAGGCCGATGGTGCCGCGGCCGTCGTACTGGCCTTCGTGCGCGGACTGGTCGCCACCGGTGCAGAAGGCCTTCTCGCCGGCGCCGGCCAGCACGATGGCGCCGATCTCGCGGTCATAGCCGGCGCGGTTGATGGCGTGGATCAGTTCGTCGCAGGTGCGGCCGCGGAAGGCGTTCATCTTTTCCGGGCGGTTGATGATGATCCAGGCCGCGCCGTTGCGCACTTCATAGAGGATGTCGTCGTATTGCATGGTGGTCTCCGTGCTTCGCTTGGTTGTTCGCTTGCGTTGGTATGGCCGCGCTCAGCCGTTCATGGTCAGGCCGCCCGACACGCTCAGCACCTGGCCGGTGATGAACGCCGCATCGTCGCCGGCGAAGAACAGCACCGCGCCGGGCAGGTCATCGGGCTGGCCGATACGGCCCAGCGGGATCGAGCGGGTAAAGGCTTCCACCAGCTTCTCGGGGTTGCCCGCGCCGTGCTTGTAGTCTTCGAACAGCGCGGTCTCGGTCGGCCCCGGGCACACCACGTTCACGGTGATGCCGTGGCGCGCATGCTCGCGCGCAATGGTCTTGGAGAACGACACCAGCCCGCCCTTGCACGCGGCATACACCGCTTCGCCGGAAGAGCCCACGCGCGCGGCATCGGAGGCGATATTGACGATGCGCCCGCGCTTGCGCGCCACCATGCCGGGCAGCACCGCGTGGTGCATATGCAGGGCGCCGGTCAGGTTGATGGCGATCAGCCGCTCCCACTGCGCCGGCTCGGTCTTGACGAAGGGACGGAACACGTCCCAGCCGGCGTTGTTGACCAGCACGTCGATGGGGCCCAGCTGCTGCTCCACCGCTGCTACCGCCGCGTCGACGCTGGCGCGATCGGTAATGTCGCAGCGCACTGACAATGCGCGGCCGCCACCATCGCGGATCTGCGCCGCCACGCGTTCGCCTGCCTCCGGGTTCAGGTCAAGCACGCCGACCGCCGCACCCGCACGCGCAAAACGCAAACAGGTTGCGCCGCCGATACCGCCACCACCGCCGGTCACGATGACCGTCTTGCCTTCGAGTCCTTGCACAGCCGTTCTCCTTTCAGGGTTCCGGTGCTATCGTGCCGGCGGTGCCGCCGCCACACGCCCCGTTAATTACGTAAATATATTGGCGTATAATAGGTGCGACCGGCACCGTGCGCAAGGCATCAATCCTTTGGAAACGACTATGGTTAACCCCGACAAGGTAGGCGAACTCCCCACCAACGCCCGCATGGAACTGGCCAACCGGCTGTTCTTCCGCCTATACCAATGCGCAAACATGTTGCATAAAACAGGGTCGCGGGCAGTCGAAGCCGAAGGCCTGACGACGCAGCAGTGGGCAGTGCTGGGCGCGCTGTCGCGTCCGGAAGCCGCCGATGGCATGAGCGTCGGCGACCTGGCGCGCTACCTGATGGTGAGCCGTCAGAACCTGTCGGGGCTGGTCAGCCGCATGGAACGCGACGGTCACGTGACGCTGGCGCCGGACGGGCGCGACCGCCGCTCGCGGCTGGTGCGGATGAGCGAGCCGGGCCGCGAAGTGTGGCTGCACCAGGCGCAGCCGAAAATCCGGCAGTACTACGAGCACGCGCTGGACGGGTTCTCGACCAACGACCTGACGCATACGCTGCATTACCTGCTGAAGCTGCTGGACAACATGCGTGCGCTGGATACGCCGGACGGCGGCGAAAGCGGACCGATGCAGGACTGAGGCGGTCGGCTGTATCAGGGCTGATACACACCGGGCCGCCACGCGGTGGCCGGCGCGGCGGCATCACCCCCCACGCGGCGCGCCACGGCGGCTGGCGCGCGATATGCGTCGGCATGGGGTTGCTCAGGCACCCGGGTGCTGCGCCGGGAAGTCCTGAACCACTGCCCCGGCTCGCTGCGATAAAGTGCCTGCGCGGCCGGGACGGCGTTCGATCAATCCCTTTACCGGAGATCCCGCCATGACCCGCTACATCGTGCTAGCCAGCTTCACCGACCAGGGCATCCGCGCCGTCAAGGACACCACCAAGCGCGCCGCCGCGGTGCGCGAAATGGGCGCGCGCTTCGGCGTGCAGATGAAAGACATCTTCTGGACACTGGGCAAATACGACATCGTGCTGACCGTCGAGGCGCAGGATGATGCCAGCATGATCGCCTTCGGCATGGCGGTCGGCGCGCTGGGCAACGTGCGCACGCAGACGCTGCGGGCATTCGATGTCGACGAGATGCAGGCGATCCTCGGCAAGATGAGTTGAGCCGCCTGCGCACTGTCCCCGCAATGAAGAACGCCCGCCGAGGGCCTGGCGGGCGTTGTCGCTTGTGGTTCCTGCGCGGCGATCCCGTGCGCCTACAGCCGGATGATCACGGACTTGAGTTGCGTGTAGTGCGCAAGCGCCTCCACGCCTTGCTCGCGCCCATAGCCGCTCTGCTTGAAGCCGCCGCAAGGCGTCTGCACAAACCCGCCGCTGTATTCGTTGACGACGATGCGGCCCGCCTCGAGCGCGCCGGCGACGCGATGGACACGGCCGATATCGCGGCTCCAGATTCCCGCGGCCAGCCCGTAGTCCGAGTCGTTGGCGATGCGCACGGCATCCGCCTCATCGTCGAACCGGATCACGCAAAGCACCGGACCGAAAATCTCTTCGCGCGCGATCTCCATGTCATTGGTGACCCCCAGGTAGACCGTCGGCTCGATATACCAGCCGCCCTCGCCGCCTCGCACCCGTGCCAGGCGGCCGCCGGCCGCCGGCACCAGTCCGAGACGCCGCGCGGTATCGAAGCTCTGCTGCACCTTGTCGAACTGCGCACGCGTCGTCATCGGCCCATACGTCGCGTCATGGTCGGCACCGACGCGAACGCCTGCCACCGCGCCCAGCAGCTTGTCGACAAAGGCATCGTGGACCGATGACTGGACCAGCAGGCGCGTGCCTGCCGCGCACCACTGGCCGCCGTTCCAGGTGAAGGCGGTGGTGCAACCCCTGGCCGCGGCATCCAGGTCGGCATCGGCAAAGACGATGTTGGCCGACTTGCCGCCCAGTTCCAGCGTCAGCGGCAGCATGCGGTCGGCCGCGAGGCGCCCCAGTTCCCTGCCCGCGCGCGTGCTGCCGGTGAACGAGATCTTGCGCACGTCGCGATGTTCGGCCATTGCAGGTCCCAGCACCGGCCCCGATCCGACCACGACGTTCAGCACCCCCGGCGGCAGGCCCACTGACTCTGCCAGCCTGGCGAAGGCCACCAGCGAGCCGGAGGTGAACTCCGACGGTTTGGCCACGACCACGTTGCCGGTGGCAAGCGCCGGCGCGATCGCACGGGCAGCCTGGTGCAGCGGGGCGTTCCACGGCAGGATCACGCCGATCACGCCGAAAGGGTCGCGCCGCGTGTAGATGTGGTAGTCCGGCCCGGCGTTGATCAGCTCGCCATCCATGGTGTTGACGATGCCGCCGTAGAACTCGAAATACTGCGCGACCAGCGCCATCAGTTGCGGCATCTCGCGGCCAGGCTTGCCGGTCTCGATGCTTTCGAGGCTGCCAAGCGTCGCCACGCTCTCGCGCACCGCGCGGCCGATTTCGACCAGGATGCGGCCACGTTCGGCGGGACGCATGGCACGCCAGGCCGGCAGCGCCGCCGTTGCCGCGGCCACGGCAGCATCCATCTCGGGCTTGCCGCTGTCGGCCACCTGGCACAACGCTGCGCCGGTGCGCGGGTCGGTTTTCTCGATGAATCGGCCCGTCGAGGGCGCCATGTCCTCTCCGCCGATGTAGTTCAACACCTGGTTCATTGCTGCTCCTTGATACGGCCTTGCGTGCCGGCCGGCCCGATGGTCGCGCCAGCCAGCTTTTCCAGTTGCTGGACGACGCGCGTCATGTCGTCGCTGCCGGCGCCGTCGGCCACCGCTGCATCGAAGAACTGCTTGACCACGGAAGTTGCGAACATCGGTGCACCGACGGCCTCGGCCTCGCCAAGCGCCAGCCGCAGGTCCTTGCGCATCAGGTCCATGCGGAAGCCGAAGTCGAACCTGCGCGACAGCACCTTGTCAGCGAGCAGCGTCTGCACGGCAAAGCCGCGCGCGGTCGTGCTGCCGGACAGCACCTGCAGGATGGCCTCCGCCGGAATGCCTGCCTTGACGCCGAACAGCACCGCCTCGGCGGCTGTCACCAGCGCCGATCCCGCGATCATGTTGTTGATGAGCTTGAGCGTCTGGCCGAGGCCCGGTCGTTCGCCCAGGTAAGAGATATTGCGCGCGAAGGCCTCGAAAGCCGGCTGCGCGGTGGCGAAGGCCGCGGCATCGCCGGAAGCCATCACGCTCAGCGATCCCGCTTCGGCCCCCGCCACGCCGCCGGCCAGCGGGGCGTCGAGCGCTTGGATACCGTGCCGTGCCAGAACGGCAGCGATCCGGCGTGCCACGCTCGGGCCGGTGGTCGAATGGTCGACGAAGACCTTCACGCCGCGCGCGCCGGCAATGCCTTCCGCGCCGATGGCAACCTGCTCGACCACATCGGGCGTCGGCAGGCAGGCCATCACCACCTCGGCGCAATCGCCCACGTCGCGGACGTTTTCGCCGCGGATCGCGCCGGCGCGGACGAGGTCATCGACCGCGCCGGCATTGCTGTCGTATACGGTCACCGCAAGGCCGTGGTTCAGCAGGTGCCGGGCCATGTGCCTGCCCATGGCGCCGAGTCCGACAAACCCGAATGTCGTCATGCGTGTCTCCTTGTTGTTGCTGCTGGCGCAGCGTCTGACGGCATCAAGGACACTGGCTCCGCCTCTGACTGTACCCCTGACTGTGCCCCTGACTGTGGACCGGATACTAAGAGCGCGGCCGCGCAGCTTCAAACGACTTTTCCGGACCGATGGATTGAGTTTTGCTCAACCGTGCGACGCGCTTGCCGGCATAAGCTGCCAGCCCTCGCTCGCTTGATGAAAACTCAATTGTCGCGACCAAAAAACTCGTTTGAACCCCCAACGCTCGCCCCTCTACGATGCGCGAACGTGTCGAGGCGGCATACCGCCAAACACGCCGATGCGCTTTGCCTGCATGGCGGCGCAATGCCAACAAGACGATTCAAGGAGACGGCATGGAAACGACCCTGCCAGCAGATGATGCAGTCGACCGACCGGTCCCGCTGACGCGCGCGCAGCGCAAGGCGATTGCGGCGGCGACGCTCGGTACCATCGTGGAGTTCGCCGACTGGGTGATCTACGCCACCTTCGCCTCGCTGTTCTCGCGGCATTTCTTTCCGGCCCACAACGAGATGGTGTCGCTGCTGTCGGCATTTGCCGTGTTCGCGGTCGGCTTCATCATGCGGCCGGTCGGCGGCGCCGTGCTGGGCGCGTATGCCGACCGCCACGGGCGCAAGAAGGGGCTGACGCTGTCGGTGGCGCTGATGGCGGGCAGCACCGTGGTGATCGCGCTGTGTCCGGTCTACGAGACCATCGGCATGGCGGCACCAGTGATCCTGGTGCTGGCCCGGCTGGTGCAGGGCTTCGCGGCCGGCGGGGAATTCGGCTCGGCGTCGACGTACCTGGTCGAATCGGCCGCGCCTTCGCGCCGGGCCTTCGCGGGTTCATGGCAGTACTTTGGCATCAACGCCGGCGTGCTCGTCGCGGCGCTGATCGGCTACCTGCTGACGCGCACGCTGGATGCGCAGGCGATGTCGGCATGGGGCTGGCGGCTCGGCTTCCTGATCGCGGGGCTGATGGGACTGGTGGCGCTGTGGATCCGGCTCTCGGTCGCGGAAACGGAGGCCTTCACGCGCAAGGTCGCGCACCATGCCGCCGCGCACCCGTCGCTGCTGGTCGTCACCCGGCACTGGCGCGAGTCGCTGCGCGTGATCGGCATCGCCATGGCGGGCAACCTCACGCTCTACCTGTGGCTGGTGTTGTTCCCGACCTTCGCGCATGTGCGCACGGGGCTGAGCCTGCAGGACGCGTTCAGCGCCAGCGTGATTTCCATCATCCTGTCGCTGTTTGCGATCCCGCTGATCGGCAAGCTCGCGGACCGCATCGGGCGCAAGCCCGTGCTGATGGCGTTCGCGGGCGGGTCGGCGCTCTTTGCCTGGCCCGGGCTGCATTTCCTGGCGAACGATTTCTGGGTGGCGACCACCATTGTCAGCATCGGCATGCTGCTGTCATGCGGCTATGCCGCTACCGCCGCGGCCGTCATGGCCGAGCAGTTCCCCTCCGAGGTGCGCGCGACCGGCGTGGCGCTGCCATATGCGATCTCGGTCACCTTGTTTGGCGGGACCCTGCCTTACATCATGACGTCGATGTCAGGCGCGGGCTCGGCCGACTATAGCTGGATCTATATCGCCGCGGTGTGCGTGACGGGGTTCCTGGTGTATGCGTTCATGCCGGAGACGAAGGGGAAAGCACTGGCGTAGCGCAGGGACGCGGTGGTGCTTCGCCCGCCGCGCAGGCGAAACACCACCATTACTGCTGCTAGACAGCAGCGGGCTCCAGTATCTGCCCGCCGCCATAGCTGGACTGCACCGGCACCTGCCCGCCCACCGTCATCCTGATCGCGCAGTACTTGAACTCCGGGATCTTGCCGAACGGGTCCAGCGCTGCGTTGGTCAGCTTGTTGATCGCCGCTTCGTAGTAGCAGAACGGCACGAACACGGCGCCGCGCGGCGTGCCGGCATCGGCGCGCGCATACAGCGTGACTTCGCCGCGCCGCGACGACAGCGTGACCACATCTCCGGGCTTGCCGCCCAGTGCATCGAGATCCAGCGGATGCACCAGCGCGACCGGATCCGGCTCGATCGCATCGAGCACGCCGGCGCGACGGGTCATGCTGCCGGTATGCCAGTGCTCCAGCTGGCGCCCGGTGATCAGCACCATCGGGTAGTCGGCATCAGGCCGCTCCGCAGCCGGAATGATGTCGGCGGGCACGAAGCGGCCACGGCCGCTGTCGGTCGGGAAGCTGTCCGTGAAAATCACCGGCTCGCCCGGATCGCCCTCTTCCATGCATGGATAGGTCACGGCGTGCTCGCGCTCCAGGCGCTCCCAGGTCATGCCGCCGATGCTTGGCATTGCCTGCCGCATTTCGTTGAACACATCCACCACGCTGTCGTAGTGCCATTCCAGCCCGAGTTGCGCCGCCATCTGCCGGATGATCCACAGGTCCTGCCGCGCCTGCCCGGGTGGTTCGAGCGCCTGCCGCCCGAGCTGCACGGTGCGGTCGGTGTTGGTGAAGGTGCCGGTCTTCTCCGGGAACGCCGATGCCGGCAGCACCACGTCCGCCAGGTACGCCGTCTCGGTCAGGAAGATGTCCTGCACCACCAGGTGATCGAGCGACGCCAGCGCCTCGCGCGCATGCTCGGCGTCGGGGTCGGACATCGCCGGGTTCTCGCCCATGATGTACATGCCGCGCACTTCGCCGCGCTCGATCGCCTGCATGACCTCCACCACGGTCAGGCCCGGCTGGCGGTCCAGCGGCATGCCCCAGAGCGCTTCGAAGCTGGCGATCGCCACCGGATCGTCGACGCGCCGGTAGTCCGGATACATCATGGGGATCAGCCCCGCGTCGGAAGCGCCCTGCACGTTGTTCTGCCCGCGCAGCGGATGCAGCCCCGTGCCGGGCCGGCCGATCTGGCCGGTCATCAGCGCCAGCGCAATCAGGCAGCGCGCGTTGTCGGTGCCATGCACGTGCTGCGATACGCCCATGCCCCACAGGATCATCGATCCCTTCGAGGTCGCATAGGCGCGGGCGACCTCGCGGATGGTCTCGGCGTCGATGCCGCAGATCGGCGCCATCAGCTCGGGACTGTACGCGGCGACGTTGCGCTGCAGTTCGTCGAAGCCGATGGTGCGGCTGTCGATGAAGTCGCGGTCCACCAGGCCCTCGTTGACGATCACATGCATCATCGCGTTGAGCAGCGCCACGTCGGCATCGGGCTTGAACTGCAGGAAGCGCCAGGCGAAGCGCGCCAGGTCGGAGCGGCGCGGATCGGCCACGATCAGTTTGGTGCCGTTCTTCACGGCGTTCTTGATCCAGCTTGCCGCGACCGGGTGGTTCACGGTCGGGTTGGCGCCGATCACGATCACGACCTCGGCCTTGTCGACATCCATCACCGGGTTCGACACCGCGCCCGAGCCGATGCCTTCCAGCAGCGCCGCCACCGACGAGGCATGGCACAGCCGCGTGCAATGGTCGACGTTGTTGCTGCCGAAGCCGGTGCGCACCAGCTTCTGGAACAGGTAGGCCTCTTCGTTGCTGCCCTTGGCCGAGCCGAAGCCCGCCAGCGCGCGCTTGCCATGCGTGTCGCGGATCTGCGCGAGCTTGCCGCCGGCGAGCGCCAGCGCCTCTTCCCAGGAGGCTTCGCGGAACACGTCCATGACGTGGTCCGGGTCCATGACGAAATCGCCGCGCTTTGGCACGCCTTCGCGGCGCACCAGCGGCACGGTCAGCCGCTGCGGGTGCTGCACGTAGTCGAAGCCGTAGCGGCCCTTCACGCACAGCCGCTGGTGGTTGGCGGGACCGTCGCGGCCTTCCACGAACAGGATGCGGTTGTCCTTGACGTTGTAGGTCAGCTGGCAGCCCACGCCGCAATACGGGCACACCGATTCGACCTGCTTGTCGGGAACGGCCAGGGCCACGTCGCGCGCGGGCATCAGTGCGCCGGTCGGACAGGCCTGCACGCATTCGCCGCAGGCGACGCAGGTGGAGGCGCCCATGGGATCGTCCATGTCGAACACGATGCGGGCCTCATCGCCGCGCAGCGCCAGGCCAATGACGTCGTTGACCTGCTCGTCGCGGCAGGCGCGCAGGCAGCGGGTGCACTGGATGCAGGCATCGAGGTTGACGGCGATGGCCGGGTGCGACAGGTCCGCCGCCACGCGCTCGCGCGGGGCAAAGCGCGGCTTGCCGACTTCCAGCTTCGCCGCCCACTGGTCGAGTTCGTTGTGGCGCGTGTATTCCGCTTCCGGCATGTCCGACTGCAGCAGCTCCAGCACGGTACGCTGGGCGCGGCGGGCGCGTTCGGATTCGGTCTGCACCTGCATGCCTGCGGCGGGATAGCGGCAGCAGGACGGGGCCAGCACGCGCTCGCCCTGGATCTCCACCATGCAGGCGCGGCAGTTGCCGGCGGGCTCGAGGCCGTCCTTGTAGCACAGGTGCGGGACGTCGAAGCCCTCGCGCTGCGCTATCTTGAGCAAGCTTTCGCCGGGCTGCGCGGTGACTTCACGGCCGTTGAGCGTGAAGGTGACGGCTGGCTCGGCGGATTCGACAAGCGCGCGTTCGGCGCGGGTCAGTGCATTCATGTCAGTCTCTCACGCGAGTTCGTGCGGGAAGTACTTGATCACGCAGTCGACGGGATTGGGCGCGGCCTGCCCCAACCCGCAGATCGATGCATCGCGCATCACCGCGGACAGGTCGTCCAGCGCGGACAGGTCCCACTTCGGCTGCCGGATCAGGTCGAGCGCCTTGGCCGTGCCGGTGCGGCACGGCGTGCATTGCCCGCACGACTCATGCTTGAAGAAGTGCATCAGGTTGCGCGCCGCCTGCGTGGCGCTGTCGTGGTCGGACAGGATCACCACCGCGGCCGAGCCGATAAAGCAGCCGTAGGGCTGCAGCGTGTCGAAATCGAGCGGGATATTGCCCATCGACGCGGGCAGGATGCCGCCCGACGCGCCGCCCGGCAGGTAGGCGTAGAAGCTGTGGCCGTCGAGCATGCCGCCGCAGTATTCGTCGATCAGTTCGCGCACGGAAATGCCCGCCGGTGCCAGGTGCACCCCGGGCTTTTTCACGCGGCCGGAAACCGAAAACGAGCGCAGGCCCTTCCGCCCGTTGCGACCCTGCGCGGCGAACCACTCCGCGCCCTTCTCGATGATGTCGCGCACCCAGTACAGGGTCTCGAAGTTGTGCTCGAGCGTGGGCCGGCCGAACAGGCCCACCTGCGCCACATACGGCGGGCGCAGCCGCGGCATGCCGCGCTTGCCTTCGATCGACTCGATCATCGCCGACTCTTCGCCGCAGATATACGCGCCCGCGCCGCGGCGCAGCTCGATCGTGGGCAGGCCGGAAAGCGGCGGGTCGTCGCGCAGCTGCCGCAGTGCCTCGGCCAGCAGCGCGCGGCAGCCGGCGTATTCGTCGCGCAGGTAGATGTAGATCGCCGACACATTCACCACCGTCGCCGCGATCAGCATGCCTTCCAGGAAGCGGTGCGGATCGCGCTCCAGGTAGACGCGGTCCTTGAAGGTGCCAGGCTCGCCTTCGTCGATATTCACGGCCATCAGGCGCGGTGCGGGTTCCTTGCGCACGATGCGCCATTTGCGGCCGGTGGGGAAGCCCGCGCCGCCCAGGCCGCGCAGGCCGGAATCTTCCATCGTGCACAGCACGGCGTCGGCATCGAGGGTGCCGTTGTCAAGGGACTTCAGGAGGCCGTAGCCGCCCGCTGCACGGTAGGCGTCGTAATCGATATAGGGCTCAGGCTCGTGATGCACGGCCCTGGCCTGGACCGCGGCGGCAACCGTGTCGGCGGTCGCACCGTCCACAGGGTTCTGCCCGACCAGCGCCGCGGGCGCCTTCTCGCAACGGCCGATGCACGGCGCCGCGATCACGCGCACCTCGGTGCCGAGCAAGGCAGGCAGCTTGTCGATCAGCGCGCGGGCACCGGCCAGTTCGCAGGCAATGCCCTCGCATACGCGCACCGTCAGCGCGGGCGGCGCGGCGATCTGTCCGTCCGCGTCCTCGCGGACCACGTCGAAATGGTGGTAGAAGCTGGCGACCTCGTACACCTCGGTCATCGACAGCCTCAGCTCGCTCGCGAGCGCCACCAGGTGCGGCATCGCAAGCTGGCCGTAGCGGTCGTTGATGCAGTGCAGGTGTTCGATCAGCAGATCGCGGCGGCGCGGCATGTCGCCCAGCGCCACGCGCACTTCGGCCAGCGCGGCCGCGTCGACCTGACGGCCCTTGGGCTGGCGGCGCTTGCGCTGCCGGCCGAGCCCTGTCGCCTCAAGAGGGATGACAACCTGGTTCATGGCGGTGCCTGGATCTTTTGTGGATGTCGGATGGCCGATCAGGAAGGTGCCTCGCGGGCCACCCTCCTGTCGTGCTTCATTTTTCTCGTATTGTGCTACCGGGGCGGGTGGCCGTGCAGGCATGGCGGCCGCCTGCCCCGGATACTACCGGCGCCCGCTGGCGCCGTACTGCTTTCTTCATCAGGTCAGGTCTTCTGGCACGGTACGGTAGCCCATTGGTGCCGAGGTATTGGCATGGACATACTTGCGGGCATGGGCTTCGCGCATCGGCTTGAGCACGAACAGCGCCATGATCGCAGTCAATGCCGCCATCCCCGAGGCCACCATGAAGACCGCATGCCAGCTGCCCGTGGCGGCCGTGATCACGCTGGAGAACGGCACCAGCAGCGCGGCCGTGCCCTTGGCGGTGTACAGCAGGCCCGCGTTGGTCGCGGCAAACTTCGGCCCGAAGGTGTCGCCGCAGGTGGCCGGGAACAGGCTGTAGATCTCGCCCCAGGCGAAGAACACCACGCCGGTCAGGATCACGAAGGCAACCGGATGATGGCCGTACTTCGACAGCAGCAGGATACCGACGGCCTCGACCCCGAAGGCAAAGAACATGGTGCGTTCACGGCCGATATGGTCGGAAATCCAGCCGAAGAACGGGCGCGTCAAGCCGTTGAGGACGCGATCGATGGTCAGTGCGAAGGTCAGCGCGGGCAAGGTCAGGCCGAGGATCGAGATCGGCGCCTCGTGCAGGCCGAAGTCCTTGGCGATCGGACCGAGCTGGGCGGTGGCCATCAGGCCGCCGGCGGCCATCATCACGAACATCGCGTACATGACCCAGAAGATCGGCGACTTCAGCACCTCGCGCGGCGAAGCATTGTAGGTGGCGGCAGCCTTCAGCGTGGACTTGACCTCGCTCAGGATCTTCGCGGACGGCGGGAACAGGGCCATGCCCAGGATGAACACGACCAGGCCCTGGCCAAGGCCGAACCACAGGAACGCGGCTTCATAGCCCGACGTCTTGATCATGTTGGCGATGGGCACCACGGTCAGCGCGGAGCCCGCGCCGAAGCCGGCCGCTGTGATCCCTGCCGCCAGACCGCGGCGATTGGGGAACCACTTCAGCGCATTGCCAACGCAAGTCCCATACACCGCGCCCGCGCCCAGGCCGCCGATTGCCGCGGCGACGTACAGCATCGGCAGCGAAGACGCCACCGAATTCAGCGCCCACGCGATGGCGCAAAGCAGGCCGCCACCCACCACTACCGGGCGCGGGCCGTACTTGTCGACGAGGTAGCCCTCGATCGGTACCAGCCAGGTTTCCGTCACGACGAAGATGGTGAATGCCACCTGGATCGCGGTGCGGCCCCAGTGGTATTTATCGTCGATCGGGTTGACGAACAGCGTCCAGCCGTACTGCATGTTGGCGATCATCGCCATGCAGATCACGCCGAAGACCAATTGCACCCACGGCGACGCAAAACGCGACGTGGACTCCCTTTGCTGCAGTTCCATGATGTCTCCTTATAGCGGCAAGCCGCCAAGGTGGAAGATTGGGCGCCTGAAGACGCCTCTGCGTGACTCTCGGTCTCGAACAGCTTAGCCGTTCTAGTGCTATACGGTATGTGATATATCACACAAGTCAAGCGTATTCGTTGCGGCTCTGCAGCAAACACTTTCCGCAACCTGCGCCGGCATGGCCGATGCTGCGGCGCCACTATTGCGCGCGCCGCATCAACGGCCCTGCCGCTGGCACCAGGAATCCTTGGAAATCAAGCAGTTGCCTTGAGTCGGCGCATCAATCCACGCGCCGGTGGCAACCACCAGCATGCCGGGGATTAAGGCGTGAGGAAACCGGGAAAGCGAGCGGTTGGGGAAAGTCCCTAGTTTGATACATTTAAAATGACGTGACTTCCGCTTGGCATGGAGGTGCATGCATGGCAGGTGCTGGTTTGCCTAAAACTGGGGAGGATGAAGGATGGCAAGCGCCAGGGTGGAAGGCTTGGGGGGACGTTGGGCGGGAGGCTGGGGGCGAATCAGCGGCAGAATAGCGCGCAAGACAGCGCACCGAAGGAGGGAGAGTTGGCGGCCGCGGGGTCTTCAAGCCAGGCTTGAGACGGACAAGCTCAGCAACAAGGGATGCCGGCCGCTACATCCTTGCCAGACGCGCTCGAGGCGGTGCCATGCGCAATACGCACGGACTGCGCCCGGCGCAGCGCCGATCAGGCGTATGCCAGTTCGCCGGCAGCGGGCACGACGCGCGCCTGGCGTGCGCGGCCCACTCCGTCGCTTTCCTGGCTCGATCCCAGCCCGGCAAAGCGGCCATGTTCCTGCGCGGTCACCAGCACGTCCATCGGCAGGCGGCTAGCCAGCAGGATGGTCATGGCGACACCGCCGGCAAGAGCGGCCAGGCCAAGGGCGAAGAGCAATGCGACTTCCATTTGAAAACTCCAGTTGCGTTGTGGTCAGGAGTTTTCATTATATGCTGCGCCGCACTATGTGTAAATATCCTGTATGTAATATATCAGTAGAAAATTTGCTCCAATACAACAGCGGTCGGGATGGCGATCTCGCATCCCTTCACACGGTGGTGGTATCCCGGCGCGCCACTGCCGCCGTGGCCGGGGGTTCATACTCCAGGCCGCGCAAGGCGTCCCAGATGGCGGCGGCGTTGGGCTTCAGCGACCGGCTCTTGCGCCGCACCAGCATGACGGTTGACGTCACCTGCGGCCGCAATGGCCGCATCACGGCGGCCGGGTTCAGGCCGCCCGCCTGCGCGCGCGACGGCACCACGCCGATGCCCAGCCCCAGCGCTACCATGCCGAACACCGCGGCAAAGTGCCCGAGCAGCTGCAGCGAGCTGGTCCGCACGTGGTAGCTGCTGAGCGCCTTCTCCACCGCCGGCTGCATGCCGCACTGCTGGTCCAGCGTCAGCACGCTGGCATCGCTGAGCTCGCCCCACCCTACCGAGTCGCGCGCCGCCAGCGGATGCTGCGCCGGCAGCACGGCGTGATAGGGGTCGATGCAAAGCGGTTCGCAGTACAGGTCATCGGCGGCGCGCGGATCGGTGGCGATGCCGAAGTCGACCTCGCCGCTGCGCACGCTCTGCAGCACTGATTCCTGCGAGCGGTCCTTCAGGTGGATCGCGATCGCCGGCCACGCCTGCCGGCAGCCCGCCAGCCACGCCGGCAGCGACATCGAGCTGAGCACCGGGTCCGACGCGATCTGCACCAGGCCCTGGCACGGGCGGCTCGCGCTCTGGCTGTCGCGCAGCGTCTGCTCGACCTCCTCGATCAGGTGGCAGATGCGCTGCGACAGGTGCAGGCCGGCGTCGGTCAATTCAACCTGGCGCGTGGTGCGGTCAAACAGGCGCTGGTCGATTTCTTCTTCCAGCTCGCGCACGCTGCGGCTTACCGCGGACTGCGTCAGGCCGAGTTCGGCGGCCGCGCGCGTAAAGCTCTTGTGCCGCGCCACCGCGGCGAAGGCCTTCAGTTGGGGGAGCGAGATGTTCATGGCCGCCCTCCCTGGCACGCGACGGCGCTGCTCAGGCGCAGCCCGTGGTCGGGCGCGGCGGGATGTCGCGGTGCGGGCACCGATGCATGCGGTCCGGTCATGGCAGTCTCCTTGGTGGGGCGTGGCTGTGTGCAGCCTTCGTTGCTGTGGGTATGGATTTGCAGGTGTCGCGCGGTCGTTGGCCTGATGTCATGGCAACGGCCTGCGCGCAGGCAGGCCGTCCTTCGGGGGTACTTAGTCTCCTTCTCTCTGGATTCGCGGCAGATAGGCGGCATCCGCAACCTGCAGGCCTTCGGCCTGCCCGGTGATAAAGCGCCTGCGCATTGGCGCCAGCAATACCTTGGCCGAGATCCCCGCGGCGATCGTCACCACCGCCGCCACCGTGAACACCGCCTCCCAGCCGCCGCGCGCCGACAGGACCGATGCCAGCGGCACCAGCATCGCCGCCGTGCCCTTGGCCGTGTACAGCGTCCCGGCGTTGGCCGCCGCGAACTTGCTGCCGAACGTGTCCGCGCACAGCGCCGGGAAGATCGAGAAGATCTCGCCCCAGAACAGGAACGTCAGCGCCGCGAAGAACATGAACCAGTACGGGTTGTGCCCCAGCTGCATCAGGCCCAGCAGTGCCAGCCCCTCGCCGATGAAGATCACGAACATCGTGTTCTCGCGGCCGAACTTGTCCGACAGGAACCCGCACAGCGGACGCGTGAAGCCGTTGCACAGGTTGTCGATCGACAGCGTCATCGTCAGCAGCGGCAAGGTCAGCCCGAGCAGCGTCACCGGCATCGACGCAAAGCCGTAGTCCTTCGCGATCGGCCCCAGCTGCGCAGTCGCCATGATCCCGCCCGCGGCCACCGCGACAAAGCTCGCGTAGATCAGCCAGAACACCGGCGTCTTCACCATCTGCCCCGGCGTGTGTTCCACCGGGTTGGTCAGCACCGCCTTGGCCGCCACCGCTCCCTTTGGCGCCCTGGGCTTCACCAGCAGCAGCGCCAGTACGAAGATGCACGCACCCTGCAGGATGCCGAAGAACAGGAATGCCTTTTCATACCCGGCGCTCTGGATCATGTTCGCGATCGGGATCACAGTGATCGCCGCGCCCGCGCCAAACCCCGCCGCCGTCAGCCCGGCGGCCAGCCCGCGCTTGTCCGGGAACCACTTCAGCGCATTGCCCACGCAGGTGCCGTACACTCCGCCCGCGCCGATGCCCGCGATCACCGCCGCCACATACAATTCCGGCAGCGTGGTCGCATACGCGTTCATCACCCACGCCAGCCCCGCGCAGATCGCCCCGCCCGCCACCACCGGGCGCGGACCGAACTTGTCGACCAGCCAGCCCTCCAGCGGTACCAGCCAGGTCTCGGTTACGATAAAAATGGAAAACGCCACCTGGATCGCGGATGCTCCCCAGTGATGCTTGGCGTCCATCGGGGATACGAACAAGGTCCAGCCATACTGCAGGTTGGCCACCAGCCCCATGCATACCACGCCGATTGCGAGCTGGATCCAACGGTTTTGCAGGCCCCGGCCGTTCACATCGCTGTGAGCGGGCGTGGCCGCCGCTTCATATTGCGCCATCTATTCTTGTCTCCTTGTGCTTGCCAGCTGCGTCCCCGGACGGGACACTCTCCCGGGCCTCTTAGGTGTGGGCCCTTGGTCACGTATGAGATCGACGCCTGACATTGCGGCATGCAAATCCGGGATTGATGCTACTTGAATCTAAGATCAGCACTGCATAAAGTTTTTTATCGTTTGTATTGATGACCGTTTATATATTGCACGGAACGATTGAATGAGGAACGCCACGCTGCGGCAACTGAAGGTCTTTGAAACCGTCGCCCGCCATATGAGCTTTTCGCGCGCCGCCGAGGAGCTGCACCTGACGCAGCCGGCCGTGTCGACCCAGGTCCGGCAGCTGGAACACCACGTCGGCCTGCCGCTGTTCGAGCAACTCGGCAAGAAGATCTACCTGACGCCGGCGGGGCACGAGATGCTGCACTACAGCCGCAGCATCATCCAGCAGTTCCGCGAGGCCGAAGACGCCATGTCGCAGCTCAAGGGCATTTCCGGCGGGCGCCTCAATGTGGCGGTGATCAGCGCCGGCGACTATTTCTTTCCGCGGCTGCTGGCGGAATTCATGGAGCGCCATGAAGGCGTGACGCTGAACCTTGCGGTGCACAATCGCGAGGAATTGCTGCACCAGCTGGCCGGCAACCTGACCGACCTCGCGGTGATGGTGCGTCCGCCGGAAGGCATGGACACCATCAACGAAGCTTTCGCGCCCCACCCTTACGTCATCGTCGCAGCGCCCAGCCATCCGCTGGTCGGCAAGCGCAACATCCCGCTTTCGGCACTGGCCGACGAGGCCTTTGTTTCGCGCGAAAAGGGCTCGGATACCTGGAATTCGATGCAGGAAGGCTTTGCCGGCCGGCTGTCCAACCTGCGCATCGCCATGGAGATCAAGAGCACGGAGACCATCAAGCAGGCGGTGATCGCCAACATGGGCATCGCCTTCCTGTCGGCGCACACGGTCGGACTCGAGTTGCAGGCGGGGAAGCTGGCCGTGCTCGATATCGAGGGCTTTCCGGTGATGCTCAACTGGTACGTTGTGCATCGCAAGAACAAGCGGCTGCCGCCCGTGGCACTGGCGTTCAAGCAGTTCCTGATGGAGGAAGGCGCGGGACTGATCCAGCGGATTACCGGCGTGGAAGGATTGATTCGCCTGGAAGCCTAGCATCGCCATCCATAAACGATAATTTATGGTTTGACTGTCAAACTTTAATTATCGTAAATCGTTTGACGTCCCTATGCTTGTCTCAACCCCACCGCTACAGCGCATCGAGGAGACAAGCCATGAACCAGGTCCAGACTGACAGCCGCCCCGCAACCATTACGGTCGGCACTGACAACCAGCCCATCCCGCGCGAGACGCAGCTCGCAGCCTATAACGCCGCCTTCATCGAACTGGAGCTGAGTTTCCGCTGGGACGCCGAGATGTATGAATGGCTGTGCGGCATCGAATGCGAAAAGGCCCGCGTCGCCCGCTATATCGAAGAGCACCACGCCCACCTGCTTGCCGCCTATGATGCGGCCTTCCTGAGCGGACTGATCTTCGAGAAGAAGAACGAGTACCTGCGCGCGGTCGGCCATCTTAACTGAGTGGTCCGATCGGTTACAGGCGAGGCGCTTGGGCGGCCTCGCCTTTTTTATTCCGGCTCGCCAGCCGCCACCACCGGCACCCGCTCAACAGCGGCCGACATGTGCGCTAAGCGCACGCTGGCGACGGCATGAAACTAGCTTGCCATGACAGTGTCGCCGCCATGCGGCGCTTCCGTAGCAGCCGGTGCAGGCCGGTGCCGCGCCCGTGCCACCACATGGAATCCGCTCGCCACCAATACCGCACAGACATGCCGGCCGATGAAGCCGCCAGCGCCAGGCAGTACCATCCGGCGGATGCATCGACCATCCTGCGCCGCGCCGCGATTTCCGGCGCCTGCGCCAGCGTGGTCTCCACCGGCATGCTCGCCCGTGGCGGCACCGTTGATTGCGGCAGCGCATTCGCGCCGGTCAATGCGGTCAGCCACTGGATCTGGGGCGAACGCGCGATGCATGCCAACCGGCCGTCAGTCCGGCATACCATGCTGGGCTACGTCATCCATCATGCAATGTCGGTGTTCTGGGCCGTATTTTATGAAACCGCGGTGGCACGGCATCATGCCCGCGGCGCCGCGGGCACCCTGGCGCTTGGCGGCCTTGGCGTGGCAGCCCTGGCCTGCCTGGTGGACCTGAAATGTACGCCGCGCCGCCTGACGCCCGGCTTCGAGCGGCGCCTGTCGCCGCGCATGCTGACGCTGGTCTACCTGGCTTTCGGGCTGGCCCTGCCGCTGGGGTCGCTGCTGGTGCGGCACGCGGCGCGCAAGCGGTGAGCCCGCAGGGCGCTCAAGGACCATTGCGCCATGCCCGTGCGGGGCAGTCTGCCAGCCGGGGGCAGCGATATCAGGCCTGTTCCTTGACCTGGCTCTCCAGTTCGACCAGCCGCTTCTTCAGCGCCCGCTCTTCCTGGAAGCGCACGGATTCGTCGCGGATGACGGCGACGATGCCGTTGATGGCACCCGTGTCATCCTTGAGCAGCGCCACGGTAAAGGCGATCGACATGGTCTTGCCATCCTTGTCGACCGCGGGCACCTTGAGCAGGTCATGGCCGTAGCGCGTGATGCCGGTGGCCATGGTCTTGTCATAGCCCTCCCAATGGCGCCCGCGCAGCCGTTCGGGAATGATCAGGTCGAGCGACTGGCCCATGGCCTCGGCCTGGGTGTAACCGAACATGCGCTCGGCAGCGGGGTTCCACAGCGTGATGGCGCCCTTGGCGTCGGAGATGATGATGGCGTCGCCGATGGCCGACACCAGTTGCGCGTAGTCGATGGGTTCTGGCATGGGGATTCCCTCTCTGTCGGTCATTGCCGGTTGGGGTATGTTGCCGTCAAGGTAGCGCGGCACGGGGCCGCGCTGCAAGCAAAAACGCCGGGGCGGCGCGGTTCGCGCGGCCCCGGCGGACGCCCCGGCACATACACATATGCCGGGCGGGCGGCGTCAGATCACCTGGGACTCGCGCAGGCGCTTGATGTCGTCCGCGCCGTAGCCCAGGCCGGCCAGCACTTCTTCGCTATGCTCGCCCAGCAGCGGCGAACCCGTGATTTCCGGCTTGAGGTCGGAGAACTTGATCGGGCTGCCCACCGTCAGGTAAGTGCCGCGCTCCTTGTGCGGCACCTCTGTAATGCTGCCGCTGGCGCGCAGCGACGGATCGGCGGCGATCTCCTTCATCGACAGTACCGGCGAGCACGGGATGTCATGCTTGCGCAGGATATCCACCGCCTCGTACTTGGTCTTGTCGGCAAGCCAGTCCTCGATGGTGTTGAAGATATCGAAGATATGCGGCTGGCGTGCCTTGGCGGTGGCGTAGTTGGGATCATCGATCCATTCCGGCTTGCCCAGCGCCTTGCAGATCGGCTCCCAGGCATGGCCCTGGATGGTGAAGTAGATGTAAGCGTTGGGGTCGGTCTCCCAGCCCTTGCACTTCAGCACCCAGCCCGGCTGGCCGCCGCCGCCCGCGTTGCCGCCGCGCGGCACCACGTCGCTGAAGCTGCCATGCGGGTACTGCGGATACTCTTCCAGGAAGCCCAGGCGGTCCAGGCGCTGCTGGTCGCGCAGCTTGACGCGGCACAGGTTGAGCACGGCGTCCTGCATCGACACGGCCACCTTCTGGCCCTTGCCGGTCTTGTCGCGGCCGATCAGCGCGGTCAGGATGCCGATGGCCAGGTGCATGCCGGTGTTGGAATCGCCCAGCGCCGCGGCGGACACCGTCGGCGGGCCGTCCCAGAAGCCGGTGGTCGACGCCGCGCCTCCCGCGCACTGCGCCACGTTCTCATAGACCTTCAGGTCTTCGTAATGGTGGCCGTCGCTGAAGCCCTTGACCGAAGCCACGATCATCTTGGGGTTCAGCTCGTTGATGCGTTCCCACGAGAAGCCCATGCGGTCCAGCGCGCCCGGCCCGAAGTTCTCGACCAGCACGTCCGACTCGCGGATCAGCTGCTCCAGGATCTTCTTGCCTTCCGGCTTCTTGGTGTCCAGCGTGAGCGAGCGCTTGTTGCTGTTGAGCATGGTGAAGTACAGCGCGTCGACATCCGGGATGTCGCGCAGCTGGGTGCGCGTGACATCGCCCGAACCGGGGCGCTCCACCTTGATGACGTCTGCGCCGAACCAGGCGAGAAGCTGCGTGCAGGCAGGCCCGGCCTGGACGTGCGTGAAGTCGATGATCTTGATGCCATTGAGCGGGAGGTTCACTTTCGTTCTCCTATTGGATCAGAGTGGTGAAATTCGGACGAATTACTTCTTGGCCGAGCTTTGCGGATTCAGATTGGTCAGGCGACCGCTTTCAGTGCCGGCAGCCGGGTCGATGACGGCGTTGACCAGCGTGGGCTTGCCCGACTTCAAGGCTTCGTTCACGGCAGCCTCGAGTTCCGCCGGCGTGGTCACGTTGGCACCGACGCCACCGAACGCTTCCATCATCTTGTCGTAGCGCGCGCCCGGGACGAACGTCGTGACCGCCGGGTCCTTGCCGCCGGTCGGATTCACATCGATACCCTTGTAGACGCCGTTGTTGTTGAAGATGACGATGCAGACCGGCAGGTTGTAGCGGCAGATGGTCTCGACTTCCATGCCCGAGAACCCGAACGCACTGTCACCGCACAGCGCCAGCACCGGCTTGCCGGTCTCCACCGCCGCGGCGACCGCGTAGCCCATGCCCACGCCCATCACGCCCCAGGTGCCCACGTCCAGGCGCTTGCGCGGCTCGTACATGTCGATCACGGCACGGGCGTAGTCCAGCGTGTTGGCGCCTTCGTTGACGAACGAGATGCCCGGATTGGCCTTGACGACCTCCTTCAGCACGCCCAGCGCGCCGTGGAAGTTCATCGGCGACGCATCCCTGGCCTTGACCAGGGTCTCGGCCATCTTCGCCAGGTTCGTGTCCCTGCGGTCGGCCACCGCGTTCAGCCAGTCGGCGCCCGGCTTGGCAAAGTCGTTGCCGACCTTGTCGAGGATTGCCGACACGCACGAACCGATGTCACCCACTACCGGCGCGGCGATGGCGACGTTGCTGTCCATCTCGGTCGCCGCGATGTCAATCTGGATGAATTGCTTCGGCTTGCCCCAGGTCTTGCCCTTGCCGTGCGACAGCAGCCAGTTCAGGCGTGCGCCGACCAGTAGCACCACGTCAGCTTCAGCCAGCACGTACGAGCGTGCGGCCGAGGCCGATTGCGGGTGCGTATCGGGCAGCAGGCCCTTGGCCATCGACATCGGCAGGTACGGAATGCCCGTCTTCTCGACCAGCGTGCGGATATCCGCTTCGGCGCGTGCATACGCGGCACCCTTGCCCAGCAGGATCAGCGGGCGCTTTGCGCTCTTCAGCAGCGCGACGGCACGGTCGACCGAGTCCGGTGCAGGCAGCTGGCGGGGGGCCGGATCCACCACCTTGATCAGCGACTTGCGGCCCTTCTCGGCTTCCATCGACTGGCCCAGCAGCTTGGCCGGCAGGTCCAGGTACACACCGCCAGGACGGCCCGACACGGCGGCACGAATGGCACGCGCGATACCGACACCGATGTCTTCAGCGTGCAGCACGCGGAAGGCAGCCTTGGCGTGCGGACGGGCGATGGCCAGCTGGTCCATCTCTTCGTAGTCACCCTGCTGCAGATCGACGATCTCGCGCTCGCTCGAGCCGCTGATCAGGATCATCGGGAAGCAGTTGGTGGTTGCATGCGCCAGCGCCGTCAGGCCGTTCAGGAAGCCGGGCGCAGAAACGGTCAGGCAAACGCCCGGCTTTTGCGTGAGAAAGCCGGCAATCGCTGCCGCGTTGCCTGCATTCTGCTCGTGACGGAAGCTGATGACACGCATGCCGTTGGCCTGCGCCAGACGAGCCAGATCGGTGACCGGAATGCCGGGCAGGCCGTAAATGTTTTCGATGCCGTTCAGCTTGAGCGCGTCGATGACCAGATGAAAACCATCGGTCTGTGCCTGATGTTCTTCCGCGGCGTGACGCTGCAGCTCGTTTCCAACTTCTGCCATGGTTGCTTCCTCTATACGAATTGACTGGGGTCGGAGTTCTTCTACTTCAGGGGGTCTTCCGCGGTGGTAACTCGGCCCGCTTGGCTACGACTTCGGACATGCTTGATCTCCTCGTTGAACTTGTGTGGGGCGCGGGGGCTGTTCCCCTTGCCTCAACCTGTGCCGGTTCATTCGACCGGTCTTGATGACATACGGTATGTGATATATCAGAGAACGGCAAGCTATTTTCCTGTCTGCGACGAAACTTTCGTCAGTGCACTGCAGCAAACCAGCTTCTATCTGCGCTCAAATCAGGGCAACTCCTTAGTCTGCGGCAATCATTCCCCTTTTGCACAGACGAGAGATCCCCACGTAAATGGATCGCCCTGTCGAATCCAAGTCGACAGATATATTACATACAACGATTTCGAGCACTTTGAGGCCCTCAGAAATGCCTTGCGAGGTCCTCAACTTCCTCCGGCCTGCCCTGCTCCAGGACGCCTGCCCCTGAGTGCCTGGCGCAACGCCGGGCCTACCAGGAACGCCGAAGAAAACGCCAACGACTGGGCATCACTGTGACTGCCATGATGCCGTGCCTGCGTTCGCCGGACAGCGTCGAAACCGACGCTGACCCTCCGGCACATGAAATCGCTGGATTGATGCTAACTGAAGCTAAATAAGTGTTGGCTTAAAGTTTTTTATCGTATCCATTCATGACCGTTTATACAACGCGGACCTGACCATAAATCCTGGTCTTCGGGACAACATGGTGGGGCCAAGCATGGCACCCCCCAATGGAAAACCCCTATGCCGGCGTTTCCTCCAGCTGCCGCAGCAACGCATCGACACTGCCCTTGGCATCGCCGAACCACATGCGCGTGTTGTCCTTGTAGAACAGCGGGTTGTCGACTCCCGCGTAGCCCGCCGCCATGCTGCGCTTGGACACCACCACGGTCCTGGCCTTCCACACCTCCAGTACCGGCATGCCGGCAATCGGACTGGCGGGATCTTCCAGCGCACCCGGGTTGACGATGTCGTTGGCGCCGACCACCAGCACCACGTCGGCTTTCTCGAAGTCGTCGTTGATCTCCTCCATTTCCAGCACGATGTCGTATGGCACCCTCGCCTCGGCCAGCAGCACGTTCATGTGCCCCGGCAGTCGGCCAGCCACCGGGTGGATGCCGAAGCGGACGTTGACGCCCTGCGCACGCAGCCGCCGCGCGATCTCGCTGATGGTGCCCTGCGCCTGCGCCACCGCCATGCCGTAGCCCGGCACGATGATGACCTCGTTGGCATCCTTGAGCAGGCTGCTGACTTCCTCGCTCGACACCGGCAGCACTTCGCCCTGCTCGGTCGCCGCGCCCGCCGCCTGCACCGCGCCGAAGCCGCCCAGGATCACCGACAGGAACTTGCGGTTCATCGCCTTGCACATGATGTAGCTGAGGATGGCGCCGCTCGATCCCACCAGCGCGCCGGTGATGATCAGCAGGTCGTTGCCCAGCATGAAGCCGGTCGCCGCGGCCGCCCAGCCCGAGTAGCTGTTCAGCATCGACACCACCACCGGCATGTCGGCCCCGCCGATGGCCAGCACCAGGTGCGCACCCACCAGCAGCGCGATCACCGTCATCGCCGCCAGCGGTACCAGCCCCTGCTGCACATCGGGCGCGCTGAGGAAGACATAGCCCAGCCACACGCACACCGCCAGCGCCCCGGCATTGAGCACGTGGCGGCCCGGCAGCAGCATCGGCTTGCCGCCCATGGTGCCCTGCAGCTTGAGGAAGGCGATGATCGACCCGGTGAAGGTGACCGCGCCGATCAGGATGCCGAGGTAGGTCTCAACCTCATGGATCGCCTTCTCCGCGCCGGCCAGCGTGGTCGGTTCGAGGTAGTTGGCGTAGCCGACCAGCACCGCGGCCAGGCCGACGAAGCTGTGCAGCACCGCCACCAGCTGCGGCATCTGCGTCATTTCCACGCGCCTGGCCAGCACCGCGCCGGCGATTCCCCCCACCAGCATCGCGCCGATGATGATGGCGACGCCATCGGGCGTGCCCGCCAGCACCGTGGTCACCACGGCGATCACCATGCCGGCGATGCCGAACAGGTTGCCGCGTTTGGCAGTGGCAGGATGGCTCAGCCCGCTCAGGCTGAGGATGAACAGCGCGCTGGCGCCAAGGTAAGCGATATTGCTGATTCCGGAAGGCATGGCTCGGGTCTCCTTTGCCCTTGTGTTCAGTCGCGCTGGAACATCTTCAGCATGCGCTGAGTGACCAGGAAGCCGCCCGCGATGTTGATGGTCGCAACCAGCACCGCGCAGCCCGCGATCACCGCCGTCAGCAGCGACGGCTTGCCCAGCTGCACCAGCGCCCCCACCACGATGATCCCGCTGATGGCGTTGGTCACGCTCATCAGCGGCGTATGCAGCGCGGCGGTGACGTTCCACACCACCTGGTAGCCGACAAAGATCGCCAGCACGAACACGGTGAAGTGCGCCATGAACGCGGGTGGCGCCACCGCCCCGAGGGCGAGCAGGGCGATCGCCGCCACCGCCAGCGCGGCCAGCGTCACGCCGGTGCGGTTGCGCGGCGGGGCGGCTTCCGCCTGCACCGGCTGCGAGGCAGCCGGCGCCTGCTGCTGCGGTATTGCCACCGTGAGCGGCGGCGGCGGCCAGGTCACCGCGCCCTGGTGCTGCACCGTGGCGCCGCGGATCATCTCGTCGTCCATGTTGACCACGAGCTGGCCGTCCTTGCCCGGCGTCAGCTCGGTCAGCAGGTGGCGGATATTGGTGGCGTAGAGCTGGCTCGACTGCGCCGCCATCCGGCTGGGCAGGTCGGTATAGCCGATGATGGTCACACCGTCGCGGCGCACGCTTTCGCCCGGCACGGTCAGCACGCAGTTGCCGCCCTGCTCGGCGGCAAGGTCCACCACCACGCTGCCCGCGCGCATGAGCCCGACGGTCCCGGCTTCCAGCAGCTTCGGCGCCGGCTTGCCCGGAATCAGCGCGGTGGTGATGATGATGTCCACCTCGCGCGCCTGCTCGGCGAAGAGGCGCATTTCCGCCTCGATGAAGGCGGGACTCATCTCCTTGGCATAGCCGCCGCTGCCGCTGCCGTCCTCTTCGATCTCGACGGTCAGGAACTCGGCGCCCAGGCTTTCGATCTGCTGGCGCACCACCGGCCGCGTATCGAAGGCGCGCACCACCGCGCCCAGGCTGCGCGCCGCGCCGATTGCCGCCAGCCCCGCCACGCCCGCGCCGATCACCAGCACGCGCGCCGGCGGGATCTTGCCCGCGGCGGTGATCTGCCCGGCAAAGGGCCGCCCGAAGGCATGCGCGGCTTCGATCACCGCGCGGTAGCCCGCCATGTTGGCCATCGAGCTGAGCGCATCCAGCTTCTGCGCGCGCGAGATGCGCGGCACGCAGTCCATCGCCAGCACCGTGGCGCCGCGCTGCGCCAGCCGCTCCAGCATTGGCATCTGCTGCGCCGGCCAGACAAAGCCGATCAGCGTGGCGTGCTTCTTCAGCAGCGCCGCCTCTTCCACGCCCAGGCTGGGGTGGACCTGCGGCGGGCGCACCTTGACCACCACGTCGACCGAGGCCCACAGGCTTGCCGCGTCGACAATGGCGGCGCCGGCGGCGCGGTAGTCATCGTCGGAGAACGAAGCCTCCTGGCCCGCGCCGGTCTCTACCGCGACCTGGTAGCCGAGCTTGAGCAGTTCCTTGACCGAGTCCGGGGTGGCGGCAACGCGCCGCTCGCCCGGGTGGACCTCGCGGGGCACACCGATCGTCATTGGCATGGCATTCACCGTATCGAGTTGGGTTGGGTCGGCATGGGTCGCGCTCAGCCGCGCACGTGGTTGACCAGCGAGCCGATGCCCGCGATCGACACCTCCACCACGGCGCCGTCCTTCATCGAACCCACGCCCAGCGAGGTGCCGACGGCAATCACGTCACCGGGCAGCAGCGTCAGGTCCTGCGAGATGCGGCTGACCTGTTCTTCCGGCGAGAAGATCATGTCCGACAGCGGATAGTTCTGCCGCTCCACGCCGTCGAGCCGCGTCACGACGCTGGCGCCGCGCCAGTCAAAGCCGGTGACGATGGCCGGGCCGATGCAGCCGAAGGTGTCGAAGCCCTTGGCGCGCGTCCATTGCGGGAAATTGGGATCGGCGGTGATCAGCTCGGCCGCGGTCACGTCGTTGACGATGGTGTAGCCGAAGATATGGGCGCCAGCCTCCCCCACCGACACGTTGCGTGCCTTCTTGCCGATGACGATGCCGAGCTCGCCCTCGTAGACGATCTTGCCGTCGTAGCTCTTGGGGCGCTGCACGGCGTCGTTGGGGCCGGCCAGCGACGATGCCGGCTTGATCAGGAACAGCGGGTGCGTCGGCACCGGCTTTTCCAGCTTGCGCGCGAGCGCATGGAAGTTGTTCCACAGCGCCACCACCTTGCCGGGCTCGCAGGGCGCGACCAGCGTCAGCGCGGCGCGTTCATGCACGGCGCCCGTGGGCTCGGGATGGCTGAAGCCGTCGCGGTCGTATTCGACCACGCGGTTCTGGTCGGTACCCTCGAGGCGGCCATGGCCGATGCTGCCGTCGGCACGGCGAAAGCGTATCCAGGTTTGCACGGGAATGCTCCTTGCGCAGGCAAAGGCGGGCCCTGCCTGCGCCGATATCGGTTGCAGGATGGTCAAAAGATGGAAACAAGAGCGAGAACGGCGTCGGCGTGTCCGCCCGTCGTTCCCGCGACGGCGGGAACCCAATGGCCATGAAAAACGCTGGATTCCCCCTTGCGCGGGAATGACGAAGGCACGCCGGCCGCGATACCTTCCGGCTAGCGCGTCATACCGCCCCGGCCAGCTTCATCGCCGCGATCTGCGCGGGCGAGCGGCCCAGCCATTCGAGGATCTCGTCGGTATGCTCGCCCAGCAGCGGCGAGCGCTCCACCTGCACCGGCGATGCCGACATCGTGATCGGGCAGCCCAGCTGCACGTAGTTGCCGCGCTGCGGATGCTCAAGCTCGACAAGGTAGCCGCGCTGGTACAGCGACTGGTCTTCGATCAGGTCCTTCATCGACAGGATCGGGCCGCACGGCACGTCCACCTCGTTGAGCGCGGCCATCACGTCGAACTTGCTGACCTTGCTGGTCCACTTCTCGATCACGGCGAAGCAGTCGGCCAGGTGCTTGAGCCGCGCTTCCGGCGTGGCATAGTCCGGGTTGGTGATCAGGTCCTCGCGGCCGCACAGGCGCATCAGCGGCTCCCAGCCCTGCGGCTGGATGATGACGTAGACGTAGTCGTTGGGGCCACCCGGCGCGCAGCGCAGCGCCGCGCCCGGCTGGCCGCCGCCCGAGGCATTGCCGGCACGGGGCACGTGGTCGCCGAACTCCTGGTTCGGGTATTCACGCAGCGGGCCGTTGTCCAGGCGCTGCTGGTCGCGCAGCTTGACGCGGCACAGGTTCAGCACCGCATCCTGCATCGCCACCTCCACGCGCTGGCCGCGGCCGGTGTGCTCGCGCTGCAGCAGCGCGGCCAGGATGCCGACCACGCAATGGATGCCGGTGCCCGAATCGCCGATCTGCGCGCCGGTCACGGTCGGCACGCCTTCGGCATCGCCGGTGGTCGAGGCGGAGCCGCCCATGCACTGCGCCACGTTCTCATACGCCTTGCAGTCGGCGTACGGCCCCGGGCCGAAGCCCTTGATCGAGGCATAGACCAGCCGCGGATTCAGGTCCTGCAGGTGCTCCCAGTCGAAGCCGGCGCGCGCCAGCACGCCAGGCCCGAAGTTCTCGATCAGCACGTCGCTGCGCTGTACCAGGTCTTCGAGCAGCGCCTTGCCTTCGGGCGTCTTCATGTTCAGCGTCAGGCTGCGCTTGTTGGAGTTGAGCATGGTGAAGTACAGGCTGTCGGCGTTGGGCACGTCGCGCAGCTGGCTGCGCGTAATGTCGCCACGGCCGGGCATTTCCACCTTGATCACGTCCGCACCCAGCCACGCCATCAGCTGCGTGGCCGACGGGCCTGCCTGGACGTGGGTCATGTCCAGGATGCGAACACCTTGCAGTGCCTTGGTTTCCATTGCGAAAGTCTCCTCGGGCGATGGTTTTTACTTGTACATGGTCTGGTTCCTGGTGCCCGGCGCGTACTCGCTCGGATCGACCCGGTAATGGTTGGTGCTTGCGGACCGCCTGGCGTCGAAGACTTCGGACACCTTGGTCTTCTCGCGTTGCATCCGCAGATTTGCCGCTCCTGATGACATACGGTATGTGATATATCAGAAGAGAGCAAGAGGAGTTTGGCCGTGGGGACAAAAATATCGACAATGCGGCGCAGCAAAAGCGGCGAAAAAGGCGCGTCGACGCTTTGCCCTTTCATATTGATATATCACATATCATCTGGCGAAATGGCATGACATGGCGCCAAACAAAAACGGCGGACCGAAGTCCGCCGTTTTTGCCCTTCCCCGACCGCTTCAGTCAAGGAAATCGCAGTGCTTCTCCACGTAGTCCGCCAGGTCAAGGGAGTGTTGACGCACCAGCCGCTCGGCCAGCTCGGTATCGCGCTTCTCCAGCGCTTCGATGATGCGCAGGTGATCCACGATCGACCTTGCCGCGCGGTCGCTCTGCGAGATCGTCATCTTCCGGATCGCGCGCACGTGGATAAAGATATTGCGGATCGTGTCCATGATGATCTGCGACCTCGACAGCTGCACGATCGCCTGGTGGAACGCGATGTTGGCGTCGGAATACTCCTCGATATGCTCGGCCGGCGTCGAATCGCGGAAGCTGTCGAACATGCGGCGCAGCTGGGCGATTTCCTGGTCGGTGGCATTCTGCGTGGCAAGACGCGCCGCCATGCTCTCCAGCGCCGCCCACATCTGGATCATCTCGACGATCTCGCGCTTGGTCTTGCGCATGATGTAGATGCCCCGGCGCGGCACGGTACGCAGGAAGCCTTCCTGCTCCAGCAGCGTCATGGCTTCGCGGATCGGCGTGCGGCTGACGCCCATGGCTTCGCTCAGCACTCTTTCGTCGAGCCGGATCTCGTCATGCGACTGGTAGATATCGGCGTCGGCGATGGCCTGCCGCAACATGGCATAGGCCTGGTCGCGCAGGCTCGCGCCGGCGTTGATCGGTTGCACGGACAAGGTCAGCCCGTTGGGCTGGACGATGGATTGTGGTTGCGCAGACATGGAATATGCTCGTGTGAGACCGGTGGCGCGGCGGCCGGAATGGCTGCCCGCCACATTTCCGCACAGCTTAGCAAAACGCCCGACTCATTACGAAAATGCATCAAGCAATACGTTGCGGTCATGCATCGGCACCGTCAGCGTGCGCGGTCTGTCGTATATGGTATATCACAATCGTCTTGCCATTTCCTGCCCGAAAGCGGGCCAGGCGCAACATTGGCGCCGCCCGCTTGCGGCGGGAGGGCCAACCCCCCGTGGCCGCTCCCGTTATCCCGCCTGCCGACGCGGCGGTTAAGCCGCGAGCTTGGCCATCGAGTCGCGCTGCTTGATCAGACCCAGCACGGCGTCGCACATCGGCGTCGGCTGTCCGACCAGCCGGCCCATTTCCTGAACCACCGTGAGCAGCGGATCGATTTCCATGGCACGCCCCGCCTCCAGGTCCTGCAGCATCGAGGTCTTGTGCGCTCCCACCGCTCCCGCGCCGTCGATGCGCCGCTCCACGTCGACGCGGAACCTGACCCCGAAGCGCTCGGCGATGCCCTGCGCCTCCACCATCATCTGGCGCGACAGCGCGCGCGTGGCCGGGTCCGAGGTAATGACATCGAGCGTGGCATGGGTCAGCGCACTGATCGGGTTGAAGCACAGGTTGCCCCACAGCTTCAGCCAGATCTCGTCGCGGATGTTGTCGCGCACCGGTGCCTCCAGGTCGGCCGCCATCATCATTTCGCTGAGCCGGGTCACGCGGGTGGAACGGCTGCCGTCCGGCTCGCCCAGCGGAAACTTCTTGCCATACACATGCTTGATCACGCCTGGCGCGACGATTTCCGCGGCAGGGTAGACCACGCAGCCGATCGCGCGTTCCGGGCCGAAGCCGCGCCATTGCCGGGCGCCCGGATCGACGCTTTCCAGCGTCGATCCCGCCAGTTCGCCGCCGTGCTTGTAGAAATACCAGTAAGGAATGCCATTGACGCCGGTCACGATCGCGGTTTCCGGACCCAGCAGCGGCTGGATCAGGTCTACCACGCCCGGCACCGAATGCGCCTTCAGCGTAATGAAGACATAGTCCTGCGGCCCGAGCTCGCGCGGATCGCTGGTGCAGCGCACGCGCGCCGCGCGCTCCTCGCCGTCGATCAGCAGCCGGACTCCGTGTTCCTGCATTGCGGCCAGGTGCGGGCCGCGCGCGACAAAGCTGACATCGGCCCCCGCGCGCGCAAGCTGCGCCCCGACATAGCCGCCGATGGCGCCTGCGCCGTAGATACACACTTTCATTTGCTGCCTCCTTGATGGCTCGATTGGATGTTTTGATATATCACATACTATATTCCACTTCGACCCAAAACAACCTTTATCTTGGCGGACATATTTCGGCAAGCGGCGCTGCGCTAACATGAAGCCTCGTGCGCCTGGAACGATGCCCGGGCGCCGGTTGCATACCGACACGGAGCCCGTTCATGGAATCGTCGCTGGCATTGCTGCAGGACCCCGCCGCCTGGGCGGCGCTGGCCACGCTGGTGGCCATGGAAATCGTGCTGGGGATCGATAACCTCATCTTCATTTCGATCCTGACCAACAAGCTGCCCGTAGACATGCGGGAGAAGGCGCGCAAGGTGGGCATCAGCCTGGCGCTGCTGATGCGTCTCGGCTTGCTGGCCACCATTGCCGTCATCGTCAAGCTGACCGAGCCGGTGTTCACGATCCTTGGCCAGGGGCTGTCGTGGCGCGACATCATCCTCATCGCCGGCGGCGCCTTCCTGGTGTGGAAGGCCACCCGCGAGATCCATCACCACGTTACCGCGGGAGAGGAAGGCGAAAGTGAAGGCAATGGCACCGGCAAGGTGGCGCACAGCTTTGCCGCCGCGATCGGACAGATCCTGCTGCTGGACCTGGTGTTCTCGGTGGACAGCATCATCACGGCGGTCGGGATGACCGAGCATGTCCAGATCATGTTCGTCGCGGTGATCGCGGCGGTGATGGCGATGCTGTTCGCCGCCACACCGCTGGCCAACTTCATCAACCGCAATCCGACCATCGTGATGCTGGCGCTGGCCTTCCTGATGATGATCGGCATGACGCTGATCGCCGAAGGGCTCGGCACGCATGTGCCCAAGGGCTATATCTATACGGCAATGGCGTTCTCGGCCGCGGTGGAAGGACTGAACATGCTGGCCCGGCAGCGGCGCCACGCACGTCGCGCGCGCGGCGAGGCGCACTGAGCGTCAGGCGGCACAATGTGACCCGTGTGCCGCTGCAGGCTGTAACAGACGGTGTCCGAACTTTTCCCGGGAAACGCCGTCTTTTAGAGTTCTGCTCAATCCCACGGACAAGAAAAGGACGCTGTCGCCACATGATGAACCGCCGAACCCTGCTGGTCTCCGCCACCGCTTCCGCCGCCCTGGCCGCGCTGGGCATTACCCCATCGGTGCTGGCGGCCAGCCGGATCAAGCTCGGCGAGGCGCAGGCGTTCGGCTTCGACGCCCTGATCGAGCGGGCGCGCGCCCTGGCTGCAAAGCCCTATGCGCCCCCGCCCTCCCCGCCAGCGGATGTGCTGTCGCGCATCGACTACGATGCCCATGGCAAGATCCGGTTCCGCACCGACGATGCGCTCTTTGCCAACGGTCCAGGCCAGTTCCCGGTCACGTTTTTCCACCTCGGCACTTACTTCCGCACCCCTGTGCGCATGCATGTGATCGAGCGCGGCAAGGACGGCGCCGGCCGTGCCCGCGAGATCGTCTATGACGATGCCTACTTCGACATGCCCGCCGACAGCCCCGCGCACAAGCTGCCGCCGGGCAGCGGCTTCGCTGGCTTCCGTTTCCAGGAAAGCCGCCTCGGCGACCAGAAGACGCGCGACTGGCGCAAGAACGACTGGGTTGCCTTCCTCGGGGCGTCCTACTTCCGCGCCATCGGCGACCTGTACCAGTACGGGCTGTCGGCGCGCGGCATCGCCATCGACGTGGCCGAGGCCGGGAAGTCCGAGGAATTCCCCGCCTTCACCCATTTCTGGTTCGAGACCCCGGAAGGCAACGGCGATACCGTCACCGTCTACGCGCTGCTCGACGGCCCCAGCATCTCCGGCGCCTACCGCTTCATGATGCAGCGCGCCAAGGCCGTGATCATGGACGTGGAATGCGCGCTGTTCCTGCGCAAGGACGTGGCGCGGCTGGGACTGGCACCGCTGACCTCGATGTACTGGTTCTCGGAAAGCATCAAGGGCATCGCCGACTGGCGTCCGGAAGTCCATGACTCCGACGGCCTGGCCATCTGGAACGGCGCCGGCGAGCATATCTGGCGCCCGCTCAACAACCCGCCCCAGACCATGGCTTCGGCATTCTCCGACGACAACCCCAAGGGTTTCGGCCTGCTGCAGCGCGACCGCCTGTTCGACCACTACCAGGACGGCGTCAACTACGAACGGCGTCCGAGCCTGTGGGTCGAGCCGCGCGACGGCTGGGGCGCCGGTGCCGTGCAACTGGTCGAGCTGCGCACCGACGACGAGATCCACGACAACATCGTCGCCATGTGGGTCCCCAAGGCGCCCGCCAAGGCCGGCGCCACCTACCGCCTGCGCTATCGCCTGCACTGGCAGGCCGACGAACCGAACCCGTCGCCGCTGGCGCGCTGCGTGGCCACGCGCCTGGGCAACGGCGGCCAGCCCGGGCAGCCGCGGCCCAAGGGCGTGCGCAAGTTCATGGTCGAGTTCAAGGGCGCCCCGCTGGAGAAACTGCCGTTCGGCGTCAAGCCCGAAGCCGTGCTGACCGCTTCGCGCGGCACCTTCTCCTATGTCTTCACCGAAGCCGTGCCCAACAACGTGGCCGGCCACTGGCGCGCCCAGTTCGACCTGGCCACCGATGGCCAGGGACCGGTCGACATCCGCCTGTTCCTGCGCCTGAACGGCAAGCCGCTGTCCGAGACATGGCTGTACCAGTACCACCCGACCCAGTCATAAGCCCGCCCCGGGCGCAGCCGGCAGCCGGCGCCGCTTTGCAGGATATTGCGACGCCGTGATGTCAGGCGCGCTTGAGCGGGTATGATGGCTGGCTACGACAGTCAAACCGCACCAGCCAGCCTCACATGATTTCTCAAGAGTTTGCCGGTGCCGCCGAAGGCGGCCAGGCTGCATCGCTCCCGCGCTCTGAGCGTGCCTACCAGCAACTGCGCGCCGCCATCCAGGCGGGGCAGCTATCCCCCGGCACCCGGCTGCGCGAAGTGGAACTGGCGGAATCGCTGGGCTTGTCGCGCACGCCGGTGCGCGAAGCGCTGTCGCGGCTGGAATCGGAAGGCCTGGTGGTCAACGAGCCCAACCGGGGCATGATGGTGACCCAGCTCGACGCCAGCATGGTCAGCGAGCTGTATGTGATGCGCGAGGTGCTGGAAGGCACCGCCGCGGCGCTGGCCGCGCGCCATGCCACCGATGTGGAGATTTCGCTGCTGCGCGATATTGTCGAGCGCGACCTGGCGTTCGCCGACGATCCCGACCGCCTGGCGCAGAACAACCGGCTGTTCCACGAGACCCTGCACCGCTGCGCCCACAACCGCTATCTGCTGAAAAACCTGCGCTCGCTACATGAATCGATGGCCCTGCTCGGGCGCACCACGCTGGCAGTCCCCGGCCGCGCGCGCAGTTCCTATGAAGAGCACACCGCCCTGGTCGAAGCGCTGGAAAAACGTGATCCGGCGCAGGCCGAGCAGATCGCCCGGCGCCATATCCAGCAGGCCTACAAGGTGAGGCTGTCGCTATGGATCCAGGAGCAGTCCGGCCGCTGAGCCTCTCGGCCGGAGGGCTTCAGGCAGCTGCCTGCGCCCGCGCCGTGCGCAGCGTGCCGACGCTCAGCACGGCGAGGGCAAGCAGGATCAACACCACCGCATACAGCGTCTGCGGCGCGATCAGTTCCCCGCCCAGCCACGCGCCCATCGCCAGCGCCACCGGCGGATTGACGTAGACGTAGCTCGCCGAGAGCGTCTGGCTGACCGTCGCCACCAGGTACATGTAGGCAGAGAACGCCACCAGCGAGCCCGCCACCACCAGGTAGACCCACGCCCAGCCGGCCTGCGCGCTGATCGACGACAGCGACGCCGGCCACGGCTCCTGCCGCAGCGCCGACAGCACCATCAGCACCACCCCGCCGATCAGCATCTCCGCGGCAAAGGCCGACGCGCCCTGCGGCAGTTCAAGCCGGCGCACCAGCTGCGAGCCGAACGACCAGCTCGCCACGGCCAGCATCAGCGCGACCACGCCGCCCGTGCTGACGCGGAATTCCGCCCCCGCGGTCAGCACCAGGATGCCCGCGCTGCCAATTGCAATCGCCACATACTCATACCACTTCGGGCGCTGGCCGAAGCAGGCTGCCCAGATCAGCGCAAAGATCGGCATCGAGCCGATCATCACCGTTGTCGCGCCCGACGAGATGGTCTGCTCGGCAATCGCGGTCAATCCCATGCCGCCTACCAGCAGGAACAGCGCCGGCGCCGCGCAGTTGCGCAGCAGCCGCCACGACGGCATCGGCGTGCCGCGCCACGCCAGCCACGCGGCCAGCAGCAGGCCCGCGCAGAGAAAGCGCGTACCCGTCATGAACAGCGGCGGAAAACTTTCCAGCGTAAAGCGGATCGCCAGGTAGGTCGTACCCCAGACCACGTAGGTGATCAGCAGGCACATGAGGACAAGCGGGGGCATGGGCGCGGACGGTTCTGCAAAGGCATCCAAGATAGCCTCCGGCAGCGCCGCGACAAAATGAAAAGGTCTGGCAAGCCTTGTCAAAGTTGCTCACAAGGCATGTCGACGTCATGCCTAAACCGAGCAGGCAAAACAAAACCGGCCGCGTCTTGCCCGTTGGGGCGGTGTCTGGCCGGTTCTACAACGCAGCCGCCAGGGGCCGCGGGTACTGCAATACCGCTGGAAACTTCTTAGCCGTTGGCGTAGACCACCTTGGCCTTGCGGGCTTGCGACTGCAGGCGGGTGATGACTTCCTGCAGCGCGGCGATGGCGCGCCTGGCGTCATGCACGAAGCCCAGGCTTTGCTTGCCGAGTTCACGCTCGATGAGGTCACGTTCCAGTTGATCGGTCAGCTTGATGTCGGATTGGGTGTTCATGGCTTCCTTCCTTTCGGGATTACCCTCATGGGGTTTTCCCGAATTGTAGCAAAGGAATTGTCGCGATGCAGCATTAGGTAATAGTGCGTATGCGGGAAAGCAACGAGGCGCGTGGAGAGGAAGCCATAAAGTGGCAGTTTCGCCTTGTTATGCAATCCAGTTGAACATGCGCGCCCCTCAGCGGACCTGGTTGATCAGCGCCGCCCCGGACACTGCCACCCGGTTCTCGGGCGACAGGCCTTTGACCACGACCACCGTGCGCGCATCCAGCACGCGGGCTTCCACCGGTTGGGCGATAAAGCGCTGCGTCGCATGCCGGCCCAGGCGCGGACATACGATATATTTATCGGTGGCACGCTATAAGGAAACGCCATGGGAATGGAAACCATAGAAATCAAGGCCTACGTCCCAGCGCGCGACTTTGCGCTGTCGCGTCGCTTCTATGCCGACCTCGGATTCAATGAAGTCTGGCTTTCCACCGAGATGGCTTACTTCAACGCAGGCAATTGCAGCTTTTTGCTACAGAACTTCTACGTGAAGGAGCACGCCGAAAACTTCATGATGCATCTACTGGTGGCGGACGTCGAAGCCTGGTGGGAAAGGGTCGTTTCGCAAGACCTGGCCGGGCGCTACGGAGTGCGGGTCGAGCCGCCGCAGAATCAGCCCTGGGGCATACGGGACTTCTGCATCGTCGATCCCACAAGCGTGTTGTGGCGCATTGGACAAAGCCTGGATTAGCGTCCGCTTGGGGTCGGCGAGAGCCAGTGCACCATCGGCTGGTAGGCGCACGATAACGAGTTCACACTTCGCGGAAGGTAAAAATCGAAGCAATGTGTGCACCACGGCACCGGCACCGCCGTCCAGGCGTGGGTGACGCTCCCGTCCGCAGAATGTCGCCATCGTGCCTGCCCCAGCTGCCTAATTCGGCCTGCAGCCCCGGAACGCCTGGCTTACTTCGCCAGATACGGGGGCCTCACGCCGGGGACTGACATGCCGACTTGCAGGATTTCGCCCGCGCTCGAATCGGTAACGTAAAGCGTGGTCCGATCCTCTCCGCCGAAGGCGACGTTCGTCAGCGAGTGGCCGGGAGTGCCACGTATCACCTCGACCGGCTCGGCCCGATGATTGAGCACCCAGACATAGGCAAGCCCCGGATTGGCGACCAGCAGCCGGCCATCGACATCCATCGCGAGTCCGTCCGGCCCGCTGGGGCCATACGACGTGAAGAATTGCCCGGCCTTGGATACGCTGCCGTCTTCCTGCAAGGGCATGCGCCAGACGCAATTGCCCCGCGTGACCGCAACGAACAGGAAGCGCTCGTCTGGCGACAGCACGATGCCGTTCGGGCTTGGCACATTGGCAAGCAGCAGTTCGAGCCGCCCTTCCGGCGTCAGCCGATATACCCGGCCGCTGGGGTCATGCAGGCCGGTCTGTCCCTGGTCGGTGAAATAGACGTTTCCGCGCGAATCCAGCGTCAGGTCATTCACGCCCTTGAAGCTTTCGGTATTGCGGCGCGGCAGGTAGGGCCGAACACTGCCATCGCGCAGGTCGACCTGCATCAGGCCGTTGCGGTAATCCGTGACCAACAGGCTTCCCGGATCGAGCAACTTCATGCCATTGGGCTCGCCGTTCCATTCGGCAACCACGTCCCAATCGCCTTTCCGGTCGATCCTGAAGATCCGGCCATTGGGGATATCGGCAACGTACAGGTTGCCGGCATCGTCGACGACCGGGCCTTCCAGAAAGGAATCGATTTCGCGGCCGCCCTGGTTCGCCCTGGACCATTCGCTTCGGCGCGCATGGCGATAGCGCGCCGGAAGGCTGGAAAACGACACGGCCTCTCGGATGACCGGTGAGTTCAGTAGGAACATGTCTCGATACCTGTTGTTCGCCTTGTCCGCCGGCGCGTCCGTTATTGCTTCTGAAACCCCGTACCGCGGGCGACCTTCCCCCAGAATGCGGTCCTGCTGGTCATTTCGGTCCTGAATGCGCCGGCATCCCAATAGCCCGGCTCGGCACCGATACTCTCAGCATAGGACTGCATGTCCCGGCTCGCCATGGCCTTGCCGACCTCTTTCTGGATGCGGTCGAGCACATCGGCCGGCGTGCCCTTGGGCGCCCACAATCCGGTGAAATTGATAACACCGTAATCCTTGACGCCGGCCTCGGCAAACGTGGGTACGCCGGCCAGCGCAGGCAAGCGTTTGGTACCGCTGACCGCCAGCACCGCCAGCTTGTTGCCCTTGACCTGCCCGATCACTCCCGGAATGGAGGCCATCTGGAAATCGACGGTACCGCTCAGCAGCGCAACGGTGGCTTCGCCGGCGCCTTTGAACGGCACATGCATGAAGTGCGTTCCTGCGGCGAGTCCAAGGGCTTCGCTGGCGAAATGCGGGGTCGAGCCCGGCCCGCCTGACCCGTAGGAAACCTTGTCGTCCGACTTTGCCGCGGCAATCAGGTCAGCCAGCGTCTTGTACTTTCCGTCTGCCTTGACCACCACGCCCATCGGTGCGAACACATATGCCGCGACCGGCTGCAGGTCCTTTGCCGGATCGAACGGCAGTGTCTTGAAGATGTGGGGCAGCAGCGCGTAGGTCGTATCGTTGGCCAACAGCGTATAACCATCCGGCGCGGCGCGCGCAACCTGGGCCGTGCCGATCGTGCCGGTCGCGCCGGCCTTGTTCTCGACATAGAAACTCTGGCCTGTCTGCTCGGAGAGCCGCTGCGCCATCTTGCGGGTGACGGCGTCCACGGCCCCGCCCGGCGGGTAAGGGACGATGATCTTGACCGGCTTTGCCGGCCATCCCTGGGCTTGCGCCGCCATCGGCATCATCGATGTCATGGCAAGCGCGGCAAGCGCCAGCGCCCGGAGCATCGAGACTCCACGTGTCTTGTCTTTCATGCTGTCTCCATTCTTGCGAACGTTCTTGTCGGGGTATCGAGGCTTAGTGCTGGGGCTGGTGCTGCGCAGGCGCCGGCTCGGCCACCTTGCGCAGCACCGCCAGGGTATTGTTCGCCGCGGCAACCCCCATATTGACGTAGGCCGCACTGGTCACGCCACCGATATGCGGGCTCAGCACGAAGCCTGGCTGCCCATGGAATATATGCGGCGCCTGCATCGGCTCGCGCGCAAAGCTGTCCAGGCCGGCCGCCGCCACGCGTCCGGACCTGACGGCTTCGAGCAGCGCAGCTTCGTCGATCAGCCCGCCTCGCGCGGTATTGATGAGGATCACGCCGCGCTTGCACTGCGCCAGCGTACTGGCATTGACCATTTCCTTGTTCTCGGCCGTCAACGGGCATTGCAGCGAGATGACATCGGAGTTCTCCCAGATCCTTTCCAGCGGGACAGCCTCGATATAGTCCGGCAGGTTCGTGGCAAATGGATCGAAGCCGATCACACGCATGCCGATGGCATCGCACATCCTGGCAAACCGTCGCCCAATCGCGCCCAGGCCAATGAGCCCGATGGTCAGGCCATTCAGTTCCAGGCTCTTGTGCGTGGCCTTGTCCCAGTGGCCGGCGTGCATGCGCGCATCCAGCTGCACCACCGCCTTGGCGCAGGCAAGCATCAGCGCCAGCGCATGCTCGGCAACGGCGGCCGCGTTGGCCCCGGCCGCGGCGGTCACCTTGATGCCGCGCGCCTCGGCAGCGGCCTTGTCGATGGTGTCGGTGCCGGTGCCATGTTTCGAAATCACCCGCAAGGCGGGGGCCGCGTCCATGACTTCGGCCGTCACGCTGCCGTAGCGGACAATAATGCCGACCGGGTTGTGCTTCGTTGCCAGGGCGACCAGATCGGCGGTCTGGGGCGTCTTGCCGGCAAAGACGACCTCGTAGTCGGCGAGCAGTGCGAGGGCTTGCGGCGCGAGGTCCGCACCCGTGACGATAATGACATCTCTACCGGTCACAGTGCTTCTCCCTGCTTCAGGACACCGGCCGTCACCAGCGATGCCAGCAGCCACGGCGCCGTGGTATTGCCCTCCTTGATCTGGGCGATACGCCTGGCTTCCGCCTCTTCCTTCTTTGCGGCGGCATCGAGCAGGGCCTCGATCTTCTCGCGCTCCACCACGACCAGGCCATCGGCATCGCCGCAGATATAGTCGCCCGGGTTCACCGTCACGCCGCCGACGGAAATCGGGTGTCCGATGCGGCCGCCGACTTCCTTGGTCGGGCCATTGGGGTTGGTGCCCACCGAGAAGACCGGGAACTGCATGTCGTCCAGTTCGAGGCTGTCCCGCACCGCGCCGTCGATGACAACACCGGCCAGGCCGCGCTGGCGGGCGGCATGCATCATGATGGTTCCCATCAGCGCCGAGGTCTGGTCGCCCTTGCCGTCCACGACCAGCACATCGCCGGGCTGCGCAAGCGCCAGCGCTGCATGGATCATCAGATTGTCGCCGGGACGCACTTCGACGGTGAATGCCGGGCCGGCGACTTTCATGGTCGGGCGCAGGGCTTTGATCCTGCCATGCAGGGCGCCGCGGCGTCCGCCGACATCGGACAGGATCGCGGGCTGAAACCTGGCGGCGCGCGCGACGATGTCAGCGGGCACGCGATCGAACGATTTGATGATGTTGGGCAAAGTCATGGAGAACTCCGGCAATATGAGAGAGATAGGTAATGGATACGGGCGTCGCTCAATCCAGCTTCGTGCCGGAGGCCTTGATGATCGTTGCCCAGCGTCCGATGTCCTGCTTGATCACCGCGGTGAATGCTTCGGGTGTGCCGCCAAGCACTGATGCCCCTTGTTCATTCAGCTTCCTGGCGAGCGCCGGGGACTGGAGCGCCTTGTTGAACTCGGCATTCAGGCGCACCACGATTTCCTTCGGTGTCGCGGCAGGCGCGACAAAGCCGAACCACGTCGCGGTCTCGAAGCCGGGATAGCCCGACTCCGCAACGGTCGGCACTTGCGGCAGGTCCGGCACGCGCTTCGACGACGTCACCGCGAGCGGCCGCAGCTTGTTGTTCTTGATATGCCCGAGCAGCGTCGGCACGGATGCCATGTACAGGTCGACCTGCCCGCCCATCAGGTCATTGACCGCCTGCGCGGCGCCCTTGTACGGCACATGGGTGAACTTCACTTTCGCGGTGCCTTGCAATTGCTCGCCGCCCAGGTGCGCAACCGTGCCGTTGCCCGGCGAGGCGAAATTCAGCGACCCGGGCTTTGCCCTGGCGGACTGGATCGCGTCCTTCATCGTCTTGTACGGCGAGTTGACGTGCGTCACCAGCACGAGCGGCGCGGAGGCGACCAGGCTGATCGGCGCAAGGTCCTTCAGCGGGTCATACGGCAGCCGTTCGTACAGCGAGGGATTGATGGCCAGGTTGCTGGTCTGCCCCAGCGCAATGGTGTAGCCATCGGCGGGCGCCTTCGCCGTGGCGTCCACGCCAAGGTTGCCCCCGGACCCCGGCTTGTTCTCCACGACAAAGACCCAGCCGGTCGACTTGGCAACGGTAGTGGTCACTTCCCGCGCGATGATGTCGGTGCCGCCACCGGCGGGAAACGGGACGATGACGCGGATGGGCTTGCCGGGATACTGCGGCGCGGCATGGGCGGCGGCGGATGCCAACAGGGTGATGCCTGCAAAGGCCAGGAGGCCGCGACGGGATATTGCCTTCATTGGTGTCTCCGAATCTGGTTTCGTTGTTGATTCGGATTGTGGTCGACCGTTTCACGGCATACAATGCCGTTTCATACCGTGCACCGCATTTCGTGCCATGAACCGAAAAAGTGATACATCTGTCGCTTTAACAGGCGATGAGGGGCCCAGCGCCGTGATCGCTGTGACGCGCGCGTTGCGCGTGCTGGAAGCCTTCGGGGTCAATGACCCGCAACTGTCGCTGGCCGAGCTGAGCCGGCGCACCGGCATCCACAAGACCACGGTGCTGCGGCTGGCCCGCACGCTCGCGGCGGACAATTACCTGGTGCAGAAGGAAGACGGCAGCTGGCGGCTCGGGCGCGCGGCGGGATGGCTGGGCGCGTGCTACCAGGCAACGTTCAATGTGCAGGAAGTGGTGGAGCCCGTGCTGCGGGAACTGACGATCAAGACCGGCGAAAGCGCTTCGTTCTACATCCGCGAGGGTCAGCAGCGCACCTGCCTGCTCCGTGTCGAAGGGCCGCAGGCCATCCGCCATCACGTCAGGATCGGCGCGGCGCTGCCGCTGGACAGCGGCTCGCCCGGCCGGGTCATATTGGCGTTCTCAGGCGAGCCGGGCGAACCTTACGAAATGATCCGGCGCCGCGGCTTCCACCTGTCGCTGGGCGAGCGCGAGGCCGAGGTCTCCAGCGTCTCCGCGCCGGTGTTCGGATTGCACTGGCGACTGCTGGGCTCGATGTGCATCTCGGGGCCAACTTCCCGGCTAGGCGAGGAGCGGTTGCTCGAGCTGGCGCAGACCGTGGTCGACGCCGCCAACAAGCTGTCATATGCGATGGCAGGCAGCCAGCGGCCTGCCATGCAGCTGGAAAAGCCGTCGACCTGGCACCCCTGACGCGCAGGACCCGACGGCTTGCCGACTCAGAAAAAGTGCCGGATCCCGGTGCGCAGCAACAGCTGGTTCCGGTTGGACGAGACATTGGCCGCGCCGGCGATATACGCGGTATCGAGGACGGTGCCGGTGGCATCGCCGCCAACGTGCTGGTACATCCCCTGCACATAGACATCGGTCCGCTTCGACAGCTGGTAATCCGCCATCATGCCGACCGAATGGTAGACGGGATGCTGCCTGCCGGATGTCCCACTGACGCTCGCGCGCGTATAGCTGTACATCACCCCCGCCCAATACGCGGTGCCAAACTGGTACTTGGCGTTGACCTCGACGTTCTGGAACCTGAGCGAAGACAGCGACCCCGCCGGCGGGACGATTGGCCCGACATAGCCGGAGCTTTGCGGATTTTCCACATCGGTATCGGAATACACGACTCCCAGCGCTGCCTTGCCGATGGAATAGGTTGCTCCGGCGCCAAAGATCCTCAGCCTGCTGCCCAGCAGGTTCTGGTCACCGCTGTTGTTGATCGCACCGTAGGACGTGGCCGACGGATTGTCGGCCCGGAGAAAAGCCGCGGACACGACCAGCCCGCCACTGGCGTATTGGCCGCCGACACTGTACTGGCGGTTGTTCGACCAGCTGGCGTCATCGCTGAAGCTGTACGTTGCGCCGAATTTCAGGCCGCCCAGCGTCGGACTGGTGTACTTGACGGTGTTATTGACGCGGAAGGTGTTGATCAGGTTGTCGTTGTCGTACGGGTGGGCAAACATGTAGCCGCCCCACGTGCCGCCCGCGGAATTCTGCGCCAGGAAATCGACCACGGAGTCATATTGCCGGCCCGCGGTGAGCGCGCCCACGCTCTCGCTGGAAAGACCCACGTATGCCTGGCGTCCGAACAGAAGACCGCCCTGGTACGCGCGGCCGCTATCCACGTCGAACCCGTTCTCAAGCTGGAACACGGCCTTGACGCCGCCGCCCAGCTCCTCCGTCCCCTTGAGTCCCCAGCGGCTGCCATGCGGAAATCCGCTTGCCATCTCCACCATGCTGTGACCGCCGACGTTGCTCGTATAGTTGAGGCCCTCGTCGAGCACCCCATACAAGGTCACCGAGCCCTGCGCGAATGCCGGTGCGGACAACGCACACAGCAAAGCGGACAACCGAATCTTCATCTTTGTCTCCGCGGACATGTTCTTGTCCTGTTTCTATATCGATTTCACTGCCCGGGGACGCGCTCAGGCACTGCGCCTGGTTCCGGCGCAGCCGGTGCTTTGGAACGTTGCCCGCGCATGGCGAGCCAACACAGGATCGAGCCGGCGCAGACCATCGATGCGCCCTTCCAGAAGGCGAGCGGCAGCGGCGTGCGCAACAGCATGGCCGCCAGCGCAGCGGAAAGCACCGGGATGAAATAGGAGGCGCCCGCAAGGATCGTGACGTTGCCGTGCAGGATGCCGACGTTCCAGGCCGCGTAGCCAAACCCCATCGCGCAAGCTGCCAGCGCCAGATACACCATGGCCTGGTAGCTGAACACCATCGTCCCGCCGTCGCCGGTGAAATACTTGATCCACAGGACCAGCGCCGTCAGCACGAAGAACAGCGTGATGCCATTCTTGCCGTTGGCGATCCGGCTGGTCACGGTGCAATAGGCGGCCCAGATCACGGCGCCCGCAAAGGCCAGCCCGTAGCTGAGCGGGTTGTCCTGGACATTTGCCGCCATGCCGGCGAAGTCCAGCCCCTGGTCGCCGCCGAGCACCCAGCAAATGCCAAGAATGGCAATCGAAAACCCGGGAACGATCAGCAGGTTCGATTTCTGGCCGTTGAACGCCATGGCGCACAAGATGGTAAAGCTCGGCCACAGGTAGTTGACCATGCCGACCTCGATGGCCTGCCTGCCGCTGTTGGCATAGCCGATCGACAGCGACAGGCACACTTCGTAGGAAACGAACAGGATGCTTCCCCAGATGAGATAGCGCCGGGGAAATTCACCTGGCCTGACGAAGCCAACGGTCAGCCAGAGCAGCACCGAGGCAACGGTATAGAGCATGGCCGCGCCGCCGGTTGCGCCAAGGCTTTCACTGACGCCACGAATCAGGCCGACGATCGCACTCCATAACAGGACCGCGATCAACCCGATGAGTGTTGCCTGACGCTGGCTGCGGATAACACCTGCTTGCATTGAACTGATGACTTTATGAAGGACGATGAAAGGACAAAATGCCGGAGCCGACTCCGGCGAGCCGCGCATGATACGTGTGTTGCGAGGCGTGCGGGCATCGCGTGCGCGCCATGCCCGCTCCCGACGGGGCTCGGGGCATGGCTCGCCAGATCACTTAGCTGTTGCCCGCCTGGTCCGGTACGTCGATCCAGATGGTCTTCTGCTCGGTGTACTGGTCGTGCGCCCAGATCGATTTATCGCGTCCGCCGAAGCCCGACTCCTTGTAGCCACCGAACGGCGTGGTGATGTCACCCTCGCCGAAGCAGTTCACCGTCACCACGCCGGCACGGATTTCCCGCGACAGCCGGATCGCATGGTTCAGGTGGCTCGTATAGACGGAGGCCGCGAGTCCGTAGACCGAGTCATTCGCCAGCGCGATGGCTTCGTCGACGGTGTTGAAAGTCGTGACCGAAAGGATGGGACCGAAGATCTCTTCCCTGAACAGCTTGCTGTCCTGGCCCACGCCGTCGACCACCGTCGGCTCGACGAAAATGCCGCCGTCCGTGCCGCCGCCAAAGGCCACGCGCAGTTTCTCGATGCCGGCCTGCTCGATGTACGAACTCACCTTGCCGAAATGAGCTTCGCTGACCAGCGCGCCAATCCGATGCTCCGGATCGAGAGGATTTCCCATCTTCCATTCGCGCATGTGGACACCGATGCGCGACAACAGCGCGTCCTTGATATCGGCATGGACGATCAGGCGCGACGAGGCCGAGCAGTTCTCGCCCATGTTCCAGAAGGCACCGTTGACCACGTGCTGCGCGACGACATCGAGGTTCTCGACGTCTTTCAGCACCACCGCGGGATTCTTGCCGCCGCACTCGAGCACGATGCGCTTCAGGTTCGAATCGGCCGCGTATCTGAGGAACAGCCGGCCGGTTGCCGTCGAACCGGTGAAGCTGACCATGGACACATCCATGTGCATCCCCAGCGGCTCGCCCACCTCCTTGCCGCCGCCCGGCAGCACATTGAACACGCCAGCGGGCACGCCGGCCTCATGCGCAAGCTCGGCCACGCGCAACGCCGTCAGCGTGGTTTCCTTGGCCGGCTTGACGATGATCGAGCAGCCCGCGGCCAGTGAAGGGCCGATCTTCCACGCCAGCATCAGCAACGGGAAGTTCCACGGCAGCACCAGGCCCACCACGCCGATCGGCTCGCGCACCACCAGCGACAATGCGCCCGCCCCGACTGGCGCCGTGCTGTCATAGATCTTGTCGATCAGCTCTGCGTGCCAGCGGATGGTATGGATGGTCTCGGGGATATCGGTGTTCTGGCATTCGCGGATCGGCTTGCCGCTGTCGAGGCTTTCCATGACGGCCAGCTCATGGGCGTTCTTTTCGAGCAGGTCGGCGAAACGCAGCAGGACTGCCTTGCGCTCGGCCGGGGAACGGCGGTGCCAGCGTCCGTCCTCGAATGCGGCTTTGGCTTTCGCCACCGCAATATCGACATCGCGCGCGTCGCAGGCGGCGATGCTGGCCAGCACTTCGCCGGTCGCGGGATTGGTGGACTGGAACGTTGCGCCCGACACCGAGGGCACACAGGCGCCGTCGATGAATGCCTGCGTCGGCAGTGCGATATCCCGGGCGATCGCTGCATATTCGGCAGCCGTCAGTAGCCGCGCCATCAGACCTTCCCCCCGACGACCGCGGCGACATCCTGCCTGAGCCTGGCGACAATCGCCTGCAATGCCTGTTGTTCCCCGTCGTCGAGCCCTTGCAGCGGCGCGCGGACACCACCCGGGCGCAGGCCGGCGAGCTGGCAGCCGAACTTGATCGACTGGACGAACTTCCCGCCTTCCAGGAAATCCATCAGCGGCAGCATCGCGGCCATGATGCGGCGGCCCTTGTCGAAATCCTTCTCGATGACGCACGCTTCATAGAGCGCAACATGCTCGCGCGGGATAAAGTTCGAGCCGGCGCAGACCCAGCTGCGCGCGCCCCAGGCAAAGAACTCCAGCGCCTGGTCGTCCCAGCCGCACGAAATGTCGATGTTCCTGAACTCCGTGGCCAGCATATGCAGCTGTGCCATCTGGCCCGAGCTTTCCTTGATGGCCACGAAATTGCCCGAAGCCGCCGTGACGGTGCGGAAGAACTCGCGCCCCATCGACACGCCCATCCGGCCGGGATAGTTGTAGAGCATGATGGGCAGGCCAGCGGCGCGGTCGATGGCAAGCGCGTGGGCGGCGTTTTCCTGCTCGGTCGGCAGCGCGTATGGCGGCGAGCCGACCAGGATGGCATCGGCGCGGATGGCCCTGGCCGCCTTCGCATACTCGACCGAATCTTCGGTGCGCACAGCACCGGTGCCGACCACCAGCGGCACGCGCGTGCCGATGACCTCCCTGGCCAGCACGGCAAGGTCGAGGCGTTCCTGCGCCGTATGCGCATAGTATTCGCCGGTCGAGCCCCCGATGATGATGCCGTGGACCCTGGCTTCGATCAGGGATTCGAGGACTTCCGCAAAGGCGGCGTTGTCGATCTTGCCTTCCGCCGTCAACGGCGTGATGGCAGGCGTATAGATGCCTTCGAATTTCATGGTTTCTCCGTGGAGTAAGGAAGGATGTTGGTGAGGCGGAGCGGCCTAGCGAGTCAGCGATGCCGCTTCCTGCAGGCTGAGCGAGCGCGTTTCCGGAGCCAGTGCCAGCGATACCAGCAAGCCGAGCAGCGTGACCGCGGCGGCGGCGAACATGGTGTTGCCGATGCCGATGCTCTGCAGCGAGACAGGCACCAGCCACGTGCCAATGGCTGCGCCGATGCGTGACAGCGAGGCGCCGAGGCCCACCGCGGCGGAGCGGATCTCGGTGGGGAACAGTTCATTCGGATAGACCAGCTGCAGCACCTGGGCGCCGCCGATAAACACCGCGTAGGCGCCGAAAAACGCAAGCACCAGCATCTCGGCGCCATTGGAGAACGCGCCCAATCCCAGCAGTGCAAGACCGGACCACAGGAAGCTATGGATCAGCATGCTGCGCCGGCCGATGACATTGATCAGCCGCGTGGCGATGAAGCAGCCCACCACGAACAGCAGCGTGATGGCCACCGAGCCATACAACGCCCACGCGCCTTTCAGGTTGAGTGCCTGCAATACCGTCGGCGCGAACGCATACACCGCAAAGACGGGAATGACCGAGCAGCTCCAGAACACCGACACGAACAGCATGCGCTTGCCGTAGCCCGAGTGCAGCAGGTTCAGGATCGATACCTTTTTCTCGGGCGGCTGTTCCGGCAGGTTCCGCAGCGAGAAGGACGGGCCATAGACCTTCCTGATGACGCGCTCGGCTTCTGCCGTGCGCCCCTTGCTCAGCAGCCAGCGCGGCGATTCAGGCGTGCCGATGCGCAACAGCACCAAAACCACGCCGATCGCCGCCGGGCTGGCCAGCACCAGGCGCCATGCATCGGGCCGCCCGCTATCCAGGATCGCGTTGCCGACGATATAGGCGAGCGCCGCACCGGCGAACCACAGGATGGTCAGCATCGCCAGCCGCGGGCCGCGGTACTTCTTCGGCAAGAACTCCACCAGCAGGGATCCTGCGACCGGATATTCAAAGCCGACACCCACGCCGATCAGGAAGCGGAAGAAAAACAGCGCCACGCCCGAATCGGCCCAGAACTGCGCCACCGAGCACAGCACGAAGATCGTCGGCCCGAAGAAATACAGCTTCTGGCGGCCCAGGTGCCCGGTCAGCAGGCCGCCAAGAAAGCCGCCGCAAAAGATGCCGAGCAAGGCGGAGGCCGCCACCATGCCTTGCCAGAAGCCGTCCAGCTCGAGCGCGGACGACAGCTGCACCATTGCCACGCCGATGATGCTCAGGACGTAGCCGTCCAGCACCCAGCCGCCGCCGGAGCGGACGCAGAGCAACTGGTGGAACCCATTCAACGGCACGTCTTCGATCGATACATTGTTTGCCACGCCTTGTCTCCTGCAATGCCCAGGCCGCCCCGATGGAATGCGGAACCTGAGTCTTTTTGATGAAACCGAAGGGTCCGGGGACCCATGGATGAACGATCAGATCTCCCTGCCCGCGCGGCGCTGCCCCAGCCACAGGTTGGCATTCACGCCCAGCGACAGGAACGGCTCGGGCGGATTCCGGTTCGGCCCCGGCGATGACAGCAGGAAGTCGATCAGGTCATTGCGCTCGCCCGCCAGGTAATCCGCCAGCAACGTCCCGGTGACGGTGCCGCGCGTCACCCCCAGGCCATTGCAGCAAAGCGCGCCGTAGACATTGGGAGCGAGCTGGCCGAAATGGCCCATGTGGTTGCGCGAGAGCGCCAGCGAGCCGCCCCACGTGTATTCGAATTCGACGCCGGGCAGCATCGGGAACCGGCGCTCGAAGGACTCCCGGTGAGTCCTGACAAAGCGGTCCAGGTATTTCTGCTGGCTCCGTCCGTCGCGATTGAAGCTGAAGCTGTTCCTGACCAGGATGCGGTTGTCGTGGGTGCGGCGCAGCGTCGTGCCGAACGGGTCCGCGGGGATCAGGCCCCAGAACGGCTTGCCGCCGAGGCGCGCCTGCTCGGCCGGTGTCAGCGGCCGGGTCAGGCTTGCATAGGTGAAGATCGGCAGCATGGTCCCTTGCAGGAAGCCGAAGCGCATGCCGAAGGCGTTGTTGGTCAGGATCAGCTGGTCCGCGACGATGCGGCCGTGCCGGTGCGAGAGCACGATCTTTTCGCCGTACTCCACGTCGGTGATGGCCGTGTGCTCGTAGAGCTCCACGTTTGCGGGAAGGCTGCTGGCCAGGCCCTTCACCAGCGCCGCCGGCTGGATCAGCGCGGTGCCGGGTGTGAACAGCGCCTTGCGGTAGTAGGACGTGCCGATGTGATCGGGCAAGGCCTCGCCTTCGATCATCTCGTACGGCTGGCCAAGCTTGTCCAGGCCGCGGCGATAGGCGTCGAGTACGGCGACGCCGCGATCTTCGATCGCTGCCTGGTATTTGCCGGAGGCCCGGAACTGGCAATCGATCTGGTGTGCCTCCACCAGCGACTTGAGGATCTGTTGCCCGGTCAGGTTCAGTTTCAGGCTGGTCTTCGCCGTTTCAATCTCGCCGATGTAGTCCTCCGCCCCGATGTCATGGGGCAGGTCGATCGCAAAGCCAGCATTTCGCCCGGAAGCGCCCAATCCCACCTCCTGGGCCTCCACCAGCACCACCCTGTCGCCCGGAAAGTTGAGCGCCAGTTGCCGGGCCGCGGCGAGGCCGGTGAATCCTGCACCGATCACCACCCAGCGCGCCCTGGTCTCTCCCGAATGCGATGGCTTCGGCTTGCGCGGCTGGCTCAGGTGAAACCAGCCGCAAGTCGAATCGTCGGCGGGAATAGAAGTTACTTTGGTCATCTCGAAAACTCGCTGTCGCCCTTGTCTCCACCGCTCGCGCTCCGGCGCCGGAGCGCGTGTCGCAATCGTCGTGGTCATCGCGTGCGTTTGTCTACAAATTGTAGACATAGAATATTCATACGCTAGACATGCCGCCATCAGGGTAAACACGGCAGCGAAATGACGACTGATACGCCTTATAACGCACCTTTTTCTCCGGCAATCCGGCTGGCGGCACCGCGCGCCCGGCCGCCTGCTATAAAATGTCTACGATTGATAGACAAAGGCGATGAAGATGGCGAAGACAAAGGCAGCCGCGGAGAACGAGTCCCTGCAGGCCGATCCCTCCGTTGACCGGAAGGCGCTGCTGAACGAAGCCCTGCGCAGGCGAATCGTCAGCATGGAGATGGCGCCGGGCGCCGTGGTGGACGAACTGGCGCTAAGCGAGGAGTTCGGCTTGTCCCGACCGCCAGTCCGTGAACTGATGCGGCAGATGGCGGCCGAGGGATATATCGAGCTGGAGGCCAACCGGGCGGCGCGCGTGTCGTCGATGAACCATCAGTCGCTGCGGAATTTCTTCCAGGCCGCGCCGCTGATCTATATCGCGACCACGCAGCTGGCCGCGACAAATGCAACGCGTGCCGAGATCGATGAACTGAAGCAGATCCAGCTGCGGTTCCGCGAGGCCATCGAAAAGAACGATGTCGAGAATCGCGTGCTGTACAACGACCAGTTCCATCTGCAGATTGGCAGGATGGCGCACAACCCATACCTGATGCCCAGCCTGCGCCGGATCCTGATCGACCATGCCCGGCTCGGCAAGATCTTCTACCGGCATCCGACCACGCACGACATGGAGGCGGATCTCGGCAAGGCGGCCGGCCAGCACGAGCAGATCATCGAAGCCATCGAGCGTCACGATGCGCAGGCCGCCGGAGATATCGTGCGCGCGCACATGGAGCTGTCGCGGCGCCGGATCACGGAGTACGTCGCGCCTGTCGGCGTCGAGGTGCCGCTCACGTACTGATGCCAGCCTGGCCGCACCGCATGGCAGCGGGCTACCGGCACAGTGCCATCAGCTGCACCCACGCCAGCGCAAAAGCCGGATCGAGCCACGCTGCCAGTGCCGCCGCGCACACGGCTGCGAGGCCGAGCGCCGACAGCCATGCACCGAGTGCCGCTCCGCAGCGCGGCTTCATGTCCGTGCCGGCGCGAGGCCGGTCCTGACGATCTGCCGGTCGTCGATCGGCCAGTGCAGCGCCGCGGCCACCACGCCCAGCACCATGGCGCCGAACCAGACCGGATCGTACGAGCGCGTCAGCTCGAACACCAGTCCACCCAGCCATACGCCGAAGAACGATCCCAGCTGGTGGCCGAAGAACACGAAGCCGAACAGCGTGGCGAGATAGCGCACCCCGAACACCTGCGCCAGGATCCCGTTGGTCAGCGGCACGGTGCCGAGCCACAGGAAACCCATCGCCGCGCAGAACAGGTACAAGGCGGGCGTGCTCGGCGGCAGCAGCAGGAACAGCGCCATCGCCGACGTGCGTGCCAGGTAGATGCCGGCAAGCAGGTATTTCTTGCTGTGGCGCCCGCCCAGCAGTCCGAACACATAGATGCCGGCCACATTGGCAAGCGCGATGATGGCCAGCGCGGCCATGCCGTCGGCCGGACGCATGCCGCGATCGAGCAGGTAGGCGGGCAAGTGGCTGGCGATGAAGGCCAGCTGGAAGCCGCAAGCCAGGAAGCCAAGGTTCAGCAGCCAGAAGCCGGGATGGCTGAGGGCCTCGCGTACCGCGGCCAGCAGCGGCAGCTCGCCGGCCGGCTTGACTTCGCCACTGCGTGCCGACGCGACGACGGCGGAGCGATCCTGGAAAGGCAGCGCCATCGGCAGCGCCACGGCCAGCGCAATGGCGAGGATCAGCAGCGTGGCCGCCCATCCCGATCCGGCCAGCAGCCCCTGCGTAGCGGGCACCAGCGCGAACTGCGCGATGCCGCCGACAGCACCCGCCAGGCCCAGCACGCGGCTGCGCTGCGGGTCGGCGGTCATCCGGCTCAGCGCGCCGTACACCACGCCGAAGGTCGTGCCGGACAACGCAATGCCGATGCACACGCCTGCCGACCAGAAAAAGGCCGGCGACGTGTCCGCCTGCGTCATCCCGTACAGCCCGGCGGCATAGAGCACCAGTCCGCCGGCCATCACCTTCCATGAGCCGTACCGGTCGGCCAGCATGCCGGTAAATGGCTGCACCAGTCCCCAGGTCAGGTTCTGCACCGCCATCGCAAAGCCGTAGGTCTCGCGGGTCCAGCCGCGCTCGCCGATAATGGGCAGCAGGAACAGGCCCTGCACGTGGCGCACGCCCAGCGCCAACCCCATCAGCAATCCTCCGGCCAGCACGAGCGCCCATGCCGTTCGCCACCACGGTGTGGCGGCTTGCGGCGAAGCGACTGCGGCGGAAGCGTTCGGCAGTGGTGTGGTCATGACGGGCCCCTTTTTCGGACGATGGGACGATGGCGCCAGGCGGCGCGGGATGGCTCTATTGCAGCTTCCCCGGCGCCCTGCCTCAAGCGATCATTCTGTCGTTTTGCCATGCGCACCACGCATGGCAGAGGCGTCGCGGATCGTGCTGTAATGGGGTTTCGCGCGTCTTGATGCCGTGTTTGCCTGGAGGCCCCGCATGTCTGTCCCGCTCGTCCGACTGTTCCCGCTCGACCTGCTCAAGGGCTTCGTCGCCGTCGGCCGGCGCATGAGCATCACCCAGGCCGCGGACGACCTGTGCCTGACGCAGTCGGCGGTCAGCCGGCAGATCCACGCGCTGGAAGAGCAGCTGAAGGTGCCGCTGTTCGTGCGCAAGCATCGCGGCGTCGCCTTCACCGCCGAGGGCGAACGGTTGTTCCGCAGCGCCGACAGCGCGCTGCAGCAGCTGCAGGACGTGGTGGCCGAGGTACGCCGCATCGAGGGCCAGCGGCCGGTCACGGTCACCGCCAGCATCGGCGTGACGGGCTTGTGGCTGCTGCCTCGGCTGGGCAGCCTGCAGAAGACGCATCCGCACCTGGACGTACGCCTGTCAGCCAGCAACCGCATCAGCGACCTGCGTGCCGAGGGCATCGACCTCGCCGTGCGCTATTGCCGCGACGCCGCGGCGCCGCCCGGTGCCATACGCCTGTTCGGCGAGCACATCGCCCCGGTGGCCCATCCCTCGCTGCTGCGCGAGATTACCGAAACCGGCGGGCACGACGAGCCGCTGCTGAACCTGCCGCTTCTGGAATTCGACGATCCCCGCACCTGGCTGCAGTGGCGCAGCTGGCTGGAGCCAGGCGGCTACCACCAGGCGAGCCAGCGCGGCATGCTGCGCTTCAACCAATACGACCAGGTCATCCATGCCGCGCTGGCGGGCCAGGGCATCGCACTCGGGCGGCTGGAACTGGTGCGGCCGCTGATCGATGGCGGCCAGCTCGTGATCGTGCCGACGGCGCTGCAGGCGCCGCCCAGCCCGAACGCCTACTGGCTGATCCATGCCTCGGACCAGCCGCGCGAGGATGTCAGGCGCGTGGCCGAATGGATCTGCCAGGAAGTCGCGCACACTGTCACGACGCCCACGCGCGCCACAGCCACCTGAAGCGCCTGACCCACGACGATCCCGCGCTGCCGGAGCGTGACGGCGCTTCGACCCGGCACAACGCGGGGCCGGTGCCATGCAGCGCGGCGACAAACACATCGGCGTCGCGATGCAGCCGGTAGCGTTCGCCGGGCGCAAGCATGACGTCAGGCGACGGCCTGTCCCCGTCTTCGAAAGTCAGCCACAGGCTGCCGCCGCAGCAGACCAGCTCTGCGCCGGCAGGCAGCTGCAGGCGCCGGCATTCCGCTTCGATGGAAAGAGTGCATGAGGACATGGAAGGCTCCGGTTGGCCTTTCCATTGTGTGAACCGGCGAGGTGGCCTGCCATGAGCATTGCGTCGGCATGGCATGCCTGGCCGGCATGCCGCGCATGCCGCCCCGCCCCGGCTCCCCGGCCCTCAAAACCGATGCCGCAAGCCCACGCTCACCGACCTGGCATCGTCGCCGCTGCCCGGATCGATCGCGATGCTGTTGATGCTGGCGCTGCCGCCCGCACTGTTATGCACCCACACCGCCCGCATGTACGCCGTGGTGCGCTTGCTCAGGTCATGATCCCAGCCGATGGTCATGGCCAGCGGCCGTTCCCCGCCGCCCAGGATCTGCCGCTTGATTGCCGCGGCCTTGAAGACGTCGCGCGGCGTCACCGTCCAGCTGAAGGTCACGCCATAGTGGCGCGCCGACCGCGTTTCGGGACGGTTGCTGCTAGCCATGCTGAACAGCAAACCGACTTCCACCGGCTTGAACCGGTAAGAACCGCCGACAAAGTGGTTCGACGTCAGCGTCGGCTCGACCGGCACGTTGGCGCCGGTGTACATGCCCTGGTAGGTGTAGAACGCGTAGACGTTGCCGGCTTCGTAGGTCGCGTTCATGCCGAAGTTCAGCCCCGAGCGCGGCGAGCCCGCCACCTCGCCCGGCGCCACCGCCGCGCCGAAGGCGAAGCCGCCCCAGTTGGGCGAGAAGTACTGCACGGCGTTGTCGAAGCGCGCGCCATAGGCGACATGCCCGGTGCCCTGCGATGCCGTGGCGCTGAGCAGGTTGAACGGCGACACCGCACCGTTGAGCAGGAACGGGTCGAGCCGCAGCAGCGCATAGAACGATGGCGTGTACTGGCGGCCGAGGCGGAATTCGCCCCACCCTTCGGACAAGCCCATGTACGCCTGCCGCCCGAACAGGCGGTTGTTGCCGAAGAACTCGGTGCCGTTGTCGATATTGAAGCCTGACTCGACCAAAAAGCTGGCCTTGAGGCCGCCGCCCAGGTCTTCGATGCCGCGGATGCCCCAGCGCGATGCCGCCTGCTGGCCTTCCCGCATCCGCACCACGCTGTCGGATCCCCGCGCGTATTCGATCGAGGCATCGACCACGCCGTACAGCTGCATTGTCCCCGCGACCGTGTTGCCGCCGTAGAGCGCTGCCCCGGCCAATCCCATCGCCATCCACTGTCTCGCCTTCACGCTGCCTGTCTCCCGTCCTCGTTGTTGTCTTCGTGTGTTGCGCTTGCTGCTCGTTGCCTTCATTCCGCCTTCATTCCGCCTTCAGTCCCGCCACCTTCACCACGTCGCCCCATGCCGCAAGGTCGGCGCTGACGAGCTTCGCCAGTTCGGCCGCGCTGGTCGGCGTGGCGGGCTTCAGGTTCATCGCGGTGAAGCGTTGGCGGTCTTCAGGCGATTGCAGGATGCGGTTCACCTCCGCGTTGAGCCGCGCGACGATCGGCGCGGGCAAGCCCCTGGGCCCGAACAGCGCGACCCAGCTGGCTTGCTGGAACGGCACGCCCTGCTCGGTCATGGTCGGCACGTCGGGCGTGGGCAGCAGCCGCTCCGGGCCCGACACGGCAATGCCGCGAATGCGGCTGGATTTAAGGTGCGGGATGGACGAGACGGAATCGGTGATGCCGATGGTCACGTGGCCGGCGGCCAGGTCGTTGCTGCACTGGGTCGCGGTCTTGTAGGGGATATGGCGCAGGTGGATGCCGGTCTTCGCCTTCAGGTACTCCATCGCCAGGTGGCCGCCAGAGCCCACGCCCCACGAGCAGTACGCCAGCTCGCTCTTGCTGGCCCTCACATAGGCCAGCAGTTCCTGCAGGTTGCGCACGGGCACGCGGGCGCTGACGGCGAGCAGGTTGCCGCCCGGCGCGCTGGGGCGCGCGATCGGCGTGAAATCCCTTACCGGGTCATAGGGCAGCGACGGCGTGGTCCACGGGTTCACCGTCAGCGTGGCGGAATAGGTGAACAGCAGCGTGTATCCGTCCGGGGCGGCGCGGGCCACGGTCTCGCTGGCGATGATGCCGTTGGCGCCGGGGCGGTTGTCGACCACGACCGGCTGCTTCAGCGCCGTGGTCAGGCGCTCGGCGACCAGCCGTGCGGTCTGGTCGGTCACGGTGCCGGCGCCCGACGGCAGCACCATGCGGATCGGCCGGTTGGGGTAGGCGGCCTCGGCGTGCGCGCCGGGGGCGGCCGCCAGGGCCAGCGCCGCAATGAGGGCAGAGCCGGCCCGGCGCGCGCCGGTGGGATGGTTCAACATGCTGCTGTCTCCGTGCGGCGCATTGGCCGCGCTGTGCCGGTGCGTTGCCGGCTTTCTTGTGAACGGGCGCTCGCCGGCGCCCGGGGTAAAGTCGGATGGCGCCTCAGGCTGCGTGTGCCTGCGCCGCCTGATCAGACTCCGCAAGCCGTTCGTAATGCCAGTCTGCATCGCCGAACAGATTTGCCAGCGCGGCCAGCCGCTTGTAGCAGTGGCCGATCTCCATCTCGTCTGTCATGCCCACCGCGCCGTGCAGCTGCACCACGTCCTCGCCAAGCGCCCGCCCCGCCACCGACACGAAAGCCTTGGCGAGCGAGACCGCGCGCCGGCGCGCGGGCACATCGCCGTGCAGGGCCGCAGCGGCGGCCTCGGTGATGGCGCGCGCCTGTCCGACGCTGACATACAGGTCCACCAGCCGATGGCGGATCACCTGGTTGGCGGAAAGCGGGCGGCCGAACTGCTCGCGCGTCGTCACATAGTCGCGCGTCAGTTCGAAGGCACGGTCCATGGTCCCGACCGCTTCGGCGCAGGCCATCGTAGTGGCATGGTCGATGGCCGCTTCGACCAGCGGCCAGGCGCCATCCACCACGCCGATGCGGGCACTGTCCGGCACGCTGACGCGGCGCAGCGTCACGTTCGCGGTCTGGCGGCCGTCGTAGGTCGGCAGCGATTCGATGTGAATGCCGCGCGTTGCGGCCGGCACGGCGAACAGCGTCAGGCCGTCGCAATCGCGGCGCGCGCCGCTGGTGCGGGCCAGCACCAGCAGCACGTCGGCGTTGCCGCCGGCGAGGACCAGTGTCTTGCGGCCATCCAGCGTCCAACGGACAGTGGCATCGTCGTGCTGCCGCGCGGTGGTGGCAATGTCGAAGGCGTCATGGCGCCCCTGCGGCTCCCACGCGGCCATTGCCAGCAGCGTGCGTCCTTCCACCATCGCCATCGCAGTGGCCACATGCGCCGGATCGCCGCACGCGGCCAACAGCGGCGCGCACAGCGCGGCATTGGCCAGCCACGGTTCGGCCGGCTGCGCGCGGCCCAGCTCCTCGGCCAGCAAGGCCTGGTCGCTGGCATCGCCGAGGCCGCCGCACGCTTGCGGCAGGCCCAGCGCCAGCCAGCCGAACTCCGCAAAAGCCTGCCAGTGCCTGCGCGAGAAGCCGCCCGGCTCGGCCAGCGCCGCGCCACGCTGCGCGAAGCCGTAGTCGCGTTCGACATAGCGCCGCACGCTGTCCTGCAGCATGCGGCAATCGTCCTGATCGTCGTGACCGTCGTGAAGGTCGCTCATGGATTGGTTCCTGTTGCAGCGGTGCGGGGACTAGAGTTGCACCTGCCTGGCCAGCAGCTCGTGCTGGATCTCGCTGGAGCCGCCGGCAATGGTGTAGCCGCGGGTGACGAAGCGCCGGGCCGAAGCCGCTGCCGCGTAGGCGGATTGCCCCGGCTGCGGCGCCGCCGGCTCGAAATGCGCGGCGCGGTCGTAGGCCAGCGTTTGCGGGCCGAGTGCATCGACGGCCAGGTTCTCGATGTCCTGGATCAGCCGGCTGCCCAGCAGCTTGAGCATGCCGGTCTCCGGGCCCAGCCGTTCGCCGGCGCGCGCCCGCTTTCGAAACCGCAGCACGGTTGCGGCCAGCGCTTCAAGACGCACGTCCAGTTCGCGATACCGGCGCGCAAACCACGGCCGCTGCAGCAGCGGCTGCCCGCGCTCTTCCAGTTCGGCGGCGATGGCGCGTACCTTGGCCAGCCGGCGCCGGTTCTCGGCCACGCGAGCCAGATTCAGGCGTTCGTGCTCCAGCAGCGACTTGGCGATGGCCCATCCGGCGTTCTCGTCGCCGACGCGGTTGTTCACGGGCACCTCGACGTCATCGAAGAACACCTGGTTGAACAGGTGCCAGCCGTGGATGCCCACCAGCGGCCGCACGCTGATGCCGGGGCTGCGCATGTCGACCAGCAGGAAGCTGATGCCCTGCTGCGCGCGCGCCCCGCTGTCGGTACGCACCAGACAGAAGATCCAGTCGGCATACTGCGCGTATGACGTCCAGATCTTGCTGCCGTTGACCACGTAGACCTCGGTGCCGTCGGGACGGGTCTTGCGCACCGCGCGGGTCTTCAGCGAGGCCAGGTCGGAGCCGGCGTTGGGCTCGGAATAGCCTTGGCACCACCAGTGCTCCAGATTGAGGATGCGCGGCAGGAAGTACTGTTGCTGCGCGGGCGTGCCATAGCGGATCAGGATCGGCCCGATCATCTCGATCGAGATGCCGCCGGTCTCCGGCGCGTGGGCCAGCACCAGTTCCTCCTGGAACGCGGCGCGGCGCCCGGCGCTCCAGCCCTGGCCCTGCCATTCGCGCGGCCAGTGCGGCGCGAGCCAGCCGCGTTCGGCCAGCCGGCGCTGCCAGTCGATCATCTCGTCCTTGTTGACTTCCAGGCCAAGGCGCACCTTCTCGCGCACGCCATGCGGCAGCGCCTGTGCGACGAACGCGCGCACTTCGCTGCGGAAGTCCTGCAGCGACGCCTCGCTGTCAGGGGTAACGGATACGGTCATGCGGGGCCTCGCTTCAGTGATGGATATGGCGGCGGGCGCTGGCGGCGCGCATGCCGCCCTTGATCGCGGCGACGCCGTCGGCAGGGAAGCCGGCGATGGTCGCGGCCAGCTCGCGCGCGCGGTCCAGCACCTGGGCGTCGTCGGTGACTTCGGTGGCAATGCCCAGCCGCAACAGATCGGCGGCCGGCACCCGGTCGCCCAGCAGGCACAACCGCGCCGCCACCGCTTCGGAATGCCGCAGCGCGAGCCACGCCGCGTTGCGCGGTGCGGCCATGCCGAGGCGGATTTCGCCGATCTGCAGGAAGGCGCCGGCGCCGCAGACCATGAGGTCGCCGGCCAGCGCCAGCGCCGCGCCGCCGTTGACCGCATGGCGCTCCAGCGCGACGATCCAGGCCTTGCGGCTTTGCAACAGCGACTCGTGTACCCCTTCCCAAATCCGCGCAAACGCGGCCATGCCACCGGGCTCTGTCTGCACGGCCTGCAGGTCCAGGCCCGAACAGAAGGCGCCATCGGCGCCGCGCAGCAGCACGGCGCGCGTTTCGGCATCGGCGTTGATGGTGTCGACGGCATCGGCCAGCGCGCGGGCCAGCGCAGCGTCGATGGCGTTGCGGCGCGCCGGGCGGTTCAGCACGATCTCGGCCCAGCCGGCATGGCGCACCAGCAGCACCGGCGACGTGGTCGTTGCGCTCATGCCGCCTCCTGTTGTTCGCATCCGATCGCACCGGCGCGGACCAAATCCTTGATCTGCGCGGCGCCGTAGCCGAGTTCGGCCAGCACCTCGGCAGTGTGTTGGCCGAGCCGTGGCACGACGGCTATGTCGTCGGCCTTCATGCTTGCCAGCGTGAACGGCAGTCCGGGAAGTTCCAACTGGCCGCCCTCGCCGTCGCCGACCGCGCGCAGGATGCCGCTGGCGCGCACGTCGTCGCTGGCGCCGACCTGGCGGTAGTCGCGCACCACGCCGACGACGACGTGATGGCGCTCCAGCAACGCTCGCGCGGCATCGCCGCTGAGGTGGCGCAGCGCCTCGCGCAGGATGGCCAGCAACGCGGGGCGGTTCTGCACGCGCAGCGCATTGCTGGCGAAGCGCGGGTCTTGCGCCAGCGCGGGCTGGCCGATGGCCTGGCACAGGCGGCCGAAGTGCTCGTCGAGGTATGCCGACAGCACCACGTGCCCGTCCGCCACCGCGATCACGTCGGCCGCGGGCGCGGCCTTGGGCTGGCTGTTGCCGCTGCGCACCGGCAGCGCGCCGGAACACTGGTACTCGGCCCACAGCTGCGCCTGCAGCTGGATGCCGACCTGCAGCAGCGAGGTCTCGACGGTCTCTCCCATGCCGGTGCGCAAGCGGCGGAACAGCGCAGCGAGGATGGCGTTGCCAGCGGCCAGCGCGGTGGCCGCGTCGATCAGCGCGAAGCCGGCCCTCAGCGGTTGCCCGCCGGCCTCGCCGGTGACGGACATCATGCCGCTTTCGGCCTGCGCGGCGATGTCCAGCCCGGGGCGCGAGCGCGACGGGCCGCGCGTACCGAAGCCGCTGATCGCGGCATAGACCAGTTCCGGTTTCGCTGCGCGCAGCGTGCCGGCGTCGAGGCCCAGCGCTTCCATCACTCCGTGGCGGGTGTTATGCAGCACCACATCGCTGGACAGTGCCAGCCGGCGCGCCGCCTCCACGCCAGCGCTGCTGCGCAGGTCCAGCGCGATACCGCGCTTGCCGCGGTTGTACGCCAGGAACATCGGGCTCTGCGGGCTGGTGCCGTCGAAGCGCCGCGCGCTGTCGCCGCGCAGCGCTTCCACCTTGACCACGTCGGCGCCCAGGTCGGCCAGCATCATGGCCGCGCCTGGCGCCGCGATGAACTGCCCGAACTCCGCTACCCGAATGCCTGCCAGGGGCAGGTCTTGCCGGCTTGCCATGCTCCACTCCCGTTCCGTTGATGCGAAGACATCATGTGGCAGCCGCGCCTTTTGCGGCAGATGCCAGGATCGCGGGGGCGTAAACCCACGGTTAGCACCGCGGGCAATTCCGGGCTTCGCTGCCGCCTTAGCGCACCAGGCGACAACCGGGAACTGCCGCGCAACGCCGACTGCTAACCACCGGTTCACACCGCACCAGCGCGGCCGGCTTCCGCACCGCGCCGGCGCTGGCGCGACGGGCGATGCGCGTCGGCTTGCGGGGAGTTTCCCCAATCCCCATGTGCCATCCGCTTGCGCGACATTGCCGTTCAGCGCAAGCCGCATGCATCCGGCCGATGGCGGCAGCCGCATCCATTCTTTTGCTCAGGGAGTCACGCATGCAGGATTTCGAGGACAGGCCCGTCGCGCTGGTCACCGGCGCCGGGATCGAACCGGTCGACGACGGCGTCTGGCTGTTGCACGGACAGGGACAGAGCTTCGTCGCCGACGTTGGCGGCGGACTGCTGGTGGTCGACAGCGGCCCGGGCGGCCGCGTCACGGCAGGCATGATCGAGGCGCTGCGCACGCAGACCGGCCTGCCGGTGCTGGCACTGTGCTACAGCCACGGCCATATGGGCTACAACGCCGGCGTGCGGCAATGGCTTGACCATGCCGCCGCGCGCGGCGAGCCGGCGCCGCGCGTGCTGGCCCATGTCAACGTGCTGGCGCGCCAGGCGCGCTATCGCGAGACCGCGCGCATGCAGGAACGGATGGCCGAGATCCAGTTCCGCCGCCCGGCCGGCGCGCTGGCGGGCAAGCTCGGCCACACCGCGCCGACCGAGACCTTCGCGGATGGCCTGACGCTGGGCCACGGCGAGCGCCGCGCCGAGCTGCTGTGGGCGCCCTCGGAAACCGACGATGCGATCGCGGTCTGGCTGCCGGGGCGGCGCGTGCTGTACGGCGGACCGGCCGTGATCGACTCCATTCCCAATGTCGGCACGCCCTTCCGCACGCTGCGCGATACCGTGCGCTGGGCCGAGACGCTGGAGCGCATGGCCGCGCTGCAGCCGCGTATCGTGGTGCGGGAGTTCGGCCCCATGCTGCATGGCGAAGCGGAATGCGAACGCGTGCTGGGCCAGACCGCGCGCGCGCTGCGCTGGCTGCGCGCCGAGGTAGTGCGGCTGATGAACGCCGGCTGCAACGAGCGCCAGATGCTGGCCGCGCTGAAGCCGCCAGCGGAGCTGTTCGAGCAGCCGTGGATGCGGCCGACATACGGCGATCCAAGCTATATCGCGCGCGACATCTACCGCTCGGAAAACGGCTGGTGGGACCGCAACGCGACCACGCTGCACCCAGCCGCGCCGCAGGATGCCGCCGCAGAAATCGCCGCGGCAGTGGCCGACCACGGCGCGCTGATCCGCCATGCGCAAGCGCTGGCCGAACGCGGCGAAACGCAGCTCGCGCTGCATGTGATCGACGTGCTCGCGCTGGCCCCGTGCGATGCGCCCGCGCTGGCCGAGGCGCGCCGGCTCAAGGCCGCGTGGCTGCGCCAGCGCGCCGGACAGGTCAGGAGCTATGTGTCGCGCAGCCTGTATGGCGCCGCCGCCGACATGCTGGAACACGGCGCGAACGACACCTTCGGCATCCACTGAATGCCTGCCCGCACGCCACATGCACGCCTGCATGCGGCGTGCATGCCGCTACTCCAGCACCACGCCGCTGGCCTTGATCACCGCCGACCACTTGCGCACTTCCGCATCGATGAACCGCGCAAAGCCGGCACTGTCGCCCGGCTCGGGCTGCAATCCCAGCCCCGCCAGCTTGCTGCGCACGTCCGCGCCGGACAGCACCGCGCTGGCATCATGGTTGAGCTGGCGCACGATCGCCGCGGGCGTGCCTGCCGGCGCCATCAGGCCGAACCAGCCATAGCCGGTCACGCCGGGATAGCCCTGCTCGACGAAGGTCGGCGCATCGGGATAGACCGGCGTGCGCTGCTCGGACGCTACCGCCAGCACGCGCAACTGCCCTGCCTTGATGAACGGCAGCGCCGTCGTGATAGCGGTGAGCGTGGCATCGACGCGGCCGGCCAGCAGCTCGGTATAGGCCGTGGCGTCGCCACGGTAGTGCACGTTCAGCACCTTGAACTTCGCCTGCGCGCCGAACAGTTCCGCGGTCAGGTGCGGCCCGGACCCGGCACCGGGCGAGGCGAAGGTGACGCCGTCCGCCTTGGCCCGCGCCAGCTTCACGAAATCCGCCACCGAACGCGCCGGCGAATCCGCCTTGACGATCAGGAACACCGGCCCGAGCACGCGCGGCCCCACCGCGACGAAGTCCTTGTGGATGTCGTATTGCTGCGGCAGGCCGGCCGCCGTATTGATGGCAAACGGCGCGGCCGCCCACAGCAGCGTGTAGCCATCGGGAGCGGCGCGGGCCAGCGTTTCGTTGGCGACCCGGGTGCCAGCGCCCGGCTTGTTCTCGACCACGAACTGCTGGCCATACTTGCGGCTCAGCGCTTCGGCCAGCAGCCGCGCAGAGGTGTCGTTGGACCCGCCGGGACCATACGGGGAGAGCAGGCGCACCGTGCGCGCCGGATACGCCTGCGCCAGTGCAGCCAGCGGCGCCAGCGCGGGCGCCGCGCCCAGCAGCGCCACGTCGCGCATGCGTGCCAGCAGGGCCCTGCGCGATATCTTGTCAGCAGTCATCGTCATGCCTCCATGGCCTGGATGCCCGGATACGGGAAGGTCTTGCCAAGGTGCGCCTCGCCCGGCACGTAGAGCCGCAGCGCCACGTAGAAGGGGCCTGCCGGCGCCGGCAGCCAGTTGCCGTGGCGCGCCGCGTCGCGCGGCGCTGCAGCACCCAGGTGCAGGCGCAGGCTGCCGTCCGGCTCGTAGCGCAGGCTCGGCGAGCGGTCGCCCAGCGAATAGCGGCCGATCGGGTTCTCCACCAGCATGCAGTCGCCCTTGTCATACATGGTCAGCGACCAGAACGCCCCCACCTGCGGCAGCCTTCCGGCGGGGAACACCAGCTCGTGCGGCTCGTTGCCGTCAAGCGGGCGTCCGTGCGCGTCGCAGTCGGCGATGATGTACATGGCCTCTTCCATGCCGAGCGCGCCGATGTAGTTGCGCGCCACCTGCGCGCGCTCGGCATAGCGCGTGCCGAATGACGCGCCGATCTCGACCGGCAAGCTCCAGCCGCCACCCAGTGCGGAAGGCATCGGCCGGGCCAGTTCGGCCAGCACCTGCTCCATGGCAGCGCCCAGCAGCGCCACCTGCGTTTCCTCCAGCGGCACGCCCTCGCACGCGGCACCGAGGCCGAGCACGGCGAAGGCCTGCACGGTCGCCGCCTCGTCCGCGGGCGGCGGGTTCTCGCGCAGCGCGCGGTTCACCACTTCGGCGTAGCGCCGCACCTGCTGCGCCGACGCGCCGAGGTGTTCGTTGGGCTGCATGCCGACGTCGCAGGCGCGCACCGGGTCGCCGCCGTCCGGCAGCGTCAGCCGGAAGCGGTCCTGCAGCGCATGCACCGCGGGCAGGTCGTCGGGCCCGTCCACCAGCAGCCGGCCCAGCAGCCACACCGCATCGGTCGGACAGGCGATGGCGGTGGCGCCAGCCGGCGCTTGGCCCTGCCAGCCGGGACCGTGCAGCAGGAAGCGCCCGGCCTGCGTGCCGGTGGTGCGGCTGCCGATGTAGGCAAACGGGTTGGTATAGAAATCGAGCAGCCCGAGCACGTAGTAGCGGCCGGCGCTGTCCGGCACCTCCAGCAACAGCGGCCCCTGTGACAAATCCAGCCAGGCATTGGTGTACAGCGTGTCGTTGTTGGGCGTGACCACCTGCCGGTGCTGCGGGCCCAGCAGCTGGCGCGTGTGGAAGAACTGGTTGACCCAGCGCAGCGTGCCGTCGGGGCGCGCATCGGCAAAGGCGCCTTCGCGGCGGCGGCGCGGGCAGGTGGCGGCGCGCATGCGCGCCATTTCATAGAGCGGCAGCGTGTACAGCACGGCCTCGCGGGCCAGCGCGGGGGTGCGGGAATCAGCGGTGGATGGCGTCATGGAATTTCGCTCCTCAGGCAACCCGGCGCACCGGCGGAATGCGGTACTCGCCCGCGATAAAGGCCGGCGCGGGATGGTACAGGCGCAGGATCAGGTAAAACGGGCCCGCGGGTGCCGGCAGCCAGTTGTCGGCCTGTTCGGGCCGCCGGTGCGAGATCGGGATGACCAGGCTGCCATCGGGCTCCATGCGCAGGCCCGGCGTGCGGTCTCCCACCGCGTAGCGGCCGATCTCATTGGCGCTGAAGAAGCGGTCCTCGCCGTACAGCGAGACCGACCAGAACGCCTGCGCCGGCGGCAGCATGCCGGGCGGGAAGCGCAGTTCGTACGCCCGTGCCCCATGCAGCGGCTCGCTGTCGGCATCGAAATCGGCCATCGCGTAGATGGCTTCGTCGGCGCGCAGCGCGCCGAGGCCCTTCATCGCGGTGCAGGCGCGCTGCAGCCAGTCGTCGCCATAGACCCCGAGCTTCAGGCTGTAGCCCCAGCTCTTGCGGCCCTGGCTGCGCGTATGCGCCTCGATCAGCTGCATGGCCTGGCGATATGCGTTCTCCAGGCCGGCGCGGACTTCCGCGCGCAATGCCGTGACATCGATCTCGCCCTCCAGTTTCAGGCCGGCCTTGCGCAGCAGTGTGAACGCGCCCAGCTCGCGTTCGGCGGGCGGGTACTCGCGCAGCGCGTTGAACAGGTTCTGGAAGAAGTCGAGCGCGTCGTTGCCGGACTCGCACCAGTCGCGCACGCAGTGCGGCACGGTCTTGCCCGGTGCGTCGAGCGCAAAGCCGCTTTCGAATGCATGGGCCGCGGCCAGGTCGTCGGGCCCCTCCACCAGCACGCGGCCCAGCAGCCAGACCAGCGAGGTGGGGCACGCCACCACATGCCCGCCTTCGGCATGCTGGCCCGGGCCGACCAGCGTCACCATGCCGCCTTCTGCCGGCACGTTGCGCGGGCCCAGGTTCTCGAAGTTGTTGGTGAAAGCATCCAGCAGCTCCACCACGTAGTAGCGGCCGCGTTGCGGCAGCGGCGGCACACGCAGCGTGACCGGCCCGTCGGCCAGGTTGGCCCAGCCGCAGAAGTACAGCAGGTCGTTGGCGGGCGTAACGACGTCGCGGTCTTCATGCGTCCACTGGCGCTCGCTCGCCGACAGCGTATTGACCGGCGCGCGGCCATAGCCAGTGGCCTCGCTGACCGCGGTCTGCACCTTGCAGGTACGAATCGTTTCGACCAGCGGATAGCCGTAGATCGCCAGCGGGATGGCGGCGGCGGCGACCAGCGCTTCCTGGCCGGAACTGTAGACAGGTGCGGAGAAAAGCTGTGGCGCGGGATGGTTCATGCAGGGACTCCGGAAAAATGGGCGGAAATAGCGGAAACGCGCGGGCGGCTCATTCCTGGGCCGCGCCGCTCGACTTGACCAGCGCGGCCCAGGCGGGCACGTCGCTGCGCATCTGCGCGGCGAAGGCGTTGCGCGGCTGGGGGGTGTAGCGCATGCCGAGCGCTTCTGCCTGCGCCTTGATGGCGGGATCGCGCATGGCGGCGTTGGTGGCGCGTTCGAGCTTGTCGACGATCTCGGCCGGCGTGCGCGCGGGGGCGAACAGCGCAAACCAGCTGTCCACCCCGAACGCCACGCCCGCCTCGGTAAAGGTGGGCACGTCGGGCAGCGCGGGCGAGCGTTCCGAGCCGGTGACCGCCAGCGCCCTTACCTTGCCGCTGCGGATCAGCGGCAGCGTGCCGGCAAGGTCGGACATGGCCACGGGCAGCGTGCCGCCCATCACGTCGGTCAGCATCGGGCTGACTCCCTTGTACGGGATGTGTCGCAGGCGGATGCCGCCCAGCACGTTGAGGCTTTCGCCGGCGAGATGGCCGCCGGAGCCGTTGCCCCATGAGCCATAGGTCAGGTCGGCGCCCGGCCGCTTTGCCGCGGCGATCAGCGCGGGCAGGTCGCGGCCGGTAAAGCCGGGGCCGACGATCAGCACATTGCCGCCGTAGAAGAGGCGGCTGATGGGCACGAAGTCGCGCAGCGGGTCATAGGGCAGCTTCGGGAAGATCGCCGGCGCAATCGCATGCGTGGCGGAGATGCCGAGCACCAGCGTGTAGCCGTCCGGCGCGGCACGCGCGACCTGAGCCGAGCCGATGGTGCCGGTAGCACCCGCCACGTTCTCCACCACCACGGTCTTGCCGAGCTCCTTCGACAGGCCCGCCGCCAGCAGCCGGCCGACCACGTCGGTGCCGCCGCCGGGCGGGAACGGCACGACCAGCCGGATCGGCTTGTCGGGATAGGGCCCGGCGTGCGCGGGGGAAGCCACCCCGCACAGCGCCACGGCCAGCGCGCCCAGTCCGCGCAGCGCCATGCGCCGCGCCGGCAAGTGCGTGTGCCTTTGCATGCTTGTCTCCTGTCTTGTTTGAGGTATGACGTCCTGCCGCGGTGGCGGCGCCCGTCTGCGCAGGCATCCTTGACCACCGCGTTGCGCGCTGTCGCTATGAAGCGCTGCAACGATCCGCGCGAAGCGTGACCACCGCGTCGGCGGCGACCAGCCCCTGCGCGGTGACGATAAAAGGATTGATCTCGAGCGTGTCCAGGTGCTCCCCCAGATCGGCGGCCAGTTGCGACACCGTGGCCAGCACCTGCGCCGCGGTGTCGAGATCCACTTCGGGGTTGCCGCGATGCCCTTCGCACAGCGCGGCGGCGCGGCTGTCGCACAGCATCGCGCGCGCTTGCGCGCGCGACAGCGGTGCCAGCCCGCAGGCGGTCTGGCGGAAGATCTCGACCGCGGTGCCGCCGATGCCCGCCAGCGCCACCAGCCCAAACACCGGGTCGCGCCGCACGCCGACCATCACCTCGCCCCAGCCGCGCACCATGCGCGCCACCAGAACGCCCTCGAACGGCACCGGCGCCCCGCTTTCGGTGCGCGCCAGGGCGACGGCTTGCGCCATGCGGGCGAAGGCTTCGCGCACCGCCTGCGCATCGGCGAGGTTGAGAGCGACGCCGCCGACATCGCTCTTGTGCAGGATCTCGCGCGAGCACAGCTTGACCACCACGGGATAGCCAAGGCCCTCGGCGATGCGCACCGCCTCGTCCGCATCGCGCGCGAGCCCGTGCGGAGCCACCGGCACGCCGGCGTCGGCGAGCAAACGCATGGCCTCGTATTCAGACAGCGCGCACTGCGCCCTGGCTTCGCGGGACAAGTTGCGCAGTCGTGCATCGCCCATGCCTTGCCGAGGCTCGGCCTCCGTCGAGGTACCCGCGCCGCGGGCGCCTTCCAGCGCCGCCGCCCGCGCCAGCGTGGCGACGGCTTCGACCGCATGACCCGGCTCGCGGAACACCAGGCAGCCGCGCGCTTCCAGCCATGCGCGCTTGTCGTCGTCGACGATGCCGGCCAGCAACAGCGGTGCGGCATTCGCGTCTTCGCTCAACGCACCGATGGTCTGCTGCAGCTCCGGCCACAGCCGCGGCGCATTGGCGCCCCCGGCCAGGAAGGCCGCCACGCAGCCATAGGCGCCGCTGCGCGCGACGCCGGCGAGGGCATCCATGAACACACGCGGCTGCGCCACCACCTGCCCCGTCACGTCGATGGGATTGGCGGTACTGGCGAACGGGATCGCGGTGCGCAGCGCCTCGGCCGCGGCGTCAGGCATCGGCGGCAGCGGCAAACCCAGCTGTTCGGCGCGATCGGCCATCATGATGCCCACGCCGCCCGACACGGTGACGATCGCCAGCGGCGTGACGGCGCCGCCATCGGCACCGGCCGCCCGCTGCGAGGTCGCCGGCCGCCGGCCGCGCGAGAGCACATAGCCGAGCCGGAAGAATTCTTCCAGCGTATGGGCCCGGTGCACGCCGTAGGCGTCGAACACCGCCTGGTAGACCGCGTCCTCGCCGGTCAGGCTGGCCGTGTGCGACTGCGCCGAGCGCGCGCCCGCCGCCGTGGTGCCAACCTTGGTGACCACCACTGGCTTGCCCGCCGCGCGCGCCGCGCCCAGCGCCTGGCGCAGGCGCGCACCGTCGCGGCAGCCTTCGATGTAGGCGAGGATCACGCGGGTGTTCGGGTCATTGGCCAGCCATGCGATCACGTCTGCCACCTGCAGCCCGGCCTCGTTGCCGGTGGTGACCCAGTGGCTCAGGCCCAGCCCCGCCTCGCGCGCCAGCGCGTACGCATAGGCACCGAAGGCACCGCTCTGGCTGACCAGCCCGACTTCGCCGACCGGCGGCACGCCGCTGAGGGGGATCGGCGAGAAGGTGGCGAACATGCGCTCGCGCAGGTTCATTGCGCCCAGGCAGTTCGGGCCCAGCAGCGTCACGCCCGCATCGCGCGCACTGCGGGCCAGCATGTCCTGCATGCGCATGCCGCCCTCGCCGGCTTCCGCGAAGCCGGAAGTGAAGACCACCGCGGCGCGCGTGCCGTTGCCAGCCAGCTGCACCATCACGTCCTGGCTGGCGCTGGCGGGCACCGCCACGATGGCCAGGTCGACGGGCTCGCCGATGTCCGCCAGCGAGCCATAGGCGCGCAGGCCCTGCACTTCGGCAGCGGACGGGTTGACCGGATAGACGCGTCCCGCATAGCCCAGTTCGCGCAGCAGCCGGATCGGCATGCCGCCCACCTTGTCCGGCTGGGTGGAAGCACCGACCACCGCGATCGAACGCGGGTACAGCAGGGAATTCAGGTCAACCATGTGGCAGTCTCCGGATCTTGTTTTCTGGATAGTTTCGGTCGGGCCTGGCGGGCTATTGCCGCAGGCCGGTGGCGGCCTCGATGGAGCGGACCATCTCCATCAGCAGCGGCGCCACCTTCTTTTCCATCATCCCGCGCTTCACCTGCGAGCCGGGCACGGCGCAGTTAAACAGCAGCGGGCGGTTCAGGTATTTGATGCGCGAATAGACGCCCACGCCGTACACGCCGATGCCGGCATCGCCCTCGTTGAGCGCGAAGCCGCGCTTGGGGTAGTGCGCCACGTTGTGGCACAGCGTGTCGTAGAACGCCGCGTATTCCTCGGGCCGCTCCTCGCGGGCGGCCACCATCAGGCTTTCGAACTGCGCCTTCGACAAGGTGCACAGGTAGGCCCGGCCCATGGCCGTGCTCAGCACCGAGCGCACGGCGCCGGTTCCCGGCCGCGCCGGGGTACCCTCGTTGTGGGTGCAGGACTGCAGGTAGGTCACGTCGAGCCGGTGCGCCACGCCCATCGACACAGCGCCCTCCACGCGGTCCGCCAGCGCCTGCATCAGCGGACGGGCCACGTGGCGCACCTGCAGCCCGGTCAGGTACGGGTAGCCCAGCGCCAGCACCTGGGCGCTGACGAAATACTTGTCGAGCTTGGGATCCCAGTCGAGGTAGCCCAGCTCGAACAGCGTGCGGCAGATGCGCGAGACGGTGGCGCGCGGCAGCTGCAGCCGCTGTGCCAGCTCGCCGTTGCCGAGCGGGCGCGGCTCGTCGATAAAGCAGCGCAGCAGGGCAAAGCCCTTGGCCAGCAGGCCGCCGAAGGACGGATCCTCGCGGCGGCGTTCGGCGATGAATTGTTCGACTGGCAGGTTCATGGCGTTTTCCTCTCCATCCAGTCTGGACAGCACGTCATCCAGTGTCAAAAGGCGGAATCAATTTCCACATATTGGAAATATAGGCCATCGTGTTGACCCCTCCGGCGCGCCGCCCATAAGGTTCTCCGCATCGGACAAAGATTCGAAAAGGAGACAAAACAATGAAGCAACGCACCCTTGTCCGCGGCCGGCGTGCCGTGCTGATCACAGCCGCGGCCCTGTGCCTGCTGCCGCCTGGCGCAGGCGCCGAGGATGCCTACCCGGCCAAGCCCGTGCGGCTGTTGGTGGCATACCCGGCAGGCGGCCTGACCGACACGCTGGCGCGCGCGCTGGCGGACGGTCTTGGCAAGCGGCTGGGCCAGACCATCGTGGTCGAGAACAAGGGCGGCGCAGGCGGCATCATCGGCACCGACCAGGCAGCCAAGGCGGCGCCCGACGGCTACACCCTGCTGCTCACCATTCCCGGCCCGATCACCGCCAACCTCGCGCTGTACAAGAAGCTGCCCTACGATCCGCGCACCGACCTGCGGCCGATTTCGGATATCGCCACCGCGCGCACCGTGCTGGCGGTCAATGCCGCCGTCCCGGTCAGGACCGTGGCCGATCTGATCGACTATGCGAAGAAGGAGCCCGGCAAGCTGCGCATGGGTTCGTGGGGACCGGGCACCCAGCCGCATACCATCCAGACCTACATGGCCAAAAAGTATGGCGTCGACATCCTGCACGTGCCCTACCGCGGCGAGGGACCGATGGTGACCGACCTGCTGGCCGGCCAGGTCAACGTCACGGTGGGCTCCGTCACCGCGCTGCAGCAGCACTTCGCGGGCGGCAAGCTGCGCCCTCTGGCCGTGACAGGCCCGCGCCGCGCCGGGGCGCTGCCCGACGTGCCCACCTTTGCCGAGGCCGGCTTTCCCGACGACGCCTACCGGCTCACCGGCCCGATCACGTTGATGGCCCCGGCCAGGACACCCCAGCCCATCATCGACCGCCTCGGCCGCGAGGTCAGCACGCTGGTGAAAAGCCCGGCCTTTTCAAAGCGGGTCGAGGACATGGGCGCCGAGCCCATCGGCAATACCCCGTCCGAAGCGGCCACCGCCTACACGGCCTACCTGCCAGTGGTGCTGAAACTGACCGCCGACACCGGTGTCACGCTGGACTGACGCCCCAACCGGAGCGCCTGCCATGCGGCTCAGCCAGATCCAGGACTTCATCGCGGTGGCGGAAGGCGGCAGCATCCGTGCCGCGTCCCGGACGCGCGACGTATCGCCGCCCGCGCTCACCAAGAGCATCCGGCAACTCGAGGACGAGCTGCATGTGCCGCTGCTCACGCGCACTACGCGCGGCGTGGTGCTGTCGAACTACGGCGAGGCGTTCCTGCGCCGCGCACGCCTGATCGCGGCCGAGGCCCGCAGGGCCGCCGAGGAGATGACGCAGATGCTGGGCGCCCGCACCGGCACGGTCCGCCTCGGCGTCACGGGCGGACCGGCGCACCTGCTCGTGCCCGCGGCGCTGAACCGCTTCCGGCGGCAACACCCGGAAGTCCAGCTCTGCATCGACAGCGGCCGGTATGCGGTGCACCTGCAGGATTTGCGCGCGGGCCTGATCGACATGGCGGTGAGCCCGGTTCCCGACGCAGGCATCGACCACGACTTTATCTGCGAGCCGCTCTACAACAACGACTCGGTGGTCGTTGCGCACCAGGAGCATCCGCTGCGCCATGCGCGGTCGCTGCGCGAGCTGGTGGGATCCGAATGGATCCTGACAACCGCCGGCATGCACGGCCCGGGCGCGGCCATCATGGATGCGTTCCGGGCGCGCAGCCTGCCGCTGCCACGCGTGGCGGTGCGCTGCGATACCTTTGGCATGATCCAGGCGCTGCTGCAGGACCGGAAGCTGCTGTGCATGGTGGCGCGCCAGCTGATGCAGGCCCGGACTTCGGCTTCGACCGGATTGGCCATCCTGCCGATCGAGGACGTCCTGCCCAGCCATACCGTGTGCCTGATCTACCGCGCCGACTCGCCGCTGCCGCCCGTCGCGGCCAGCTTTGCCGCGCAGCTCAGGCGCGAGGCGCACTACCTGGTCAACATGCCGGACAGTCCGCTGCGGCGGCCCGGCGCTGCGCCGCCAGCGTGTGACCCGGCGCCGTTTGCAAGTGGCGAGCTGGTGACATGAAGCCGGACCGGCACGCCCCAAGGCGATTTGCAGGCCGTTAAAGTCAGTTGTGACATTTTTTCCCACGGCTCAGCCGAAGTACCCGCGGGCACTACAATGCTGCAAAAAATGCACCGGCAGCGCCCGCCTCCATGATCGACCTTGCAAGACGACGCCTGCGCGTACGCCTGAACCCCGCCGCGATGATCGTCCCGGCGACCATCGCCCTGGCGGTTGCCATTGCCGGACTGGGCGCCGCGGCACTGGCCCAGATGCGAAGCGACGCGCTGGCGAGCGCCAGCGAAGGCTCGGCCAACCTGGCGCTCACGCTGGAGCGCAGCATCTCGCGCAACCTGCACATCTACCAGTTCGCCATCGCCGGGGTCGCCGATGCCATGCAGGACCCGGAAGTGATGCAGCTGCCGACCGCCTTGCGCCAGCGCGTGCTGTTCGACCGTTCGATCAATGCCGAGGACATGGGCTCGCTGCTGGCCACCGATGCCAGCGGCAATCTCGTGCTCGATTCGCACAAGTGGCCGCCCCGCGCCGTGAACCTTGCGGACCGCGACTATTTCCAGGCCCACCTGCACAACGCCAACGCCGGCATCTTCCTCAGCCAGCCGTTCCAGCCACGGCTCACCGCGGATAACAAGTCCATCGGCCTGAGCCGGCGCGTGTCGGGGCCCGATGGCACTTTCCGCGGCATCGTCGTCGGCACACTGCGCCTGAACTACTTCCGCAAGCTGTTCGATGGTGTCAGCCTCGGCGCAGGCGGTACGCTGACGCTGCTGCGCACCGACGGGACCATCATCATGCGCCGCCCCTACGACGATGCGTCGGTGGGCCGCAATATCTCGGCCAGCCCTTCCTTCGCGCCGCTGCTGCGGGGCACCGAAGGCAGCTTTATCGGCGTCGCCGCGGTCGACGGCGTGCGGCGGCTGTATAGCTACCGGCGCCTGGCCGACTTCCCGCTCATGGTGGTGGTCGGGCTCTCGGTCCACGACGTGCTGGCCCCCTGGTACAAGCGCGCATGGTGGTTTGCCGGGCTGATCGCGGCGGTCGATGCTCTGATCGTGGCGCTGGCGGTGCTGCTGTCGCGCCAGTGGCGTCGCCGCCTCGACATGGAAGCGCACCTGCGCCTGATGGTGAATACCGATGGCCTGACCGGCCTGGGCAGCCGGCGCGCGCTGGATGACGCCGCCGACAAGGAATGGCGGCGCGCGTGGCGCGCCGGCCAGCCGCTGTCGCTGCTGATGGTCGATGTCGACCACTTCAAGCAGTTCAACGACCGCTACGGCCATCTTGCCGGCGACGATGCGCTGGCCGCGGTCGGCGACAGCATCCAGAAGCAGATCCGCGGGCCGGGCGACTATGCCGGCCGCTACGGCGGCGAGGAGTTCGCGATCCTGCTGCCCGGCACGCCTGCCGCCGGCGCCGCCAGGGTCGCCGAGGCCATCCGCCACGCGGTACAGGCACTGGGGATTCCGAACGCGACCAGCCCGCTCGGCACGCTGTCAGTCAGCATCGGCGTTGCCACCAGTTCGGCCGGCGGCGGGGATGGCCAGCGGTTCGCGAACCTGCGCGCGTTCCTGCATGGCGGCGACCAGGCGCTCTATCTGGCCAAGCGCGACGGCCGCAACCGCGTGGTGGTATTAAGCGAACCCACGCCGGCGCTTGCGGACTGATGCGGCGCCTTCCCGCGATGCAGCGCTTCATTGCGCCCGGTGCAAGCGCCTCATTGCGTCCGGTGCAGGTACGCTTCGACGTAGCTCGCGCCGCACTTGATCAGGTCGCGGGTATCGCCGGAATGATGCCCCGCCTCGGCGGACACCACCAGCGCCTGCGCCAGTTCGCGCAGCCGGTTGCGCAATGCCTGCTTGTCCGACCCCGCCGCGCTCCTGAAGTGGATAAAGGCCTTCTCGGCGGCATCCGCGATGGCGACCGCCGTCGCCTGCCCTTGCTCGCCCGCCTTGACGGCAGCGTTCACGATCTCGTCGACATAGAGCGCCACGATGGGCGTCACGCCGTCGTTGCCGGTCCTGACCGGATGACGGGTCGCGTCGCCGCGGGCGTGCTCGTCCACGACGACCTGCGCCCGCGCGCGTATCGGCGCGGTCGGCGGCGCGGGCTGGCCGCTATGCCGCATCGAGCCGAAGCGCTGGGCAAAATGCCAGGTAAATTCGGCACCCAGCAGGAAAATCTGCGCGGCGTAGTACACCCATAGCAGCAACACCACCAGCGATCCCGCCGCGCCATACCCGCTGGCCACGCCACTCTTGCCGATGTACAGGCCGATCAGGAACTTGCCCAGCGTGAACAGCAGCGCCGTGACGACGGCGCCCAGCCAGACGTCGAACCAGCGGATCTTGGTGCGCGGCATGATCTTGTAGATCATCGCGAACACCACGGTCGTCAGCACCAGGCTGATGACGGTGTCCAGCGCATGCCCGACCGCCTCGTCGACGCCCAGCAGCGGCCCCCACTCGCGCCCCATCGCCGAAATGCCGGCGCTGAGCAGCAGCGAAACGACCAGCAGGAAGCCGATGCCCAGGATCATGCCGAACGACAGCAGCCGCGCGCGCAGCAGCGAGAACAGGCCTGAACTCTTCAGGCGCTGCGGCACGCGCCAGATGCGGTCGAGCGCCGACTGCAGCTCGGCAAACACCGTGGTCGCGCCGATCAGCAGTGCCACCACGCCGAAGATGGCGGTGACGGTGCTGGCCGCCGGCTCGCTGACCGCGATCAGCATCTCTTCGACCACCTCCGCCCCTTCGGTGCCGATCAGACCGTTCAGCTCGCTGACAACCTCCCCGCGCGCGGCTTCCGCGCCGAAGATCACGCCCGCCACGGTGATGACGATCATCAGCAGCGGAGCAATGGAGAAAACGGTGTAGTACGCCAGCGCCGCACCCATGCTCGGGGCATAGTCGTCGATCCACGACTTGATGCTCTCGCGGATCAGCTCGAAGGCGGCGCGCGGCGACACGGGGCCAAGGGAAAGCATGCGAGGTCCTGTCGCGAGGTGTCCTGCATGGCAATAGCAAATCCCATTCCAGAGCGCCGGCGCCCGCAATGCGGCGCGTGGGGCGACATCTGTCGCTCCATCCTGCAACGGGCGTTCCAGAATTACCGCCCTTCCGCCTGTGCGGCATGTGCGGCATGTGCCTGCCAGAGTACGCGGCGGGCGGTTCTATGACGCGTCGCCGCGCGGCGCGGCGGTGGAACCGCGCACAATCAGCTGCGGCGTGAGCTGCACGGTGACGGCATCGGATCCCGGCTTGTCGATCTGCCGCAGCAGCAGCCGCGCCGCCTCCTCGCCCATTTCATGGACGGCGATGCGCACCGTGGTCAGCGGCGGCGTCAGCGCATCGGCGAACGGCATGTCGTTGTGGCCCACCACCGAAATGTCGGCGGGGCAATCCAGTCCGCGTTCGCGCAGCAGGTCGTAGCAGCCCATCGCCACCAGGTCGTTGCCGGCGGCGATGGCGGTGACCGCCGGAAAGGCTTCAAGCAGCTGCGCGCACGCCTGCTTGCCAGCCTCGCGCGAATAGCTGGCGGCCTCGATCACATGCCATGCGTCGCGGCGCAGGCGGTGCCGCCTGACCGCCTGGACAAAGCCCTCGCGTCGCAGGAAGCCGGTGGACAGCGCGGCCGGCCCGGCGATATGGCCGATATGGCGATGGCCGAGGCCGGCCAGGTGGTCAACCGTCAGCCGCATCGCCAGCAGGTTGTCGCTGACCACGCACGAGACCCGTCCCGTCTCTTCGCCGCGGTTGACCGTGACGACGGGGATATGCTGCCGGATGCAGTAGTCGAGCACCGCGTCCTCGCGCTCCGCCGTCGCCAGCACCAGCCCTTCGACCTGCCGGCCGATCATCTGGTCGATGATGAAGCGCTGCCGGCTCTTGTCGGTACCGGCGTTGACGACGATGGGCACGTAGCCCTGCTGCGCCAGCACCGACTCGATCCCCGCCAGGATCGGCGGGAACACCGGGTTGGCGATATCGGGCAGCACCACGCCTACCAGGCCGGAGCGCTGCGTGCGCAAGCCCGCGGCGATGCGGTTGGGGCGGAAGCCGCGCGCCTCGGCCACCTCCAGGATGCGCGCCGCCACGTCCTGCGCCACCAGATGCCGCGTGGCCGGGTTCATGACCCGCGAGACCGTCGAGTAATGCACGTCGATCTCGGCGGCCAGGTCTTTGAGGGTGAGGCGCTTGCGCTCGGACATGACGGCAGGTGGCTGGGCGGCGGCCCGGGGATGGTGGGATGCGACATTTTAAAGGGCATTGCCAATGGGGACTAATTCCGGCGCTTCAGTTCCATGGCATGTCGCGTCCTGATTTGGCTCTGGCTGAGCGGGCGGGCCGCCACTTTTATCGTAGCGTGCCGGGGCTTTCGTACGGGGCTTCGCTTCCTCACAAAACAGGGCTGCCTGACGCCGTGGTGCGCCACGGTGGCTCGGGATTGACGCGGTGATTGAACGAGCCCAGAGCTGTGGGTGGTTCCTGCTGCTGGCGGCATCATAGGAACGCCTGCGGCTGCGCTGCGCGCCGGCTGGCACTGAACGCGTCGCTGCGCTCGCTTGGCGCTATCGCCGATGAGCTCAAGCGTCTGCCGCCGCCCGCTGTTTGCTCCCCTCTCCCGCTTGCGGGAGAGGGGCCGGGGGTGAGGGCCGGAGCTTCCACGAAGTGCAGCGCGCTACTCTCCCGCCCTCACGCCGGACTGCCGCACCACCGGCGCCAGCTTGCCGATTTCCGCCTGGATATACGCGGCAAACTCCTGCGGTGACGAACGCCGCGGCTCGGCGCCCTGCGCGGCCAGGCGCTCGCGCACGTCGGGCGATGACAGCGCCTTGCCGATCTCGGCGTTGAGGGCGTCGACGATCTCGCGCGGCGTCCCGGCTGGGGCCAGGATGCCGAACCAGGAATCGAAGGCATAGCCCGGAAAGCCGGACTCCGCGACGGTCGGGATATCCGGCAGCGCGCTGGCCCGCCTGGCCGTGGTCACCGCCAGCGCGCGCAGCTTGCCTTGCCTGACGAACGGCATGGCCGAGACGGAGGGCGCGAACATCATGTCGCCCCGGCCGGCCATGACGTCGGTAAGCGCTTCGCCGGTGCCCTTGTACGGGATATGCGCGATGTCAATCCCGGCCTGCATCTTGAACATCTCGCCGCTGAGGTGCGTGGAGCTGCCGGAGCCCGCGGAGTCAAAGTTCAGTGCGCCGGGCGTGGCCTTGGCCGCCGCCACCACGTCGCGCACTGACTTGTACTTGCTGGCCGCGTTGACCACCAGCACATTGGGCACGCTGGCCACCAGCGACACCGGCGCGAAGTCCTTCACCGTGTCATAGCCGAGCCTGGGATACAGCGTGGCGTTGATCGCGTGCCCGACCGACACCAGGATCAGCGTGTAGCCGTCCGGCGCCGCCTTGGCCACGCCGGTGGCGCCGACGGTGCCGCCCGCGCCGGGCCGGTTGTCGACGATCACCTGGTAGCTGCCGCCCTCGCCCATCTTGCTGCCGAGGATGCGCGCCAGGATATCGGTGGCGCTGCCGGCCGAGAACGGCACCACCAGCCGGATCGGCTTGGTGGGGTACTGGGGCTGCATACTGGCGGCGGAGGCGGCGGGGGCTGCCGCCAGCATCAACGTCGAAGTCAGCGCCAGCACGGCGCCCTGGATGGATCGAATCATTCTTTGTCTCCTCATTGCCGGTCGGGACGCGTGTGCCGCGCCTCAGAAGAAATGCCGCATGCCGAGCGCGACGGTCTGCGGGTCGGCGCCCGCGCTCACGCCCAGCTCGTTGATGGCAAAGTCATAGATCGCGTTGCGCTTGTTGTTGATACGGCTGTAGTAGGCAAACAGCGCCGTGCGCTTGGACAACGGGTAGTCGTAACCCACCGTGACCTGCGTCGCGCCCGTCTCCGCGCCGCTGCGGAAGAAGCCGACGGTCTCGGTGGCGTTGCCGGCGCCGTTGCTGGCCAGGCCAAAGCCGACCCGCACGCTGCCCGGCCCCAGCTTCTGCACCACCGACGCGTAATAGCCGTTGCGCGTCAGGTCGCCGGTGGCGGTGCGGTAGTGCAGCCGTTCATAGAGCAGCGCGACGGTCGTGCTCGGGAACTTGTAGGAAACGCCCGCCTTCATCGCATCGTCGTTGCGGCCCGCGGTCTGGTAGTGCTGGTGGATTTCATAGGCCAGCACCACATTGAGCGGACCGTTGTCGTAGGCGGCGGAAAACGAGTACAGCCCCGGGTTGCGCGGCACCGTGATCTTTTCCTCATTGATGCCCCACGCGGCCGCGCCGCTGAAGCCCGCCAGCGACGGCGTCTTGTAGACGATGATGTTTTTCTGCCGGCGGTCGAACGCGCTGGTGTCCTGCACGTTGTCCGAGCTTGACGTGGAGCCGTTGCCGATCAGCGCCATGTAGCCCGCGGTGGTCGGGTAATACGGATCGTAGGCCGAGGTCGCCTCGGTGTAAGGCGTCTGCCAGTGCCCCATGAACAGCGTGCCGGCGCTGCCCTGCAGCCCGATGCGCGAATTTCGCCCCGCGATCTGGCCCTGGCCGGTGTCGAGCGAGACGTTGCTCTCGATCTGCCAGATTGCCTTGAGGGCGCCGCCCAGCCCTTCCTCGCCGCGCATGCCGAACACGGAGCGGTTATTGGTCAGGCGGCCGACGCCGCCGAGGCGCGTGCCGTCGGTCGCCGTATTGGCATACGAATACTCCAGCGCGGTGTTGAGGCGCCCGTACAGCGTCACGGACGACTGCGCGCCGGCGTGGCCGCTGCAGGCGGCGCCCACGGCCAGCAGCAGCAAGCGGCACCGCTTGGAAACGGATGTCATTGGTCTACCCCTGTGGTTGTGGTCATTCTTTTTGTAGTCATTTCCGTGGTCAGTGCCGTGAAATCCGGCCCTGCAATCGTTTGCATTCCGGGGAGAAGGATTACCCCTCCGGATACGGCATCGCCAGCAGCAGCATGGCAGGCCGGTTGCCCGGATTGGACACCTGCCGCGCCTCGCCCGGCGCCAGGCACACCGAGTCGTACTGCCCCAGCGTGACGGCCTCGTCCGGCGTATGCACGCAGACTTCGCCCTCGAGCACGACGTAGTGCTTTTCCACCGGCGAGGCATCCAGCGCGGTATGCCCGCCTGGCAGCAGCACCGAGACCCCGAGCCACAGTGCCTCGGACGGCCCCGCCTCGTGCCCCTGCAGCCGCAGGCAATGCATGCCGTCGTGATTGGGCGGGAAATACGCCGGCGCCCCGGTAAAACGGGTCGTGTTCATGGCTTGAGCACCACGCGCTCGGTCGCGCCTTGCAGGACCGCGCGGTACGCGTCCTTGGCATTGGCCAGTGCATAGGTGTAATCGGACAGCACCGGGAACGGCCGCAGCGCGCCCGAGGCGAACATCGGCGCGAGCTGGTCCAGAATCTTCGCGCACGCGCCGCTGTCCAGCGCCAGGGTGTCGACGCCGACGTACGTATGCTGGCCGCGGTAGAAGGCGAAGATGTCGAACGGCACCGGCTTCTCGATGGTCGAGATAAAGATCTGCGCCGCGCCGACGGCCATCGCCTGGTTGGCCTGCTCGAAGTACGGGCTGCCGACGGTGTTGTAGACGATGTCGGCGCCATGGCCGCCGGTCTCGTCGCGCACCACCCCGGCGATCGCTTCGCGGCTGGCGTCGATCATGCGCACTTCGCCGCTGGCATGGCCGCGGTAAGGCTCGGCCGTGCGCTCGACGGCAAAGACGCGCGCACCCAGCGCCGTGGCGATCTGGATGGTGGCCTGTCCCACCTTGCCATTGCCGCCACAGACCAGCACGGTGCTGCCGGCCTGCGGCATGCCGGCGCGGCGCAGGCCCTCATAGGCAGTGATGAACGGCACGCCCACGGCGCCGGCCTCCAGCAGCGACACCGAGGCCGGCTTGGCGCGCACCGCGCTGGCCGGGATGCGCAGGTACTTGCCATGCGTGCCGTCGCGGCGGATGCCCAGCTCGCCGCCGCTGCCCCACACCTGCAGGCCCAGCAGCGCGGCGGGCCCGTCGACCACCAGGCCGGCATAGTCGCGGCCGGGCGTGCGCGGCCACACCGCATGCGGCATCAGGCCCAGCGTCGCCTTCACGTCGCTGGGATTGACCCCGGCACTGGCAACTTCGATGATGCATTGGTCCGCCGCGGCATCGGGGCGCGGCACGCCGAGCAGCTCGAGCTGCAGCGCGTCGATATCGGCGGCTTTCTGGTTCACGCGGATCGTGTTCATGAGTTCTGTCCTTTCAGGAATCGCAATTCGGTTGGCGGGGATCACGCTTCGCGCAGGCCCAGCGTGCGGCGCGCTTCGGCCGGCGACGCGACCTCGCCGCCGAGCGAGCGCACGATGTCGCGGGCCTTGGCGACCAGCGCGGCATTGCTGGGGGCCAGCACGCCCTTCTCCAGGTAGATGTTGTCTTCCAGGCCCACACGCACGTGGCCGCCGGCCAGCCATGCCTGCGCCACGATCGGGAACTCGGCGCGGCCAATGCCGAAGGCTGACCAGTGCGCGCCGGCGGGCACCATGTTGCGCGCATAGAAGATGGTCTCGGGCGTGGGCGCGAAGCCGTACTTGACGCCCAGCACGAAGGTCCACAGGCCGGGCCCGTCGAGCACGCCTTCGCGGATGAAGTCGAGCGCCATGTTGAGGTCGCCCGAGTCGAAGATCTCCAGCTCCGGCATGACGCCGGCGGCGCGGATCGCGGCGGCCATCTTGCGCACGTTGGCGGGCGTGTTGATGACCACGTCGCCGCCGGAGTTCATGGTGTTGAGGTCGAGCGAACACACATCCGGGCGCAACGCGGCGATGTGCTCCACGCGCTTGCCCGGCGGCAGCAGCGTGGTGCCGGGCGCGGCCACGCGCGGCTCCTCTTCGCTCGGCACGAAGCGGCCGCCGGGACCGGTGGTGAGGTTGATGATCAGCGTGCGGTTGCGCGCGCGGATGCGGTCAATGACATCCGCGTAGTACTCGAGCGCCATCGACGGGCGGCCCGTTTCGGGATCGCGCACGTGGATATGGGCCGCGGCAGCGCCGGCTTCGGCGGCTTCGAGCGCGGCGTCGGCGATCTGCGCCGGCGTGACCGGCAGGCCGGGATGCTGCTCGGGGGTGACGATATTGCCGGTCACCGCGCAGGTGATGATGGTCTTGCGTGCGTGCATGAGGGAATGTTGCGAGCGTTGGTGAGGAACAAGGAAAAAGCGGAGCGCGGCGCCGGGCTAGCCGAGCTGCCGGCCGCCGTCGACGACGATGGTGGTGCCGGTGGCAAAGCGCAGCGAGGTCGCGCACGCGGCAATGGCATCGGCCACGTCCTGCGCCTGGCCGATGCGTTGCAGCGGCGTCGTCCTCGCGGCGCGCTCGTTGAAGCTGCTGTCGCGGCCGGGCACGAACGCGCTGTCGACCACGCCGGGCGACACGTTCAGCACGCGGATCTGCGGCGCCAGTGCGCGCCCCAGCGACATCGCCATGACATCGAGCCCGGCCTTGGCCGCGCAGTACGCCACGTTGCTGCCCTGTCCGTTGCGCCCCGCGATGGAGCCGACATTGACCACCAGCCCGTCGCCGCTGGCGCGCAGGTGCGGCGCGAAGGCGCGGATCGCGGCAAACTGGCCGCGCCAGTTGATGGCGAAGAGTTCGTCGATCAGCGCGTCGTCGAGCGCGTCGAGATCGCCGTGCGGGATGGCCCGCGTAAAGCCGGCGGTATTGACCAGCATGTCGACCCGGCCGTAGTGGCGGATGACTTCGTCGGCCAGCGCGCGCAGCGAGGCGCTGTCGGCGACTTCCGCGACCGCGGCAAGATGGTTGCCTGCCGGCAGCGCGGCCGCCGCGCTGGCCGCCTTGTCGGCGTCGCGGCCGGTCAGGACGATGCTCGCGCCGAGGCGGGCCAGCGTTTCACCGGCGGCAAAGCCGATGCTGCCGGTGCCGCCGAGGATCACGGCAACCTTGCCGGATAGGGGGGATGCGCTCATGTTCGGAGTTGAATTTGCAGTGAAGGGAAAACGGCCGGCGTTCAGTCGATCGGCGGCCTGGGAAAGGTCTGCTGACCCGGCTCCAGCGTGAAGTCGAAGTCCAGCGTGTAGAACGGCGCCGGCACGTCGCCCCACGGGCTGCGGCCCTGTTCGTGCCGCTGCAGCGAGCCGACCAGTTGCTGGTGCACGCCGAAGGTGACATCCGAGGCCAGCTTGCCGGCCTCGTCGGCAAATACCTGTGTCACCAGCGTCCGGTATCCCGGCGCCGCGACGATGAAGTGGATATGCGCCGGCCGGTACGGATGGCGCTGTTGCGCGGCCAGCAGCGCGCCAACCGGGCCGTCGGTCGGCACCGGGTAGCCGGCGGGACGCACCGTGCGGAAACGGTAGCCGCCGTCGGCATCGGCATGGAAGCAGCCGCGCAGGTTGCGGTCGGGCTGGGTCGGGTCCTGGTTGTCGTACAGGCCGACCGGCGAGGCCTGCCATACCTCGACCAGCGCGCCGGCCAGCGGCGTGCCGTCGGTTCCGCGCACGGTGCCGCTGACCAGCAGCGGCAGGCCGGGCGCGTCGTCCTGCACCACGCAGTCGCCGCAGGCATAGCGCGGCGCGTTGGCGCGGTAGAACGGTCCCAGCAAGGCGCCAGGCGTGCGGCCGTCGCGGGTGCTGTTGTTCATCACCGTCACCAGCGTCGACAAACCCAGCACGTCCGCCGCGAGCACGACCTCGTTGTGCGTGGCGTGCGTCGCATGGCCAAGGCTGGCGAGCCAGCCCAGCGCGAACTCGAACTCTTCGTCGGTCAGGCGCGCTTCGCGCAGAAAGCCGTGCAGATGCCGCACCAGCGCATCCATGACGAAACGCAGGCGTGGGTTGCCGGTGTCCGCCATCGCGGCCAGGACGATGCCAGTGACCGAATGCTCGTCGTCTATCAGCGTGGGGCGCGGGGCCGGCGATACCTGCCGCGCGATCGATGTGTCCATGTCATGCCTCCTTTGCAAACGTTTGCAGTATTATCGGCGGCCGGCGCCGGAGGTCAAGGCGAAAGTTCGGGCCGGCGGCGCTTCGGCGCCCATCCCGTCGCCGGAAATCACAATCAAAACAAGCCGCTACGCCTGGTCTTCAGGACAAACCCTAAGCGGTCCCCGCCCGCCCGGAGGGTGGCATTTGTGGGCATATCTGCCTATATATGACCTGCCAGTCACTAATCGGTGATGTACCCACATGCCAGCGAGCGCTGGCCGCGCCACAATGCAACGGCAGCGTGGCCCTTCCCGCTCATACAAGCGTTGAACTGGTGGAAGCCCGGTCACAATCGTTGCCGAGGACTTGGCACAGTAATCGCTGAGGTGGAGAAAGCCCGACGTGCCTGCGATGCCCGGGTTCCTGGCAATGCCCCCAGCGATCCCCTTCGATCCCTCTTACCTACCTGAGGAATACCGATGTTCTCCGCCGCCCAGCGTCCGCAGCCGACGCACCCTGTTCCCTGCCCGCCCCGCAGCGTGGCCACGCCGCCGCTGCCGCAGTGGATCGCAGCCCGCATGTCAGAGCACTTCGAGACCCGGCTGGGCAAGCTCTGGGGCGGTGACCACCTGCTGCACGGGCGCAAGCCGGGTCCCGACGCGCTGCACCTGAGCAGCAACGACTACCTCTGCCTGCTGGGCGAGCGGCCGTTGCTGGAAGCGCAGGCGCGCGCGCTGCTGGACGAACAGCCCGAGCTGCTGATGTCGTCCGTGTTCCAGTACGGCGAGACGCCGCAACGGCACGTCGAGCGCAAGCTGGCCAACCTGATGCAGGCCGAGGACGGGCTGATCGCGCAGTCCGGCTGGGCCGCCAACGTCGGCCTGGTGCAATGCATCGCCGGGCCGGGCGTGCCGGTCTATATCGACATGAACGGCCACGCCTCGCTGTGGGAAGGCATCACCGCCGCCGGCGCGCAGGCCGTGCCGATCCGCCACAACGACGTGGGCCATGCGCGCCGCCAGGCCGAGCGCTTCGGCCCCGGCGTGATCATGGTCGACGCGGTGTACTCCACCACCGGCAGCGTGGCGCCGCTGGAGGAATACGTCGCGGTGGCGGAAGCGTCGGGCTCGGTGCTGGTCGTCGATGAATCGCACTCGCTCGGCACCCACGGGCCGTCGGGCGGCGGACTGGTGCCGGCGCTGGGGCTGTCGGAGCGGGTGCATTTCCGCACCGCGTCGCTGGCCAAGGCCTTCGCCGGGCGCGCGGGCTTCGTCACCTGCTCCAGCCGGTTCAAGGACTTCTTTGCGGTCGAGTCGAGGCCAGCCATTTTCAGTTCCGGGCTGCTGCGCCACGAGGTCGCGTGGTTCGACGCCGCCATCGATTTCATTGCCGCGGCGGACCAGCGGCGCGAACAGCTGCATGCGATCACCCGCCAGACCCGCGAAGCGATCAGTGCGCTCGGGTACAACATCAGCGAAGGCTCCGAGCAGATCATCGGGCTGGAGGCAGGCACCGAGCCGCAGGTGATGGTCCTGCGCAACGCGCTGCAGCAGCGCGGCATCTTCGGCGCGGTATTCTGCTCACCGGCAACCCCCAAGAATCGGGCATTGATGCGACTTACCCTGCATGCGAAACTTAGCGCCGGTGAAATCGACCGGCTGGTCAGCGTCCTCGCCAGTATCCGCGACGAGGTGCGTCTGGAAGAATGGTCATCGACGCGCCGCAGCCGGCGCAAATCCCCCAATCCCAAGGAGGAGCTCGCCGCAAGCTCCCGCGAGGAGTAGCCGTTGGAGATGGAAGCAGAGTTGGCCGACCCGGGCGGCCGCAAGCACCGCGCCGGCCTGTCAGGACTTGCCGGCCTCGCCCGCCGGACCTGGCAGTCGGTGTTCGATACCGCGGCACGGGCCATCCTGCTCGACGAGGAAAGCGTCATCCGCCTGCGGCGGATCCAGATGGTGGGCGCGCTGGGGGTCATCGGCCACCCGCTCTACTACCTGATCTGGTCGTACGTGTTCCCGCAGCCCTACGAGAACCTGTGGCTGCGCCTGGTCTGCACCGCGCTGTTCGTGCCGCTGCTGTTTGCGAGGGCGTTCTCGCACCGGCGCTGGCTGCCGCCGTATGCGCTGTTTGCGATCACGGTGGGCATGCCGTTCGCCTTCATCTTCCTGTACCTGGAGAACGGCGGGTCGATGGCCTGGGCGGAGTCGGTCATCATTGCCGTGGTGATCCTCTATCACTTCAATACGGCCTTCGCGACCATCTCGCTGCTGTCCGGCGCGGCCGCCGCGGTGGCGCTGTTCGTGCTGGCCGGCAACTCCATGGGCGGCATCCCGTGGGAGCCGGTGCTGCTGCAGTTGCCGATCATCGGCTTCGTGATCTCGGTGCTGGTGGTGATCAAGCTCGACCGCCAGTTGCTGGTCGAGCAGAAGCGGCGCGGCATGGCGGCGGCGCTGGCCACCGTCGCGCATGAGCTGCGTACACCGCTGACCAGCCTGAGCATCAGCGCGAGCGGCCTCAAGGCACGGCTGCCGGCAGCGCTGGACCAGGACGCGCCGCGCCGCGAGGGGCTGATGCAGGCGGCGGCGCGCATGGAGTCCGACATCGCGCACATCAGCAACAGCATCGAACTGCTGGTGGCCAACTCCAAGAATCCGGAAAAGGCCACGCGCGAGCTGTTCGATCTGGGGGGCGTGATCCGCGACACCATCGCCCGGTTTCCGTTCGACAACCCTGGCCGCGACATCGTCACGTTCGATCTGCCCGGCCCGGTGCGCGTGCTCGGCAACGCGCAGCTGTTCGGGCTGGTCATGACCAACCTGCTGAAGAACGCGCTCGAAGCGATCAAGCGCGCCGGCAAGGGTGACATCCGGATCCACTGCGAGGTGCGGCCGGACGGTGTGCACGTCACCTTCCGCGACACCGCGACCGGGGTGCCGCCGAAGGTGCTGGCGCGCATGTTCCAGCCCTTCTTCTCCTACCCGGCGCACCGTGGCACCGGCATCGGGCTGGCGTTCTGCCAGAACGTGCTGACCAGCTGGGGGGCAGGCATCAGTTGCCGTTCCGTCGAGCACGAGTTCACGGAGTTCGACATCCGCTTCCCGCACAAGGACTGCTGAGCGGCATCAGCCGGATAGCGCCAGCGCCACCTGCTGCCGCAGCCGCGGCAGCACGTCGGTGTCGAACCACGGGTGGCGCCGCAGCCAGAAGCGGTTGCGCGGGCTGGGGTGCGGCAGCGGGAAGAATGCTGGCAGGTAGTCGGCGCAGGCGGCGACGGTATCGGCCAGCGTCGCCCCGGCCCGGCTGCCGAGGTAGCAGGCCTGTGCGTGACGGCCGACCAGCAGCGTCAGCCGGATATCCGGCATGGACGCCAGCAGCGGCGCATGCCACAGCGGCGCGCATTCGCGCCGCGGTGGCAGGTCGCCGCTGGCACCCTTGCCCGGATAGCACAGCCCCATCGGCACGATCGCCACCTTGCCGGCGTCATAGAACTGCTCCGGCGTCAGCTGCAGCCAGGTGCGCAGCAGGTCGCCGGACGGGTCATTCCAGGGGATGCCGGTTTCATGCACGCGCCGTCCCGGCGCCTGGCCGACGATCAGCAGGCGCGCATGGGCGCCGGCCTGCACCACCGGCCTGGGCTCATGCGGCAAGGCGCAGGCGCGGCAGGCGGCAATGTCGGCGAGGAGCCGGTCAAGCCTGGTGGATCGGGTACGAGGCAAAATCAGCGGGCTGGGCGATGCGGGGCTTCCCAGTGTAAGCGCTTTGCCCGGCAAGGCGCGTGACCCGCTATGGCGCGCAGAGTACCCGCGCCATCTCGTCGGCGGCACCCTGCAGCATCGGCACCGCCTTGAGCAAGGCATCCATCGACACACGCGCCGTCGGCGCGTGGCAGGCGATGGCGGCCACCACCTGACGCCGCGCCGGCTTCGGCCCCACCTCCGATCCCGGCCCCGCCCCCGCCCCCGCCCCCGACTTCGGCACGGGCTCCAGTACCGGCACCGCCACCGCGCACATGCCGCGCACGAATTCCTCATGGTCGACGCCGATCGCGCGCGTGCCCAGCCGGTCCAGTTCCGCCTCCAGCGACGCCAGGTCCGACAAGGTGCGTGGCGTGTTGCGCGTCAGCGCGAGGCGCCCGAGCATCTGGCGCCGCTCCAGCCGGCTCATCGCCGCCAGGAACAGCTTGCCACTGGCGGTGCAATGCAGCGGCACGTGGATACCCGGCGACAGCTGCAGCCGCAACGGCTCGTGCGTCTCGACACGCTCCACGTACAGCACGCGGTCGCCGTCCAGCGCGGTCAGGTTGCAGGTTTCGCCCAGGTTCGCCACCAGCCGGGCCAGGATCGCGCGGCACTCGCGCAGCACGGGCGGGCTGCGCAGCGTCTGCAATGCCAGTGCGCTGGCGCCGGGCCCGGGCACGAAGCCGCGCTCGGCCGGCATCCTGACCACGAAGCCGGCGCGCTCCATCGCGGCCAGCAGCCGCATCAGCGTTGCCTTGGGCACATGCAGCCGCTGCGCCAGCTGCGACAGGGTCTGCGGATGCTGGGCGCGGGCCAGGCTGGCCAGCACCGTGAGCGCGCGCAGGCTGCGGGCATCGTCATCGCCGGCAGCGGGAGCGCCCGCGTCGGTGGCCAGGCCTGTGGCCAGCGCACCGCTGGCGGCCTCTGCTGCACTGCGATTCTGAAACGGGATTGACACGTTCTGTTTCACAACCGGCGTCTCCTCGCGATTGGGCTTTCCATTCCACTTTTGAAAAATAAAATCCGGAACAGAACGTTTCAGATTATAGATCGGTGCCGGAGCAACAAACCAGTTCGCCGGCCATCAAAGGAGACAGCGACGATGTCGCAAAGCGTTGACTACATCGTGGTAGGCGCCGGCTCGGCCGGCTGTGTGCTGGCCAACCGGCTCAGCGAGGACGGCCGCCATTCGGTCTGCCTGCTCGAGGCCGGCCCGCCGGACCGCTACCCGTGGATCCATATCCCGATCGGCTACGGCAAGACCATGTTCCACAAGGAAGTGAACTGGGGCTTCTATACCGATCCCGACCCAAACATGCTGAACCGCCGCATCTACTGGCCGCGCGGGCGCACGCTGGGCGGCAGCAGCGCCATCAACGGCCTGATCTACGTGCGCGGCCAGCGCCAGGACTACGACCACTGGGCCGCACTGGGCAACCCCGGCTGGGAATGGGACGCCTGCCTGCCCTACTTCCGCAAGCTCGAGAACAACGACCTCGGCGCCGGCCCGACGCGCGGCACCACGGGCCCGCTGAACGCCACCTCGATCGACCGGCGGCACCCGCTGGTGGATGCCTTCATCGAAGCCGGGCAGGTGCTGGGCCTGCCGCGCAAGACCGATTTCAACGAGGGCGACCAGGAGGGCGTGGGCTACTACCAGCTCACCACGCGCAACGGCTGGCGCTGCTCCACCGCGGTGGCGTACCTGCGGCCGGCACGCACTCGTGCCAACCTGCGCGTCGAGACCGATGCCCACACCACCGCCGTGCTGTTCGAGGGCAAGCGCGCGGTGGGCGTGCGCTACGTCAAGGACGGCCAGCCTTATATCCTGCGGGCGCGCCGCGAGGTGATCCTGTGCGCCGGCGCGTTGCAGTCGCCGCAGCTGCTGCAGTTGTCTGGCATCGGCCCCGCCCCGCTGCTGCGGGAGCTGGGCGTGCCGGTGGTGCAGGCGCTGCCGGGCGTCGGCGAGAACCTGCAGGACCACCTGCAGGTCCGCCTGATCTACGAGGTGGCGCGGCCCATCACCACCAACGACCAGCTGCGCTCGCTGGCGGGCAAGGCGCGCATGGGGCTGGAATGGCTGCTGATGCGCAGGGGGCCGCTGGCGATCGGCATCAACCAGGGCGCCATGTTCTGCCGCGCATTGCCGCAAAGCGCCACGCCCGATACGCAGTTCCATTTCGCCACCCTGTCCGCGGACATGGCCGGCGGCAGCGTGCATCCGTTCTCGGGCTGCACCTATTCGGTCTGCCAGCTGCGGCCGGCCTCGCGCGGCACGGTGCGCATCCGCAGCACCGATCCGTTCGAGGCGCCTTCGATGCAGCCCAATTACCTGTCGGCCGAGCTGGACCGTCGCTGCACCATCGCCGCGATCCGCTACGCGCGCCGCGTGGCGCAGGCAGAACCGATGCGCGGGCTGATGCAGCGCGAATTCCGCCCCGGCGATGCGGTGCAGAGCGACGACGAGATCCTGCACTTCTGCCGCGAGTACGGCGCCACCATCTTCCACCCGTCGGGCACCGCCAGGATGGGCCCCGCGCACGATCCGCTCGCCGTGGTCGACGCGCGCCTGCGCGTGCATGGCGTGGGCGGCCTGCGCGTGGTCGACTGCTCGGTGATGCCGACGCTGGTGTCGGGCAACACCAACGTACCCGTGGTGATGATGGCCGAGCGTGCCGCCGACTTTATCCGCGAGGATGCGCGGCGCGAGCCGCTGTCGGCGGAAATCGCCGAGCGCGTGCCAGTGGCGGCGGTCGCCTGACGTTTTTCGACAAGCGCCACGGCCGGCGCTGACAACGACAAAGGCCGACCCTGCAGTGCACGCGGCGTCCAATACGACGAAGATGACGATTAAAGCGGACGCCTCCCACCACCAGAGGAGACAGCAATGACAAGCCCCAATGAACAGGCGGTGCGCAAGGTAGCGCTGGCGTCGGTGATCGGCGCCACCATCGAATGGTATGACTTCTTCCTGTACGGCGTGGTCGCCGGCCTGGTCTTCAACAAGCTGTACTTTCCCGGTGACGACCCGCTGGTCGCCACCATGCTGGCCTACACCACCTTTGCGGTCGGCTTTGTCACGCGGCCGCTGGGCGGCGTGATCTTCGGCCACTTCGGCGACAAGGTCGGCCGCAAGAGCATGCTGGTGATCACGCTGATGATCATGGGCGTGTCGACCTTCCTGATCGGACTGGTGCCCACCTATGAAAGCATTGGCATCGCCGCGCCGATCCTGCTGTTGCTGTTGCGCGTGCTGCAAGGCATCGGCCTGGGCGGCGAATGGGGCGGCGCGGTGCTGATGGCGTACGAATATGCGCCGCCGGAGCGGCGTGGCTTCTATGCCTCGCTGCCGCAGATCGGGCTGGCGATCGGGCTGTGCCTGGCCTCGGGCGTGGTGGCGCTGCTGTCGCTGACGCTGACCGATGCGCAGTTCCTGTCGTGGGGCTGGCGCGTCGCCTTCCTGATCTCGGCGGGGATGGTGTTCGTCGGCATGTATATCCGCCTGAACGTGAGGGAGACACCCGAGTTCGCCCGCGTCAAGCAGCGCAATGCGCAAACCCGCATCCCCTTCCTCGACATGATGCGCCGCTACCCGGGCAATATCCTCAAGGGCATGGGCGCGCGCTATATCGACGGTGTGTTCTTCAATATCTTCGGCGTGTTTTCGATCAGCTACCTGACGCAGACCGTCAATATCAGCCGCACCGAAGCGCTGGTGGGCGTGATGGCCGCCGCGATCGCGATGTGTTTCTTCATCCCGTTCTTCGGCCACCTGTCCGACCGCATCGGCCGCACGCGGGTGTACTTCCGGGGTTCGCTGATCACGGCGCTGTCGGCATTCCCGGCGTTCTGGCTGATGCTGAACAGCGGGCAGAGCATGATGCTGCTGTGGCTGTCGATCGTGGTGCCCTTCGGCATTTTCTATGCCGCGGTGTACGGGCCCGAAGCCGCGCTGTTCTGCGAGCTGTTCGATGCGCGCGTGCGCTATACCGGTATCTCCTTCGTCTACCAGTTCTCCGGCATCTTTGCTTCGGGCATCACGCCGATCATTGCCACCGCGCTGCTCAAGTCGGGCGGCGGCAAGCCGTGGCAGATCTGCGCCTACGTGACCTTTGCCGGGCTGGTGTCAGCGCTGTCGGTGGCGTTGATCGAGCGGCGTGCGGGCGCCGGGCTGCCGCGCGAAGGCAACGCGCCGGCGCGCTGAGCGCGCCGGCCAGTCGATTAAGCCAGTCGATTAAGCCCGCTGGGCCAGGCGAACCAGGCGAACCAGGCGAACCAGGTGAACTTCATCGGCTGAGCCCGCGCGCCTCGATGGCCCATACCGCTTCCACACGCTCGCCGCGCACGCAGGCGTAGGCATCGTGCAGGTTGGCGGTGGGATCGCAATGGCCCGGCACCAGCCACAGCCGCTCGCCCAGCAGGTCGCGGCTGTCGGCGTCGGTCACCGTCAGCACGCCATGCTCGTCGTTGGCGGCAACGTACTCCAGCGCGCCGTCGGCATCGCGCGGCCACACGTGCGGCAGGCCGGAATCGACTGCGACCGACTTCAGGCCGACATCGCACACGGCCACGCCGGCGCGCGCCGCACTCATCACGGTCGATGCCACGAACAGGGAATGAAGCGGCCGCAGCGCGCCTTCCCATTCGAGCGAGCCGTAATGGCCGTCGAGAAACAGGTACGAGCCCGGCTGGATTTCGGTGTAGACGCCGCTCTCCAGATCGAACTCGGCGGTGCCGGTACCGCCGCCGGTCACCACCGGGCAACGCAGCCCGCGCCGCTCCAGCGCGCGCAGGTAGCCCGCGGTGGCCTCGGCCGCGCGCTGCGCGGCCTCGCGCCGCTGCGCCCAGGCCTCGATATGCTGGATGCCGCCGTGATAGCCCTGCAGGCCGCCGAAATACAGTGCGGCTTCAGCGTCGATCGCATCGACCAGCGCCAGCAAGGCCTCGTCGCTGTCCACGCCGCAGCGGCCCTGCCCCACGTCCACCTCCGGCAACACCGCGATGCGCACGCCGGCGCGCCCCGCGGCGGCGCCGATCTCGCTGACCTGACGCACATCGTCCACGCAGATCGACAAGCGCGTGTGGCGCGCCAGTTCGGCCGCCATCGCGGCCTTGTCGGCGCCGACGAACTCATTGCTAAGGTGGATGCTGGCAATACCGGCCGCGGCAAAGGGATACGCCTCGGACAGCTTCTGGCAGCAGATGCCAACCGCGCCGGCATCGATCTGCCGCTGCGCGATCGCCACGGACTTGTGCGCCTTGGCATGCGGGCGCAGCGCTACCCCGGTGCGTTCGGCAAGTTCCGCCATGCGCGCCAGGTTGGCTTCAAAGGCATCGAGTTCGATCAGCAGCGCAGGCGTGGACAACGCTGACAACGATTGGCCGACCGCCGCGTGCGGCGGCCGGAGAATGCTGGCTTCATGCATGATGTGGGGCCCGGTGGCGGCAGTGCTTGCCGTGGGCCCTCACGATAACACCGGCGTGGCCTTGCGCACAGACTTGCGTGCGCAGGCACGCTAGCGGCGCGTGGCCAGCAGGCGGTAGCCGCGTCCGCAGTGCTCCGCGGCAGCGGCGCGGGCCACATCGGCATCGTCGAACAGGCCAGCCTGCGCGATCGACCTCACCATCACCGCCTCGCCGCGCTCGTTGGCGAGAAAGCGCCCGTCCCAGCCTTGCACGATGTACAGCACGTCGCCGGCCGGGGAGCCGACCTGCCGGTGCTGGCCGGTGGACTGGCCGACCCGCTGCTGTCCAGGATCCTGACCCCGGCCCTGATCCCGCCCCTGATCCCGATCCTCGCCGCGCACTGCGCCGCCGGCACGCTCGCCGATTCCGCCATTGCCGCCGCTTCCGGCGCTGCCCGGCCGCGCCATCTGGATGTTGTTGCGCACTTCACTGACGCCGAGCACATCCTCGGCCATTTGCTCGATACGGAACTTGGCGTCGCGGTCGCGGACGGTGCCGGCCAGCGTGACGATGCCCGAGCCGACATCGACGGTGACATCCGAGACATCGTCATCGGCGTGTGCGAGCCGTTCGCACAGGTCATCGCGAATGCGGGCGTCGGTGCGCTGGTAGCCCTTGGGCATGCGGCGCGAGCCCGCTTGCGTGGCCCAGCGCGAAGGGCGCGTGGGCCGCTCGTCATCTTCATCCTCCAGGCCATAGCGGGCCTCGCCATAGCCATGCGGCGAGCCACCGGTGTCGCCGCTGCGCCAGTGGCGTGCCTGGCGGGTATCGTCGGGGTCGGCGTAGCCGCGGTGGCGCCAGGTTTCCCGAATTTCCGACGGTGGGTAGTCTTTCATGGATTGCCTCCGATCTGACGTCCTAGCCTGATATCGGTAGCACAAAACATGCCCTTGGCCCGTTGCGCGCCGCATCGCGCCCCGGGGCAGCGCCGCGGGACGCAGTTTTTACACGATGCGCAACAACGTCATGCGCCTGGTCCATCCCCGTCGGGCCGGTCGAGGTACTGGCCGACGATGCGCACCAGCAACGGCAGCTTGCCGGTAAAGAAATGATCCGCGCCCGGTACCACCACCACCGGCAGCGCCTGCGGGCGGGCCCAGTCGAACAGCGCCGGCAGTTCCGCGCGCTCGTCGCGCTCGCCATGCACCACCAGGCAATCGGCGGGCACGGCCGGCGTGTCATAGCTGCGATGGGCCTTGACCATGCCATAGGGCAGGCCGGCCAGCACGAGGTGGCGGATCGGCACGCCCTGCGCGGCCAGCGTGGCGGCCACCTGCGCCATCACGAACGCCCCGAACGAAAAACCCGCCAGCGCCAGCGGCAGGCCGGGGTGGTCGTCGCGCAGCTGCGCCACCACGGCCAGCATGTCGTCGGTTTCGCCGCGGCCCTGGTCGTGCTCGCCGCCCGAGCCGGCCACGCCGCGGAAATTGGGCCGCACGGTGAGGAAGCCGCGCGCCAGCAGCGCCTTGGCCAGCTGGTGCGGCACCTTGTGTGTGGCCGAGCCGCCCAGCAGCGGGTGCGGATGCGACACCACTGCGATCCCGCGCGCCGTGCCGGCGGGACGGTCGACCAGCATCTCGATCGGCCCGGCGGCGCCGGCCAGGTGCGCCGTTTCCGTGGCAGACGGTCCTCCCATGAATGCTCCTTGCAATGTCGGGCAAGCCGCTTGCCGGCCCGAGAAAACCGTGATGGTAATGCGATTGTGGCGAGCATGCCGCCCCGCCTTGTCGCCGCGCGTGCTCCGTGGCGCAAAATTCTGCCCGCCGGTGCCCCAGGCGCCGCTTGCGCGGGGCATGTGACCTGAACGCTTTCGTATAATGGCGCGAGCCGCGGCGGCTCCGGAAAATGGACCCGCCGCGATCGGTCAGCACGACCCGTGCCACGCATTGCCGGCTTGCGGCTTCGCCCGCAGGCCTTTCTCGTGGCTGACCCAGATTCGCCGAAGCGGATGGACTGCACGCAGCCCTCCCTTCCCGTGTTCATCGCCGGTGTCCCGGCCGTTCCGCAGCGGAATCGCGACGCAGCACCATGTGGCCCTGCCCGCACCGTGCCTTGCCATTTCCACCTGCCGCCGGAGCGCCGCAAGCCGTCACCATCCGACGAGAATCCTCCATGAGCAAAGCTTCACGGCTCGTACTGGGCCTTGCGCTCGCTGCCCTATGCCACCTGATGCCGGCTACACTGCCTGCCGTCCATGCCGCAGAGACCGCATCGGAAGCCGAGGCCGCCGCGCAAGCGCCCGCACTGAGCCACGCCGAGGCCACCGCCGAACTCAAGCGCCTGCAGACGGAGCAGGACAGCGTCAAGCAGCAGGCCTCTGACCCCGACGGCAATACCAGGCTGCACGACCTGCAGGAAACGCTGCAGCGGCTCGACGCCGACGTCGACAAGCTGGGCGCGGCGTTGACGCCGCAGCGCGCCCAGCTGCAGGCGCAGCTCGACGTGCTCGGACCGCCGCCCGCCGATGGCACCACCAAGGAAGCGCCCGCCGTGGTAAAGCAGCGTGCCGAACTCAATGCGCGCCGCACGCAACTCGATTCTCATCTGAAGCAGGCCGCCGAAAGCAAGGAGAACATCGCCAATCTCAGCGAGCAGCTGGGCCGGCTGGAGCGCGGCCACCTGAAAGACCAGCTCGCGCTGCGCTCGGAAAGCATCCTGAACCCGCAGTTCTGGCAGCCGCTGTTCAGCCCGCCGCCGGAAGACCAGGCGCGCCTGGACGGCTTCCGCGACCAGGTGGTGCCGATGCTGCAGCTGGCGTGGCAGCCGTCGCAGCGCGCGGCCACGGTGGCGCTGCTGCTGCTCGCGCTGGCGGTGTGGACGCTGGGACGGCGCCTTGCGGAGCGCGCGCTGGCATGGTTCTGCCTGACCCGGCTGCCCGAGACGCGCCTGCGCCGCAGCGCGCTGGCGCTGGCGACCACGCTGGCAACGGTCTGCACCACCGGTCTCGCGGTGCAGCTGGTGTACCACGCCTTTGCTCGCAACTATGAATTGCCGCCCGACGTGATGGCGCTCTACGCGCAGCTGGTCAAGCTGACGCTGACCAGCGCGCTGATCGTCGGGCTGGGGCGCGCGCTGCTATGCACGCGGCATCCCAGCTGGCGCCTGCCCGCGCTGGCCGACCCGGTTGCGCTGGCGATGAAGCCCTTCCCCGCGGTGCTGGCCGGCCTGTTGCTGCTGGCCGGCACGCTCGAGCAGATCAACCGCATCGCCGACACCACCGTGCAGGTCACGCTGCTGGGCCGCGGGCTGGTATCCCTCGTGGTGGTGCTGACCATCGGCGCGGCGCTGCTGCGCGCCAACCGCGTGCGCAATGAACTCGCCGCCGCGGGCGAACGCCCCGAGGCGCGCGCCACGCTGGCCGGCATGATCCACGCCGCCGTGACCGTGCTGGTGATCGTGTCGATGGTCGCGCTGCTGGCCGGCTATATCAGCTTCGCGCGCTTCCTGACCTATGAGCTGGTCTGGTTCGACATCGTGCTGTGCAGCCTGTACCTGCTGACGCAGGTCACGCGCGATGTCTGCGAGGCCGTGCTGTCGACCAACCACGCCAGCGGCCGCGTCATCAAGCAGCTGTTCGGCGTCGACGATTCGCACCTGGAGCAGGCCTCGACCATCCTGTCGGGCATCGGCGCCAGCGTGCTGCTGCTGGTCGCCGTGGTGGCGCTGCTGACCGGCGGCTTCGGCACCACGCCGGCGGACCTGCTCAACAGCCTGCTGACGGTGCTGGGCGGCGAGAAGCTGCGCAGCCTGAACATCATGCCGGACCGCATCCTGAACGCGGTGCTGGCGCTCGGCGTGGGCATCTGGCTGCTGCGTTCGGTACGGCGCTGGCTCGATGCGGAGCTGCTGCCCAAGGTGTGCAAGGAGCCGGGGCTGCGCGCGTCGCTGATCACGCTGTTCAGCAATGTCGGCTATGTGCTGCTGGTGCTGCTGACGCTGTCGCTGCTGGGCGTGCGCTGGGACAACCTGGCGTGGATCGTCAGCGCACTGTCGGTGGGCATCGGCTTTGGCCTGCAGGAGATCGTGAAGAATTTTGTCTCGGGCCTGATCCTGCTGACCGAGCGCCCGGTCAAGGTCGGCGACATGGTCAGCCTGGCCGGCGTGGAGGGCGACATCCGCCGCATCAACGTGCGCGCGACCGAGATCCAGCTGGGCGACCGCTCGACGGTGATCGTGCCCAATTCGCAGCTGATCTCGCAGAACGTGCGCAACGTGACCATGAGCAACAGCACGCAGGGCGTGGCTTCGCTGCAGCTGACGTTCCCGCTCAATACCGATCCGGAACAGCTGCGCGACCTGCTGATCGATGTCTACAAGGAGAACGAGGCCATCCTGGACGTGCCGGCGCCGTCGGTCATGTTCAGCCAGCTGGCGTCCAACGGCATCACGCTGTCGGTGACGGGCTACGTCAGCAGCCCGCGCATCGCCGCGAATACGCGCAGCGATCTGCTGTTCGAGATCCTCAAGCGGTTGCGCGCGGCCGACATCGCGCTGACCGAACCGCAATCGCTGCGGCTGGAGAACCTGCCGCCGTTCGGCGAAGCATCGCAGCGCGCGTACGCGGCGGGATAAGTCCGCCGCCCGCTGTGCCCCGCTGGTCCGGCTCAGGACATCGGTACGCCCGCCCTGCGCGGGCGCGCGCGGGCCGGCCCAAACCCTGAGAGAGGGCTTCCGGACAGGTCCGTGAGAGCGGGTGTATTACAGCCCGTTAAAAACCGGTCCGGTAAAAAGCCCCTGTTACAAAGCTAACAAGTCGGCCTCTGCGGCGAAACACCTTGCCGGGCAGTTTGCATCCATCATTCAGGGACACAAGCTGCATCCCAAGGAGTCCGACATGCGCCCCTCTACCCGAATCGTCGCCGCGGCCGCGCTGACCGTGGCCCTGGTAGCCGCTGGCCCCGCCTCCGCGCGCGGCCGCCACCATGGCGGGTCGAATGCCGGCGCGATGCTCGCCGTCGGCGCGCTGGTCGGCCTGGCCTTCGGCGCCGCGCTGGCCTCGGCGCCGGTAGTCGCCGCACCCGTGGCGGTGGCGCCGCCGCCGGTCACCTATGCCCCCGCGCCGGTCTCATACGCGGCGCCGGCGGTGCCGCCGGGCTATTGCTACAGCGACTACGACCGCGCCTATGTACCGTGCGGCCCGCAGCCGTCCGGCTACTACCGGCAACAGCCATACTACGGCTACTGAGCATGCCGGTCGATCGCGATTACTTCAGCCGGCTGTACGGCCGGCAGGAAGATCCCTGGGGCATTGGCACGCGCTGGTACGAGGCACGCAAGCGCGCGCTGCTGATGGCCACGCTGCCGCGCGAACGCTTTGCACGCGCGTTCGAGCCCGGCTGCGGCGGGGGGCATCTTACCGTCGAACTGGCGCCGCGCTGCGATGCGCTGGTGGCAATGGAGCTGGCCGACAGCGCGGCCGGGCAGGCGCGGCAACGCGTGGCAGAGTTTGCGCACGTGCAGGTGCTGACGGGGGAACTGCCACAGCATTGGCCCGAGGGATCGTTCGACCTGATCGTGTTTTCCGAACTGGGGTACTACTTCCCGAAGTCCGACTGGCACGAGGTCGCAGCGCTTGCGGCGGGTGCATTGAGTGAAGACGGTGTCATTGTCGCCTGCCATTTCCGCCACCTGTTCGCGGAGCAGCAGATCACCGCGCAGGCAGTGCATGACGCGATCGGCGCGCAGCCCGGGCTGTACGGGCATATTCATCACCAGGAGCCGGATTTCACGATGGATTTGTGGTCCAGGCAGTTGGAGATGAGGTTGGCCTGATTGAGGTGTGGCTGGGGTGGGCCCTCGCGCTCAAGGTTGATGTCGCCGCCAAGGATTCGAAGCAATCGATCCAGGCAATCGCCAGGATCCCCCAAAAGGTCGTCGTACATCACTTACTTCCAGGATTCCTTGTTCTGGCAACTGCCTGATAAGAACACGGCTTTCACACGTAGTGCCGTTTCGAAAAAGCTGCACGGGTTCGTGAGGTGCTTTGCAATCGGAACTTGACAGACTAATGTTGGACTGTGCTTCGGTCCAGACGACGGAGGCAGTTATGAGCACGGTCTCCATAGAACCCGGCAGTTTTCAGGTTGCAGCGCCGCAAAACCCCGGTGAAGTCATCGCACTGATCAGGAAGCACGCGATCCAGGTCGTCGACCTGAGGTTCACCGACTTGCCTGGCGTGTGGCAGCACTTCTCGATCACGCTGCCGGAAGTCAACGACGATTTATTCTCCGCCGGCATCGGATTCGACGGGTCTTCCATCCGTGGGTTCCAGGAAATACACGAGTCCGACATGCTGGTCAGGCCTGACCCTGCCACAGCATTCGTCGACCCGTTTTGCACGGCACCAACCCTGGCGCTGATCTGCGACGTACTGGACCCTGTCCTGCACCAGCCATATTCGCGCGATCCGCGCTACATCGCACGAAAGGCGGAGCTGTACCTCCAGCAAACCGGCCTGGCTACGGTTTGCTATGTTGGCCCCGAACTGGAGTTCTTCATTTTCGACTCTATTCGCTTCGGGCAGGACCAGCACTCTGGCTACTACTACGTCGAATCCGCCGAAGGCGAATGGGCCTCGGGTCGTGACGAAGGCGCCTATGGCGGAGGCAATCTTGGCTACAAGCAGAACTACAAGGGAGGGTACTTTCCAGTGCCGCCAAGCGATACGCTGCAGGACATCCGCTCCGAAATCGTACTCGCGCTGATGCAGGCAGGCGTCCAGGTCGAGGTGCATCACCATGAGGTAGCCACGGCGGGCCAGAATGAAATCGACATGCGCTTTGCGCCGCTGACCCGAATGGCGGACAACGTGATGATGTATAAGTACATCTGCAAGAATGTTGCACGCCGCCACGGCAAGGTCGCCACATTCATGCCCAAGCCGCTGTTTGCCGACAACGCGAGCGGCATGCATTGCCACCAGAGCCTCTGGCGCGGCGGCGAGAACCTCTTCTATGACGAGAACGGTTGGGCGCAGACGTCGCAGCTATGCCGTTGGTACATCGGCGGCTTGCTCAAGCACGCCCCCGCCCTGATGGCGTTCTGCGCGCCGAGCACAAACTCCTACAAGCGACTGGTGCCTGGATACGAGGCGCCTGTCAACCTGGCCATGTCGCAGCGCAACCGGTCTGCCGCCGCCAGGATTCCAATGGTTTCGGATTCCCCTGGCGCCAGGCGCGTTGAATTTCGCTGTCCTGACCCGTCGGCCAATGCCTACCTCGCCTTCGCGGCAATGCTGCTCGCCGGGCTCGACGGCATTGAGAACCAGACGGACCCGGGCGACCCGCTCGACAAGAACATCTATGATCTGCCACCGGAGGAAGCCGCCAGCATCCGGCAGGTTCCAGGTTCCCTCGAAGAGTCCCTATCCGCACTGGAATCCGACTCGGCATTCCTGCAAAAGGGAGATGTCTTCACTGAAGACCTGCTCAGGACCTGGATTGACTACAAGCGCACACGCGAGATTGATACATTGAAGTTACGGCCGCACCCTTGGGAGTTCCACCTCTACTTCGACATTTGATCAACCAGCGCTACTTGCCCAGCAGAGGCCACCGATGCCGCTCATACTGACATCCCCCGCGTTTGCCCAAGGCGGGGAGATCCCCACTGTGCACACGTGCGAAGGCGCCGATGTGTCACCTCCCCTGGCGTGGTCAGGGTTGCCACCCTCCACCGCCAGCCTGGTCTTGATTGTCGATGATCCGGATGCGCCAGACCCGGCGTCACCGCAAATGACATGGGTCCATTGGCTCGTGTACAACCTGCCTCCCAGTTCCGGCTCGCTTGCACAAGGCATGAGCCGGCAAAGCTTGCCGCCTGGCGCTCGCGAAGGTTTCAACGACTGGCACCGTGCCGATTACGGCGGACCGTGCCCTCCAATTGGCCGGCACCGGTATTTCCACAAGCTATATGCCTTGGACGTCGTGCTGCCAGAGCTCGGCAAGCCGGACAAGGCGGCACTTGAACAGGCGATGCAGGGGCACATATTGGCCCATGCCGAACTCATCGGGACCTACCAGAAGCATAGGCGCTGACGTAGTCGTGCATCTGGCAGGAGTCTCCTGCCTTACCCCCATTGGTAGCTGCCGCACCGGTTTGCCGGTGAGCTGGGCGACGGCAAACCCGGTGTACGAATGGCCGACGCTGCGCCAGAAGCGCTGTGAACCTTCCTTGTCGTCGCGTCGACGCCGGGTAGCCGCGTGCTGACTTCTCCCGGATTAGACGAGCATCGATATGACTGCGTCTCGCATCCAGCGATGCGACAGCGATGGGTCCCAGCGCGAATGCCATGCAATCGAGTACGTCCGATTTTGCACTTCGGCCGGCAATTCCAGTACGCTCAGTTCGAACTGGCTCGCCAGGATCCGCGCAACACGCACCGGCAGGGTTATTGCCGCGTCGCTCTCGCGCATGGCGAACGGTGCCAGGGACAGCGTCGAGACATACATCGGAAACCTGCGCTTGGGCAATCCATGATCCTTGAGGAGGTTGTCGACGTCGTTGTCTCGTCCAAGCATATTGATCGTGCTGATAAAGCGCATCTCGGCAAGATCGGCCAGCTCCAGCCGCTTCTCGCTGAGTGGATGATCGCGCCTCACCAGACATACACGCCGTTCTTCGAACAGCGGAAAGAACGTCACGTTGTGCGCCTGGCGGTCGAAGCGGCCAATCGCAAGGTCGATGGCGCCCGTTTCGAGCTCCTCGACAGGCGTGACATCCCCATATACGGGGAAAAAGTAGGCGGCCGCGTTGGGCGCTTCAGTTTCGAGAAACTTGTGCAGCAAGGGGGCCAACAAGAGTTCGACGGCACTCGTTGTGCCGATCTTGAATACCTGGGCCGATTCGGATGGATGAAAGCCCCCACCCTCCTCCAGCGCGTGGTCGACGGCTTCCAGTGCGCGCCTGACCGTATCGCGGAGAGTGCGGGCCAGCTCAGTGGGCTCCAGTTTTCCGCGAACCCTGACAAAAAGCGGGTCGGACAGTTCTTCCCTCAACCGGGCAAGATCGCGGCTCACGCCCGGCTGCGTGCGCGCGAGTTTTTCCGCGGTTTTGGTAACGCTGCCCGTCTCCATCAGGGACTCGAATACCACCAGCAGATTCAGGTCGAAGCGTCTTAGCGACAGGAGATTCATTTTTCGATCTCGGATGCGGGCGCACGGCACCTGTCCTGGCCGGCCCGTCCCGGCTCAGGCCAGCAAATCATACCAAATTCGGTATGTCGACCAGAAATAATATGATGAAAAACTGATGTTTTCAGGCGCCATACTTAGCGCACAAGACGGTGTTGCAGAACGCAGCACCGGCATCGCGGAGACTGAAGATGAAGGATGTTTTCAAGGCGCTGACGTGCTGTGGTGCCGTGGCCGCCACCTGCCTGGCAGCCAATGCATTGGCCCAGGACACGTTTCCGGCGAAACCGATTCGGCTGATTGTGCCGCTGCCGCCCGGCGGGGGTGCAGACGGCCTCGCGCGGATCTGGGGCGATTATGTGGCCCGTCACCTGGGTGCAACCGTCGTGGTGGAAAACCGCGCCGGGGCCAACGGATCGATCGCGGCGGCATACGTCGCCACCCAGCCGGCTGACGGCTACACGATCCTGCTCGCCACCCAGTCCAATCTCGCACTCAACCGTTTCTCGTACGGCAAGCTGAACTACGATCCCGACCAGAGCTTCGCCGGCGTCGGCCTTCTCGCCACCACTCCGCAAGTATTGCTGGCCAATAACGCCGTCCCGGCAAACAACATCGCGGATCTGATCCGTCTGGCCAAGGCATCGCCGGGGAAGTTCTCCTACAGCACCGCGGGAAAAGGAAACTCCACCCACTTGAATATGGAGATATTCGCCAGGCATGTTGGCGTGGATCTTCTCAATGTTCCCTACAAAGGCAGCGCTGCCGCCTTGCTGGCCGTTGTGGGCGGCGAAACCCAGTTGACCAGCGCCGTGGTCTTTTCCGCGATCCCGTTTATCAAGGAAAAGAAGGTCAAGCCGCTGGTCGTATTTGCCGACAAGCGGGTTCCCGAAATGCCCGATGTCCCTACGCAGGCTGAAATCGGGATTCCCAAGTCGCTGGGCGGCGGCTGGTATGGCCTGGTTGCGCCAAAGGGAACGCCCGACGCCATCATCCAGAAGCTCAATGCGGCCACCACGAAGATGTGGGCAGATCCTGAATCCCGGCAGAAATTGGGCAGGATCTACATGGCGGAACCCGCGGATAAAACGGCTTCCGCTGTCGCGAAATCCACCCGGCAGGATGCTGAACAGTGGGGCCCGCTGGTCAGATCCCTGAACCTGGCGGCGCAGTAAGACCTCGTTTGGGCAGACCACGGCTGAACGGTCCCTGCCCCTTCATGACTGCTGGATGATGGATATTCGAATGCGTGAAATGCAATACTTCCCGCTCGTGGACGTGGCCGGCGGGCCATACGACCGCGGGCTGCAACACGGGGGCGCGGTACCCGAACGAATCGCTGCCGGTGCGGCGCTATACCGAGCCCAACTCGGCCGTCGCGGCCTGGACGATGCCTCCATCGAGCGGCTCGCACGCGCGATGCTTCCGCAAATCGAAGCATTCGACCCGGCCTACCTGGAAGAGATGCGCGGCATCGCCCATGGCGCCGGTACTTCGCTCGAAGACGTCGTCGTCATCAATTGCCGGACGGAGATGCTGTATGGCTTCTCGACAATCGGCGGCAACGCGGCACAGGAAGACGGCGGCGAAGACGGCGATTGCACCGGGCTGGTGGTATTACCGAAACGCTCCGCCACAGGCCGGCTGCTGCATGCGCACAACTGGGACTGGCGCCAGGAGTGCGTGGATACCTGCATCGTCCTGCGCATCCGCGCCGAAAATGGCCCCGATATCCTGGCCTTCACGGAAGCCGGTGCCCTGGCGCGGCACGGTTTCAACAGTAACGGCGTGTCGCTTACAGGGAATGCGCTGTCCTGCCATGAGGATTATCAGCATGGCCCCGGCGTCCCGGTAGTGCTTTTGCGCCGGCGGCTCCTGGAATCCGCCAACCTCGCGCACGCGATGCGAACCGTATGGAACGCCCGGCGCTACTGCTCGAGCAACATGATCCTTGCGCAGAGCAGCACCACCGACGGGTGTTGCGCAAGCCTTGAAGCTGCACCCACCGACGTGTATTGGACGCTTCCTCAGGATGATGTGCTCGTGCATGCCAATCATTGGCTATCGCCCGTGGCAGTCACAAGGCTTCGGGACCCCGGGCTGGCCACAAGGCCCGATAGCCTCTACAGGCAGCATCGCGTGGAGCATGCCCTGCGCTCCATGACGGACCGTGGCATTGAATGGAGCGATATCCGATCCATTCTGGCGGACGACTTCGGTTTCCCCGACGGAGTATTGCGCAGCCCGAAGCCCGGTGATTTCAGCAGCATCTCCGCCACGGTGGCAACGACGCTGATGGATGCCGCCAACAAGGTCATGTGGGTGGCCCGCAAGCCGTATGAATGCCGCGAGTTTCAGGAATATACGCTCTAGTGCAAGGCGGACAGCGCCCCCATCGATAGCGCAGAAACATCATCACCCCTGGAAAGCGTGCCGAAGTGCCGATCCTGTAACAAAAAGGTAGACGCACTGCCCTGTCACAAAGACTTCACTTTCAAAATTTCCATGATTCTATTATCTTCGAATCATGGAAACAGACCACGCACTTGAAGCGCTCGCCGCGCTCGCTCATTCGATCCGCCTGTCCGTGTTCAGGCTGCTGGTTCAGGCCGGTCCACAAGGACTACCGGCTGGCCGGATTGCTGAACTGATGGAAGTGCCCGCATCTTCGCTGTCCTTCCATTTGAAGGAATTGCACCGCGCGGGCCTGCTTTCCAGCCGCCAGGACGGACGCTCCATCATCTATATGGCTCGTTTCGAGACCATGAACGCATTGCTGGGTTACCTCACGGAGAACTGCTGCAGCGGCAATCCGTGCTCGCCTGTGTCCAGCTGCACCATCGCCTCCGAGTCCAAATCATGAAACGCTTCCACGTCCACGTCAGCGTCGCCGACCTGACCGCGAGCATCCGTTATTCCTCGGCCCTCTTCGCCGCCGAACCCACTGCATTGGGGTGTCGCCGATCCGGCCGCCTGCGTGGGTACGGAAGCCCAGATGCTGCAGGCTATCAACGACGCAACCATTACGCTCAAGCGCCGTATCGAATTGTTCCTGTCATTGCCGCTTCCTAAGCTGGACGCGGTCGCGCTTCGGAAGGCTGTCCAGGACATCGGAACGCGCTGACTCGTTTACTGAACCGCATTCATTCTTGATTTCACAGCGCTCCATGACGACGAACGTATTGATCCTCTGTACCCATAATTCGGCCCGCAGCGTGCTGAGCGAGGGAATGCTGAACCATCTGGCCAGGCAATTCGGCCGGGACGTACGCGCCTATAGTGCCGGAAGTTCACCCAGCGGACGGATCAACCCGTTCGCCATCGAGGCGCTGGGTAACGCCGGCGTCGACGTCAGCGGTTATCGCAGCAAGAGCTGGGATGAGTTCACTGGTGACGGTGCCCCGGAGATGCACATTGTCATCACTGTCTGTGACAGCGCGGCGGCCGAGGAATGCCCGTACTGGCCGGGAGGCCCGGTCAAGGTGCATTGGGGATATGCCGATCCCTCCAATGCGCCGGGCGGTGATGAAGGGAAGCGCCAGGCCTTCGAGCTGACGCGGCAGGCCATCGGCTATCGGATGATGCAACTGCTGATGCTACCGCTGGATTCGATGAGCAACGCCGAGTTGCAGGAACACCTTGAGCGTATTTCCAAGAGTTGAGCGCCATGATTGATTTGCGCAACAGACTGGCCGCGGAAACGCTTGGAACAGCCTTGCTGCTGGCCGTCGTCATCGGCTCTGGGATCATGGCCGAGCGGCTTGCAGGCGGCAATGTCGCCGTGGCGCTGCTGGCCAATACGGCGGCAACCGTCGGTGGCCTCTACATCCTGATCGAAGTGTTCGGCCCGATCAGTGGCGCCCATTTCAACCCGGTGGTCAGTTCGGTCATGGTGGCGCAAGGAGAGCTGCCTGGCGCCGCGCTGGTTCCATATATCGCCGCACAGCTTGTCGGCGCGGTACTCGGAGCTTGGTTGGCTCATGCCATGTTCGACATGACCATGCTGCAGTTCTCCGCCAAGGTGCGTAGTGGCCCCGGGCAATGGATTGCAGAGACGGTCGCAACTGCCGGTCTCCTGCTGGTTATCCTGCGCGCCCCGAACGGCCGGGCCTCCGCCATGGTTGCGGCGTATATCGGTGCTGCCTACTGGTTCACCGCTTCCACGTCGTTCGCCAATCCGGCGGCGGCATTTGGACGGATGTTCAGCGACAGCTTTGCTGGTATTGCACCGGGCAGCGTACCGGGGTTCGTGCTGGCTCAATGCGCAGGGGCCGCGATCGGACTCATGCTGCACCGGTTGCTCGAGCCACGCCACGTGCGCCATGGCCATCCGAATATCATCGAGTCCTCCGGCGAACATCAAGTCGATTGATGCTGAGCGCGATCGCATTGACTATCTGACGGACCGCTACAGCGAGCGCAAGGACGCCGCGCCAGCGGAAGTGGCCACCTTGACTGCCGCGGCGATGCGCCACGAGAAAGACGCTGAAGGCGATACCGATTGCGGCGAAGTCGAATAACCACGGCTTCGTGCGCAAGCTCATGAGCTACATGATGGAGAACCCAAAGCTGATCTCCGTGTCGCTCGACTATCTCTTCATCGCCAAAGCGATCGAACGCATCGGCGACCACGCCACGAACATCGCCGAATTCACGATCTACATCGTCGAGGGCACCGATGTCCGGCACACTGGGCAGGACGCAAACCAACAATGAGCAGTCTTGGCGCTATCCGCCCAACGCATGCGGCGCTTCGGCATTGTCGACTCGCCCACCGGATGGCGATTCCCCTGTGGCGTTCGAATCGGGTCGCAGGCTCGGCCTACGTGGCTGGAAAGGCTTGTACACCCTGGTTTCGATTGCCCTGCGGGGAAACGCGCGGTGAGGCGATACGGGCGATGGCGGCCATCCCAAGGCAATTCAGGCCAAGACGACAGCAGCGAATCGAGCCATAAAAAAACGCCCCACGCGCAAATGGCGCATGAGGCGTTGCACACTACACAGACACAAGGTGAACCTTAAACCGGCACATCCCTGGTCGGATCCGGCTTGCTGTCATCGAACCACCGGTACAGCGTCGGCACCATCACCAGCGTCAGCAGCGTCGACGTAATCAGCCCGCCGATCACCACCACCGCCAGCGGACGTTGCACCTCGGATCCGGGGCCGGTAGAGAACAGGAACGGCACCAGGCCCAGCATCGCGATGGTCGCGGTCATCATCACCGGACGGAATCGCTGCGTCGCGCCCTGCACCACCGCTTCGTCGAGCGACAAGCCCGAATCGCGCAGCGAACGGATATACGACACCAGCACCACACCGTTCAACACCGCCATGCCCCACAGCGCGATAAAGCCCACCGACGCTGGCACCGACAGGTATTCGCCGGTGACGAACAGCCCGATGATGCCGCCGATCGAAGCGAACGGCAGCACCGTGATGATCAGCGTGGCAAAGCGCAGCGAGTTGAACAGCAGGAACAGCAGGAAGAAGATCGCGGCGATGGTGACCGGCACGATGATCTTCAGGTGGCCCATGGCACGTTCCATGTTCTGGAACTGGCCGCCCCACTCCAGGTAGTAGCCTTCGGGCAGCTTGACCTTGGCTGCCGTGGCCTGCTGCAGCTCGGCCACGAAACCGCCGAGGTCGCGGTCCTTCACGTTGATCATCACCACCACGCGGCGCTTGGCCATTTCGCGGCTGATCTGGGCCGGGCCGTCGTTGACCTCGATCTTGGCCACGCTCTGCAGCGGTACCTGCGTGCCGTCAGCCGTAGTCACCAGCAGTTGGCGAATCGCCTGCACGTTGTTGCGGAAGTCATCCGGCAGGCGCACGGCCGCGGCAAAGCGGCGCTCGCCTTCGAAGATGTCCGTGGCACGCTTGCCGCCGATGGAGATCTCGATCACGTCGTGGATGTCGGATACGTTGAGCCCGTAGCGCGCGATCGCCTGGCGGTCGATCTCGATCGACAGGTATTGCTGCCCCGAGACGCGCTCGATACGGATGTCCTGCGAGCCCTGGATGCCGCCGGCCACGCGCGAGATCTCGCCGGCCAGCTCGCGCAGCTTGTCCAGGTCGTCGCCGAACACCTTCACCGCCACGTCCGAGCGCACGCCGCTGACCATTTCGTCGACGCGGTCCGAGATCGGCTGCGCCATCACGATCTGCACGCCGGGGATGGCCTTGAGCTTCTCGCGGATGGCGTTGGCGATATCGTCCTGGGTCCAGCCGTCGGGCCACTCGTCGCGGTCCTTCAGGCTGGCGATCGGGGTCGATTCGTTCTGGCCCTGCGGGTCGGCCGGGCTTTCGCCGCGGCCCACGCCCGACACCACCGACTTGACGCCCGGCACGCCCAGCACCAGCTTGTTGGCTTCCTTCTCCAGCTTGATCGACTCTTCCAGCGAAATGTTGGGCACACGGTCGATCGCGGGAACGATCGAGCCTTCCTTCATCTCGGGGATGAACGAGGTACCCAGCAGCGGCACGATCAGCAGCGTGGCGACGAACGCGCCCACCGCGCTGAGCACGGTCTTGCGGCTGTTGCCCAGCGCCCAGTGCAGCATGCGCAGGTAGTGGCGCTTCATGAAGGCAATGAGGAACGTGTCATGCTCGGCGCCGCCCTTGAGCAGGTACGACGACAGCACCGGCGACAGCGTCAGCGACAGGAACAGCGAGATCGCCAGCGCGATCGAGATGGTGAACGCCAGCGGCGCGAACATCTTGCCTTCCATGCCGGACAGCGTCATCAGCGGCAGGAACACCAGGATGATGATGCCCACGCCGACGATCACCGGCGTGGCCACTTCCTGCACGGCCTTCACCAGGATCTCGGTCTTGGTCAGCCCCGGTTCCTTGTGCCCCAATCGCTCGAACGCGTTCTCGACCACCACCACCGAGCCGTCGACCATCAGGCCGATCGCGATCGCCAGCCCTCCCAATGACATCAGGTTGGCCGACAACCCGACGTGGTTCATCACCATGAAGGTCAGCAATGGCGTCAGCACCAGCGTGGCCAGCACGATGACCGACGAGCGCACGTCGCCCAGGAACAGGAACAGCACGATCACCACCAGCACCACGCCTTCGAGCAGCACCTTGGTCACCGTCCACAGCGCGGCATCGACCAGCTCGCTGCGGTCGTAGTACGGCACGATCTGCAGCTTGCCGGGCAGCATGCCGCGCTCGTTGATCTCCGCCACGCGCGCCTTCACGCGGCTGACCACTTCCTTGGCATTGCCGCCGCGCATCATCATGACGATGCCGCCGACGGCCTCGGTCTGGCCGTTCTTGACCAGCGCGCCCTGCCGCACCTCATGGCCGACGGTGACGTTAGCCACATCGCGCAGGTAGACCGGCGTGCCGTCGACTTCCTTCAGCACGATGCTGCCGAGGTCCTCCACGCCCTTGGCCAGGCCGACGCCGCGGATCAGGTACTGCTCGGCGTAGTGCGGCAGCACGCCGCCGCCGGAATTGGCGTTGTTGCGCGCCAGCGCCTCGTAGACCTGCTGGATCGACACGCCGTAGTGGCGCATGCGCTCCGGGTTGACCAGCGCCTGGTACTGCCGCACGTAGCCGCCCTGCGAGTTGATCTCGGCCACGCCGGGGATCGAGCGCAGCAGCGGGCGCACCACCCAGTCCTGGGCGATGCGGCGCTCGGCCAGCTCTTCCTGGGTCAGTTCGCGGTTGCCGTCGTCGGCGCGGTCCAGCGTGTACTGGTAGACCTCGCCCAGGCCGGTCGAGACCGGGCCCAGCACCGGCGACACGCCTTCCGGCATGCGCCCGCCCACCTCGATCAGGCGCTCCATCACCAGCTGGCGTGCAAAGTACACGTCGGTGGCGTCGGTAAAGACCAGCGTGATCAGCGACAGGCCCGCCTTGTTCAGCGAGCGCATCTCTTCCAGGCCGGGCAGGCCCGTCATCGCCATTTCCACCGGCACGGTGACAAAGCGCTCGACTTCCTCGGGCGAACGGCCCGCGGCTTCGGTGGCGATCTGCACCTGCACGTTGGTCACATCGGGGAAGGCGTCCACCGACAGCTTGGTGGCAGCGCGCAGGCCGAAGAAGAACAGCACCACGGCCAGCACGCAAACCACCAGCCGCTGCTTGATGGCGGCTTCGACTAGGGATTTCATCATGTCCGATTACCCTTGCTCGATGCGCTTGCGCTCGTTGTCCAGGTGGAACGCGCCATCGACCACGATGCGGTCGCCGGCCTTCACGCCGTTCTGCACCACGCGCATGCCGTCGCTCTCGGCGCCCAGCTTGACCTTGGTCAGGCGGAACTTGTTGCCCGGCATCTCGACATAGACCAGCTCGTCGTTGCCCTCGCGCACCACCGCGGCGGCGGGAATCACCAGCTGGTCCTGCGGCTTGCCGGCGATCAGCATGCTGGCCAGCATGGCGGGCTTCAGGCGCCCTTCGCGGTTCTCCAGCTCGGTGCGTACCAGCACCGTGCGCGACTGCGGGCTGACCGTGCGGCCCACGTAGATCAGCTTGCCGGTGATGGTATTGCCGCCCTTGCCATTGGCCAGCGACGGCACCTCGATCTCCACGCTCTGCCCTTCGGCGACCTGCGCGGCCTGCTGCTCCGGCACCTCGGCCACGACCCACACGCGCGACAGGTCGGCCACGGTGTAGAGCGCGTCGGCCGGCTGCACCACCTGGCCCTGCGCCACGTTGCGCTCGACCACGGTGCCGCTGATGCTCGAATACACCGGCGAATGCGAGTTGATGCTGCCGTTCTTCGCCAGCTCGGCGATCGAGCCCTGCGACATGCCCAGCACGCGCAGCTGGTCGCGGTAGGCGCGCATCTCGGCGGAGGCGATCGCCAGTTCGCTCTCGCGGCGCTGCAGCTCGCCGCGGCCGATCACGTCGGCGGCAAACAGCTGGCGCGCGCGCTCGGCGTTGCGCACCTGCAGGTCGTGCTGCGCCTCGCTCTTCAGGAACGACATCTGCGCGGCGCCCAGCTCGCTGCTGTGCAGGCGCGCCAGCACCTGGCCGGCCTTCACTTCCTGGCCGAGCGTGGCATACAGGTCGGTGACGCGGCCGGTCACGCTGGCGCCGATGCGCGATACGCGCTGCTCATCGAAGTCGATGCGGCCGGCCACGCGCAGCATCTCGCTGAACGGGGAGGTGGTGACCGGCGCCACCTTCAGCGACTGCTGCAGGTTGCCTTCCGGCTGGATCACGCCGGGCGGCAGCTTGGGCGCTTCGGCAACGGGTTCAGGCTTGTCGGAACAGGCCGCCAGGCTGAGCGTCAGGACGGCAGCGGCCGTCAGCGAAAGCAGGAAATTGGGACGCATGGTTATTTCTGTTCGATGGTGGAGGTCGGCGGCAGGCCTGGCGCGGCAGTGGCGCCCGGGGCGGTCGACATGAGCTTTTCGATCTGGATGGCGGCCAGCTGCTGCTCGTACTGGGCGGCGATCAGCTCGTTGCGCGCACTGCGCAGCACGCGCTGAGCATCGATGAAGTCAAGGATGCCGCGCTCGCCGAAGCGGTAGGCGGCCTCGGCCACGCCCAGCGCCGACTCGGCCTCGCGCACGATGCCGGACTCCAGCGCGGTCACCTGCGCCTGCGTGATCTCGTACTGGCGGTAGGCGGATTCCAGTTCCTGCGCCAGCTCGAACTCGCGCATTTCCAGCGCGCTCTGCGCCTGCGTCGCCTGCGCGGTGGCCTCGCCCACCGGGCCGCGGCGGCGGTCCCACAGCGGGATGGTCATGACCAGGCCGATCTGCGAGACGTTGTTGTCGGGCTGGCGGTCGGTGCTGGCGCGCACCGCCACTTCCGGCCAGCGCAGCGAACGCTGGTAGTCGACGCCCAGGCGGGCGCGCTCCAGTTCCGTGCGGCGCTGGACCAGTTCGGCATTGCTCGCGGTCATGGTGTCGCGCAGCACCGGCAGCGGCGGCACGTCCGGCGACTGTGCCAGCGTGCCGTCCAGCGAGAACTGGCCCGGCATGGCGCCGCCAACCTGCTGGCGCAGCGCGGCCTTGGCCTGGTTCACGCGCAGCTCGGTGGTCTGCTGGTTCTTCTGCGAGGCCAGCAGTTCGGTCTCGGCCTTGATCAGTTCATAGCGCGGCGCTTCGCCCACCTCCACGCGCAGGCGTGCGCGCGAATGGATCTGCCGCATCATCGCCAGGTCTTCTTCCGCGGCATGCAGCTCGCTTTCACGACGCAGCACATCGTAATAGGAAGTCTTGACGCGCGCGGCAAGGTCTGCGCGGAAGCCCTGGCGGGCCGCCTGCGACGACTCCAGGCCGCGCGAGGCCATGGCCTCGCGCAGGCTGCGCTGGTGCGGGTAGTCCAGCTTCTGCACCACGGCGTAGCTCGGCGCATTGCCGCTGGTCACGCCGGGTTGCTTGCCGGACAGGCGGCCGTACATCACTTCGACCTGCGGATTGGGATAGGCGCGCGCGCTGCTGATGGCGGCGCTGGCGGCATCGACATTGGCCTCGGCCACGGCGACGCCCTTGTTGGTCGACTGCGCCATGTCGAGCAGTTGCGGCAGCGAGAAAGCCGGGCCGGCCGCCGCACCGGCGGGGCGCGCGGATGCCGCCTTGGGCACGGCCGTGGCGGCCACCAGTTCGGCGCCGGGCGTGGGCGCCGGGGCGGCGGAAATCTTCGCGGAAGGCTTGGAGAGCGGTGCGGCCGGTGAGGCAGGGATAGCGGGCTTGGTGCCCGCTGCCCCCGCGGCCTTCGCCGGAGCGGCGCCCTGCTCTCCGGCATGGGCCGGGGCAGCGGCGAACGCGAGCAGCGAAAGCGACGCGATCAGGGTCAGCTTGGTTGTTGTCATGAGTCCGGAATGCAAGCAATGCGACGCCTGCGCCATGCCGCGGCGCGCCCCGGCGCGAGTCACGGCGGGACGGACCACGGCAGCGGCTTACCCGCGCGCGGTAGCGGCGGGCAGGCTGGCGGTATCAGGCAAGGGGGCGCGGCCCGCGGCACGGCAGCTGCGGGGGCAGCGCGTGCGCGCGGGGGAGCGGCAAGGCGTATGAACGCCCGGCGCTCAGGAGCGGAATATCGGCGGCCGGAAGAAGGTCGAAGGCGGCGGCCCGGCGCGGCCTGGGGGATATTGCGCGACATCCCCCGTGGGCAGCAGCAGCTTCACCGGGGGCAGGGCAATGAGGGCACTGGACTCTTCGATTTCGTCCAGCAGGTCCAGCGGATCGAGCAGGTCGGCCGACCAGATATTGCAGTACCCGGGTGGCGGGTCTGCGCAGATGTCGTCGTCATGCAGGCCATCGTCGCCAGGAACGATGACGCGGCCCATGTCGTCCACCGACTCCAGCGCGGCCAGCTCGGTACTGGCCTGCAGCTCCGGCTGCACCGACGCGCGTGCGTCCGCCACCGCTCCAAAGGAGAGCAGTGACAGGCACATGGCAGTCAACAGCAGGAACAACAATCGCATGGGTCGGGGGCTGGAAGCACGGGCGAAAGCGCCATTCTGGCAAGGCGCACGCCGTGCTGCGGTACAGCATTGTAACGTAACGATTACGATTGACAGAGAATCGTTACGTTCGTTCCCTATCGAAGACGGAAGATGGGCAGTGGAAGTTGGAAATTCGGCATTTTGCTGCATGCGAGCGAAAAGGCTGAGGCGTTATACCAAGTCGTGGATTTAGGGCTATCCCTTCGCAACGAGGCGCCAACCAGGCCAACACTGTATGTTAGACAGTGCTACTGTCTAACACGCAGTACAATTGTATGTAGTACAGTATCACTGTTCAATAGACAGTTCGATGCTATGCGAAACGCTCTTTTGGCCGAGCTCTTTGGAGGCGAGCAGCGCTTCGCGCTGCTTAGGGCGCTCTACATGAGTCCCGGCAAGCAATATTCACCCGCGGAACTGGCCCGCCTTACCGGAGCAGACAGCGGAAATGTGACCCGTTGGCTAAGGCGATGGGCTCAGGTGGGGCTTACAGTACGCCATCAGGATGGGCGAAATGTGCTTTATCGTGCAGCCGAGTCCCCTGCGTTGGCGGGGCTAACCGATATCGTACGGCGCAGCGATGCGGTACTTGACGATATCAGGGCGGCACTCCCGGAGGAGACTGAGATGGCCGCGATATTCGGATCGGTGGCGCGCGGCGAGGAGAAGGCAGAGTCGGATCTTGACGTATTGGTGCTGGGCGAGGAACTCAGTTCGATCCGCATCAACGCCCTGTTGAAAGCTGTGGGACGGAAGCACGGCCGCGACATCCATGCCTCGGTCTTCTCGCGGTCCGAGTTCGAGGAGATGCTGGCCGGCGGCAACAGCTTCGCGGTCGGGGTGATGCAACAGCCGATGATTTTGCTGAAAGGAGAATTGGCCCATGGCCGCACGAAAGCCATCAACGCTGGCACTTGAAGAGCCGCAAGTTGTCCGAGCGGAGCGGATGCAGAACAAGCAGATGGTCCAGGAACTCTTGCGCGCGGCCGTGCAGAAGTTCCAGGACACCAAAGTCGCTGGCGTTTCCGACCCGACAAAGTTTGAAGCCGCTTACGACGCCATCCTGTTCGCGGCGCTTGCCGTGTTTGCCGCCCAAGGCTTCCGGCTATCCGCGGCACACGGCCACCATCGAATCGCGCTGGAGGGCCTGGTCGGATCCCTCGAAGGCGGGCAGCTGCTGCTGGACGAACTTGATGGCCTGCTATCGATCCGCAATTCGAAGTACACGGGATTTGCCACGGTCAGGGCACCCGACCTGCGCCTGGCCCTGGCACTTGCGGAGCGCATGCTGAACGAGACCTCGCAATGGCTGCATGCGAATCACCCGGAGATGCTGAAGGCTTGACAGTCCGACGTCGACGGGCCCCCACTTGCGTGGCCTGGACTGGCATGAGGTCTCCAGCGCGCACGAGCGTTGTCGCGTGGCTGCGCGGTGCCAGGCCTGGCCTCAGCCCCGGTAGCGGGCTGCACGAGCACGGGTGCGCACCACCCGAACCAACGCCGCTCAGACCACCCTGAACCCGTGCGTGCCGTCGCGCTCCAGTTGCGCGATCAGGCCGAACTCCCAGTCGAGGTAGCCCTGCATCGCCTCGCGCGGATTGCCGGTGCCTTCATATGGCCGGCGATAGCGGTCGGTGCGCTCGGACGCCAGGTGCGTCTCGCCGGACTCCAGCGGCAGCCCGGCCGCGATCCACGCCTGCGTGCCGCCTTCCAGCACCACCACCTCCGCATCGGTCAGCCGCCGCAGGTCGGCGGCGGCAAAGCGCGCGAGCAGGCTGGAGCCGCACGTCAGCACATAGCGCCGTGCCTGCGGGATGCGCGCCAGCGCACCCGCCAGCTGCGCGCGGATGACGAAGTGCGCACCGGGGATATGGCGCTTGACGTAGTTGGCGCTGGCGGTGAAGTCGAGCACCACGGTGCTGCCGTCCGCGCCCTTGTCGAGCCACGCGGCGAGTTCGGCGGCCGTCGCCGCCGGCACCGCCGGGGGCACCGGCACGTCGGCCGCCACCGTGCCGGACTCGCTGCGCGCGGCGGCATCGGCCGGCTCCACCACCCAGACCTCCCAGCCCATCTGCGCCAGCCATGATCCCGTCATGCTGGCGCGCACGTCGTCGTCATCGGCGAGCACGAAGCGCGCGCCCCGCACCGGGGCGTTGTGGTCGGTTTCCTGCACCAGCTGTCCGCCCGGCGCATTGGCGAAGCCCGGCAGGTGCCCGTCTGCGAATTCCTCCGGCGTGCGCACGTCGAAGCGGTACACGGTGCGGCCCGGTTCCTGCAGCGATGGCAACGCGGCCAGCGCGATGCGGCGCACGCCGGCACGGTCGGCGATCGCGCGCGCGCCGCGGCGGGCGCTGTCGCGGTTGTCGCTGCTCACCTCGGCGGGGGCGCGGCGGCTCGCGCCGTGGTCGAGCTGCTGGCCCGCCAGCGTCCAGCCGATGGTGCCGTTGCGCAGCGCCGCCACCGGGTTGGGAATGCCGGCGTTGACCAGCGACTGCGTGCCGATGATGCTGCGCGTGCGGCCGGCGCAGTTGACGATCACCTGCGTGTGCGGGTCGGGCGCCAACTCGCGCACGCGCAGCACCAGTTCGGCACCGGGCACGCTGGTGGCAGTGGGAATGCTCATGGTCTGGTACTCGTCGAAGCGGCGCGCGTCGACGATCACCGCATCGGCCTTGCTGTCGATCAGGGCCTGCACCTGCTCGGCGGACAGCGAGGGCGTATGGCGCCTTGACTCGACCACTTCACCGAACGACTTGCTCGGCACGTTGACGTCGCGGAACACCTCGCCGCCGCCGTCGATCCATCCGGCCAGCCCGCCTTCGAGCCCATGCACATTGGTATAGCCCAGTGCTTGCAGCACCGACGCCGCGCGCGGCGCGAGGTCTTCGCCGGCATGCTCGCCGTAGACCACGATCAGCGTGTCGCGGCGCGGGATGCGCGTCCAGGCCTCCAGCTCAAGCCTGGACAGCGGGAAATTGGCGGCCCATAGCGGATGCGCCTGCGCGAAGGGGTCTTCCTCGCGCACGTCGATCAGCGCGATCTCGGCGCCGGCCAGCAGGGCCTGGCGCACCTGCGCGCGGGTGAAGGTCGGGAATGCCGTGTCGGCTGGCGTGGCGTGCTGGATGGTCATGACTTCTAGGCTTCGCGGGAACGGTCCCACAGGTTGGGCAGGGTCGGGTTGGAATACCCGGAAATAAAGGGCTTGCGCGTGCCGTCCTCGGCGTAGACCGAGCGGCGCACCGCGCCGATATTGGCGCCGTACACGTGGATGCTGACCGAGACGCGGTCGTCGTGCACGTTGTTGACGCGATGGATGTCGCCTACCGTGGGCGACACGGCTTCGACCTGCCCGGGCTGCAATCGCACCGGTTCGCCCTTCGGCACGGGACGGCCGGCGGCGTCGAGCACGAAGGGCTGCGACTCTTCCGCGCCGCGCAGCATGCCGATCAGGCCCCATACGGTGTGGTCATGGATGGGCGTGCGCTGCCCCGGGCCCCAGACAAAGCTGACGACCGAGAAGCGCTCGGCGGAATCGCAATGCAGCAGGTGCTGCTGGTAATACTCTGGGTGCGGCTCGGCCCATGCCTCGGGCAGCCAGTCGTCGCGTGCCACCAGCCGCGCCAGCAGCGCCCCGCCCTCGCGCAGGATGCGCGGCTCGTCGGGATGCTGGTCCAGCAGCGCGGCCAGGCCGGTGATGAAATCGCGCAGCGGGGCAAGCCCGCTGGCATCGGGGGAACTGCTCATGAAATGCCTCCGGGGGTAGTTCTGTCTTCGGGCCCTCTGTGGGGCGCTGCCGCTGCAAACATAACACGGTCGCGGCGGCCGCGTTCATGCCAGCGGCGGCGCATGCACCTGCAGGCCCAGTTGGTGCTTGCCGGCTGCGACCAGGATCGAGTCGTTCTGCGGCGTATGGATGCGGCTGCACAGCACATCGCGATAGTGCCGCTCGAGCGGATGGTTGCGGCTCAGGCCGTGGTTGCCCGCGAGCTGCAGCGCCAGTTCCACCGCGCGGATCGCGTTGCCGGTCACCGTGAACTTGAGCAGGCCGCTGTCCGCAGCCGCAGGCGGCGCACCGGCGTCGGTGCGCGCGGCGGCATCGTCGAGCAGGACCTGATTGGTCCGCAGCAGCGCGCCGATCTCGCCGATGGTTTCCTGCACGCGCGGCAGCGTGGCCAGCGGCGCGCCCAGGCTGCCGGGTGCGCGCTCGCGCACGAAGCCGCGCACCCACGACCCGGCGGCGCGCGCCACTGCGTCATAGAGGCTGCCGAGCAGCACGATCATCCACGCCTGCTGGTCAGCGTTGGCATCGGTGTCGGCCTGGCTCGCGCCCGCCGGCGCCCAGGCGGCGGGCAGGCGGATATCGACCGCGTGGTCGGGCGGGATCCAGATATTGTCGAGCACGGTCTCGTGGCTGCCCGAGGCGCGCAAACCCAGGTGGTTCCAGTTCTCGACGACGCGCACGCCGGCCACGCCCGCTGCGGGACCCGGCACCAGGAATACCCCCACGCGCGGCTGCGGCTCGTCGGTGCGTGCCCAGACCGCCAGCCAGCGCAGCGCGGGGATGCCGGTGCTGTACAGCTTGCGGCCACTCAGGCGCCAGCCATCCGCAACCTGCGTGGCGATGGTGCCGGGCAGGCCGCCGCGCGCAGGGGAGCCGAGCCCGGGCTCGACGCGCAGCGCGTTGATCAGCGCCCCCTCCTGGACCGCGTTGGCAAAGACCTGCTCGCGCACCACCTGCGGCCAGTGCGAATCGGGGCGCGCGATGGCGCGATGCTGCAGCCAGGTCATGGTCAGCACCAGCGCCGTGGCCGGCTCGCCACCCGCGATGGCCGCGATGATGCGGCGCGCCTGCGCCAGCCCGGCCCCGCCGCCGCCGTAGTCGCGCGGCACCACCTGCGCGATCAGGCCATGCGCATGCAGCTGCGCGAAATTGTCATGCGGGAAGCTGGCCGCCGCGTCGTGCGCGGCGGCGCCGGCGGCGAAGCGCGCCGACAGCCCGCCCAGCACTTCGCCAAGGCGCGCGTCGCCGGCTGGCAGGCGGCGCAGGGATGAAGTCGAAGACATGGAAAGGGACTCCGGGAGGGATGGCTGGCAATTCGGAAAGCTTGCGGCAGCTCGAGCCGAATGCCACCGATGCCGCATAGCGTAGCGCCGCGCCCGCGTTCCGGGAACGACGCTTATTGAATAAGGTCCGTCGTTTTTATTCGTTAGTCGCGGCGCGCCACGGGCGTACTTTATTCCCCAGTCCATACAAGACCCGGGCGGCACGCCGCCGCCATCACCGAACAGGAGCGTACCAATGCCAGTCGATTTCATCGGCATGATCCAGAGCCAGAAGCAGTCCGAGATCCATCCCCCCGCGGGGCCCGTGATCGACCGCGACTATGTGCGCGCCTTTGCGCAGGCGCACGAGCAGGCCGGCTTCGACCGCATCCTGGTGCCGCACCATTCGACCGGGCCTTCGGCCACGCTGACGATCGCGTATGCCGCGAGCGTGACCGAGCGCATCCATTTCATGCTCGCGCACCGGCCCGGCTTTACCGCGCCGACGCTGGCGGCGCGCCAGATCGCCACGCTCGACCAGTTCAGCGGCGGGCGCCTGGGCGTGCATGTCATCTCCGGCGGCTCCGACAGCGAGCAGCAGCGCGACGGCGATTTCCTCGACCATAACCAGCGCTATGCACGTACCGACGAGTACCTGCACATCCTGCGGCGCATCTGGACCGAGCCGCAGCCGTTTGACCATGCTGGCGAGTTTTACCGCTTCACGCAGGGCTTTTCCGAAGTCAGGCCGGCACAGCAGCCGCATGTGCCGATCTACTTCGGCGGCGCGTCCGATGCGGCGTTGAAGGTCGCCGGCAAGCATGCCGACGTCTACGCGCTGTGGGGCGAGTCGCTCGACCAGGTGCGCGAACTGACCACCCGCGTGCGCGCGGAGGCGGCCAGGCATGGCCGCACCGTGCGCTTCTCGGTGTCGTTCCGCCCGGTGCTGGCCGAGACCGAAGAGAAGGCGTGGGCGCGCGCCGACAGCATCCTGGAACGCACCCGCGCACTGCGCGTGCAGGCCGGCTACAGCCGTGGCGGCCCGCAGCAGAGCGAAGGCGCGCGCCGGCTGCTGGCCGCCGCCGACAAGGGCGACCGCGTCGACCAGCGCCTGTGGACCGCGATCGCGCGCGAGACCGGCGGTCGCTCCAATTCCACCGGCCTGGTCGGCACGCCAGAGCAGGTCGCGCATGCACTGCTGCCGTACTACGAACTGGGCGTGACCACCTTCCTGATCCGCGGCTTCGACCCGCTCGAAGACGCCGCTGACTACGGGCGCGAGCTGATCCCGCGCGTGCGCGAGCTGGTGGCGCAGCACGATGCCGCCAGCGAGGCGGAACGCCGCGCCGCCTGACCACTGCAGCCATAAGCCACCACAACAAACCCACAACAAGAATCGGGGAGTCTCTCCATGAGCCACAAGCACAACGACACCGACCCGCGCCGCCGCAGCGTGCTGCGACTTGCCGGCGCCGCCGCGGTCGCCGCGCCCGCATTGATCCTTTGCCGCCAGGCCTGGTCCGCGCCGCGCAAGCTGACCTTCGCCTGGAACCAGAATTCGTTCTGCCTGACGCCGGTCGTGGTGGCGCAGGAGAAAGGCTTCTTCGAGAAAAACGGACTGCAGGTCGACCTGATCAACTACAGCGGCTCGACCGACCAGTTGCTGGAATCGATCGCCACCGGCAAGGCCGATGCCGCGGTCGGCATGATCCACCGCTGGCTCAAGCCGCTGGAGGCAGGCTTCGACGTCAAGATCATCGGCAGCTCGCACGGTGGCTGCGTGCGCCTGGTGGGAGCGAAAGCGGCGGGCGTGACCAGCCTGCAGCACCTGAAGGGCAAGACCGTGGGCGTCAGCGACCTGGCCGCGCCCGGCAAGCACTTCTTCACTATCCTGCTGGCCAGGAACGGCATCGACCCGGACAAGGACATCACATGGCGCCAGTATCCGGCCGACCTGCTCGGCGTGGCGGTCGACAAGGGCGAGATCCAGGCCATCGCCGACGGCGATCCCAACCTCTACCTGCTGGAGAAGCGCACCAACGGCGCCTATGTGGAGCTGGCCACCAACCTGACCGGCGAATATGCGCGCAAGGTGTGCTGCGTGGTCGGCGCGCGCGGTGAACTGGTGCGCAATGACCGCCCCGCCGCCGCGTCGCTGGCGCGCGCCATCGTGCAGGCCACGGACTACGTCAACGAGAACCCCAACGAGGCCGCGAAGGTCTTCGCCAAATACTCGCCCAGGATCAATCCGGACGACCTGCGCAAGCTGTACGCGACGCTGACCTATACGCACCACCCGACCGGCGCCGACCTGCGCGACGAGATTGCGTTCTACGCCGACGATTTCCGCCGCATCGGCGTGCTGAAGAAGACCACCGATGCCAAACGCCTGGCGCAGCATGTGTACGCCAACGTACTGGGGTAAGCGATGACGACAAGCCAACCTGCATTGGATGTACAGCTGGCGCGGCAGCCGGCCGCCGCGATTTCCGACACCCCCGCGCACGACGCCGCCCCGGCACGCATCTGGCCCGTTGGGCTGCTCGCGGCGCTGGCATGGGCCGGCTTCGGCGCTCTGACGTGGCGCTGGCCCAACCGCGTGGTCGGCTTCAGCGACTGGGCCTACACCGAGGAACTGGGCCTCGCGGCGCTCCTGGCTGCGGCCCTGCTGGCGCTGCTGGCGCTCGGCGGCCCGCACGTGCGCGCGCTGCAGCGGCCGCTGGCCGCACTGCGCATCGCCGGCCCGTGGCTGGTGGCGATCCCGGCGGCGCTGTCCGCATGGGAGATCCTGACCGCCAAGACCGCGATCCTGCCGACGCCGTTCTTCGCGCCGCCGCAGGCGCTGATCGAAGTCTATGCCGATGACTGGCGCCGGCTCGGCGACAGCGTGCTCAACACGCTGAAACTGCTGGGGCTGGGCGTGGCATATGGCGGGCTGGCGGGCTTCCTGGTCGGCGTTTCCATCGGCTGGTCGCGGCGCATCGGCTACTGGGTCCATCCGGTGCTGCGCGTACTGGGGCCGCTGCCCTCGACCGCGCTGTTGCCCCTGACCTTCTACTTCTTCCCGTCGAGCTATTCGGCGGCCGTGTTCCTGATCGCGCTGGCGACCGCCTTCCCGGTAGCCGTGCTGACGTGGTCCGGCGTCGCCGGCGTCAACAAGAGCTACTACGACGTGGCGCGCACGCTTGGGGCTTCGGGCTGGTTCCTGGTGTTGCGCGTGGCGATTCCCGCGGCGCTGCCGCAGGTGTTTGTCGGGCTGTTCATGGGGCTTGGGGCGTCGTTCTCGGTGCTGGTGACAGCGGAGATGATGGGCGTGAAATCGGGGCTGGGGTGGTATCTGACCTGGGCGCAGGGCTGGGCCTCGTACGTGAACATGTATGCGGCGCTGATCGTGATGGCGCTGCTGTTTTCCGGGGTGATTACGTTGCTGTTCGTGGCGCGGGACCGCGTGTTGTCGTGGCAGAAGGGGACGGTGAAATGGTGAGCGTGGTGGAGCGGTTGAAAGCCGCCGGGGCTTACGGACGCGGGCAGAAGGCTTCCCTCTCCCGCGCAGTGGGAGAGGGGTCGGGGGTGAGGGCAGGCGGTGGCCGTGCTGCAGGCGATATAGGTGCTGCAGGCGCCGGCCCTCTCCCCCAGCCCCTCTCCCGCGAGCGGGAGAGGGGAGTTAACGCGGCGGCAGGTGATGACTCGAAAGTACTGACCGGGGCCCGTATCGGGATCCATCAGGTCAGCCACTGGTTCGGCCACGGCAACGAGCGCCTGCAGGTCCTCGACCACGTCGACCTCAGCGTCGCCCCCGGAGAATTCGTTGCCCTGCTCGGTCCCAGCGGCTGCGGCAAGTCCACGCTGCTGCGCCTGGTCGCCGGCCTGGACCAGCCCACGTCCGGCGAGATCCTGCAGGACGGCACGCCCATCACCGAGCCCGATCCCTCGCGCATAGTGGTCTTCCAGGATCCCACGCTGTACCCGTGGCGCCGCGTCTGGAACAACGTCGCGCTAGGGCTGCAGGCGCAGGGCATCCTCGCGCAGCAGCGCCATCGCGTCGACGACGCGCTGCGCCGGGTCGGGCTGGAATCGTTCGCGCGCGCCTTCCCCCACCAGCTCTCCGGCGGCATGGCGCAGCGCGTGGCGCTGGCGCGTGCGCTGGTCAACGATCCGCGCCTGCTGGTGCTGGACGAGCCGCTGGGCAAGCTCGATTCGCTGACACGGCTGGCGATGCAGAGCGACCTGGTCGAACTGTGGCAGCGCTCGCGCTTCTCGGCGCTGCTGGTCACGCATGACGTGGAAGAAGCGCTGTTCCTGGCGCAGCGCGTGATCGTGTTCAGCCAGCGGCCCGCGCGCATCGCGGCGGAACTCAGGGTCGACCTGCCCTACCCGCGCCATCGCGGCGACCCGCGCCTGACCGAATTGCGTCACGAAGCGCTGCGCCACCTGGGACTGGACGCGAGCTGGTAATGTCCGATCGCAGCATCTGGCGGGCCGCGTCTTGAACGGCCCGCAGCCCCATGCGTGGCTGAACGCACTGCTCGTCCTGGCCGAGAAAAGCCAGCTGGGCCTGCTGTGGCTGTGGCATGCGCTGGGGCTGAGCGGCACCAGCCATGGCCAGCCGGCCTGGCCATGGGCGCGGCGCATTGCCGGCGAAACGCTGCTGATCGACCTTCCCCTCGCGCGGCAGGTCGGCTTCAGCCTGTGCGCGCTCGCCTTTGCCGTGCTGGCGCTCGTCGTCGCCCTGGCATGGCGCCGGGGCCGCCCCGTGCTCCTGGTGTCAGCCGGGCTGGCCCTGCTGCTCGCGCCGTGGCCGGAGGCATCGCTGCTGCTCGGCCCGGCCAGCCCCACAAGTTTCCACGCCAGCCCTACCCGTTTTGCCGTCGATAGCATCGTGCTGGGGCAACGCACCTACGCACGGCATTGCACCGCGTGCCACGGCAATGACGGCCGCGGCGAAGGCCCGCTGGCCGCCAGCCTGCCGCAATGGCCGCCGACACTGGTCAGCCCCCTGCTTGCACGCCGTGCCGAGGGCGAACTGTTCTGGCACGTGCTGTCCGGCATGCGCGACCGGCGCGGGCGTCCAACCATGCCGGCGTTCCGCGGCCAGCTTGCCGATCGCGAGGCCTGGGCCGTGATCGACTACATGAAGGCGTTGTCGGCAGCCAACAGTGCCGAAGGCAACTGGCCCGTGCCGCTGCGGTTGCCGGAGATGGCCATCCGCTGCGGCGACGCCGCGCCGGTGGCGCTCTCGCAATGGCGCGGCGGGCAGCGCGTGCGGCTGGTGGCAGTGGACGGGACCGCCGCGTCCCTGCCGTATGAAGACCCGCGCTTCCTGACCGTGCTCGTCACACGGGACGGCCGCGTGCCGGCGCAGGTGCCGCGTTTCCGCGCAGGCTGCACGGCAGCGGCCCGGGCCTGGGAAGCCATGGCGGCGATCGCCGGCCTGCCGCCGGCAGAACTGGCGGGCACCCAACTGCTGGCGGATAGCGCGGGATGGCTGCGCGCGCGCGGCACGCCGGGCACTGCATGGTCCGATGCCGACCTCGTCTGCGTGTCCGGGCCGGCCGCCGCGGCGCCGGCCATGCCCGCCGGCATCGATGGCCTGACGGCGTTGCTGCTGCGCATGGATGCCGAGCCGGTACGCTTCGTCAAAGGCGGATTCATCCATTGAGCAGTGATTGTTCGCTGGCAGCGAATTCTGACTTTCCAGCCGCAGCCGCCATCGGCCTCGCCCGGGACAGTACCCTCGGCTTCATGAAGGACCAGCCTGGAACGCTGACATGTTGTGGTTGAGGGTGGCGCCATGAGCGCCATGGGAAGTTCGCGGCCCCTGCAGGGCATCGCACTGATGGTTGCCGCGGTGGCATGCTTTGCCGCGCTCGATACGATGACCAAGATCACCGGCGCCGCCGTGCCGGTGGTGATGGCGCTGTGGGTGCGCTATCTCGCGCAGGCGGCACTGACCGGCGCGGTGCTGCTGCCGGCGCGCGGCCGCATCCTGCTGCGCACGCGCCGGCCGTGGCTGCAGGCAACGCGCGCGGTAACGATGCTGCTGTCCAGCGCCTGCGCCTTCTTCAGCCTGCAGGTGCTGCCGGTGGGCGAGTTCACCGCGGTGGTCAGCCTGACGCCGCTGGCGATCGCGCTGGCGGCGGCGACGCTGTTCGGGGAGTGCATGTCGGCGCTGCGCTGGCTCTGCCTGCTGGCCGGATTTGCCGGCGCGCTGGTGGTGATCCGGCCCGGCGCCGACGTGGAGCCGGCCATGCTGCTGCCGCTCGCGGCGGTCTGCCTCAATGCCGCCTACCAGTTGCTGACCAGCGTGCTGACCCGGACCGACGGCGGCGGCACCACGCATTTCTATACCGGCTGCATTGCCGCGGTGCTGCTGTCGGCGGCGCTGCCGCTGGCATGGACCTGGCATGTCGACGCGCTGCACTGGTGGCTGCTGGCGGGCATGGCGCTCGCCGGCTGCGCCGGGCACATGTTCCTGGTGCTGGCCTATGCGCGTGCGCCCGTTGGCGTGCTGACGCCCTATCTCTACCTGCAGATCGCCTTCGCCATGCTGGGCGGCTGGCTGGTATTCGGCTGGCTGCCCGACGCCTGGTCGCTGCTGGGCGTGGCGATGATTGCCGCCAGCGGCGTGGCCGGCACCGCGGTGGCGGCCCGCGAACGCGCCTTGCCGGCACGGCCGGCGGCGCAAAGCGAGCGCGGTCTAGCGTTTCACCTTGCCGCGAGCGCTGCGCCGCCGGAGCGCGCTGCGGCCATGGGTACGCCGTTCGTCACCGCCTCCAGCCATTGCAGCGAGCGCAGCCCGTCCTGCGCGACCGGCAGCGGGGGCGCCACGCGGAAGGCATCGTTGAACACCTCCAGCGACAGCGGTCCCCGATAGCCGGCCCGCAGCACGGCACGCGTGAAGCCGGCCACGGGCAGGTCTCCCTGGCCGGGGAAATTGCGGTGGTGGCGGCTCCAGGTGCGCACATCCAGCGACATGCGTGGTGCATCTGCCAGCTGGACAAAAAAGATCCGCTCGGCCGGCACGGCATCTAGGCCATGCAGCGTATCCCCCAGCGCGAGCGTATGGAAGCTGTCCAGCATCAGCCCCAGCGCGGGATGCCCGGCGCGCTGCACGATGTCCCAGGCCTGCCGCCAGCGGCGCACATGGCGGCCCCAGGCCAGCGCCTCGTAACCCAGGCGCAGGCCGCGGCGGGCCGCGGCTTCGGCCAGCACGTGCAGATCGGCGGCGGCGCGCGCGGGATCGTCCAGAGCCGCTTCCTGCACGTTGCTGCAGACCAGCGCCAGTTCCACACCGAGTTGCTCCATTGCGTCGAACTTCCGCCCTGCACGCACCAGCTCCGCGGCGGACAGGCCGCCCGGCATGGCCTCGAAATCGCGCAGCGGCTGGTAGAGCAGGATCTGCAGCCCGAGGTCCGCGGCCATGCGCCGGACCTCGGCGGGCGTGCCGGGGAATTGCAGCAGGTCGTCCTCGAAGATCTCCACGCCGTCGAAACCGGCGCCGGCAGCGGCTTGCAGCATCTGCGGCAGCGATCCCGACAAGGTGACGGTGGCGATCGATTTGCGCAGCGGGGCAGAAAAAGGAGTCATGGCGGTCAGTCGGGATGGCGGCTTGGATTTCCCAAGGTTATGAGCCATCATTGCCCGCAACAACCGTCATTCGCGCGCATGCGTGCGACAATCGCTCCAATGCAATCATCTATCGCGCGAAGCAAGGGTTAACCATGGAAAACGAACCGCTGAACCGGCGCGACTGGATCGCCGGGCTGGAGAAAGGCCTGGCCATCCTGGAGGCCTTCGACCACGACCATCCGCGCCTGACCCCGACGCAGGCGGCCGAGCGCACCGGCCTGACGCGCACCGCGGCGCGCCGTTACCTGCTGACGCTGGAGCACCTGGGCTACACCACCAGCGACGGCACGCTGTTCAGCCTGACGCCGCGCGTACTCAAGGTGGGCTGGTCGTACTTCGATTCGGCGCGGCTGCCGCGCACGGTGCAGCCGTTCCTGCAGCAGATCACCGCGCAGCTTGGCGAGGCCGCCTACCTGAGCGTGCTCGATGGCTGGGAGCTGGTGTTCATCGCCCGCACCAGCACCAACCGCGTGATGAGCACGGGCTTTGTGCTGGGCGCGCGGGTGCCGGCACCGCTGGGCTCGGCGGGCGTGATGATGCTGGCGTCGCGGCCGGAAGAACAAGTCAGGACATGGCTAGAGAACGTGGTGCTGGCGCCTTACACGCCCTACACCATCCTGCAGCACGACCGGCTACTGGAAGAGATCCGCAAGGCCGGCGCGCAGGGCTATGCGATGCTGGAGCAGCAGTTGCAGACCGGCGTGCGCGGCGTGGCGGTGCCGCTGCGCGATCGCCACGGCAAGGTGATCGCCGCGCTGTCGGTGAACATGCCGATCGGCGACGAGACTCCGCAGCAGGCGCTGGACCGCGTGCTGCAGGTGATGCAGGACACGGCGCTGCTGATCATGCGCGTGCTGTAGCGCGCCTAGCCTTCCAGCGACGTCGCCAGCGCGTGCGGCCCCTGTGTCAGTTGCGCCTTGAGGAAGGCCAGGCACACGCGCATGCGCGCCGAGGCCGATGCCCGCGCGCTGGTGACGGCCCAGATGTCGGACGGATGCTGCCAGCCGGGCAGCACGCGCACCAGGTCGCCCGCCCGCACCGCGGCAGCCACGTCCCAGACCGACGCCATGATGATGCCGTAGCCCTCGAGGGCCCACTCGTGCGTCACGTCGGCAACATTCGATGCCATCGGGCCGGTGACTTTCGTTGTCTCCCAGGCGCCGTCCTGCCCCTGCAGCCGCCACACGCCGAACGCCTGGTCGCGCTCGCGCAGCAGCAGGCAGTCATGGCGCGGCAGGTCGGACGGATGCTCCGGCATGCCACGTCGCGCCAGGTAGGCCGGCGCAGCGCACAGCACGCGGCTGCCGGTGGCGATGCGGCTGGCGATCAGGTGCGGCTCCTGCACGTCGCCCACGCGGATATCAAGGTCGAACTGCTCGCCGATCAGGTCGACGCGGCGATCCAGCAGCTCCAGCCACACCTCCAGCCCCGGATGTTGCTGCCGCAGCAGCGACAGCACCGGCGCCACGTGCCGGCGCCCCAGCCGCAGGCTGGTGGCGATGCGCAACTGGCCGCGCGCCTCGCCGCCGGCACCGCCGACCGCTTCCAGCATGCCGTCCACGTCTTCCAGGATCTTCTGCGCCCAGGCAAACGCACTCTCGCCTTCGGCGGTGACGCTGACGCGGCGCGTGGTGCGGTGGAACAGCCTTGCGCCGAGCATGGCCTCGAGCATGGCGATGCGCTTGCTCACATGGGCCGGCGAAATGCCCGTCTCCTGGGCCGCGGCGATAAAGCTGGCGCGCCGCGCCACCGTGCAGAACAGCCGCAGGTCGCGCAGGAACGGGTCATTGTTCGCGCTGGGCGCATGCTGAGTTTCCATGGCAGTGGATGATGGGACGAGGGCTAAACGATAGGCTATCGGCCGTGGCCGCGCCAGCAGCGCGGCAGATTGAAGGGAACATGAAGCGGACATGAAGGAGACATGATGAAGACAGTACTGGTGCTCAACGGGCCCAACCTCAACCTGCTCGGCACGCGCGAGCCGGCCGTCTACGGCAGCGAAACCCTGGCCGACGTGGAACGCATCTGCCAGCAGGCCGCGCAGCGGCTCGGGCTGCGGGCGGAGTGCCGGCAGAGCAACCACGAAGGGCAGCTGATCGACTGGATCCACGAGGCGGGCAAGCTGTGCGCGAGCGGCGAGATGGCCGGCGTGGTGCTGAACGCGGGCGCGCTCACGCATACGTCGATTGCGCTGCACGATGCCATCAAGGGCGCAGCAGTGCCGGTGATCGAGTACCACGTCTCCAACGTCCATGCGCGCGAGGCGTTCCGGCACAAGTCGTGGATTTCGCCCGTGGCGGTGGCGGTGATGGCGGGGCTGGGGGTGAAGGGATATGGGCTGGCGGTGGCGGCGGTGGCGCAGGTGACGGGGGTGGCGGCGCAAACAGATCCGGCGTGAGCGCTGCCCGGCCGCCGTCTCATGCCGGCGGTTTGCTCCCCTCTCCCGCAGGCGGGAGAGGGAGCACACCCGCAGCGAGGGATAGGCTTGCGCTGCGCGCTCAGAACTTGTGCCTGACCCCCGCCATCACTCCCAGCCGCGTCTTGTTCCCATAGGTATTGCCGCTGTTCACAAATGCCGCTCCGCTGTTCAGCGCAATCCACTGCCCCTGCAGGTGGGTGTAGTCCACCTCCACATAGACATCGGTACGCTTGCTGAAGTTGTAGTCCAGCATGCCCGCGGTGGTCAGCCGCTTGCCGCCCTGCCCCGCGTGCCGCAGCCAGTCGTACTGGAACGTGCCGATGAAGGCCAGCGCATCCGTCAGGCTGAAGCGCGTGCCGACATAGCCCACGTTGTTGCGATAGTCCGCCACGTCGAGCCGGTTGTTGGTATAGCCCAGGTAGTATTGCGACCGCGCCGCCTTCCACGTCCCGCCCACGCCCCACACCGTCTGCTTGCTCGCTTGCGCCGCCGGCACCGCGCCGAAATAGGCCGAGGTGACGTTCTGCGTCTGCTGGTAGACCGCGCCGATTTCCAGCGGCCCCGAGCTGTACACCAGCGACCCGGCCGCCGCCGAATTGGTCTTCATGCTGCCCGGCACCTCGCCGAAGGTATAGGCCGCCGCCACCTGCAGGCCGTCGAAGCTCTTGATGTACTTGAGCGTGTTGTCGTAGCGCAGCCCGGTGTAGTTGCCGCCCTGGTAGCCGACGATGGAGTTGTTGGCAAAGGCCATCGCCTCGTACGACGACAGCACTTCATGCGCCAGCGTGTACTGGCGGCCGAGCGCGAGCTTGCCGTAAGGACCATCGAAGCCGACCACGGCGGTACGCCCGAACAGCCGCCCGCCCTGCTGGCTGGTCCCCGTGTCGGGCGAGAAGCCCGACTCCAGGATGAACCACGCCTTGTTGCCGCCGCCGATATCCTCGGTGCCGCGGATGCCCCAGCGGCTGCCGGTCAGCACGCCGTCGGTCATCTGGGTGCGGCTGTGGCCGGCCGCGTCTTCGTTGGTGCTGTAGCGGATGGTGGTATCGAGCAGGCCGTAGAGCGTGACGCCGCCGGAAGTCTGGGCGACAGCGGGCACGCTGCCCGCGCCCAGCGCGAGCAGCGCAATGAGTCGTTTATGCATCGGAAGTGTTGTCTCTGGCTTTGTTGTTGTCGTCTGGCGGCACCAGCGGTGCCGCCGGGGGCGTGTGGTCAGACGGCGTCAGGCACCTTGCGCGGCGCGAGGAAGAACAGCCACGTCAGCGCGATGAAGTAAGCGCACGGGATCATCGTGAACAGCACCGCGTAGTTGTTGTGGGTCGCGGTCAGCACGTAGCCCACCAGCTGCGTCATGAACATGCCGCCGATCGCGCCGATCATGCCGCCAAAGCCGAACACCGAGCTGACCACGTGCTTGGGCGTGTAGTCCATCACCATGCTCCAGATATTGGCGGTCCAGGCCTGGTGCGCGCCGATCGCCACCGAGATCGCGGCCACGGCCATCCACAGGCTGCTGGCGCCGGCGGCCATCACCACCGAGGTGATGCACACGGCAAAGACCAGCATTGACAGCAGCCGCGCCCGCACCGCCGGCATGCCGCGCGCGATCAGCCACGACGACAGTGCACCGCCGCCCACGCTGCCCACGTCGGCGCACAGGTAGATCACGATCAGCGGAATGCCCATCTGCGTCACGCTGATGCCGAGCTGGTATTGCTGGTTGAGGAACGGCGGCAGCCAGTACAGGTAGAACCAGAACACCGGCGCGGTGATGGCGTAGGCCAGCGCGAAGGCCCAGGTGCCGCGCATGCGCAGGATCTGCGCATAGCGGATGCGCTGGGCCGGCGGATCGGTGTCGCGGGTGATGTGCGCCAGTTCCGCGGCGGTGACGGTCGGGTGCTGCTCCGGGTTGTGGTAGCGCGCGAACCAGAATGCCAGCCAGATCGCGCCCAGTGAAGCGATCACCAGGAACGCGGCCTGCCAGCCCCACGCCTGCAGGATCAGCGGCAGCATGATCGGCGTCAGCATCGCGCCGACGTTGGTGCCGGCATTGAAGATGCCGGTGGCGATGGCGCGCTCGCTGGCCGGGAACCAGATGCGCGTGGTCTTGACGCAGGCCGGGTAGTTGGCCGCTTCCGACAAGCCGAGGAAGAAGCGGCAGATCATGAAGCCGACCGCAGACGCCGCAAACGCATGCGCGCCGCAGGCAATGCTCCACAGCAGCACCGCCAGCGCAAAGGCGCGCTTGACGCCAACCAGGTCGATGAAGCGGCCCTGCAGCGCAAAGCCGATGGCATAGCCCACCTGGAACCAGAAGTTGATATTGGCGTAGTCCTGCGCGGTCCAGGCCATGGCCTTGGCCAGCACCGGCTGCAACACGCCCAGCGCGGCGCGGTCCACATAGTTCAGCGTGGTCGCGAAGAACACCAGCGCCAGCATGCCCCAGCGCACCTTGCCGAAGGCAAAGGCGGCGCGCACCTTGTCGCCGAGCGAGTTGCCGAGCGCGGAAGCCGCTGGCAGCTCCTTGTGAGTCGTTGTCATGTTGTCTGTCTCCACCAATGGATAAGAAGTCTTCCTTGCCGGCGTGCCTTTTTGTGGTGGCTCGCGCGCGGCCCGGGGCAGGGCTTGCGCCCCCGCCCGTCGATGCATCAGTACCGGATCTGCGCCACCTCGCGCAGCGCGTCGGGCGTGGCCGTGCCGTACCCGAAGAACTCCAGGTAGGCCGGGATCATCTCGAACAGCATGTCCGTGCCCACCTGCACCTTGCAGCCGCGGGCCAGCGCGGCCTGCAGCAGCGGCGTGTATTCCTGCTTCATCACCACCTCGCCGACCATCGCGCCGGGGGCGATGCGCGCCACGTCGAACGGCAGCGGATCGCCGGGCTGCATGCCCAGCGGCGTGGCATTGACCACCACGTCGAAGCCCGCCGGGTCGGCCGAGCCGGTACTGACGCGCAGCGCCGGGTAGTGCGCGGCGAGGCGCTGCGCCAGGGCGCACGCGGCCGCCTCGCGGGCGTCGAACAGCGCCAGCTCGGCCACGCCGGCCGCCGCCAGCGAGGCGGCGATCGCGCTGCCCACCCCGCCGCTGCCCGACACGATGGCGCGCGCGCCTTCCAGCCGGCAGCCTTTGCGCCGGATGCCGCGAACGAAGCCCTCACCGTCGAACTGGTCGCCGACCAGCGTGCCGTCGTCGCGCCGCAGCACCGCGTTGCAGGCGCCGGCGATGCGGGCGGCGGGCGTCAGTTCGTCGACCAGCTCGACGGTGGCGACCTTGTGCGGCATGGTCACCAGCGCGCCGCGGATATTGGTCAGGCGGAACAGCGCCGGAAATACCGTCGCGTAGTCGTCCGGCCTGACCCCCATCGGGATCACGGCGGCGTCGATGCCTTGCCGGTCGAACCAGGGGTTGTAGATCATCGGCGCCTTGAACGATTCCGTCGGATAGCCGATGTGGGGGATTAGCGTGGTCTTGCCGTGGATCATGGTGTGCCTGGGTTCCGGTGATTCGCGCTTCCCGGACTCCGGCATGGGGCCTCTGTATGGACCTGGCAGGGAGACGGGGGCGCGTCGTTGACCGGAGATTAGTGGCCGCCCAGCGCACAGCCAACTGTCGCATATGGCACTCTGCGCGATTAATGAACGTACATGCGCGATCAAGGCGCCGAATGCGGGTTTCTACGGGTCCGTTGCGAAGGGCGCCAACGCGCGGGTTGCCTCGGCGCCGTTGCTACTATCGGTCGTCGCCGCAAGGCCCGGCACCGCGCCCGGCACCGCGCCCGCAATACGTCGCAATACGCCGCAATACGCCGCAATACCCCCGCAATACCCAGACAGGAGCCCATACCATGAGCGCCGCAACCGACTCTTCCCCGCGCGCCGATGATGTCCAACCGTGGGACAACCCGCTCGGCATCCGAGGCTACGAGTTCATCGAGTTCGCTTCGCCAGATCCGGCCGCGCTCGGCCGGACGCTGGAACGCCTCGGCTTCGCCGCGATCGCGCGGCATCGCCACAAGGCGGTGAAGCTGTACCGGCAGGGCGAGATGAATTTCATCGTCGATGCCGAGCCGGATTCGTTCGCCACGCGCTATGCGGCGCGGTATGGCTTGTCGATCTGTGCGATCGGGATTCGCGTCGACGATGCGGCGGCAGCGTTTGCGCGAGCGCTGGAGGCCGGCGCATGGCCGTTCGAGGGTGGCACGGTGGGGCCGATGGAGCTGAATATTCCCGCCATCCAGGGGATCGGACAGTCGGTCTTGTATTTCATCGACCGCTGGCGCGGGAAGGAAGGCCGGCCCGGCGATGTCGGGGATATCTCGATCTACGACGTGGATTTCCGGCCGCTGCCGCCAGCCGGCGACATGCCCGACGCCGGCCTGCTCCGCGTCGACCACCTGACCCAGGCGGTCGATCCCGGCCACCTGGAGGAATGGCTGGAGTTCTACCGCAAGGTGCTGGGGTTCCGGGAACTGCGCAGCGGCGGCGAGTCCCACGCGCTGGTATCGCCATGCGGCAGCATCCGCATCCCGCTGTACGAGAAGGGAACGACGCGCCACGACCAGATGCGTCATTACCTGTCAGATCAGCACGGCGAAGGCATTCAGCACATTGCGCTGGCCAGCGGGGACATTCTGGCCAGTGCCGCGGCACTGGCTGACCGTGGCGTGCAGTTCGTGCAGCCGCCGCCGGCCTACTACGATGCCTTGCCGGCGCGGGTGCCAGGCCATGGGCTCGACCTGGCCGCACTGCAACGCTACGGCATCCTCGTCGATGGCACCGGCCCTCGCGGGCGCTTCCAGCAAGCCTTCCTGAAACGCGAGGCAGGCGAGTTTTTCTTCGAGGTCGTCCAGCGTGATGGTCATGAGGGCTTCGGCGAGGGCAACCTGCCTGTCCTCGAAGCGCTGTCGACGCGCTGATACCCTGCGCCGCCTGGGCGCGGCACCTTCCTTCCTGCTTTCCTCCCCCTGCGCCGGCCCCCATGCCGGCGTTGTCTTGCCTACTCTCCTCCCATGACGGACGCAATAGTGCCTCACAAGGCGCTTATATCCGATCTTGTCTCATTTTTTTGATTATTTCATTCCGTAAACCAGAACTTCTTATTGACGACCGCCGATCTTCCGCCTACATTTCGACCAACGCATCAATTTTCCGGAACGTACTGTTCCACTTTATAACACCCCAACCAGGAGACACCCGCCATGCGCGACCTCGAAACCACCAAGCAGCCCGCCGTTTCCGGTGGCTCGGCCGCCGCGAAGGACAGCCAGGTTCCGGCTGGCCCGCAGACCATGACCCCGTCCGAAGCCTTCGTCGAAACGATGGCCGCCAACGGCGTGACCGACATGTTCGGCATCATGGGCTCGGCCTTCATGGACGCCATGGACATCTTCGCCCCCGCCGGCATCCGCCTGATCCCGGTGGTGCACGAGCAAGGCGCCGGCCACATGGCCGACGGCTACGCCCGCGTGTCCGGCCGCCACGGCGTGGTGATCGGCCAGAACGGCCCCGGCATCTCCAACTGCGTGACCTCGATCGCCGCCGCCTACTGGGCCCACAGCCCGGTGGTGATCGTCACCCCCGAAGCCGGCACCATGGGCATCGGCCTGGGCGGCTTCCAGGAAGCCAACCAGCTGCCGATGTTCCAGGAGTTCACCAAGTACCAGGGCCACGTCACCAACCCGGCGCGCATGGCCGAATTCACCGCGCGCTGCTTCGACCGCGCCAAGGCCGAAATGGGCCCGACGCAGCTGAACATCCCGCGCGACCACTTCTACGGCAAGATCACCGCCGAGATTCCGAAGCCGCAGAACCTTGATCGCGGCCCCGGCGGCGAGCAGAGCCTGAACGAGGCGGCCGAGTTGCTGGCCAATGCCAAGTTCCCGGTGATCATCTCGGGCGGCGGCGTGGTGATGGCCGATGCGATCGAGGAATGCAAGGCCCTGGCCGAGCGCCTGGGCGCGCCGGTGGTGAACAGCTACCTGCACAACGACTCGTTCCCCGCCAGCCACCCGCTGTGGTGCGGCCCGCTGGGCTACCAGGGCTCCAAGGCCGCGATGAAGCTGATCTCGCGCGCCGACGTGGTGGTGGCCCTGGGCTCGCGCCTGGGACCGTTCGGCACGCTGCCGCAGCACGGCATGGACTACTGGCCGAAGAACGCCAAGATCATCCAGATCGATGCCGACCACAAGATGCTGGGCCTGGTGAAGAAGATCTCGGTGGGCATCTGCGGCGACGCCAAGGCTGCCGCCATCGCGCTGACCCAGCGCCTGGCCGGCCGCACGCTGGCATGCGACGCCAGCCGCGATGGCCGCGCCACCGAAATCGCCAACGAAAAGGCGGCGTGGGAGAAGGAGCTGGATGACTGGACGCATGAGCGCGACCCGTACAGCCTGGACATGATCGAGGAGCAGAAGAACGAGCGCACGCCCACCGGCGGCCACTACCTGCATCCGCGCCAGGTGCTGCGCGAGCTGGAAAAGGCCATGCCGGAAGATGTGATGGTGTCGACCGACATCGGCAACATCAACTCGGTGGCCAACAGCTACCTGCGCTTCGAGAAGCCGCGCAGCTTCTTTGCGGCGATGAGCTGGGGCAACTGCGGCTACGCCTTCCCCACCATCATCGGCGCCAAGGTCGCGGCTCCGCATCGCCCGGCCGTGTCATACGCCGGTGACGGCGCCTGGGGCATGAGCCTGATGGAAACCATGACCTGCGTGCGCCACAACATCCCGGTGACCGCGGTGGTGTTCCACAACCGCCAGTGGGGCGCGGAGAAGAAGAACCAGGTGGACTTCTACAACCGCCGCTTCGTCGCGGGCGAGCTCGACAACCAGAGCTTCGCCGAGATCGCCAAGGCAATGGGCGCGGAAGGCATCGTGGTGGATCGCCTGGAAGACGTGGGCCCGGCACTGAAGCGCGCCATCGACCTGCAGATGAATCATGGCAAGACCACGATCATCGAGATCATGTGCACGCGTGAACTGGGCGACCCGTTCCGCCGCGATGCGCTGGCCAAGCCGGTGCGGTACCTGGACAAGTACAAGGACTACGTCTGAGCCTGAGCTTGCCCAGAACCCTCGCTTGCGACCGGTGTGCTCCCTCTCCCGCTTGCGGGAGAGGGTTGGGGTGAGGGCCAGGCGCAACCACGAAGTCACACGCTTCGGTATGGCGCGCGCCTGCCCTCACCCCCTGCCCCTCTCCCGCAAGCGGGAGAGGGGAGCCAATCACCAGCATGACAAGGGCTACGGCCCTTTTTTCAGGTTTACCGAGCCAACCACCATGAAACCCATCCTCCGCATCATCGACCGCGCCCGCGCCGCCCCTCGCCGCATCGTGCTGTGCGAGGCCGAAGACCCGCGCATCCTGCAGGCCGCGCAGCGTGCCACGCAGGAAGGCATCGCGCGCATCGTGCTGGTCGGCAATCCGCGCCAGATCAGCGCCGCCGCCGCCATCCACGGCATCGCGCTGGACGGCATCACGCTGGTCGATCCCGCCACCTCGGCACTCGCGCCCTCCTTCGCGCAGCAGCTCTACGCGCTGCGCCAGAAAAAAGGCATGACGCTGGACGAAGCCAGGCGCGCGGTGCTCGATCCGCTGTGCTTTGCCAACCTGATGGTGCGCCTCGGCCATGCGGACGGCTCGGTCGCGGGGGCGGAACACACCACCGCCGACGTGGTGCGCAACGCGATCCAGCTGATCGGGCTGGCACCCGGCTTCCGGCTGGTGTCGAGCTTTTTCCTGATGATGCTGTGCGAGCCCTTCCATACGCTCAAGGGCGGCCTGATCTTCTCTGACTGCGGGCTGGTGGTCGATCCCGATGCCGAGGCATTGGCCGATATCGCCATGGCCGCCGCCGACAGCGCACGTGCGCTGCTGAACGACGAGCCGCGCGTGGCGATGCTGTCGTTCTCCACCAGCGGCAGCGCCCACCACGCCGCCGTCGACAAGGTGGTGGCCGCCACCGAGCGCGTGCGCGCGCAGCGCCCCGGCCTGGCCATCGATGGCGACGTGCAGCTCGATGCCGCCATCGTCGCGGAGATCGCAGCGCGCAAGGTCGCGCATTCGCAGGTCAACGGCCGCGCCAACGTGCTGGTGTTCCCCAACCTCGAGAGCGGCAATATCGGCTACAAGCTGGCCGAGCGCGTCGGCGGCGCCAAGGCCATCGGACCGATGCTGCAAGGGCTGAGCAAGCCCGCCAACGACCTGTCGCGCGGCTGCAGTGCCGACGACGTATTCCATGTCATCGCCGTCACCGTGGTCCAGGCGCAAGCCACCGCGGAACAGGCCAGCAAAGGCGAGCAGGCGGCGGCATGAAAGCGGAATTGTTGTTGCCGCTGCTCGGGCTGCAAGCCCTGCTCGGCGCGGGCACCTACTTCCAGACGGTGACCGGCTTCGGCCTGGGCATGATCGTGATGGGCGCCACCAGCGGGCTGGGGCTCGCGCCGGTGGCCACCGTTGCCGCCGTGGTCAGCCTGGTGACGCTGGCCAACAGCGCCTGCGCGTTGCCCGGCAAGCTGGAGCATATCGACTGGCGCGCAGTGGGCGCGGCCGCCATCGGCATCCTGCCGTCGGTGCTGGTCGGCGTGCTGGTGCTGGAATACCTGAGTTCCAGCGCCGCCACGCTGCTGCAGTTGCTGCTGGGCGCGGTGATCCTGTATGGCGGACTCAGCGCGGCCTTCCGGCCGGAACCGCTGCCAAGACGCTCCGGCGACGGCAGCTTCTTCATGAGCGGCGTGTTCGGCGGGCTGCTGAGCGGCATGTTCGGCGTGTCCGGGCCGCCGCTGATCTTCCAGTTCTACCGGCAGCCGATGAAGCCCATAGAGATCCGCTGCGCGCTGATCCTGGTGTTCACCGTCACGTCCAGCGTGCGCACGCTGTTCTCGGCGTGGCAGGGCCAGCTCGATGGCGCGATCTGGCTGCAGGCCGCGTTCGGCGTGCCGGTGGTGGTGGTCGCCACGCTGCTGGGGCGGCGCTTTCCGCCGCCGTTCTCGCCAGCCACGACGCGGCGCGTCGCGTTCGGCGTGCTGGTCGGAATCGGTGTCAGCCTGATGCTGCCGGCGATCTCGGCGTGGATGCGGTAAGGGCGCCGGCAGCGCCCTCCCCGCGCGTTCAGGCCACCGTTCCCGCCGGCTGCGCCAGCGGCGCGGCGTCTTCCTGCTCCCCGCTGCCGCCGGCCTGCCCGAGATCCATGCCGGTGGTTTCCGGCAGCAATACCGCGGCGACCACCACCATCGCATAGCCAACCCCGGCAACGATCGCGATCGCGATCGGCAGCGAGGTGTGGCCCGAACTCAGCCACCCGACCGACAACGGGAACAGCGAGCCGATCACGCGGCCCGCGTTGTACGAGACGCCATAGCCCGTCGCGCGGATATCGTTGGGATAGGACTCGGAGATGGTTGCACCGATGCCGGCGAACACGCCCTGCATCAGCACTCCCAGCGGGAACCCCAGGAACAGCATCGACGTGTTCGACACCGGAATCACCATGTAGACCAGCGCGGCCACGAACGCACCCGCCGCGAACACGATGTAGGTCAGCCGCCGGCCCCAGCGGTCAGTGGCGTAGGCCCCCGCCACGTAGCCGACCAACGAGCCGATGATGGTGACCGTCAGGTACGAGCTGGTGCCGAACACCGACAGGCCGCGCTCGGTCTTGAGGAAGGTCGGCAGCCACGTGGCAATGGCGTAGTACGCCCCCAGCATGCCGCCCGAAAGCAGGCTGCACAGCAGCGTCTTCGACAGCAGCGGACCGCGGAACAAGCGGCCGAGCCCGGCCAGCGCAGAGCCTTGCCGCCCCGCCGCGCGGCTCTTCAGGAAAATCTCCGGCTCCTCCAGGTTGCGGCGCAGGTAGATCACCACCAGCGCCGGCAGGATGCCGAGGAAGAAGCAGACGCGCCATGCCGTTTCCGCCGGCAGCACGCTGAAGGTGATCGCATACACGATCGCCGCCGCGCCCCAGCCGAAGGAATAGCTGCTGGCGGTAAAGCCCGAGTATTTGCCGCGGTGCGCCGGGTTGCGGATCATCTCCGTCACCAGCACCATGCACAGCGACGACTCGCCGCCGAAGCCAAGCCCCTGGATCATGCGGAACAGCATCAGCTGCTCCGGCGACTGCGCCAGCCCGCACAGGAAGCAGGCACCCGCGAACACGATGATGGTCCAGCGCAGCACGCGCACGCGCCCGTAGCGGTCGGCCAGGATACCGGCGCCGATTGCGCCGACCAGCGACGACACCAGCGTCCACGTGACGATGGCGCCTGCCGTGGACTTGCTCATGCCCCACTGCCCCAGCAGCGTGGAGATGAGGAAGGAATAGATCATGAAGTCGAATACGTCGACGGCATGCCCCAGGAACGCGCCATAGAAGCCCTTGCGCTCCATGCGCGACAAATCACGGAACCAGTCGAACATGATTCCCCTCCCCAGTGGTGTGTGATGTGGTGTGGTGTGGTTGGTTGGTTGCGGTGGTCCGCCGGCTACGCTGCCGGCCGCGGCGGCGGCCGGCAGCGATGGCCTGCTTCCTCCAGCAGGCTGGCAAAACGCAGGGCAGTGAGATCCTGGTAACGGCCGGCGACGATCTGCACGCCGACCGGCAGGCCGCCGGTGCCTGGCCCGAATGGCGCGATTGGCGCGACGGCCGAAGGCAGGCCGCACAGCCCGGAATGGCCGGCCCAGAACAGCTGCGTGGTCATTGGCTGCGGGCGGCCGTTGACGGTGATGGTGCGCTGCCAGGGCTCGCCCGCCTCGTCAAGGACAAAGGCCGTGGTGGCCGCGGCCGGGCATAGCAGCACGTCGTAGCCGGTGAAGAAGCTGCGCCAGGCGGCGGCAAAGCGTTCGCGCGCAACCTGCAACCGCAGCCAGTCACGGTGGCTCAGCGTCGCGCCGGTGTCCTGCAGGGTGGCATAGCCATGATCGCCCACCGCGGCGGTGGCACTGCGGGCGAGCGCATCGGCAAAGGCGGCGTCGTCCATGTGCACGGAGGTGGTGGCGCGCAGCAGCGTCACGTAGACATGCCACAGCTCGCCGGCGTCGAAGTCCGGCCGCACATGCCAGTCGACGCGGGCGCCCTTGCCGGCCAGCCAGTGCCCAAGCTGCTCGATCCGCCCGGCAACCTCGGCGTCGGCTTCCGCCTGGGCATGGGTCGGCAGCACGGCAACGCGGAAGTCGGCGAGCGAGCGGTACGGGCATGCTGGCAACTGCAGGCGGTATGGCAGCGCCTCGTCATCGGCCGGCCCCGCGATCGTGCGCAGCACCAGTTCGAGGTCGCGCGCGCTGCGGGCCAGCGGTCCGGCGACATTGATGTCCTGTTCCCCGAAGCGCGCCGCGCCGGTGCCGTGGCCTGCCAGCGGCACCAGCCCGTGACTCGGCTTGAGCGAGAAGATGCCGCAATAATGCGCCGGGTTGCGCAGCGAGGAACCGATGTCGGAACCCACGTCGAAGAACGACAAACCCGCGCAGACCGCCGCGGCGCTGCCGCCGGACGAGCCGCCCGGCGTGCGGGACGGATCGTGCGGATTGCGGGTCGTGCCGTAGATGGCGTTGTAGCTCTGCCAGTCGCGCAGCCCGAGCGGGACGTTGGTCTTGCCGAGCAGGACCGCGCCGGCTTCGCGCAGCCGTTGCACCACTACGGCATCGCGCTGGGCGGCGTGCCCGCGCAAGGCAGGATTGCCGCAGGTAGTCGGCCAGCCGGCGACGTCGAACGATTCCTTGACCGAGAACGGCACGCCGTCGAGCACGCCGCGCGCCTGCCCCGCGCGGCGGCGCCGGTCGCTGTCGCGCGCCGCGGCACGCGCTGCGCTGAAATCCGACAGCACCAGCGCGTTGATGGCGCCGTGCCATTGCTGCCACGCTGCCTCGCACGCGTCTACCAGTTCCTCCGATGAAACTGAGCCGCCGGCGAGCCGTTGTGCCACCTCCCATAGCGGCGGAAAGCCGCCAGTCGTCCAGTCCGGCAGGTTCACATTGGCTCCTTGTCGTTATCCGCGCGGTTCAGGCGCGGTGGGGGGCGTATGGGCTCAGGAGGTGCTGCGATTGTGTTGGTATACTATATTCCGTCTTTCGCGCAGTGCAAGGCTAATGTGCGTGCGGATACCGCGCTGGCAGCGCCAGAAGGAACGGAAGGTTGCGACGGCGCGCAGGACGCGTGCCAGGAGGGAAAAGGGGAAGGAGCGGCGCGCTGCGCCGCCCGGTCATTCAGGCTGGATCAGCAATGGCTTCGGCGCGGCGCGCGGCCGCCCAGCGCCAGCAAGAAGCGGCCGATATCGCGCAGGCGCAGCGGCATCAGCGGTGAGGCGTGGCGCACGGCGTCGCACGCTGCAAAGTGGCGCAGCAGTTGCTGGCCTACGGGTTGCGACAGGTAACGTTGCTCGGGCGACTGCATGGTAAATCCCAATTGACCTTGAGTGCCTACAGTATACACATTATTGGTGCAGTGCGTCATTCGCAAGCATGCAATGCCCTGTTGCGGGGCATGCAATGGCAATGACAACGCGGATTGGGGAAATACCGGCCGGGAGCGGGTGACAGCCCGGGCCGCAGCCTTCGCTCAGGCCGCCTGCACCGCGCCCTGCCCGCCCACCGGCAGGTCGGCCGCCTTGGCGGCGCTGTAGACATGGCGCGCGGCCAGCAGCGCGGCAAGGTCCGCGTCGCCGGCGATGACGGCCTGCAGGATCTGGGCATGCTCGTCCCAGTTCTGGCGCGCGCGCACCACGTTGGCGGGGCCGAACAGCACCGCGGTGCGCTCGCGCAGCGAGCGCATCATTTCCTGCAGCACGCTGTTCGCGGCGATGGTGCCGAGCACCTCATGGAAGCGGGTGTTGAGCGCCAGCAGCTCATCCGCGCGGCCCTGTGCGGCCGCTTCCATGCCCTGGCGCAGCACCGTTTCCAGTTCCGCCACCAGCGCCGGGTCGCGCCGCTGCGCGGCAAGCTTGGCGTTGAGGCCTTCCAGCGTGGCGCGCACCTCGACCATCTCGCGCGCGATCACCGGCGACAGGCTTGCCACGGTCGCGCCGCGGCGCGGCTCGATCAGCACCAGTCCTTCGCTCGCCAGCGCGCGCAGCGCCTCGCGCACCGGGATGCGCGACACGCCCAGTTCCGCCGACAGCTTGTTTTCCACCAGCCGCTCGCCCGGCGCGTACTTGCCATTCAGGATGCCTTCGCGCACCTTGTCGGTGACAAGGGCGAACAGCGGCGAGTGGCTGGCGCCGAGGCTCAGCGGCTCGGCGGGCGCGGCGGAAGACGAAGTGAGGGACATGGGTCGGCAGAGGCGTAGGCGGAAAGGCTGGCGTTATTGTATACCAGCCTCCTCTTGCATACCGCCATGTCTTAACAAGGGTGTTGGAAGGTAAAGCTGTCCGCGTAGATATGATCTGGACTGGCGCCGCGCGCCAGGAAAGCGGCACGGGCGTCACGGATCATGTCGGGCGAGCCGCACAGGTAGATGGCGTGTTCGCTCAGGTCGCCCAGGTCGGCCAGCGCCGCGTCGTGCACATGGCCACGCCTGCCCTGCCAGTCCGCCCCGGCGCGCGACAGCACCGGGACGTACTGGAAGTCGTAGAGCCGTTCGCCCCACCCGGCGATGTCGTCGTGCAGGTAGAGGTCCTGCGCCTGGCGCATGCCCCAGTACAGCGACACCGGCGGGCAGTCGGGATCGCCCATCAGCGATTCCAGGATCGCCTTGATTGGCGCCATGCCGGTGCCGGTGGCCACCATCAGCAGCGGCCGGTAATCGCGGGCGCGATAGAAGAAGTTGCCGAGCGGCAGTTCGACGTCGATCGCATCGCCGGCCTTCATGCGCGGCAGGATGCCGTCGGTAAAGGCGCCGCCCGGAATGCGGCGCACGTGCAGATCGACGCGGCCGTCGCGTGGCACCGAAGCCATCGAAAAACTGCGCGCGAGCCCGTCGGTGCTCAACAGCTTCAGGTACTGGCCGGGGCGGTAGTCGAGCGCGCCAGCGTCCGGCACCTCCAGCTCCACGTGCATGACGTCCGCCGACAGCTGGCGCACCGCCTGCACCACCGCGCGGTGCCGCGCGGGCTCGGCGCAGGCCTCGTCCTCGCGTGCGGCGCTGATGACGAGGTCGGCCAGCGGCTGCGCCTGGCAAGCCAGCGCGTAGCCGGCGGCGGCTTCGTCCGGCGCGAGGCCGAACGGTTCCTCGTCGTAGCGCACCTGCCCGTCGAGCAGGCGGATGCGGCAGGTGCCGCAGCCGCCCAGCTGGCAATCGTGCGGCAACGCGATGCTGGCGCGCTGCGCGGCCTGCAGCAGCGTCTCGCCGCGCTCGACAAAAAAGACCTGCTGCGTTTCGGCGATCTGGATGCGGTACGACATGGAACCTCCGCTGAGACGAACTTGTACTTACTTCTTGATGTCGGCCTGCACCAGCACCTTCAGGTCCTGCGGCGCCAGCAGCTCGGCCAGCGCCTGCAGCGCCGCCAGCCCGGCCTGCGTGTCCTGCTCGCCGTTGCCGCCGGACAGGCCGATGCCGCCGATGACCTCGTCATTGACCACGATCGGGAAGCCGCCGACGAACGCCGCGAACTTGCCCTCGAAGCTCCACTGGATGCCAAAGGCCTCGTTGCCCGGCAGCGCCGGCCCGTTGGGCGGCGTAGTGAACAGGTGGGTGGAGCGCTTGTGGCCCGCGGCGGTAAAGGCCTTGTTCCATGCGATCTGCGGCCCGGTGATGCGGGCGCCGTCCATGCGTTCGAGCGCGAGCGGGTAGCCGCCCTCGTCGACCACGCAGATCGACTCCAGCACGCCGATTTCTTCCGAGCGCCGGATCGCGGCGGCAACCATGTGGCGCGCTTCGCGCAGTTCCAGCTTGATGGCTTTCTTCATGTCTGTGACTCCTTGCGACGGCCGGGCTCAGGCGCCCCGGTAGACCGTCTTGACCTGCGTATAGAACTCCAGCCCGGTGCGGCCCGACTCGCGGAAGGTCGAGGTGCTCGACCTCTTGACCCCGCCGAACGGCGCGTTGACCAGGTTGCCCGTGGTGGTGCGGTTGATCTTGACCGTGCCCGCCTCGATGTCGGTGGCGAAGTGGTGGATGTAGCGCGGGTTGCCGGTGACGATGGCCGCGGCCAGGCCGTACTCGGTATCGTTGGCCTTGGCGATGGCGTCGGCATAATCGGTGAAGCCGATGATGGCGATCACCGGGCCGAAGATCTCCTCGCGCGCGATCCGCATCGCTTGCGTCACGTCGGTGAATACCGTCGGCGCGACGTAATAGCCCTTGTCGAAGTCAGCACCGGTCAGGCGCGTGCCGCCGCACAGCAGCGTTGCCTCGGACTTGCCGATGTCGATGTAGCGCAGCACGGTTTCCAATTGCTTGTGCGAGGCCAGCGGCCCTAGATCCATCCCCGGCGTCATGCCGCTGCCGACGTTCAGCGTCGCGATTTTCGCCAGCAGGCGCTCGGTGTATGCGGCCTTGACCGACTCGGCCACCAGCACGCGGCTGGTGCCGGTGCAGGCCTGCCCCGACAGCGAGAAGCCACCCTTGATGGTCAGGTCGACGGCGCGATCGAGGTCGGCGTCTTCCATCACGATCAGCGGGTTCTTGCCGCCCAGTTCCATCTGCGTGCGCGTGGTCAGCGGCGCGGCGCGGTGGATCTGCTCGCCGGCGCGCGACGAACCGGTGAACGAGATCGCGCGCACGGCCGGCGCCTCGGTGATGGTCGCGCCGATCTCGGTGGCGCTGCCGGTGATGAAGTTCAGCACGCCCTTGGGCAAGCCGGCCTTGATCAATGCCTCGGCCAGCCGGTAGCCCGACAGCGGTGCCTCTGACGACGGCTTGAACACCACCGTGTTGCCGGTCACCAGCGCCGGCGCGATCTTGCGCGCGGGGATCGACACCGGGAAATTCCACGGCGCGATCACCGTCACCACGCCCAGCGGCTCGCGCTGGCTGTAGACGAGCTGATCGGGGTCGTCGTTCGGATACACCTCGCCGGTGAAGGTCTGCCCTTCCACGGCATAGAAGCGCAGCGTCTGGGCCGAGCGCAGCACCTCGTCGCGCGCCAGCGCCAGCGCCTTGCCTTCCTCGCGGGTCAGCTCGGCGGCGATGCTGTCGGCATGGGCTTCCAGGTGCTCCGCCGCGCGGTTGAGGATGGCGGCGCGCTTGCCGACGGGAGTCTTTCTCCAGCCGGCAAAGGCCGCCGCCGCGGCGGCCACGGCCGCCTGCGCGTCAACTGCGGACGACGCCTGGAAGCGGCCCACAAGGTCGGCGGTGTCGGCCGGGTTGACGTTGTCGAAGGTGCGGCCCGACTGGCAGGCCGTCCATTCGCCGTCGATATGGTTCAGGAATATGGTCATCGTCGGTGCGGATGCGCGGCGCCGCTCAGGCGGCCATGTCCAGTTCGGGCAGCGGCAGCTCTTTCTCGACGTAGTCGTGGTAGAGCGCCGTGGTGTACAGCAGCCGCATCTGCGCGCCGATCTCGCAGATCTTCAGGCAGCGCTGCTGCAGCTCCGGGGTGTTGGCGTGCTCCAGCACGATCTGGTAGCCGCGTTCGCCGTGGATCTCGTCCGAGACGATATGCAGGTCGAAGAACTCGACTTCTTCATCGGTGAACTGGTACTGGTCGCGCAGCGTCGGGGTCTGCTTGCGGTAGATCGACGGCACCTGCGACTCCAGCCCGACCACCAGGCCGGCCACGGCCACGATCGGATCCTCGCGCATGGCCACCGCGTAGCACCAGCTCTGCAGGCCGCGCGTGGTGGGCGACATGTTGTCCGGGTCGATCACGCGCTCGCGCGTGGTGCCGCAGGCTTCGGCAAAGCGGATCAGCAAGTCGGTGTGACGGTCGCCGCCGATCTCTTCCTCGTACATGTTGGCGAGCAGGAAATCCTTGGCTTCGGTATAGCGGTCCGGCGTACGGGCGTAGATGTAGCCCAGGTAATCCGCGAACGGGCCGACGTAGTGATAGTGGTTCTCGGCCCAGCGCGCGAGATGGGCGCGGGTCAGCTTGCCGCTGGCCCAGGCCACGCTGAACGGCGCCTTGTTGGCGCTCTTGCCTTTGATGGCTTCTTCAAGGGCGGCACGGAAATCTTCGCGGTTCATCAGTTCGGCCATGACGGGGGCTCCTGGTTGGCGATGTGGGGCGATTCGGTGGGTTGGATGCCAGGCCCGGGTCGCAGACAGATCGGGCTCGGCATGGTTGTATACTATATACATTCAATCAGCGACGACAAGGGCTCTGTTGACTAATCACGTCAGTGTTTACCCGGCGCTGGAGCGATCGGCGCCGCTCACGCGGCGCGGCGCTCCGCCCCGCCGGCGATGCGCGACCAGGCGAGGCCGGCCAGCGCCACGTCTTCCAGGCCCACGCCGACCGACTTGTAGATCACGATGTCACCCTCGCTGTCCTCGCGCTGCCTTGGCGACACCTTGCCGAGCACGACGTCGGCCAGTTCGACGATCTTTTGCGCCGGCAGCGCCTCGGGATCGGCCAGCACGATATCGCCGGCCTCGCGGGTCGATTGCGGCCGCCACTCCACCACCACCGCGGCGGCGCGGCGCAGCGCGGCGTCATCCAGTTCGCGCGTGTGCGGCAGGCTGGAGCCGATGGCGGCCACGAAGGCGCCCGGCCGGATCGACGTGCCGGCGAACAGCGGCGTGGTTGCGCGCGAAGCCGTGACGATGACGTCGGCCTCGGCCACCGCTGCATCGGGCTCCGCCAGCACGACCGGGATGCCGCACAGCGCCGACAGCCGCGCGGGCATGCCGGCGTCCGCGTGCGGATCGGACACCAGGATGCGTTCCAGCCCCAGCGTGGCGCTGAGCTGCTGCGCGTGCTGCACGCCCTGCGTGCCGGCGCCGAACAAAGCCAGCGTGCGCGCACCGGGACGCGCCAGCCGCTGCGCCGCCAGCGTGGTGCAGGCCGCCGTGCGCAGGCGCGTGATGGCGCCGGCATCGAATGAAGCCAGCGGGCGGCCGTCTTCGGCCGAGAAAATCAGGATGACAAAGGAGAACTGGCCGTTGATGGTGGTGTAGACCTTGGCCCCGGCCACGCCCTGCTGGGGGATCACCGCCCCCAGCGTGGACAGCTTGACGCCGCCGGCCTCGGTGCGGACACGTTCCTGCATCGCGGCCTCGCCACGCCCGAAGCTGGAAAACGCCGCCTCCATGACCTGCCGGGCATCTTCCGGGGTGACGTGGGCATCGATCATCGCGTCTGTGATGTGCTGCATGGGAACTCCGCTGGTTGGGTTGAACTGGAAAAATTCGGAAGCGCCGCGGGCCCGCCGGCATCAGGCAAGGGCCGCGCGGCCGAGCACGCCCAGCGCGCCGGCCGCGCACAGGCCCAGCAGCAAGCGGCGCACCGCGGTGGGCGACACGCGCCCGCGCAGCCGGTTGGACAGCGCGAAGCCGGCCAGCAGGAACGGTGCAAGCACCAGCGCCAGCACCAGTTGCCGCAGGCCGAAGCGCCCCGCCAGCGCCAGCATGGCGAGCGACAGCACGGCGCCGCCGGACAGGATGCAGCCCATGGTTGCGCGCAGCGGCGCCGGCGCCATGTGCTGCATGACCAGCGCGAACGGCGGCGCGCCGGCCGAGGTGATGGTGCCCATGAAGCCGGACAGGGTGCCCGCAACGACCACGTTGCGCGCGGTCGGCAGCAGACGCCAGCCCAGCAGGCTCAACGCCACGGCGGCGAGGATCGACACCGAGAACAGCACCGCCAGCGGTCCCGGCGCCAGCCAGGCGATGGTCAGCACGGCCGCGGCGCCGCCAAGGGCGCGGCCCGCCAGCGCAAGACCGGCGATGTCCCAGACGATGGCCTCGCGCTCACGCAAAGCGCCCATCAGCGACAGGCAGCAGCCCATTGCCAGCAGCGGCCCAGGTACCAGGTCCGGGAAGAAGATCGCGCCCAGCGGCGCCGACAGCATGGCAAAGCCGATCCCACCCACGCCCTGCAGGCAGGCGCCCGTCAGGATGAGCGCTCCCATCGACAGGTAGGCCGGGACGGACAGGCCGGCGGGCAGCAGCGTGAGCAATGTGTCGGGCATGGCGGAAGTGGTGGGGGCGGGGACAGCCGGACGGCCGGGTTGGTTGACGGATCGCCCGGGGAACGGGGACGCGTCCCGCTCATCTTGCTCGCTTGTCCCGCCGACATCGATACATAACGGTATACAGTCTACATATCCATGGGATGCCAGGCAACCGGCCTGGGCAGCCCATGCACCACCGGAAGGGGCTGAAAGCGGCCAGATTCCCCATAAATGTGCGCTTCACAGCGACTCCGCACCGTTCTCGCCTAAGCGTAAGTCCGGATGCGAAATCGCTTGGCGCGAAGATGCTCTGGAATATAGTATACCGACACGGGTGCAGCGCAGCCCGATGGAATCGAATCGCCCCCACAAACCCTCCGCCCCCAGGGAGTCTTCATGTCACAACAAGTCGTGATCGGTGCCGCGCACTGGATCTATCTGTCAGGGGTAGCAGTCATCGTGCTGACGATGATCCTGCGCGCCAATGTTGTCGTCCCGTCGATCGTCGGCACTGCCCTGGTCGTCTTTGCGCTGACCGGAAGCCCGGTGTCGGCACTGGGCGGAGTGTTTTCCGCGAGCCTGGTCGCCGCCAAGGAGCTGTTCAATATCTTCCTGGTGATCGCCTTCATGACGGCGCTGCTCAATGCGCTCAAGACGCTGCGCTCCGACATACGCATGGTCGAGCCTTTCCGCGTGGTGATGAAGAACGGGCATTCGGCGTTCTTTATCCTGGCGGGCATCACCTACGTCATCTCGCTGTTCTTCTGGCCGACGCCGGCGGTGCCGCTGGTCTCGGCCATCCTGCTGCCGGCCGCGATCGCGGCGGGGCTGCCGCCGCTGGCGGGCGCGATGGCGATCGCAATCGCCGGGCAGGGCATGGCGTTGTCGTCGGACTACGTGATCGGCGTCGCGCCGGGGATCAGCGCCAAGGCCGCCGGCGCGGCGGTCAGCGCCGCGGTGGTGGCCGACCGCGCGCTGGCATTGTCAATCATCACCGGCTGCATTGCGCTGTGCCTGGCATACCTGTCGATGCGCAAGCACATCGTACCGGCCTGCGGCACCCTGCTCGACCGCTGGCAGGCGCAGGCAGGCGGCACCGCCGAGGCCATCGACGGCGGCATCACCTTCGACAAGGCCGAGATCGCCAGGGGCACCGCCCACACCGAACCGCTTGCCACCGACAGCAATATCGAGGCAAGCCTGTCGATGGTCGCGAGGCGCCGGGTGAAGTGGTCGAAGTGCTTCGCCATCGTGACGCCGATTGCCTTCCTCGCCGTGGTCGCCGTGATGGTGCTGCCCAAGCTCGGCGCCGGCGTGCAGGATCTCAAGGGCGGCGACGCGGCCGCGCTGGTCGGCGGGGTCGCGGCGGTGCTGATGATGCTGGCGACGCTGGCGGCCGAAGGCCCGCGCCGCATGCTCGACGTCTGCCCGGAACACATCACCGATGGCTTCGTCTTCGCCTTCAAGGCGATGGGCTCGGTGCTGCCGATCGCCGGCTTCTTCTTCGTGGGCGCGGGCGAAACTGCCGCGCAGATCCTCGGCCTGCCGCCGGGCAAGGCGCCGAGCCTGCTGTTCGAACTGATCCAGGCCTACCAGCACATGATCCCGGACAACCACGTGCTGGTCGCCTTCGGCGTGCTGCTGGTCGGCATGATCACCGGCATCGACGGCTCCGGTTTCGCCGGCCTGCCGCTGACCGGCACGCTGGCCGGCGCGCTCGGCCCGGTGGTCGGCTTCGACCCGGCCACGCTGGCGGCCGTTGGCCAGATGGGCGCGGTCTGGACCGGCGGGGGCACGCTGATCGCCTGGTCGTCGCTGATCGCGGTGGCCGGCTTCGCCCGTGTGCCGGTGCTGGAAGCGGTGCGCGCGCTGCTGCTCCCGGTGCTGATCGGGCTGGGCTGCTCCACCGTGGCGGCAATGGTGTTGTGGTCGTAGGCGCGCGCGAGCATCACCACCGCAGCCGGATTTCCCTGATTCTTCCCAGAACGAACGATGCCCAAAGTCACCTTCCACAAGCTCGGCGAAACCTTCACCGACGAGGTCAAGCCCCAGACCAACCTGGTTGTCCGCGCCGGCATCCGGCAGTTCCCCTACCCCAACCTGCGCTATGAGTGCGGCATGGGCAAATGCTCCAAGTGCGCCTGCCGCGTGCTCGCCGGCGCCGAGCACCTGCCGCCGCCCAACTGGAAGGAAAAGAAGCAGCTCGGCGGCCGGCTGGAGCAGGGATACCGGCTGGCGTGCCAGCTGTGGATCGAGCATGACATCGAGCTGGCGCAGGATGATCTGCCGGCGCCCGCCGCGCTCGCCACGGCGACCGCGGGAGCCTGACATGTTCGTGCTGCTCACCAGCCGCCCCGGCCAGTTCCGCACCGAACCGACCGACGGCATGACCGCGGTCGAGGCGTACGACTACGTCTTCTACGGCAAGCGCACGGCCCGCTTTGTCATCGCCGAGCTGGCGGCCGATACCAGGGTGCGGGTGCAGGAGGAAACCCCGCCCGGCGTCGTCAACCTGGTATCGACCAGGTTCCTCGAAAAATACGCCACGCTGGAGGCCGCCCGCGCCGCGCTGCGCGAGCTGGCCAGCTTCGGCACCATGGACATCGCCCTCGTGCCCACGCCGCTCGCCGTGGGCGGCCGATCCTGAAGCCACCCGACCGTACGCTACGCATTCATCGCCATGATCCAGATCACCTTCCTCACCAACCACGGCAAGACGGTCAGCGCGCCGGTCAACAGCAACCTGCTGCGCGTGTCGCTGCGCGAGCAGGGCGGCATTCCGTTCAAATGCGGCGGCGGCCTGTGCGGCACCTGCAAGTGCCGCATCGACAAGGGCCGCGAGCATACCGACGCGGTCAAGCCGAAGGAAAAGAAACTGCTGACGGAAGACGAACTCGCAGCGGGCTTCCGGCTGGCTTGCCAGACCTTCATCGATGGCGATATCGCGGTGTCGTGGCAGCCGAAAGACGTGATTGCTCGAAGACAGACTGCCGCTGCCGGCGAAGGCTAGAAAGGCGCGGTCAGTGCTCGGGCTCACCCGGCGATGTATCCGACGGTCTCGCCACTTTGCTCTATCCCCATACCCATCGGGTATGGGAAACAACTTTTTCTGTCTTGGACGCCTGCAACTCCAGGGCCCATACTCCGGCCGACTGGCAACTGGTCCAGTCATGGTCGCGAATCGATAAGTGACGGACCTCGCTGCTGTCCCTGATCGATCCTCTGCCGCAGTGCTGCAGCGTCATGCATGAAGCTGCCTGAAACCCCTCTTTTGGATTGCGAAATTGGCGAGGTGACGAAGATCGCCGATGCTCGATGCCTGCCAAAGCCGGCATCGGCCATGCCGCAAGCGGCCTCGCCGCTGGGCGCTCACAACACCAAACGGAGACAAGCCACATGATGCAAGCGCGCACCTTCGGCGACCTCAAGATCACCCGCATCCTCGAATATGCGGGGCCGACGCACGATCCCGCGTTCCTGTTCCCGGACATCGGCCGCGCCGTGCTTGACGCCCATGCTGACCTGATGGCGCCGCACCATTGGATACCGCACATGAACAAGCTGATCGTGACGATCCAGTTCTGGGTGGTCCATGCGGGGGACAGCATCATCGTGGTCGATACGGGCGTTGGCAACTTCAAGCCGCGCGCCGGCATCGCGCGCATGCACAGGCTCAACACGCTGGTGCGCGAGTGGTTGATCGCGGCTGGCGCACCGCCGGAAAAGGTCACCCATGTCGTGATGACGCACCTGCACGCGGACCACGTCGGATGGAACACCACCTGGCAGGACAACCGCTGGGTGCCGACCTTTCCCAACGCGCGCTATTTCATCCCCAAGGATGACTTCACATTCTGCGACGAGGGCCGGAACAAGGAGCCGGGCGTGGTGGACGTGTTCGGTGAGTCCTTCTTTGACAGCGTGATGCCAGTGGTCAGCGAAGGTCTGGCGGAAATGATGGTGCCTGGGCAGGAGATCGCGGGCTGCCTGCAGGTAGAACCCGCTGCGGGCCATAGTCCCGGCCAGGTGGCGTTCCGCATCCGTTCGCGCGGCGAAGAGGCGGTCTTCTGCGGCGATATCCTGCACAGCCCGCTGCAGATCGTTCGCCCTGACGTGAACTCCGGCTATTGCATCCGCCCCGACCTGGCGCGCAGCACGCGCCTGGCCTTCCTGAATGACGCCGCCGAGCGCGAGGCGCTGATCCTGCCGGTGCATTTCGGCGAGCCCTATTGTGGCTACGTCAGGCGCCAGGGCCCAGGCTTCCGCTTCGAGCCCGCCACCTGGTAGCGACGCGGCGGCCGTTATCCCGCCGCCGCATGCCCGCCGACGCGGGTATCGGTGGCACAGTCAGTACGCCGCGAGACCAGCAGCATGGCCGTTCCCTTCGACATCACCGATTTCCGCCTCTTCGTCAATGTGGCGGAAACACGCAGCCTGACCCGTGGCGCGGAGCGTTCCTTCCTCTCCTTGCCGGCGGTCAGCAACCGCATCAAAAACCTTGAAGACACGCTCGGGGTACGATTGCTGGAGCGCTCGCCCCAGGGCGTGACGCTGACGGCAGCCGGCGAGGTTTATCTCCAGCATGCCCGCGTGGTGCTTGCCGAGCTGGAACGGCTTACGGGCAACCTCCAGCCGTTCACCACAGGCCTTTCCGGGCAGCTCAAACTGGTGGCCAATACCACGGCAATCACGGAGTACCTGCCCCCGGTGATCGGTGACTACCTTGCCAGCCATCCGGATGTACGCATCGATGTCCGCGAGCGCCTGAGCGATGACATTGTCCGCCTGGTGCGTGAAGGCGGCACCGACCTCGGCATCATCTCCGGCAATGTGCCCACCGCCGGCTTGCAGGCTGTTCCCTTTGTCAAGAGCGCGCTGATCCTGGTTGCACCGCTGGGCCACCCGCTGCTGACGCAGCGCGAGGTCTGGTTCGAGCAGTCGCTGCAATATGCCTTCGTCGCGCTGCTCGATGGCAGCGCCTTCCAGATGTTCATGACACGCGCCGCAGGGGCGCTGCACAAACCCATGACCATCCGCGTGCATGTGGCCAGCTACGATGCCATCTGCCGCATGGTCGCAGCCGGCGCCGGCATCGCCATCATGCCCAAGGCCGCGTTCGCGCGCCTCAAGGGCGAGCAACCGATCGGCGCCTGCGACCTGCGCGATGACTGGGCCGTGCGAACCTTCCAGGTTTGTGCGCGCGACCTCGACGGCCTGTCCAGCTTCGCCCGTGAATTTGCCAACCGGCTGATCGGCCGCTATGCACCGGGGATCAACGGCTAGTTCGCGGGCTGCCTTCGGGACCTTAAGCCAGCGCTAAGGGTGCTTGCAGAACCCGAAATTGTGAGGCCGCCCGCTGCATGGCAACCTAGTCTCGCCAGACAACAACGAAGCGAGACATGATCGATAAGCTCTACAGAACGACGCGCGAAGCGGTGGACAACATCCCCGACGGCGCCACCATCGCGATCGGCGGATTCGGTGGCGCCGGCATGCCCGATGCACTGATTGACGCCCTGATCGAACAGGGCGCCACCGATCTCACGGTAGTCAGCAATAACGCCGGCAACGGCGACACCGGACTGGCTGCGCTGCTCAAGGCGCGTCGCGTGCGCAAGCTGGTGTGCTCGTTCCCGCGCCAGCGCGATGCCCACGTCTTTGAAGCCCTGTACCGCGCCGGCCAGATCGAGCTGGAAGTGGTGCCGCAGGGCACGCTGGCGGAGCGCCTGCGCGCCGCCGGCAGCGGCATCGGCGCGTTCTACACGCCGACCGGCTTTGGCACGCTGCTGGCCCAGGGCAAGGAGACGCGCCAGATCGACGGGCGCGGCTACGTGCTTGAGCATCCGATCCATGCGGACGTTGCGTTGATCAATGCGGAGGCGGCCGACCGCTGGGGCAACCTCGTCTACAACAAGACCGCGCGCAATTTCGCTCCCGTCATGGCGATGGCGGCAAGCCAGACGATCGCCGCGGTGGCGCGGATCTGCGAGCTGGGCGAGCTGGACCCGGAAGCCATCGTGACGCCCGGCATCTTCGTCAGCCGCGTGGTGCTGCGCGACAGCGCGCACGCACAAGCTGCGCCCATGCAAGCGGATTGAGAACCATGGACCAAGTAGCCAAGAACCTTCTGGCCGCGCGCGTGGCGCGCGACATCCCCAACGGATCGTATGTGAACCTGGGCATCGGCCTGCCGACCCTGGTGGCCAACCACCTGCCCCGCCACCGCGAAGTCATCCTGCACAGCGAGAACGGCGTGCTCGGGCAATGGTCGGCTGCGGAGCCCGGGCAGGAAGACTGGGACCTGATCAATGCGGGCAAGGAAGCCATCCGGCTGGAGCGAGGCGCGGCCTTTTTCCATCATGCCGACGCCTTCGGCATGATGCGCGGCGGCCATCTGGATATCTGCGTGCTTGGGGCATTCCAGGTATCGCAACGCGGCGACCTGGCCAACTGGCACACCGGGGCAGCCGACGCCATTCCGGCGGTCGGCGGCGCCATGGACCTGGCCATCGGCGCCAGGCGCGTGTTCGTGATGATGGACCACATGACCAGGGACGGTGCCAGCAAGCTGCGCCGCCAATGCAGCTATCCGCTGACGGGGCTTGCCTGCGTGAGCCGCGTCTACACCGAACTCGGCACCTTTGCCATCGGTGCGCAAGGGGTGTCGGTCATCGAGATCATCGGCGACATGTCGCCGCAGGCGCTCCAGTCAGTCACAGACGTGGATCTCGACTTCTCCACGCTGGCCATGGCCGAGCCTGCCTGATTCCCGCCGGGAACGCCAGCGCCCCCGGGCATCGATGCATGCTGGGGCGCCGGACAAACAAAGAACGAAACGCAATACAGGAGACAACCATGTTAGCTTGGTACAAGACCGGGACTGCCCAGCAGAAGAAGACGTTCTGGGCATGCTATTCGGGCTGGGCGCTGGATTCCTTCGACATGCAGATGTTCAGCTTCCTGCTGCCCGCCCTGACGCTGGCATGGGGGCTGACCAAGGCTGAAGTCGGCGTGCTTGGGACCGTTGCGCTGATCGTTACCGCCATCGGCGGCTGGGGTGCCGGCATACTCAGCGACCGCTATGGCCGCGCGCGCATCCTGGTGGTGGCGATCGTCTGGTTCACACTGTTCGGCGTACTCGCCGGCTTCGCCCAGACATACCAGCAACTCGTCGTCGCCCGCATGCTTCAGGGCCTGGGCTTTGGCGGCGAATGGGCGGTCGGCGCGGCGCTGATGGCAGAAGTGATCGACCCCAGGCATCGGGGCAAGGCCATGGGCTATGTGCAATCGGGCTTCGCGCTGGGCTGGGCGCTGGCGGTCGTCGTGGCGACGCTGTTGCTGGCCTGGCTTCCGCAGGAGCTGGCATGGCGCGTGGCGTTCTGGAGCGGCATCATCCCCGCGTCGATCGTGCTGTTCATCCGGCGCCATATCAAGGATGCACCGATGTTCGAGCGCGCCCGGCAAAGCCGCGCGCCGCGCGCTTCGCTGGCCTCGGTGTTCAGCCGCAAATACGCGCGTTCACTGATCCTGTCGAGCGTGCTGGTGATCGGCCTGCAGGCCGGCTGCTATGCCATCCTGGTCTGGTTGCCGTCCCTGCTCAGCCAGCGGGGAGTCGCGCCGACATCGATGATCGTCACGGTCTTCATCATGGCCTTCGGCTCGTTCTGCGGCTTCGCGTTCGCAGCCGATCTGTGCGATCGCATCGGGCGGCGGCCGACGCTGATCCTGCTGTCGGTCTGCGCGTGGATCGTCACCGTCAGCTACATGCTGCTGCCGCTGAACACCACGCTTGCCGCCGTCCTCGGCTTCCTGGTCGGGTTCTCGGCAATCGGCATGTTCGCCGCCCTTGGGCCTTTCCTCAGCGAGCTGTTTCCGACCAATGTGCGCACAACCTGCATGGGCTTCGCCTATAACGTGGGCAAGTCGGTGGGCGCGGGTTCCGTCGTCGGCGTCGGCGTACTCTCCACTCACATTGGCCTGGCCAATGCCATGGGGACATTTTGCCTGGTGGCCTATGCCTTCGCGGTATTCGGCATGCTGCTGTTGCCCGAGACCCGCGGCATCGCCATCGAGTCCATCGGCGAAGACGGCGATCGCCTCGCGCCGGCGCCCCTGGCCGAACCGGCGCGGGCGCATGCCTGATAACGCGGCGCGAGGGCCAGCAAGGCGCGCAACGGCCACGCGTGAACCAATACCGAACCAAGAGGAGCCAATATGATTCGACTGCTGTACCTGCTGGTCAAGCCGGAAGGCATGTCCGACGAAACCTTCCGCGCGGAATGCCTGCGCCACGACGAGATGTCGCACGATGTGCCCGGCCTGCACAAGTACGAGGTCCGCCTCGTCGCCGGACAGCCCACCGATACCCATGTGCCCTACTTCGACACCGGGCACGTCGATGCCATCGGCGAATGCTGGTTCGAGAGCGAAGCCGCCTACGCCACTTACCTGGCGTCTGATGTCCGCAAGGCCTGGTTCGAGCACGGCAAGACCTTTATCGGCCGCCTCAAGCCATTCCGCACGGCGCCCGTCACCGGCGACGCCAGCGCGAGCTGACCGTCCAGACACACTGCATCCCGACAAGCGAGGAGACCCCCATGCTTTATTGCGTACAGATGGAAGTGAAGATCCCGGAATCGCTTCCGGCAGACCGCGCCGAAGCGATCAAGGCCGCCGAAAAGGCGCGCGCCATCGAAATCCAGAAGTCCGGCAAATGGCCCCACCTGTGGCGCGTGGCCGGCCGCTATGCCAATATCAGCATCTTCGACGTGGAAAGCAACGATGAGCTGCACGACTTGCTGTCTTCGCTTCCGTTGTTTCCCTATATGACCATCGCGGTCACGCCGCTGGCGCGCCATCCATCGGCGATCTAGCGACGGCCTGGCAGCGGTTTCAACGACGGGCGGCTACCGCCGCCTCGTCGCCACCAACCCCGCCACCTCATCCAGCATCGCCATATCCACCGGCTGCGCCAGGTCCAGCGCCAGCGTGTGCCGGTAATACGGGCTGAGGTCCAGCCCGACCCCCAGCCCCAGCACTTCCACGTCGCGCAACGTCTCGTGCCGCGCCACGACGGCCTTGAGGTGGTTGTCGAGATAGCTGGCATCGTTGGCCAGCCCGGTGGCGGTATCCATCGGGCTGCCATCGGACACCACCAGCAGGATGCGGCGAGTCTTGCCGGTAGCGTGCAGCCGCGCGCAGGCCCACTCCACCGCCTCGCCATCCACGCCTTCGCGGAACAGGTCGGCCTTGAGCAAGGCGGTCATGTCGGTGCGCGCACGGCGCCAGCTGCGCGCGGCATCCTTGAACACCATGTGACAGGTTTCGTTGAGCCGGCCAGGGTGAGCCGGCCGGCCGCGCGCGAGCCAGTCGGAGCGGGCGCGGCCGCCGTTCCAGGCGTTCGTGGTGAAACCCAGCACCTCGGTGGCCACGCCGGCCTGGTCGAGGGCACGCGCGAGCAGGTCGAGCAGCAATGTCAGCGGCTCCGCCCGCGCCTTCATCGATCCCGAGCAGTCCACCAGGAAACCCACCACGCAATCGGCATGCGCCTTGTACGCTTCGCGGCGGAACAGGCGCCGCTCGGCGGGCGAGCTGACCAGTTGCGCCAGCCGGCGGCCGTCGATGCGGCCGCTTTCCTCGCCGAAGGACCAGCCATCGACACGCGGCTGCGCCAGCGCGGCGCGCAGCTTGCGGGCCAGCCGCGCCACGTTGACGCCGGCGCGGGCAATGCGCGCGTCCAGCCGCGTGCGGTACTCGTCGAGCAAGGCACGGCGCACCAGCGTGGCGGCGCGCACTTCGCGGTCGTAGCGGGTGGTGAAGATGCGGTAGCCATCGGCGGCGTCGGCCAGCACGCGGCTGTGGCCGCTGTCGGCGAGCGCGAAGGCTTCGGCGGGTGGCTCGTCGAAATCGAGCCATAGCGCAAAGCCGGCGCGTGCTGAGGAAACGGCATTGTCGTCATCCTCGCCGGCATGCGGCGCTTCGCTGCGGACCATGTCCGCGACGGTACGTGCCAGCGCCAGCGCATGCACGGCAAACCCGGACTGGTCGTGGCGATGCGCGCGCAGCCCGGCCAGCGCCGTGCCCAGCACGGGGATGATGGCGGCGCGCGTGCCCTCGATCAAGTCTTCGGTCTCTTCCAGCACCGGCTCACCGCTCAGGCGCGACCACGCCACCTGCGCCACGGTGTAGAGCAGGATGCCGAGATGGCCCTCGGTCAGCCCCGAGCGATGGAACGCGCGCGACCATGCCATGAAGCGGTGCCGCAGGTTCGCTGCCACGCCGGCCATGCCGCGCGGCAGGCGGGTTTCGCAGCGCAGTTGCTCGAGCAGCTCGAAGACCAGGCGCTCGACCGGATCGGCGGGACAGAGGCTGCGGTGCAGCGTGGCATCGGAATGCGCCTGCCGCAGCGCCGCGCCGTCGGCGGCGCCGCGCAGGCAGGCCGCCGTGTCGGTATCCGGATCGGTACGCAGGTGCGGCGCGTGCTGCGGCACCGGCCGCATCGCGCGCCATAGCTTTCCATCGCGGAAATGCAGCGCGGCGTCGCCGGTCAGCGCGCGCACGGCGGCTCCGGAGAGCTCGTCCTGCCGCTGGCGCCGGCGCAGCTGCGCGGCCGGCGCCGTGGCCGACGCCGCGGTCATCGCGCGGACTCCGACGCGGCCGCAACCGCGGCGGTGTCGCCGGGCAGCTGCCCGAAGCAGCGCTGGTAATACTCCGCCACCACCGGCCGCTCGGCCTCGTCGCACTTGTTCAGGAAGGTCAGCCGGAACGCCAGCCCCGGATCGCGGAAGATCTGGCAGTTCTCGGCCCAGCTGATCACGGTGCGCGGCGACATCAGCGCCGACAGGTCGCCCGCCGCAAACCCGCGCCGCGTCAGCCCCGCCATGGCCACCATGGCGTCGACCAGCGTGCGGCCGGCGTCGTTGTCCAGCTCGGGCACGCGCGCCAGCACGATGCCCGCCTCTTCCTCATGCGGCAGGTAGTCCAGCGTGGCGACCACGTTCCAGCGGTCGATCTGCGCATGATTGAGCAACTGGGTACCGTGATAGAGCCCGTTGACGTTGCCGAGCCCCACGGTATTCGAGGTGGCAAACAGGCGGAACGACGGATGCGGCCGGATCACCCGGTTCTGGTCGAGCAGCGTGAACTTGCCGTCGCGCTCCAGGATGCGCTGGATCACGAACATCACGTCGGGCCGGCCCGCGTCGTATTCATCGAAGATCAGCGCCACCGGCCGCTGCAGCGCCCACGGCACGATGCCTTCCTGGAATTCGGTCACCTGGCGCCCGTCGCGCACGACGATGGCGTCCTTGCCGACCAGGTCAAGCCGGCTGATATGCCCGTCCAGGTTGACGCGCACGCACGGCCAGTTGAGCCGCGCCGCCACCTGCTCGATATGGGTGGATTTGCCGCTGCCATGCAGCCCCTGCACCATCACGCGCCGGTCGCGCATGAAGCCGGACAGGATCGCCAGCGTCACCTCCGGCTGGAAGCGGTAGGCCGGGTCGACCTCCGGTACGTGGTCGTCGCGCTCGCTGAAGGCTGGCACCATCAGGCCGGAATCGATGCCGAACATCTCGCGGACCGGAATCATCCGGTCCGGCTTGCCATACTGCTCTTGCGTCACCTCATGCTCCTCGTTGGTCGCCATGCCTTTTTTCACCTTGGCACCGCGACCAGCGGAGCTACCCGCGTGACGCCGTGCGCGCTATTCGTCCTCTTCGGCGCTTTCCGCGCCTTCCGCGCCGCCTTGCCAGCTGCTGGCGCTTTCGGCCTCGATCGCCGCCAGCGCGCTCGCCGCGCGCTGCAGCGCGGGCAGCAGCTGCACCACCTTGTCGCGCGCCACGCGCATGACCGGGGCCTGCAGCGCTAGTCCCAGGTTGGACTTGCCGCCATCCGCGGCCGGCACCAGCACGCCGATGCAGACCAGCCCGGGCAGGAATTCCTCGTCATCCAGCGCGTAGCCGTCACGCTTCACGCGCTCCAGTTCCGCTTCCAGCTGCGCGTGATCGGTCAGCGTGTTCTGCGTGTACCGCTCCAGCTCCGCATGCGCCAGCAGCCGCTGCCGCTGCGCCGGCGCCAGCTGCGCCAGGAACAGCTTGCCGGTGGCCGAGCAGTGCGCCGGCACGCGCGAGCCCGGATGCAGGTAGAAGCGCAGCGGCGCCGCGGTTTCCACGCGGTCCAGGTACAGCACCTCGCCGCCCGAGAACGCGGTCAGGTTGCAGCTCTCGCCCACCTCTTCCACTAGCCGCCGCAGCACCATGTGGCGCGCGCCGTGCGAGGTGCTGTTGAGCAACAGGTTCTCCGCCAGCCGGCGCAGCCGCAGGCCGGTGCCGTATTGCCGTCCGTCGCCATTGCGCTGGATCAGTCCTGCCGCCTCGAGCTGCTGCAGCATGCGGTGCAGCGTGGGCTTGGGCAGGCCGGTTTCTTCCACCAGCGCCTGCAGGTTGAAGGACTGGTCCTTCTCCGCGATGACTTCGAGCAGGCCGAACAAACGCAGTGCCGGCGTGTCTCCGTCGGGCTTGGCGTCACTTTTGGCGAGGCGCATATCGTTCATGCCTGGCTCCATCATAGGTAAGTTTCATTTTCAGAGTCAAATCATATCAATTATCGAAACTTCTGGTTGACCTTCCGCCTAGGAGGGCCTACATTCCGGTGAAACAATAATTTTTCGGAACAACTGGTTCCGGATTTTTAAGTAAACACCGGAGACTAGTCGACATGGACGGATAAGCATCCCGCACCCGGGATTGCAAGCACTGAACCGACCACGGCCCTGGCTGGCGTTTCCCGCGCCGCCACCTATACCGAAGAGAAGCCGTGGCGCCTGCCAAAAACGCTGGTCTGGCTGCAAGTAGCACCGGCAGCACGCGCAGCACAGGAGACACACCATGATCCAACAACCCCAGTCCGGCAACGGACTTTCCCACGGCCTCAAGCAACGCCACATGACCATGATCGCGCTTGGCGGCGTGATCGGCGCCGGCCTGTTCGTCGGCAGCGGCGTCGTCATCAAGTCGGCCGGCCCCGGCGCGGTCCTTTCCTTCCTGATCACCGGCCTGCTGGTGGTGCTGGTCATGCGCATGCTTGGCGAGATGGCCTGCGCGCTGCCCGGCACGGGCGGCTTCTACGAGTATGCGCGCGAAGCCTGGCGCGACCGCCCCGCGGTGGGCAACCTCGCCGGCTTCCTGACCGGCTGGATGTACTGGTACTTCTGGGTCATCGTGGTGGCGCTCGAAGCCGTCGCCGGCGCCGACCTGGTGCGCTACTGGCTGCCGGACGTGCCTAACTGGATCATCAGCCTGGTGCTGCTGGTGATGCTGACGCTGACCAACCTGGTATCGGTCAAGTCGTTCGGCGAGTTCGAGTTCTGGTTCGCCTCGATCAAGGTCGCGGCAATCATCGTGTTCCTGTTCGTCGCCGGCGTGTACGTGCTGGGTCTGGCTCCCGGCGCCCAGGGCATGCAGGTGGCCAACCTGACCGTCAACGGCGGCTTCCTGCCGAACGGCATCGTGCCGGTGCTGACCGGCGCGGTCGCGGCCACCGGCTTCTACTTCGGCGCCGAGATCGTCACCATCGCCGCCGCCGAGACCGCCGAGCCGCAGAAGGCAGTGGCCAAGGCCACCAGCTCGGTGATCACGCGCGTGCTGGTGTTCTATGTCGGCTCGATCCTGCTGGTGGTATGCCTGGTGCCGTGGAACTCCAACAGCATCGCCACGCCGTACGTCAGCGCGCTGAACGTGATGGGCGTGCCCGCCGCCGCGCAGATCATGAACGCGATCGTGCTGACCGCGGTGCTGTCGGCGCTCAACTCCGGCCTGTACGCTTCGTCGCGCATGCTGTTCGCGCTGACCCGCCGCGGCGATGCGCCGCAGTCGCTGGCCCGCGTCAGCCGCAACGGCGTGCCGGTGCGCGCGATCCTGGTGGCCACGCTGTTCGGCTACGGTGCGGTGGTGATGTCCTATGTCTCGCCCGATACGGTGTTCGCCTTCCTGGTCAACTCGTACGGCACCGTCGCCATCTTCGTCTACATCCTGATCGCGATCTCGCAGCTGCGCCTGCGCTCGCGGCTGGAACGCGAAGCGCCGGGCCTGCTGCGGGTGCGCATGTGGTGCTTCCCGTATCTCACCTATGTCGCGATCCTGGGCATGCTGGGCATCGTGATTGCCATGGCCTTTATCCCCGACCAGCGCACCCCGCTTGCGCTGGGGGTGGTCAGCCTGCTGATCCTGCTGATTGCCTACGGCGCGCGGCAACTGTTTCGCCGTGGCGCGGAGCCGGTAGTGCCGCTGGCAGAGATGCCAGGGCCCAACCTCCACAAGTATTGATGTGCCACGCGGCGCGCCAGTGCAGTAAGCTGGCGCGCTGTGCCGTTTAGCTGCCCCCGCACCATGAGCCTCAAGTCCCCCTCCACCATGTGGTTCCAGCTGTTCCAGCAGCACGCCCTGTCCGGCCTGAGCCTGCAGGGCAAGATCCGCCAGATGCTGGTGTCGGCGATCCTTGACGAGCAACTGCCGCAGGGCGAGCCACTGCCGAGCAGCCGCGAACTGTCCGCGCAGCTGCGCGTGGCGCGCAACACCGTGGTGCTGGCTTACCAGCAGCTGGTCGATGAAGGCTACCTGGTGGCGCGCGAACGCAGCGGCTATTTCGTCAATCCCGAGATCCTCGGCACGCGCGTCAGCGGCGTGGCCTCGCTGCGCGGCGAGCCGGTGCCCGCACGCGGCGGCGAACCGGACTGGGATCGGCGCTTCGTGTTCCGCCCCACGCAGCAGCGCAATATCGTCAAGCGCGCCAACTGGCGCGACTACACGTACCCGTTCATCTACGGCCAGTACGACCCCACGCTGTTCCCCACCGCCGACTGGCGCGAATGCTGCCTGAAGGCGCTCAGCGTGCTCGATATCCACGACTGGGCCCAGGACATGATCCTGCGCGACGACGAGTCGCTGGTGCAGCAGATCCGCACGCGCGTATTGCCGCGCCGCGGCGTCTGGGCCGGCGCCGACGAGATCGTGGTCACCGTGGGCGCGCAACAGGCGCTGTACCTGCTGGCCGACCTGCTGGTCAGCCCCGATACGCCGGTCGGCATCGAAGACCCCGGCTACCCGGATGCGCGCAATATCTTCGGCTCGCATACCTCGCATCTCGTGCCACTGCCGGTCGACGGCGAGGGCCTGGTGCTATCCGACGCGCAGCGCGCGTGCGACTACGTCTACGTCACGCCCGGCCACCAGTGCCCCACCACGGTCACCATGCCGCTCGCCCGCCGCCAGGCGCTGCTGCGCCAGGCCGAGGAGGCGGACTTCGTGCTGATCGAGGACGACTACGAAAGCGAGAGCCGCTTCGAAGGCGATCCCACCCCAACGCTCAAGAGCCTGGACCGCGGCAACCGCGTGATCTACGTCGGCAGCCTGTCCAAGAGCCTGGCGCCGGGGCTGCGTATCGGCTATGTCGTCGGGCCGGCGCCGCTGATCGCCGAGTTGCGCGCGGCGCGGCGGCTGATGCTGCGGCATCCGTCCGCGTATATCCAGCGCGCGTTCTCGCTGTTCCTGTCACTGGGCCACTACGACGCGCACCTGCGGCGCCTGTCGGCGGCGCACCGCGAGCGCGCCGAGGCGGTGCTGGCGGCGCTGGCCGCGCATATGCCCGACTTCCGCCCCGTGCCGATCGCCGGCGGCGCGTCATGCTGGATCGAAGGGCCGCCCTGGCTCGACGCCGACGCGCTGGCGCGCCTGGCCGAGCTGCAGGGCGTGCTGATCGAGCCCGGCAGTGTTTTCTTCATGGCCGAGCCGGCGCCGCGCAACGTGTTCCGGCTGGGCTATTCGTCGATCTCGCTGGACCGCATCGAGCCCGGCATCCGCGTGCTCGCTGGCGTGGCGCGTGAGCTGCAGGCCACCGGCGGCGCGGCAGGCGCGGCCGCAGCGGACGCCACCGTCACTTCCCACGCGCGCCCCGCGGCCTGAAAGCGTTGGCTGGCGCTGGCCCAAGCGATTGTCCCGAACTGGCGCTACAGCGGCGCGGCCGGCTTCCCTATCCTCGAGTCATGGCCGGTTCCGCAGCGTCTTGCGCGGGCCGGTGGACAACACTCAGGAGACCAAGCCATGTCCGATCGCAACACCGCCGCGGGTATCGAACTGCTGCAAGCCTTCAACGACGCCTGGAACCGTCACGACCTCGAAGCCCTGATGGGCTTCATGGCCGATGACTGCGCCTTCCACGGCGTGGCCGGCAGCGAACTGCTGGGCCGCAGCTTCATCGGCCGCGACGCCGTGCGCGAAGGCTTCCAGCTCGCGTGGCAGACCTTCCCCGACGCGCAATGGGTCGATGGCGAGCACTTTGTCGTGGGCGACCGCGGCGTCAGCGAATCCACCTTCAAAGGCACCCGTGCCGACGGCGCCCGCATCGAAGCGCGCATGGTCGACGTCTTCACCTTCCGCGACGGCAAGATCGCGGTGAAGAACGCCTACCGCAAGGACCGCCCGCCGGTGGTGGCGCCGGTGGTGGCCGCGCAAGCCTGAACGCAGGAGACGCGCCATGGAAGCCGTAGTCCCCCGCAGTGCCCTGGGCGGCGAGCACACGACCGCGCCGTCGCGTCCGTACGACCCCGCCTACGACCCGCTGCATACCCCCACCCCCGGACAGGGCCGCGAGTACGCGCCCACCTACTGGATCGGCACCGCCGGCACGCCGCCCGCCGACGACGGCCCGATCACGCATGACATCGACGTCGACGTGGCCATCATCGGCTCCGGCTTCACCGGCCTGACCTGCGCGATCTTCCTGGCGGAGCAGTACGGCATCAAGGCCACCGTGCTCGAAGCCAACCGTGTCAGCTGGGGCTGCAGCACGCGCAACGGCGGCCAGGCGCAATGCGCGTCGGGACGGCTCAAGCGTTCGCAATGGATCCAACGCTACGGACTCGATACCGCACTGCGCCTGCATGAGGAAGTGTGCGACGGCATGGAGACCTTCAAGGGGCTGATCAAGAATATCGACTGCGACCCGCAGCCGGGTGGCCACCTGTATATCGCGCACCGCGACAAGGTGATGCCGGGGCTGGAGAAGGAAGCGAAGATCCTGCGCGAAATCTTCAACTACGACGCGCGCATCCTCGATGCCGACACCGTGCGCCGCGAATACGTCGACGACAAGGAAGCCGCGGGCGCCATGCACGAGCCCGAAGGCATCGGTATCCACGCCGGCAAGCTGGCTTTCGGCTACCTGCGCCGCGCGCGCGAGCTGGGCGCCAAAGTGCATCCGTCCAGCCCCGTGACCGGCTGGGAAACGCGCAACGGCGTGCACTACCTGCGCACTCCCGGCGGCATCGTGCGCGCCCGCGCGGTGGGCGTCGCCACCGGCGGCTACACCTCGCAGTCGCTGCACCGCGAGCTCAAGAACCGGCTGTTCCCGATCCTGTCGAACTCGATCGTCACGCGCCCGCTGACCGCCGATGAACTGGCGGCGTGCAACTTCCGCACCACGCAGGTCATCACCGACACGCGCATCCTGCGCCACTACTACCGGCTGATGCCCGACGGCCGCCTGCAGATCGGCAGCCGCAGCGCGATCACCGGCAACGACGCGCCGCAGGACCAGTACAAGCAGAAGCTGATCGCCGACATGTACCGCAAGTTCCCGGCGCTGCGCGGCATCCAGATCGACTACTCGTGGTGGGGCTGGGTCGACGTCAGCCACGACATGATGCCGCGCATCACGCAGCCAGATCCGTCGCAATCGATCTACTACGCGATGGGCTATGGCGGCAATGGCGTGATGTACTCCGCGCAGGCGGGCAAGCGGCTGGCGGCGCTGATCGCCGGCAAGGAATCGTCGCTGCCGCAGCTGCCGATCTTCCGCTCGCCGCTGCCGTTCCCGAATGTGCGCGAGATGGTGGAGTCGCAGATGTTCGCGCCGTTCCGCCGGATGGGGCAGCGGGTGCTGTATCACTGGTATCACTGGAAGGATGATGTGTTTTGAAGATGGGCGGCCGCATGGCCGCACTGCTTCTCCCATCCAAGCGCACTAGCTGGCATTCGGCGAGCCACCAAGCTCGCCCATTGAAGCGCCGGTCACATTGCCAGCGCCGGCATCCATGCCATGCGGTGCCGCGCCGATCAAACGCCCACTTCCCTACCTCGGTTTAACTCACGAGCCAAACGCCGGGCGAACCCCGAGTCGCTTGAGCAATAGCCCGTGTACACACCGTCCCGTTAGGCCCTCGCTTTTCCACGCTCAATGCGCCCGCATATCGGCGCGCGCACACGCCTACCTTCAAAAGGCGGACGATTCCACGCGACTAATCGGAATCGTCGTATCGCCGTTCGGCCTTTCACCTCCTACTTTTCAAATACCGCACATTTTGGTGCGGCAACTCGGTATCACGTAGGAGGCATCACCGTCATGAAAGAAATCAAGCTCGAATCCGCGAAAATGGCGAACTGGACCCAAATTGGCGAACCCATCAAGAAGTAATTAACTCAGGCGCCCCAGCCGGGGCGCCTGACGGAGGGAATTGATATGAACCTGCATATTAACCCCAATATATTTCTGATTTTTACACAAGATGGCGTTGTGCTATGGGACTTCGAAAGACACCATCAATATGCCCTCGCTCCGGACTATGCTTCTCGCCTACTGGAAATTGCTTACAACGGCAGCACCCTCGCAACGGACACGCGGATTGATAGCGAGCTACAAAGAAATAATATCGTCGCTAATCACGTGTTCGGACAGCATGATTGGGGCTGGGATATTCTTGCGCGCATATTTCATGTTGGAACCAAGGACATTCCACAAAATTCAACACCCACGACCGCCCGGCAGTGGGCCATGAATCATGCTGCACTGTGCGTCGACACATTGAATCGCGAAATTCCGCCCTATAGAACTCAGTTCGCATGCCCCACCATTTCCTTGCCTGCGCCAGACCTATCGACCGTTGACAGTAAATCGCTCTGGCAAAGCTTGCTTGAGCGTCGGACCTGCAGAGAGTTTCGACAGGAGAGCGTGAATCGAGAAACACTAAGCACCATATTATATTCCACGTTCGGATTTCTAAGTGAGCGAGAAGAAGGAATCAATAAATACGTTCCAAAATATTTGCGCCAAAGAAGAAGTAGCCCATCTGGCGGCGGCTTGAACTCGACCGAGGTTTACATTTGGGCCCTTCGCATTGATGGATTACGTCCTGGGACGTACCACTATAGCCCTGCCACCCACAGCCTCATGTTGATTAACGAAATCCCCGATCCAGATGTCCTGCCCGCTGTGCTGATGGGTCAGTATTTTTCCTCCGGGCTAGCTTTCGGCGCTTTCATCGCTAGCAGATTCGATCGAATGTGGTGGAAATACGGTCACTCAAGAGCCTATCGCGTATCGCTATTGGACATTGGCCATCTATCTCAAACGTTTCAGCTGACAAGCACTGCGTGCGGCCTGAAGACATGGATATCCGCCGCATTCAAGGACAGCGACATTGAAAGATTGCTGGATATCAAGTCGCTTAGTGAGCAGGTCCTTCTCTTCGTTGGCGCCGGCTATAGCAACGGCGAAGACCTCGATGCTGCGAGCCGACAGGTACTTGCCGAATACTCAACGAGCAGCACAGATGAAACCTGAAAACTACCCACCGACGACCATCTACGACGGGGAGACCGGATATCTGCTTGAGTGGGACAAGCAGTCCGCTGTCCGGGTGAGACCCTACAAATACAACTGCCAACCCACTAATAAGAATGACCCGAAGTCAGGAAACTGGTTCTTTCCCTCCGCCCTTTCTTTTCTGTCTCATCCTCTGCTGGCGCATCTCACGCCAGATCAAGTACAGGAACTCCTGGCAAGGAACCTGGTTAGCTTTCTAGAGTACACCACGTTGCTCGAGCATAGGATAGTCAATAGATCAGTCGAACACATCGTCCATAATTGCCTACCGGTCGCAGTTCCGCATGGCATGTGTATGGATGCTTTACGCATTTATACCGACGAAGGATATCATGCTGTCATGTCCGCAGATGTGGCACATCAAGTCTCCGAAATTTTCGGAATATCGCAAACTACGCGCCAATTCAGTCGAATATCGCGCCTTGAGGCGCTGGCTTCGGGCTTTCAACAACAGGCGCTCGGATGGTTCCTTATTGGCTTTGTTTCGGAAACGGCCATAACCAAGGAATTCGCCAAAATGGGGCGATCTGCCCTCGTACCTGCGGTCCACAGTATGCTTATGGATCACTTGTCAGACGAATGGAAGCACAGCCGATGCTTTGTCCGTATGTTCTCGTACCTCTGGCCGCGCCTCACTCGCCCCGAACGGGAATTCTGCGCGACTCAGCTACCAGTAATCATTCAGGAATGCTTTCGCCTAGACGAGAGTCTCCTTGAGCGCGACCTGGCCGCATTAGGTCTTGATAGCAACGTAGCGCAAACAATTTCGGCGGAAAGAAATAACGAAACGGCAAATCGTCTGCGTGCAAAGAATGGGGCAAGTGCAACGCTACATGCCCTGCGAGAATGCGCATTCTTCAGCGAGCCGCGATATGTAGCCAATTTTGCCAAACATGGTCTTATTGATCCGGCGGGCTGATCCGACAGGAGACCTATATTGCCAGACACTACCCCCAAAAACCATCGCTTACTGCTTCTTATCAGTCTTCTGATTCTATTGAGCGCTGTACCGCTCGACGTCATGCTACCGTCGTTTCCCGCGTTGGCCACCCACTTCCACACCGGGATTGACAATATAGCACTTTCGATCAGCATCTTCTCCATAGGCTTTTCGATTGCACAATTGTTCGTCGGTCCGCTATCCGATCGCTTCGGACGCAAGAAGCTGCTGATGATTGGAATTCTTCTTGCCCTTGTCGGAGCGACGGGTTGCATCTTCTCCTATAACTATGGCGTCTTCATTGCTTTTCGGGTTCTCCAATCCATCGGATGCGCCTCATTTGTTCTAGCCCAGGCCATTGTTCAGGACGCATTCAAGGGAACAGAAGGCGTGAGAACAAGAATCTTGACGACGACGTTGTCCGGCATATTTATTTCCTGCTCACCTTTGCTCGGATCCATTCTTCAATCCGCTTTAGGATGGGAGGGTAGTTTCTTACTATTCTCAATCATTTCCTTGATCATACTCTTTCAGGTTCACTATCGCTTCGAAGAAACTTCCAACATTCATCATGGCAGCATGCTGTTTTATGGACGAGCCTACCTCCGGATACTTGGAAACCGACCTTTCCTGATCTACTCAGTGATTGGGGCTTTAGCCTTTTCCTGCCACCTGGCCTTCATCATTGTGTCACCGACAATATTCATTGCCGGGCTTAAAATGAACAACTATCATTATTCCTTAGTGCTACTGGGTTACGGAACTGCCTATATAGCAGGTGGATATTTGGCATCATACGCGGCGAAAATAATCGACACTCGCCAACAGATCAAGCTAGGGCTGCTGCTGATGATGCTATCCGGATTCCTCATGCTCGCGATGTCGCACTATGAAGCAGAGGCAGCCCTGACAGTTCTATTGCCGATGCTTGCCTGTACGGCAGGAACCGTATTTGTTCGTCCCGCGACTGCCACCGAAGCGATGAATCTATTCGACGAGATCGCGGGTACGGCAGCAGCTGCGGGCAGCACTATAAGGTTCTGCGCTGCCGGGACCATCAGCGCCTTGGTCAGCGTAATGGGCAACAATACCATTCTCAATCTGAGTTGGGCGATAATTATGTCGAGCATCACCAGCATACTCCTGTTCGCGTACTTGCAGACACCCATAGCAAAGGGATCCGCGGAATCGGAAGCCTAATATCCTGATGATCAAACTTTCCCCTCTTACTGAAGCTGAGTTTGAGAAATTCTCGCAGCGCTCGGTATCCGATTATGCGGAAAACATGACGAAATGCTCAACTCTGACCATGTCTACGGCATTATCAAAAGCCGGCCAGATTTTCCGCAGGTACTTGCCACATGGACCAGACACACCGAATCATCATTTATTGTCAATTCGCCCAATATATGCAACGCATGCCGTAGGAGACATCTGGCTTCAAGTCAAAAAAAAAGATAAATCCGCATTCCTGTTTGACATCTACATTTATCCCGACTATCGCGGACTTGGTTATGCCAAGAGTGCCCTCTTGGCAGTTGAAGGCTATGTTCGGACACTTGGCGTATCCACAATCCGACTCCATGTATTCGGACATAACCATGCTGCGCGAAGTCTGTATGGCAAGCTTGGCTATGCGGACAGTCATGTGACGATGATGAAAGACCTGTAGCGCGTACGACCATTTTTACGCTTGTCGGACCCCCACCGACACCCAAACCGGACCCCACCGCCTCCTCACCCTCCATGCCGCCGCAGTATGATGCCCAAGTCTCCCACCCCCGGGAGCATCGCGGCCGCATGCCGGCCGCAGTGCATCAGGAGGCACGCTTGGACCACCCCCGGCCGCTCCCGTCCGAACCCGCGCGCCCTGGCGACCTGGTCGTCGCCCGGCCTGAAGGGTTGTATTGCCCGCCCGGCGATTTCTATATCGATCCGTGGCGCCCGGTCGAGCGCGCGGTCATTACCCACGCCCACTCCGACCACGCCCGCTTCGGCCATGCGCATTACCTGTGCTCGGATCCCGGCCGCGGCGTGCTGCTGGCACGGCTGCCCGGCATCCACCTCAACACCCTGCCCTACGGCGAACGCATCACCCATCACGGCGTCACGCTGAGCCTGCATCCGGCCGGACACGTGCTCGGCTCGTCCCAGGTGCGGCTGGAATACGGGGGCCAGGTCTGGGTGGCCTCCGGCGACTACAAGCTGGAGGCGGACGGAACCTGCGACCCGTTCGAGCCGGTGCCGTGCGATACCTTCATCACCGAAAGCACCTTCGGCCTGCCGATCTACCGCTGGCCGTCGCAGGCAACGCTGATGGCGGAGATCTTCCACTGGTGGCAGGCCAATGCGCAGGCCGGCCGCGCCAGCGTGGTCTACGCCTACACCTTCGGCAAGGCCCAGCGCATCCTGCATGGCCTGCTGCACCACGCCGGCGTCGATGGACTTCCCGGGCCGGTGATCGTGCATGGCGCGCTGGCCACGCTCAACGCCGCCTACGCCGACGCCGGCGTGGCGCTGCCGCCGATGGTGCTGGCGTCCGAGCTGCCGCCGCGCAGCCCGCTGCTGCGGCAGGCGCTGGTGGTGGCGCCGCCATCGGCGCAACGCTCGGCGTGGCTGCGGCGCTTCGGCGATGCGTCCGATGCCTTTGCCAGCGGCTGGATGCAGTTGCGCGGCACGCGCCGGCGCCGCGGGGTCGACCGCGGCTTTGCGCTGTCCGACCACGCCGACTGGCCGGGGCTGCTGCAGGCAATCAGTGCCACCGGCGCTGGCCGCATCATCGTGACCCACGGCAATGTGCCGGTGATGGTGCGCTACCTGAACGAACGTGGCTGGCAGGCGCAGGCGTTCGAGACCGAGTACGGCGACGACGATGAATCGGTGCGCGTGGAGGCGCAGGCGTCTGAAGCGGGGGATGGGGTCCACAATGGGGCCGATGACGGGGCCGATGACGGGGTCGGCGATAAAGCCGCCGAAAACGGCGCCAGCGAAGAACAGGCCGCCCCATGAAAGCCTTCGCCGACCTCTACGCCGCGCTCGACGGCACCACCTCGACCAAGGCCCGGCTGGCCGCGCTGGTCGGCTACCTGCGTGTCGCGCCGCCGCGGGACGCGGCGTGGGCCGTTTACTTCCTGGCCGGCGGCAAGCCACGGCAGATCGTCCCGGTGTCGGTACTGCGAGAACTCGCGCGCGAAGCCGCCGGCCTGCCCGACTGGCTGTTCGAGGAGAGCTACCAGGCCGTGGGCGACCTCGCCGAAACCATCGCGCTGCTGTTGCCTGAACCCATGGACGCCGACCACGCCGGCCTGGCCGAATGGGTCGAGCAGCGCCTGCTGCCGCTGCGCGGGCTGCCGCCGGAAGACCTGATGCCGCGCCTCGACGCGCTGTGGCGGCCACTCGACGCGCAAGGCCGGCTGGTGCTGTTCAAGCTGATCACCGGCGCCTTTCGCGTCGGCGTGTCGCGCCTGCTGGTTACGCGCGCGCTGGGCGAGGTGGCGGGCATCGATCCCAAGCGCGTGGCCGAGCGCATGGTCGGCTACACGGACCTGTCGGCGCGTCCCGATGCCGCGCGCTTCCTCGCCCTGCTGGCGCCGGAGAGCGACGACGACCGCCAGCTGCGCGCCGGCGGCCAGCCCTACCCGTTCTTCCTCGCGCATCCGCTGCAGGCACCCGTCGAGCAGTTCGGCGACGTGCTCGGCGGCCTCGGCGGCTGGCTGGTCGAATGGAAATGGGACGGCATCCGCGCGCAACTGGTGTGCCGCGGCGGGCAGACCTGGCTGTGGTCACGCGGCGAGGAACTGATCACGGAGCGCTTCCCGGAGATCGTCGATGCCGCGGCAGCCCTGCCCGATGGCACGGTGCTCGACGGCGAGATCGTGATCTGGCAGCACGGCCGCGTGCAGCCGTTCGCGTTGCTGCAGCAGCGCATCGGCCGCAAGACGCTGAGCGCGAAGCTGCTGCGCGATGCGCCGGCGATCCTGATGGCGTACGACCTGCTCGAATGGCAGGGCGAGGACTGGCGCACCCGGCCGCAGGCGGAGCGCCGTGCGCGGCTGGAGCAGGTGGTCGCCAGCCACATCCATCCCGCGCTGGAGCTGAGCCCGCTGGTCGACGCCGACAGCTGGGAGCACTACGCGCGGCTGCGCGATGCCTCGCGCGACCTTGGCGTGGAAGGCTTCATGCTGAAGGCGGCGGATGCGGCCTACGGCGCCGGCCGCACCAAGGACGTGGGCGTCTGGTGGAAATGGAAGATCGACCCCTATTCGGTCGATGCGGTGCTGATCTACGCGCAGCGCGGACATGGCCGCCGCGCCAGCCTCTATACCGACTTCACCTTCGCGGTATGGAACGCGCCGCAGGGTACGCCGGGGCGGACGCTCGTGCCGTTCGCCAAGGCCTATTCCGGACTGACCGACCAGGAGATGCGCGCAGTCGATGCCATCATCCGCCGCACCACCGTCGAGAAATTCGGCCCGGTGCGCAGCGTCGAGCCCACGCAGGTGTTCGAACTCGGCTTCGAGGGCATTGCCCGCAGCGGCCGCCACAAGAGCGGCATCGCGGTGCGCTTCCCGCGCATGCTGCGCTGGCGCACCGACAAGCCCATCGAGGAAGCCGACACCCTGGCCTCGCTGGAAGCCATGCTGCCCGGTGCCACCCCGCCCCGGGAGGACGCCGCATGACTCCGCCGCGTGCCGCGCGCAAGCCGGCGGAGGACGGCGCCGCCGAGCCGCTCACCGTCGCGCAGGGCCTGCAGGCACTGTTCGATGTGCGCGGCTGGCAGCCGTTCGCGTTCCAGCGCGAGGTGTGGACCGCCATCGCGCGCGGCCAGAGCGGCCTGCTGCATGCCACCACCGGCACCGGCAAGACCTACGCGGCATGGCTGGGCGCGCTGATGGCATTCGGCACCCCGCGCGCCGCGCCGTCGCACGAGAAACCGGCGCCGCCCCTGACGGTGCTGTGGCTGACGCCGATGCGCGCGCTCGCCGCCGACACCACGCGCGCGCTGCAGGCGCCGCTGGCGGAACTCGATCTCGACTGGACCGTGGCGCTGCGCACCGGCGACACCGGCAGCGCCGAGCGCGCCGCGCAACAGCGCCGCCTGCCGACCGCACTGGTGACCACGCCGGAAAGCCTGACGCTGATGCTGACCCGCGCCGATGCACAGGAAACCCTGCGGCGCGTGCGCATGGTGGTGGTCGACGAATGGCACGAGCTGATCGGCAACAAGCGCGGCGTGCAGGCGCAGCTGGCGCTGGCGCGGCTGCGGCAATGGCAGCCGGCGCTGATGGTGTGGGGACTGTCGGCCACGCTCGGCAACCTGCCGCATGCCGCCGAGGTGCTGCTGTCCGGCGTGCCGCAAGACCAGCGCGTGCTGGTGCACGGCCACGCGCCCAAGACGCTCGTCATCGACACGCTGCTGCCGGGCAATGCCAGCCGCTTTCCGTTCGCCGGCCACCTGGGCCTGTCGATGCTGCCGCACGTGGTCGAGGAGCTCGGGCACAGCGGCACCACGCTGGTCTTTCTCAATACCCGCTCGCAGGCCGAGCTGTGGTACCAGGCGCTGCTCGATGCGCGCCCCGACTGGGCCGGCCAGATCGCGCTGCACCACGGCTCGCTCGACCGCGCGGTGCGCGAGTGGGTGGAGCTGAGCCTGAAGAACGGCGAGCTGCGCGCGGTGGTCTGCACTTCCAGCCTCGATCTCGGCGTCGACTTCCTGCCGGTCGAGCGCGTGCTGCAGGTGGGGTCGCCCAAGGGCGTGGCGCGGCTGCTGCAGCGCGCCGGGCGCTCCGGCCATGCGCCGGGTCGCGCCTCGCGCGTGACGGTGGTGCCCACGCACAGCCTGGAGCTGGTGGAAGCGGTGGCCGCGCGGCACGCGGTGCAGGCGGGCCGGATCGAAGCGCGCGAGTCGCCCGACAAGCCGCTCGACGTGCTGGTGCAGCACCTGGTGACGGTGGCGCTGGGCGGCGGCTTCCGGCCCGAGGCGCTGCTGGCCGAGGTGCGCGGCGCCTGGGCCTACCGTGAGCTGGCTGACGCCGAATGGCAATGGTGCCTGGACTTCGTGCGCCAGGGCGGCGCCACGCTGTCGGCCTATCCCGACTTCCGTCGCGCCATACCCGACGAGGAAGGCGTCTGGCGCGTGCCCGACGCGGGGCTGGCGCGGCGCCACCGCATGAGCGTGGGCACCATCGTCAGCGACGCCACCATGCAGGTGCGCTACTGGAGCCGCGCCGGCAGCGGCGGCGCCTCGCTGGGCTCGGTCGAGGAAGGCTTTATCGCGCGGCTGGCGCCGGGCGACTGCTTCCTGTTCGGCGGCCGCCTGCTGGAGCTGGTGCGCGTGCAGGAGATGACCGCCTACGTGCGCCGCGCCACCGGCAGGCGCCCGGTGGTGCCGCGCTGGAACGGCGGCAAGATGCCGATGTCGACCGAGCTGGCCGAAGCGGTGATCGACACGCTCGAAGCCGCCGCCGCGGGCCGGCTCGATCCGCGCATCACGCCCGAACTGCCGCTGATCCAGCCGCTGGTGGACTTGCAGGCGCAGTGGTCGGCGCTGCCCACGCGCCAGACCCTGCTGGCCGAGTCGCTGCACTCGCGCGAGGGCTGGCACCTGTTTCTCTATCCCTTCGCCGGCCGCTCGGTCCACCTTGGCCTGGGCAGCCTGCTGGCGTGGCGGCTGGGGCAGAAGGTGCCGGCGACGTTCTCCGTCGCCGTCAACGACTACGGGCTGGAACTGCTGGCCTCGGCGCCGCTGGACTGGATCCAATGGCTGCCGCAGGTGCTGGCCGAGGAGCGCCGGCGCGACCTGGCCGCCGACGTGCTCGGCAGCCTCAACGCGGGCGAGTTGTCGCTGCGGCGCTTCCGCGAGATCGCCCGCGTGGCGGGGCTGATTTTCCAGGGCTACCCGGGCGCGCCCAAGAGCGCGCGGCAGCTGCAGGCGTCGTCGAGCCTGTTCTACGAAGTCTTCCGCAAGCACGATCCCGGCAACCTGCTGCTCGGCCAGGCCGAGCGCGAAGTGCTGATGCAGGAACTGGATGCGCACCGGCTGGCCGCAACCCTCGAACGGCTGGCCGCGCTCAGGCTTGACCTGCACGAACTGAAGCGGCCCACGCCGCTGTCGTTCCCGCTGGTGGTGGAATTCCTGCGCGAGAAGCTCAGCACCGAGAAGCTGGCCGACCGCATCGCGCGCATGCTCGCCGAGCTGGAACTGGCGGCGGGCCCCGAGCCCGGTGCAGCCGCCGGCATGCAGGCCGAAGCAGTGGCCGAGGCCGCGCGCTTCGGCATGGCCGACCACGCCGGCCCGTCCACCCGCACGCCGCGCAAGCCCCGCCGCGCGCGCAAGCCCTCCAGACCCCTGCCGCTGCTATGACACCGGATGCCGGCACCCTGCAGGCCAATGGCGCTTGCGCCATTCAGGTGGCGGGAGAAACGCTGTGGCTGTTGCCCGAGCACGCGGCCTGGTGGCCGGTGGCGGGCATGCTGATGGTGGCCGACGTGCATTTCGGCAAGGCCGCGGCGTTCCGCGCGCTGGGGCAGCCGGTGCCGCACGGCACCACCGGCGACAACCTCGGCCTGCTGACGCAGCTGACGCGGCAGTTGCCGGTCGCGGAACTGGTCTTCCTGGGCGACTTCCTGCACGCTCGCGCGGCGCGCACGCCGGCGGTGCTGGCGGCGCTGGACGGCTGGCGCCGCAGCCTGCCGCCGCAGGTACGCTGCACGCTGGTGCGCGGCAACCACGATGCGCGTGCCGGCGACCCGCCCGATTCGCTGCAGATCCGCGTGGTGACGGAGCCCGCCGTGGCGAGCCCGTTCGCGCTATGCCATTTGCCTGGCGCGTCCCCACTGGGCTACGTGATTGCGGGCCACCTGCACCCGGCCTGCCGCTTGCGTGGCGCCGGCGCCGACAGCCTGCGCCTGCCCTGCTTCCTGTTCGGCCCGCGCGGCGCCATCCTGCCCGCCTTCGGCGCCTTCACCGGCCACGCCACAGTGCGGCCGCAGCCGGACGAACGCGTCTACGTGGTCGGCGGCGGCCGCGTCTGGCCGGTTGGCCGAGCGCCTCGGAACAGCGCTCAGAACAGGGTATAGCCGCCGTCGATGACGAAGGTGTCGCCGGTGTGGTAGGCCGACGCCGGGCTCATCAGGTAGACCGCAATGCCCGCGAAATCGCTGCCCTCGCCCCAGCGGCGCATCGGCACGCGCTTGTGCACCATCTCCTGGAAGGCATCGTTGGCCTGCGCGGCGCCGGTCATCTCGGTCTTGATCCAGCCCGGCAGGATCGAATGCGCGCGGATGCCCTTGCGCGCATATTCGACGGCCAGGCCGCGCATCATCGAGATCACGCCGCCCTTGGTGGCGGCATAGTGCTCGGTGCGCGGCGCGCCTTCGATGGCCGCGACCGACGCGGTGCTGCACAGCACGCCGCCCTCGCCCTGCACCAGCATCTGCCGCACCGCGGCGCGCAGCGTGAAAAAGGCGCCATCCAGGTTGACGCGCATGGTCTTGCGCCAGACCTCCGTCGTCATCGCATCGAACGGCCCCTTGTTGCCGCCAATGCCGGCGTTGGCGAAGCAGCCGTCGATCCGGCCCAGCGTCGCCACCGTGCGTTGCATCGCGGCATCGACCGCCTGCTCGTCGCCCACGTCGCACACCTCGGTGTGCACCCGGCGGCCATGCTGCGCCAGCCGGTCGGCGGCGGCGGCGTTCTTGTCCGCGTTGGTGCCCCAGATGGCGATATCCGCGCCGGCCGCGGCCAGGCCCTCGGCAATGCCCAGCCCGATGCCGCCGTTGCCGCCGGTCACCAGGGCCACTTTTCCTGTCAGGTCGAAGGGGTGCTTGCTCATGTCTGTCTCCTCGGATGGGTGGGTCGCTGCCTCGACCGGACATTGTTGACCCGTCACGGCGCAAAGCTCGTCGTCGGATCCGATGAGTTTGGATGCGTGCGGGCGCACTTTCGGGCCGCTAAGGATTTCCATGATTGACGCTTGCCCTTGCCACCGCTCCGCCCGCCCTGTCGCCATTTCCCGCCCCGCAACGAGGCTGGCTCCAGCGAATCCGGCCAACTGGTCCTATAGCGGCGGATCGGCGCTCACCTATAAAGCCGAGACCTTCAACCCCTTTCCTTTCGAGGAGCAGAACCATGCGGTGGATCAAGCGACTTGCGACGTATTTCGCCCTGGCAGCAGCACTGGTGCCAGCCGCCCACGCGCAAAGCAAGGATGTAGTGATTGCTTACCAGGACATGGTGGTGCCCTGGCGATATGCGCAAGACATGAAGGAGCTGGAGAAGCAGACCGGCTACAAGGTGTCCTTCCGCCAGTTCGGCGGCGGCGGCGACGTGATCCGCGCGATGGCGTCGGGCCAGATCGCCATCGGCGAGGCGGGCACATCGCCGATCGCTTCGGCGCTGTCGCAAGGGCTCGACGTGGAGCTGTTCTGGATCCTGGACGACATCAACGCGGCCGAGGCCATGGTCGCGCGCAACGGCAGCAAGATCGCCAGCATCGCCGACCTGAAAGGCAAGCGCGTGGGCGTGCCGTTCGTGTCGACCACGCACTATCACACGCTGGTCGCACTGGAGCGCGCCAAGGTCAACCCCAAGGATGTGCGCATCGTCAACATGCGTCCGCCCGAGGTCGCGGCCGCGTGGGAGCGCGGCGACATCGACGCGACCTTTATCTGGGACCCGGTGCTGGCCAAGCTCAAGCAGTCGGGCACGGTGCTGACGACCTCCGGCCAGATCGCCGCCGATACCGGCAAGGCGACCTTCGACGGGATGATCGCCAACAAGAAATTCGCGCGGGAAAACCCGGAATTCATGGTCAAGCTGGTGCGCGTGCTGGCTGCCGCGGACGACAACTACCGCAAGAACAAGGGGTCATGGACCGCCGATTCGCCAATGGTCAAGGCGGTGGCCAAGGTCTCCGGCGCCAAGGCCGAGACGGTGCCGGCCAGCATGGCGCTGTATGCCTTTCCGACGCTGGAAGAACAGGTCTCGGAGCGCTGGCTCGGTGGCGGCGCGGCGCGCGCGCTGCAATCGGCGGCGCAGTTCCTGAAGGAGCAAGGGACCATCCAGACGGTGCTGCCGGACTACGGCAAGGGCGTCAATGCGGAATGGGCCAGGCGTGCGCTGCGGTAACGCGCGCTGTGTGTGGAACGGCAAGAGCAGCGGAAATCGTCATGAACAAACTTGAAATCGATAACCTCAGCGTGAACTACGGCGCCACCGGCGGCGCCCGCACGCTGGCCCTGTCGCAGGTCAATCTCACCATGGAGCGCGGCGATTTCGTCGTCGCGCTGGGCGCGTCGGGCTGCGGCAAGACGACGCTGCTGTCGTGCATCGCCGGCTTCATGGAGCCCTCGGAAGGCGAGATCCGGCTGAACGGCAAGGCCGTGCGCGGGCCCGGTGCCGAGCGCGGCGTAGTGTTCCAGAAGCATGCGCTGATGCCGTGGCTGAGCGTGGCCGACAACGTGGCGCTGGGCCTGCGCCTGCGCGGCGTGCCGCGCGCCGAGCGCTTGCGCATCGCACGCGAGAAGCTGGCCGCGGTTGGGCTGGAAGCGGCGGCGGCCAAGCCCGTCTACCAGCTCTCCGGCGGCATGCAGCAGCGTGTGGGGATCGCGCGCGCGCTGGCCTGCGATCCGGCGGTGATGCTGATGGACGAACCGCTGGGCGCGCTCGACGCGCTGACGCGCGAGTCGATCCAGGCGCTGATCCTCAGGCTGTGGGCGAAGGAGCAGAAGATCGTCTTCTTCATCACCCACAGCGTGGAAGAGGCGCTGTTCCTGGCGACGCGGCTGATCGTGATGACACCGTCGCCGGGCCGCATCGCGCATACCTATGAACTGCCGTTCGCGCGCCGCTTCATCGAGTGCGGCGATGCCCGCCAGGTCAAGTCCGACCCGGAATTCATCCGCTACCGCGAAGAGATCGTCGACCTGATCCATGCCACCGCCTGAGGAATACAAGATGCCCGCTTCCGCTCAACGCATCGAAACCGCGCCGCGCGCAGCGCCCGGCGCCGCGCCTGCCTCCGCCCCTGCCAGCAAGCCGATGAAAGCCGTCTCGGGCTATCGCCTGCCCGGCGAGGGTTCGAGTTCGCGCATCTCCACCGTGACCGTGGTGGGCCTGCTCGTGCTGTGGTGGATTGCCAGCCACCTGCGCTGGCTGCCGCCGCTGTTCCTGCCCACGCCGGAATCGATCGTCACCGCCTTCATCGATGCCTGGCAGGGCAACCTGCAAGGCGGCCAGCCGCTGACCGAGCATTTCACCGCGAGCATGGTGCGCGTGTTCGGCGCGTTCGGGCTGGCGGTGGCCACGGCGGTGCCGATCGGCGTGCTGATGGGCGTGTCGCGCATCGCGCGCGGCATCTTCGATCCGCCCATCGAGTTCTACCGTCCGCTGCCGCCGCTGGCCTACCTGCCGCTGATCGTGATCTGGTTCGGCATCGACGAGACCTCGAAGGTGCTGCTGATCTTCCTGGCGTGCTTCGCGCCGCTGGCGATGTCGGCGCAGGCCGGCGTGCGCTCGGTCACGATCGAGCAGATCAACGCGGCCTATTCGATGGGCGCCACGCCGTGGCAGGTGGTGCGGCACGTGGTACTGCCCGCGGCGCTGCCCGACATCCTGACCGGCATGCGCATTGCGATCGGCTTCGGCTGGACCACGCTGGTGGCGGCCGAGATGGTGGCCGCGACCGCCGGGCTGGGGCAGATGGTGCTGAATGCTTCCAACTTCCTGCGGACCGACGTGGTGATCATGGGGATCGTGCTGATCGGACTGATTGCCTATGTGTTTGATTTGCTGATGCGGAAGATGGCGAAGTGGATGGTGCCTTGGAAGGGGAGGATGTAAGGCGTTTTTGGCGGGCTACCATTTCGGTGCCCGCGGGTTCTTAGCCTGCGGCTGGCATCTGGTGGTGATTTGATATGCCCTGGTTTCGCCCCTAAAGGGGCGAGTCACTTTTGCCCGAGCGGCAAAAGCCGTAGCCCAGTACGCGTCGCTGCGCTCGCTCGGCGCTTTCGCCGATGAGCCCGTGCGCCCAGCCTGGCCCGCCTGTTTGCTCCCCTCTCCCGCTTGCCGCAGAGGGGCCGGGGGTGAGGGCCGGAGCATCAACGAAGTGCTGCGCTTGACTTCGGACGACGGCGTCTGGCACATACACTTCAGCCCCTTCACTGGCACTCCAGAATCACGTCAATCAACCGCTTGCCGAAATGCAGCGCGCCCTGCTCCGCCGCGGCGCGCGTGAAGTAGTCCTGCTCGTCGACATCAAGGCCGTACTGCATGTCAGTCGTCGGCGCCTTCGAGCGTCCGACACCGAGCAGGTAGCCCCACTTCGGGCCGGGCGTGTCTCGCGCGACCGCGATATCCGCCATTTCGAAGGCCATCACGTGGACATACATGCCGCGATAGCCCTCGGTGATCCACCTCAAGGGTTCTGCCATGGTCTCCCCGCCTGTCGCAGCTGGTCCCCGGTAACCCGCCAATGCTACGCAACACAGCCCGGTCCCGTCACTTGTACGAAATCCCGCCTTTTCGAACCAGCAAGGCCGGTTCCGCACTATCATCGGCACATTCCCAACCTCCAGTTGCCAGTCATGGACAAGGCCCGTGTGCTGACCCTCTTCATCGGCGTGGTGCGCGCCGGCAGTTTCCAGCGCGCCGCGGTGGAAGCCGGCGTGACGCCGCAAGCCGTCAGCAAGGCGGTGCGCACGCTGGAAGACGACCTCGGCGTGCGCCTGCTGCACCGGACCACGCGCAAGCTCAGCCTCACCACTGAAGGCGCCCGCCTGTTCGAGCTGGCCGCGCCGGGCATGCGCCAGCTCGATGAGGCGCTGGACCAGGTGCGCAGCAGCAAGAGCGATGACGACGGCCTGATCCGCCTGACCGCGCCGCCGTCGGTCGGCAGCCGGGTGCTGGTGCCGCTGGTGCGCGCCTTCCGCGAGCTGCATCCGGGCATCACCTTCGACGTGGTGCTGAGCGACCTCTTCACCGACCTGGTCGAGTCCCGGATCGATATCGGCTTCCGCGCCGGCACCAGCCCCGGCCAGAACCTCGTGGCGCGCCGGCTGTGCGACCTGCCGCTGGTCATCTGCGCCGCGCCCGATTACCTCGCGCGGCACGGCGAGCCCGCCACGCTGGACGAGTTGCTGCGGCACCAGTGCACCGGCTTCCGCCGCCCGGCGACCGGGCGCATGGTGCCTTGGGAGCTGCAGGTCGACGGCGCGCTGGTCTACCAGGAGGTGCCTGCCGTCGCCAGCTTCAACGACGTGGAGACCGAGGTCGAGGCGGTGCGCGCCGGCATGGGCATCGGCCAGCTTTCCGCGTACATGATCCACGCCGACCTCGTCAGCGGCCGGCTCAAGGCGATCCTGACGGAATTCAGCAGCAGCAATGTCGGCCTGTACATGTACTACCCGCATCGCAGCCAGATGCCGGTGCGGGTCCGCCGCTTCATCGACTTCGTGGTGGAAGCGGGCCGCGGCGCGGAGCAATCGCTGTCGCGGCTGGTAGGCCTGGTGGCCTGACCCTTCAGTACGCGGCCGGCCACCCAGAGCCACACGCCGGCTTCCCGCCAACACGCTTCTCATGATGCCCTGCTCCGGTCATTCATTTGATTTTTTCTCAAGCGAAGGCGCCGGAAATGTCGTTTGTCGTGCGCGCCGCCAGCGACAACCATTACGCCAAGGCCCACCAACACAGGAGACTGCCGTGTCAGACCAAGCCTATCCGCTCTGGAGTGCGGACCCCCTCCCCCACCTGATCGCCTCGCGCCACCGCGCCACCGGCGAATGGATCTTCCCGGCCGTGCCGGCCGGTTCGCCGCTCGCCGCCGAGCATGACCCCGTCGCCATCCGCGGCTCCGGCGTGGTCTACAGCTTCACCGTGATCCATCCCGCGCCCAAGACCGGCCAGCCGCCGTACGCGCTCGGCTATGTCGACTTCGTCGGCCCGGTGCGCATCTTCGGGCGCCTGCAGGGCAAGGCGCGCCCGGTGATTGGCGACCGCTATGAAGCCCGTCCGGACGCCGAGTTCGGCTATGTCTTCGAGGCCGTCACGGCCTGACCGATCGAAAGAACGCAGAAGGAAAGGGAAAGCAACATGCAAGACATCTACATCCATGGCGGCGCGATGACGCCGTTCGGCCGCCACCCCGGCGTGCTGGCACCGGAACTGGCGCAACAGGCCATTCTCAAGGCGCTGGCCGACGCCGACGTGCCGGCCAGCCGCATCCAGGCGGTGTATTGCGCCAATGTGCTGGGCGGCATGATCCTCGGCCAGCTGATCGTGCGCGACCTGGGGCTGAAGGGCATCCCGGTCTACAACATCGAAAACGCCTGCGCCAGCGGTGCCACCGGCGTGCACCTGGCGCGGCACGCGCTGCTCGCCGGGCAATATGACACCGTGCTGGTGTTCGGCATCGAGCAACTCACCGCGCTTGGCGGCGGCACCATCCCGCTGCAGCGCAACGACCACAAGACGGACCTCTATGCCAAGGCCGGCATGGTGCTGCCCGCGGTGTATGCGATGCGCGGCACGCGCTTCCTGCACGAGCGCGACGCGTCGCCCGCCGACCTGGCGGAAGTGGCGGTCAAGAACCGCTACAACGGCTCGCTCAACCCGTATGCGCAGCAGCGCAAGGCCACCACGGTGGAAGAAGTGCTGGGCTCGCGCATGATCGCCGACCCGCTGACGCTGCTGCAGTGCTGCCCGTCGCAGGTCGACGGCGCCGCCGCGGTGGTGCTGAGCACGCGCCGCCCGGTGCAGGCGCGCCCGGTCAAGGTGCTGTCGTCGGTGGTAGTGTCGGGCCTGCGCGAAGAGGCCGACGACGACATCCTTGACGCCGAAATCACCGCGCGCGCCGCGCGGCAGGCGTATGAACAGGCAGGGCTGGGGCCGCGCGATGTCGACGTGGTCGAGCTGCACGACGCCTTCACCATCGCCGAACTGCTTTACTACGAAGCGCTGGGGCTCGCCGAGTCCGGCGAAGCGGTATCGCTGCTGAAGTCCGGCGCGACCCGGCTGGGCGGCCGCGTGCCGGTCAACCCTAGCGGCGGCCTGCTGGCCAAGGGCCACCCGCTGGGCGCCACCGGCGTGGCGCAAATGGTCGAAATCCTGTGGCACCTGCAAGGGCGCGCCGGCGAGCGCCAGGTCGACAACGCCCGCGTCGGCCTGACGCAATGCACCGGCGGCGGCATCGCGGGGGTTGACCACGCCGCTTCGTCGGTCCACCTGCTGGGAGTCTGAGATGAGTACGCAACGATTCGATCCCACGCACGTGGCCGTGGTCACGGGCGCCGCGCGCGGCATCGGCCTGGGCATCGCCACGCAACTGGCGCGGCAAGGACTGACCGTGGCACTGCTGGACCGCGATGGCGGTGCGCTGGACGAGGCCGTCGGCACGCTCGCCGCCGCAGGGCTGCATGCCTTCGGCGCCACCGCCGACCTGACCGATTCCGCCGCGGTCAACGACGCCTTTGCGCAAGTCGCGGCACGCGCCGGCCGTGTCGACTATCTGGTCAACAACGCGGGAGCCGTGCGCGACATGCGCTTCCTGAAGATGACCGACGACGACTGGGACCTGGTCATCGATACCAACCTGCGCTCGCAGTTCCTGTGCTGCCGCGCGGCGCTGCCCGGCATGGTCGAGCGTGGCTACGGGCGCGTGGTCAATATCTCGTCGCGGGCCTGGCTGGGGGGCTTCGGGCAGGCCAACTACTCCGCGGCCAAGGGTGGCGTGGTCAGCCTGACGCGCTCGCTGGCGATCGAGTTCGCCGGCAAGGGCATCACCGTCAACGCGGTCGCGCCCGGCATCGTCGATACCCCGCTGTTCCGCGGCTTTGCGCCGGAGGTGCAGGCGCGGCTGCAGAAGTCGGTGCCGGTGCAGCGTATCGGCACCGCCGACGATATCGCCAATGCGGTCAGCTTCTTCCTCGATCCGCAGTCGTCATACGTAACGGGCCAGACGCTCTACGTCTGCGGCGGGCGCAGCCTGTCGTCGCCCAGCGTGTAAGGAGTCGCCATGACCATCCAACGCCACATCGAAGGCGCGGTCGCGGTGCTGACCATCGACCGGCCCGACGCGCTCAATGCGCTCGACGTGACCACGCTGCGCGAACTGCGCGCGCACCTGGCCGAGGTGCGCGACCGCGACGACCTGCGCGTCGCGGTGCTGACCGGCGCCGGCACTCGCGCCTTCTGCGCCGGCGCGGACCTGAAAGGCACGCGCACTTCGACCGCCACCTACCCCGAGGCGCTGTTCCGCGCGCCGGAGCAGGCGGCGGACCTGGGGCTCTATATCCGGCTGATGGACCTGAGCGACCTCGGCCTCGGCAAGCCGCTGGTCGCGGCGGTCAACGGACACTGCCTCGGCGCGGGGCTGGAGATCGCGCTGCAGTGCGACTTGCGGATTGCGTCGACGCAGGCCACCTTCGGCCTGCCCGAAGTCGCGGTCGGCTCGATTCCCGCGGTATCCGGCCTGCACCGGCTGCTCAAGGCCGTGCCCGCGGCGCATGCGATGCAGATGGTGCTCACCGGCGAACGGATCGATGCCGCGCACGCCGCGCGCATCGGCCTGGTCACCGAGACGATGGCGCCCGATGCCTTGCTCGACCGCGCGCTGGCGCTGGCCGCACGCATCGCCGCCAACGCGCCGCTGGCGGTACAGGCGGTCAAGAAGCTGTCGCGGCAAACCAGCCACCTCAGCGAAGCCGACGCGCAGCAGCTCACCGAACTCTACTGGGGCGTGCTGCGCGACACCGCCGACCGCGTTGAAGGCCGCCAGGCCTTCGCCGAAAAGCGGCAGCCCCACTACACGGGCCGCTGAGCGGCCCGACCAGAACCACGCAGGAGACAACCATGGCAGGAATCCTTCGAATCATGCGCGCCGCAATGGCCGGCGTGCTGTCGGTCACGGCGCTGAGTGCGGCGGCACAGGCGCCCTACCCCACGCAGAAGCCGATCACGCTGGTCGTGCCGTTCGCCCCGGGCGGCGGCAACGACATCCTGGCACGCGCCATCGCGCCCAAGATGGGCCAGCTGCTGGGCCAGACCATCGTGATCGAGAACAAGCCCGGCGCCGGCGGCAACCTGGGCGCCGACTACGTCGCGCATGCCGCGCCGGACGGCTACACGCTGGTGATCGCGTCGAGCCAGATCACGATGAACCCCTTCCTCGGCATGAAGGTCCCGTTCCAGGTCGAGCGCGACTTCGAGCCGGTCGGGCGCATCGCGTCGGTACCGATCATGCTGGTTGCCAATCCCGACCAGCCCTTCCGCACGCTGCAGGAATTCATCCAGTACACCCGCGCCAACCCGGGCAAGCTCAGCTACAGCAGCCCGGGGCCCGGCACGCCGCAGCACCTGGCGGGAGAAGTCTTCGCCAGGCTGAACAAGACCGAGCTGCTGCACGTGCCCTACCGCGGCACCGGCCCGTCGATCGCCGACCTGATGGGCGGCCAGGTGCAGATCTCGTTCGCCACCTTTGCTTCGTCGATCCAGTTCGTGCGCGCCGGCAAGCTGCGCGCGCTCGGCATCGCCGGCAAGAAGCGCAGCGCGCTGATGCCCGACCTGCCGACCTTTGCCGAAGCCGGCATCGTCGGCTACGACGCGGAACTCTGGTACAGCCTGCTGGCGCCGGCGCGCACGCCCAAGGCCGTGGTCGACAAGGTCAACGCCGCGCTGGTGGCGGCGCTGAAGTCGCCCGACGTTGCCGGGCAGCTGGCAAAGCAGGGCTTCGAGCCGCAAGCCTCCACGCCGGACGAACTGAAGGCGTATATCGGCAAGGAAATGTCGCGCTGGCAGCGTGTGATCCAGGACAACAACATCAAGGTGGCGCTGTGAACGCGCCCGCCGCTCTCGTCGATCTCATCGATCGCGCCATGCCGCCGCCCGCCGACAACCCGCTGCTGGACTACCTTGGCATCCGCCTGGCCAGCGTTGGCGACGGCCGCTGCGCCTTCGAGCTCGACATCGAGCCGCGCCACCTGAACCGGCAGGGCAGCGTGCAGGGCGGCGTGATCGCCACGCTGCTCGACGCCGCGTGCGGCTACGCCGGCCTGCCGACCGGTCCCGACGGCGCCCTCGGCCACGCCGTGACGGTGATGCTGGCCATCAGCTACCTCAGCAAGGCGAGCGCGGGCCGGCTGCGCGCCACCGCCACGGTGAGCCGCGCCGGCAAGAGCCTGTACTTTGCCTCGGCCGAACTGGCCACCGATGCCGGCGTGCTGGTCGCCACCGCGCAGGGCACCTTCAAACGATCCCGCATTCTTCCGGAGAGCTGACATGCTGCGCGACGCACTGGACGGCCTGACCGTCATCGACTTCACCCAGATCGGCGCCGGTCCGACCTGTACCATGCTGCTGGCCGACATGGGCGCCAGGGTCATCAAGGTAGAGCCGCCCGGCGGCGAACTGGGCCGCGGGCTCGGCCCCGGCTGGCTGGGCGACGACAGCGCGCTGTTCCACGGCTTCAACCGCAACAAGCTGGGCGTGGCGCTGGATCTGAAATCCCCCGAGGGACTCGCGGTGGCGCGCCGGATGGCGACGGAAGCCGACATCGTGGTGGAAAGCATGCGTCCCGGCGTGATGGAGCGCCTCGGGCTGGGCCATGCCGAGCTGTCGGCGCTGAACCCGTCGCTGGTCTACTGTTCGATCTCGGCTTATGGCCAGGATGGCCCATATGCCGCCCGCGCCGGCGTCGACGGCATCATCCAGGCCGATTCCGGGCTGATGAGCCTGATCGGCCTGCCCGACGGCGAGCCGTGCAAGGTGCAGGCGCCGGTGGTCGACGTGATGACCGGCTATGTCGCCTGCGTGGGCATCCTGGGCAAGCTGGCGCAACGGGCGCGCGACGGCCAGGGCGGGCACCTCGACGTGAGCCTGCTCAACGCCGCGCTGGCGCTGCAGCAATCGTCGCTCACCAGCTATTGCGCCGACGGGCAGCTGCCGGAACGCGCCGGCAGCGCCGCCCCCTACTCGGCGCCCAACCAGGCCTTCCGCACCGCGGACGGATGGATCATGGTCGCCGCCTACATGCCCGAGCGCTGGCGCCGGCTGTGCGATGTGCTGGGCCTGCCGGCGCTCGCCGACGATCCGCGCTTCGCCACTTCGCCGCTGCGCGTGGCCAACCGCGGCGCAATGGTCGAGGCACTGACCAGCGTGTTCGTGACCCGCTCCACCGACGCGTGGCTGGCGGTGCTGCAGGACGCCGACATCCTGTGCGCACGCGTGGCCACCTATGAAGACCTGATGGCGCACCCGCAGGTGGCGGCCAACCGCATGGTACAGCGCATCCAACACGAAACGCTGGGGGAGGTCCGCATGCCAGGCTTCCCGATCAACAGCGCGCAGGAAAACGCGCTGCCGGCGCGGCCGGCGCCGGCATGCGGGCAGCACACGCAGGCGGTGCTCGCGGAACTTGGCTTCAGCGCGGCACAGATCGCTGCCTTGCAGGCGCGCGGCGCGGTCCATTGTGCCGACGCGGTCGAGGCACCGCTCACGGCAACGGCATCATGAACCGCGCCGACATCATCGCCGCGCTCCACGCCCGCCGCAGCGTGCGCGGCTTTCTCGATACGCCGGTGCCGCGCGAGACGGTGGCGGCGATCCTGGCCGACGCGGCGCGCAGCCCGAGCGCGTCGAACACGCAGCCATGGCGTGTCCATGCCTGCGCCGGCGCCGTGCGCGACCGGCTCAGCGATGCCCTGCTGGCGCTGCACGACAGCGGCGGCGACGGCCATTGCGAGGAATACGTCTACTACCCGCCCGCGTGGCGCGAGCCCTACCTGGCGCGCCGCCGCACGCTGGGCAAGGCGCTGTACGGCCTGCTCGGCATCCCGCGCGGCGACGCCGCCGGCATGGCGCGGCAGTATGCGCGCAACTACGCCTTCTTCGGCGCGCCGGTAGGGCTGTTCTTCACCATCGAACGCCGGCACGGACAGGCAGCGTGGCTGGATCTCGGCATGTTCCTGCATGCGGTGATGATGGCGGCGCTGGGGCACGGCGTGGAGACCTGCGCGCAGCAAGCGTTCGCGCGCTACCACCGGGTCATCCGCGCGCAGCTTGCCATTCCCGACAGCGAAATCGTGGTGTGCGGCATGTCGCTCGGCTATGCCGATCCCGCCGAGCCGGCCAACGGGCTGCGCACCACGCGCGAGCCGGTGGAGGCATTTGCCCGCTTCGCCGGATGGTAAGCGGCGCGCGCCGCGCTGGTGTTCAGGAAACTAACCCTGCGTCTCGCACTGCGCCAGCAGCCATTCGCGGAACACCGCCATGCTGGCACTTTCCTTGCGGTCCGCCGGCGTCAGCAGGTAGTAGGTGAAATCGCCCATGTCGACGGCCTGGCGGAATGGCGCGACCAGCCGCCCGGCTTCCAGGTCGGCCGCGACCAGGAAGCGCTGGGCGATGGCGAAGCCCTGCCCTTCCATTGCCGCCGCGTATGCCATGGCGGAGCTCTGGAAGGTCATGCCGCTGCGCGCATCGACCTGCGCGTCGGCGCGCGCCGCCTTCAGCCAGTGCGCCCAGTCGTCCGGACGCGCGATCGAATGCAGCAGCGTCTGGTGCTGCAGGTCGGCAGGCTTCTTCACCTTCGGGCTGCCGGCGGCAACACCGGGGCTGCAGACCGGCACCAGGATGTTGGACACCAGCCGGTAGGTATTCACGCCGCTCCACTTGCCGTCGCCAAGGCGGATCGCGCCGTCGATGTCTTCCTTGCGGAAATCGACCGGATCCAGCGACGCGGTCAACAGCACCTCGATGCCGGGATTTGCCGCATGGAAGCTGGACAGCCGCGGGATCAGCCAGCGCATGGCGAAGGTGGTATAGGCGCGCACCTTGAGCTGCTTGCGCCGGGCCCGCTTGCTGAGCCGCCGCGTCGCCTCCCGCAGGTCGTCCATGGCCCGGGTCACCGCGCGGTAGTAATCCTCGCCGGTACGGGTCAGGGAGATCTGCCGGTGGCCGCGATGCAGCAGCTGCACGCCCAGTCCTTCTTCCAGCGCGCGGATCTGGCGGCTGACGGCGCCCGGCGTCACGTGCAGCTCTTCCGCGGCGGTGGTGATGCTCAGGTGCCGGGCCGCCGCTTCAAAGGCGCGCAGGGCGTTCAGGGGAGGCAGTTTGTCCATGCCGGCGAGTCTGCCACACGCTTGAGAAATGCTCAATCGATAGCACGCGCGTCTATTGACAACTTTTGGTTGTCTTTATATCGCAATTGCGCGGCCTAGTGTTGCGGAGCTTGCGCGCCTAAATTTGTCTCCGTGGCCCCCGCCATCAGACATCGCAGTCAAACCGAGCACTACGCCAAAGGAGATTCACCATGTCCGCCAACACCACCATCGCTGCCAACACCGCCGCCAACGCCGCCACTGCCGCCACTGCCGCCACTGCCGCCGGCAAGGTCTGGTTCATCACCGGCGCCTCGCGCGGCTTCGGTATGGAACTGACCCGTGCCGCGCTGGCCCGCGGCGACCGTGTCGTCGCCACCGCGCGCCGCCCCGAAACGATCACCGACGCCGTGGGCGCGCACGACAACCTGCTCGCCGTAGCGCTCGACGTTACCAGCGAGGCGCAGGCGATCGCCGCCGCCGAGGCCGCCGTGGCCCGCTTCGGCCGCATCGACGTGCTGGTCAACAACGCCGGCTACGGCCTGCTGGGCGCGGTGGAGGAAGCGTCGGCGCGCGAAGTCGAGCAGCAGTTCGCCACCAACGTCTTCGGCGTGCTGAACGTGACGCGCGCGGTGCTGCCGCAGATGCGCCGCCAGCGCAGCGGCCACGTCGTCAATATCTCTTCGATCGGCGGCTATGCGGCCTATCCTGGCTGGGGTGTCTACGGCGCCACCAAGTTCGCGGTGGAAGGACTGACCGAAGCGCTCGACGCCGAGCTGGCGCCGCTGGGCGTGCGCGCCACCGTGGTCGAGCCGGGCTTCTTCCGCACCGACTTCCTCGATGCCAGCTCGCTGGTCCGCGTCGGCACCGAAATCGCCGAATACGCCGAAACCGTCGGCGCGATGCGCGGCCACATGGCATCCGCCAACCACCAGCAGCCCGGCGATCCGGCCAGGCTCGCCGTGGCGCTGCTCGCCCTTGCCGACAGCGACAACCCGCCGGTGCGCCTGCCGCTGGGCTCCGATACGGTGGCCCGCATCGCCGAGAAGAACCGCAAGGTGGAAAGCGAGCTGGCCGCATGGCATGCATTGGCGGTCTCGACCGATCAAGCCGACGGGCGCGCGTGATCCTGTTGCAGCGCAGCAGTCCGCGTATTGCTGCGCTGCAGCCAGGCGGTGAAGCGAGTGCGGTCGGCCGGCCAAGCGCCGGCCGCACCACTTCACACCCTTGCCCGTATCAGGCTTTGTCACGATGCCGACACTGGCATATGTCGTTTCCGGCAAATTTAGCCAATAATGCCCTGACAGCCATTGCCGGACGAGAGAGCCACCATGCACGACAGTCCCGATGCCATCCGAACCGTTGCCCTGCTCGGGCATGCGGGATGCGGCAAGACCTCGCTGGTCGAAGCGCTGCTGCACAAGGGGGGTGCGCTGCACACCCCGGGCAGCGTCGAGCGCGGCTCGACGGTCAGCGACAGCGATCCGCTGGAGCGCAAGTACAAGCGCTCGCTCAGTTCCGCCATCACCCACGTCGACTTCCGCGACACCCGCATCTACCTGCTCGATACACCGGGGTACCCCGATTTTTCCGGCCTTGCGATCAGTGCGCTGGCGGCGGTCGAGACCGCCGCCATCGTCATCAATGCGCAGACCGGGATCGAGATGACCACGCGCCGCGCCATGGCCTGGGCGCAGTCGCGGCAACTGTGCCGGATGATCGTCATCAACGGCATCGACGGCGAGAAGGTCGACCTGCCGGGGCTGCTCACCGAGATCCAGGAGGCGTTCGGCAAGGAATGCCTGCCTATCAACCTGCCGGCGGGCAACGGCGGCAAGGTGGTGGACTGCTTCTTCAATCCGGCCGGCGAGTCGGATTTTTTATCGGTGGCGTCGGCGCATGAAGCGCTGATCGACCAGGTGATCGAGATCGATCCCGAACTGATGGAGCTGTACCTGGAACAGGGCGAGGCCATCACGCCCGAGCAGCTGCACGCCCCGTTCGAGCGCGCGCTGCGCGAGGGCCACCTGGTGCCGATCTGCTTTACCTCTGCCGCCACCGGGGCGGGCGTCGAGGAACTGCTCGATGTCTTTGTGCGGCTGCTGCCCAATCCCACTGAAGGCAACCCGCCGCTGTTCTACCGCGCCACCGGCCAGGACGCCGAAGGCACTGAAAAGCGCAAGGCGGTGCGCGCCGAGCCGGTGCCCGACAAGCACGTGCTGGCACACGTGTTCAAGGTGGTGATCGATCCCTATGTCGGCAAGCTGGCGGTGTTCCGCATCCACCAGGGCACGGTCACGCGCGACAGCCAGCTCTATATCGGCGAGGGCCGCCAGCCGTTCAAGGTGGCGCACCTGCTGTTGCTGCAGGGCAAGGAGACGCAGGAAGTGCAGCGCGCCGGCCCGGGCAATATCTGCGCGGTGGCCAAGGTCGATGAACTCGGCTTCGACGCCGTGCTGCATGACGCCACTGAAGATGGCGACATCCACCTGACGCCGCTGGAGTTTCCCACGCCGATCTACGGGCTGGCGATCGAGCCGGCGCGGCGCGGCAACGAGCAGCGGCTGGCCGAGGTGCTGCACAAGCTCAGCGCCGAAGACCCCTGCCTGCGCGTCGAGCATCCCGCCGGCACCAACGAGACCGTGGTGTTCGGGCTGGGCGAGTTCCACCTGCGCTGCGCGCTGGAGCGGCTGACCGAGCAGTACAAGCTGGAAGTCGCCACGCGGCCGCCGAAGATCGCGTATCGCGAAACCATTGCCGGCAAGGCCGAGGGCCACCACCGCCACAAGAAGCAGACCGGCGGCGCCGGACAGTTCGGCGAAGTGATGCTGCGCGTGGAGCCGCTGCCACGCGGCGATGGCTTCGAGTTCATCGATGCGGTCAAGGGCGGCGCGATTCCCGGTCAGTTCATCCCGGCGGTGGAAAAAGGCATTCGCCAGGTGCTGGAAAGCGGACCGCTGGCCGGCTTTGCGATGCAGGACGTGCGCGTGACCGTATACGACGGCAAGAGCCATCCCGTCGATTCCAAGGAAGTGGCGTTCGCCACCGCCGGGCGCAAGGCGTTTATCGACGCGGTGATGAAGGCACGCCCCAGCGTGCTGGAGCCGATCGTCGAGATCGAGGTCACGGTGCCTGGCACCGCGATGGGCGACGTCATCGGCGACCTGTCCGCCAAGCGCGGCCAGGTGCATGGCACCCGCACCGGTGCCGGCAACAGCGTGGTCGTTGCCGGGCAGGTGCCGCTGTCGGAACTGAACGACTACCAGTCACGGCTGAACAGCATGACCGGCGGCCATGGCAGCTACACCATCCAGTTCAGCCATTACGACAACGTGCCGCCGGGCCAGCAGGAGAAGATGGCGTCCCGCCACAAGGCGCAGCAGGACACCGACTGAGCGCGCGGCTGGCGCCGTGCTGGCTCAATGCTGGCTCAATGCTGGCTGGCGCCGGCCGCGCCGATGCCGGTCATGGCGCGCACGAACTGCGCGCCGTAGCGCTGGCGTTCGCCGCTCGCCTGTGCCGAGCGGTCCAGCACCGAGACCAGCCACGCGGCGGCAAAAGCCAGCGTCATCGAGAACAGCGCCGGGTTGGCATACGGGAAGATCGCCCGCTGGTGCTTGAGGATTCCCACCCACACGGTCGGGCCCAGCACCAGCAGCACCACCGCCGACACCAGCCCCGCCAGGCTGCCGGCCACCGCGCCGCGCGTGGTCAGCCCCTTCCAGAACATCGACAGGAACAGCACCGGGAAGTTGACAGACGCGGCGATCGCCAGCACCAGCCCGGACAGGAAGGCGATGTTCTGCTTCTCGAACATCACGCCCAGCACCATCGCCAGCAGGCCGATCACCAGCGTGGCGATCTTCGACACGCGGATCTCGTCCTTCTCATTGGCCTGCCCGCGGCGGAACACGTTGGCGTACAGGTCATGCGACACCGCCGAAGCGCCCGACAGCGCCAGCCCCGCCACCACCGCCAGGATGGTCGCGAACGCCACTGCCGAGATGAAGCCGAGGAACAGGTCGCCGCCGATCACATGGGACAGGTGCACGGCCACCATGTTGCTGCCGCCGATCAGCTTGCCCGCCGCGTCGCGGTAGGCCGGGTCAGCGCCCACCATCACGATCGCGCCGAAGCCCACCACCAGGATCAGCACGTAGAAGTAGCCGATGAAACCGGTAGCGTAGAGCACGGATTTGCGCGCCTCTTTGGCATCCGCCACGGTGAAGAAGCGCATCAGGATGTGCGGCAGGCCGGCGGTGCCGAACATCATGCCGACGCCCAGCGAAATCGCATCGATCGGATTGGACACCAGCCCGCCCGGCGACAGGATCGCGGTACCCTTGTCATGCACCCTGGCGGCGCTGGCGAACATGGCTTCCGGGCTGAAGCCGAAATGGGCCAGCACCATCACCGCCATGAAGGTCACGCCGCCGAGCAGCAGCAACGCCTTGATGATCTGCACCCAGGTGGTGGCGAGCATGCCGCCGAACATCACGTACAGCACCATCAGCGCGCCGACGATGACCACGGCCGATTCATAACTGGTGCCGAACAGCAACTCGATCAGCTTGCCCGCGCCGACCATCTGCGCGACCAGGTACATGATGACCACGGTCAGCGTGCCACAGGCGGCGGTGATGCGCACCGGCTTCTGCGCCAGCCGGTACGAGACCACGTCGGCAAAGGTATAGCGGCCCAGGTTGCGCAGGCGTTCGGCCACGATGAACAGGATGATCGGCCATCCGGCCACCACCCCTAGCGCGTAGATCAGGCCGTCGTAGCCCTTGTCGAACATCATGGCCGAGATGCCGAGGAAGGACGCGGCCGACACCATGTCGCCGGCGATCGCCAGGCCGTTCTGGAAACCGGTGAGACCGCCACCGGCTGCGTAGAAGTCCGACGCGGAGCGGGTGCGGCGCGCGGCCCAGCGGGTGATCCCGAGCGTGAACAGCACAAACAGCAGGAACATCACGATGGCGCTCCAGTTCAGCGGCCGCTGCGAGGCTTCACCCTGGATCGCGGGGGCCGCCGTGGCGGCGCTGGCTGCCAGCCCGCACAGGGCGGCGCCGAGGAAACGATGTACCGGCTTCATGCTTCGCACTCCTTGCGCACGCGTTCGTTGAGCGGGTCCAGGTCGCGGTTGGCGCGGTGGACGTAGATCGCGGTCAGCAGCACGGCGGCGACGATCACCGCCACGCCGACGGGGATGCCAACCGTCATGACGCCTCCGGCGACCGGCGTGCCGAGCGTGGCGGGCGAGAAAGCCAGCAGCAGGATGAAGCCGAAGTAGACCGCCAGCATGATCAGCGTCAGCGACCAGCCCAGGCGCGTGCGGCCGTGGGTCAGGCGGATAAAGTCGGGGTGGTTCTGGATGGCTTCCAGTTGTTGTGCGTCCATGGTTGTCTCCTTTGGCGCAGGGGGGTGTGGCGGCTCTGGGTGGCGCCTTTTTTTGGTAAATCGGTTGAAGTCAATCTGCCGGCGGTTTGCTCCCCTCTCCCGCGCGCGGGAGAGGGGCCGGGGGTGAGGGCCGGCGTGTGGCAAGCACGATGCGCTGCCACTTCGTGGAGGCTCCCGCCCTCACCCCCACCCCTCTCCCGCAAGCGGGAGAGGGGAGCCTTTGCCAGGGGTGTGGGTGAAAAGCAGCGCTGTCAGATCGCGCCGACCGGCTGCTCGTGCGTAACCTTCGGCCGCATGTCCAGCACGCGCCGTGCCTTGCCAACCGTGGTGCGCTCGATCCCCTCGGCCGCCACCACCTGCACCCGCGTGGTCACGCCGACATAGGTCTTGATCTGGTCCTTCAGGTCACGCTCCAGCGCCGCCCGGTCATCCGCCGTCAGCGACGCGGAACGCTCCGGCCGCGCCTCGACCCGCACCTCCAGCTTGTCGAGGTGCCCGTCGCGCGTCACCACCAGCTGGTACTGCGGCGCCAGCGCCGGCGCCCTCAGGATCAGCTCCTCGATCTGCGACGGGAACACGTTGACGCCACGGATGATCAGCATGTCGTCCGAGCGTCCGGTGATCTTGCCGATGCGCCGCATCGAACGCGAAGTCGGCGGCAGCAGACGCGTCAGGTCACGCGTGCGATAGCGGATCACCGGCAGCGCTTCCTTGGTCAGCGAGGTGAACACCAGCTCGCCCTCCGCGCCATCGGGCAACACCTCGCCGGTCACCGGGTCGATGATCTCGGCATAGAAGTGGTCTTCCCAGATCACCGGGCCGTCCTTGCTCTCGATGCATTCGCAAGCCACGCCCGGCCCCATCACCTCGGACAGGCCATAGATGTCTACCGCGTCGATGCCCGCGCGCGCCTCGATCTCCGCGCGCATCGCGTCGGTCCAGGGCTCGGCGCCGAAGATGCCGACCTTCAGCGAGCTTTCCGACGGGTCCATGCCCTGCCGCTCCATCTCTTCGATCAGGTTCAGCATGTACGACGGCGTCACCATGATGATATTGGGCTGGAACTCGCGGATCAGCTGTACCTGTTTCTCGGTCTGTCCGCCCGACATCGGGATCACCGTGCAGCCCGCCTTCTCGGCGCCGTAGTGCGCGCCCAGCCCCCCGGTGAACAGCCCGTAGCCATAGCTGACATGGACCAGGTCGCCGGCACGTCCCCCCGCGGCGCGGATCGAGCGCGCCACCACGCTTGCCCAGGTATCGATATCCTTCGCGGTATAGCCGACCACGGTCGGCTTGCCCGTGGTGCCGCTCGACGCATGCACGCGCGCCACCTGCTCGCGCGGCACCGCGAACATGCCGAACGGATAGTTGTCGCGCAGGTCCTGCTTGGTCAGGAACGGGAATTTCGACAGGTCGGACAGCGACCGCAGATCGTCCGGATGCACCCCGGCCGCGGCAAACGCCTTGCGGTAATGCGGCACGTTGTCATAGGCATGGCGCACGCTCCATTTGAGCCGTTGCAGCTGCAGCGCCTGCAGTTCGTCGCGGCTGGCGCGCTCGATCGGCTCCAGCTCGTTGGGGTTGGGGTTGCGTTGCACCATTGTCTACTCCATCTCGTTATGATGGCGCCGCGTGCGGGGGGGCCGGCGCCGGGGTACTGCAGGTATTGCGATCAGATATGCGAGCGGCTCTGGACCACGCGGAAGCGGTTGGCGACGAAGGCTGCATCCGACAGCGATGCATTGGCCGCGGGGTTGGCACCCGTGGCGTGGAAATCGCTGAACGCGGCGGACTGGTTGACGAACACGCCGCCGGTCAGGTTGAGCGACAGCGCCACGCCCGCGTCTTCCGCGGCGTCGCGGATGCTTTCAGTCACGCCGGCATCGGTGGTGTAGGCCGACAGCGTCAGCGCGCCGTGCGTCTTCGCGCCGCGGTGCGCCAGTTCGATGCTGTGCGCGGTGCTGTCGGTCGCCACGACGAAGGAGATCGGGCCAAACAGTTCCTGCATGATCTTCGCCTCGTCGCTGGCATCGACCTTCAGCACCAGCGGCGTGCGGATGCGCGCGCCCGGAAACTCCGGATGCTCCAGCACGCGGCTGTCGGCAACGACCTCGCCCAGCGCGCGCGACGCTTCGATCCGTTCCACCACGCCGTCGTTCTGGATCGCACCGATCAGTTCCACCGCTTTTGCCGGATCGCCGGTCAGCTTGCCGACCGCCTCGCCGATCGCCGCGGCGACCTGGTCGAAGCCGATGCGTCCTTCCGGCGTATCGATGCCGTCCTTCGGCACGTAGATGTTCTGCGGCGCCGTGCACATCTGGCCCGAGTACAGCGACAGCGAGAAGGCGATATTGCGCACCATGCCCTTGAAGTCGGCGGTGGAGTCAATGACGATCTGGTTGACGCCGGCCTTCTCCGTGTACACCTGCGCCTGGTGCGCGTTGCGCTCCAGCCAGTCGCCGTTGGCGCTGCTGCCGGTGAAGTCGATCAGGCGCACTTCGGGGCGCAGCGCCAGCTTCGAAGCCATGCGCTCGCTCGGGTCGTTGGCCACCAGCGTGACAAGGTTGGGATCGAAGCCGGCTTCCTGCAGCACTTCGCGCGCCACCTCGACGGTGATCGCGAGCGGCAGGATCGCGCCCGGGTGCGGCTTGACCACCACCGCATTGCCGGTCGCCAGGCTGGCGAACAGGCCGGGATAGCCGTTCCAGGTCGGGAACGTGCAGCAGCCGATCACCAGGCCCACGCCGCGCGGCACCACGGTGTAGCGCTTTTCCATGCGCAGCGGCTCGTTCTTGCCTTGCGGCTTTTCCCACGTCGCCTGCTTCGGGATGCGGCGCAGTTCATCCCAGGCGTAGGCCACGGCTTCCAGGCCGCGGTCCTGCGCGTGCGGGCCGCCGGCCTGGAAGGCCATCATGAAGGCCTGGCCGGTGGTGTGCATGACCGCGTAGGCGATCTCGAAGCTGCGGCGGTTCAGGCGCTGCAGGATTTCCAGCGACACGCCGACCCATGCTTCCGGGCCTGCCTTGCGCCAGGCAGGCATGCCCCTGGCAACGCCGGCAAAGAGCTGGTCGAGGTCGGGCTTGGGATAGGTGACGCCCAGTTCCGGGCCGTATGGCGAGACTTCCTTGCCGGCCTGGCCGACAGTGCCCGGCTGCGACAGTGCGAACGGCTGGTTCAGGCGCGCCTCGAAGGCAGCCTTGCCGTCGGCGTTGGCGGTTTCGCCATAGGCCTTGGGGCTCGGCATTTCGGCGAACGGGCTCCAGTAGCCGCGCGTGGCGATGGCTTGGGTGGCTTGTTCCAGCAGCGCCTGGTGGCGTTCGAAAAACGGATGGGACACGGCTTGCTCCGGGGGCGAAATTGAATCTGGGTATTTGGGATGGCAGGAGAACGCTTCAGGTTTCCTGGTCGAAATCGATCACCAGCTTGTCGCTGACGGCGTAGCTCTGGCAGCTCAGGATGAAGCCGCGCGCGACTTCGTAGTCTTCCAGTGCGAAGTTGACGTCCATGTCGACCTCGCCTTCGATGCGCTTGCAGCGGCAGGTCGAGCAGACCCCGCCCTTGCATGAGTACGGCAGCTCGATGCCCTGCGCCAGCGCGGCGTCGAGCACCGTATCCTTGTTCTTCTCCAGCGTGAAGGAACGGGTACGGCCGTCCTGGATCACGGTCACTTCGCATTGCTGCTGGCCGACCTGCTTGTGTGCATGCGCGGCGGGCCGCGCCGACGGGATGCTGGTGGCAAACAGTTCGCGCTTGATGCGGGTCTTGTCGACGCCGTTATCGAGCAGCGCCTGCGAGACCTCTTCCATCATCGAGTGCGGGCCGCAGATGAAGGCGACGTCGATGTCCCGCGGACTGACCCAGTGCTCCAGCAGCGCGTTGACCTTGTCGCCGTCGATGCGGCCGTTGAACAGGTCGATGTCGAGCTGCTCGCGGCTGAGCACGAACACCAGGTTGAAGCGCTGCAGGTAGGTATCCTTCAGGTCTTCCAGCTCTTCCTTGAACAGCACCGACGACGACGCGCGGTTGCCGTAGAACAGCGTGAAGCGGCTGTCGGGCTCCGCCCGCAAGGTGGTCTTGATGATCGACAGCATCGGCGTGATGCCGCTGCCGGCGGCGAAGGCGACGTAGTGCTTGGCGTGCGTGGCGGACAGCGGCACATGGAAATGGCCGGATGGCGGCATCACTTCCAGCTTCATGCCCGGCTGCAGCTGCTCGTTGGCCCAGTTGGAGAACAGCCCGCCGTCGACGCGCTTGATTGCCACGCGCAGCTGTGCATCCTGCACCGCCGAGCAGATCGAGTACGAGCGGCGCACATCCTCGCCATCGATGCCGGTGCGCAACGTCAGGTGCTGGCCCTGGACGTAGCGGTAGGTGTCGGCCAGTTCGTCCGGCACGGCGAAGGTCACGGCCACCGCGTCGCGGGTTTCGCGCGTGACCGAGGCCACCGTCAGTTCATGGAATTTGCTCATCTCCCCACCTTTCCTTCTCAGTGAGCCTTGAAGTAGTCGAACGGCTCTTTGCAGTCGCCGCAGCGGTACAGCGCCTTGCACGCGGTCGAGCCGAACTGGCTGACCAGCCGCGTATGGCGCGAGCCGCAGTGCGGGCAGGCCACCACCAGCGCCGCCGGTCCCCTGCCTGCCTTGCGGCTGATGCCGCTGATATCGATCACCTGCTGCGCCGGCGGCGCGATGCCGTAGCCGGTCAGGCTGGCCTTGCCGCGCGCGGTCATCCAGTCGGTGGTCCATGCCGGCGCCAGCCGGGTCTGGACCAGCACGTTGTGCACGCCCCGTGCGCCCAGCGCGGTTTCGATGCCGGCGCGGATCATCGTCATCGCCGGGCAGCCCGAGTAGGTCGGCGTGATGGTGACGACGCAGGCGTCGTCCACCCAGGCCACGTCGCGGACGATGCCGAGGTCGACCACCGAAATCACCGGGATCTCGGGATCCGGCACCGTGTCGAGCCAGGACCAGACCTGTTCGACGGCCGGGCGTGCCTGTGCGGCGGCAGTCATGGCGCTCACGGTGTTCACGATGCTCACCACTGCGCGCCGGGATAGGCGCGCTGCAGGAACTGCATCTCGGCCAGCAGGTAGCCGAGGTGTTCGGTATGACGGCCGTGGCGGCCGCCGCTCTGCGCCCACTGGCCGGCGGGCACGCGCAGCGTGGCTTCTTCCAGCACCTCGCCGACGTGGCGCTGCCAGGGCCCGGCCAGGGTGGCGGGATCGGGGATCACGCCCTCGTTCACCAGCGCGGCCTCGGCCGCATCGGCTTCGAACAGTTCGCCGGTGAACATCCACAGGTCGTCGAACGCATCCTGCATGCGGCGGTGGCTTTCCTCGGTGCCATCGCCCAGCCGCACCACGAGGTCGGCGCTACGGCGCACGTGGTAGGTCACTTCCTTGAGCGACTTGGCGGCGATTTCAGCAATGCGCGCATCGGTGGAGCGCTGCAGCGCTTCGAGCTGGAAGTAGTGCCACGTATCGAACAGGAACTGGCGCGCCAGCGTATCGGCATAGCTGCCGTTGGGCTGTTCCACCAGCAGCAGGTTGCGGAACTGGTGCGCATCGCGCAGGTAGGCCAGCTGGTCGGTGTCGCGGCCGGCGCCTTCCACCTCGGCGGCGTAGCCCAGCCACAGGCGGGTCTGGCCGACCAGGTCGAGCGCGACGTTGGTCAGCGCGATGTCCTCTTCCAGCGCAGGGCCGCGGCCGCACCATTCCGACAGGCGCTGGCCGAGCACCAGCGCGGAATCGCCAAGGCGCAGCAAAAATTCGAGCTTGTGGTTCGTCATGATGCGGGCCGTCTCAGATGTGCTTGACCGCTTCCGGCATCGGGAAGAACGTCGGGTGGCGGTAGACCTTGCTGTTGGCCGGCTCGAACAGCGGGCCCTTGTCGCCGGGGCTGCTGGCCATCACGTCGCTGGCCTTCACCACCCAGACGCTGACGCCTTCATTGCGGCGCGTGTAGACGTCGCGGGCGTTGTTGATCGCCATTTCGCCGTCCGGCGCGTGCAGGCTGCCCACGTGCTTGTGGGCCAGGCCGTGCTGGCTGCGGATAAAGATCTCCCAAAGCGGCCACTCTTTCATGGCAACCTCCTGTGTAAAACGATTCGATGTGGGAGCGGCGCGCTGCGCCGCATGGGTCAGGCGGCGGCTTGCTGTGCCTGCTTGTCGGCCTGCTTTTCCGCATGGGCCACCAGCGCGTCGCGGAACCATGCACCGTCGTCCCAGGCCTTGACGCGGGTGCGCAGCCGGTCGCGGTTGCACGGGCCGTTGCCCTGGATCACGTTGTAGAACTCTGACCAGTCGATCTCGCCGAAGTCATGGTGGCCGCGTTCCTCGTTCCACTTCAGCTTCGGGTCGGGAATGGTCAGGCCCAGGTACTCGGCCTGCGGCACGGTCTGGTCGACCATCTTCTGGCGCAGCTCGTCGTTGGAAAACAGCTTGATGCGCCATTGCATCGACTGCGCGCTGTTGGGCGAATCGCCGTCGGACGGGCCGAACATCATCAGCGCGGGCCACCACCAGCGGTTGAGCGCGTCCTGCGCCATCTGCTTCTGCTCGGGCGTGCCGTTGCACAGCTTCAGCAGGATGTCGTAGCCCTGGCGCTGGTGGAACGACTCTTCCTTGCACACGCGCACCATGGCGCGCGCATACGGGCCGTACGAGCAGCGGCACAGCGGCACCTGGTTGATGATGGCCGAGCCGTCGACCAGCCAGCCGATCATGCCGATATCGGCCCAGGACAGCGTGGGGTAGTTGAAGATGCTGGAATACTTGGCCTTGCCCGAATGCAGGTCGCCCAGCATCTGGTCGCGCGACACGCCCAGCGTTTCGGCGGCGCTGTACAGGTACAGGCCGTGGCCGGCTTCATCCTGGATCTTGGCCAGCAACACCGCCTTGCGCTCCAGCGTAGGGGCACGGGTCACCCAGTTGCCTTCCGGCAGCTGGCCGACGATCTCCGAATGCGCGTGCTGCGAGATCTGGCGGACGAGGGTCTTGCGATAGGCCTCGGGCATCCAGTCCTTGGCCTCGATCTTGATGCCGTCATCCACACGGGACTGGAACGCGCGCTCCTGCGGGTCCATCTCTTCCATCGCGCGGAGCCTTGTTGCTCCTGTCTCCACCAGCTGTGCGTACATGCCTGCTCCGCTTTTGTTGGGTCCCGCTTGGGGGTCTTGATTTACGTCAATTGCGTCAGTTGCAATGCATGGTAGTGATACAATTTGATTCAAGCAATCGACGAATGTGTATCACTTCAAGGGCCTGCGATGGCGACTTCACCTGACCCGGAACAACCCTCTCCACGCGTTGCCCGGCTGGCGCGCGGGCTCAAGCTGGGGGCCAATTCCCTGCTGGTGACGCTGTTCGGCGACGTGGTGGCGCCACGGCCGCAGGCGGTGTGGCTGGGGAGCCTGATCCGCCTCGCGGCACCGTTCGGCATCAACGACCGGCTGGTGCGCACCGCCACGTTCCGTCTGACCGCGGACGATTGGCTGAGCGCCACCAGGATCGGACGGCGCAGCTACTACGGACTGTCGGAAGCCGGGCTGCAACGCGTGCTGCACGCCGGCAAGCGCATCTATGCGGGCGAAGCGCAGGAATGGGATGGCCGCTGGACGATGGTGATGGTGCGCAGTGACGTACGCGCCACCGTGCGGCAGAAGCTGAAGCGGGAATTGCTGTGGGAGGGCTTTGGCGCGATCGCGCCAGGGGTGATGGCGCATCCCAATGCAGACCTTGGGTCGCTACGCGAGATCATCGGCGCGGCGCGCGCGCAGGAGTACGTCGCGGTGATGCAGGCAAGCAGCCTGGAAGCGTTCCCGATCCAGCCGCTGCAGGCGCTGATGCACCAGACCTTCAAGCTGGGCGACGTGGCGGACGCGTGGCAGGCGCTGCTGCGGCGCTTTTCACCGCTGGCGGACGTAGCGGCGCAACTATCGCCGGCTGACGCCTATTTCGTGCGGACGCTGCTGGTGCATGAATACCGGCGCGTGCTGCTGCGCGATCCCAATTTGCCCGAGGCGCTGCTGCCGCAGGACTGGCCGGGTCGGACGGCGCGGGAGATGTGCAGCGCGATGTATGGTGCGCTGCTGGCGGCGAGCGAGGATTACCTGCAGCGCACGGTGGAGGTGGCGGAGGGGAAATTGGTGGATGCGGGGAAGGTGTTGCGCAGGCGGTTTGCGTATGGCTGAGGGCCTCGCCTTTCGCGTGTGTTCTCCCCTCTCAAATGAGTCCCTTGTCTAGCGCGGCTTTCAGAAAACAGGCCGCACGTGTCAACAAGGTTGCTCACAAAACGGGGCGACTTTGGCATTATATGGCTGACAACCATCCGCGATTTTACGCGAATATTCACTGCGACCGCGCAGGCATTGGACGGGCTTTCACAGCAATACCAGTGCTGCGTCAGTCGTTAATCCCCGACGCCGCCAGCAGAAGAACGGGTGGACAGAACTGGTTAAGGCACTAAAGGAAAAATCGTGACAGAAAGGAAAGTTCTTGGCACGGTTGGCTATCAATACGAGTCAACGGCGGCGCAAGGTGGAACGATATTCTGGAAATTCTCCGAAGGCTATCTAAAAATAAAGGCGGAAAGGAATATATATGAGGAAAATTGGAGCCGGATTCTTGCTCACCTCGGCGTGCCAGTTGGCATATGCACAGCCTCCGCGCGCCGTCATTGAAAGCTGCTTACTCGGATATCCATCAACCAAAGGGGTTACGGTCAATTTTGGCGACATTCATCACATCGTCATGCAGGATAATTCTGGCTATCGGCGCACATGGCCGGAAAAAATGAAAGAGCATGTTGGCTACGCAACCAGCAAAAAGGATGAAAACGATTATGTGTTCGCCGGACAATATCGAGGATACATAAAAAGGGCGTTTTCATTGTCAGAGCTGGAGCATACGGTGTCGCGCTCGGCCAGCAGGATCCCCGCCTGCGCGGGGACGACAACCAACGGTTACTGGAAGGCAAGCCGGCGTGCAAGCGTGCATTGATCTCTCCCGCTAGCGGTCGAGGGGATCCTGTGCCAGCGACGACGGCACTTGTTGCAGCATAGCGTTTAATACGTCTCCAGATGCAGCCGCCCGTCCCGCTTCAGCCCCTCCGCCAGCGTCTCCCAATGCAGCCCAGCCTGCTGCGCCACCTCGCGCAGCGCCAGCACCACGCCCTCTTCCATGCTCTTGAGCCCGCAGACATAGAAGTACGTATCCGGTGAAGCCAGCAGCGCCGCCAGGTCCGCCGCGCGTTCGCGCATCAGGTCCTGCACATAGCGCTTGGGCTGGCCGGGCGTGCGCGAGAACGCCAGGTTGATGTCGATGAAGTCCTTGGGCAGCTTTTGCAGCGGGCCGAAGTATGGCAGCTCCTCCTGCGTGCGCGCGCCGAAGAACAGCATCAGCTTGCCGCCATCGAACTTCCCGGCCTTGCGCAGCCGCCGGCGCCATTCGGTCATCGCCCGCATCGGCGCGCTGCCCGTGCCCGTGCAGATCATCACGATGTTCGAGCGCGGGTGATTCGGCATCAGGAAGCTGGCGCCGAACGGGCCGATCACTTCCACCTTGTCGCCCACCTTCAGGTCGCACATGTAGTTCGAGCCGACACCGCGCACGGGGTTGCCGTCGTGATCCTGCAGCACGCGCTTGATGGTCAGCGACAGGTTGTTGTAGCCCGGCCGCTCGCCGTTGCGCGCGCTGGCGATGGAGTACTGGCGCGCGTGGTGCGGGCGGCCGCTGGCGTCGGTGCCAGGTGGCACGATGCCGATGGACTGGCCTTCGAGCACCGGGAACGGCGTCGCGCCGAAGTCCAGCACGATGTGGTGCGTGTCGTATTCGCGGCCGACTTCGGTCACGCGCACGTTACCGGTCACCGTGGCAGTGATGGTCTTGTGCGCGGACTTGGCGCCATAGAGGTTGGTGTAGGCATGCGCGGCGGACCACGGCGGCACGGTGGCGCCATAGCGGGCGCTGTTGAAGGTCTCCTCGGCGGTGCCGGACAGCGGCGACGCCGCTGGAGGTTCCGGCGCGGCGGTCTGCAGGTCGGCGCCTGGCGCCAAGTCGGCCAGTTGCTCGGGCGACAGCTCTTCGGGCAGCGCGTCCCAAGTGAGCTGTTCTTCGACGCTGTAGGCGCGCAGTCTGGGCATGGTGCGCCAGTTGTCGATCGATCCCGTCGGACACGGGGAAATGCAGGCCATGCACAGGTTGCACTTGTCGGCATCGACCACGTAGTTGCGCGAGTCATGGGTGATCGCGCCCACCGGGCAGGTGGCTTCGCAGGTGTTGCAGCGGATGCAGATCTCGGGATCGATCAGGTGCTGCTTGATGACTTGAATTTCGGCCATGTCCATGGCGGTCTCCACAATTCAGAGGACTTCCGGGCATGCATCCCGTGCCACCGGTGTTCCCCTCTCCCCTCAGGGGAGAGGGCAGGGTGAGGGGTGGTTTAAGCACCGGCGCTTCGTTGAAGCTCCCGCCCTCACCCCCGCCCCTCTCCCGCAAGCGGGAGAGGGGAGAAAGCCGGCAGCACGGAAGCCGCCATGCCGGTCAGTTAAACCGCACGTACTCGAAATCCACCGGCTGGCGGTTGATACCCATGACCGGCGGCGCGATCCAGTTGGCGAACTTGCCCGGCTCGACCACGCGGCCCATCAGGCTGGCGACAAAGGCGCGGTCGCCTTCGGTGGGCAGCCACTGGTCGCGGAAATCGCGCCATTCGGCGTCGGAGACTACGCGGCCGTCCGGCGATACCTTCACGCCGGCCAGCGCGCCGATATTGCGGTGGAAAGCCTTGTGCGGCACCTTCAGGCGGAACGGGATGCCGGCCTTCTCGATCACCTTGTTCCAGCGCTCGACGCCGGCCATGCTGTCCTTGATGTAGTCGTCGCGCAGCACTTCGTTGAGCGCGTTGAGCATCGGCACTTCCTTCTCGGTCAACTGGCCGTTCTGCGCCTGCAGGATGCGGTAGGTCTGGCCCTTGAGCACGTGGTCGTCCATGCGCTTGCCTTCTTCATAGCGGCCCTTCAGGCCGGTGCTGTAGAAGGTGGCGGCGTTGCTCGACTCATCCGCGCCGAACAGGTCGATGGTGACGCTGTAGTGGAAGTTCAGGTAGCGCTGGATGGTCGGCAGGTCGATCACGCCTGCGGCACGCAGCTTCGCCGGATCGTCTGTCTTCAGTTCGTTCATCACCTGGCAGGTGCGCTGGATCACGCGCGACACGCCGCTCTCGCCGACGAACATGTGGTGCGCTTCCTCGGTCAGCATGAATTTAGTGGTCCGTGCCAGCGGGTCGAAGGCGCTCTCGGCCAACGCGCATAGCTGGAACTTGCCGTCGCGGTCGGTGAAGTAGGTGAACATGAAGAACGACAGCCAGTCAGGGGTCTGCTCGTTGAACGCCTGCAGGATGCGCGGGTTGTCCTGCTGGCCGCTGCGGCGCTCCAGCAGCGCTTCGCCCTCTTCCCGGCCGTCGCGGCCGAAGTACTTGTGCAGCAGGTAGACCATGGCCCACAGGTGGCGGCCCTCTTCCACGTTGACCTGGAACAGGTTGCGCAGGTCATACATGCTGGGCGCGGTCAGGCCAAGGTGACGCTGCTGCTCCACCGATGCCGGCTCGGTGTCGCCCTGCGTGACGATGATGCGGCGCAGGTTGGCACGATATTCCCCGGGGATGTCTTGCCACGCGTCCTCGCCCTTGTGGTCGCCGAAGTGGATCCTGCGGTTGGCCTCTGCCGGGTTCAGGAAGATGCCCCAGCGGTAATCCGGCATCTTGACGTGGCCGAAGTGGGCCCAGCCCTGCGGATCGACGCTGATCGCGGTGCGCAGGTAGATGTCATGGCTGTGCGAGCCTTCCGGGCCCATGTCGTTCCACCAGCTCAGGTAGTTGGGCTGCCACTGCTCGAGCGCGCGCTGCAGGGTGCGGTCTTCGCTCAGGTTGACGTTGTTGGGAATCTTGTCGCTGTAGTTGATGCCGGACATGGTGGTCTCCTGGGGAGGACGATTCGGTTGTCGTTGGGTGCGGGATCAGACGCGGTTCCAGTCGAAGGCAGCCTTGTCGCCCTTGCCGTAGACCTTGAGCGCCCCCTTGTCGCCGACGGCGTTGGGGCGCTGGAAGATCCAGTTCTGCCACGCGGTCAGACGGCCGAAGATACGGGTGAACATATTTTCCTGGCCGTTGAAGCGCAGGTTGGCTTCCATCCCGGTCAGCGCATCGGGCGACATCGCCACGCGCTCTTCCAGCGCGATGCGCACTTCATCGGTCCAGTCGATGTCGTCGGGATTGGCGGTGACCAGGCCGAGCGCATGGGCGGCATCGGCATCGAGCGCTTGGCCGGCCCTGGCGCGCACCGCGTCCAGCGCCGGCTGTTCGTCATAGAAGCGGCGGCCCAGGCGGCTCTGGCCGGTGGCCATCGGGTACAGGCCGAAGTTGACTTCCGCCACGGTGATCTTCGGCGCGCGCGCCTCGTCATCGGGCAGCGCCAGGTGATAGCTGCGGTCGCAGGCCAGCGCCAGTTCCAGGAAGGTGCCAGCAAAGCAGGAGTCCGGTTCGATCAGCGCGAACAGGCTGCGCGACGACACGTCCAGTCGGCTCAGCGTGCGGCGCAGCAGGCCGATGGTTTCGCGCACGAACCAGTGGTCCTTGTGCGCCAGCAGCGTCGCGTCGGTGGCCAGCACCGCGGCGGCGTCGCCGCTGGTCTTGATCAGCCAGGTGCCGATGTCCAGCTCATTGGTGCGCATCGACAGGATCGCGTCTTCCAGTTCGCGCGCCAGTTGCAGCGGGTACCAGCTGGCGCCGGCTTGCACGATGTCATCAATGTCTTGCGGCTGCGTGCCCGTCGGCGCCTTGATCGTGAACGTGGCGGTGCGGCCGGCGCGGTCGATCTCGACCGTCACATGCGTATAGCGCAGCGCATCGGCTTCGGTGGTGCGCTCGATCGGCGTGAGCGCGACGCCCTGCGCATCGGCCGGCCGGTCGCTCTTTGCGGCCAGCGCCAGCGCACGCTCCTGCACCTTTTGCGCAAACACCGCCGGCTTGGCGATATCGTCGACCAGCCGCCAGTCCTTGGCGCGCTGGCCGCGCACGCCTTCGGTGGTGGTGCAGAAGATATCTGCCAGGTCGTGGCGCACATGGCGCTTGTCGGTCACGCGGGTCAGGCCGCCGGTGCCCGGCAGCACGCCCAGCAGCGGCACTTCCGGCAGGCTGACCGCCGACGAGCGGTCGTCCACCAGCAGGATCTCGTCGCAGGCCAGCGCCAGTTCATAGCCGCCGCCGGCACAGGCGCCGTTGACCGCGGCCAGGAACTTCAGGCCGCTGTGCTGCGACGAGTCCTCGATGCCGTTGCGGGTCTCGTTGGTGAACTTGCAGAAGTTGACCTTCCAGGCATGGCTGCTGACGCCGAGCATGAAGATATTGGCGCCCGAGCAGAACACCTTGTCCTTGCCGCTGGTGACAACCACGGTGCGCACTACCGGATGTTCGAAGCGGATGCGGTTGAGCGCATCGTTCAGCTCGATATCGACGCCGAGGTCGTAGCTGTTCAGCTTGAGCTTGTAGCCGGGACGCAGGCCGGCGTTTTCGTCGATATCCACCGCCAGCGTGGCGACAGGGCCTTCGAACTTCAGCTTCAGGTGCTTGTACTGGGCGGGGGTGGTCTGGTACTCGACGCGGGGGGCGGTGGTCACGGCGGTGTCTCCTCTGTGGATCTGCACCATAGTGCATGAGCAGGAATCTGTTGAAACGAACTATAGTTCATCAACAGAATTTCATGCAAGCACTATTGTGCAGATTTTGGAGGATATGGCGAACGCGGCGCCGCCATGGTTCATATGCGGCGTTCGCGCCGCCCGGAAAGCAGAACGGCGGCACCGAAGTGCCGCCGCTGACAGCAGACTCGGTTCAGCCCGGCATCTGCAGCGCCGTGCGCACCAGCTCGCGCAGCGCCGCGAACGTGGCTTCAAGCGGCTGCGCACTGGTATCCAGCGAAAACTCCGCCTTGGAATAGAACGCGGCGCGGCCGGCCAGGATATGGCGCAGGTCTTCCATCGCCTCCTTGCTGGCCGCCATCGGGCGGAAGTCGCCCTGTGCCCGCACGCGCTCCATATGGTCTTCCGCGTCGGCCTGCAGCCAGACCGTGGTGCAGTGGGCCAGCAGCAGGTTGAAGGTGGCCGGGTCGGACACCAGCCCGCCGGGCGTGGCGATGACGGCTTCTGGATAGATCTGGATGGCCTCTTCCACCGCCCGGCGCTCGTAGCGGCGGTAGGCGTTCATGCCGTACAGCCCCTGGATCTCGGCAATGCTGCAGCCGGCGAACTTCTCGATCTCGCGGCTCAGCTCGACGAACGGGAAGTCCAGGTCCTCGGCCAGCATGCCGCCCAGCGTGGTCTTGCCGGCGCCGCGCAGGCCGATCAGCGCCACGCGCGGGCTGCGCGCCGCCTGCACGGCATTCTCGCCGCCGGTGCCGAGCATTTCGCCCACGGCAATGCGCACGCGCCGCAGCGTGGCTTCATCGCGGTGCTCCAGCAGCTCGCGCAGCAGGATCCATTCCGGCGAGGACGTGGTGACGTCGCCCAGCAGCCCGGCCAGCGAGCACTGCAGCGCGTCGGCAATGTGCTGCAGCACCAGGATCGACGCGTTGCCGCTGCCATATTCCAGGTTGGCCAGGTGCCGCTCCGACACCCCGGCGGCCTGCGCCGCGGCCTTGCGTGTCAGGCCGCGGCGCGCGCGCAGGTCGCGCACGCGCTCCCCCAGCGCGACCAGGAAGGGGTTCTTCTCGGCGCCGTTGGCGGCGGCTGCGCCTGAATCATCTTGCAGGCGCTGATCCCGGGTTAACCCAGATTCATGCAATATAGTGCTTGACATGATTTCTCGGCGGTCCTATTTTTCATACATGCACAATAATGCATGAAGTCTTGGATAGCAATGGCTGAATCAGACGGAGCCCCTCGGATGTCCCCCACCCTCTCTCCAACGCAATTCCGCGAGCAGATTGCGCAACTTACCGCACAGCTTGCCGGCCGGCCGCTCGATGCCGCCCTGGACGACTGGCTCAATGCCGAGCATGGCGCCAGCACTGCCACCTACCAGCAACTGAAGGCAAGCTGCGAGGCCGGTGTGGCGGAAGGCTGGCTGTGCGACCGCGAAGGCGGCGGCATCCGCTACGGCCGCATCTTCAAGCCCGCCGGCGACCTGCACGGATTCTCGGTCGACGTGGTCGACATGCGGGACATTGCCGGTCCGCACCATATGCATCCCAACGGCGAGATCGACCTGATCATGCCGCTGGAAGGCAATGCGCAATTCGATGGCCGCGCCGCCGGCTGGCTGGTATGTCCGCCGGGCAGTGCGCACCGCCCCACCGTCAGCAACGGCCGCGCGCTGGTGCTCTACCTGCTGCCTGAAGGCCGCATCGACTTCACCCGCGACTTCACCCGCTAAGGACTGCCATGACCGAACTGCTTTCCAACTATCTCGGCGGCAAATGGCAGGCAGGCAGCGGTGCCGGCACGCCACTGTTCGATCCCGTGCTGGGCGATGAACTGGTGCGGGTCGATGCCACCGGCCTGGACCTCGCCGCCGGCTTTGCCTTCGCGCGCGAACAGGGCGGTGCCGCCCTGCGCGCGCTGACCTACCGCCAGCGCGCCGCGCTGCTGGGTGAAGTCGTCAAGGTGCTGCAGGCCAACCGCGATGCCTATTACGAGATTGCCACCGCGAACAGCGGCACCGTGAAGAACGATTCCGCGGTCGACATCGATGGCGGCATCTTTACGCTGGGCACCTATGCGAAGCTGGGCGATACGCTCGGCGATCGCCACTACCTGCCCGACGGCGAGGCCGCGCGGCTGGGCAAGGATCCGCTGTTCCAATCGCAGCACGTGCTGGTGCCCACGCGCGGCGTGGCGCTGTTTATCAATGCCTTCAACTTTCCAGGCTGGGGCCTGTGGGAGAAAGCTGCGCCCGCGCTGCTGGCCGGCGTGCCGGTGATCGTCAAACCCGCCACCGCCACGGCCTGGCTGACCCAGCGCATGGTGCGCGACGTGGTCGAGGCCGGCGTGCTGCCGGCCGGCGCGCTGTCGGTGATCTGCGGCAGCTCGGCGGGGTTGCTGGACCCGTTGCAACCGTTCGACGTGGTGTCGTTCACCGGCTCGGCCGATACCGCCGCGGTGATCCGCTCGCATCCGGCTATCGCGCAACGTTCGGTGCGCGTGAATATCGAGGCGGACAGCATCAACAGCGCGGTCCTGCTGCCGCAGGCGGGGCCGGACGCCGCCGCGCTCGACCTGCTGGTGAAGGAAGTGGTGCGCGAGATGACGGTCAAGTCCGGGCAGAAATGCACCGCGATCCGCCGCGTGTTCGTGCCCGAAGCGCTCTACGGGCAGGCCGCCGAAGCGATCGGCGCGCGGCTGTCGAAAGTCACCGTCGGCAATCCGCGCAACGACGCGGTGCGCATGGGCGCGCTGGTCAGCCGCGCACAGTTCGATGCGGTCACCGAAGGGCTTGCGGCGTTGCGCCAGCACGCGCAGATGCTGCACGACGGCACGCGGCAGCCGCTGGTTGACGCCGATCCGGCCGTGGCCTGCTGCATCGGGCCGACGCTGCTCGGCGTCGCCGATGCCGATGCGGCCTCAGCGGTGCACGACACCGAGGTGTTCGGCCCCGTCGCCACGCTGCTGCCCTATCGCGATACCCCGCATGCGCTCGCTCTGGTGCGCCGCGGCCAGGGTTCGCTGGTGGCCTCGCTCTATGGCAGCGATGCCGCGGCGCTCGGCGCCGCGGCGGTCGAACTGGCCGACAGCCACGGCCGCGTGCATGTGATCTCGCCCGACGTCGCGCAGCTGCACACCGGCCACGGCAACGTGATGCCGCAATCGCTGCATGGCGGCCCCGGCCGCGCCGGCGGCGGCGAGGAGCTGGGCGGCCTGCGCGCACTGCATTTCTACCATCGCCGCAGCGCGATCCAGGCCAGCACCGGGGTACTTGGCACGCTGGCCTGACCGCGGTCCCCCTTCACACGTTCATACGCCTTCACCGCTCCTTCACCGCGTCGCCCTCGCATGGCGGCGCGCAGCACACCGTACACCAGTAACGGGGAGACAAGCATGACCGCCACCACCGCAGGCGTCCCGGTGCAGCCGCCGGGCGCGTCCTTCAACTTTGCCGCGCACGTGCTGGCGTGCAATGCCGGACGGCCGGACAAGACCGCTTACATCGATGACGACGGCCAGCTGACCTACGGCGAGCTGGCGCAGCAGGCGCGGCGCGTGGCCGCCGCGCTGCTCGGCGCCGGCGTGCGCCGCGAGGAACGCGTGCTGCTGCTGATGCACGACTGCACCGACTGGCCAGCGAGCTTCCTGGGCGCGATGTATGCCGGCATCGTGCCGGTGGCGGTCAATACGCTGCTGACCGTCGATGACTACGTCTACATGCTGCAGCACAGCCGCGCGCAGGCGGTGCTGGTGTCGGCGGCGCTGCTGCCGGTGCTGCAGGACGCGCTGGCGCGGCCCGGGCATGAAGTGGGCAAGGTGTTCGTGTCGCGCGCGCAAGGCCAGTTGCCTGAGGGCATGGTGTCGCTCGACACGGTGCTCGCCGCGCAACCCCCGCTGGCGGTGCCCGCCGCAACCAGTTGCGATGATCCGGGCTTCTGGCTGTATTCATCCGGCTCGACCGGACAGCCCAAGGGCGTGGTGCACAGCCATGGCAACCCCTACTGGACCGCCTCACTCTACGCCGCTCCGGTGCTGGGCCTGCGCGAGGACGACACCTGTTTCTCCGCGGCCAAGCTGTATTTCGCCTATGGTCTCGGCAATGGCCTGAGCTTTCCGTTGAGCGTTGGCGCTACGGTGGTGCTGATGGCCGAGCGGCCCACGCCCGAGGCCACCTTCCGCCGCTGGCTGGAACACAAGCCCACGGTATTCTTCGGCGCGCCCACCGGCTACGCCGGCATGCTGGCCCATCCTTCATTGCCCGCGCGCGCCGACGTGGCGCTGCGGCTGTGCTCGTCGGCCGGCGAAGCCTTGCCCGCGGATATCGGCCAGCGCTTTACCGCGCATTTCGGCTGCGAGATCATCGACGGCATCGGCTCCACCGAGATGCTGCACATCTTCCTGTCCAACCGCCCTGGCCAGGTCCGCTACGGCACCACCGGCTGGCCGGTGCCGGGCTACTCGATCGAGTTGCGCGACGAATCCGGCCAGCCCGTTCCCGACGGCGAGATCGGCGACCTCTATATCCAAGGCCCCAGCGCCGCGATGATGTACTGGGCCAATCGCGAGAAAACGCGCGACACCTTCCGCGGCGGCTGGACCAAGAGCGGCGACAAGTACGTGCGCAACCCGGACGGCACCTACAGCTACGCCGGACGCAGCGACGACATGCTCAAGGTCAGCGGCATCTACGTCTCGCCGTTCGAGGTCGAGGCCACGCTGGTGCAGCACCCCGCCGTACTCGAAGCGGCGGTGATCGGCGTGCCTGACCAGGAGGGGCTGGTCAAGACCAAGGCGTTCGTGGTGCTCAAGTCCGGCGCGCAGCTTGGTGACAGCGAGCTGAAGGCCTTCGTCAAGGAGCGGCTGGCCGCCTACAAGTACCCGCGTGCGATCGAGTTCGTCGACACGCTGCCCAAGACCGCCACGGGCAAGATCCAGCGCTTCGTGCTGCGCGAGCGCGAACTGAAGGCCGCCGCAGAGCGCGCCGTTGCAGTGGCGTGAGCACGCGCCATCCCACCATACCGGAGACAACCCATGCGTCAGATCGACGTCCACCAGCTGGCCGACGAGGCCCGCTTCAACCGCTTCCATGCGCAGATCCTGTTCTGGTGCGCGCTGATCATTATCTTTGACGGCTATGACCTGGCCGTTGCCGGCATTGCGCTGCCGTCGATCATGAAGGAGATGGGCGTGACCGCCACCAGCGCGGGCTTCATGGTCAGCTCGGCACTGTTCGGCATGATGTTCGGCGCGATCTTCCTCGGTACCGTGGCCGACCGCATCGGCCGCCGGCGCGCCATTGCCATCTGCATCGGCCTGTTCAGCGTGTTCACGGCGGCGGCTGGCTTTGCCGGCGATCCTGTCACGTTCAGCGTCACGCGCTTCCTGGCGGGGCTGGGCATCGGCGGCGTGATGCCCAACGTGGTGGCGCAGATGAGCGAGTACTCGCCGCGCAAGCTGCGCGGCACGCTGGTGACGCTGATGTTCAGCGGCTATTCGGTCGGCGGCATGCTGGCCGCGCTGCTGGGCAAGGGCCTGATCGAGAGCTATGGCTGGCAGTCGGTGTTCCTGGCCGCCGGGCTGCCGGTGCTGCTGATCCCGCTGGTGCTGCGCGCGCTGCCGGAATCGATGCCTTACCTGATCCGCACCAGGCAGACCGCCATGCTGCAGTCCGTGGTAGCGCGGCTGGTGCCGTCGCACCGCCCGCAGGCCGGCGACGTCTTCACGCTGCCCGCAGACGAGAGTGACAGCAAGACGGCCGGCAGCGCGCCGATCCGCCGCCTGTTCCAGGATGGCCGCGGCTTCAGCACGGCGATGTTCTGGGTGGCGTTCTTCATGTGCCTGTTCATGGTGTACGCGCTCAGCTCGTGGCTGACCAGGCTGATGGCCGGCGCCGGCTACACCCTCGGCTCGGCGCTGACTTTCGTGCTGGTGCTGAACTTCGGCGCGATGATCGGCGCCGTCGGCGGCGGCTGGCTGGCCGACCGCCTGCCAATCAAGCATGTGCTGATCGGCATGTACGCGCTGGCCGCGATCTCGATCACGCTGCTGGGCTACCCCATGCCGACCGCCGCGCTGTTCGTGATGGTGGGACTGGCCGGTGCCTCGACCATCGGCACGCAGATCGTCACCTATGCCTATGCGGGCCAGTTCTACCCGATGGCGGTGCGCGGCACCGGCATCGGCTGGGCCTCGGGCGTGGGCCGCAGCGGCGCGATCTTGGCGCCGATCGTGATCGGCGTGCTGGTGGGGATGTCGCTGCCGCTGCAGCAGAACTTCATGGCGATTGCAATCCCCGCGGTGATCGCAATGCTGGCGGTGTCGCTGATCAACCACCGCCGGTCGGCCTCGGCGCAGGCGGAGACTGCCGCGGAGGTGAAGGTGGCAACACCGGCCCCCGCCGCGAGCAAGGCCTGAGCGGCGCGTGCGACGCATCCTGTTGGGTTCCATGCCACAGGGAAAGCCGGGATGTTTCCGGCTGCCCGGTGGCTGCTATCATCGCCGCCGCGCACGGCAGCGTGCCGCCCCGCCCGAGGCGAACACGAGAAGCGACCATGGAACTCAGACAGCTCAAGTACTTCGTCGGCATTGTCGATGCCGGCAGCGTGTCGCGCGCCGCGCAATGCCTGTTCGTCGCCCAGTCGGCGCTGAGCAAGCAGATCAGTGACCTGGAGCAGGAGCTCGGCGTGCAGCTGCTGGTGCGCGGGCGCGGCGGCGTGCAGGTGACCGAGTCGGGCAAGGTCTTCTACGAGTACGCGCAGGGCATCCTGAAGCAGCTGGAAGACGCGCGCACCGCGGTGCGCGCGCCCGAATCGATCGTCGGCTCGGTGATCCTGGGCGTGCCGCAGAGCGCCTCGGCGGCGCTGGCACTGCCGCTGCTGCAGGCCGCGCGCGCCCAACTGCCGCAGGTGTCGCTGCACCTGAACGAGGAACTGACCGGCAACCTGCTCGACCAGCTCAGGCAGGGCCGCATCGACCTGACCGTGTTCACTTCCAACGTCCCGCTGGCCGATTTCGATTTCGAGCCCATGGCCGACGAGGACTTCTACTGGATTCGGGGCGCGGGCTATCCAGGCCCCGCGCCGGAGGCCGGCATGACGCTGCAGGCGATCGCCGCGCAGCCGCTGATCCTGTCGGCGTCGCAGCACAATCACTGCCTGCGCGCCATCATCGAGCAGGTCTTCGGCGAGCAAGGCATTGCCATGCCGTCGCTGGCCGCTGAAATCAACTCGGTCCATACGCTGAAGCGCGCGGTGCAGGCGGGCATCGCCCCGACCATCCTGCCGCTGGCCCTGGTGGCGCAGGAGGTGGACGCCGGCGACCTGGTCGCGCATCCGATCCTGTGCGACGCCATGCGGCGTACGCTGGGCACCTGCCTGTCGCGCGACCTGCCGCTGACCCATGCCAAGCGCGCGGTGCGCACGCTGGTCGGCAATGTGGTGCGGCAGTTGTGCGACCAGGGCGGCTGGCGTGGCGCGCGCGCCGTCAGCGCCGACGGCACGCGGGACTGATCCGCCGCTTCCCCCGTCTTTCGGCGCCGCCTCGGCGCATCTTTCCTGGTTCCCTTCCCAGATCCCTGACAGGGTCCCCTTGCCATCTCGCTCGCAGATGGCCGGTTCTCCAATCCATATTTTTCTTTTGGTTCGATTGCGGCGACGATAGCCCCGCGCCATCGAGACGGCGCGCCACGCCATAAGAACAGATACGGAGACTGCATGACCATCCCCACCACCGTGCCCGCCGCGGCCGGCCCCCTTGAAGCCGCCGGCGATTCCGTCTACCGGAAAGTCGCCTGGCGTCTCGTACCCCTGCTGTTCCTCTGCTATATCGTCGCCTACCTGGACCGCGTCAATGTCGGCTTCGCCAAGCTGCAGATGCAGGCCGACCTGCAACTGACCGAAACCGTATACGGATTGGGCGCCGGCATCTTCTTCGTCGGCTACTTCCTGTTCGAGGTGCCGAGCAACCTGGTGCTGCATCGCTATGGCGCGCGCCGCTGGATCGCGCGCATCATGATCACGTGGGGCCTGCTGTCGGCGGCGATGATGCTGGTGAAGTCGCCCGCCTCCTTCTACGTGCTGCGCTTCCTGCTGGGCGCGGCCGAGGCGGGCTTCTTTCCCGGCATCATCCTGTACCTGACCTACTGGTTCCCGGCGCAGCGGCGCAGCCGCGTGACGTCGATGTTTATCGCGGCAATCCCTGTGTCGGGCATCCTCGGCGGCCCGCTGTCGGGCTGGATCCTCAAGTACATGGGCGGCATCGCCGGCATGGCCGGGTGGCAGTGGATGTTCCTGCTGCAAGGGCTGCCCACCGTGCTGGTCGGCCTGCTGGTGCTGAAGTACCTGGACGACCGCCCCGCCGCCGCGCGCTGGCTGGCGCCGCACGAGCGCGACGTGCTCGCACGCGACATGGCGGCGGAACAGTCGCACAAGGGCGACACCGGCATCCGCCCGGTGCTGACCAGCCCGCGGGTGTGGGCACTGGCGCTGGTGTACTTCGCCTTTGTCTCCGGCCTGTATGGCGTGAGCTTCTGGCTGCCCAGCATCATCCGCGGCACGGGCGTGGCCGATCCGCTGCAGATCGGCCTGCTCAGCGCCGTGCCGTGGATGTTCGGCGTCGTGGCGATGTATTGGGTCGCGGCCAGCGCCGACCGCCACCTGGAGCAGCGCTGGCACGCCGCGCTGGCCGCGCTGGCCGGTGCCGCGGGCCTGGTGCTGAGCGTGGCGATGCACGGCAACCAGTGGCTGGCGATGGCGGGCCTGACGGTGGCGACCATGGGCATCATGGCTACGCTGCCGGTGTTCTGGGCGCTGCCCACCATGCTGCTGGGCGGTGCCGGCGCCGCGGCGGGCATTGCACTGATCAATTCGTTCGGCAACCTGTCCGGCTTCAGTGCGCCCTTCCTGGTGGGCCTGATCCACGATGCCACCCACAGCACCGATGCCGGTCTCTACATGCTGGCCGGGTGGCTGGTCGCCGGCGCCGCGCTGGTGCTGCTGGTGCGCCCCACGCGCGCGCCGCTTCAATGAACTCCCTTCCTCACGCTAGACACCATGGTCTCCCTGCTTGAAGCTACCACCGACGTCGCCACTGACGTCCTCGCCGCAGTCCCCGCAGCGGCGCCACGCCGTTCGCCGTCGCCCGCGCTGCTCGCCCTGCTCGAACAGAAATTCGGCGAGCGCTTTTCGCGCAGCGCCGCGGTGCTGCTGCAGCACGGCACCGACGAGTCCGCCTATCCGCCGGCGCCGCCCGATGCCGTGGTCTTCGTCACCGGCACCGACGAAGTCGCGTTCGTGGTGCAGGCCTGCGCGCGCGAGCGCGTGCCGGTGATCGCATTCGGTGCGGGCTCGTCGGTCGAAGGGCACCTGCTGGCGATCCAGGGCGGCGTCTGCATCGACTTCACGCAGATGAACGCGGTGCTGGCGATCCGGCCGGAAGACATGACCGCGACCGTGCAGGCCGGCGTCACGCGCAGCCAGCTCAATGCCGCGCTGGCCGACAGCGGCTTCTTCTTCTCGGTCGATCCGGGCGCGGATGCCACCATCGGCGGCATGGCGGCGACCGCGGCCTCGGGCACCAACACGGTCCGCTACGGCACCATGCGCGACAACGTGCGCAGCCTGACCGTGGTGACTGCCGGCGGCGAGGTGCTGCGCACCGCGTCTGACGCGCGCAAGTCATCGGCGGGCTACAACCTGACGCAGCTCTACTGCGGCTCCGAAGGGACACTGGGGCTGATCACCGAGGCCACGGTGCGGCTGCATCCGCGGCCCGAAATCACCGCCGCGGCGATCGTGCATTTCCCGAGCGTGCGCGCCGCGGTCGACTGCGTCATCCAGGCAGTGCAGGCCGGCGTGTCGCTGGCTCGCGCGGAGATGCTGGATGCGCTGACGATCCGCGCCATCAATGCGCACAGCCAGCTGTCGATGGCCGAGCAGCCGACGCTGTGCCTGGAATTCGGCGGCGGCCAGGCGCAGGTCGACGAGCAGGCGGAATGGGTGCGGGAAATCGCGGCGGAATGCGGCGGCGGCGAATTCCAGTGGGCCACGCGGCAGGAAGACCGTTCGCGCCTGTGGACGCCGCGCCATCATGCCTACTTCGCCGTGCTGCAGCTGCGCGCGGGCAGCCGTTGCCTGACAACCGATGCCTGCGTACCGATCTCCGCGCTGGCGGAATGCATCGAGGAAACCGAGGCCGACATCGCCGCGCATGGCCTGCTGGCACCGGTGTTCGGCCATGTGGGCGACGGCAATTTCCATTGCCTGGTGCTGGTCGATCCGGACGATCGTGCCGAAGTGGAAGCGGCCGAGGCGTTCAGCCAGCGGCTGGTGCGGCGCGCGCTGCGCCATGGCGGCACCTCCACCGGCGAGCACGGTGTGGGACTGCACAAGATCGGCTACCTGCTGGAGGAGCACGGCGAGGCCGCGGTCGCCGTGATGCGGTCGATCAAGCGCGCGCTCGACCCGCTCGATATCCTCAATCCGGGCAAGGTGATCGCGGCCCGCGCCTGAAGGCTGCGCCAGCGTGCCGCCCTGACGCGAGACAGGGCGGTGCGAAGCGCTTACTTGCCGCCCTTCACCGTCGTATAGGCGGTGATCAGATTGCGGTAGTCGGGGATATGGTTCGAGAACAGCGTGCCCAGCCCTTCGATGTCGTTGCGCCAGTCGCGGTGCAGCTCGCATGCCACGCCGAACCACGTCATCAGTTGCGCGCCAGCCTCTGACATGCGGCGCCACGCGGAATCGCGCGTGATTTCGTTGAAGGTGCCGGAGGCATCGGTCACGACAAAGACCTCGAAGCCTTCCTCGATCGCCGACAGCGCCGGGAAGGCCACGCAGACTTCGGTGACCACGCCCGCGATCAGCAACTGCTTCTTGCCGGTGGCGCGCACCGCCGCGACAAAGTCTTCGTTGTCCCAGGCATTGATCTGGCCCGGCCGCGGGATGAACGGCGCATCGGGGAACATCTGCTTCAGCTCGGGCACCAGCGGACCGTTGGGACCGTCTTCGAAGCTGGTGGTCAGGATGGTCGGCAGCTTGAAGTACCTGGCCAGGTCGGCCAATGCCAGCACGTTGTTCTTGAACTTGTCGGGTTCGATATCCCGGACCAGCGACAGCAGGCCGGCCTGGTGGTCGACCATCAGGACGGCAGCCTGGTTCTTGTCCAGGCGCTTGTAGGGCTTGCTCATGGCGTACTCCTGTAAAAACAAAAACGGGCACGGCCGGAGAATTGCCCACCGGCCGTTCCCAGGGGTGAAAAGCCGTCCTCCTAGGGGACGATGTCAGCGCCGGGAGTCCAGCACCTCGTGCTTCTTTTCGACTTCCTGCGCCTTCATGTAGCTCTCGATCAGCAACTGGTAGGCGGGGAAGATCCTGGTATAGACCTCGGCCCATTGCTGCGCGTCCGGGCGGTTCCAGCTCTGCTGCAGCTCGGAGGCGACCGCGGCGGTATCCATCGGCACCACGCCGGCCTGGACGATGCGCGCCAGCGTGATCTCCTGCGCCATCTTGGAGTAGGTGCCGGAGGCATCGACCACGGCGAACACCTTGTAGCCGTCGGCGACCGCGCTGATCGACGGGAACGCCATGCAGACGCTGGTGATGGTGCCGGCAATGATCAGCGTCTTCTTGCCGGTTTCCTTCACCGCGGCAACGAAGTCGGGGTTGTCCCACGCGTTGATCTCGCCCTTGCGCGCGACATATCTGGCATGCGGGGCGTTCTCGTGGATCTCTGGAATCAACGGGCCGTTGGGCCCCTGCGGCACCGAGGCCGTGGTGATGACGGGCAGCTTGCACAGCGTTGCCATCCTGGCCAGCGCGGCGGCGCGCAGGCGCAGCTCGGGCATCGGCATGTCGCCCACGGTCTGGAACAGGCCGCTCTGGTGGTCGATCAGCAACATCGCCGTATCGGCGGGATCGATGACGGGGCGCTTGCCGTTGAAATTGGCGGGGGTGGTCATCTCGCTTTCTCCTTGCACAGTGGACGAGGCTGCGGTGGCCGTGGCGCCAACGCCGCGGAACCAACCGTGTGGCAAAAGCATAGGTCTTGGCAGGTGGACCCGGTAGGCTCGAAAATCTGCTCTCAGCGTCCTACTGGCAGGACGACAGGAGCCCGCGTTGCATCCAGACCTCAACGACCTGTACTACTTTGCGCAGGTAGTCGACCACCAGGGCTTTGCGCCGGCGGGGCGCGTGCTTGGGATCCCCAAGTCCAAGCTGAGCCGGCGCGTGGCCATGCTGGAAGAGCGGCTGGGCGTGCGCCTGATCCAGCGCTCGACGCGACGCTTTTCCGTGACCGAACTGGGGCAGACCTACTACGCGCACTGTAAGGCAATGCTGGTCGAGGCGGAGGCCGCCGAGAGCGTGATCGAGCGCACCCGCGCCGAACCCAGCGGCCTGGTGCGCATGACTTGCCCGGTGGCGCTGCTGCATACCCGCGTGGGCGAAATGATCGCGGATTTCATGGCCGCCAACCCGAAGGTCACCGTGCATCTGGAGGCCACCAACCGCCGCGTGGACGTGGTCGCCGAAGGCGTGGATCTGGCCATCCGCGTGCGCGTGCCGCCGCTGGACGACAGCGACCTGGTGATGCGCGTGCTGGCCGAGCGTGCATGGTGCATCGTGGCCAGCCCCAGGCTGGTGGAGAGCCTGCCCTCGCTGTTCACGCCGGCCGACCTGAACACGCTGCCGACGCTGGACCTGGGTCCGCCGCGTCCCACGCATGTGTGGGCGCTGCATGGTCCCGACGGCGCCAGCGCCGAGCTGCACCACAAGCCCCGCCTGGTCACCGACGACATGATCATGCTGCGCGCCGCCGCGGTCGCCGGCGCCGGGCTGGTGCAGCTGCCGCTGATGATGGTCAGCGACGAGCTGCGCGAGGGCCGCCTGGCCAGGGTGCTGCCCGGCTGGTCGATCAAGGGCGGCGTGATCCACGCGGTGTTTCCGTCGCGGCGGGGACTGCTTCCGTCAGTGCGCGAGCTGATCGATTTCCTGTCGCAGCGCTTCGCGCAGATCAGCGAAACCTGAGCGTCTGGCGGGGCCCGCACCGAGTGCGCTGTCCGGCATGCGGGAAGGGTCCGCGCCGGAAGTGGTATCATTCGGGTTCCTTCGCACGGATCGGCAACGCCCGACGCCAGTGCAATCCGCCGCAGGACCAATCCCAAAAGAAGTACATCGGCGGTGGCCGGGCCCGATCCCGGCATTCCCTGGGCGGCAACGCCCCTTACCCTATCCGACCGGCGGCACGTCCGCTCCGCAACCATCGCGCCGCTCCCAGCGCACCGGCTGCGCAGGCATGGTCCACTTCCCGCCAGACTCCTGCCTGCGCCGTGCGCGGGCCCCGACGCTGGCCTACAGCAACGGCGAACGGTCGCCAATCTGCGCCGCCTGCATCGGACCGATGCACCGCGCCGCCCGCGGCCGCGCCCCTTGAAGCGATAACACATTGAAGCCAAGCAACTACTACAACCAGAGCCTCGACCATCGACACAGCCACGACCCGTACACCGTTTCGGTCTATCCGATCCAGCAGGAACCCGGCCTCTGGTTCGCGACCTACATGATTGCCGAATACCGCAACGGCGCCGAGCGCATCGTCGCCAACGTGGCCCTGCGCCACGACACGCACCGCTCCGAAGCCCGTGCCCGCCAGGCCGCGCGACGTGCCGGGGAACGCGCCGCGGCGCGGCTGCGCCTGCGGTAACCACCGATCTCCCGGCCCACAGGCCGTCACAACAGCGTGCGCCATCCCGGCGCCGCTCTCGCAAGGAGCCGCTTTGGCAAAAGAAGAACTGGTGGAATTTGGCGGCAAGGTATCCGAGGTCCTGCCGGACAACCGCTTCCGCGTCGTGCTGGAAAACGGGTTCGAGGTCTGGGCCTATTCGTCCGGCCGCCTGAAGAAGAACCGCATTCGCGTACTGGCCGGGGACCGCGTCACGCTGGAAATGTCGCCGTACGACCTGACCAAGGGACGCATCAACTATCGACACAAGTCGTAGGCCGCGTCTTTCGCCATGGCATGCGCCGCACCGACGCATGCCATCCCGCAACACGTCATTTCATCGCACAGGAGAACCGACCATGTCGACCATCGAAGAATGGGAAGCCCTGCACCTGACGCCGGAAGGCTGGCAGGCAGGCACTTACCGGCACGCACCGTGGCAGGAGGTACAGATCGCGCCGCCGACCGCCGGCGTACTGACGGTCAGGCGCCATGTGACCGCGACCTATTGCGGCCCGTCGCGCGCGGTGGAGGACCGTACCCCCGAAATCGCCGACATGGCGCTGATCGAAGCACTGCTGGAGCGCCACGGCGCCCCGGTATTCAAGATCTGACCGAAGTCCCGCCGCGCTGCCGCGTGCCGGCACGAACGGCCTGGGGGCGCGCGCCCCTTTGAGCGCCGCCTCAGCCCACCACGCGTACATGCGGCCGTCCGGTCCGGACGCCGCTGCCAACCGGCCTCAGCTCGCCGTCCCACGGCACGGCGCCGAGGTCCAGCACATAGTCGCCCTCGCGCGCCTTGTCATGCAGATTGTCGCGCACCACCTGGCCGATGGCCAGCCGGCACAGCGCTTCGCCGCTGGTGCCAAGCTGGTCCGGCAATGCATCGGCTTCGGCCAGCACGGCAAAGGCGCGCCGCCCGGCCCCGACAAAGCTGGTGAAGAGCACGCCGGTGGGCCGCTGCGCATCGATGAAGCAGACCGCGACGTGGTAGGTGATGCCCTTGCCCTCGCCGGGCAACGTGCACAGAAAACCGGATGATCCCGAACGCATGTCCATGAACGAATTCCCTGCTGGCTGACGGAGCTGTCGCGCACGCTGGCGCCAGGCGGCATCGAGCCGCGTTGATGGGGAGAGTTATTGCTATCGCACCGTGACCAGCGACACCCCCGGCACCGTGCCGTTGATGATGTCCTCGGCATAGCGCAGTGCGCCGCGGCGCGCGCCGCCCACATTGTCCCAGGGCGTGGCATCCAGGCGGAACGTGCGCGCCTGCTCGCTTTCGGGCGATTCGCCGGCCAGGCAGATCACCACGGCCGCATCGAACGAGCGGTCGGGCCTGGGCTCCGGCCAAACCCGCGCGGCCGCATGCCTGAACACCAGGGGATAGACGTCATATCCCTTGTAAGTCGCAGCTGGATAAACATCCATGACAGCCTCCGCGGGTTGGTGGTGTGCCCCTCACTCTACGCCTGTTGCAGCATCAAGAGTGGCTTTATTTCTGTTTTGTCCGTCCTTGGACGTGTAGCGCATGATCGGAAAGCCGGCCTGTGCGAGCGTCACCGCATCGGGTGGGGAGTCGAAAAAAGGGGGCCGGCGTTTAATGCGGCGCGGCTTTGCGCAGCGCTGCACTGGATTTCATAGGTTCACGGACTTGTCCGTCAACGCCACGCCTGGGTGAACTCGCTGATTACCCTCTCCAGGTGGGTGCGCATTGCCGCCCGCGCCGCCGTCCCGTCGCGGCCCATCACCGCCGCGAAGATCCGCTGATGGTCTTCCTGCGATGCCAGCCGCAGCCCGGTGGTATGGAAGTGGTCCTCGATCTTGCCCCACAGGGGGTCGCTGCGCCCGCTGTCCCATAGTGCGGTGACCATATGCAACAGGACCCTGTTGCCGGTCGATTCGGCAAGGCACAGGTGGAACTGGCGGTCCGCCGCCTCGTTGGCCTGCTTGTCGTCCATGTGCTCGCGCATGAGGCTCAGGGCCGAGAACATGCGGTCAAGGTCGCTGTCCTTGCGTTCGCTGGCTGCCAGGCCGGCGACTTCCGATTCGATCAACACCCTGGCGCGCAGCGTTTCGATAGGCCCCGGCCTCCAGGTCAGTTCGAACGGCTCGGGACCGGGCGCTGGCGTCTGCGCGCAGACGTAGATCCCCGAGCCGCCGCGCACTTCGACCAGGCCCTGGACCTCCAGCGCGATGATCGCCTCGCGCACCAGGGTACGGCTGACGCTGAACCGCTCGGCCAGGGTGCGTTCGGACGGCAGCCGCATGCCAGCGGAGAACTCTCCGGATGCGATCAGCGCGTGCACCTGGCTGGCGAGGCCCAGGTAGGACCGGTCGCTGGCGGCAGGTGGGTGATCGACTGCAGGAGGTGTTGCAAGTTCGCTGGTGGAATGTCGCATCGCAGGAAGGCGGAGGCGGCCCAGCGTCATCACCGGTAGACCACCTGCCACAAAGACGTACCGCTTGACGGCACAGCCCCGGGTTTCGGCTGGATCGGCCGCCGCCAGCAGTTCGCACGTGGCATGGCCGGGCGGTGCCTGATATATCCCATGGTAAACCATGACGGCAAAACTGGGCAACCGATTCATAATTGGTGAACCACGAAACCTGTTCTGGTTGACCACATACTCAGGCGTCCGCCCCGAAGGAAGCTCCACCCATGAAAATGTCGTTCCGCTGGTTTGGCACGTCCGACCCGATCCCGCTCGAATACATCCGGCAGGTTCCGGGCATGACCCATATCGTCTCGGCCATCTACGACGAACCCGTCGGCGAGGTATGGCCGCTGGACAAGATCCTGACGCTCAAAGCCACCATCGAGGCGGCGGGCTTGCGGTTCACGGTGGTGGAGTCGGTCCCCGTCCATGAGGACATCAAGCTCGGCAAGCCGACGCGCGACCAGTTGATCGCCAATTACCAGCAGAACATCAGGAACCTGGCCGCCGCGGGCATCGAAGTCATCTGCTACAACTTCATGCCGGTGTTCGACTGGACCCGTACGGAACTGGCGAAAAAACTCGATGACGGCTCGACCTGCCTGGCCTTCAGCACCCGGGAGGTCGAGCAGATCGACGTCAGCCAGGGCATCGCCCTGCCCGGCTGGGATTCCAGCTACCAGCCAGGGGAGCTGCAGTCGCTGCTGGCCGAATACCGCGGCATCGACGAAGCCAGGCTCTGGGAGCATCTGGAGTATTTCCTGCGCGCGGTCATTCCCGTGGCGCAGGAGTGCGGAATCAAGATGGCCATCCATCCGGACGATCCGCCGCGCCCCATCTTCGGACTGCCGCGCATCGTCAAGAACCGCGACGACCTGGCACGCATCCTCGGCATCGTCGACACGCCGGCAAACGGCCTGACGCTGTGCTCGGGCTCGCTTGGCGCGGGCCCACAGAACAACGTCGAGGCGCTGGTGCGCGAGTTCGGCGGCATGGGACGCATCCATTTCGCCCATATCCGCAACGTCAAGATCACTCCCGAAGGGGACTTCGAGGAAACCGCCCACCTGTCGAGCTGCGGATCACTGGATATCGCAGCGATCGTCAAGGCGTACCACGACGTCGGCTTTCAGGGCTATTTCCGCCCCGACCACGGCCGCATGATCTGGGGCGAGACGGGCAAGCCGGGATACGGCCTCTATGACCGGGCACTCGGTGCGGTCTATATCAACGGGATGTGGGAAGCGATGGAAAAGATGGCCTGAAGCGCCATGGGGCTGCGGCCCTGTCAAAACATAAAGGGAGACCTGTCATGACAATCACCAAGAAATCGCCCGTGAACTCGCGCCGTTCAGCGCTGATCCTGGGCATCGCTGCGCTCGGTCTTGGCGCGCTGACGGCGACTGCCGCCTGGGCGCAGACCAGCTGGCCGACCAAGCCGGTAACCCTGCTGGTCGGCTTCCCCCCCGGCGGCCAGACCGACTTCGCCGGACGTGCGCTGCTTAACGGCCTGCAGAGTTCGCTCGGCCAGCCGTTCGTCATCGACAACAAGGCCGGCGTGAACGGCAATATCGCCTCCATAGAGGTAATGCGCGCGGCGCCGGACGGCAACAAGCTGCTGGTAGGCAACGGCTCGATGACGATCATGCCGCACGTCTACACCAAGCTCGGCATCGTCGACCCGCAGAAGCTGACGCCGATCGGCGTGCTGCTGCAATCTCCGCTGGTCCTCGTGGTGCCTGCCAGTTCGCCCATCAAGACCTACGCTCAGTTCGTCGAGGAGGTGAAGGCGCGGGACAAGTCGGGCAAGACCGTCGACTATGGCTCGGGCGGCACCGGCGCGCTGCCGCATGTCACGATGGAGCTGCTGCGCGAGCGCATGGGCGGCCCGAAGATGAACCATGTGCCTTACAAGGGCAGCAGCCCGGCGATGGTCGACCTGATGGCCGGACGCCTGGATGCGATGTTCGATGCGACCTCGGTGGTCGCGCCCTTCATCAAGTCTGGCCAGCTGCGCCCGCTGATGGTCACCGGACCCAAGCGCGTGGCCATGATTCCGGATGTGCCGACGGCCACCGAGAGCGGCATCAAGGACTTCACCATCATCTCGTTCATCGGCTTGTACGGGCCGCCGGGCCTGAGCCCTGACATCGTCAAGAAGGCCAACGGCGCGCTGAATACGGCGCTGAAGGACCCGGCCGTCGTCAAGAGCATCGTCGACCGCGGCGACGAGCCCGGCGGCGGCACGCCGGAGCAGCTCGCAACCCTGACCCGCACTCACTACAAGATGTGGGGCGATGTGGTGAAGGCAAACAACATTACGGCTGACTAAGCCAGCACGGCCGCTGGTTGCGGCCGCATGACTGTCAAGAGCGGCCAAGAGTTGGAGAGACAGGCGACCTCCACGTGGCCGGGCAAATCAGCCTGCCCGGCCACGGGACGCGCCTTATCCAGCCAGCTTACTTGACGCACGCGAGGTTGACGGCAAGCCCGCCCCATTCGGTGGCCTGGTTGTTGTCCACCTGGACCTGCAGCTTGTCATTGTGGAGAATGGTTCCGGAGGCCAGCTCACTGTTGCAGTTCTGCAGACCGTTGGTCACCTTGCAGCTCAGGCTGCCGACCTCCGCCAGGCTCACCGCAGCGCCCGCTCCTGTCACCTTGTACACCGAGATGTCCAGCGATCCGCGCACCTTGCCGAGCGTGCTTGCAGTCAGCTTGACCTGGCTGCAGTCGTAGGGAATCACGACACCGAAATCCGACGGCAAAGGCACCGCACCACCCGAGCCGGTCATGGCATAGTGGCCGCGGCTGAGCGTATCCGGCACGTTGAAGTTGCCGTTGTAGACGGTCCCTGTGGTCATCGTCACGCCGGAAGTTGGCCACTTGCCGTCCTGCTTCGGCCCATACAGCGTCGAAGTCGAGGTATCGAAATAGAAGTCGCCATCGACACCGAGGCTGTCGGCCGGCGCACCGCTGCCGTACAGGATGTGACCGCCATTGCCGACGGTGCCCCCACCTGTACCGCCAGTCCCGCCCGTGCCACCCGTGCCACCGGACTGGCCGGCCAGCGAAACCCCCTGCGGCCACTGGTCATTGGCCTTGGGCCCGTACAGCGTCCAGGTGCTGGTATCAAGGTAGTAGTCGCCATTGTTTCCGACGCTGTTGTCCGGAGCGCCCGCGCCCGTCAGGACGGTGCCGCCACCAGGTCCCGACGAGCCGCCGCCGGCACCCAACGGGACGCCCGGCGGCCAGGTGCCATCCGCCTTGGGCCCGAACAGCGTCGAGGTGGTGGTGTTGATGTAGTAGTCGCCGTTGTTGCCGACGCCGTCGGTCGGATCGCCCGAGCCGGACAGGATGGTGCTACCGGCCAGGCCCGTATTGCCGCCGCTGCCGGTGTTGCCCTGGGAGCCGGTCCCGCCCGCCGGCCCTGCGATCGACACCCCTGCTGGCCAAACGCCGTTTGCCTTGGGCCCGAAGAGCATCCAGGTCGAAGTATTGAGGTAGAAGTCCCCGTCCTTGCCGATATCGGGACCCGGATCACTGGTCCCGGACAGCATGGCGGAGGCATCTGTCGTTGTGGTTGTCGTGGACGTGGCCGGTTCTGTGTTGCCTGGCGCGGTCGCGGCGGACGTGGCACTGGCAGGCGCCGAGTCACCGCCGCCTCCCCCGCAACCTGCGACTGTGACGATCAGACAGGCAAGCGGCACGGCGGCCAGCCTCATGTGGATGCGTTTCATGGATAACCCCCTTTTTCCCGGCTTCTTGTAGCCACGTTGAAATACGATGGCTTGCGCTAGCGCCAACGATGCGTTCAATCTAGATGGCGGAATTGGAAAGAAAAATCGCCCCTATGGACGAGCGTTTGGGGTATGCGGCACGACGCCTGCAGGGCAATCGGAATTCGTCAGGACTGGGTCGGAAAAGGATGCCCGGATGCACGATAGCCCGATGCACGGGCCACGTCGACGGGAGCTTGCGAATTCCGCAAAGCCTTTATCCGTAAGGCTTTGCGGACCATGGAGGCCACTGTTGCGGGCTCAGGCGCACGCCCCGGGCAGCAGCAATCCGATCTCAAGAAAGCGGAGCATTTCCGCGCGAAACCGCGAAAGCATGAGCGTCAGATGACTCCGCCGAAAGGATGCTTAGAAAATGAAACATCGGGGCCATCAAAGCGCCGCCTCTTTTGCTATGCGCCTGCTCCCGCAGAGATGACAACGGTCCGCAGCCACAATGCAAGCGTTCAAGGCGCCAGCCGCTGCGGCTGCGCCCCGGACCAGCACTCCTCCGCAACCAGCGCCGTTTCCGGGCGCCACGTCGCTGCCAGAGCCGGTGATGAATGCCGATGGCCGGGCCCGGCTGGCTGACGCAGGATGCCTGATGTTGTCAGGCACTGAGGGCCGGCAGTGATGGCCAGCCGAAGCACACGGCCCGGCAGCTGTTTCAAAGTCGAATCAGCCTGTATTGCCCGGTCTGAACGATGGGAGCGGGTGTGGCAAGTGCAACCCGTGCGGGCAGCACGAGCCGCCTCCAGACAGCCTTGTTCAGGGGCATCGGTCGCCAGCCGCGGCGCGTTGTCGGGCGCCGGCAGCGCGCCGCTTCTTGCGGTGGCTTCCACAGCGCTGCACGAACTCCCTGCGCCTCACCCCCTGCTTTCCCGCCTGAACCACGTCGGCGCATGCCCGGTCCAGCGCTGAAACGCCCGGCGAAACGCTTCCTCGCTGGCAAAGCCAAGCTGCTCCGCGATCCTGCCGATCGGCCAGTTGGTCGTACCCAGGCATTGTTCGGCGTACTCCTGCAGGCTGCGCTCGCGCAGTATCCGGTAACTGCTGCCGTCGGCAGCGAGGCGGCGGCGCAGCGTCGGTTCGCTCACATCAAAGCGTACCGCCAGTTCAGCGAGCGTCGGCAGCCGCGCGCCGTGTACCAGCGCGGCATGCAGGATGCCGCGCACCTGCTGGCTCAGAGATACGACCTCGACCGGCGCACCGATCAGCCGGTAAGGAAAGTCTTCCAGGAAGGCATCGAGCTCCGCTGCCTGGCGCACGACCGGCCGGTCGAGCAACACCGCATCGAATTCAAACCCGTAGGTCTGGGCGCCGGACGTCACAGCGGCATGGAACAAGCCAAGGAAAGGCATGGCGTCCTCGCGCCGGGGATGTGCCAGGTAGACGTGGGTCGGCCGTACCGGCTGGCCAATCAGCCAGCCGAACAGGAGCATGTAGAAAAAGAGCCCGGTCAGGTCCACCAGGCAGGCCGCGGAGCTCTTGGCACGCCGCAGTGAATCCATCAGGAACCTCGCCCGGCCTTCGCTTTGCACGAGGCTGAGCGAACCGGCGCGCGGGTACAGCATTGCGCAGAAGTCGGCCGCGCAGGCAATCGCCTCCCTTAGCGTCTGGCTGCTCAACACGCAACGGCACAGCAAGTCCACTTCCTGCTTGCGCATGGGAGGGTGGCCGTTGCCTTTGGCGACCAGGGCTTCCAGCTGCTCGATCGCGGCGCGATAAAGCGTGGTGAACTGCGCGGGCGGCGCATGCGCGGATGCGCCGGCGGCAGGCGGCACCTCGACACCCTGCCGCTTCAGTTCGTCCAGCAAACGCTGCACCATGCCGTGCGGAACAGGCACGGGATTCCCCGCAATGTAGGCATTCATGGTTGCTCGTCCTGATTGCTTCGGTAGCGATTGTTGATCGTCCGGGTAGGGATGGCGTGCGGCCGGACCTCACATAATCATCCCGGCACTTCCACCCGCGCCGCAAATTGCGCACGGCTCTTTGCGCACGGCTCTCGGGCCATGGAGGTTGCCATGCCTTGAACGCCATGCCCATACGGGACAACCCATGAACGTGCATTCCGATCGCCACTCGCCGACGCCGTCGCCGACATCGCAGCGTTGCTGCACCCTGCCCGCACCGCGCGAGACACAGCCATGATCCACATACTCGATGAAATCGTGCTCCCGCCCGGGCATCTGCCCACCGTGCTGGACCTGCTGGAAAGCCAGTACCTGCCCGGCGCCGCCGCGAGGGGCCTGGCGCTGCTGGAGCGCTGGGTTTCGCCACCCGTCGCGCTGGAAGATGCACCCAATACGTTGTGGCTGCTGTGGCAAGTGGCGGATGCGCCGGCCTACTACACCATGCGCGCCAGCATCGACGCCCCGGCCCTCGCCTTCTGGTCAACAGTCAACACGCTGTGTGATACCCGCCGCCGCCATGTGATGGCCGATGCGACACATGGCCTGTCCCGGCGCGAGGAGCAATGCAATGCGGCATGAGACAGCGCAGATAAGGATTCACTCCGGCCTCTGCACGGGGACGCGTACACAGGAGCAGGCACTGCTTGCCAGGATCGAAACCCTGCCAGGCCTGCGCCAGGTTGCGATCGGCCGGAACCTGGCGGGAAGCTGGGGAGCCGGGGACTACACGCTCGACCTGCAATTCGACCCGATGCCAGCCTGCCCGCCCCCGCACGACGCCGGCCTGGCTGCCGCGCTGAACGGCATGGCCGAGGTGGATCGCGTCGCCTATAGCCCGATCTCGGTCGGACTGCGGGCCCCTCGTTTGCGCCAGGGAATCTGGCGCACGCTGATGTTCCGGGTCCGGTCCGAAGCACCAGACTGGCAGGTCCGCGGCCTTGAGCAGGACCTGCTGCGCATGCCTGATTACATGCCCGGCATCCTCAACTGGCGGCTCGCCCGCGTCTTGTCGCCCAACACATGGACCCACGTCTGGCAGCAGGAGTTCGCCAGCGCGGAAGACCTTCTGGGCGAATACCTGATGCATCCCTTCCATTGGGGCCGAGTCGACCGATGGTTCGACCCCGAGTTTCCCGAATGGACAGTCCAGGCGATCTCCCATGCCTTCTGCCCGCTCGCAACCAGCCTGATTGCCAACCACAACCGCAGCGAGGAATACGCGCCATGACCGCACACGGGAAACTGACGGGAAAGATTGCGCTGGTGACCGGCGCCAGCCGCGGCATCGGCCGCGCCATCGCGCAGCGCTTCGCGGCGGAGGGTGCGCTGGTGGTTGTCACGGCCCGCCGCGCAGGCCATTCAGAGGACGAGCCCGAGACGCTGGCCGAGACAGTTGGCCAGATCAGGCGACAAGGGGGCCAGGCCATGGCACTGGCGGCGGACCTGGAGGATCCCGCGCAACGCGACAACCTCGTGGCACTGGCAGCAAGCGCAGCGGGCGGTCTCGATATCCTGGTCAACAATGCCGGCATGGCGGAATACAGCCGCGTCGAGTCGATGCCGCTGGAAGTCTTCGACAAGACGGTCGAGCACTACCTGCGCATTCCCTTCATGCTCAGCCGTGCGGCGATCCCGCTGATGCGCACACGCGGCGCGGGATGGATCCTGAACCTGGGCTCGGTCACCGCGCTGCCGCCCTCACGCCCGTATTCAGACTTTGACCGCGCCGGCGGTGTCACGGCGTATGCCGCGGTCAAGGCTGCGATCAACCGATTCACCGAAGGCCTCGCCGCGGAACTGGAGCCTGACAATATCGCGGTCAACTCCGTAGCCCCGAGCACGGCGATCCGCACGCCCGGCAGCGAGCGCTATATCCCCGACGGCTATCCAACCGAGCCGGTGGAGTACCTGGTGGAAACGGCGCTTGCACTCTGCAGCGTTCCAGCCCGCCTGCGCACCGGCCACATCGCCCATAGCCTGCACTTCCCCCTGGCGCACGGGCTCAACGTCCGCACGCTCGATGGCCAGGGCACCCTGCCCCCGCCCGAGATCCCGCCGTGGGCACACCCGGGCTTGAACCACGATGCACTGTCCGCGAGGTAAACCGATGGAGAAAAGCATGCGCGCTGTCGTCATTGACCGTACCGGCGGACCCGACGTACTCAGGCTTGCGGACGTCCCGAGGCCGGAACCCGCTCCCGGCGAAATCCTGATCCGCGTCGCTTGCGCCGGCGTGAATCCAGCGGACTGGAAATGCCGCGAAGGCTATCTGAGTCGCTTCATGCCATACCGCTTCCCGTTCGTGATCGGCTTCGATGCCAGCGGCGTCGTGGCAGCCATGGGCACTGGCGTCAAGGATTTCGTCCCGGGCCAGCGCGTGTTCGCGCAAACCGAGGTTGGCGCAGGCAAATGGGGCGCCTATGCCGAGTACGTTTCAGTCTCCCGGGATTGCGTGGTCCCGATCCCCGACAACCTGGGATTTGCCGAAGCCGCCGCCGTCCCGACGCCGGCGCTGGCGGCCTGGACGGGACTCTTCGACGAAGGCGGCCTCAGGCCTGGTCAGACGGTGCTGGTGCATGGCGGTGCCGGTGCGGTGGGCACGTTCGCTGTGCAACTGGCAACGGCAGCCGGCGCAACGGTCGCTGCCACCTGCAGTGCCGCTCGCCGCGACGAACTGATGGCGCTCGGCTGCGGCCTTGCAATCGACTACCGCGGCGACATCGCTGCCGCCATGCAGGCGTGGGCGCCGGCTGGCGTCGACCTGGTCCTGGACGCCGTTGGCTGCGGCACCCTGCCGAACGGCATGGACCTGCTCAGGCCCGGCGGCATCCTTGTCGCCATCCTGACACTCGTCAATGGCGACAACGGGCCCGATCCGGCCGAAGCCGCGCGGCGCGGCCTGCGCACCGCCGTGGCGTACAGCAAGATGCCCAGCGGCGCGCGGCTGCGCGAGATCGCGTCGCTGATCGCAAGCGAGCGCTTGCAGCCGCCTCGCATCGAAAGCCTGCCGCTGGAACAGGCGGGACGCGCACTCGACCTGGTCCAGTCGGGCAAGGCGCCAGGCAAGCTGGTGCTGCGTATCGCCGAGCCGCCCAATACCTGATCGCAGACGGCCCCAAGCCAGCCCGTCTTCCCGAAGCTGGCGCACGGCCAACACACCATCGAAACCGGAGGAGACACAATGAAGAGCAAGGCCTTGCTGCTGGGCACGATTGCCGGTGCGGTACTAGCCGCCTCGCAACTGAACGCACCTTCCCTTGCCGCGATGACGCCCGACGAAGTCAGGCGGCTGGACGGCCCGCTCACGCCCATGGGTGCCGAGCGGTCGGCCAACAAGGACGGCAGCATCCCCGCGTGGAGCGGAAAATGGCAGTCAGCGCCCGCGGGCCTGAATTTCAGGCCGGGCGATGCCTATCCTGATCCCTACGCTTCGGAACCACCGCTGGCGACGATCACTGCCCAGAACATGGACCAGTACCGTGCTCACCTGAGCGACGGGCAGCTCGCCATGTTCAAGCTGTACCCGACGACATACAGGATGGCGATCTATCCGAGTCATCGCGATTTCCGCTATGGCGATGCCGTCTACAAGGCGATCCAGCACCACGCCCCCCGAACGCAGCTGACGGCGGATGCGAACGGCCTCAAGGACTATCCGCCCACCGCGCCGTTTCCTGTCCCCAGGAGCGGGCTGGAGCTGATGTGGAATCTTCGCTTTTCTTCGGCCATTGCCGAAGAGTCGGCCGTCTACGACCAGGCGGTCGTGTATCGCGACGGCAAGATCGCATGGGGCAAGTGGAAATATGACATCTGGTCACCGGTCAACGGCACCGCATTTGAAAAAGGCTCGCCGCTGATCAACCGGACCTTCGCCCGCGTGGAAACCGAACTGCCTTTGCGCGAACGCGGCAATATCATCGTCTCTCACAATTTTTGGGATCGCGAAGGTTCGGATACGGCCAGAACCTGGCAATACAATCCCGGCACGCGCCGGGTGCGGCAGGCACCCGAGTTCGGCTTCGACCAGCCGCTGGGTCCGGGCGGCTTCCGTACGGTGGACGACGATCGCCTGTTCAATGGCTCTGGCGAACGCTACGACTGGAAGATTGTCGGCAAGCGGGAGATCTACATTCCCTACCACAACTACAAGCTGGTCGATCCCGGCGCCAAGTATGCCGAGCTGCTGGGCCCCAACCATGCGGCCCCGGAGCTGATCCGATACGAACTGCACCGCGTCTGGGTGCTCGAAGCCAGGCTGAAGCAAGGGTTCCGGCATCAGTACGCGAAGCGTGTCCTGTACCTGGATGAAGACACCTGGATGGCAGTGCTTGCCGACAACTACGATGCCCGCGGCCAGCTGTGGCGTACCAATATGCAATCGTCGCTTTACGCCTACGATGTGCGGCGCTATTACCCGGCGGTGGCGTTCTACCACGACCTCACTGCCGGGTCCTATCTGGCGGACCGGCTGACCAATGAAGGGAAGCCGGTGCGCCTGAACGGCAGCCCCCAGTTTGGCGAAGCGTATTTTTCCCCGGATTCGATCCGGGGGGCGGGACATTGACACCCTTCCGCTAATCCATGCGTTGCGGCTAGCCGTTGACGTCGGCCGCAGCCTCCGGATTTGCTTCGCCGTCCCTGGTCCCGATCAATGCTTTCGGCGCCAGCGGGATCAAGGGAAGGATCAGTGCGTACACCACGGTCGTAGCGATCACGCACAGCGTAAAGCCGTGCGCGGCGCCGCTGTGATAGATCCATGAGCCCAACAGATCGCCGGCACGCGCCGAGAGCGCGAGCACACCATCGACCAGCATCATCAAGGTTCCTTGCAGGCCTGGTGGACAGGACCGCATCGCAAGATCGAAGTACGCTGCCGTGGCCAGCCCGCCCATCAGCCCTATCGGTGCCGCCAATACCAGCGCAAGATCCGCCGAGCGAATAAACGCCAGCGGCACCATCTGCGGCACGGCGACGATCGTGCCCCACCACAGCAGCTTGTTCAGCGCTACCTTCTTGCATAGCACGCCATACAGCAAGAATGTCGGGATGAACGCGGCGGCGAAGATCCCGTTGTAGTACGAGTAGACGGAATCCGATGCATGCAGTTCATCGGCCAGGTAGAACTGCAGCGGTGTAGCCGACCCTGGCGCGAAGTTCCACAGAAAGCAGATAAGCAGCGCCGGATAGACGGCCTTATGCTTCACCAGCCGCCTGACATTGCCAACAAAATCCGCGCCCCTGGCCTGGGGCTTCTCGTACGTTTGGCCGAAGACGGAGGCGGGATTCCAGAGCCCGAACACCGCAATCAGTAAAGTGACCAGCGCCACCAGCAAGAAGGCCTCCTGCGGGGCAAGATGATCGGACACGTATCCGGAAGCGAACGCTCCCGCTACGACGGGAACCGAGCTGACCACGTTAGACAGAGCGCTCAGGCGCCCGGACATCAGCTTTTCCTGGCCCACCAGCGCGATCAACCCCTGATAGGCCGCGGCCGTAAATCGGGACGACAGCATTGCCAGCAGCATCCCGACCACCAGTCCCGTGTATGAGATGCCGGCAAACGCCATCCAGATGAATGCCGCCGCGGTGATGGGAGCGAAAATCAGGAAGAAGCCGCGGTCTCGCAATCCCAGCGGATTCCAATGATCGCGCGCGAGTCCAAAGGCAAAGGCAATGTACACCGGTATTCCGGTAACCAGCCGGAATGTCGAAATCTCCGTCGCCGTCGCGTGCAACTGATTCTTGAGCAGGTACGACGCCTGGATATCAATCAGGTAGCCGGCCGGCGTCGCCAGATGGACAAACAGTGTCAGCCAACCGAAATACAGCAGGGTCCGGTGGTTGTCCTCGGGGCCATCGTGATCGGAAGCGGCCGGCATCGTCGGAGGCGAAGCGAAAGACTGGAAATTCGATCCTTGCCAGACTGCCGGCGAGGAGCTGAACTGCTCGCAAAGCCACATCTTCAGGCCGCGTGTCAGCCGGACTCTCCTGATGCGTCTGGGAAAACAGCTCAGCTCCCGGATGGCTTGGAGTCGTCCTTGCCCGCGAGAATAGTGCAATTTTCCTGGCTGCGGGAAGGATGTTGAGAAGTGCCGCCGGCGGCTCAGCCGAGCCGCCGGACTTGCGTTCCTGACTGCGCGCGCCGAAGCAGCCCACGCCGCCTGATCCATCTCAAGGAGAATCCGTCGAGAACATCAATGCCTATGGTGCACGTGCCGCCGCTTGCGTGCGCATCAGCGGATCCTGGCAAACCCATCGGCTGCCCACCGGGCGGCGCTGTCGCGCGTCAGGCGGAAGTCGGGAGGCACCTTGACGGTTGCGATCACTTCACCGAAGGGATCCTCGGCCGTGAGCGTGCCGAAGGGTTCGAATTCATCGGGCGTAACGACAAGCTTGACGGTCAACGTTCCGGAATCGGTGTCGATGCGGCACTGCTTGTTGAGTTGAGCGTGCATTTGCTGCTCATGCCGCCGGATAACTTCCGAGGCAGTCTTGACCAGCGTCTGGTGGGCCGTGGCATCGAGCGGCTTCGGATCGACCTTGTTTCGACCCATGGTCCAGGGACCGACAAGCGCTGGCTCGGCGCAGCCTTCGCGGATCATCTCGACGGCCCAGCCGTCGCCATCCTCGTTCTTGATAATGCGGGCAGTCCAGCCCTTGTCTCGCCAAAGTCTGGGCTCGTGAATTGCAGGGATGTCCTGCGCCAGAGACGAGTCGTCGGTGTGTTGCATAAATCCTGTGCTCGAGGGACTAATAATTCTGTGCCTCGTCAATCATGACCCCGGCGGAATATACGGTAGATCCTGGCCGGCCCTGATTTGCTAAAGCCAGTGGGGTCGATCACGGTTCAGCAGCGCTTCAGGCAGGGCGCGAGCTGTGCGCCCTGTGCTTCCGTCAATCGACCGGCAGGCGAGGTACCATACCAGCCGGGGAAAGATTACGCCGACGCTGCGGGTGCCGCGACGGTCCGAACCACTTTCCTTGCCGGCGTGCGCGTCTTCGTCACGGCTTTCACTGCGGCCTTCTTCGATGCAGCTTTCGGCAAGGTCTTCTTGCCGGCCGCTGCCTTGCTTGGGGCCGCCTTCGTGGCGGCAGCCTTGCCGGTCGCCTTCCTGGCGCCCGCGGCCTTTGCCTTCTTTGCCGCGAGCTTGTCCTTTGCGGCTTGCTTCTCGAAACGGGCTGCGGACCTTGCCGCTTCCGTTGCCTGCGCGACCTCACGCTTTGCCGCTTCGATTGCCTTCTTTGTGTCGGCACGCAGCTTCAGCAAGCGCTTCTTCGCTGCCTGGGCCTCACGTGCGAGCACGCTGGCCTTTTTTGCCGGGACCGCCAGCTTTTTTGCGGCGGGCTTCTTGTTGGTAACTGCGTTCGTCTGCGGCGTTGCTTTGGTTGCTGCGACCATGTTGATTACCCGTTTGTTGTGGAGCGCGGAGTATAACCGCTGCGGCGCGCTTGCCTGGCACCGCTGCGCCGCAACACAACCTTTCCTTGCTTCCTGTGACAAAAGTGTTAATCTTCGACGCTCGGTGTGCGCCCCCAGCGCGTCCTTGCACCGACCCACTCATCGCGGTTCCCCTCTACTTCCGTGGAACAAGCTCCACGGACCAGCAGTCGCAGTTCCCTTTTGACACCCGACAAAGGAGGCCGACATGCTAAGTCCACACGAAATTGCAGCACTGCTTCTCCTCGGCGATGCGCCGGAAATTCACGACCTCGAGCCGGAGCAACTGGACAGCTTGCTGGAGCACAAGCTGGTCACGATGGAACATGGCCATGACAGCGGCAATGTCTATCCCCGCCTGACAAGTCGGGGGCATTCCATGCTTCACGCCGTACGCCGCATACGGTAAGAGGCAGTCTGAAAGCAATAGGACCGGCTCCGCCTGCCGCGACCGAACGCTTTCGCCTTCGCGTGCCGTAGTGCTCGCTGCGTCCTGGATCAAGATCATTCCCGGCCGCGTGCGGGGTCCGCTGCAGGTGCCGCAAGTGAGCCTTGCTCGACAAGGTTCCAATCTCCGGAGACTCGTTGCCGACAAGGTTCTAGACTCTAGAGAGGGCGTTGCCGAGGCCGTGATCGCTGAAGCCACTTGCCTGCGCCGTGCACCACATGACCGCAGAAACGGGTACGCCTGTACGCCTGATTGCTCGCTCGCTCGCTGGACAGTTGGATCGACTGCCCTGCGGGCAGGCCGGGAGCTGGCGGGCCGCGTGCAGTCTCTCGCAAACTGGAGAGGCGCTCATCTCCCTCGATAATTGGCTTGCGCGGAGTCGACATGCTGTATTCGATGGTGGAGTACCAACGTGCAATGATCGCGGCGTGGGCCGATCAGTCGATCTCCGCGCTACGCAGCCCGTTCAACTCCTTTGCCTATGTTCCCGGCGCACAAGACTTTGCGTGCCGCTGGAAAGAGCTGCTATGTCGCAACACGGCGAGCGACCCGCCCGCGTTTGGCATCACAGCCATTGATTGTGACGGCGTTGCCGTTCCCGTGCTGGAGCGCCTTGTCTCGGAAAGTCCTTTTTGCCACCTGAGACGCTTCGAGGCGGCAAGGCTTGAGTCCCACGCCAAGCAGCAGGCAATGCCCATCGTCCTCGTCTGCGCTCCGCTTGCGGGCCATCACGCCGTCTTGCTTCGCGATGTCGTGCAATCGCTGCTACAGGAACACATCGTCTATGTCACGGATTGGAGGGATGCTCGCCACGTTCCCGTGTCCGCTGGCTTGTTCCATCTGGACGACTACGTTGTTCACATCCGTCGCTTCATCCGCGAGATCGACGCCGGGCCGCTGCATGTCATGGCGATATGCCAGGCGACTGTTCCGGTGCTGGGCGCCGTCGCGCTCCTGGCTAGTCACGGCGAGCCAACACCGAGGAGCCTGACTTTACTTGGCGGCCCGGTCGACGCACGTCGGAATCCGACCGCCATCGGACGTTTTGCCTCAAGCTATTCTCTTCAGTGGTTTCGGCGCAATCTGGTGCACGTCGTACCAAAACCGTATGCAGGCGCAGGACGGCGGGTCTGTCCTGGTTTTGTGCAGATTGCCGCCCTCGGCGCCACGCAGGTCACTACGCTATGGGACCTGTATCGGGAATCCTATGTAAAACTGCTTTGTGGGGAAGGTGGCCGGAAGTCGGCGAACTGGCAAACGCTGCTTGACTATAACGCGGTGCTCGACCTTGCTGCGGACTTCTACCTGGACACCATTCATTCCGTATTCCAGGAATTCCAGTTAGCCCGCGGCACCTGGGAAGTACAGGGCCAGCACGTGCGGCCGCAGGACATCACAAACACAGCGCTGCTGACCATTGAAGGTGGCCTGGACGACATTTCCGGGTGCGGTCAGACCCACGCGGCGCATGATCTGTGCCGCGGCATCTCCCGCGGCGACAAGCGGCGGGTCACGGCCTCCCGCTGTAATCACTACGATTTGTTCTCCGGGCCTGCCTGGCGCAGCCAGATCTATCCGAGTATCCGGGATGTGACCCGACGCTATGGGTAGGGCACCGTCCGGCCTCCCGGTCTGGCCAGCTCGCAGCGCCTTCCTTGTGCGAACCCCTGTCCGAGCGTGCCGCCACCCGCCACGCTGCATGTCGGCATCCGAAAGCCCTCTTTTTGACACCCCACTTAAGGAGGGTGTTTACCTAGCAAATTTTGACGCCCGTCAAGCTCTACATGCTATAGATTGTTAAGACATTTAGAACTACCGGTTCGCATAGAAGGATCGGACAAAGTCCATTTTTCGTATCAGTCGTCGGCAATGGCCGCAATGGTCGTCGTCGGCATCCGGGGGAAACAATCTTGCGCCAGACGCTTGCGCGCATGCGGGGGCCGCTTGGCCGCCTGGGGTCGCGCACCATCACGGCGGGCACGGTGCTACTTGGAGCGCTGACGACCGCTGTCGTCTATGCGTTCTGTACCGATTTGCTGGAAAGGGATGTCCGGCTGCGTTTCGAAAACGATACCGGCGACGTCGTCCAGCAGTTCGACACGCGGATCCGGCTCTATACGGACGTGCTGGTCACGATGCAGGCGCTGTTCGGCGCCAGCGACCACGTCACGCGCAGCGAGTTTCGGGATTTCGTCAGCGGCCTGAACCTGGCGCAGCGCTACCCTGGTTTTCAAACCCTCAACTACGCGCCCTATGTGCCGGCGTCCGAGATCGACGCCTTCGTCGCCCGGCAGCGCATCGATCCAATCCTGCGCGAAGCTGGCGTGACCTTCAGCGTCCGCCCGCCTGGCAAGCGGCCCGGCCACTTCGTGCTCACCTATGTCGAACCGCTCGACCTCAACCTGGCGTCGATCGGCATCGATATGGGGGCCGAGCCGCGCCGCCTGGCGGCGCTCGAGCGCGCGCGCGATACCGGGCAATCGGTCAGCAGCGGCCGCCTGATTTTCAGCGAGGCAACGAACCCGCATGTCGGCATCGCCCTGCGCCTGCCGGTGTACCGCAAGGTGCCGAACCTGGACTCCGTTGAAGCGCGCCGGCATGCCTATGTTGGCTCGGTCGGCGCAGGCATTCGGGTGGACGGTTTGCTCAAGGATCTGGTCAGCAACGACAACCTGCGCCGGATCCGGTTTCGCGTCTATGACGCCGGGGACTTCGCCGAGCCAGCCGCCTCGCTGTCCGCGGGCAACCTCCTTTATGACAGCCTGACCGGGCTGGCCAAGCGCGGACGCACCCGGACCGCGGACGACCGCGCCAGGCCCGGTGCGGCGGCGGACGGGCCAGCAGAACCGGACGCCAGCCAGCAGGACCTGACCAAGAGCGTGGTGCGGAACTTCGGCGGACGGCGCTGGGTGATCGACTTCGCTGCCGACTCGAACGCGATAAGCGGTCCCCAGCGCTATCTGCCAATGCTCGTGGTGGCTTCGGGCCTGATCATCAGCGTGCTGCTGGGCTGGCTGGCCTACGCGCTGTCGAGTTCGCGAGCGCGCGCCGTCGCCACCGCCGAGGAGATGACGCACAGCCTGCGCGAGAGCCAGGCAGCGCTGGCCGAGGCGCAGCAAATTGCCCACCTGGGCGACTGGCGCATCGACCTGGGCGCGAACATCGCTTACTTTTCGCGGGAGATGGCAAGACTGCTCGGCTGGCGCGGCCCCAAGCCGACACCGGAGGCGCTGTTCCAGGCAGTCGAGGACAGTCATCGCGCGGTGCTGCGGGAGAAGATGGAGGCAGCCTTGCGTGACCGGCAACCGTTCGAGTTCGAATGCCCCTACCGTTCCCAACGCGGACGCAGGGGTTGGTTGCATCTGATCGGCCACGCGCACGGAGCGGGCGTGAACAGCACCGTCTTGCGCGGCACTGCGCAGGATATCAGCCAGCGCAAGTCTGCCGAACGAGCCCGGGCACAAGAGCATCAGATCACCCTGCATCTGGCCACCGCGACCAGTGAAGCCGAGGTGCTCGAGGAGATCGTTCACACGCTGCTCGAAGACATGGACTGGGAAGCCGGTGCCTTCTGGCCAGCCGACGACAGTCATGGCCCGAAGCTGCCACAGGTGTGCCAGAGCCGCGTCAAGGCGCTCGAACCCTGGCTCGCCGCGCGCCCCGCCCTGCCGGCTGGCGCTGCGGCCCTGCAGGCGCCGCAGTGGTATGCGGGCCACCTTGGCATGTCGCGCCATGCATTGGCCGGCTGGCTCGCCACCGGCGGCCTGCGCACGGTGTTCGCCTTCCCGCTGAGCAGGGGACACGTGACGCTTGGCGTTGTCGAGCTCTATTCCCGCGTCAAGCGCAGCCCCGATGCGCATGCGCTGGCGATGGCCGGCGGCATCGCCAGCCAGACCGGGCACTTCCTGCTGAGGCGCCAGGCCGAGGAGAACCTGCGCTTCATTGCCAATCACGACGCCCTCACCGGGCTGCCGAACAGACTGATGTTCAAGGCCGAGTTCGAGAAAGCGCTGACCCGTGCGCGCGCCGACGGGCAGGCCCTGCACGTGATCTTTGTCGACCTGGATGAATTCAAGGTGGTGAATGACACGATCGGCCACAACGCAGGGGATACGGTGCTGCGGGAAATGGCCGACCGGCTGCGCGTGGGCTTGCCCGATGTGGAGCTGATCACCCGCTTCGGCGGTGATGAATTCGTCGTGCTGCTGGACCCCAAGGGCGACTCGATGATCCTGGGCCAGACCCTCGCCAGGATACAGGCAGTGCTGGCGCCCGGCTTTGTCGTCAACGATTCCGAAATGCGGATGACCGCAAGCATCGGCATCAGCTCGTTCCCCGAAGACGGCAACGACTGGCAGACGTTGCTCAAGCATGCCGACCTGGCCATGTACGGTGCCAAGCAGCTTGGCAAGAACGGCTATCAGTTCTACACCCGCGGCATGAGCACCTCGCTGCAGCGGCGCATCGACATGGAGTCGCACCTGCACCGTGCGCTTGAGCAGGACGAATTCGTTCTCTATTACCAGCCGCGCATTGCGCTCGCATCGGGTGCCTGCACCGCGGTCGAGGCATTGATACGCTGGCGCCATCCGGAGCTTGGCCTGGTCATGCCCGGAGATTTCATCCCCTTCGCGGAGCAAAGCGGCGCCATCGTCGAGATCGGTGCGTGGGCGCTGCGCGAAGCGTGTCGCCAGAATGCCGCATGGCGCGCCCAGGGGCTGCCGCCAGTGCGGGTTTCGGTCAACCTTTCCGCCCGGCAGTTCGCCGACAAGTCGCTCAGGCTGACCATCATCGATGCCCTGCGCCAGGCGGGGCTGCCGGGCAACCTGCTGGAGCTGGAACTGACCGAAAGCATGATCATGCGCGATGCCGAACAGGCTTCGAACTGGCTGTCCCGCCTCAAGCGCACCGGCGTGCGGCTGGCGATCGATGACTTCGGCACCGGCTATTCCTCGCTCGCTTACCTGAGCCGCTTCCCGATCGATACGGTCAAGATCGATCGCAGCTTCGTCCGTTACGTACCGGAAAGCCGCAGCGACACACAGATCACCAGCGCGGTGATCGGGCTCGGCCACCGCCTCGGCCTCGAGGTCGTCGCCGAAGGGGTGGAAACCGAGGCCCAGCTCGAATTCCTGCGTCGCGAAGGCTGCGACGAAGTGCAGGGCTACTACTTCAGCCATCCGCTGCCGCTGGCGAAGGTCACTGCCTTCCTCGCCAGCCGCATGGAGAATGGCCCCGCTTTCGAACGGGACCAGCAACCGATGCGCGCATGACCGCTGTCGGTCACGCGTGCATTGTGCAGTGGCATTTCAGGCAGTCCAAAATCAGCCAAAAAAAGAGGAAACTGAATCATGCAAGACCGTACTGTGCAAACCATGTGGGAAGCCATCGACGCGCTCGATTTTTCAAGGATGAAGGCCAAGCTGATGCACCAGAAGCATCAGGACTGGACACAGGAATCGCTGGAGCAGGCCGAGCGCGGCTACCGTCAGTTCCTGAAGCTGGCAGCGAAGTATCCGGAGACGCCGGCGGTGCCCAGCGAACTGGTCGACGCATTCTGGCATGCGCATATCCTGGATACCCGGCGCTATGCCGATGACTGCGTGCAGATCTTCGGCTATATCCTGCATCACGATCCCTACGTTGGCATCGATGGCCCCGAAGACGAAAGCCGCCTGATGGCAATGGCGGCGACGAGCGATGCGCTGAACATGCGCGAGTTCGGCAGCCCGCTCACCTCAGCGGCTTACTGCGCGCGCGCCGCAGCCGACGACGCCGCATATTGTGCGCGCATGGCACAGAAAGGGAATGCCGCCTATTGCGCGCGCATGGCAAAGGAAAAGAATGCAGCCTATTGCGCGCGCATGGCCGATCGGCTGGACGCCGCGTACTGTGCTCGCATGGGCAGCTCGGCGGACGCCGCGTACTGTGCTCGCATGGTCTCAGGCGAGGCCGCGTACTGCGCACGGATCGCAGCGACCGGGCTGGTCGTCTCTCAAGGACCTTTGGCCGCTGCCAAACCCGCCTATTGTGCTTTGACGTCGCCTCAGGCTGCGGCTTGCTGAAGACGGCCTGACCTGTTGGTCACCGCCACTTGGCCCACGCGTTCGTTACTGCGACGCAAGTCGCAGTAACGGGCGATCCCTAGCGAGCGGATTCCTTTTTTGCCGCGCGCGTGCGAGCGGCCTTGCGGGCTGCCTCGGATCGGCCGGCGGCGCCCTTGGTGCTCGCGGCCTTTTTCGCGGCAGCTGAACGGTCGGCCGCGGTACGCTTGCTTGCCGCGCTCCTGGCCTGGGCAGACAGCGCCTTGGAAGACGCCCCGGCCGTGCTCTCGCGCTTGAGTGCCTTGAGCGCGGCCTGGGCGCGCCTGGACGTGCTTTCCGAACTTGCCCGCCGCGGCGCGGACTTGGCCTCTGTGGACTTCGTTTTAGCCTGGGCCGCGCCCTTCTTCGGCGGCACATCGACGCCAGCGCGGCGCGCCTCCGATAAGCCGATCGCTATCGCTTGCTTTGCCGAGCGCACGCCGTGCTTGCCCTTTCGCACGGCCTCGATTTCGTCGCGAACAAAATGACCGGCCTGGGTGGTCGGCGCCTTCCCTTCCCGCTTGTCTGCCCTGGCTTGGGCGATGCTCGATGCTCTTGGCATGGTTGTCTCCATGATTGGCCGCGTTGATCTGGCAATGGGCCACGCCACATCCATCCAGTGTCCGCGGGGCTGATCAGAGTCCGCCATCTGCAGGCGGGCCACTGATGTCTACGCAATTGGCGTTCCAGGCTTGCCACGCAATTCTCACCGTCCCGGCTTATGTTTCGCAAACGGCCAGTTGTGACGTCCTGTCCATCGCCATCTTCAGCCGGTCTTGGCACCAGCGTGCCTCTTAGGCTATGCTGGCAATCCGCGGCGGCATGCAGCGGTCGACAATATTTGAGCGTTGCCAGATTTCCGGAAGGGAATCGCTAGCGCGCTCCCTTACTCACCAAATTTTGAGGATCACATGGCGACGGGCACTGTGAAATGGTTCAACAGCGAAAAAGGCTATGGGTTCATCACACCGGATGATGGCGGCAAGGACTTGTTTGCCCATCACAGTGAAATCCAGGGCAGCGGGTTCAAGTCGCTGGACGAAGGCGCAAAAGTCGAATTCGACGTCACGCAGGGCCAGAAAGGCCCGCAGGCATCAAACATTCGCAAGCTGTAAATCCTCGCCTGAGCGCACCAACGTAGAAGCTTTTCCAAAATCGCGAAAGGCTTCTCGGCGGCGTGCTGCGCTTCTGGCGGCAGGGACTCGTCAAGCTACGCCGGCGAGGTCGTCAAGGCCGGTGCTAGCAAAGCGCTCGCGGTAAGCGGCGGGCGTGACATTCAGCCGCCGCTGGAATGTCTGCCTCAACCTCACCTCTGATCCAAAGCCGCTCTCCATGGCGATCCGCTTCAGCGGCTGCTCGCTGTCTTCGAGCAGCCGCCGGGCCGCGTCCAGCCGTGTCTGCTCGACATAGGCCGAAGGCGTGTGCCCGGTCTCTTTCTGAAACACCCTGGAGAAATTCCGCTCACTCATCGCAAAGCGCGCCGCGAGCGCCTTTACCGACAGATCCGCCTTCGGAGAGCGATGGATGTAGTCCTGGATATCGCGAACCCTTGGATGGACCGTCATCTGGCTGAGCAGGTGCTCGCTGAACTGCGACTGCCCTCCCGGCCGTTTCAGGTAGACGACGAGATCTCTTGCCACCGACAGGGCGATATCGCGACCCAGGTCCTCCTCTACCATGGCAAGGATCAGGTCGAACACGGCGGTCACGCCGGCCGACGTCCAGACATGCGCATCGCGAATGAAGATCGCGTCTGCGTCCACCAGTATCCCGGGATACCGCTGTCGCATGAGTTCCGCCACGCTCCAGTGGGTAGCGGCGCGCCGGCCGCCGAGCAGGCCGGCTTCAGCGAGGAAAAAGCTCCCCGAGCAAAGCCCCACAATGGTTTTCAGCCTGTCGGCAGACGTACGGCACCAATCCACCACCGCGCCACACGCCGCCAGGACATTGAGGATATCCCGGGCCCCGACGATGACCACCACGTCGGCGGGCGGCAGGCCATCGAGCGACCGCGCTGCCGCGAGCGAAATCAGCGTATCGGACTGGATGGCGCCGGCCTGCGGTCCGACGATCCGAAGGTCGTATTTCGGTTCACAACCGAGCTGCCGCAAACGGGTGTTGGCATAGTCGAAGACATTGATGGCGCCAACGGCTTCGATGGCCTTGAATCCGGGATAGATGACGATGTCTACAGTAGTTCTCATGCGGCACAGGCGTGGGGTACGGCGCGGTCGAATGTCTCTGACCGCATGCGTCAAACGCAGATTGTATCCAACCGTTCCGCCTCGCCAGCCGGGCACAGGGCGTAAATGCCAACCAGCCAGCCCTGACTCACGCGACGAATAATGCACAGGCCTCGATACGAAGCCGGATCGGAAGACATAGGACGTCGGTCCGCGGCTGGGTGCGCGCTCAATCCGGTGCGCCCATAACCAACCAGCACACTCTCTCCTGTTCGACGTGCCCTGCCCGCCTTAAGATGAATTGTTGACTGTCGCTGGCCCCCATCCGGGGGAAAAAAGCCCCATGCGCTGCGCAAGCTGCGGGTTCGAGAATCCGACAGGTGCCAAGTTCTGTGAGGAATGTGGCGCCAGGCAGGGACGCGTCTGCCCGGCCTGCGGGCAAGAGGCGGCTGCGAGCGCCAAATTCTGCAGCGAATGCGGCGCGCCCTTAAGTGCTCTCGCAAGCGCACCCTCGAGCGCTACACCGCCTGCCGCGGCAACTGCGCCCAGCACTCCCATCGACTACACACCGCCCTATCTGGCCGAGCGCATCCGCTCGGCGCAGGCAGAGATGGAAGCCCGCGGCCAGGCGGACGGCGAGCGCAAGATGGTCACCGCGCTGTTCGCCGACATGGCGGGCTCGACCGCGCTGATCCATGATCTCGATCCCGAGGATGCCCGCCGCCTGATCGACCCGGTGCTGGCGCTGATGATGGAGGCCGTGCACCACTACGAGGGCTTTGTGGCCAAGTCGATGGGCGATGGCATCCTGGCGCTGTTCGGGGCACCGATCGCCAACGAAGACCATCCGCAGCGCGCCTTGCTGGCGGCGCTGCGCATGCAGGAAGCCATGCGCCACTACGCCGACGGCGTGCGCCTCGCCCAGGGCATCGCCCTGCAGATCCGTGTCGGCATCAACTCCGGAGAAGTGGTGGTGCGCACGATCCGCATCAAGGACCTGCACACCGACTACGACCCGGTGGGCAATTCGATCCATATTGCTTCGCGCATGGAGAGCATCGCCGTGCCCGGCTCGATCGTTGCGAGCGAACACACCCGCAACCTGACTGAGGGCTATTTCGCCTTCAAGGCGCTCGGCGCGACGCCGATCAAGGGCTTGCCCGAGCCGCTCGCGGTCTTCGAAGTCCTCGGCCTCGGGCCGCTGCGTACCCGGCTGCAGGTGTCGGCCAGCCGCGGGCTGGCGCGCTTTGTCGGCCGCACCCGCGAGCTCGAAGCCTTGCAGGAGGCGCGCGCACGGGCACGGGCCGGACACGGGCAGATCGTCGGCCTGGTGGGCGAACCGGGCGTGGGCAAGTCGCGGCTTTGCCACGAGTTCAAGCTGCTTGCGCCGCGCGATAGCCTGGTGCTCGAAACCTTCTCGGTCTCCCACGGCAAGGCCTATCCATACCTGCCGCTGATCGAGCTGCTGCGGAACTACTGCCAGATCACCGCGCAGGACGATGAGCGCCGGCGGCGCGAGAAGCTCACCGGCAAGCTGCTCACGCTGGATCGCGGGCTGGAAGACAGCCTGCCTTATCTTTGCCACCTGCTGGGCGCCGCCGAGCCGGGCTCGGCACTGGCGCAGATGGACACCCAGGTCCGGCAGCAACGCACCTTCGAAGCGATCAAGCGCCTGCTCGTGCGCGAAAGCCTGACCCAGCCGCTGGAGCTGATCATCGAAGACCTGCAGTGGCTGGACAGCGAAACCGAGGCCTTCCTGGGCTTCCTCGGCGAGAGCGTGCCGAGCGCCCGCATCCTGCTGCTGGTCAATTTCCGGCCGGAATACCGGCACGACTGGAGCCGCAAGAGCTATTACACGCAGCTGCGCCTGGATCCACTGGGCGCGGCCGAGGCGCGGGAACTGCTGCGCGCCTTGCTCGGCGACGCCGCCGGGCTTGGCCGGCTCGAGCAACTGATCCTGGAGCAGACCGAAGGCAATCCCTTCTTCATCGAGGAAGTGGTGCAGGACCTGGTCGAAGGGCAGATCCTGCGCGGCGAGCGCGGACACTACCGCCTCGAGCAGGTCCCGGGCAAGCTGCACATCCCTGCTACCGTGCAGGGGGTGCTCGCTGCCCGCATCGACCGCCTGCAACCGGCCGAAAAAGCGCTGCTGCAGACCCTGGCGGTGATCGGCAAGGTATTTCCCTGGAGCCTGCTGGTGCGCGTCGTCGAACAGCCGGAGGACAAGACGAAGACCCTGCTGGCGCGGCTGCAAGCCGGGGAGTTCATCTACGAGCAGCCGGCTTTTCCGGAAGTGGAATACAGCTTCAAGCATGCACTAACGCAGGAGGTCACCTACGGCTCCCTGCTGAGCGAGCGGCGCCGTGCACTGCATGAACGCACTGCCCAGGCGGTCGAGGCACTGTTCGGCGCCCAGCTCGAGGAGCACTGCAGCGAGCTGGCCTATCACTTCAGCCGCAGCGGCAATACGCCGAAGGCCGTGGAATACCTGCACCGTGCCGGGCGCCAGGCCGTGCAGCGCTCGGCTGACGCCGAGGCGGTCACCCACCTCACCATGGCGCTCAACTTGCTCGCCGCGCTGCCGGATGGCCAGGAGCGCGCACGCGAGGAACTCGCTATCCAGCTTGCCCTCGGTCCGGCCTGGATGGCCGCCAAAGGCTTTGCTGCCCCGGAAGTGGGAGAAACCTACACGCGCGCGCTGGCACTGTGCCGGCAACTCGGCGAGACGGCCCAGTTGTTTACTGCCCTGATGGGACTGCGCACGTTTTATACGGTCCGTGCGGAACTCCGGACTGCGCGAGGGCTGGCGGACCAGCTGCTTGGGCTGGCCGAGCAAGCGCGGGAGCTTGCGTTGCAGGTCCAGGCGCGCCGGGCCCTGGGTGCCAATCTGTTCTATCTTGGCGAACTGGTTCCTGCCCGTGAGCGTCTGGAACAGGCCATGGCTCTCTATGACCCGGAGCTGCATCGCTCGCATGCCTATGTCTACGGCCTGGAACCCGGCGTGCAAGGGCTCGCGCTGCTGGCCATGGACCTGTGGCTGCTCGGCTATCCCGACCAGGCCTGCGCGCGCAGCCAGGAGGCGCTTGCCCTGGCCCGGACCCCATCCCATCCGTCCGACTCGGCGGACGCGCTGATCGCAGCCGCCGAGGTCCGCCTGTTCCGCGGCGAGATCCAGTCGGCCCACGAGCTCGCCCAGGCGCTCGTCGCCCTCGCCATCGACCATGGCTTGCCCTACGGTCTGGCTTGCGGAACCATACTGACGGGCTGGGCGCTGGCAGCAGAGGGTCGCACGGCGGAGGGCATTGACCTCATCCGAAGCGGCTTGAGCGCCTACCGCGCCACCGGCGCCGAGCTGTTGCGAACGCATTTCCTGGCGCTACTGGCCGAGACCTGTGCCAGGGCGGGACAGCTCGACGCAGGCCTTGCCGCAGTGGACGAGGCGCTGGACGTCGCAGACCGGACGGACGAACGGATTCACGAGGCGGAACTGCATCGGCTCAAGGGAGAGCTGACGCTGCTGGCACCGGGCCGCCCCGAGGACGGAAGCCAGTGCGCCCGCGACGCCGAAGCCTGCTTCCTGCATGCGCTTGCGCTCGCCCGCGAGCAAGGGGCCCAATCGCTGGCATTGCGCGCCGTGTTATCCCTGGGCCGGTTGTGGCAGCAGCAGGGCCGCCAGGCCGAGGCCCGTCCCTTGCTGTCGGAATGCTATGGCTGGTTCAGCGAAGGCTTCGATACGGCAGACCTGCGCGCAGCCAGGGTGCTGCTCGCCGGACTCGGCTAGCGCCGCCCTCATTCGGCCCCGACCGTGGTGACCGGGATCCAGCGGCCACCCTTGACCTGATAGAGGGTCGAGGTCGGATTCTTCAGGTCGCCGTTCGCATCGAAGGCAATCTTGCCGGTAATGCCCTCATATTGCGTGGCACGGAGTGCCGCCACAAACTCGGCCGGCTTCGCGGAATTGGCCTGCCTCATCGCGTTGATCGCCACCCACGCGGCGTCGTACGCGAAGGGGGAATAGGTGAGGTTGTCTGCGCCGAAACGCTTCTTGAAAGTCTGCATGAAGGCCTTGCCTTGCGTCAGCGTTTCGATAGGGCGTCCATATTCCCAGGCCATCGCACCTTCCGCCTCTCGGCCCGCTACGTTGAGAAAGATGCTGTCGGCAATGCCACCGCTGCCGACGAACTGGGCGCGCATGCCCAGCTGCTTCATGCGCTTCACGATGAGCGCGGCCTGGTAGTCGCCACCGCCGAAGAACAGCAGATCGGCATTCGCCCCCCGGATTGTCGTCAGCTGTGCGTTGATGTCGATCGCCTTGTCATTGGTGTATTCCGCTATCGCGATCCTGCCGCCGGCAGCCGTGACGGCCTGCTTGAATTCGTCCACCGCCCCGTGGCCGAACGCAGTCCGGTCATCCATCACGGCAATGCGCTGCGCCTTCATGACATTGACAGCGTACTTCCCCGCCATGCCGGAGTTTTGCGTATCGGTCGCAATGATGCGGAAGACCGTCTTCAGGCCCTGATGCGTGATGTCCGGATTGGATGCCGCGGGAAGGATCATCGGAATCCCTGCCTTGGCGAAGATCGGCGCGCACGGCAGGGCAACCCCCGAGTTGTAGTAACCGACCACCGCGGCCACCTCGTCGTCGACCAGCTTCTGCGCGACCTGAACCCCGATGCGCGGGTCGCTTTGGTCATCTACCGCATCGATCTCGAAACGGACCTCCTGGCCGCCCAGCCTGATGCGCTGCGCATTGGCTTCTTCGACAGCCAGGCGAACACCGTTCTGCATGTCCTTGCCATTGGCGGCATTGATACCGGTCAGGGGACTGGACACCCCGATCCTGACAATTTGCTGCCCATAGGCCTGGCTGAATGCGCAGCTCAGCAACAAGGCGCTCAGGCTTGTCACGAGCAGCCGTCGAGAAAGATCGATCATGGGTTCAATGCCGGCGACACAGGGAATCGGGGGCGGCGCCATCCGTGCGCACCGTGGCTCGATTCTAATGTAACCGTGGCGTCGGCGAGGCACCGGCGGGATATCAGGGAGTACCCGGAAGATCCCCCGCGCCTGGCTTTGACCGTTACAGCCATTCGGTCTCGAACGGGAATGTCGATAACGGCGTACATCCCGCCTCGGTCAGCAAGACCTGCTGCTCGAGCTTGACGCCTTCTTCCCCACCTTCTTCGCCGATGTAGCTTTCAATGCACAACGTCATCCCGCTTTCGAAGACGCCGTCATAGCCGCCGCTTTCCCAATCGCTGTAGTACGCCACCGACGGATATTCGTCCACCATCCCGATGCCATGCGCCAGGCAGCTGTACCGGTTCTTGAGGTAAGCCGACGGCATATCCCAGCTGCGTTGCGCAAATTCCCTGAAGGTCATGCCGGGACGCAGCAGTTCCATGTTCGTGTGCAACTGGGTGTGCGCCGCCGCATATAGCCGGCGCTGCTTGTCCGTGGGACGAACGTGGCCGACGGTCCAGGTGCGGGAAATATCGGCGCAATATCCGTGCGGGCCGATCAGGTCAGTGTCGAACGCGATCAGCTCCCCTTTCTTCATGATCCGCGGGCTGCATTCCTGCATCCACGGATTGGTGCGCGGACCGGAAGCGAGCAGCCGCGTCTCGATCCATTCTCCGCCGAGCCGGATATTCTCGTAATGCAGATGAGCCCACAGGTCCTGCTCGCTCATGCCTGGCGCCAGCGCGTCATGCATGCGCTGGATGCCCTGCTCGCAAGCGGCCACTGCGGCCTGCACCAGGACCAGCTCGTCTGCCGACTTGACGGCCCGTGCGCGCTCCATCACGGCCTGCCCATCGGCAATCCTGATGCCTTGCCCGAGCAGCGCCTGGACGCCTTCGGGATCCAGCCTGTCGACCGCGATCCGCATATCCGAGGGCGCATGCTGTCGCAACAGGTCCGCAATCTCGCTCGCCCACGCCCTGGCCTTGGGCGCCGACTCCGGGCCGGCGCTGAAGTAGTTCCAGCAGGTGGCCCCGCGGATTTCTGCATCGAGCGCGACGCCGCGCCAGACGTGCTCGCAGTTGTGAAACTCGAAGGCGACGATCGGGCCATGCGCAAAGACGACAACATAGCGGGTCGGATTTCTTCCGGTCCATACCTGCATGTTCGACGTATCGGTCGCGTAGCGGATGTTCACCGGGTCGTACAGGATGATGGCGGGACAGCGCTGCGCCAGAAGCTCCTTTCTGACTCGCTCCAGGCGATATGCGCGCACACGTTCCATCAGTCCATCGGATACGGCGTGATTGCTTTCCGTTTCCTTCATCGATACAGCGTGCAGGGTGCTAACCGCGGACATTGCTCCTCCTGTTAGTAGGTGTACTGGCTTCGTCTCTCTCACGGAGCGGCGCGCCAGCAGCTCCATGGGCGCTCAGTATCGAAAGGAGGAAAATGCGAGTCAACGCGCTATATTTTCGCGCTGGCATTACATAAGGTTATTCGACGAGCGGCAGCGCGAAGCGCCGCGCCCTGACGCCCGGGAATGACTGGTTACGTTCCCGCCGGCGCGCGGTTCCTCGCCAAACAACAATGCCACGCAGTCAACGGATGGCGACGTCCTCGCGCAGCCAGTCAATCAATCGGCCCACTACGGGAGTGATGGACCTGCCGTGGGGGACAATCACAAAATAGGCGTCCGTGGGCTTGGAGGATGCGTCCGTCAGGCGCACTAACTCTCCCTTCGCCAGCAGGTCATGGACCATCCGGCTCCACCCGAGTGCCACGCCCTGCCCGTATCTCGCTGCCTGTACGGCGTCGGTGTAAAGACTGCAACGCAGCACGTAGTTGAGTTTTGCGGGACGGTAACCCACCGAACGAAACCATCCCTCCCACGCCATCCAGCCTTCGTAGGTGGAATCCGCGTCGATCAGCGGGAGCTTGGCAAGGTCTTGCAGTGATTCCGGCGCCTTGTTTTCTGCGAGGAAGGCGGGCGAACACACCGGAAATACTTCTTCGTCGAACAGCAGCGTCGACGTGCCGTCTCCCCACTTGCCATCGCCATAGCGCACCGCAACATCCACCTCCACGTGCCGCAGGTCGGCCGTGAACATCTGCGTGGTCAACCGCAATTGCAATGGTGGATCCAGACGCTTGAGGTTCGGAAGTCTGGGCATCAGGCGGAACTGCGCGAACGGTGCTGTGGACGCCAGGACAAGCTCCTGCTGTTCGGCCCCGGTCGACAGGCGGTCGAATACGCCGGCAATCTTCTGCATCGATTCGGCAACGACGAGGTATAGCGCCTGACCCTCCTTGGTCAGAGCGATGGAACGGTGCATCCGATGGAAAAGCCGGACGTTGAGCGTCTCTTCCAGGAAGCGGACCTGCCGGCTGACCGCCGCCTGTGTCACCCCCAATTCTGTCGCGGCGAGCGTAAAGCTGCTTAAGCGGGCGACCGCCTCAAACTCGACCAGAGCCGTCAAGGACGGCACGATCCGTCGGTATCCCTTCGTTACTTTTGTGGCTCGCATTGATTCTCTTGTCTCGGATATAGCGCGGGACCTCCCCCTTGCCTCTCGCAGGCGCTGTCGCCGGCGCTTTCGGAAGCACTGAATTGGGGTATTCCCGGCCCGGAAATCGTCGTTCCGTGCCTCGGGATTCACAAGGATGGGCTCCCGCTTTGCATAACTTAGAGTAATGCCAAACGAAGAATAAAGCACGTTGACCCACCCCATGGCGAGCACAATAATCGCCCTGCAAAAGCACAACGAAAAGCACAACGAAGTCAACGCCATTGGATTGGAGATACAACATGTCCGCCCCCTCACTCAAGACTCATCGTGAATTGCTAGACAGCCGGGAGCCCGGCTTCGGGATGCCTGGCGCGTTATTCGGTCGACAAGACATCTTCGAAACGGATGTGGAAGTCTTCTTTCGCAAGCTGTGGATTCTTGTTGCCGTAACCGCCGACGTGCCCGAGCCAGGCGACGTCTACGCCGTCGACATCGGCAAGGAGTCGATCCTGATCGTGCGCGACGACGATGAAAACATCCGTGCCTTCCGCAACATCTGCCGGCACCGTGGGTCGCGCCTGATGAAGCAGGCAGGGAAAGCCAGCGTTGGCATGCTGGTGTGCCCGTATCACCAGTGGACGTATGACCTCGATGGCAGCCTGCGCCATGCAACCCATATGGGCAAGGACTTCAACGCAAAATGCCGAAGCCTGATTCCGGTTCACGTCAAGGTCGTCGGCGCCCACGTTTTCGTTTGCCTGGCAGCGGAAGCGCCCGAGGATATCGCCAAGCTCGAGACGGTGATGACGCCGCGGTTTGCGCCCCATCAGATGCAGCGCACAAGGATCGCGCACGAGATGAGCATCATCGAGAACGGCAACTGGAAGCTCGTCATGGAGAATAACCGCGAGTGCTATCACTGCGGCGGCACGCATCCGGAACTGACCCTTTCGTTCCTCGCGCACGACTTCGGATTTTGTCCGGACGGCCAGAGCGACGAAGCCATCCAGGACTATGAGCAATACCTGAAGCGAAATGCCGCCCGGAAGGACGAATGGGAAAAGGACGGCTACGTTTGCGAACTGTTCGAATCCCTCGACGAGAGCGTGGAAACCAATTTCCGTACGCAACGGCTGGTGATTGCGGGAGATTGCGAATCCCAGACGATGGACACCAGGGTCGCAAGTACCAAACTGCTGGGCAATCTCGAGCGGCGCGACCTGGGCGACGTCCACATGTGGGGCCATCACTCCTGGACGCATGTAATGAGTGACCACGCCATCGTCGCGTATATCCTGCCGCTGGCACCGGACAAGACGCTGGTGCGCACTGTCTGGCTGGTGCATGAGGATGCCGTCGAGGGTGTCGACTATGACCTGAAGCGGCTCACGGAGGTCTGGACCGCGACGACACAGCAAGACGCCGAGCTGGTGGCCAATACCCACGCCGGCACGCAGGATCCTGGCTATATTCCCGGCCCGTATTCCAGGTACACGGAAGCCCCCCTCGATCAGTTCGCGCGCTGGTACGACGCGCGCCTGAAGGCACATGGCGTGTGAGCATTATCATGATAGTAAGAGACGCATTTTGTGTGAGCCAGCCGCCGTCGGAAGCGACGGATCGATTCACCACTTCCAGCACCTGGGAACGCGCAGACGCCCAGTGGGAGAGCCATGAGCGCCGGCGGCTGGTTTGCTGCCGGACTGTCGCGGAGACGCATGATGTGCGTACCTTCGTGTTCAGTGCCGAAAGCGGACAGCCGTTCAGCTTTGAACCAGGCCAGTTCATTACCGTGTCGGCCGACATCGATGGCGAGACGGTCAGTCGTTGCTATACGATCTCGTCGCCACCGACCCGTCCCTACACGCTGTCCATCACCGTAAAGCGCACGCCAGGCGGGCGCATGTCAAACTGGCTGCACGACCATATGAAGCCGGGCGTCGTGCTGCTCGCCTATGGTCCGGCCGGCATCTTCACGCCGGCGTCTGCCCCGGCAGCCAAGGCGCTCTATCTGTCCGCCGGCTCTGGCGTGACGCCGCTCATGTCGATGACGAGGGCGGCTTTCGATCTCGGATTGAATCGCGACATCGTCTTCGTGCACAGCGCGCGGAGCCCCGCTGACATTATCTTCCGCGACGAGTTGAGCGGGCTCTGCGCGGCCGCGGACAAGTTGAAAGTCATTCACGTGTGCGAAGGCCAGGGCACCGGGCCTGACTGGAACGGCCCGCTGGGCAGGCTGAGCCTCGAACTGCTGCAACAGCAGGTGCCCGACTTCCGGGACCGCGAGGTGTTCACCTGCGGGCCGGCGGGATACATGAACTCGGTAAAGGAAGTCCTTCTGCAGGGCGGCCACGATCCCGCCCGGTACCATCAGGAAAGCTTCAATTTCGCAGAAACGGCGGAGCCAATTGCCGATGTGCCTCCGTCGCCAGCCGAGATCGGGGAATCGACCGCTTCCACGTACACGGTGCGTCTGGCGAAATCCGGCAAGACGTTTTCGATAACAGCCTCAGAGACCGTCCTCGCAGCGGCACGCAAGGCCGGCGTCGCGTTGCCCTCCTCCTGCAGCCAGGGCCTGTGCGGCACGTGCAAGACAGCGGTACTGGAAGGCTCCGTCGAAATGCGCCACAACGGCGGCATTCGCCAGCGGGAAATCGATAAGGGCCTTCGCTTGATGTGCTGCAGTCGGGCGACGTCGGACCTTGTATTGGACCTGTAACCCCGTCAGGCGCCGCAACTCTGTAGACCCAGCGATAAGACTCAGTGGCAGCGCCCCGCCAGATGCGGCGATATCAGCGATGCTCAAAATCCGGTGAGGTGGTGTACCGCCATCTCACCGGATTTTCTTTCGCGGCCCTGGCCACGACTGCCTTGATATGAAAACGGGGTCGGACCGCCAAGCTGGTCCGACCCCGTTATCTCAACACACCACCCTTGCTACAATTGCCTTACTTCTGTCCGAGCCAGACAGAGAACTTCTGATTCAGGTCGTCGGCATGGTCAGCCCAGAAGGCAACATTCACGTCGATGGCGTTCTTCTGGTTTTCCGGAGCGGTCGGCAGATACCGGGCAACCTTCTCATCGACAAGCTTGGCCGACGACTGCCGCATCGGCCCCAGAGCCGTCGCGGAGGCGAGCTTGGCGAGGGCTTCGGTAGACGTCGAATAGCGGATGAATTCCTGGGCTGCCTTCACATTCCTGGACCCCTTTACGATGGCATAGCCTTCGATATTCTTGACCTGGCCATCCCACAGAAATCCAAAGGGCTTCTTGTCCTGCACCACAGCGGTATAAATGCGGTTGGGATAGGCGCTGGTCATGGACACCTCACCATCGGCCAGCAGTTGCGGCGGCTGGGCACCGGCCTCCCACCAGACAATGGCGGGCTTGATCGTGTCCAGCTTCCTGAATGCGCGTTTCAGGCCCTCCGGGGTAGCCAGCGTCTTATAGACGTCCGCGGCAGGAACGCCGTCGGCGAGCAACGCCCACTCCAGTGCGCCTTCCGGGGATTTCCGCAGTCCACGCTTGCCAGGGAAGCGCTTCAGGTCGAAGAAGTCGGCGATCCGGGCCGGCTCACCGTCCTTGAATGCACTCTTGTTGTAAGTGATCATGGTGGACCATGCCACATTGCCGACGATGCATTGCGACAGCCCGCCAGGGAGGAAATCGGCTTTCGCCGCCGTTCCCGTCGCGGATGCCGGTATCGACGACGGGTCGATCTTCTCGAGCAATCCTTCGTCGCACGCGCGCGTTGCGTCGGAGAGTTGCATATCGACCACGTCCCACGTGACGTTCCTCGATTCTACCTGGCTTCGAATCTGTGCAATCCCGCCGTTGTAAGTATCCATTTTGACGCGGGTGCCGGATTTCGCCATGAACGGGCGCACCGCGGTCGAATTTTGCGCGTCCTGATACGAACCGCCCCATGATGCAAAAACAAGGTCTGCCGCCGTGGCAGGCAGACTGACCGCGCCCATCGCCAGTAGCGACAATGCCTTTCTATAACTAATCATTTACTGTCTCCATCGAGTGACTTTCAATTGCTCCCCGCGATTGCCGCACTTCTGCTTTGCTGCCTACTGCTTTGCTGCCTACTGCTTACTGCCTACTGCTTTCTGCCTGTTGCATTGCGCCAGGGCGAATCGCGTAGCTTTTCACCCTGTCGATGACGGACGCCGGGACGTCAATGTCATGAGTCGTGATGTGACTGCCTGGAATCCGCACGCCTTCGGCTGCCAGTCGCGCAATATGCGACCTCAGCCTTTCCTTGAAATCCGACGCAAACAATTCCGGCTTGAATGCCATGAGGAAGAGGCCGACGCCGGGAGATCGCGTCCCCTCCGAGTAGGACGGTGCATCCATCGACCAGTTGGCACCCGTGACGCCTGCCGCCAGGACTTCCGCCATCATGGCGATGTTGGCGCCTCGCGCACCGCCAAACGCAACCAGCATTCCCTTGACAGCTTCCCTGGCATCAGTCGTTGGTTCTCCCTTCTCATCGACGGCCCAGCCCTCCGGAATGGACTCGCCATTTTCGGCGGCTCGCCGGATGTTGACGAATGCGGTAGCGCTGCAGGCCTGATCGATGACCAGGGGCCTGCCGCTGGGGAATGGCGCGGCAAACGATAGCGGATTGGTTCCATACACCGCCTTGCCGCTTTCCTGCGTTGTCATTTGCGCCGTCGCATTGCACGTGGCCAACGACACCAATCCCGACTCGGCCAGCCGGCGGGTATAGTAGCCAAGCTCGCCAACGGTAAAGCTGTTCGACAATGCCAGGACGACCACGCCATAGGTATCGGCCCGGTGCACCAGTTCATCAAACACGCAGTCAAATCCAAGCTGCGCAATGCCCTCTTGCGCGTCCACCAGAACGGCCGCCGGTACAGGCACGCTGATTTTCGGCTCCGCGTCCTTCCTGATCCGCCCCTTGCGCAAGCCATCCAGATAATCCGGCAGGTGGGCGAACCCTACGGCCTTGCTGCCCGCCATCTCGGCGGATAACACAGCGTTGGTCAGAGACGTCGCCATTGCGTCACTGGCGCCAACCGCCTTCAACGCAGCGTGCGCAATCCGTTGAGCATCTTCAAGTTCGTATCGCATTATGTGTTCCCACGGAGCCTCCGCGCGAAGGGCGCGCTGGCCCCTCTGCGCGGTGGCTATTGCAGCCAGGTCAGGCCATCATGCCCAGATGTCACCGACCGTGAAGCCGTTGACGAACGGATCATCGGGATCGAGCACGTAGGTGCTGTAGCCGTAGATCCAGGACCGGCCGGAAATGGTCGGCACCACAGCCTTGAACTCGCCGATTTGCGCTTGTTCGACGAGCTGCCCGGTAAAGACCGTGCCAAGCACCCCTTCGTGGCGAAATGGCTGGTTCAGTTGCAGTTGGCCTTTAGCATAGAGCGTCGCCATTTTGGCCGAGGTGCCGGTACCACAGGGACAGCGATCGAGGGCGCCGGTCCAGGTGGCAGGATTCTCGAAATCGATGTCCCCGCTAGCCACCGTCACCGCATTTTTCCAGTCGGCATTGGGATTGTCCGTGGGCCCGGAAAGCTGCGCGATGGTGATGCCGATGCCCGGGTAATCGGGGTGCTGGACCGGCAGCTGTTCCTGGGCTGCCTTCAGGATCAACGCGGAGATCCGTGCAATTTCGGCGCCCTGTTCAGGAACAAGCCGCACGCCTTCAAACTGGCGGACATCGGCAATGACATAGAACATGCCACCCCAGCCGACATCGACAGTCACCTTCCCGAGGTGAGGCACGTCGATCACGGTATCGAGATATGGCGCAAAGGCAGGGACATTCCTGAACGTCACCTGGGTAACCTTGCCGTTGCTGCACTCTGCCCGGATCCCGATCAGGCCCGCCGGCGCCTCCAGCTGAAATTCCGTCACCGGCTCCTGCATGGGGAGCATGCCGGTCTCCAGCAGCACCGTCGCCACGGAGATGGTATTGCCGCCGCTCATCACCGGATATTCGACCTGCTCCATGATGATGTATCCCGCGGCGGCGTCGGGATGCTTGGCGGGAACGATGAGGTTGCAGCACAACGGCGGATAGCCGCGCGGCTCGCGCAGCATCAGAAGGCGGATCTGGTCATCGTTCTTCTCCAGCCATTTCATCTGCTCATAAACAGAATTTCCGGGGATATGCGGGACGCCGCCGGTAATGACGCGCATCGGCTCGCCGGCATGCGTTTCGACCGCGTGAAACATGCGTTTGAATGTCATTTCAATTCCTGTCGTAATTTTTCCAAGCCGAGATTGACGGCTTACTTGCTCAACCAGACCGCAAACTTCTGATTCAGATCATCGGCATGGTCTGCCCAGAACACAGCGTCGACGTCGATCGCACCCTTCTCGTTATCGGGATGCGTGGGCAGGTATGGCGCGAGCTTTGCATCGATCAGGCGCAGCGAAGACTTCCGGATCGGACCGTTTGCGGTCAGCGGCGCAAGCTTCGCCAGGACATCGGCTTGCGTCGCATACCGGATAAAGTCCCTGGCTTCCTTCAGATTCTTCGTGCCCTTGACGATGGCGTAGCCCTCCACGTTCTTGGCCTGGCCATCCCAGATGAAGCCAAATGGCTTGTTGTCGTTGATCATCGCCGCGTAAATGCGCCCGTTATATGCGGCCGACATGCTCACCTCGCCGTCAGCCAGAAGCTGCGCAGGCTGGGCGCCTGTTTCCCACCAGACGATCGACGACTTGATGGTATCCAGCTTCCTGAAGGCCCGGTTGACGCCTTCGCGCGTGGCCAGCACCCGATAGACATCCTTCGGCGCAACGCCATCGGCCAGCAGCGCCCATTCCAATGCCGCCTCCGGCGACCGGCGCAGTCCCCGCTTTCCCGGGAACTCCTTCAGATTGAAGAAGTCCGCGAGCTTCGACGGCTCGCGGCTTTTGAATTTGTCCTTGCTGTACGCGATCAGTGTCGACCAGGCGATATTCCCCGCCATGCACTCCGAGACGGAGCCCGGGATAAAATCGTTCTTCGCGGGCGTTCCATCGGCTGCCGGCGCCAGGTCGCTGGTTTCGATCCGCTCGAGCAAGCCTTCGTCACAGGCCCTGACGATGTCGCCGAGTTGCATGTCAACGACATCCCAGCCAACGTTCCTGGTTTGCACCTGAGTCCGAAGCTGCGCGAGGCCGCCGTTGTAAGTGTCGCTTTTAACCCTGACGCCCGCCTTCTCCCCATAGGGTCTGAGCGCGGTCTTTTCCTGGGCCGATTGATAGGTACCGCCCCACGATACAAAGGTGAGCTGAGCTGCAGCTGCGACAGTGCTCATGGTGCAACAAGCGGTCAGCATCGCTGCGGCTACCATCCTGTTCATTGTTTTCTCCTACATCGACATGGCTGGTCGCAGCCATGAAGGTCTTGAATCAAGTCTGGGCAATTTCCGCGCTATGGCGCGATGGCACTCTTTGTCGGGCCGGCACTCTGGTCATGCCCACGCAGACGCCGCCTGTTTGCATGTTATGAAGGTCCCGGAACCGGTTCAACTTGACAACAATGGCTTATGTCCAGAATCGTCGATCGTTATGAACCTTTTCCCCAGGGTAGCGAACGACCCACATCGGCCTGGCCTCCACTACGCCGCAACGCAGCAGTCGTTGGCGGTACTGTGGCGGACCATTAGGCACTGACTGCCTGGGTGCCTTGCTCGCCATGTAAAAAGGCCCGGCAGAACTGCCGGGCCAACCCGCTGATCTGCAGCAGATGGCCCGAATGCCTCAGAGCAGAGGGAGGAGACAAGGAAAATCGCTGCGGTATTGGGGAAGCTCAGAAGAAGTGGCGAATCGCCGCACGCACCAGCAGCTGGCTCCGGTTCGAGGAAACATTGGCAGCCCCCGGAATGTAGGCTGTATCAAGCACAGTGCCGGTGGTATCTCCGGCAACACGCTGGTACACCGCCTGCAGGTAGACATCGGTGCGCTTCGACAGGAGATAGTCACCCATCAGGCCGACCGAATGGTAGACCGGATGCTGCTTGCCGGAAGTCGCGTTAAAGCTGGCACGCGTGTACGTGTACATGGCGCCCAGCCAATAGGACGGTCCGAACTGGTATTTGCCGTTGATCTCGAAGTTCTGGAACCGAAGTGACGACAACGTACCGGCCGGGGGCGTGATCGGACCAACATAGCCGGAGCTTTGCGGGTCGTTGACCGTCGAGCTGGAATACACAAAGCCCAACGCGGCGGGTCCAGCGGTATAGGTCGCGCCAGCGCCAAACATCTTCAGTTTGCTGCCCAGAAAGTTCTGGTCGCCACCATTGTTGATGGCGCCATAGGACGTCGCCGAAGGATTGTCGGCCTGAAGGTATGCCGCGCTGAGCAGAAATCCTCCGTTGGTGTATTGCGTGCCGAAGCTGAACTGGCGATTCTTCGCAAAATTCACGTCATCGCTGAAGCTATACGTACCGCCAAACTTCAACCCGCCCAGCGACGGGCTCGTGTACTTCACCGTGTTATTCACACGGAATGAATACAGCATGTTGTCATTGTCATACGGATGGCCGAACGCATAGCCGCCCCAGCTGCCCCCGACCGACGTCTGCGACAGGAAATCGACGAGGGAGTCGTACTGGCGTCCCGCGGTGATCGAACCGAGGCTGTCGCTCGACAGGCCGACGTATGCCTGCCGGCCAAACAACAGCCCGCCCTGCGCAGAGCGCCCGTTGTCTACGTTGAAACCGCCTTCGAGCTGGAAGAGCGCCTTGACGCCGCCCCCGAGGTCTTCAGTTCCCTTCAGGCCCCAGCGGCTACCATGCGGGAAGCCGCTGGCCAGCTCAAACACACTGTCGCCACCGACGTTGTTGGTGTAATTGAGGCCCTCATCGAGAACCCCGTACAAGGTCACGGAGCTTTGCGCGAAGGCGGGTACGGCTAATGCGGACAACAGGGACACAGCATACAACTGCTTCTTCATATCGACCTCCCAGGCCACTATCAAGTTTTCGTGTGTTGAGGAAACTTGTTTTTACTTTTTATGCTTTGCTGCTCTGCGCAGTTTCTCGAGGCGAATCGCCGACTCTTCGTGCAACTTCTGACTCCCTGGTCGTGACGACCAGAACAATGCAGCCGTCCTTTGAAAAGGAGCGATGACGTGACCCGGCCTTGTAGATCAGCGTCTCTCCGGGACCAAAATCCGTTCCGTCGCTGTCGGTGAAGATGCCTTGCCATACCATCAGCAATTCGGTCGTCATGTGGACATGCTCGGGCGACGTTGCTTCAGGCTCCATGCGCATCCAATAGCTGGACCAGGCACCACTTTCGTCGGCGCCCAACGGTATGCGGCTGAACCCCGGCAATACCGTCTCGCCGATCCTCATTGGCGACCAATCGCCATCAGCCATGGCGTAGCAAAGCCGCCTGGGGGTATGACGCTGCCCACGCAGCTGCGCCTTTGCGCCTGCTTGTTCCATGTAGAAGCCCTGAAGTATTGAAAGGGAAAGAGTCCGGCTACAGCTCAGAGGCCGTCTTCACTCAGGACCATCAGTTGCGTATTGCCACCTGCCGCGCTTGCGTTGACGGTCGTGACACGCTCGCGCACCAGGCCCGTCCAGTCGTATGTGCCCTGCTCATCGGCGAGCACCACCGCTACCAGCCTCTTGATGGCAGCTGTCCGGATCTGCGGCAAGTCTCTGTGCCCCGAGGTCACCAGCACCGCAGACGGACGGACGCCGGAAACAGCGCCACCGATGACACTAACGGCATCATGCGCATCGACGACCTGGCAAGTCCCTCGAAGCCGTGCAGCGACCTCGTTGCCTGCAGCGGATTTCAGCAAGATCACTTCATTGCCAAATGCCGTTGCCGCCATGGCCTGCGCGATCAGCGTTTGCAGCGAGTCGCCGATACACAGGACCTGCCCGCGCGGAAGATACTCATAGGTATTTTCCTCGCCCGTCAATGCCGGCAAGGTGACCGGCGCCAGTGCCGCAACCGTCCCGGTGAGACGCACGGCTTGATTCGAGACTTCCGCCATGGCCCCGCGCTGCTCTGCGGCCAGCGCGCGCAGCGCTTCCACCCTTGCTCGCGCAGACATCTTCTCTTTCTGCATGAAATCGCGCCGAACCACCAGGCGGCCGCCTTTGCCGTGGACCGGGAATTCATGGAACTTGTCGCTCGACAGCGTCGCTGAGGGGGCAAACGGTCCCGTAGCCGCCACCACCGGCTTCTCATCCTTCCGTTGCAACGCGTATAGCGCAAGCGGTCCCGCTGCCATGGGACCGGTTCCCGCGGCACCACTGCCGCCATGCGGCTGCATGCCGACAAACGGCTTGTGCATCGCGCGATTCACGCAAACGCTATGCGCCTGGGTTCTCGACAGAAGCGCGCCAGCGGCTTCGTTGATCCGCGTATGCAGTCCCACCACCCCGCAGCCGACGGCATTCAGCCGGTCGATCATGCTGTCCAGCTCTCCGGTACGCCAGCGAACGACATGAAGCACGGGCCCAAGTACCGAAGGGTTGATTTCCTTCAGCGCGTCGGCCTCTCCAAGGTCAATGATCGTGGGGGCAACGAAGTTGCCCTTGTCGCAACCCTTTCCAAGGCGACCGCGAACGACCTTGAAGCCGCGGCGCGCCATGTCCGCCACATAGGATTCCGCGGCATCGCGTTGTTCCCGGGTCGCCACGGGTCCGATATCGGCAGACGACGAGAAGGGATCGCCGGTCTCCCGCTCACTCAGCATGCCGGAGAGCATGCGCAGCACCGTATCGGCCGTGGAATCCTGCAGGCACAGGACGCGCAACGACGTCGCCAGCTGGCCGGCGTTCCGGAATGCGGACACCATCGCGTCGGAAATGACCTGCTCCGGCAGCGCGGTGCTGTCCACGATCATGGCATTCACAGTCGCCACACGGGCAACGAACCTCGGCTGATGACCCGCCTCGGCCACTTGCGCGGCAATCAGGCTCGCGTTGACGTTGTCGCCCTCGTACAGCACCGCTGCGACGCGCCGATCTGCCAGCAACGCTTTCCTGGCCGCAGGTTCGGCGCCGAGCAACAGCTGCAGGACGCCTTCTGGCATGCCGCAGCGAGCGAAAAGGTTGGTGGCCTCGTAGGCGACAAGCGCTCCTGCCGGCGAAGGCCTGGCAATCACGACGTTGCCAGCAGCAACGCTCGCGGCAACGTGGTCGACAAAGCTCGACAGCGGACTGCCGCCCTGCGTGAGGCTCGCGACGATACCCAATGCCTGCCCGCTGCCGGCCCCCTGCTCTGCCTTGAGCTGATACGCGTAGAGGCGGCAGAGATTCACCGCATTGCGCACCTCCTCCGCAGCTTCATGCAGCGTGGCGCCACAGGCGTAGACCAGCAGTGCGCCCAGGCGGCAGGCATTCTTTTCGAGTTCACCGGCAAACTGCTCAATGCAGGACGCCCGGGTATGCGCATCGCTTTGGGCCCAGGCCGGCGCGGCCAGCGCGGCGGCATCCAGCGCCGCGTTGACCGTCGTGCCGTGGCAAGCCGCAACCGTGCCGACCACTTCGGAGTTGTCGCTGGCGCTATAAACCAACGCCGTGGCTTCGGATTGGACTTCGTGCCCGCCTGATAGCACCGAATGTGCGACCACCCGAACGGTGCGCAAGGCCTCCACCGCCGCGTCGAAATCCTTCGATCTGGCAAAGTTCAGGCTACCGGCGTTGACCCGCCCCGGCAGCACGCCGGTGGGCATGACAATCCCTGCATGGGGTTTCCCGCCGGTTCGCATGGCGCGCGCAACGGGATCCTCGACGATATCCGCGATGCTGACTTCGGGATCGACAATCTGGTTGACGAAGGACGAATTCGCGCCATTTTCCAGCAAGCGCCGGACCAGGTAGGCGAGCAGCGTGGCATGCGGTCCGACCGGCGCATAAATGCGGCACGCGCGTCCGAGCTTCGACTTGCCGACCACCTGGTCGTACACGGTCTCGCCCATGCCATGCAGGCATTGGAATTCATATTCCTGGTTGCCTGCCAGCGTGTGCACCGCAGCGATCGAGAAGGCATTGTGCGTCGCAAACTGCGGGAAGATTGCATCCGGCGCAGCCAACAGTATCTTCGCGCACGCCAGGTAGCTGACGTCGGAGTGCACCTTGCGCGTGAATACCGGGTAACCGGCGCTGCCGGCGTCCTGGGACAGCTTGATCTCGGTATCCCAGTATGCGCCCTTGACCAGCCGGATATTGATACGGCGGCCGGTGGCCCGTGCCAACGCCACAATCCATTGCGCGACGGCATGGCCGCGCTTCTGGTACGCCTGCAACGAGATGCCGATACCGTTCCAGCCGCGCAGGCTCGGCTCACGGCACAGGCGTTCCAGCATCTCCAGCGTCAGGTCGAAACGGGCGGACTCTTCCTGGTCAAGATGGAATCCGATCTGATACCGCCTGGCCAGCTCTGCGAGGCGCAACAGGCGCGGATACAGTTCGCTGATGACCCGGTCGCGCTGGGCCAGTTCATAACGCGGATGCAGGCCGGAAATCTTTACCGAGACGCCCGGCCCCTCAATCGGACCCCTGCCCCTGGCGTCCTGGCCAATGGCTTCGATGGCATGCATATAGGAATTGAAGTACGCATTCGCGTCCTCATCCGTCAACGCTGCCTCGCCGAGCATGTCGTAGGAGTAGCGGTAGCCATTGGACTCGCGGCCCTTCGCGGCACCGATGGCTTCTTCGATGGTCTGGCCCGTGACAAACTGCTTGCCGAGCATGCGCATGGCATAGGCGACCCCGGCGCGCACCACCGCCTCTCCGCCCTTGCGCAGCACGCTGGTCAGCGCCTCGGTCAGGGCGGATTCGTCCGGCTGTTTCAGCAGCTTTCCGGTCACCAGCAGCCCCCATGCCGTGGCATTGACGAAAAGCGACGGCGACTTGCCGATATGCGCGCGCCAGTCGCCATCGACGATCTTGTCCCGAATCAGCTGGTTGCGCGTCGCGGTGTCGGGAATGCGCAGCATGGCCTCGGCGAGACACATCAGGGCAATCCCCTCGCGGCTGTCCAGTGAAAACTCCTGCGTCAGCAGGTCGACCCCACCGGCGTTGATGCGTGCGTCCCGGACACCCTGGGCGAGCCTGCTGGCCAGCTCCTGCGTCCTGGCCAGCGTCGGGCCGTCCATGCTGGCTTCACGCATCAGCGCCTTCACGACAACTTCTTCGCTCAACCCTGACGCCTCGTCAATGCGTTGACGCAGTACGCCCAGATCCGCCGTCGCGGTTTGCATTTGTTTGAGTTCCGACAACATATGAGTAATCCGGAATAACGTTCGACTGAATTCGATGTCCGAGGCGGACGGCTATTAATGGGCGATGGCGGCGCTGCCGCGCAGGCGCTCGGTCCTGCGTCGCAATGCCTCGAGCGTGAGCAGGAGCAGTGTCGAGACGACCACCATCACCGTCGCAACCGCGAGGATGGTCGGGCTCAGCTGTTCGCGGATCCCCGACCACATCTGCCTCGGCACCGTGCGCTCGTCCGTACCCGTCAGGAACAGTGCGACGACAATCTCGTCGAACGAGGTCGCGAAGGCGAACAACGCGCCGGATACGACGCCCGGAGCAATGATCGGCAGCTTGATTTCCATGAACACGCGCATTGGCGAGGCACCGAGGCTGCGGCCCGCGCGAGTCAGCGTTTCATTGAAGCCGGCCAGCGTGGCTGTCACGGTCACGACGACGAACGGAACACCGAGCGCTGCGTGGGCGAGCGTCAGCCCCAGCAGGCTGTTCGACAGCCCCCGTGGACTGAAGGCAAAGTAAACCCCGACCGCGGTGATGATCAGGGGAACGATCATCGGAGACACCAGGATGCCGGTAATGATCGACTTGCCCTTGAGCCGGGGATGCATCAGCCCGAGCGAAGCACCGATGCCAAGGATCGTCGCCAGCAGCGTTGAAGCAACGCCGACCACCATCGTATTGCGCAGTGCCAGCATCCATTCCTCGCTGCCGAAGAAATCGCGATACCAGCGCAGGCTGAATTCGTGAATCGGGTAGGTGAAGTAGGGCTGCCAATTGAACGACAGCGGCATCACTACCAGCACCGGCAGGCAAAGGAAGACCAGGATCAGCAGGGAAATGCCGACATGGGCATAGCGTCCGACACGGCCCCACAGGGTCACATAGGCAGGAAAATTGAACATGGTCTTACCCCAGCTTCACACCGGCACCGCCGGTCAATCGCACGAACATGGCATAGACGAGGACCACGCCGACCAGGAGAATCGAGGCAAGCGCACTGGCCAGGCCCCAGTTGAGCGTTGTGTTGACGTGGTTGGCGATGTAATAGCTGGCAAGCTGGTCGTCCGGCCCCCCGACAATCGCCGGCGTGATGTAATAGCCGACCGCCAGGATGAAAGTCAGCATTCCTGCCGCGCCGACACCCGGCAAGGTTTGCGGGAAGTAGGCCTGGAAGAAGGACCGGATCGGGCCGGCTCCCAGCGATCGCGCCGCCTTCATGTAGATGTTCGGGATACCCTTCATGACGCTGTAGAGCGACAGGATGGCGTACGGCAGAAGGATGTGGGTCATCGACACCAGTACGCTGAAGCGCCGGTAGATCAGCGCCAGGCCCGTGTCCGTGATACCGAGGCCGATCAGGATGTCATTCAGCACGCCATTGGTCTGCAGTACGACCACCCACGCCGAGGTGCGCACCAGGATGGAAGTCCAGAACGGCAGCAGCACCATGATCATCAGGATGTTGCTGTACCGGGCCGGGATATTCGCCAGCAGATAGGCAACCGGGTAACCCAGCAGCAGGCACAGCAGGCTGACCAGCACGCTGACCCATGCCGTGCGGATAAACACATCGATGTAGAGTCGTTCGCTCGGCTCCTGCATCACGATCGAGCCATCGGCATCCCGCCTGAAATCGAGCGCCTTGATGTAGTTGGCAAGGGTCCAGGGTGAGGACGCGAACTTGATCGTCGACCATGTGCCGATTTCCGCCCAGCGCCCGTCGATCGCGGACAGGCGCTGCTGCCATGGCTGCCCATCCTCTCCGGGCAGCCGGCGCGCCGTCTTCATGATCAGGCTGCGCATACCCGCCTCATCGAAGTTCAGCCGGGAGGCAATGCGCGTCGCGCCACCGGCTTCCTTGCTGGCCATCAGCTCTTCGCCAAAAGCCGCATAAACCTTCTCGTCCGGCAGCTTGCCCGCTTTCGGGTCCCATTCGCGCAGCATTGCGGCCGCGCGAGGCAACTCCTGGGAAATGGTCGGGTCCTGGAAGCTCTTCATCAGCAAGCTGCCGATGGGGAGCAGGAAGGTGACAAGCAGAAAGGCGAGCAGCGGCAGGATCAGCAGCAGCGCCTTCATCTGCCCTGCACGCTCCGCGTTCCGCAGCCTTGCCTTGAGGCTCTTCGCATCGGCAACGGTAACATGCAGGACTTTGCTTGTCGGTGCCGAAATATCAGTAGGAATCATCATCTTGTCCGGCGGTCGCGACCGCGCCTCCTCGTTCAGTCAATGGATCGGCAGGCTGCCCTGGTTTGTGCGCCTGGTTGCGCCACAGCCTCACGTCAGACTTCTGCTTGACCTCGCCGGCTACAGGGCGCGGCAGGCTTCAGCCATCCAGCCGATCTCCACGGCATCCCCGACCCGCAGCCTGCGGGCGGGGCCATCGTTCGGCAGCTTGACGACGAAGTCAGGCCGGCCGCAGACATCCATGACGATGCGCAGGTGGTCGCCGTAGTAAATGAGGTCCTTCACGCCGCCCTTGAAGACGTTGTCGCAGGCGCGCGCTGCCTCGCCGACGGCGATACGCTCGGGCCGCAGCGAAATGCTCGTGCTCGAGGACTGGCGAACGGCCTTGCTGGCGCTCGCGCGGATGGTGTGCCCACCGTCCAGGTTCACCACGCAGCGGTCCCGCTCCAGCGTGGAGATCACGCCCTTGAGCTCATTGCTTTCACCGATAAACCTGGCGACGAATGCGTTCTCCGGCTGTTCGTACAGTTCCGACGGCGGCGCCAGCTGCTGGATGACGCCGTTGTTGAAGACGGCGACGCGATCCGACATGGTCATCGCCTCGCCCTGGTCGTGCGTCACATAGACGACTGTCAGGCCGCTCTGTTCGTGGATCTGCTTGATCTCGTACTGCATCTGCTCGCGCAGTTGCTTGTCGAGCGCACCCAGGGGCTCGTCCATCAGCACCAGTGCCGGCTCGAACACCAGCGCCCGCGCGACCGCGATGCGCTGCTGCTGGCCGCCCGACATCTGCCCGGGCATGCGGTCGGCAAACTTGTCCATGTTCACCATGCGCAAGGCGCGCGACACCCTGGCCTCGATCTCGCTCTTCGGCATCTTGCGCACTTTCAGCGGGAATGCCAGGTTCTCGGCAACGGACTTGTGCGGGAACAGCGCGTAGCTCTGGAACACCATGCCGATATTCCGGCGCTCCGGCGGGATTCGGTTGATCGGCTTCCCTTCAAGAAGAATCTCGCCATGCGTGGCCGTTTCAAAGCCGGCCAGCATCATCAGGCATGTCGTCTTGCCAGAGCCAGACGGTCCGAGCATCGTGAGAAATTCGCCCTTTTCAATCTCAAGGTTGAGATTCCTCACAACCAACGTTTCACCGTCGTAGGTCTTCTGGACGTTTTTGAATGAGACAATCGTCGACATCGTGTTCTCCTTTGGGGGAAGCCGGACCTGGCAAATCAGGCGCCAAAGCGCCAGTCGCGCGGGGGCAGGTACGTTTCCTTGACGACGCGCGGCGATGCCCAGCGCAGCAGGTTCAGGTACGAACCGGCCTTGTCATTGGTGCCGCTGGCACGCCCGCCGCCGAAAGGTTGCTGGCCGATCATGGCGCCAGTGGGCTTGTCGTTCAGGTACAGGTTGCCGGCCGCATTGATCAGCACCGACTCAGCCTGGTGCAATGCGAAGCGGTCATAGCTGAAGATCGAGCCCGTCAGCGCGTATGGGCTGGTCGCGTCGATCAGCGCGAGGGTCTCGTCCCACGCGTTGTCGTCATAGACATAGACCGACAGCACCGGGCCGAACAACTCGTGCGTCATCAGGTCATGCTTGGGGTTCGACACCTCCAGCACCGTCGGCTCGACAAAGTAGCCAGGCTCCGACCATGTCTTGCCGCCGAAGACAACGTTCACGGCACTGTCGTCCCTGGCGGCCGCCAGCACGCGGCTCAGCTTTTCATACGACGCCTGGGAAATCACGGCGCCCATGAAGGTATTAAAGTCGGCGACATCGCCCACCTTGAGCTCGGCAAGCCGGGCGCGCAGTTCCTGCGAAACGGCCGGCCACAGGCTGCGCGGAATATAGGCGCGCGAAGCGGCGCTGCACTTTTGCCCCTGGTACTCGAAGGCACCGCGGATCAGCGCGATCGCGACTTCCGACGCGTTGGCGGATGCGTGCGCCAGGACGAAATCCTTGCCGCCGGTCTCGCCGACCAGGCGCGGGATCGTGCGGTATGCATCGACCTTGGATGCAACGCCCTTCCACAGCGACTGGAACACCGGCGACGAACCGGTGAAATGGATGCCGGCGAGGTCCGCCGAGCCGAGCGCAACGCGGGTGGTCATCTCGGCTTCGCCCGGGACGAAGTTGATCACGCCCGGCGGCAGGCCGGCCTCCTCGAGCGCTTGGTAGAAGATGTAGTTGGCCAGCGCCGATTTCTCGGACGGCTTCCAGAGCACCGTATTGCCCATGATTGCCGGCGCGGTGGTCAGGTTGCCGCCAATTGCCGTGAAATTGAACGGCGAGACGGCATAGACGAAGCCCTCCAGGGGGCGCCAGTCAGCGCGGTTGACGGCCGTCGGCACCGACAGGGGCTGCTCGGCATAGACGCGCTGCGCATTGAAGGCGTTGAAGCGCAGGAAGTCGATCAGTTCGCAAGCGCTGTCGGGTTCGGCCTGGTCGATCGTCTTGCTCTGGCCCAGCATGGTTGCCGCATTGATCTTGACACGCAGTCGGGTCGCGATGATCTCGGCGGCACGGTGCAGGATCGTGGCGCGGCTCGCTTGCGTCAGGGCCGCCCAGTCGCGCGCCACGGTCTTCGAGTTTGCGATGGCTTCCTGTACCTGGCTCTCCGTGGGCCGGTGGATGCGGGCGAGCAGCCGTTGGTGGTCATGCGGAGCGCGGACGTCGACCGTGTCGTTCGAGAAGTACTTTTTGCCGCCAATGACAGTGGGAATTTCGACAACTTCGCGCTGCTCGATGGCTTTGCTCAGTGCATGTGCTGCTTCCGTTCCCGGACGAAAACTCACTTCCGGTTCATTTGCCGGCATCGGAAATTGGGGACCTGAAATCACGCTCACTCCTTAACAAAACGTTTAAAACAAAACCGGGTAGTCGGGTGGATGGAAAGGGATTCTGTGTTTCTCTTTCTCCCTGGCGACTTCGCTTTCGAGATTAGTGGGAACAAAACGAACTCCTTATTGCTTCACCCCCACTTATGCAATGAATCCAATGCAGTGATGGGCTAATCGGGAGGCCCTTCAAAGCGGCCGCATTCGACAAGCCGCGTGATCTGCGCATGGCTTGCCCGGGTGGACCGTGATTCATGACGCACATCTTTCCGGGCGAGTACGGCAGATTGGGCTGATCGCTCGTTCACCCGAACCGGCATATCTCGCCGGAACAGAGAGGAGAAAGAGGCACTATCGACGTCAGTGACGCATGCACCTCGAAAGTCCCGCCTGGCTAGCACTGAACATACGTTCAATCAACAGCGACCAAGCGAACTATACATGCAGCGAGGCGGGACTCAAATATCTGGTATTCCCTTAGTTTCCCCGTACAGAACAAGGGAAAACCCTTAATTCAAACGCCGAAGATTGATGCGTTCGGCACCGAATCAGTGAACGTATGTTCAATAAGACAACGACGGTACGCCTGCGAGACGGCGTCCAATAGCCCTGAACGATTGTTCAGAGCGCAGTAAACAGAGGTACCATTAGGCCCAACGCTTCGCGACCGATTCCGCCTGCCATCAGAAATGGCTCAGTCAAGTACCGTTGGAATGAATAAAGACACCATGGAAACCCTCGGCGCTCGCAATGCCAGGGAAGATGCCGCCCTGTTCGAGGGCATGCCACTCAAGTTGGTGGAAGCCACGCTGGAGGTGGTCGGCCAGGTTGGCCTGGAGAACCTCACCATTCGCAAGGTCAGTGAATTCGCCGGCGTCTCGGTCGGGCTGGTGCATCACCACTTCGATAACAAGAGCGACCTGGTCTACAGGACGTTCGTGTATCTGATCAAGCGCGTACGGGAACAACTGACTGCCGGCAGGCGGGACATCGCGGATCCCATCGATCGCATGAAGTTCACGGCCGACATGTGTTTCAGCGATGAAGTGCTTAGCCCCGGCGTGGCCAACGTCTGGCCACACATGTGGAGTTCATCCGCGCACGACCGGCAGGTTCAGCGGCTGTGTGCGGCCTTCTCGCGCCGCTTGCGCTCGAACTTCACGCATGATCTGCGAGAAGCCGGCTGCAGCCGAACCCTGGCCAATGTCTACGCAATCCAGGCCATGGGCCTGGTGCACGGGCTCTGGATCGAACACCGTGTTGCCGCAACCATCTCCATTGAAGAGGTGCGCGGCATTTTCCATGGCGTCATCGACGATGCCACGGGAGACGTCTGGAAACGGAATTTGCGCGCGGCGCCGCGGACCAAGGGTTGATCGCGCCGGCAGCCGCCGGGCATGCGCTGCTGGCCCTACTCCTCGACTTGCAGGCAAACGTCTTCCGGCTTCAGCGCCATCGCCCTGGCGATGTCGTGCGAAACCTGTCGCTCGAAGACACGCCGGAGCATGTCATAGAGGTCCGCGGGTAAATGGCCAAGCTCATTCTCGCGAAACGAAAGGAAAAACGAACGGCTCAAGCCGCCGTACGGGCGTCCATGCCGCGAGAACGCCGATAGCGGCACGACCTTGATTTCAGGCACATAGTGGCGCGACTGCCATACGCACAGTGGCGTGGTAATGGCAAAGCCAAGCCCGGCCGCCACCAGGCTAAGCATCGGGTCGGTCGCGTCGAATTCGCACGAGCGCTCGATATTCTCCGCGTGCGCCGCGAGATACGAGTCGACGTGCTGGCCAATCACGGAACGCGCGCTATACCGGATCAGCTGGAGGTGTTTGCTCAGGTCCGCCAGCGTCGTAAAGCGATCGATGTCGAAATCCTTCGGCAGGACAACGAAGTAGGGCTCGGTAAACAACTTGCGCTTCCGCACCCCCGGCGATTGCGCCATATCGCTTGTCGTCACGGCGATATCAAGCTGGCGTGCCTCGAGCTGGGCATCGAGTGCCGGGGTAATACCAGACCAGAGCCGAATCTGATGCGAGGTGCCGGACAACGCCTTGATGATGATTGGACCGATCGTTGCCGCAAACGAATCGACGCAACCAAGCCGGACGACGACGCGCTTGGCCCGGGTAACGTTCCGTACGCTCTCCACCATCTGGTCGGCGCCCTGCAGCAGGACGGTCGCCTGGTCGAACAGTCGCTGGCCCGCAGCCGTCGGGCGGGCGGGCCGCGTTGCGCGGTCGAGAAGCATCGTATCGAGCAGCGTCTCCAGCGCCTTGATGCGCTGCGAAACGCCAGCCTGGGAGATATTCAGCCGGTCGGCGGCATCGGATATCGAACCGGCTTCGACAACAGCCACCCAGCTGGCGAGGAGGTCCCAGTCCGGGTACCGTTCGGTTGCTCTCTCTCTCATTATCGGCATTCAAGTGAGCGGTGACTCTAACATGGAACGGCGGCGCTCTGACATTGCGCTGCACCCGGGCCGATGATCCCTCTTGCCGTCAGGACTTGCTGCTGTCACTCCAGCAGGCCCGGCTCCCTCGCCCGCTTCGGCCGGATCAATTCATCGTCGGGGCGGCTGCCAGCAAAATAAAACTGCGCGGGCCACCATAGCAGGGAATAGCGCCGCGTCCCGTCCTTGCACCGAAGCCAGCAGCGGCCACTCCTGTCCCTGGCCACCGCCACCAGCGTGACAACGAATTCGGGATTATCGAAGCTTCGCACCTCGACATGCCCCTTGCCTTCCAGGTCCTCTGTCCAGAATCGCTCAACTTCCACGGCAAGGGAGTCATAGTCGGTTTCATTCGGCATGGTCGCACTCCGTTCCTTCACCTCAGTGCGCGCCAGATCCAACCCATTGCACGGACGCGCCTCTTATTCATTCTAGGAGCCGTCGCCACGATACGTGTTATGGCCTGCGATCCGCGAAAGGAGCGTGCAGTTCGCGGCAACTATCAGCCAACCCTCGGCCAGGAATGCCGTTGGAACGGCGATCCACCCTGAAACATGCCGCAAAAGGCACCCAGGTTTGCTTCCGATTCTGCTAAGAATCGCTTGCGCTTATATAAGCCGGTCCACCGTTGCTCCTGCACCAGACTTCCGACACAACCTCTCAATGGAAGGTGCATCTGTGAATTCATACGACGTAGTGGTGATCGGCGCCGGTGTCATCGGCAGCTCGGTAGCATTTCATCTCGCCAGGTTCGGCGCAAAGAGCGTCCTGGTGCTCGACCGGGGCAGCATCGGTGCCGGGACGACTTCCCAATCCTCGGGCATCCTCCGGACCCACTATTCGGTCAAGGAGAACGTCGAGCTGGCCCGCCATTCCTGGGCAGTGTTCAAGGACTTCGCCACATACCTCGGCGATGACGAGGCTTCGTGCGGGCTGGTCAAGTGCGGCTACATGATCGTCTCGCCGGAAGGCGACAAGCTTGAGCCGCTGCGCGCTTCGCTCAGGCAGCAGCAGGAACAAGGCATTCCCCTGGAATTTCTGGACCGCAAGCAGGCGAAGGAACTGTTGCCCATTGCGCAGTTCGAAGACGCGGCCCTGATCGGCTATGAGCCCGAAGCCGGCTTTGCGGATGCCTACCTGGTCGCCACCAGCTTTGCCCGTGCCGCGCGCCGCGGCGGCGTGACGGTCCGCGAGAATGCCGAGGTCCATCGCGTCCTGATCGAGAACGGCAAGGTTGTCGGTGTCTCGACTTCGATCGGCGACTTCTCCACGTCTATGGTGATCAGCACCCAGAACATCTGGACGCCGGAGCTGGCCGGGTGGACCGGCCGCTCGCTGCCCGTGGTGCCGGAACGCCATGCCGTGCTGGCCCTGGAATGCAACGAAGCGAAGTACAGCTACACGATGCCGGTCTTCAAGGATCTGGGCTCGCCCGGCATGCTCTACTGCCGCAGCTATGGCGGCAGCCAGATGCTCGTGAGCGAAGGCATCGTAGGCGAGAAGCTGCAATCCGCGGAGGTGGAGCAAGGCGACATCCCGATGGATTACATCGTCGAAGTCGGCGCACAGGTGGCCGAGCGTTTCCCGAACTACGAGACGGCCGGCATCGCGTCTTCGTGGACCGGGGTCTACGACGTGACGCCGGACTGGAATCCCGTCCTTGGCAAGCTGCCGGGAATCGAAGGCCTGGTTGTCGGCTATGGCTTCTCGGGCCATGGCTTCAAGCTGTCGCCGACGGTCGGTCGCGTGCTCGCCCAGGAGGCGCTTGGCCTGCCGACGGATGTCTCGCTGAAGCCGTACTCCATCGAGCGCTTCGAAACCGGCGATCTCCTGACCGGGAAGTACGGCCTCGGCGCGGTTTCCTGATCGCCACTGACATGAGCCAGCTCGAAGCGAAATGGCTGCGCCTCGTGCCCGCACAGCCCTGGCAGAACGGCGGCGGGGTCACGCGATTGCTGGCCGAGCGCGATGGCGAGTGGCGCATCAGCGTGGCCAATGTGGATGCGAACGGGCCGTACTCGCGCTTCGAAGGCATGACACGGTTATCGCTCGTCGTTGAAGGAAAAGGCGTGGTGCTGCGGGCCGCGGAGCGGGTGGTGCCGCTCCAGTACCTGGTGCCGACGATCTATGACGGTTCCATCAACTGGACGGCATCGCTGATCGACGCCCCGGTGGTGGCACTGAACATCATGGCACGGACGGACAAATACCTGCCGAGCGCCCACCTTCTCGACTCGGAATTCACCCTGCCGGCCGGCTCGGCCGCGGTGATTCTCGCCGGGCACTCCCGATGCGTCGTCCGCGGGAGCCGCGCCGGCACCGCCATCACCATTCCACCGAGGCAGTTTCTCGCGCTCCCTTCGGTTGCGGAAGCGGTGCGGGTGATCCGCGATGACCGCAACCCTATCGGCAACCGCCCACCAGTTGTGGCGTTGATCGAGCCAATCCAACGCACCACGAAGCACATTTAGGAATATGCAATGAAAGTTATCGCAGCAGTCAAACGAGTGGTGGACTACAACGTCAAGGTCCGCGTCAAGTCGGACCAGACCGGTGTCGACATCGGCAACGTCAAGATGTCCATCAACCCGTTCGATGAAATCGCCGTCGAAGCGGCCACCCGCATGAAGGAAGCCGGCGTGGCTTCCGAAGTGATCGCCGTGTCGTGCGGCACCACGCAAAGCCAGGAGACGCTGCGCACCGCGCTGGCGATCGGTGCCGATCGCGGCATCCTGGTCGAAACCGACGCAGAACTGCAGTCCCTCGCCGTCGCCAAGCTGCTCAAGGCCGTCGTCGACAAGGAGCAGCCCGCCCTGGTCATCCTGGGCAAGCAAGCCATCGATGACGATGCGGGCCAGACGGGTCAGCTGCTGGCCGCGCTGCTCGATTGGCCCCAGGCCACCTTCGCCAGCCAGATCGAAGTGAACGACGGCTGGGCAACGGTGACGCGGGAAGTCGACGGGGGCCAGGAAGTCATTGCGCTGAAGCTTCCGGCGATCGTCACGACGGACCTGCGCCTCAACGAGCCGCGCTACGTGACGCTGCCGAACATCATGAAGGCGAAGAAGAAGCCGCTGGACATCGTGACCGCCGCAGCGCTGAACGTCGATCCCAGCCCGCGCCTGAAAACGCTCCGCGTCGAAGAGCCTGCCGCCCGCAAGCCGGGCGTCGTCGTGCCAGACGTCGCCACCCTCATCGCCAAACTGAAAAACGAAGCAAAGGTGATCTAACCATGACGACCCTCGTTATTGCCGAACACGACAACACCCAGCTCAAGGGCGCGACGTACAACACGGTCAGCGCTGCCTTGAAGATCGGCGCACCCGTCCACGTGCTGGTAGCGGGCCTTGCAGCGCAAGCCGCGGCAGAAGCGGCCAGCCGCATCCAGGGCGCCGACAAGGTCATTCTGGTGGATGCCCCCCACTTTGCCGACGCGCTGGCGGAGAACGTCGCGGCGCAGGTGGTCGCGCTGGCGCCTGCATATACGCACATCTTCTTCGCGGCGACACCCTCCGGCAAGAACGTTGCGCCTCGCGTCGCAGCCAGGCTCGATGTGTCCCAGATCTCCGAGATCGTCACCGTCGAAGCCGCCGACACCTTCAAACGCCCGATCTACGCGGGCAACGCCATCGCGACGGTGCAGTCCACCGACGCAGTCGTCGTCGCCACGGTGCGCGCGACGGCCTTCGATGCCGCGCCGGCGGACGGCGGCAACGCGGCGATCGAGCAGGCACCGGCAGTCGGCGACAGCGGCCTGTCCAGGTTCGTTCGCCGCGACCTGGTGAAGAGCGACCGACCCGACCTGACGAGCGCCAAGGTAGTGGTGTCTGGCGGACGGGGCCTGGGCAGTGCCGAGAACTTTGCGCTGCTGAATCCGCTGGCCGAGAAGCTCAACGCTGCCATTGGCGCCTCGCGCGCCGCGGTGGACTCCGGATTCGCGCCGAACGACCTGCAGATCGGCCAGACCGGGAAAATTGTCGCGCCCGAGCTGTATATTGCAGTTGGCATTTCCGGTGCCATCCAGCATCTGGCGGGTATGAAGGACTCGAAGGTGATCGTCGCGGTCAACAAGGATCCGGAAGCACCGATCTTTGGTGTCGCTGACTATGGCATTGTCGGCGATCTGTTTGAAGTGCTTCCTCAGCTGACCGGCAACGTCTGAAGCGGGAATGCGTTAGCACCTTGACGCCCGCATGGGTACGGTGCTTTCTCCTCGCACCCGCTTCGTCTCCCAGCAAAAATGGACCTCAATCGAGGTCCATTCATGCCTGGTGCAGCCGACGGTTCCCCTGCCGGCGCCCAATGGGCCTACGTCTCGCGAACCGCTGCCAGGGCAGCCCGGACCATGCGCTCGACCACGGGCTTGACGCCTTCGGCCAGATCGTCCCGATATTCGAACGGCGCCAGCTCATTCATGTAAGTGGACTGGCACATCTCGAGCTGAATCGCGTGGATGCCTTGCCCGGGATTACCGTAGTGGCGGGTGATATAGCCGCCCTTGAACCGCCCGTTCGCGACCCAGCTGAAGGGCTGGTCGGACAGCGTCGCAGTGACCGCCTGGAGGATGTGTGGCGCACAGCTCTTCCCCGAATCCGTACCGAGATTGAGATCGGGCAGCTTGCCGTCGAACAGCCGCGGAAGCTCGCTCGCAATGGAGTGCCCTTCCCAAAGGAGTACCGCGCCGAATTCCGCCTTCAGCCGCGCGAGTTCACTTTCGAGCTTTGCATGATATGGCAGCCAGTAAGTCTCCAGGCGTTCCGCAGCAGTGGCAGCATCCGGCCCCTTTTCATTCCGGTACAACGGCTCGCCGCGAAACGTCTCGGTCGGGAACAGCCCCGTCGTGGTCTGGCCGGGATAAAGGCTCTCGCCCGACGCCGGACGATTCAGGTCCACCACATAGCGGGAGTAGCGGGCGCATAGCACCGACGCACCGATGGCCTCGGCGAAAGCATAGATGCGGTCCAGGTGCCAGTCGGTGTCCGATACCTCGGCCGCGTGGGGATTCATTTCTGCCTGGATCTCCGGCGGGATTTCCCTACCCAGGTGAGGGATCGAAATGAGTATGGGCGCCGTGCCCTTTCTGAACTTGTATTGGGTATCGGTCATCGCATTGTTTCCTCGCAAACGGGCACAGGCCTCGAACTTCGACCATAGGTCGGCCAAAAGGATCCCGCCGGATCATTAGCCGCGATGAAGCTCTGCATCACGACTGCTGATCCAGATACCGCAGCACCGAACCCGGCGCAGAGAATATCTTGCGGGTAGCGCGGGCGCGATGCTGGTGAACAGGGCGAGCCCGCTGGCCCGACCGTCGTTTCCCATCCCGGGCACAATCCAAGAAACCTACCAGCCAGCAATACCAATGTTCCCCCGAGACCTGCCGAATTCCGTCGCAACGGAAAATCCGGAGGCTGACCGTCCAGGTCCGCTGTCCGAAGCCTCTCTGCTTGGTGCCGTCCACAACAGCCCGCCTTCCGGGGCGGCGGTGGTCACGTGCCCATCCGCCAGTGTATATCCGGGACTCCTCGGACTGCTTGCGGCTTACGGGGTGTTCATCGTAGGTAACGGGCTTTTCACCAGCGCGATCCCGTTCCAGATGCTGCGCTTCAACGCGCCAACCACGCTGATCGGCGTGGTCCAGTCCTGCTACTACGGCGGCTTCATTCTGGGCGCATTCTTCACCCGCGCACTGATCGAGCGCATTGGCCAGCATCGTGCATTCGTAGCGTTCGCTGCCACGGCATCGCTGTTTGCGATGGCCTTCTCCTTGTCCGACTCCACACTCAGCCTCTGTGCCTTCCGCCTGGGAACCGGATTCGCGCTGATGGGCATCTATACCACGGTGGAGAGCTGGCTCAACGGCTCGGTGCCGAACTCGATGCGCGGCAGCGTCTTCGGTTCCTATCAGGCCATCAACTTCCTGGCCGTGGGCGCTGGCCAGCTCCTGCTGAATGTCGGTGCGCCAGGCAGCCAGGCACAACTCCTTCTCGTCATTGCGCTATTCACCGCCGCGGTGCTGCCGATCACGATCATGCAAGGATGGCCGTCACGGGTGCCGGACAAGCGCCTTGCAAGGACCGATGCCAACGCGTGGACCGACAGCGTGCGCGACATGATGCACAAGGCGCCTGTCGCCGTGCCCGGTTGCATTCTCGCCGGCCTTCTTTATGGCACCTTCTACTCCCTGATGCCGGTGTACCTTGCCCGCAGCGGGTTTTCGATCGCGGAACTTTCCCTGGTAACCGGTGGTTCGCTCATGTGCGCCCTGTTCAGCCAATGGCCAGTCGGAAGGCTATCGGACCGCATGAACCGATGCGCGCTCTCCGCCCGGCTGGCCGTAGGCTCGGCTTGCGTGAGCTTGCCACCTGTCATCATGGAGTCGTCCTGGCTCGCCACGGCGTCGACATTCCTGTTTGTCGCAATGACTTTCACGCAATACGGCCTGATCGCCTCGCACGTCAACGATCGCACGTCGCCGGAGCATCGGGTAGCACTCAGCGCCATGCTGATCATCCTCTTCTCCATCGGTGGCCTCATTGGGCCGGCGCTGGTTTCAGCGATGATGACCGAGTTCGGACAGAACGCCTTGCACCTCTTCAATGCCGCGGCATCGCTGTCGCTGGCCTGCTTCACCTGGGACGAAAGCCGGCGTACCAGGTAACTGCCTGCACCCCTGCGCACAACGCGTCGCAGGGCTCCGATGCACCTCCAGGGCGCCTCATGCCTCCGTGGCGCCCCAACTTGGGGGACAAAACAAGGCTTTCTGAATTCTGTCATTAGCCTTCTTAATACTGGTGCTGCAAGCTGGTGCGATGGCCTAGCATCTCCTCTACTAACGAGGAGACATCGTGAACGAGTTGCGGTTTGACGTGCGCTCTCTGCGTGTATTTGAAGCGGTAGCCAGGAGCGGCAGTGTGTCCATGGCGGCAAGCAAGCTTGGCGTCACGCAGTCAGCCGTGTCGCAGGCCATCATGCAGATCGAGGAACTGCTCGGCACCAAGGTGCTCGACCGCGCGCGCCGGCCGATGAAGCTGACGCCCGCCGGCATGGCGCTGCGGCGCCACGGGCATAACGTCGTCGATGAGATGGACCGGCTGCTGGCACTGGTTCGCGCATCGGACCTTGTCAATCGCCCGGAGATCCGCATCGGCATGGTCGACTCGTACGCGGCAACCGTCGGGCCAGCCGTCATCAAGGAAGCCATCCAGAAGGGAAACCAGGTGCTGCTTTGGTCCGGCCTGGCCGACAGCCACGCGCAAGCGCTGCTGCAGCGGCAACTCGACCTGATTGTCACCTCGGATCCGATGGATGACAGCGAGAACCTGGTGCGACGGCCATTGTTCACCGAGCCGTTCGTCATCGTGCTGCCCGCCGCCCGACGCAGCCAGTTTCGCGACGGCGACCTGCGACAACTGGCGCGCGAGCTTCCGCTGGTGCGCTTCAGCACCAGATCTCACTACGGTGCCCTCACGGAGCGCTATCTGCGACGCTGCGGCATTACCGCAAAGCGGCATATCGAGATCGATGCCTCCGACCTGGTGCTGGCGATGGTGACCGCCGACCTCGGCTGGGCCATCACCACACCTCTTGTCCTCTTGCAGAACCGCGCGCATCTCGACAATGTGCACATCCTGCCGATCAAGGGCCCGCCCCTGGCGCGGACGATCTACCAGATATCACGTGCCGGCGAATATGAGGAGACCGGAGAGTTCTTCTACCAGGCGAGCCGCCATGTCCTTGCTGACAACGTTCTTGCCGAGATTGCCAGCGTCATGCCGGCGGTCGGTGCCACATTGCATCTCAACTAGTCATTCCGAACTGAAGATCTATGTCATCCATTGATTCATCCGTCGGCATGTACCCGACATACCAGCAGCGCTCTGGCTGGAACGCCATGTTGCCGCCGCGGCGGCCGCGAACTTTGGCGGCCACACGCCGGTTTGGCATTATCGTGATCGGCGGCGGCTATACCGGTCTTGCCGCGGCGCGGCGCGTTGCGGAATTGCGCCCCAACGAGCAAGTGCTGGTGCTGGAAGCCGCCACGGTCGGTGAAGGATCTTCCGGCCGCAACTCCGGCTTCATCATCAACGTGCCGCACAACACCAGGATGGGTGGCCATACCAGTCCCGTCGAAGTCGCCCGCAAGCAGATCCGCATGTACGACGCCGGGCTGCGCTGGCTCGAGCAGGCAGTGCGCGAACACGGCATTGATTGCGGCTGGAATCCGATCGGCAAATTCCATGCGGCAGCCAGCGAGGCAGGAGTGGAAAACCTCCAGGCCACGCTAAGCCAATACCGCGACTGGGGCGTGGCCTACACGGAGTTCGACCGGTCCGCGCTTGAACAGAAGCTTGGCACCAGCTATTACCGATACGGCTATCACGCGCCGAACAACGTCTTTGTCCAGCCCGCGGCGCTGATCCGGGGACTCGCAGATTCCCTGCCGGCCAATGTCCTGCTGGCGGAGAACGAGCCCGTGGTCTCGCTGAGCCATGCCGCACCCTTCAAGGTCAGGACGATCCGCGCGGAGTACACCGCCGATCGCGTCATGCTCGCCAACAACGGCTTCGCCAAAGCGCTTGGCATTCTGCGCGACCGGCTCATCACCATTTTCACCTACGCCGCCGTGACACCCCGGCTGCCGGAGGCCGAGCTCGCAAAACTCGGCGACGCCGCCGAATGGGGAGTCATCCCTGCCAACCGGCTCGGCACGACACTGCGCCGCATTCGGGACGGGCGCTTCATGGTGCGCAGTGCGTACTCGTATGAACGTGAGCAATCGTCGAGCGAAACGCTGGCCTTGCTGACGCAAAGCTATCAGCGCCGCTATCCCGATATGCGTTCCCACCAGTTCGAGTACGTCTGGGGCGGAACAACGGCTTTGACACGCAATGGCGCCACGTTTTTCGGGCAGATCAAGCCGGGACTCTTCGCTTCACTGGGCTGCAATGGCGCCGGCGTTCTCAAGGGCAGCACGTACGGCAGGCTGCTTGGCGAACTGGCCCTCGACGAGCATTCCTCGTACCTGGCCGATGCACTCAGCCTGGAAGGACCCAGCTGGCTGCCGCCGGAGCCGTTCCGGCGCATCGGCGTCGTATCTGCCATCCGATACCAGGCTTCGCAAGCGGGCCCTGAACGCTAGATTTCAACCACCACACCGAGAAACCGATATGCCTGACATTCATCGTAGTCATGTAGGAAAGCGCTTGTCCCAGGCCGCCGTGCACCAGGGCGTGCTGTACCTCGCAGGCCAGGTGCCTAGCGACATCTCGCAGGACATGGCGGGGCAAACCCGCCAGGTGCTGGCATCGGTGGACGCGCTGCTGGCCGAGCACGGCTCGGACAAATCCCGCATCCTGTCCTGCCAGATCTTCCTCACCGATATGTCGCAAGTTGCGGCGATGAACGAAGTCTGGGATGCATGGGTGATCCCGGGCCATACCCCGCCACGCGCGACAGTCGGCGCTACGCTCGCGTCGCCTGACAAGCTTATCGAGGTGGTCATCGTGGCGGCTGCTGGTTGAGCGGACCAGGAACGCCAAGCGAGCGCCTCTTCAGGAGTAGCAGATGACAGTCAACATGCCTTCCCTCAACAGCGTGACCGGACGTGAGCCCGGCAATCGATACGCCAGGAATACTCGGCCCTATATGGCGAGCAATAACGCAGTGCGCAGGAAACCATCGGAAGTCCTGATGCACAACTCGAACGACCGTCCCGATGTCGCCGACATCGCCGTGCTGGGCTACAACTGAGCACAGCGGCCCCATCTTGGGGACGGCCGAGACCAAGTCCGGTTCATGCAACATGGTTCCGGGAGGCGCCCTGCGCCTCGTGCGATGCATTGAGGCGGCAAGACGCGCCCGGGGACAGCGCCTTGATCGAGGCCGCCGGGCTGAGTACATGGCAAGCAGAAGGTCGCTGTCAACATGTGGCGCATGCGCTGGCTGCGTCGCGCGCTGTCCGTGCGTGCTACAGTGCCGCATCGAACGGACAAGACCGGATGACACTCTGCACTGCCTGCCAGGCCATCGAACGCCACCGCCGCGGCGCCCCCGGGCATGCCGCGCTGCGCATTACCGATACCCAACGCATCAAGCCGCCCGGGTCAGCCGCCGTGACCATCAGCACCTTTGTGTGCCAGGACTGCGGCGCGCGCTGGACTTACCGGGACCAGAAAAAGGGCACGGAGCAAGGCTGGGAAGTGCAGCCGGACACTTAATCCAGCCCGGAAAAGAAAAAACCCCGGGGACTTCGTACCCGGGGTTGCGTCCCTGCCGGCCCGCCATGCGGGCCGGTCCGATCAGCCAGTGACCGACGCCAGCGCGGCGTTCAGCGTCTGGCTCGGGCGCATCGCTGCGCTGAGCTTGGCTGCGTCCGGCTGGTAGTAGCCACCGATGTCGACCGGCTTGCCTTGTACCGCAGCCAGCTCGGCCACGATGTTCTGCTCGTTGTCGGTCAGCGTCTTGGCCAGCGGCGCGAACTTGGCGGCCAGTTCCGCGTCGTCCGACTGGGCGGCCAGTTCCTGGGCCCAGTACATCGCCAGGTAGAACTGGCTGCCGCGGTTATCCAGCTGGCCGGTCTTGGGCGACGGGCTCTTGTTGTTGTCGAGCAGCTTGCCGGTGGCGGCATCCAGTGTCTTCGCCAGGATCTTGGCGCGGGCATTGCCCGTCTTGATGCCGACGTCTTCCAGCGACACCGCCAGCGCCAGGAACTCGCCCAGCGAATCCCAGCGCAGGTGGTTCTCTTCCACCAGCTGCTTGACGTGCTTCGGAGCCGAACCGCCGGCGCCCGTTTCATACATGCCGCCGCCGGCCATCAGCGGAACGATCGACAGCATCTTGGCGCTGGTGCCCAGTTCCATGATCGGGAACAGGTCGGTCAGGTAATCGCGCAGGATGTTGCCGGTCACCGAGATGGTGTCCAGGCCGCGGATCACGCGTTCCAGCGTGTAGCGCATGGCGCGCACCTGCGACATGATCTGGATGTCCAGGCCGTTGGTGTCGTAGTCCTTCAGGTAGGTGTCGACCTTCTTGATCAGTTCGGCCTCGTGCGGACGGTACGGGTCCAGCCAGAACACGGCCGGCATGCCCGAGTTGCGCGCGCGCGTGACGGCCAGCTTGACCCAGTCGCGGATCGGGGCGTCCTTGACCTGGCACATGCGCCAGATGTCGCCCTGCTCGACGGTCTGCGTCAGCAGCACTTCATTGGTGGCCACGTCGACGATGTTGGCCACGCCGTCTTCGGAGATCTCGAAGGTCTTGTCGTGCGAGCCGTATTCCTCGGCCTTCTGTGCCATCAGGCCGACGTTCGGCACCGTGCCCATGGTGGTCGGGTCGAAGTTGCCGTTGGTCTTGCAGAAATTGATGATTTCCTGGTAGATGCGGGCAAAGGTGCTTTCGGGAATCACGGCCTTGGTGTCCTTCGGACGGCCGTCGGCACCCCACATCTTGCCGCCGATGCGGATCATGGCCGGCATCGACGCATCGACGATCACGTCGTTCGGCGCGTGCAGGTTCGAGATGCCCTTGGCCGAATCGACCATCGCCAGTTCAGGGCGATGCTCGTGGCAGGCGTGCAGGTCGCGGATGATCTCTTCGCGCTTGGAGCTGGGCAGCGACTCGATCTTCTCGTACAGGTTGACCAGGCCGTTGTTGACGTTGACGCCCAGTTCGTCGAACAGCGCGCCGTGCTTGGCGAAGGCTTCCTTGTAGAAGATCTTGACGGCGTGGCCGAACACGATCGGGTGCGACACCTTCATCATGGTCGCCTTGACGTGCAGCGACAGCATCACGCCGGTGGCGCGGGCGTCTTCGAACTGCTCTTCATAGAAGTCGCACAGCGCCTTCTTGCTCATGAACATGCTGTCGATGATCTCGCCGTCCTGCAGCGAAACCTTGGGCTTGAGCACGATGGTCTTGCCGCTCTTGGTGACCAGCTCCATCTTGACGTCGCGCGCCTTGTCGAGCGTCAGCGACTTCTCGCCGTGGTAGAAGTCGCCGTGCTTCATGTGGGCCACGTGCGTGCGCGAGGCCATGCTCCACTCGCCCATGCTGTGCGGGTGCTTGCGCGCGAAATTCTTGACCGCGGCCGGGGCGCGGCGGTCGGAGTTGCCTTCGCGCAGGACCGGGTTCACGGCCGAGCCCAGGCACTTGGAATAGCGCTTCTGGATGGCCTTCTCTTCGTCGTTCTTCGGGTCTTCCGGATAGTCCGGCACCTTGTAGCCCTTGCCCTGCAGCTCGCGGATGGCGCTGACCAGCTGGTGCACCGAGGCGCTGATGTTGGGCAGCTTGATGATGTTGGTTTCCGGCAGCTGCGTCAGCTTGCCCAGCTCGGCCAGGTTGTCCGGCACGCGCTGTTCCTCGGTCAGGAATTCGGGAAACTCGCCCAGGATACGGCCGGCGACGGAGATGTCGCTGGTGGTGACATTGATGCCGGCCGGCTTGGTGAAGGTCTGGATGATCGGGAGGAACGCACTGGTCGCCAGCAGCGGGGCTTCGTCGGTCAGCGTGTAGATGATGGTGGGTTGCTGGGTACTCATTGCTTCTCTCAGATCCTCTATCGGTGGGTGGGATATCTGCCTGCCGGGCTGTGGGGTCCCTGGCAGGGCAACAAACTCAAACTAGGCGAAAAATAGAATTTTGCCTCAGTTTGCTTTCAGGAGTCTGAAAACCACCGTTTTTTGCGCGGCAATCGGGCAGAAAATCGGGCCCGCGCCCGGCCTGTGGCGCCCGATTTCGCCGGTTGCACCCGAACGGTGCCGGCCAGGCCCCCAAATTGACATTTCGGGACAACCTGTCGCCCGGGCCGCCAACCTCCGAAGTGCGCCCGACGTATCACGCTTTTGTGCTGGAAGGCGCCAGCCGCGCCATCGGCGACTTCAACATGATCGACGCCAGCCATGGCCTGATCATCGAGCGCGACAACGGCGAGGGCACGCCGGACAAGGGCTGCCCGGCCGGGCAGAAGCGGCCGGATTGCTTCGATAATGTGGCGAAGTTCAAGCGTGTCTACAAGGTCGAACTGACCGACGCCAATGCCGGCGGGCCGGTGCGCAAGATCGGCTATGTCGACTTGCTGCGCATTGCCGACCCGCGCAAGCTGGCGCGCAAGCTGCTGACCGACGGGGTGCTGGCGTTCCCGTTCTTCACCATCGAGGACGTCGAGGTGGTCGACGCCACGCATATCGTGGTCGGCAACGACAACAACCTGCCCTTCAGCAGCAGCCGCGAACCGAATCGCGCGGATGACAATGAGCGGGAGAGGGGTTGGAGGAGAGGGCCGGCGCGTGGCAAGCACGACGCCGCGTCACTTCGTGGCAACGCTGCCCTCTCCCCCGCCCCTCTCCCTGAGGGAGAGGGGAGAAAACCGGCGGCTCGCCTTCAGGCCGCCAGCCTGAACGTCGCCACCGCTTCCTTCAGCCGCTGCGCCTGCTCCTCCAGCGAACCCGCCGCCGCGGCCGCCTCTTCCACCAGCGCCGCGTTCTGCTGCGTCACCGTATCCATCTGCGTCACCGCCTGGTTCACCTGCTCGATCCCCGAACTTTGCTCGGCCGACGCCGCGCTGATTTCACCCATGATGTCGGTCACGCGCTTGACCGCCGCGACGATCTCTTCCATGGTCTGGCCTGACTGCGTCACCAGCATGGAGCCCTTCTCGACGCGATCGACCGAATCCCCGATCAGTGCCTTGATCTCCTTGGCCGCGGTCGCGCTGCGCTGCGCCAGGCTGCGCACTTCGCCCGCCACCACGGCAAAGCCCCGGCCCTGCTCGCCGGCACGCGCCGCTTCCACTGCCGCATTCAGCGCCAGGATATTGGTCTGGAAGGCAATGCCTTCGATCACGGCAATGATGTCGACCACCTTCTTCGACGCGCCGTTGATCTCTTCCATGGTCTCGGCCACCTTGCCCGCGACTGCGCCGCCCTTCTCGGCGATGTCCGAGGCATTGACCGCCAGCGTGCTGGCCTGGCGCGCATTGTCCGCGTTCTGGCGCACGATGCTGGTCAGCTCTTCCATGCTGGCCGCGGTCTGCTGCAGCGACGAGGCCTGTTCCTCAGTACGCTGCGACAGGTCGGTGTTGCCGGCCGCGATCTGGCTGGTGCCCGACACGATCGACTCGGTGCCCGCGCGCACCTGGCGCACGATGCGCAGGATATTGGCGTTCATGTCGGCCAATGCCTGCAGCAACTGGCCGGTTTCGTCGCGGCTGTCGACCTCGATGCGGCTGGTGAGATCGCCGGAAGCGACGGTGCGGGCCACCGCCACCGCGCGATGCAGCGGGCGCGTGATGCCGCTGGTCAGCCAGATCGAGAGCGCAATGCCGATCCCGAGCACCACCACGCCCAGCACGATCAGGCTGTTGCGCGCATTGACGTAGATGCCGTTGATCTCGCGCGCGGTGGCGTCGATGCTGGTGCGCTGGATGTCGAGCAGCTTCTGGATCTCGGCGAGGTAGGCGTCGCCGGCGGGGACAAACTCTTTCTCCAGCACCTGGTTGGCCTCTTCGGTCAGGCCTTCCTGCTTGAGCCTGGTGATCTTGTCGCGGCCGTTGTTGTATGGGTCGCGCACGCTCAGGATCTTCTGGAACGCGGCCTTTTCCTGCTCGGAACCGAGCATCGGCTGCAGCTTGTCGCGCAGCTGCGCGATGCCTTCGATCGACGCCTTGGTCTCGGCCGCAAAGAACTGGCCCAGCGACGGGTCGGCGCTGCGCGCCACCGCGGTGGTGCGGCGCACGCTGGTGTGCATGAGCCGGTACCAGTCACTGACCAGCCGCTCCTTGGTCAGCGGCTGCTGCATCATCGCGTGGGTGCGCTCTGCCACCTGCTGCAGGCGCATCATGCCAAATACCGTCATGAGCGCTGACAGCAGCAATACCACCCCAAAGCCGATGCCGAGGCGGACCCCGATTCCCAGATTCTTCATATCTTCTACCTGATTAGGACTGGTTATGGCGAAGTGCCGGCGCTCGGTGGGCGCGGCGTTCTCCGCTCTTGTCGTCCGCGGGCGGGCCCGATGGGCCGGCGCAGGTGCGGGCTATGGATAGCAACGGCTTCGGGGGCCGAAACTTTAGGGTCTTCCTCGATTGACGGCGAGAACTGTGCGGATTGCGGCTATAGTGGAGGGATTCCCGGCGCCGGGGCCGTCCAGCCGGCTCGCGCCGCCGTTGCTCACGCTTTCCCACCTGGAGATCCAGCATGGCCACGCCTCCCAATCCTTTTGCCGATTTCACCAAGCTGATGGAACAGTTCCGCGTGCCGGGCCTCGACATGAACGCCGTGATCGAGGCGCGCCGCAAGGATATCGAGGCCTTGACCGAGGCCAACCAGCTGGCCTACGCCGGCATGCAGGCCGTGATGCAGAAGCAGCAGGAAATCTTCATGCAGACCATGCAGCAGCTGCAGGCCGCGGCGCAGCAGTACGGCACCGCCGGCAATCCGGCCGAGGCGATGGCCAGGCAGGGCGAGCTGGTGCAGCAGGCACTGCACCAGGCATTCGAGAACATGCGCGAGCTGGCCGTGACCGCGCAGAAGGCGCAGGCCGAGGCGCTGGCCATCATCGGCAAGCGCGCCGAGCAGAACGTCAAGGAGGCCGGCGAGCTGTTCAAGCAGCCCGGAAGAAAGGCCTAGCGGCCGGCCGTGGTATCGGACGGCTTGCCGGCGCGGTCCCGCAACCTGCTGCGCGCCACGCTGGCGCGCCTGATGCCCGGCGCCGCCGAGCTGCTGCACTACCGCCGCGCCGATTTCGGCGTGGACCTGCAGGCCGGCGTGTCGGTGGCCGCGGTCAGCCTGCCGATCAGCGTGGCCTATGCCCAGCTTGCGGGATTCAGCCCGGTGGTGGGCCTGTACAGCGTGGTCTTGCCGATGCTGGCCTATGCGCTGTTCGGCTCGTCCCGCCAGATGATCGTCGGGCCCGACGCTGCCACCTGCGCCATGATCGCGGCGACGCTGTCGCCGCTGGCGCTGCCCGACAGCGAGGCCTACCGGGCGCTGTCGGTTTCCCTGACCTTGCTGACCGGCGTGTTCTGTGTGCTCGCCGGCAAATTCAGGCTGGGGTTTCTTGCCGACTTTCTGTCGGTGCCGATCCTGGCCGGCCTGCTCAACGGCGTAGCCATCAATATTGCCTTCAGCCAGCTCGGCAAGGTCACCGGACTGGCGCTGGCCGGCCGCGACGTGATCGGCCAGGCGGAGTCGCTGCTGCGGCAGCTCGGCGGCATCCACTGGCCCACCGCCGCGCTGGCCGCGCTGACGCTGGCGGTGTACTTCGGTGCCCGGGCCTGGCAGCCGCGCGCGCCGGGGGCGTTGTTCGCGCTCGCGGTGGCGACCTTTGTCACATGGATGCTGGGATTGCAGGGGCTGGGGGTGCAAGTGATCGGCCCGGTGCCCGCCGGCCTGCCGCCGCTGATCGCGCCGTCGATGCCGCACGAGCTGTTCGGCACGCTGTTCCCGGCCGCTGCCGCGCTGGCGCTGGTGTCGCTCAGCAGCGGCCTGCTGACCAGCCGCAGCTTCGCCGCGCGCAACGGCTACAGTATCGATGCCAGCCAGGAATTCATCGGCATCGGCGCGGCCAGCATCGCCAGCGCGCTCAGCCAGGGCTTCGCGGTCAGCGGCTCGAGTTCGCGCACCGCCATCAATGAGGCCGCCGGCGGGCGCACGCGCATGGTGTCGGTGATCGGCGCCCTGGCCGTGCTGCTGGTGTTGCTGTTTCTCACCGACCTGCTGGCCGCACTGCCCGCGGCGGCGCTCGGCGCGATCCTGATCGCGTCGGCGTTCAGCCTGTTCGACTTCGGCGGCCTGATGGCGCTGCGCCGCTACAGCCGCAGCGAGCATGGCATTGCGCTGGTCACGGTGGCGGGCGTGGTGCTGCTGGGCGTGATGTCGGGAATCCTGCTGGCGGTGGCCATTGCCCTGCTGCGCTTCCTGGCGCAGATGGCGCGGCCCGGCGAGCAGCAGCTAGGCCTGTGGAGCGGGCACGACGGTTTCTACGAACTCGCCCACTACCCCGCGGCCAGGGCCGTGCCGGGCCTGCTGATCTACCGCTTCGAGTCGCCGCTGACGTTCTTCAACGCGGATTTCGTGCGCCAGCGCGTCCTCGCGCTGGCGGCGCTGCATGACGCGCGCTGGGTGGTGATCGATGCCATTTCGATCGCGCACGTGGACCTGACCGGCGCCACCATGATGCGCGACCTGCAGGCCCAGCTCGCGGCCCGCGGCGCCCAGCTGGTGATCGCCGGGCGCACGGCGCAGCTGACCGCATGGCTGAGCCAGCGCGGCATCGCGCCGGACGGCACCGGGATTCTGTTCCATCCGTCCAAGCAGGCGGCGCTGGAGGCGTACCAGGCTGCGGGGCCGCACAGCGGCACCGGCTCGCCCCGCATCCCGGGCACCACAACCACCTGACGGGGCAAGCCGGCCGGCCTTGCACCGGCCGTCCGGTCAGGTCGTCAGATCACCCCTTGCGCCAGCATGGCATCCGCCACCTTGACGAAGCCGGCGATATTCGCGCCTTCCACGTAGTTGATATACCCGCCCGCCTTCTGCCCGTGGTGGATGCAGTTCTGGTGGATGTCCTTCATGATCGCGTGCAGCTTCTCGTCGACCTCGGCGTGGTGCCACGACAGGCGCATCGCGTTCTGCGACATCTCCAGGCCGGAGGTCGCCACGCCGCCGGCGTTGCTGGCCTTGCCCGGCGCGTAGAGAATCTTCGCGTCGACGAAGCGATCGACGGCTTCCAGCGTCGACGGCATGTTGGCGCCTTCGGCCACGCAGATCACGCCGTTGCCGAGCAGGGTTTCGGCATCGTTGCCGTCGAGCTCGTTCTGCGTTGCGCACGGCAGCGCGACGTCGGCGGGCACGTGCCAAGGGGTGCGGCCGGCCTCGAAGGTCATGCCGTGGCGGGCGGCAAAGTCGGTCAGGCGGCCGCGCTCTTCGTTCTTGAAGGCCATCACTTCAGCCAGCTGCTCGGTGGTCATGCCTTGCGGGTAGTGCAGCACGCCGCCGGAGTCCGACAGGGTCAGCACCCTGGCGCCCAGCTCGATCGCCTTCTCGGCAGCGTATTGCGCCACGTTGCCCGAGCCGGAGATCAGCACGCGCAGGCCGTCGAATGCGCGGCCGCGACGGTGCAGCATTTCCTGGGCGAAGTAGACGGTGCCATAGCCGGTGGCTTCCGGGCGCATCAGGCTGCCGCCATAGGCCAGGCCCTTGCCGGTAAACACGCAGGCGGACTGGTTCGACAGCTTCTTCATCATGCCGGCCATGAAGCCGACTTCACGCGCGCCCACGCCGATGTCGCCGGCCGGGATATCGGTGTCGGGGCCGAGGTGACGGTACAGCTCGGTCACCAGCGCCTGGCAGAAGCGCATCACTTCGCCGTCGGACTTGCCCTTGGGATCGAAGTCCGAGCCACCCTTGCCGCCGCCCATGGGCAGCGTGGTCAGCGCGTTCTTGAAGGTCTGCTCGAAGCCGAGGAATTTCAGCACCGACAGGTTCACGGTCGGGTGGAAGCGCATGCCGCCCTTGTACGGGCCGATCGCCGAGCTGTGCTGGACGCGGAAGGCGCGATTGACCTGCACCTGGTTGCGGTCATCGGTCCAGGCCACGCGGAACTGGATCACGCGCTCGGGCTCCACCAGCCGCTCGAGCAGGGCCTGGTCGGCGTAGCGCGGATTGCGCTCGACGAACGGCCAGAGCGTCATCATCACTTCCTTCACGGCCTGGAGGAATTCAGGTTGATTGGGGTCGCGGCGGGCGACCCCCGCCAGGAATGCGTCGAGGGAAGGAGCGTTCACGATGTCTCTGCTGTGCTGGTGCTGTGTCTGGTGTGACGGCGCTGCCGGCTGGTGCCGGTCTCTGGAGCCGCCTGGCGTTGCGCCGAGGGGAAGGTGGGTGGCCTCCGGTTGTCCAGACATCCACGGCATGCCGTGCTTGTCTGGCAACCCGAAACTGTAGCACCAGCATGGGGCATGTAGCAGTCAAAACACCTTTGACTGCCACGTGAAGGCTACATTTTGGTGCGAACAGCGGGGCTTTTTGTGCGATCAGCGCACAAATGCGATCGAAAAACGACTTACAGCAAGGCTAGGCGATCAGCAGCTTGGCGCCGCGCTCCTTCAGCGCTGCCCCGATTTCCGGCTCGGGCGCCATGTCCGTGATCAGCCACGCGGCCAGGTCGAAATGCTTGATCGTCACGCCGGTGTTGCGGCCGAACTTGGTGTGGTCCGCCACCACGCAAGCGGTGTCGGCGGCCATCAGCATGCGGCTGCGCAACTCGGCCGCTGCGCGCGAGAAGTCGCAGATCTCGCCGCGCGGGGTGACGCCGCCGATGCCGATAAAGGCAAAATCGGTGTGGTAGCGCGTCAGCTGCTCGATGGTGTCCCAGCCGTGGGTCGCATCCTCGTTGTCCTGCAGCTCGCCGCCGAGCACGATCACGCGGTTGCCGTTGCGCCGGCCCAGCAACTGGGCGATGGCGAGGTCGTTGGTGTAGACCAGCAGGTTGTGGTGGCCGAGCAGCGCCTGCGCCACCGCGTGGGTGGTGGTGCCGTAATCCAGGATCAGCGATGCACCGTCGCGCACCAGTTCCGCGGCGCGCACGCCAATGGCGCGCTTGCCTTCGGCATTGACCGCGGCGCGGGTCTGGGTGTCGGGCTCGGTGCGGTCCGAGGCGAGCGCGCCGCCGTGGGTCAGCACCAGCAGGCCGCGGCCCGCGAGCGTATTCAGGTCGCGCCGGATGGTCTCGCGCGAGACGTCGAGCTCGGCCACCAGTTCGCTGATGGCCAGCGCGCCGGTGGCGGAGAGCTGGTCGAGGATGTATTTCTGCCGTTGTTCGGCGAGCACGGGGACTCCGGGAGCGTCGGGGGATGGGCGGTGATTCTAGCGCAGCGGTCCGGGATCAACCGCTTGTGTGCTCCCTCTCCCGCTTGCGGGAGAGGGTTGGGGTGAGGGCCGGAGCATCAACGAAGTGACGCCGGTCGCCATTGCCAGCGCCCGCCCTCACCCCCGGCCCCTCTCCCGCAAGCGGGAGAGGGGAGCAAACCAGCGGTCGAATCAGCTTTCCTGGTACCTCACGCCCACGGCAACGTCACCGTCTTCAAATTGGTAAAACTCTTGGCCGCCTCCTGCACGCCTTCCTTGTACCCCAGCCCCGAGTCCTTGATGCCGCCGAACGGCGTCAGCTCGATGCGGTAGCCCGGCACTTCCCACAGGTTCACCGTGCCGACATGCAGCGAGTTGGCGATCTTCGTGAACGCCTCGATATCGTTCGTGCAGACCCCCGACGACAAGCCAAAGGCCGTGCCGTTGGAAATCCGGATCGCATCATCGACATCGCGGAACGTGATGATGGGCGATACCGGCCCGAAGGTCTCCTCGCGCACCACCGTCATCGCCGGGTCGACGCGGTCGATCACCGCAGGCGCGTAGCTGGCGCCATTGCGCTGGTTGCCGACCAGCAGCCGCGCACCCTGTGCCACCGCCTCGTTGACGCGTGCCTCGAACAGCATGGCGGCCTCTTCGTCGATCACCGTGCCCATGTCGACGCCACGGTCCATCGGGTCGCCGTACTTCCACGCGCGGGTCTTCTCCACCACCAGCTCGGTGAAGCGCGCCGCCACAGACTGGTGCACCAGCATGCGCTTGACCGCGGTGCAGCGCTGGCCCGAGTTCTTGTACGAGCCCTGCACCGCGAGGTCGGAGGCGCGCTCGAGATCGGCGTCGGCCAGCACGATCAGCGGATCGTTGCCGCCCAGCTCCAGCACCACGCGCTTGTAGCCGGCCTTGCTGGCGATGTACTTGCCGATCGCCACCCCGCCGGTGAAGGTGACGAGATCGACCGCCGGATGGGTGATCAGTTCGTCGGCGATCTCGCGCGGGTCGCCGGTGACGACCTGCAGCATCTGCGGCGGCAGCCCCGCCTCGTAAAGCAGGTCGGCCAGGTAGTACGCCGACAGGGGCACCTTTTCCGACGGCTTCAGCACCATGCGGTTGTTGGTGGCGATCGACGGCGCCACCTTGTGCGCCACCTGGTTCATCGGGTGGTTGAACGGGGTGATGGCGCAGATCACGCCGAGCAGCGGCTCGCGCTGCGTCAGCACGCGGCGCTTCTTGCCGTGCGGGGTCAGGTCGCAGGAGAACAGCTGGCCGTCGTCGCGCAGCGCCTCGGTGGCGGCGAAGCCGAGCACGTCGGCCACGCGGCCGATCTCGTACAGCGAGTCCTTCTTGGACAGGCCGGACTCCAGCGTGATCAGGTCCGACGCTTCTTCGGTGCGCTCGCGCAGCAGCGCGGCGGCGCGGTTCAGGATGGCGGCGCGCTCGTAGCGGGTCAGCGTGGAACGGTACGCCCGCGCCACGTCGAAGGCGCGGCGCACGTCGTCGATCGTGGCCTTTGGCACGGTACCCACCAGCGTGCCGTCATACGGGTTGCGCACCTCGATCACGCGCTCGCGCACGATCTTCTGGCCATCGATGCGCAGCGCCTCGGCGCGGAAGTGCGGGCTGAGATTGCCTGCAGGGAATTGGGGGGCGTTCATGGAATTCCTCCGGTCAGTACGGGTGCAGCGGCCCGTCGCGGGCCTCGGTGCGAGTCTCGGTGCGAGTCTCGGTGCAGGCTTGGTGCAGGCTTAGTGCAGGTGATTGAGCGCCACGTCGAAGATGTCGAAATTGCGCATCACGGACTTGCCGGGAATGCCGGCGGTCGGGCGGTTGAACACCAGCGGCACGGTCTGCTCCGAGACGCCGCCGTGCGAGCGCAGCGGCGCATCAAGCCCGGACAGGTCATGGCGGCTGTGGCTGGTGCCCAGCACCACGTGCTTGTCGCCGGTCACCACCAGGTCGCCCACGCGGTCGGACGGCAGCTCGAAGCGCGCGCAGGCTTCGGCGTTGTCCAGCACGCTTTCCACGCCCGGCAGCGCGGACAGCCGTGCCTTGAGCGCGTCGCGGTCGGCATCCTCCGGCAGGTAGACGGTGGCGTACGAGCCCAGCGCGCCGTGGTGGACCACGTAGGGATCGGTGATCGGCAGGATCACGCGCGCCCCGCCCTCTTCCACGCCGCGGCCAAGCCATGCATCCAGATGATCCTGCAGGTAGATCACGTTGGGCGCCTTGGTGGCGTCGTCATGCTTGGCGTTCATGCCGTGGTCGGCGGTCAGCGCCACCACGCAGCCAAGTTCGTCCAGGCGGGCCAGGTACTTGTCCATCATCGCGTAGAACGCGTTGGCGCCGTCCGAGCCGGGCGCGAACTTGTGCTGGATGTAGTCGGTAGTGGACAGGTACATCAGGTCGGGGCGGCGCGTTTCCATCAGCCGCACGCCGGCGGCGAAGACAAACTCGGACAGCTCGGCGCTATAGACATCGGGCACCGGCATGCCGACCAGTTCCAGCACGCCGTCGATGCCGTTCTCAGCCACCGTGGCCTGGTCGGCCTTCTCGGACGAGAAGCAGATGCCGCGCAAGCCGTGGCCGAGCAGCCGGCGCAGCTTGTCCTTGGCGGTCACGACCGCGACGCTGGCGCCGGCGTCGGCAAACGCGGCCAGGATGGTGCCCGCGCGCAGGTACTTGGGGTCGTTCATCATCACTTCCTCGCCGCGGCCCTCATTGGCGCTGCGGTCGAAGAAATAGTTGCCGCAGATGCCGTGCACCGCCGGCGGCGCTCCGGTGACGATGGAAAGGTTGTTCGGGTTGGTGAAGGTGGGCACCACGCACGCGCCGCGGAAGGACGAGCCGCTGGCGAGCAGCTGCCTGAGATAAGGCGCGCGGCCGCTGGCGGCGGCGGCTTCGAGGTAGTCGAACTCGCAACCGTCGACGCAGACCACCACGACGGGCTGCTGCATCCAGCGGTAGCTGCGCTGGTTGACGGTAATGCTGCGGGCGGGATCGTTGGTATCGGACATGTTGGCGGTCAGGTGTGCGTTGTTCGGGAAACGATGTTGTAGTCAGGCGGCCGCGCCGGTGCTGGCGGTACCGGCGGCACCGGGATCGACCGCGGCATGCATGCGCGCGCGCCCGCGGTCGACGTGTTCGCGCATCAGCCGCGCCGCCAGCTCGCCATCGCGCGCGGCGATGGCCGAGACGATGGCGCGGTGCTCGCGCGTGGAATCGGGCATGGCAGCGTTGCTGCCGGACAGCGCCTCGCGCCGGAACAGCGTCAGCTCCTTGACCAGGCGCCGGTAGGTGTCGAGCAGCTTGCGGTTGCCGGCCAGCTCGACCATGCGGTCGTGGAAGGCTAAGTTCAGGCGCGCGTATTCGTCCAGGTCTCGGGCAGCGCTGGCGGCGCCCAACGCCTCGACCAGTGCGCGCAGTTCGCGCAACCCTTCCGCCGTGATGCGGGCCGCGAGTTGCCGGCCGACGAATTCATCGAGCACCGCGCGCAGTTCATAGAGCTCGTCGGCTTCCTGCACCGAGATGGCACGCACGAAGACGCCGCGGTTCTTTTCGGTGCGCAGCAGGCCGGCCTGCTCCAGCGCGCGGAATGCTTCACGCACCGGGCCGCGCGAGACCTTGAGCTGGCCCGCGACTTCGATCTCGTTGAGCTTGGCGCCCGGCGGCAGTTCGCCGGACATGATCCGCAGCTCCAGTTCGCGCTGCACCAGCGTGGTCAGCGACTGGCTCTGCAGGATGGTGATTTCGCTCGCCAGCGGCGCTTGGCGTGACATGAAAACTCCGGTTTGTGACGGTTTCGGCAATATCGAAAATCCTTATTGCGATTAAAGCAAGCGGTTTGTATATTGTCAACAATAGAGACATCGGCCACGCTGACAGGGTGATGGAAGGGGCCATGAAAGACTAGGAATATGTCTTGAAAGTGTTGCAGTACAAGGGTTTCAAGGAGAACGATGGTTTTGCAACGCACCGCCACACGTTGCAACATATTCACCAAATTGACACATATCTCCACCTACAATGCCAGAAAACGGAGGCCCCATGAAACTGTCCATCAAGCCCACCCTGCAAATCGCCGCCGCCCTGCTCGCAATGGGCGCCGCCGGCACCGCGCTGGCCCAGAAAACCACCCTGACGGTCTACACCGCGTGGGAGATCGAAACGCTGAAGCCATACGCCGAAGGCTTCGCCAGGGTCGCGCCCGACATCGAACTGAAATACGTGCGCGACTCCACCGGTGTCATCACCGCCAAGGCGCTCGCCGAAAAAACCAACCCGCAGGCAGACGTGATCGCCGGCCTGGCCGCATCCAGCCTGGAGGTGCTCAAGCAGGAAGGCATGCTGACGCCCTACACCCCCAAGGGCTTCGAAAAACTGACGCGCCACTACAGCGACAAGGCCACGCCGCCGTCGTGGGTGGGCCTGGATGTCTGGGGCGCCACCGTCTGCTTCAACACGGTCGAAGCCAAGAAGCGCAACCTGCCCCGCCCCGAAACCTGGAAGGACCTGGCCAAGCCGGTCTACAAGGGCGCCATCGTGATGCCCAGCCCGGCGTCGTCCGGCACCGGCTTCCTCGACGTAACCGCGTGGCTGCAACTGTTCGGCGAGCAGGAAGGCTGGAAGTACATGGACGCGCTGCACGAGAACATCGCCCAGTACACGCACAGCGGCTCCAAGCCGTGCAAGCAGGCGGGCGCGGGCGAGTTCCCGATCGGCATCTCGTTCGAGCTGCGCGCGCACAAGACGCTGGCCTCGGGCGCCCCGATCGAGATGATCTTCCCGAAGGAAGGGCTGGGTTATGACATCGAGGCCGCCGGCATCGTCAAGGGAACGAAGAAGCAGGAGGCCGCGCAGCGCTACATGGACTGGCTGGCGAGCAAGGAAGCGGCGCAGCTGTTCGCCAGGGACTGGGCCATCGTGACCTACCCGGAGGTGGCCCGCAAGGTAGAGACCATCCCCGCCAACTACGAGCAGATGCTGGTCAAGAACGATTTCAGCTACATCGCCAGGAACCGCGAGCGCGTGCTGAACGAGTGGCAGAAGCGGTACGCCGGCAAGTCGGAAAAGCAGTAATCCGGGAACGCCCCGGCCCGGCGCTGGCGCCGGGCCACTGCCACGACCACATCGCCGAGGATCCCACGCCATGCAATCCCCCACTTCCACGGCCGAGACCTATCTCAGCCTGAAAGGCATCCACAAGCGCTTCGGCGGCGGCGCCAGCCCCTTTGTCGCGCTGCATCACATCGACCTGGACGTACGCCAGGGCGAGCTGCTGTGCTTCCTGGGTCCGTCGGGCTGCGGCAAGACCACGCTGCTGCGCATCATCGCCGGACTGGAATCGCAGAACGCCGGCACCATCCATCAGGGCGGGCGAGATATCTCCACGCTGCCGCCGATGGAGCGCGACTACGGCATCGTGTTCCAGTCCTATGCGCTGTTCCCCAACCTGACCGTGGCGGACAACGTCGCCTACGGCCTGGTCAACCGGCGCATGCCCCGCGACCAGCGCCGCGCGCGCGTCGACGAACTGCTGACGCTGGTGGGCCTGCCCGACCGCGGCAGCCAGTACCCGGCGCAGCTCTCGGGCGGCCAGCAGCAGCGCGTGGCGATCGCGCGTGCGCTGGCCACCTCGCCCGGCCTGCTGCTGCTTGACGAACCGCTGTCCGCGCTCGACGCGCGCGTGCGCGTGCGGCTGCGCAGCGAGATTCGCGCGCTGCAGCAGCGCCTGAACATCACCACCATCCTGGTCACGCACGACCAGGAAGAGGCGCTGTCGATGGCTGACCGCATCGTGGTCATGAACCAGGGCGTGATCGAGCAGGTGGGCACCCCGGCGCAGGTCTACCAGCGTCCGGCCACCCCCTTTGCCGCGGACTTCGTCGGCAAGACCAATATGCTGGACGCGCGCGTCGGCAGCGACGGCGCGCTGCATCTGGGCGGCGTGCGCATGCACTGCAACGCACCGGCCGGCTGCGGCGCGGAGGAAGCGGTGCAGGTGTTCTTCCGGCCCGAAGACGTCTGCGTGCGCGGCATCGAGCAGCACGGGCCCAATGTGCTGGAAGCCACCGTGGACAAGATCGAATTCCTGGGCGCATTCTCGCGCCTGACGCTGCGGCTGCCCGATGCCGCGTCGGGCACGCTGTGCGCCGACCTTTCGCTCAATGACCTGCACGAGCTGCGCCCGAATACCGGCGACCGCCTGCGCCTGGCCATTCCCGCTGACCGCCTCCGTATCTTCCGCCACGCATGCGCCTGAGCCTCTTGACAGCGCCGGCCAATGCGCCGGCTAACGATACCGCCCCAGGCGCCGCGCCGGCCGGGACTCCCGGTTCCGGCGCGAAGCCCTCCCTGCCCGCGCCACGCGCGTTCATTGCCACCTCGGTGCGTGCGCACTGGACCGACCGGCTCGCGCACGTGCTGCTGGCATTGGCCGCAGTTGCCCTGCTGTGCTTCGTGCTGGCCCCGATCGTGATGATCCTGGCCAAGAGCGTGCAGAACCGCGACGGCTCGCTGGCAGGGATCGCGCATTTCCGCGCCTACTTCGAATCGCCGGCGCTGCTGCGTTCGGTGTGGAACAGCCTGTGGGTCTCGGCGCTGGCCACCTGCATCACGGTGCCGCTGGCCTTTACCTTTGCCTACGCGCTGACGCGCAGCCGCATTGCCTGCAAGGGGCTGCTGCGCAACCTGGCGCTGATCCCGCTGCTGGCGCCGTCGCTGCTGGCAGCCATTTCCTTTATCTTCTGGTTCGGCAACCAGGGGTTGTTCAAGCCCTGGATGGGCAGCACGCAGATCTACGGGCCGCTGGGGATCGTCGCCTCGCTGGTGTTCGCCACATTCCCGCATGCGCTGATGATCCTGGTCACGGCGCTGTCGCTCACCGACGCGCGGCTGTACGAGGCGGCCGATGCGCTGGGCACCTCCGCCACCCGAAAGTTCTTCACCATCACCGTGCCGGGGGCGCGCTACGGCCTGGTCAGCGCGGCGATGGTGGTGTTCACCTATGCGATCTCCGACTTCGGCATCCCCAAGGTGATCGGCGGCAACTTTCATATGCTGGCCACCGACATCTACAAGCTGGTGATCGGCATGCAGGACTTCTCGCAGGGCGCGGTGGTGTCGCTGATGCTGCTGGTTCCGGTGGCGGTCACCTACTGCGTCGACGCGCGCGTGCAGAAGCGCCAGATGGCGCTGATGTCGGCCCGCTCGGTGCCGTACGTGCCGCGCCGCAGCCGGCGCTTCGACCTTGCCATGGCGTCGTTCTGCTGGTTGATGGCGGCGCTGATGGTGGCGGTGATGGGCATGGCGATCTACGCCTCCTTCGTCAAGCTGTGGCCGTACAACTTCTCGCTGTCGCTGAACCACTACCGCGTCGGCCTGGTCGAAGGCGGCGTGGTCGATTCCTACCTGAACAGCCTGCGCATGGCCGCGCTGGCCGCGGTGATCGGCCCGGTGTTTATCTTTGCCACCGCCTACCTGCTGGAGAAGACCCGCGGGCTGGACTGGCTGCGCGGCTTCGTGCGGCTGATGGCGGTGCTGCCGATGGGCGTGCCGGGGCTGGTGCTGGGGCTGGGCTACATCTTCTTCTTCGTGCCGCAGGCCAACCCGCTGCACGGCCTGTACCAGACGCTGGGCATCCTGGTACTGGTGACGATCGTGCATTACTACGCGTCGTGCCACCTGACCGCGGTGACCGCGCTCAAGCAGCTCGACAGCGAGTTCGAGGCCGTGTCCGCGTCGCTGAAGGTGCCCTTCTACAAGACCTTCTTCAAGGTCACCGTGCCGGCGTGCCTGCCCGCCATCCTGGAGATCTCGCGCTACCTGTTCATCAACGCCATGACCACGGTGTCGGCAGTGGTGTTTCTCTACGGCGCCGACACCAAGCTGGCCTCGGTCGAAATCGTCAACCTGGACGAGTCCGGGGACATCGGCCCGGCGGCGGCCATGGCCACGCTGGTAGTGGTGACCTCCGCGCTGGCGTGCCTGCTCTATTACCTGCTGCAACGCGTGCTCGACCGCAAGACCCAGGCATGGCGCCAGGGCCAGGCAAGCGACTGAAAACTTCCAATACGCAATCTCCTTCCCCAATCTCCTCGCAATCAGGAGCTCAACATGATCCGCGGCAACGACCCGATCCTTCTGACCCCCGGCCCGCTCACCACCTCGCTCGCGACCAAGCAGGCCATGCTGCGCGACTGGGGATCGTGGGACGCCAGCTTCAACAGCATCACGCGCAGCCTGTGCGATGACCTCGTGCGCATCGTCCACGGCGAAGGCACCCATGTGTGCGTGCCGATGCAGGGCAGCGGCACTTTCTCGGTGGAAGCCGGCATCGCCAACGTGGTGCCCCGCGACGGCAAGGTCCTGGTGCCGCAGAATGGCGCGTACTGCCAGCGCATCCTGAAGATCTGCAAGGTGCTGGGCCGCGCCAGCGTGGAACTGCCGATCCCCGAGGACCAGCCGGCCACGGCTGCTCTGGTCGAGCAGGCGCTGGCGCGCGACCCGTCCATCACGCACGTGGCGCAGGTCCATTGCGAGACCGGCGCCGGTGTGCTGAACCCGCTGCCGGAGATCGCCGCGCTGTGCCAGCGGCTGGGCAAGGGACTGATCGTCGATGCGATGAGTTCGTTCGGCGCGATCGAGATCGATGCGCGCACCATGCCGTTCGATGCGCTGGTGGCTGCCACCGGCAAGTGCATCGAGGGCGTGCCGGGCATGGGCTTCGTGCTGGTGAAGAGGGATGTGCTGGAGGCCAGCCAGGGCAACAGCCATTCGCTGGCGCTCGATCTGTATGACCAGTATGTCTATATGCAGAAGACCACGCAGTGGCGCTTCACGCCGCCCACGCACGTGGTGGCGGCGTTCCGCGCGGCGCTGGACCAGTTCCTGGAGGAAGGCGGGCAACCGGTGCGCGGGGCGCGCTATCGCAAGAATTGCGAGGCGCTGGTCAGGGGCATGGGCGAGCTCGGCTTCCGGCCGTTCCTGCCGGCGGCGGTGCAGGCGCCGATCATCGTCACCTTCCATGCGCCGGCGGATGCGCGCTATGACTTCAAGACGTTCTACAGCAAGGTGCGCGGGCGCGGGTACATCCTGTATCCGGGCAAGCTGACGCAGGTGGAGACGTTCCGGGTGGGCTGCATTGGCGCGATCGATGACAACGAGATGCGCAATGTGGTGACGGCGGTGGGTGAGGTGTTGAAGGAGATGGGGATAAAGATGCAGGCGCCGCTGGCGGAGGCGGCGTAGCCACGATTGGCTACCGGCTCTTGCAGAAGGCACCCCTCTCCCGCTTGCGGGAGAGGGGTGGGGGTGAGGGCCGGCATTTGCAGGAACCATGGCGAACGCATTGCGACGCGCGCAGTCCAGGCCGTCGCACCGCGCATGTCTTCGCCGCTCCCGCCGCTCTCTCCCCTCTCCCCTCTCCCGTGCGGAAGAGGGGAGCAAACAAGCGGGCTCGCTAAAGGGCTCACCAAACGCGTCGAACATCTTCTCCCCCATGCCCCTGCCCCCAGACTTCCACGGCCTCGCCTTCGCCGCCGTGATGCTGTCCGCGCTGATGCACGCGTCCTGGAACGCCATCGTCAAGATCGGCGGCGACCGCCTGTCGTCGATGGCGCTGATCGACACCTTCTGCCTGCTGGTGGCGATCCCCTTCCTGTTTTTCGTACCCCTGCCCGCACCGCAGGTCTGGCCCTTCCTGCTGGCCACCGTCGCGCTGGAAGTCGGCTACAAGCTGTCGCTGGTTGCCGCCTACAACCGCGGCGACTTCAGCCAGGCCTACCCGCTGATGCGCGGCTCGGCGCCGATGATGGTCGCGGTGCTGCTGTTGCTGACGGGCAGCGAGCGGCTCGGCCCTGGCGGCTATGCCGGCATCGCCCTGATCTGCTGCGGCCTGGTCAGCCTGGTGCGCTGGCGGCGGCAGTCGCCTGACTTGCTCGGCTTTGCGCTGCTGGCCGGCGCCTGCCTGGCGGCCGGCACGGTGATCGACGGCACGGCGGTCAAGCGTTACGGCGAAGTCTTCACCTATATCGTCTGGCTGCAGGCGATGTCGCACGTTTTCATGCCCACCTATGCGCTGAGCCGGCGCGGCAGCGCGCTGCTGACGCTGTTGCGCGCGGAATGGAAGCGCGCGTGGATCGGCGGCATCAACCGCGTCGGTTCGTACGCGCTGATGCTTTGGGCGATGACGCTGGCGCCGGTGACCAAGCTGGCGGCGCTGCGCGAGTCGAGCGTGATCTTTGCCGCGTTGCTGGGGCATTTCCTGCTGCGCGAGCCGTTCGATCGCCGCCGTGTGGTCGCTACCGCGCTGGTGCTGCTGGGCATCCTCATCCTGCAGCTGGCCCGCTGATCTGCCGTGTTGTGTGCCGCGTCTTGTGTTGTTATTTGGCATTTTGTGGCATAACATGGCATTCATCATCTCACCGTCCCAGTACCCGCGCTGACCACCATGTCCCCAGCCATTCCCTCCCAAACCCGTGTCGTCATCATCGGCGGCGGCATCATCGGCTGCAGCGTTGCCTACCACCTGACGAAGCTAGGCTGGAAGGATGTGGTGCTGCTTGAGCAGGGCCAGCTGTCGTGCGGCACGACCTGGCACGCAGCCGGCCTGGTTGGCCAGCTGCGTTCGCAGGAAAGCATGACCAGGCTGATCCGCTACTCCACGCAGCTCTACAGCGAACTGGAAGCGGAAACCGGCCTCGGCACCGGCTGGAAGCAATGCGGTTCCCTCTCCGTGGCGCGCACCGCCGAGCGCATGACGCAGCTGCGCCGCACGGCCGCGGTCGCGCGCGCCTACGGCGTGGCGTGCGAAGTCATCTCCCCTGCCCAGGCCGGCGAGCTGTGGCCGGCGATGCGCACCGACGACCTGCAGGGCGCGGTCTGGCTGCCCGGCGACGGCAAGGCCAATCCCACCGACCTGACGCAGGCGCTGGCGCGCGGCGCGCGCGGCCGTGGCGCGATCATCGCGCAAGACACCAGGATCACCGCGATCCATACCGCCGACGGCCGCGCCACCGGCGTCAGCTGGCGCGACAAGAACGGCGACGAGGGCCGGCTTGAAGCGGAGATCGTGGTCAACTGCGCGGGCCAGTGGGCGCGGCAGGTGGGACTGATGTGCGGCGTGACTGTGCCGCTGCATTCGGCCGAGCACTACTACATCGTCACCGAGCGCATCGCCGGCGTGCACCCCGACCTGCCGGTGATGCGCGACCCGGACGGCTTCATCTACTTCAAGGAGGAGGTCGGCGGACTGGTAATGGGCGGCTTCGAGCCCGACGCCAAGCCCTGGGGCATGCAGGGCATTCCGGAGCCGTTCGAGTTCCAGCTGCTGCCCGACGACTGGGACCAGTTCCAGATCCTGATGGAAAACGCGCTGGTGCGCGTGCCAGCGCTGGAAACTGCGCAGGTGAAGCAGTTCTACAACGGCCCGGAATCCTTCACTCCGGACAACAACTTCATCCTCGGCGAAGCGCCGGAACTGCGCAATTTCTACGTCGGCGCGGGCTTCAACTCGATGGGCATCGCCTCCGCCGGCGGCGCCGGCATGGCGCTGGCGGAATGGATCGTCGCGGGCGAACCCACCATGGACCTCTGGCCGGTCGATATCCGGCGCTTCGCCGGCTTCAACGGCAACCAGAACTGGCTGCACGACCGCATCAAGGAAACGCTTGGCCTGCACTACGCGATGCCGTGGCCGAATCGCGAACTGGAGACCGCACGCCCGTTCCGCCGCTCGCCGCTGTATGCGCACCTGCGCGATGCCGGCGCCAATTTCGGCAGCAAGATGGGCTGGGAGCGGCCCAACTTCTTCGCGCCGCCGGGGGCATCGCCGCGGATCGAATATGCCTTCGGCCAGCAGAACTGGCTGCCGTGGAGCGGTGCCGAGCACCGTGCCTGCCGCGAAGGCGTGGCGCTGTTCGACATGAGTTCGTTCTCCAAGTACCTGGTCAAGGGCGCCGATGCCGAGGGGGTGCTGCAGTACGTGATGAGCAACGACATGGCGGTGCCGCCGGGACAGGCCGTCTATACCGCGATGCTCAACGAACGCGGCACCTATGAGTCCGACCTGACCGTGACGCGGCTGGGGCACGACCAGTACCTGGTGGTGACCGGCTCGGCGCAGACCACGCGCGACTTCAGCTATATCGAGCGGCTGATCCCGGGCGACAAGCGCTGCGTGGTCGTCGACGTCACCGGCCAGTACGCGGTACTGGCGGTGATGGGACCACGCTCGCGCGAATTGCTGCAGAAGGTGTCGCGCGCGGATTTCTCCAACGAAGGCTTTCCCTTCGGCAGTTCGCGCGAGATCGACCTCGGCTATGCCACCGTGCGCGCGACGCGCCTGTCGTACGTGGGCGAGCTCGGGTGGGAACTGTACGTGCCGGTCGAATTCGCGGTGGGCGTCTACGAGACGCTGCACCTGGCCGGGCGCACGCTCGGGCTGGTCGATGCCGGCTACTACGCCATCGAATCGCTGCGACTGGAAAAGGGCTACCGCGCCTGGGGCCGCGAGCTGTCGCCGTCGGTCACCCCCTTCGAAGCGGGACTGTCGTTCGCCTGCAAGCTGGCCAGCGGCATCGACTTCCGCGGCCGGGACGCGCTGCTGCAATTGCGGCAGGCGGGCGGTCCCACACGGCGCATGGTGGTGGTGACGGTCGACGGCGCCAGCGACGCCATGCTGTGGGGCGCAGAGGCCGTGCTGCGCACCGGCCCCGACGGCGGCGTGCGCGCGGTGGGATCGCTCAGTTCCGCCGCATTCGGCCATACGCTGGGCTGCCCGGTCGGCATGGCATTGCTGGCGCGCGAGGATGGGCCGGCCGATGCGGCCTGGCTCGAAGCCGGCGCTTACCACGTCGACGTGGCCGGCGAACTGCTGCCCGCACGCGTACACCTGCGCGCGCCCTACGATCCGGCTTCGGCGCGCCCGAAGGCTTGAACAGGGCGGGGGGGAACAAGGGCGACCTGGCCGCGACGAGCAAAGGTGCTCCAAACTGGAACAACCGCTGTCACGCGCTGGCACACCGCCGCCGGCGCGTGACACATTCCTGGCCGATTTCCGCGGCCTTTCCTCCTGATTCCCCCCGCTTTTCCGTCTTCTCGCACCCCGGCACACCTCTTGCGATCTGCTCCAGTGCGCACGGCCCAGGCCGTGACGACACGACACAGATGAATTCGAACGGAGCGAGACATGAACATGGCGGAAATCGCCCAGCTGGGCGTCAGCAACCCCTACAAGCAGCAGTACGAGAACTACATCGGCGGCCAGTGGGTGCCGCCCGCCGGCGGCGAGTATTTCGAATCCATCACGCCGATCACCGGCAAGCCGTTCACGCGCGTGCCACGCTCCGGCCAGCAGGACGTCGATGCCGCGCTCGACGCCGCGCACGCCGCCAGGGCCGCATGGGGACGCACCTCCACCACCGAGCGCGCCAACATCCTGAACCGCATCGCCGACCGCATCGAAGCCAACCTCACGCTGCTGGCCGTGGCCGAGACCATCGACAACGGCAAGCCCGTGCGCGAGACCACCGCCGCCGACCTGCCGCTGGCGGTCGACCACTTCCGCTACTTCGCCGGCTGCATCCGCTCGCAGGAAGGCGGCATCTCCGAGATCGACGGCGACACCATCGCCTACCACTTCCATGAGCCGCTGGGCGTGGTCGGCCAGATCATCCCGTGGAATTTCCCGCTGCTGATGGCCACCTGGAAGCTGGCGCCAGCGCTGGCCGCCGGCAACTGCGTGGTGCTCAAGCCGGCCGAGCAGACGCCCGCGTCGATCCTGGTCCTGATGGAGGTGATCGGCGACCTGCTGCCGCCGGGCGTGGTCAACGTGATCAACGGCTTCGGGCTGGAGGCAGGCAAGCCGCTGGCATCGAGCCCGCGCATCAGCAAGGTGGCCTTCACCGGCGAGACCACTACCGGCCGGCTGATCATGCAATACGCGTCGCAGAACCTGATCCCGGTGACGCTGGAGCTTGGCGGCAAGTCGCCCAACATCTTTTTCGAAGACGTGCTGGCCACCGACGATGCCTACTTCGACAAGGCACTCGAAGGCTTTGCCATGTTCGCGCTGAACCAGGGCGAGGTCTGCACCTGCCCGTCGCGCGCGCTGATCCAGGAGTCGATCTACGAACGCTTCATGGAACGCGCGCTCAAGCGCGTGGCGGCGATCCGCCAGGGCCACCCGCTCGACAGGGGCACCATGATCGGCGCGCAGGCCTCGGCGGAACAGCTCGAGAAGATCCTGTCGTACATCGACCTGGGCCGCAAGGAAGGTGCGCAGTGCCTGGCGGGCGGCGAGCGCAACGCGCTGGACGGCGACCTGGCCGGCGGCTACTACGTCAAGCCAACCGTGTTTGCGGGCCACAACAAGATGCGCATCTTCCAGGAAGAGATCTTCGGGCCGGTGGTATCGGTCACCACCTTCAAGGATGAGGAAGAAGCTCTTGCCATCGCCAACGACACGCTCTACGGCCTGGGCGCCGGCGTGTGGACACGTGACGGCGCGCGCGCATTCCGCATGGGCCGCGGCATCCAGGCGGGCCGCGTGTGGACCAACTGCTACCACGCGTACCCCGCACATGCCGCATTCGGCGGATACAAGCAGTCCGGCATCGGCCGCGAGAACCATCGCATGATGCTCGACCACTACCAGCAGACCAAGAACCTGCTGGTCAGCTATAGCCCGAACGCACTCGGGTTCTTCTGACGGCGCTCAAAGCATGACGCAATGGCCGTCCACGACGGCATTGTGCGCGCCATGATCCGGTTGTGCCCCGCGGGCGCGGGGCCATCCCGGACAAGGAGTCATCCAAGGAGTCGAGATGCCTGCAACCATGAAAGCTGCCGTGGTGCGCGAATTCGGCGCGCCGCTCACGATCGACGAAGTTCCTGTTCCCCAACCCGCCCCCGGCCAGATCCAGGTAAAGATCGAGGCCTCGGGCGTCTGCCACACCGACCTGCACGCCGCCGACGGCGACTGGCCGGTCAAACCCACCCTCCCCTTTATCCCCGGCCATGAAGGCGTGGGCTACGTCTCTGCCGTGGGCAGCGGCGTGACCCGCGTGAAGGAAGGCGACCGCGTCGGCGTGCCCTGGCTGTACAGCGCCTGCGGCTATTGCGAGCACTGTCTGCAAGGCTGGGAAACGCTGTGCGAGAAGCAGCAGAACACCGGCTATTCCGTCAACGGCGGCTATGGCGAATATGTCGTCGCCGATCCCAACTACGTGGGCCTGCTGCCCGACAAGGTCGGCTTTGTCGAGATCGCGCCGATCCTGTGCGCGGGCGTGACGGTCTACAAGGGACTGAAGGTGACCGATACGCGGCCCGGCCAGTGGGTCGTGATTTCCGGCATCGGCGGCCTCGGCCACGTGGCCGTGCAGTATGCGCGTGCCATGGGCCTGCGCGTGGCCGCGGTCGATATCGATGACGACAAGCTGGCCCTGGCGCGCAAGCTCGGCGCCGAGGCCACCGTCAACGCGCGCACCACCGATCCCGCCGCGTGGCTGCAGAAGGAAATCGGCGGCGCGCACGGCGTGCTGGTCACCGCGGTGTCGCCCATCGCCTTCTCGCAGGCAATCGGCATGGTGCGCCGCGGCGGCACCATCGCACTCAACGGGCTGCCGCCGGGCGAGTTCGGCACGCCGATCTTCGACGTGGTGCTCAAGGGCATCACCATCCGCGGCTCCATCGTCGGCACGCGCAGCGACCTGCAGGAATCGCTGGACTTTGCCGCGCATGGCGACGTGAAGGCGACGGTATCCACGGCGAAGCTCGACGACATCAACAACGTGTTTGGTCGCCTGCGCGACGGCAAGATCGAAGGCCGGGTCGTGCTGGACCTCAACGCCTGACGAGGAGACGGGTCATGCCGGCTTACGCATCTGCAGCCCCGTCCGTCGCCCGCGTGGTGGCAACGCCTGCCGCGCTGGCGCTGATCGCGCAGCTGACCGCGCGGCATGGCCCGCTGATGTTCCACCAGTCCGGCGGCTGCTGCGACGGCAGCGCGCCGATGTGCTACCCCGACGGCGAGCTGCTGGTCGGCCCGGCCGATGTCCGGCTGGGCGAGATCGGTGGCGCGCCGTTCTACATGACACGCGCGCAGTTCGAATACTGGCAGCACACGCGGCTGGTGATCGACGTGGTGCCGGGCGCGGGCGGGATGTTCTCGCTGGAGGGCCGGACGGGTCAGAGGTTCCTGACTCGGTCGGAGCTGTTCAGCGATGAAGAGGCGGCGTGGCTGGCTGCGCAGCCAGGGCTGTGAAATACTCGCAGACTGTGTGCTCCCTCTCCCGCTTGCGGGAGAGGGTTGGGTTGAGGGCTGAAGCCGCCACGAAGTGAAAGCCATCACGCTACGCAGGCGCCTGCCCTCACCCCCTGCCCCTCTCCCGCGGGCGGGAGAGGGGAGCAAACCAGCGGGAAGCGAAGCGCCTCGCCTGAGCGTCAGTCCTCCGCTGCCGGATTGTCGTCCAACCCTTCCTTCAGCCTGCGATAGATCGTATTGCGCGACACCCCCAGCTCGCGCGCGGCATGACTCACATTGCCGCCATGCCGTGCCAGCGCCTGCCGGATGACGCCGGCCTCCCAGTCGCGCATGCGGCTGGCACCCGGGGCAGGCGCCGCCGTAGCGCAAGGTGCCTGTTCCACCGGTCCGCCGCACTCCTGCTCAAACCCTTCCGGCAAGTGCTCGCAGCCGATCTCCGCCTCGCCCTCGGCCAGTATCGCCGCCGTGCGCAACACATTGGCGAGCTGCCGGATATTTCCGGGCCACGGATGGCTGCGCAGCGACGCCAGCACCTGCGCGCTGACCTGGACCGGAGATTCGGGCCCCGCCTCTTCCCGCTGCCGCTGCAGGATCCGCTCCACCAGCACCGGCAGGTCGCTGCGCTCGCACAGCGCCGGCAGCGTCACCGCCAGCGCATTGATGCGGTAGTACAGGTCTTCGCGGAAGGTGCCCTCGGCGATCATGGCGCGCAAGTCGCGGTGGGTGGCGCAGACCACGCGCACATCGACTGCCACCGCGTGCGCCGCGCCCAGCGGCGTCACCGCGCGCTCCTGCAGCACGCGCATCAGCCGCACCTGCTGCGCCAGCGGCATGTCGCCGATTTCATCGAGGAACAGCGTGCCGCCATGCGCCTGCGCCAGCTTGCCGGCGCTGCCGCGGCGGCGCGCGCCGGTGAAGGCGCCTTCTTCATAGCCGAACAGCTCGGCTTCGATCAGCGTTTCCGGGATGGCTGCGCAATTGACTGCGACAAAGGGGCCATTGGCGCGCGGCGAGGCGGCGTGGATGGCGCGCGCCAGCCACTCCTTGCCGGCGCCGGTGCGCCCCTGGACCAGGATCGGGATATCGCGGCCGCAGACCTTGCGCACGCGGCGCAACACGGCGGCCACGGTAGCGTCGCCGGTGTCGAGGGCGGCCAGCGCGGGCGGCAGCGGCTCGTCCACCAGCGGCTGGCGCACACTGACTGGCGCGGCGCGGCATTCGATGCGGGCGAACACCTGTACCCGGCTGGGCAGCGTCAGCACGTGCAGCGTCCCGGCCGGGCGCGCCTGCATGGCCATGCGCACCGGCTGGCCGAACAGCTCGGCAAAGCCGGACAGTGCCAGCGCCTGGGGCGCCAGGCCGAGCTGGAACAGCCCGCTGCGGTTGGCGGCAAGGAAGGCACCGTCGGGCGCAAACGCCGCCATGCCCTCGAACAGCGTGCCAACGAATTCCGGCCGCGCATGGAAGCGCACCAGCACGGCCTCGGGGAAATGATTGGCGAACAGGTGGTTCTCGATCATCTGCGCCGACATCCGCACCAGCGCCATGGTGTGCCGATGGAAGCCGCGGTGGTCGCCGCTGACGTCGAGCGCGCCCAGGATCTCGCCGGTGGGGCCGGCGATCGGCGCGCACGAGCAGGTGAGCTGGTGGTTGGCCTGCAAAAAGTGCTCGCTGGCGTGGACGATGGTGGGGCGCGCCTCGGCCAGCGCGGTGCCAATGGCGTTGGTACCCTTGCTGGGCTCGGACCATGACACGCCCGGCGCCAGCGCCACGCGTCTCGCGCGCGCGACGAAATCGCCATCGCCCAGGCTGTGCAGGATCACGCCGCTGCTGTCCGTCAGCAGCACCATGCTGTCGGTATTGGCGATCTGCGCGTGCAGGGTTTCCATCACCGGCAGCGCGTGGCGGTACAGGTCGCGGCTGGCGTCGACCAGCTCGCCCAGTGCGCGTGCGGCAAGGGCCTCGTAGCCTGGCGCGTGGCCGGCATCGAGCCCGAAGCCGGCCGAGCGCGCATGCGCGCGCGCGATCAGCGCCGCGCGGTCGATGTCATCTGGCCCTGCGCCTGCTTCGGCGGCATGGCGCTGGGCGCCGAAAAGCGCTGGATCTGCGGCGGGATGGGCGGCACGGTGCATGACGGCGGGTCTCCGCGAGGTCTCCGGAAATGGCTGGCGGCTCGCGTGGCGGCCGCTGCCTGGCCGTCCCTTGCTGCGTCCCTTGTTGCGTCCCTTGCTGCAGACCGCGCAGGCGGGCGCTCCGGCAGGCCGGGCGGCTGTTGTCCGTCAACCTTATCACAGCGCACTGGCCGTGTACGGATCCGCGGCGCGCCCCGGCGCCGGGGTCAGCGTTTTTCGTCGAGCAGGTCGTTCAGGATCTCGTCGAACGTCGCCTGGGCGTCCTCCAGCGCCTGCAGCGCCGCATCGAAGGTCTGCAGCGCGAGCTTGGATGGCTTGCCGCTGCCTTGCGGCGGATAGTGTGCCTGCAGCGCGGTGAATGCCACCTGTACCTGGCGCGTGGCCGCGACCACCCGCTCCATGGCCTGCGCCTCTTCGGCGCGGAACTGCTCGTCTTTCTGCTCGCTCATGCTTGGCTTCTCCCTGGGCGCGCCGTCGGCGAGGATGCCGGTGGGGGTGGCGCGCGTGTATGAGGCATATCGTACAAGAACTGCGCGGCCTGGCTTGCGCTACGCGGTCGAGCCCGGCAAAAATGAGGTAGGCTGCGCAGCTTGGGCGGCATGGCCGGCGCCCCCCGGCGCCACGCCCGCCGCGCACCTGAAGACTTGCCATGCGATTCAAGACCCGCCACGCGCTGGCCGCCGCGCTGATGACTGCCAGCGGCTTCGCCTGCTACTGGACCTACCTGACGCTGAACCAGGACCGCCTGCTGTTCGACGCGCGCCGGCGTCCGCCGCGCGACCTGCCGGAGGGCATCGTCGGCTATTCGCACAGGATTCCTGGCGGCGTGGTGCGTGGCTACATCTACCATGCGCCTGGCGACAGCGTGGGCGACCTGCTCTTCTACCTGCCCGGCCGCGGCGAGGATGTGCTGGAAACGCTGCAATACGCACGCTGGCTCCCGGCCGGCATGGCCTTCGCCACCTATGACTACCGCGGGCTGGGCCATTCCGATGGCCGGCCGTCCGAAGCGGGGGCCGTCGCCGATGCCAGCCAGTTCCTGCTGTATGTCCGGCGTGTGTTTCCCGACACCCGCGTGCACGTGGTCGGGCGCAGCCTCGGCACCGGGGTGGCGATCCAGCTGGCCGACCTCCAGGAATTCGAGAGCCTGCAGCTGATCACGCCCTACGACTCGCTGCTGGAACTGGTGCGCAAGCGCTTCCCGCTGGTGCCGCTGCGGCAGCTGATGCGCCACCATTTCGATTCGATCTCGCACTGCAAGAAGGTCGTGCAGAGCACCAAGGTGCTGCTGGCGGAAACGGACGAGGTCGTGCCGCATGCCTGCTCGGAGCGGCTGATGGCGGCGTGGCCCGGCCCGGTCGCGCTGCAGACCATGTCCGGCACGGACCACTTCACCATCATCGAGCAGCAGCAGACCTGGCTGTCGCTGTGCGAGTTCGCGCGCCAGCACAGCGAGGCCAGACTGCGCATGGCCTCGGCCACGCCGGCGCAGCCGGATGCGGACAGCGCCGCCGCTCCCGCGCCGGCGCTCCATGCCGTGCCGGACGCCGTGGCTCCGCCCGCCGAGCGGGACGGCGGCGGCAGCCCGCTGCCGCTGGCGGCCACCCGATGACCGCTGCGCCGGGTCGGCCAGCCGGAGCAGGTAGAATGCGCGCATGAAAAAAATCGCAGTCAAGGCAGGCGGCGCCGTACTCGCGCTGGCTGCGGCCGCCAGCCTGCTCGCCGGCTTCGCCGCGGTGCTGAGCCTGCGGCAGCTTCCACCGGTCGACGCCCTGCGCGACTATCGCCCCGACGTCCCGCTGCGGATCTACACCAGCGACCACGTGCAGATCGGCGAATTTGGCAGCGAGCATCGCGAATTCATTCCCTTCGAGCAGATCCCCCCGCGCATGGTCCAGGCCCTGCTGGCGGCCGAGGACGACCAGTTCTACGAGCACGAGGGTGTCGACATCCCCGGGCTGTTCCGCGCCGCGCTGGCCAACCTCGGCCAGGGTTACGCGCAGGGCGCGTCGACCATCACCATGCAGGTCGCGCGCAATTTCTACCTGTCGCGCGAGAAGACGCTGGCGCGCAAATGGTATGAAATGCTGCTGGCCTGGCGCATCGACCAGTCGCTGCCCAAGGACCGCATCCTCGAGCTATACATGAACCAGGTCTACCTGGGCGAGCATGCCTATGGCTTCGGCAGCGCGGCGCATGCGTATTTCGGCAAGCCGCTGGCGGCGTTGTCGCTGGCCGAGAGCGCGATGCTGGCCGGGCTGCCCAAGGCGCCGTCGACCATGAACCCGGTGGTCAACCTGCCGCGCGCCAAGCGCCGCCAGGAATACGTGCTGGGCCGCATGCTGGCGCTCGGCATGATCAGCCAGGACGATTACCGCGCGGCCCGTGCCGAGCGCCTGGCCATCTCCGGTGAAACGCCCGGCAGCTTCGCCGGCCATGCCGAGTACGTGGCCGAACTGGCGCGCCAGCTGGCGCGCGAGCGCTTTGGCGACGAGGCCTACACGCGCGGGCTGAACGTCTACACCACGGTGTCGTCGGTGCGGCAGACGCTGGCCTACGATGCCGTCAGTGGCGGACTGCAGCGCTATGCGCGCCGGCACCGCAAGGCGGTGCCGGCGCTGGAGAAGGGGCCGCAAGGGCCGCAGGCGGCGCTGGTGTCGCTCGACGCCAATACCGGCGCGATCGAGGCAATGGTGGGCGGCGCGGACTTTGCCGCCAGCCGCTTCAACCACGCCACGCAGGCGCTGCGCCAGCCGGGCTCGACCTTCAAGCCCTTCGTCTATGCCGCCGCGCTGGAGCGCGGCGTGTCGCCCGGCACGGTCATCAACGACGCGCCGCTGGCCAATTCGTCGCGCTGGCAGCCGTCCAACGACGACGGCCGCTTTATCGGCCCGGTCACCGTGCGCCAGGCGCTGGCCGAATCGCGCAACCTGCCGGCCATCCGCACGCTGCAGGCGATTGGCATCCCCTATGCGGTGGAGTTCGCCAGCCGCTTCGGCTTCTCACCCAGGCGGCTGCCGCGCTACCTGCCGCTGGCGCTGGGCACCGGCACCACTTCGCCGCTGCGGCTGGCCGCCGCCTACGGCGTGTTCGCCAATGGCGGCCAGCGCGTGGAGCCTTACCTGATCGAGCGCATTACCGACAGCGAGGGCAACGTGCTGTTCGAAGCTGTCCACGCCGGCACCGACGGCGCCGCAGCGCCGACGCGCGTGATCAGCGCGCGCAATGCCTTCGTGATGGACAGCCTGCTGCGCAGCGTGGTCGACGATGGCACCGGCGCGGGGGTGCGCCGCTACCTGCGCCGCGACGACGTGGCGGGCAAGACCGGCACCACCAACGAGGCCATGGACGGCTGGTTCGCCGGCTACGCCGGCGGCGTGGTCACGGTGGCGTGGATGGGCTACGACGACAACCGCAGCCTGGGCGAGCATGAGTTCGGCGCCACCACGGCGCTGCCGGTGTGGGCAGCATACATGGAAGGACGGCTGGCCGGTGTTCCCGAGGCGCAGACCGACACCCCGGCCGGCCTGGTGCGCACGAACAACGACTGGGTGTATGCGGAGTACGCGGACGGCAGCCGTGGCATCGCCTCGCTCGGCTTCCCGCTGCCGCCGGCAGATCCGCTGGTGACGCCGGCGGCAGATCCGGTCGTGGCCCCGGTGGCAAGCAGCGCCGCCAACCCAGCCAGTCCCGCCACATCCTCGGCGCCGCCAGCCCCGGGCACGCCGCTTTCCGGCACTGCCCCCGGCATGCCGGCGCCTGCCGCGGTAGCCGCACCCGCCGTGCCCGTCAGCCGGGACGGCCTGTAAACTCCGCGCATTCCTGCCGCCTCAACCCGCATTCACCCGCCTTCGAGCCCATCCTGATGTCCAGCCATAGCCCGCTGCTGATCTGGTCGGTCGCCGCGCTGACCACCGCCGGCGTCCTGTTCCGCCCCTTCCGCCTGCCAGAGGCCTTCTGGGCCGCCGCCGGCGCGCTGCTGCTGTGCGCCACCGGACTGCTGGCCCTGCCCGACGCATTCGCCGCGGTCATGCGCGGTTACGACGTCTACCTGTTCCTGGCCGGCATGATGCTGATCTCCGAACTGGCCCGCAAGACCGGCCTGTTCGACCACGTCGCCGCGCTGGCGGTGCGCCAGGCGCGCGGCTCGGCGCTGCGGCTGTTCCTGCTGGTGTATGGCTTCGGCACGCTGGTCACGGCGTTCATGTCGAACGACGCCACCGCGGTGGTGCTGACGCCCGCGGTGCTTGCCGCCACGCGTGCGGCGCGCGTGCGCCATCCGCTGCCCTACCTGTACGCCTGCGCGTTCATCGCCAACGCGGCCAGCTTCGTGCTGCCGATCTCGAATCCGGCCAACCTGGTGATCTTCGGCGAGCGCATGCCGCCATTGACGGGATGGCTGGCCAGCTTCGCGCTGCCTTCGCTGGCCGCGGTGCTGGCAACGCTGGCCGCGCTGTGGTGGACCCAGCGCCATGCGCTGGCCGAGCCGATCGGCAGCGATGTCCCGGTGCCGCCGCTGTCGCTGCAGGCCTGGCTGACTGCGCTGGGCATCGTGCTGACCGGCATCACGCTGCTGCTAGCGTCGCTGCGCGGCAGCGAGCTGGGCTGGCCCACCTGCGCCATGGGCGTGGCCACGCTGCTGCTGGTCTGCGCTACCCAACGCGGCCTGCTGCTGCCGGCGCTGCGCGAAGTTTCCTGGAGCGTGCTGCCGATGGTGGCCGGCCTGTTCGTGCTGGTGGCCGCGCTGGAGCAGACCGCGGTGATCGGTCATCTCGCCGACGCGGTCGCGGCAGCCTCGCGCGATGGCGGTGCGCTGGTGCTGCTGGCGGCCGGCGGACTGGTGACGCTGGCGGGCAATATCGCCAACAACCTGCCGGCCGGGCTGATCGCGGCGTCGGCGCTGTCCGCGGGCGAGGCATCGCACGCGGTCACCGGCGCTGTGCTGATCGGCATCGACCTGGGCCCGAACCTGTCGGTGACCGGATCGCTGGCCACGCTGCTGTGGCTCACTGCGCTGCGCCGCGAGGGGCATATGGTCAGCGCCGGCCAGTTCCTGCGCCTGGGGGCGATCGTCATGCCGGCCGCGATGCTGCCGGCGCTGGCGCTGCTGCTCTGGTAGGTATTGGGGGCGCTCGCGCAAGGTGCGCGCTGCCGCGCTGCCTGGATGAAGAGCGGCACGCCTGCCGCGCGCCTCAGCCAGTGCCAGTGCCGGCACGCCCGCTTGCCGGCGCGCGCGCGCTCACGGCAAGCTGCCGCCGCAGGCCGGGCTTGCCCGCACGGGCGGCGCTGGCGTGATGCTCCGCCACGCCCGTTTCCACCGGCGTTGCCGGCAGCGGTACCGTCACGACATGGAGCAGCATGAGGCTGCTGCACGGAAAGGCGATCGGCAAGGTCACGTTGTTCCCGACAAGAAGTAAGGCCGCAACTTGCGGTACGCCCGCCATTAGGTGGCGGGCGGCTGATGTTTGCGGACATTATGTGCGTTTGTCGGCGTCGCGCGAGTCGAGGTTGAGCGTTGTCACGAACTATTCACGGACGCAAGCCGCGGTGTGCGGTATGCGGCGCGTGCGGCAATGGACAAGGCTCGTCACGACGTCCGGCGGACAGGTTGTCGGGCCATCGCATCTGCCATATAGTGAATCCGGCACACCCGCCGGCACGCTCCGGGACCACTCCGCAACCCACCACGCTACCCATGAACAGCAAGGACGCGGCACGCCGCGCGCATGACCTCCACCCGGCCGACGCGGCGGCCGGCGACCCGGACTCCTCCGTCTCCGAGCGGATCCGCGCGCGCCTGCAGGCGGCGCAGGAACGCTTCCACGCCAACGACAATATCGCCCGCTATATCGAGCCGGGCGAGCTGGAGCAGCTGCAGGCCGAGGTCCAGTCTCGCATCGAAGGCGTGCTGCGCGCGCTGGTGATCGACGTCGAGAACGACCACAACACGCAGGAAACCGCGCGGCGCGTGGCCAAGATGTACCTGAAGGAAATCTTCGCCGGCCGCTACGCGAAGCCGCCCGCGGTGACCGAGTTTCCCAACGTCGGCCAGCTCAATGAGCTGATGATCGTGGGCCCGCTGCGCGTGCGCAGTGCCTGCTCGCACCACCTTTGCCCGATCATCGGCAAGTTGTGGATTGGGGTCATGCCCAACCAGCATTCCAACCTGATCGGGCTGTCCAAGTACGCGCGTCTGGCGGAGTGGATCATGTGCCGGCCGCAGATCCAGGAAGAAGCCGTGGCGCAGGTCGCCGACCTGCTGCAGGAAAAGATGAACCCCGACGGCCTCGCCATCGTGATGGAGGCCGAGCATTTCTGCATGCACTGGCGCGGCGTGCGCGACACCGACGCCAAGATGACCAACAGCGTGATGCGCGGCTCTTTCCTGAAGGATGACAGCCTGCGGCGCGAATTCCTCACGCTGCTGAACAACAACCGCGGCTAGGTGCCCTGCCGCCGCATCAGCATCCGACCCTTTTCCATCACGGAACCGCCACCATGCTAGTCCGCCTGATCTATGCCAGCCGTGCCCGCCAAGCCATCGACCCGGCCCTGCTCGACGCGATCCTGGCCACCAGCCTGGAGCGCAACCCGCACCACGGCATCACCGGCGTGCTGTGCCACGGCAACGGCATCTTCCTGCAGGTGCTCGAAGGCGACCGGCAGGAGGTCTCGCAACTGTTCCAGTCGATCACCCGCGATCCGCGCCACCAGGACGTGACGCTGCTGCATTTCGAGGAAACCTGCACGCGCGACTTCGCCGGCTGGGCCATGGGGCAGGTCAACGCGGCGCGCATCAACACCGCGACGCTGCTGAAGTTCTCGGCGCGCGCCGAACTCGATCCGTTCCGGACCAGCGGCGCGGCCTCGCTGGCACTGCTCAAGGAACTGATCGCCGGCGCTTCGGTGGTGTCGCGCCTGGGCGAGCGCGGCCGGCACTGAGCCGCGCTGCCGCGTGCATTGCGCCCTCGGGCTCCCGCGCTACGCCGCCACGCGCCCGAACAGGCCGCATTCGAGATCGCTCTCGAACTCTTCGACCCAGGCCGAGCCCGGCCCGGCCTCATAGACGCTGACCGCGTCCGTGCCCAGCCGCTTTACGCTGACGCGGCGCGCCTCGCCGTCGCCCTCGTCCGTGATCTGGAACGCCTCCTGTGCGATGCCGACATGCATGCAAGCCTGCGTTACCTGTTGCTGCTCGTCGGCGGGAAACTGGGAAAACGGTCTCGTGGCCATGGCATCCTCCGTCAAGGTTGAGATCGCCGCTTGCGCGCAGCGCGAACGCGCGTGGCGTTGCGTGCGCCACGCATAAAAACCACTCAGGCATGCCGCCGGCATTGCCCGGCGGCATGCACGCCAGCGCCCCGCTGCAGCTTCGCGGCGGAGCGCAAATCTCCTGGGACGTTGTTGTTACGGCTCAGCTCTTGCGCTGGGTCACTGCCACGAATGGGGCCGGCGCGTGCTGGACGGACTGGCTGCCGCAATTCGGGCAATTCGGATGGGCAGAGGCATGTTCCGCGAGATGTTCGGTTTTCTCGAACACATGGCCGCACTTCTCGCAGCGGTATTGATAGACGGGCATGGCAAATTCCCCCACGCGGCACGCGCCGCAAGCGCCACCCGGCGCGAGCCGGGCCTTGCACGGCATGATGGCCGCGGGCGCGTGTCAGGTTCATTCTAGGACAGCGTTCGCGGGCCAACGTGAAAGTTCGATGGCTGCCGCCGGCATTCCGGCGATTGTCGCCGGCAATCCACTTCCCGGGGACTTGCACGCTGCGCCGTGCATTGATGTCACACAAATGCCATTTCGCGCGATCCGCTGAAAAATCGCGCCGACCTTGAGCAATTCGCCGTCAATGCATGTGGGGTCCAGGCCGTACCCTTGTACTGTGGCGCCTGCAGGTGCCCCGGCGGCAAGCGCCGAGAACCCGAGGACCCGAAAACGATGTACGAGCGAATCATCCGTGTCGCCCTGGCCGACGACCATCCGCTGGTCATGTTCGCGCTGCGAGACTGTATGCAGCGCATGCCCGAGTTCCAGGTCACCAGCCGCTGCGGCAACGGCACGGAACTGCTTGCCGCGCTCGACCGCGAGCCGGCCGGCATTGCCATCACCGATTTCTGCATGGGCCGCGGCGATGTCTCGTCGGACGGCTTCAAACCGGCCTGATCCGCTACGCGTACGAAAATGGCCTTATCTGAATCCCTGGCAACGTAGACCCGCGCCGATGCAGCCGTCCCTCGAACGCACGCGCGAATCGCTGGCAGCTTGACCGAGCGCGCGCGAGCGGCAAAAGGCGGCTGCCGGCCGATCGTCGTGAGCCACGGCAGGCAGGCGCTGGCCGTGCTGGAGGCCATGCCGGTCGACGCCGTGCTGACCGACATCCAGATGCCGGGCATGAACGGCTATGAACTGCTCGAAGCGGTACGCGCCCGGCATGCGGGCGTGCCGGTGCTGGCGTTCAGCGCATTCGCGCGCAGCGAGTGGTCGGCAGACTGGCGCCAGCGCGGGTTCGCCGGCTATGTGTCCAAGCCGGCGTCGTTGCAGGATTTGCAGGCATGCCTGCGCCGCCTGCCCGGCCGTTGCCAGGCACGGGCCGTCGCCTCCGCCGACGCCGGCACGGAGGCGCGCGCCACCGACAGCGAGCGCTATGAAGCCATGCTGCGATCCCAGCTGAGGCTCGACCTGCCCGAACTGGAACGCATCATCGCGCACTGCGAGCTGGCTGCGCTGCGTTGCTGGACGCACTCGGTGGCCGGTGCCTTCATGAGGGTGCGGCGCAAGTCGATCGTGCGCGAGTGCCGCGCACCGGAAGCGCTTTGCGCCGCGGCCGGAGGCTGGACACCCGGCCACGGCAGCGGCTGCGCTGCGCGAAAGGCTGCGCGGCTATATGCAGGACGCCGCCGTGGCAGCCTGAGCGTTGCGCACGCCACGCCTACCACAATTGGCGGATTTGCGAGGACCGCGGCACCGGACGATAATGGGCGGGGCCGCGCCAGCGGCCAGCCATCCGGGTCTTTCAGCGTTTCTTCAGGGCCCGGCAATGTCTCCAATGTCTTTCCCAATGCAGCCAGAACAAGGCCTCCCCCAGCCGCAACGCACCTGGGCGATCCTCACCGTTTTCTTCGGCCTGATCATGGCCGTGCTCGATGGCTCGATCGCCAACATCGCCCTGCCTTCCATCTCGCGCCAGCTGCAGGCCGAGCCGTCGAGCACCATCTGGGTCGTCAACGCGTACCAGCTCACGGTGACCGTGTGCCTGCTGCCGCTGTCGTCGCTGGGAGACATCCTCGGCTACAAGCGCGTGTACCGAGCCGGGCTCGCAACCTTCCTGGTGGGCTCGCTGCTGTGCGCGCTGTCGGTGAACCTGCCGATGCTGGTGGCGGCGCGCGTGCTGCAGGGCATCGGCGGCGCCGGCATCATGAGCGTCAATACCGCGCTGGTGCGCTTTATCTACCCGCCCACGAAGCTGGGCCGCGGCATCGGGCTGAACGCGCTGGTGGTAGGCGTGACCATTGCGGTGGCGCCGTCGCTGGGCGCGATGATTCTGGCGGTAGCAAGCTGGCAATGGCTGTTCGCGGTGAACGTGCCGGTTGCCATCCTGGCGCTGGCGCTAAGCCGGCGCTCGCTGCCGGAGACGCCGCCGCAGCCGCGCGACTTCGACTATCCCAGTGCGCTGCTGTCGGCGCTGGTATTCGGGCTGTTTATCCTGGGGGTGGACGGGCTCGGTCATGCCGCCTGGCGCGCGGCCGGCGTCGCGGGGCTTGCCGCCGCGATCGTGCTGGGATGGCTGCTGGTGCGGCGCCAGCGTGGCCGCGCCGCGCCGCTGGTGCCGGTGGACCTGTTTGGCAGCCGGGCCTTCACGCTGGCGGTGGGCACCTCCTTCTGCTCGTTCATGACGCAGATGCTTTCCTTCGTGGCGCTGCCCTTCTACCTCGAGTACCAGCTTGGCCGCTCGCTGCAGGAAACCGGGCTGCTGATCACGCCGTGGCCGATGATGGTGGCGGTGATGGCGGCGCTGTCGGGGCGGCTCTCGGATCGCTACCCGGCCAGCATCCTCGCCGGCCTCGGGCTGGCCATGCTGGCCGGCGGGCTGGTGGGACTGGCAACGCTGGGACCGGATGCCAGCAGCTTTGACATAGCGTGGCGCATGGCGATGTGCGGCACCGGCTTTGGCTTCTTCCAGTCGCCCAACAACCGCGCCATGATCGGCGCCACGCCGCCGGCCCGCAGCGGCGGCGCCAGCGGCGCGCAGGCGACCACGCGGCTGCTGGGCCAGACCACCGGCACGGCGCTGGTGGCGCTGCTGTTCAGCCTGGCACCGGATGGCGCGGCGCGGATCGCGCTGTATCTGGCGGCGGCGGTCGCGACCATCGGCGCCCTCATCAGCCTGAGCCGGCTGCGCGACCCCAGCGGCGAAGGCAATGCGCAGGCTGCGGCTGAACCGGACGCCTGAACCGGACGCCTGAAGCGGACGCCTGAAGCCGGCCCGCGCAGGCCCAGCGCTTACACCGCGATGCCGCCGAACTCCTGCATCACCTTGTCATGCAGGCGCCGCATGCCGCGCAGCCAGCGGTCGTAGTCCTGGCCCTTGCGGCGGTAGTACTCCAGCACTTCCGGGTGCGGCAGGATCAGGAAGCGCTCGTCGGCCACGCCCTCGAGCGTCACTGCGGCCACGTGCTCGGCGGTGACCGAGCCCTCCTGCAGGAAGCCCTTGCGCTCTCCTTTCTCGCCGAACAGCATGTTGGTCTGCACGCCTTGCGGGCAGATGCAGCTGACCTTGATGCCGCGGTCGCCGTAGGTGATCGACAGCCATTCGGCAAACCCGATCGCCGCGTGCTTGGTCACCGCGTACGGGGCGGAGCCGATCTGCGACAGCAGCCCCGCCGCCGATACCGTATTGACGAAATAGCCGTCGCCGCGCTCGAGCATCTGCGGCAGCACCGCGCGCGCCGCATGGATATGCGCCATCACATTGATTTCCCAGATGCGCTGCCATTCATCGGCACCCGCGTCGAGGCCCTTGCGCAGGATGATGCCGGCGTTGGAGCAGAACACATCGACCTGCCCGAAGCGGCGCGTGGCCTCGTCGGCCAGCGCCTGCACCGCGGCGGCATCGGCGACGTCGACCGCTTGCGCGAACACCTGGCACGATGGCACGGCCTCCTGGACTTCGGCAGCGACCCTGGCGGCGCCGTCCGCGTTCAGATCGGCCACGGCCACGCCCCGTGCACCGGCCTCAGCAAATGCCAGCGCCAGCGCGCGGCCAATGCCGGTGGCCGCGCCTGTCACCACTACCGTCTTGTTACGTACGTCCATGCGCTATCTCCTCATCGATCCTGGTTGATATGGGTCTGTTACCGCGTCATTCGTTGGCGCCTCGCTGGCTGGCGGGACATGCGCCCGTCTCGGGTCCATCCGCCGGCAGCCGCATTGAAGCGCGCGCGCCGCCGGGCTGCCACAGGCGTGCCTGCAACGTATCGGCCAGGTCGCGTATGCGCGGGCCGAGATTGCCTTCCAGGATCTCCGGCGACAGCCGCGCCGCGGAGCCGCCGATATTCATCGCCAGCACTTCGCTGCTGCCCGCCAGCCGCAGCGGCGCCGCGGCACCGCTGACGGTGCGGTCCCATTCCGCGTGCGCGACGCAGAAGCCGCGGCGGGCGTAGTCCTGCAGCGCGCGTTCGATGCCGCCGCGCACGGCGGACCAGCGTGCGCCGTAGTGGCGCGCCAGTTCGGCCAGTGCCGCTTCGCGGTGCCCGGCATCGAGCCCCGCCAGCCAGGCGCGCCCGATCGCCGAGGTCGCCATCGGCAGGCGCGCGCCCGGCGCCAGCCGGATCACCAGCGCGCCGCGCGGCTGGCAACTTTCCAGGTAGACCATGGCGTGCCGGTCCGGCATCGCCAGCGCCACGGTGCAATCGGTGGCAAAGGACAACGACTGCATCAGCGGCTGCGCGATCTCGCGAATGCCTGCGCCCGCAATGTAGCGATGGCCGAGCACCATCGCGCCCTGCCCGAGCCGGTATTTCTCGGTGCCCTCGATATAGGTCAGGTAGCCGAGCGTGGCGAGCGTGTAGGTCAGCCGCGACACGGTCGGTCGCGGGATGCCGGTGCGGCGCGACAGTTCGGCATTGCCCAGGTAATCGTCCTGCGGCCCGAAGGCCCGCAGCAGTTCCATGCCGCGCGCCAGCGCCGTGACGAAATTGCGGTCCTCGGCGCACCCGTGGCCCGGCTGCGCGTCGGCCGGCGCAAGCGCGTGGGCGGCATCAGGCGGCGGAGTCGGGATGGTCGTGGAGCGCTTCATCAGGCAGGCGGCGACGGCGTGCGGCAACGGCAAAGAAGACTTGATAGCAGTTCCCGGCCGAAGCTGGCATCGCTATGTAGCGAAAGCATGTGAGCCAAAAACGGTGCTTATAGGGCCGTATCAAAGAGCTAGGGCGCAACCAGACGACTGCGCCAGGCGGCCAGGCCGTCACATAGCCGGCCTGGCCGCCATCCAGCCCTCCTCCATGCTCGCCGCGGCCACCTGCTTGGCGATCGAATCGCCCAGTCGCGTGGCATCCGCATAGACGGTGTCGTGCTTCACCTCCGACACGCCGTGCACACCCGTGCCGGCCGCGGCCGCCACCGCCACATGCCCGGCGACCGCGCCAACGCCGGCGGTCTCGGCTACGCCCGGCATATGGCCGCTGTCGACATCCGCGACAAAGCTCTGCAGCGGTACCGGCGCGCCATTGGCAGGCTGGTACGAGATCCGGATGCTGGCACCGACCTCACTCTTGCCGGCACCCAGGCCGACCAGCAGGCGGCGGCGGCTGGTGCCTTCGTCGATCTTGCGGAAGTCGCCCTCGACGATCAGCGCATTGGCGTTGGCCGGCGCCGGTGCATCGGAGCGCACCGCATTGAGGCCCTGCGCGCGCAGCTCGCGCACGATCTCGTTGGCAACCTGTTCGCGTGCCTCGGCCGCGGCTTGCGACTGCGCGGTGGCGGCCGAACCTCCCGTGGCCATCATCTTGACCTTCTGCATCAGGCCACCGTCAAGCTGGACCTGGCCGGCATCGGCATTGAAGGCATGCACGTAGATGACGTCGGCCTGCACCGGCTGCAGCAGGCCCACCTGGTTGATGCCGGTGACGCCGGCGCTGGCGCAGCCCGTGGCCAGCATCGCGCCGGAGGCCAGGGCGGCAACGGTCAGGCGCCGGGTCCTGGTGGCAAGGGTCTGGAGAGTGGTGCGCATGTCGGGTCCTTCATTGGCACGCAGGTGCCGTCGGTGGTCTGTCAAGGTGTCACCGACAATCGTTGGATCCGGGTCGGGAGTCCAAACCATCGGGGAGCATGTCATCGCGTCGGGCTGCTGGTGTCGCTGTGCGTCGCGCCGCGGTGACCAAAGTATCGGAAACGCCAACACCGTATGCCAGGCAGCAATTATTTCGTCCGATGTCACCGCTCGATGGCGGCGGCGGGCCATGACATGCGGCGACATTTTTCTCGCATGGCGCCGGCGGCGTCCGCCCACTACATTGGCCTCACCGACGCAGCGACGGACTCCACCGGCAGGCAACGCGTCCCACCCAACGCCCTGGAATGATCATGCAACACCTCGGAAAGATCGCCCTCTATGCCACGCTCCTGGTCGTGGCAGCCTCGCTGGTCGAGGCCTTTTTCCTGGCCCGCAAGGCGCGCAAGCAAGGCCAGGCTTACCCCTGGCATGAGATGGGGCTGTCGCTGGCGGACATGGCCGGGCGCAAGCTGCTGGCGCTGCTGCCGCTGTCGCTGGCCACGCCGGTGTTCGCGTTTGCCTGGCAACACCGCATCTTCACGGTCGAGATCAACAGCGCCCTGGCCGTGCTGATGCTCTTCCTCGGCCAGGAGTTCTGCTACTACTGGTACCACCGCGCCTCGCACCGCATCCGCTTCTTCTGGGCCACGCATGCCGTGCACCACTCGCCGAACGAACTGACGCTGGGCACCGCCTATCGCCTGGGCTGGACCGGCAAGATCACCGGCACCGCCATCTTCTTCGCGCCGCTGGTCTGGCTCGGCGTTCGTCCGGAAGTGGTGCTGGCTGTGCTGAGCCTGAACCTGCTGTACCAGTTCTGGCTGCACACCACGTGGATCCCCAAGCTGGGCTGGCTCGAATACGTGTTCAACACCCCGTCGGCGCACCGCGTGCACCATGCCTCAAACCTCGATTACCTGGATGCCAACTATGGCGGCGTGCTGATCATCTTCGACCGCCTGTTCGGCACCTATGTGGAAGAGCGTGAAGACGAACCGTGCCGCTACGGCCTGGTCCACCCGACCACCACGCACAACCCGATCGTCAACCAGTTCGAGCACTGGGTCGGCCTGGGCAAGGACATGATCAACGCTGGCAGCCTGCTCAACGCGATCGGCTACCTGTTGATGCCCCCGGGCTGGGCGCCGGACGGCAAGGGTGAAACCACCGAAAGCCTGCGCCGCCAGGCAGCGCTGCAGCGTGCGGTCACGGTGGCGAGTGCGGAATGAAGTGCGGATTCGCAAAAAGGGGCCGCGTGAGCGCATCACGCGGCCCTCTTGCCAGACAAACTAGGATCGCACCAGTACCAGCATGCCGTAGAACAGCAAGGCCAGGAACAGCGTCTCCAGTACCATCAGCGCCACCGGCTTCCAGCCTACGGACAGGATATCCTTGAGGTGAGTCTTCATGCCGATTGCCACCATGGCCATGACCAGGCACCACTGCGAAGCGAACTGCCCCGCCTTGACCAATCCGGCAGGCAACCAGCCTGTGCTGTTGATCGCTACCAGCACCGCAAACGCCACGGCAAACCACGGCAGCAGCGGCGGGCGCGGACCCTTTCCGGCTTCTCCCTGCGCCCGCTGATGCCGCTGCGACAACCACGCGGCCAGCGCGATCACCGGCAGCAGCATGGCGACACGCATCAGCTTGACCAGCGTGGCCGCATCGCCAGCTTCGTGCGAGATGCTGTAGCCGGCTCCCACCACCTGGGCCACGTCATGGATGGTCCCGCCAATAAAGGCTCCGGCCTGCAAGGCTGGCAGGTCCAGCAGTTGCGCGATCATCGGGTACACCACCATCGCCATCGTCGACAGCGCGCTGACGGAGATCACCGTGAACAGCGTCGCGCGCTCCTTCAGCGGATGCTGGGGCATGGCAGCCGACAGGGCCAGTGCCGCGGAAGCCCCGCAGATTGCCACAGCGCCGCCGGTGAGCAAGCCGAAGAACGTCTGGAATCCCATCAGCCGGGCCAGCACGATGCCGCACAGGATGGTGAGCGCCACCGCCAATATCACCATGGCAACCGACTGCCAACCCAGCGCCGCCACCTGCGAGGCCGTAATGCGCAATCCCAGCAGGGCCACACCCAGCCGAAGCACCTGCTTGGCACTGAAGTCGATGCCCGAAGCACTGGAGGATTCCCGCGACAGGAAGTTCAGCGCCATGCCCAGTAGCAAGGCGAACAGCATCACCGGCGCCTGGTAATGCGCGGCGAGCGACATGGCCGCCACGGTTACCACCGCGCTGATGACCATGCCAGGCAGATAGCCCCGGACGGCGCTTATCAAGCTCGGATTCAGAAATCTTTCGGACATCAATGTCTCTCCAATGCCCGCCATCTTCGCGAACCGGAAAACGCCGGCGGACACACTCTGCGATTTCCCATCCTGCAAGCATGCTGCAGCGATCCGGTTTCCGCCATGCAAAGGATGCCATCGGCTTTGCATTTGATGCCAGCGTCGCCAATGAGCGTCCCCCGAAGCACCTTGCTTCGGCAGTGATGGCGCGGTCGAAGGCCGGAGATCACCATCCTCGCGCTGCGGTTGCGGAATGCGCCCCAGGTTGGCGCATCGCGTCCGGAAGCAACGCCTGCACGATACACCGCTACCAGCGATGTGGATCTTTGCCTACAGTAAAGGCGGCGGCAGTTGGCCAGTGCCGGCGGCGCCGCCTTCGCCGTCTGGTCGCGTCCGGGATGCCTGCCCGCCCGGGCTCCGCAGGTTCGATGCTGTCGCACCCGGCATGGGGGCGGGGCTTCGTCGCAGACCTTCGCCGTGGGCAGTTGCCGCCGGGTGCAAGCCAGTGTTGACTACTTCCCTCGACCCCCACGCCGCCGAAGTGCGGCCGCGCCTGCTCGATACCGTCGACCGCGTATGCGAGATGTGCTTCGGCCTGTTCATGGCCCTGACCTTCGTAGGCGCGGTGTCGGCCGTTGGCGCCCCGGCAGATGCCCCACGCACGATGTTCTACACGGCGCTCGGCTGCAACCTGGCCTGGGGGCTGGCCGACGCCGTGATGTACCTGGTGCGCACGCTGACCGAGCGCGGGCGCAGGCTGTCCCTGGTCAACGCGGTTCGCAATGCCGGCGACCCCGCCGACGCCATTGCGCGCTTGCGTGATGCGCTTTCGCCGGCCTTGCGCACGCTGGTCGACGATGCCGAACTGGAAGCGATGCGAGGACGCATCGCCCGCCATGCCAATCCACCCGCGCGCCCGGCGCTGGGCACACAAGATCTCCTGGCAGCCGCCGGGATCTTCCTGCTGGTAGTGCTTGCCACGTTCCCGGTGGCCTTGCCCTTCATAGTGATTGCGGAAGTCTCTACCGCGCTGCTGGTATCGCGAGTGCTGACCATCCTGATGCTGTTCGGGGCCGGCATCGCACTTGGGCGCCATGCGGGCTTCGGCGGATGGATAGCGGGGGCGGCGATGACGCTGGTCGGCATCGCACTGACCATGGCCATCATCGCGCTCGGAGGCTGACCATGCAGGCAGGGGGAATGGCTGCACGACCGGCTGCACGACTGGCCCTGCGCTGGCTGGTGCTGGCCACGGCAACCGCGCCGCTACCGTTGCATGCCGCCGAAGACGCCGTCGCGCCCGCGGCGGCGGAGGCGCCGGCGTGGAGCGGCGGGGTCTCGGCTTACCTCAATCTGCCGCGCGGCAGCGAAGCCTACGTCACGGGCATCGCCATCGCCAAGCGCGGCGCCTTGCACCTGGAGGCGCGCAGCAACTACGAAGGCATGGATGCGTACTCGTTCTTCGTCGGCTACAACCTGGGCTGGGGAGAGGCCCTGCGGCTGGATTTCACGCCGATCCTGGGCGTGGTCACCGGCAGCACGCACAGCGTCGTGGGCGGGTTCGAGGCCACGCTGACCGGCCGCTATGCCGATGCCTATGTCGAGTTCGAGTATGTGCCGGACGCCGAGCCGTCCGGGTATGCCTATGCGTGGAGCGAACTGGCCTGGCGTCCCCGTGACTGGCTGCGGCTGGGCCTGGCGGCACAGCGCACGCGTGTGCCTGACAATGGCCGCAATTTGCAGCGGGGCGTGTTTGCGCAAGTGAAGGGCAAGCACATCTCCGGTGCGGTCTACTGGTTCAACCCCGCCGCGCACGACCAGATCGCCGTGGTCTCCATCGGGCTGAGCTTCTGAGCCGTCCGGGCGCTCCACGTACGCTTCAGTACGGTTGGATCCAGACGCGTGCGGTTTGCATCGGCCGCTACCCGCACGCCTGCAGCGCCAGGGTCACCACGCGCAGCGTGGCATCGTCCGGACATGCGACGTCGGCAAATCCAAAATGTCTGGCCAGTCGCCGCATGCCGGTATTCGACGACAAGACATAGCCTTCCATGCATTGATAGCCGCGGCTGCGGGCGATGTCGATCAGCGTGCCGAGCAGCCGGCTGGCCAGCCCAAGCCTGTGCCAGTCATCGGCGACCGTTACCGCAAACTCGCAGGTATCGCTGCCCGGCGCCGCAGCGTAGCGCGCGCCACCCACAATGGCCGAAGCCTTGCCTTCCGCGGCAAGCGCCACCAGCGCAAACTCGCGCTCGGCCGAGGGATGCGTTGCTTGTTCGAGCATTGCTTCCGGCAGCTGCTGCATGGCAGCCATGAATCTGGCATAGCGCGCATCGGCCGACAGCCTGTCGAATGCCGCCAACAGTCCGGCCTTGTCGTCTTCGGTGATCTCCCGCACCAGTACGTGCCGGCCGTCTCGCAGGGGCACGTTGAGCGGCAAGAAGCTTGTCGCTTCAGACTTCTCTTGCATGGCAACGTTGTTATCTGGAAAGAAAGCCGGTTCGTTGAATCGATCCGCGCCGCATTGGAAACCTGGCAATCCGGCGCGCGGTCCCGGCGTCACCGCTCGACAAGCCGCTCGCGCCACGAACTGTCGCGACTTCGAGAACCCGAATGGCAAGCTGCCTTGCCAGGCATGGAACCACCCGCACGCAGCCCATGCCATCGCCGCGCTAGTACTTGATGTCTCTTGCTGTCTCGCGGCCTTGCTGCTTTGCCTGCCGTTTGTCTTGCCGGCAATTGGGATTGCTTTGCTGGTCCGCCGCACGACAGTCTTGCTTCGTCTGCCTGGCGTCCTGACGTGTTTCCTGGCGGACGTCACGGCCGGCACGGCGCTGCTGTGCCTGCTCCGTCGCCCATGCGACGCTGACAAACGCGACATTGGCAAGGACCAACGATGCCACCATGGAAACCAGCCGCGGAGGATAGGAATGGAACATGTCGCCTCCCTGATGGATCGGCCTTGTGCCGTCAATCCACTTTAGCTTCCGCGCGAAAGCTTGGCTAGCTGGTACCTTCGCGCATGACCCCGGCCTGATCCGGCGCGCCGGCCATGCCAACGGCAGAAAGCGGCCAGTGCTGCGAGCGGCACCTCCTTGCTCGATTCCCGGTCATTGCCAGTGCGCCGTGCATGAACATGCCGTGCCTTGATTGGCGATGACAGTGGTTATTGTGTGGACGCTGCGAGGGCCTCCCTGGTATGCCGGGCAATCATCAGTTCCTCGTTGGTCGGGATGACCCAGACCGGAACACGGCCCGAAGCCAGGCTGATGCGCGGCCCGTCGCTCGCGTTCGCCGCAGCATCGACGCTCACGCCGAGCCATGCAGCAAGCTGGCATACGCGCTCGCGGATCGGCGCGGCATGCTCGCCAATGCCCGCGGTGAAGACCAGCGCGTCCAGCCCCTGCGCTGCGGCGGCCAGCGAGCCAAGTTCCCGGGCGATGCGGTACGTGTACAACTCGACGGCAAAGCGGGCCTGCACATCGTCGCTGCCGAGCAGCGCGCGCATATCGCTCGACAGGCCCGAGACGCCAAGCAGGCCGGACTTGCGGTAGATCAGGTCCTCGATGGCGTGGGCGTCCATGCCGAGTTCGCTGATCAGGTACAGGATCACGCCCGGGTCGAGGCTGCCGCAGCGGGTTCCCATCGGCAGGCCGTCCACCGCGGTAAAGCCCATGGTACTGGCCACGCTGCGCCCCGCGACCAGCGCGCACATGCTGCTGCCGTTGCCGAGGTGTGCCACCACCGTGCGGCCCGCGGCCGCGCCCGCATCGACGCTCGGGAGGACGCTCGCGATGTACTCGTAGGACAGTCCGTGAAAGCCGTAGCGCCTGACGCCTCGCCCGGTGATTTCCACTGGCAACGCGAAGGCCTGCGCCACTTCCGGCTGCGCCCGGTGGAAGGCGGTATCGAAACAGGCGACCTGCGGCAGCTCCGGACGCCGCTCGGCGAGGATGCGGATCGGCTTGAGGTTGTGGGGCTGGTGCAAGGGGGCGAGCGGGCAAAGCGTGTCCAGCTCGGCCAGCAGCGCCTCGGTCACCCTTGCCGGCTGGGTGAAGCGTACCCCGCCATGCACCACCCGGTGCCCCACCGCGCCCAGCGTATGCCCCTCGCCGTGGCCGCGCAGAAAGTCCGCCAGGAACGCGATGGCACCCTCGTGCCCGAGCTCGGTGCCCGCGTCCCATCGCCGGGACTCGATCTCGGCTCCTGCCGCGTCGGTGGCGCGGAACGCCGGCGCCGTATAGAGGCCCTCGAGGCTGCCGCGCAGGACAAGTCTCAGCGCATCGTCATGGGTCTGGTAGGCACAGTACTTGATGCTCGACGAACCCGCATTCAGGACCAGGATCACTTCGGCCATGGCATCACCCCGCCACCTGGCCGGACTCGCGGCGTGCCCTGGCCACCAGCGCGGCCACCGCGCACGACGCCAGCCGGGTCGTGACGGAGTCGGCCCGGCTGGTCAGGATGACAGGCACCCGCGCGCCCAGCACGATGCCCGCGGCGTCGGCGCCAGCCAGGAAGGTCAGGCTCTTGGCAAGCATGTTGCCGGCGTCCAGGTCCGGCACCAGCAAGACATTGGCGCGGCCCGCCACCGGTGAATCGATCTTCTTGATCCGCGCGGCATCCAGGTTGATGGCGTTGTCCAGGGCAAGCGGCCCGTCGACGATGGCGCCGGTGATCTGGTGGCGGTCGACCATCTTGCACAACGCAGCGGCATCCAGCGTGGATGGCACCTTGGGGTTGACCGTCTCCATCGCCGAAAGGATCGCCACGCGCACCTCCTCGACCCGCAAGGCATGGGCCAGGTCGATCGCGTTCTGCAGGATGTCGGCCTTTTCGGTCAGGGTCGGGGCGATGTTGACGGCAGCGTCGGTGACGATCAGGGCGTCGTCGTGCCCGGGCACGTCCATCACAAAGCAGTGGCTGATGCGCCGGGCGGTGCGCAGGCCGCTGTCCCCCTTGACCACGGCGCCCATCAGCTCGTCGGTATGCAAGCTGCCCTTCATCAGGGCCTCGGCCTTGCTCTCGCGCACCAGCTGCACGGCGGCGGCCGCCGCCGCATGGCTGTGCGCGGCATCGACGATCGGATATTCGCGAATGTCGATGCCGGCTTCACGGGCGGCATCCTCGATGCGCGAACGCGGCCCGACCAGGATCGGCGCGATCAGGCCCAGCCGGGCGGCCTCCACGGCGCCTTCCAGTGAAGAGCGGTCGCATGGATGCGCGACTGCGGTCGGCGTGGGCGGCATGGTCTTGCAGTAGTCAATCAAACGCTGGTACTTCTCATGCTTGGCGTTCACGGTTTGCTCCTGCGTCAGGTTCATCGGTGTCGGCCGGCAGCAACGGCTGCGCCCGCCGACGACCCGCTACGATGCGCGGGTGAGCGGCACGGCCGCGCCGCGCACGCGCTCCGGCCTGGCGCCGAGCACGGTGCGGATCCGCTCGAGCATTGCCGCCTGCTCTACGGTGGGCGTGGCGCCGAGCACGCGATCATCGGTACGCAGCTTCTCCGCCAGCGCCTGCAGCCGCTGGCGGTCGGCCTGGTGCCTGAGCAAGGCCGGCAGCGTCGCGAGCGCCTCCTCGGGCGCGTAGCGCGCGATCAGCTCCTGCCGGCCGCGGACCCTGCGCCAGGCGTCCGGCTCCAGTTCCGGCAACAGATCCGCATAGTCCGTGACCAGCTCCTTGCGCAGCTCCAGCCTGGACAGCGGCAGCGGCTCGCCCTTGCGGCTCAGCAGGCAGGCCAGCCGGGCGATGGCTTCGGCGTACCCGCCTTGTCCGGCCGCGGCCAGCGCCGCCTTGACTTCCGGCAGGTCGCGCGGGTCGGTCGCCGCCGGTGTGCCCGCATGCGCGGCAGGCTCGCTCTTTGGCTGGAACGGGAACAGGTTGGCGTACACGTTGAAGAAGGTGTACTCGGTCATCGCATCGCGCACGGCCCGGTATGCGTCCAGTCCGGCGCTGAGCATTTCCGCGCCCGCCTGTTCCTGCTGCCGCAGCGGATGATCCGGTTCCAGCGCTTGCCGGTTGGCCTTGATCGCGTCGGCGGCAGGCTTCAGCCATGCCATCCACGGATTCAGGTCCGAGAACAGCCAGTTCTGCATGCGGAGCGGATGGAATTCGCGCAGCATCCGCGCTGTCATCTCGTTGGACATCGCCTGGACGTAAGGCTGCGCAAACAGCTCGTAGGCGCGCTGCGTAAAGTCCGACAGGTTCGCGACGGTCTCGAAGGGCCGCTCGTCGACGCGCCCAAAGCGGTTAAGCCTGCTGGCGATCTCCTCGAGCGAATGCTCCTCGAACTCGACCTCGTACTCCACGCCATCGCTGCCCTTGCGCTCATGGATGACCATGCCGTAGAGCCCCGGCGGCAGCAGCTCGATGCTCTTGAGCACCGAGACGATCTGGGCGTGCTCCTTCTGCGCGACCTTGCCGGAGACGAAGATGCCGAGATGGCCGACACTGCGATGCATCATGCCGACGATCACCTGGCCGCGAGTCTTGATCTCCTCGGTACTGCCGTAGATGTCCACCACCCAGTTGAATGCCTGCTGCGGCGGCGTGATGTTGTCGCCCATCGAGGCAAACAGCACGATGGGCGAGCGGATCTCGCGCAGGTCGAACGCCTTGCCGCCGGCGTTCCTGACGTCACCGCCCCAGAGCTTGTTGCCGACGAACAGATTGCGCGTGATCCATTCGATCTCCTCGCGGTTCATCAGGTAGTAGCCGCCCCACCAGCGTTCGAACTCCAGAAAGCGCGGCGGCTCGGTATCGGCCTTCCGGTACAGGTTGTAGTACTTGTCCCAGAGACTGTTGGCAGGATTCAGGTTCTCGAAATTCTGGACCAGCCAGGCGCCATCGAACTTGCCGTTGCCGAGGTCCGCCGTGAACGAGGCCAGCCAGGTGCCGCCAAGGAGCCCGCCGGAATAGCGCATCGGGTTGTCGCCTTCGCTTTCGCTCCAGGCACCGCTCCAGTACGACATCGGCGCGCCGTTGATCACGATCGGGCCGGTGTCGTCGGGATCCGAGGCGCCCAGCATCATCGCGGCCCAACCTCCCTGGCAATTGCCGATGATGGCAGGCTTGGGGCTGCGCGGATGCAGCGCACGCACCTTCTTGACGAACTGCTGCTCGGCCTCGCACACGTCCAGCAGGGTCTGCCCCGGCTCGGGATCGCGGAAGAAGATGACGAAATACACGGGATGGCCGGCACGCATTGCCACGCCGACCTGCGAGTCGTCCTTGAAGCCGCCGATGCCCGGCCCATGGCCCGCGCGCGGATCAATGATGACGTAGGGCCGGCGGCTGTCATCGATCGTCACGCCCTCAGGCGCCGTGATCTTCAGCAGCGCATAGTTGACCGGCCGCTCGAAGTGGCGCCCGTCCATGACCGTCTCGTAGCCGAAATGCAGGACCGGCTTGAGCCCCTGCATGGTATTTTCGACAAAGTTGTTGCCCCGCTGCCTGAGCGTGTCCCAGAACAGGATGGCGCGCTGCATGCTGTCGATGGCATAGGCATAGCCGCTCATCGGATCCATGCCGGCCATCGGCGTGGACGGACCGGTCCCCGGCGCGCCAACGGCTTGCTGCACGCGGCCGCCATAGGCCTCCTGCGCATTCTTCAGGCGCTTTTGCAGCACCATGCCGGTCTTGAGGCCAACTTCACGCGCGTGAACCAGTTGCTTTGCTGCATCCATGCCGTTCTCCGCTGAAAATTCTGTCAGAGGGAGGCCAGGAAGCGGGTCGGTTCATCACGGCAATACCATATTGACCACGCCCCGGCCACGCAAGCCAGGAAAGAAGCCCGCCTGGGTGGCGGGCCTCGCATGTCCTGGAATGATTCCGGGCTGCTTTCCGGACTGCTACTTGCCGGCGGCCGGCTGCACGGACACAGCAATGGCCTCGGTATAAACCGCTTCAACCCGGTCGCCCTTCTTGATCTCCTTGAGACGTTCCGGATCCTCGACCATGAGATCCACGGTGCGTCCCTTCGGCCCCTTCAGGGTGACGGTCTTGGCGCTGGTGTTGACCGCGACAACATCGGCCGTGACGGTCACTTCGCGCCCCACCGTGCCGCCTGGCTTTGCTCCGGGCGCCGCACGGTCCGCAATCTCGCGCTCGTTCATGGCAAGCGGCCCCTTGCCTTTCTTGAGGCTCACGGTCAGGGCTTCCTTGTACTCGATCGTGACGGTATCGCCGACCCTGAGCTGTTCGAAGTTCCTCGCCTCCGGCCCCACCACGAGGTCCTTGGTCTTGCCGTCGGCGGATTGCAGCGAGACCGTTCGCGTCGGCGCATCGATCTTGACGATCTTGGCGGTGAGCTTCGCCGTGCCGGTCGCGGTCGCCTGTCCTTGCGACTGCGTGACATCCACGCGGGTTTCGGGTTGCGCCCACACAGAAGCGGTAGCCGCGACCATCACCGCCGCAGCCAGTAGTGTCGTCCGTTTCATTCTCTATCCCCTCTGATCAGACTTGCCTTTCACCCATTCGGGCTTCCTGTGCCGCCCTTCGCTCCAGTTGAAGCGTTCCCTCAATACCAGGGCGGGGATCCTGTGACTTTTCCAGAACATGCCGTGGATACGCCCCGCACCTTGCACTGGTTGCGTGACATGGCGTCACCTTCCCGGACCGGAACCGCGCTCGAAGGCGTGCCCGTCATGGCCTAGCCATGAAAAGACCATTGATGCAGATATCCGCGGAACGGAGCGGCGCAGCGATCACGGCAAGGCAGCCGAAGCGCTTTCCGTTCACGACATTGTCATACTTGCCGCCGGTCACGATGCATGCGACCACAGCCTCGCGTTCAGCCCCGCGTATGCGTGTCGCTCCGAACTCTAGCGTCAGTCATGGTCGCAACAGAACTGAATCTTTTCGGAAGACGACATGAGAAAAATTTCTTTCCCGGACGGTGGGAGGAATGACCACTCCTTCGCTGCGTGCGCTATGCTGAACTGGCGCGGCGCATGCCCCGCCGCCTCCCAGGAGAACGATCATGCGTTATCGCCTCCACACCTGCGTGGCCGCCGCGGTGGCGACCCTAGTGCTGGGCGCCTGCGCCGCCCTTCGGCCCCTCCAGACCGCGGAGGGCATGCTAGGCGCTCCGCAGAATGCCGTGCGCGATACGTTCGGCACTCCCACTGAGACCTACCAGCTCGCCGACGGCACCACCCGGTGGATCTATTCGAAGCAGCCGCTCGGCTTCGAGGTCTATGCGGCAGACTTCGACGCGAACGGCAAGCTGACAAGGTTCAGGCAGATGCTCACCGAGAAGGAAATCTACGAGGCGCGCCCGGGCGTGTGGACCAAGCAGGACGTCGCCGAGCGCTTCGGCCGTCCGCGCGAGCCCATCCAGTTCTACCCGCTGATGAAGCGGGAAGCCTGGTCCTACCGGCTTTACGCAGGTGCCTACATGCCGGCACATTTCAGCGCCTACTTCGACGAACGCGGCGTTCTCGACCGGACCATGATCATCCTCGACGCGATCGGCGGCGACGCGCGCGACAGCAGCAAGTAGGCCGGCCCCTGCGGCCGCCTCCCGCAGGCTGATGGCGTCGCCCCACATGCGCCAATGACAATGGCGCCGGACAGGTCAAGGACGGCCTGTCCGGTTGCGCGTGTCAGCCATCGACGAACGAAACGAACTCGTCCAGCTCCAGCTTGCAAAGCTCCATGTTGTTTTCCGGAATGCTGTTGTCCGCATAGCCAAGCGACATTCCGGCCACGATCATCTCCCCGTCGGGAATGGCGAGTCCTTCACGAAGCACCGCGGACTGCAGCGACCAGATCTGCTGCGGACACGTGTCGAGCTCCCGCGCGCGCGCGGCCAGCATGAGGTTCTGCAGAAAGCAGCCGTAGCAGATGAAGCTGGCCCATTCCAGGCGCCGGTCCATGGTGAAGATCAGTCCCACTGGCGCATCGAAGAACCGGAACTGCCGTTCGACGTCGCGCCGCCGCCCGGCGATATCGCTCCTGTGCACGCCCTGCGCATCGCCCAGCATTCCGCGAAACGTGTTGAAGCGCGACGAGAATGGCGCCGGCAATTCCGCTGGAAAGAACGGGTAATCGGGCACCAGTCCCTGGGGGTCGGCACGATACGCCTCGACCGCGGCCCCCGCGATCTTCTCGCGCGCCTTTCCGGTCAGCACATAGCAGCGCCATGGCTGCGTGTTGCTCGAACTCGGCGCGTATTTCGCGACCGACAGGATGTCCCTGACAGTCTCGATCGGCACCGGCCGGTCAAGGAAGCCGCGCTTGCTGTGGCGTCCGCGGATCAGCGCTTCTGTCATCTGGATTGCCTCCATCTTCATGTCTCCGTTCTAGTAGTGGTGGGGGTCGCTACGGTGGAAAAGATCATAGACACGCCCCCTGCCTTGTGAAGATGGCAATGCTTGAAAGCTTCGTTCGGAAGCGGCGAACGACCGGCACCCCCTACAGGCCCCGGCGTCCAGATTCCTGGACGCTTCGTTCGCAAATCCCGCGTGCACGCGCTGACGCGATTCGCCTATCGTCCTACTCGGGATCGGAGACCCGATCGCATACGAAAACATGGGGAGACATGGAATGAACCAGTTGAAATGCCTGCCGCAGGAAGAAATTGTCTGGGGACATGACGTGCTGAAAACCGTCGCTGCCTCCATGGGGAACTACGGCATCCGCCGTCCGATCACGTTCACCGTCGAATTCCTTGAGGCATTGAACCGCGATCACCTGCAGCCGGCCATTGGCGACGGCGTGGGCACCTTCACCGGCCTGCCGCCGCATGTGCCCGATTTCGCCGTTCGCGACGGGCTGCGTGCCTGCATCGAGGCCGATGCGGGGTCGATCATCGCGCTCGGCGGCGGCTCCGTGCTCGACGCCGCAAAGGCAGTCTCGTACCAGCATTTCCAGCAGACCGGCAGCTACCTGCCGATTGCGGCGATTCCGACGACACTGTCCGGATCGGAGTTCTCCCACTACTTCGGGGTGACGGAAACGGACGGCCCGCAGAAGTTCAAGCGCAGTTATGCCGTACGCGAAACGACACCCAGGCTGGTGGTGCTCGATCCCCGGATGATCGTCGACACGCCACGCATGCTGCTGCTGAGCTCCGCCATCAAGGGGATCGACCACGCGGTGGAAGGCATGCGCCGGGTCGACGTGGATCACCCTCATGCCATCCTTGCCGCCAGGGGCGTGGAACGCTTCCTTGCCGTGCTGGAGAAGTGGCCGCGCAAGCTCGAGACGCGCGAGGCCATCGCGGGCGGCCTCGTGTCGGCCGACGACCTGCTGCAGCTTCAGCTCGCCGCGTGGCAGTGCTACTTCTATCCCGCTTCGGTCATCTACGGCCTGAGCCATCGCATCGGGCACATCCTCGGCGGGACCTTCGGGGTGCCGCACAGCGTGACATCGTGCATTGCGCTGGCGCCAGTCATCCGCGCCTGCGCCGGCGCCTATGGCCGCAAGCTCGAGATCTTCTCCATGGACCGTGGCAGCCGCACGCCCGCCGCGTTCCTCGCTGACCGCATCGAGTCAGCCGTGGATGCGCTGCAATTGCCAAGCCGGCTCGGCGACCTCGATTTCGATCGGGCAAGGCTTCCCGAGATGGCGGCCTTGCTCAAGCAGAACTATCCGTCCGAGGTCGGCGACCTTGGCGAAGATGCCGGCATGAAGCTGGATGCGCTGCTGGAGAGCCTGTGGTAACGAACGCCCCGCCCTCCGACTGCATCCCGCATCCCGCAAGCCTGCGCCACGCGCTCGAGGCCCTTGCCAGACGGCAGGTCACCGCGACAGGCCTGGTCGAGGAGGCGCTGCGCCGCGCGCAAGCCAGCAAGCAATCGCTCAACGCGTTCGCCGCCATCGACCGGGACCGCGCGCTGCAAGCCGCCGCTGAAAGCGACCGCCGCTACGGCGCAGGCAGCCAGCGTCCGCTGGAAGGGCTGCCCATCGCCATCAAGGACCTGATCGACACGAAGGGCATCGAAACACTGTATGGATCTGCCGCCAGTCGCGGCAATGTTCCCGCTGCCGATGCCGACATCGTGAAGACATTGACGGAATCCGGCGCCATCGTCATCGGCAAGACCACCACCCACGAGTTTGCGTGGGGCGTGACGACCGCCAGCCCGAACTTCGGCGACACCCTCAATCCCCTCGACCGTTCCCGCATTCCCGGCGGCTCGAGCGGCGGCGCCGCGGCGGCGATCGCGGATGGCGCGGTGATGGCGGGCGTGGGCACCGATACAGGCGGCTCGGTCCGGATCCCGGCCGCGCTCTGCGGTGTCGTCGGCTTCAAGCCGACGCTGGGCACGCTCTCCACGCGCGGCGTGTTTCCGCTGGCCCCCACGTGCGACCACGTTGGCCTGCTTGGCCGACAGGTCGATGACGTGCTGGTGCTCGCCGCTGCCGTTGGCATCGAAATCCCCTGCAGCGATGCAAGACCTTCCGCCCGACTCGGCATCGTCCGGCACATCGCGCCGGTTCCGCTGAGTCCGGAGATCGCCCGCGCATTCGATGACGCCGTGGAGCGACTGGCACAGCGCTTCGCCTGCGTAGACCTCGGCGGGACCGGCCACTTCGATCCCATGTTCGATGCCGTCTTCGATACCTTCGCGGCCATCGTCCTCATCGAGGGCGGAATCGAGCATTTCCGCCGCCACGACTGGGATCGCATCGCCACGCATTACAACCCCGAAACGGTCGACAGGCTCAGACGCGCGCAAACCATGGACCTGCGCGCCTATGCGGCCGCCCAGCAGGCCAGGCGGCATTTCACGGCCCGCCTGCATGAAGTGATGTCGACACTCGACTACCTCGTGCTGCCGACCTGCCCCTGCACCGCCCCGCCCCGCGATGCCGCCACTGTCGACATCGGAAACTGGGCCGGCACCGTCCGCGAAGCCCTGATGACCTATACCGCGCCGTTCAACGTCGCGGGCTATCCCGCCATCTCGATTCCGCTGCCGTCCCGCAACGGCGGCCTGCCGGCGTCATTGCAGATCGTCGCCAGGCCCGGCGGCGACGGCGCGCTGCTGCGGGTCGCGCAGCAGATGGAGTCGTTGCTGGGGACCGTCTCCGACCGTTTCCATCGCACATGACTTGCCTGACCACACCACCACGAGGAGACCAAAATGAACGATATCGTCAAGCCCGTCAAACCCGCCTCCCCGGCGCCGGCCGGAACGCCGGCCGGGCATACGCCATACAGTGACTGGTTGCAGACAGACGTGCTCCACTCGCTGCAGCGCCCCGTCAGCGATCATCCCGGCGAGCATGCCTGGATCGTGTCGGCGCAGGTGTCCGAGCTCTACTGGATGCTGATCATCAAGGAGATGCAGGCCGCGCAGGCGCAATTGCGTGCCGATGACCTGACCGGTGCCTGCCGGACGCTGCGGCGCGTCGTCGCCCACCACGAGCCGCTCAATGCCACATGGCGCTCGATCGCATGGATGACGCCGGTCGACCTGCTGGCGATCCTTTCCTGCGTTGGCCCGAAATTCGGCAAGGACACCGCCCTCCAGGGCTGGACCTACCGGCAGATGGTCTACCTGCTCGGCATCAAGCAGGAGGAGCACCTGCAGCACTTCCTGCCGCAGCCGCAGCGCTGGGAACAGCTCAGCAAGGCGCTGGCGGAGCCGAGCCTGTATGACGACGTGCTTGCCCACCTGAGCCGCAAGGGCTTCGCCGTGCCGGCAGTGGCGCTCGACCGCGATTTCAGCGTGCCCTACACGCCGGACAAGGCCGTCGAGAACGTCTGGCGCGACGTCTACGCCGATCCCGACCAGCACCGCGAACTGCAGCAGCTCGGCGAGACGCTGGCCGATATCGCGGAAGGATTCGCCGCGTGGAAGCACCTGCACCTGATGGCGACGCGCCGGACCTTCGGCGCCAGGCCGGCCTACTTCGGCACCGAGGGCATTGCCTGGCTGCTGCCGACCATGAACGAGATCCCGTTCCCGGAACTCTGGTCTGCGCGCGGCTTCATCGGCGATGCGCCCGCGGTGTGTCCCCACGCCCGCGGACAGGGAAGCGCCCGGGCAGCGGAGTGACGTGATCAACCATGAGCCGGAAGAACCCATGCCCAATGACTTGCTGAGAAACCTGGCAGCCGGCGCCCGCGCTGCCATCGCCGATCCTGCGCGGATCACCACGGTGGGAACCGATGCCAACCCGCGCTTCGAGCTGTTCCACGCCGCGAGTTCGCTGTGCTCGCAGAAGGTCCGCACGGTGCTGTTCGAGAAGCAGTTGCCGTACCGATCGAACGATATGCTGATCCTGAGTTCGATGGGCCCGGACGGGGTCATTCCCGCCGAGCACTATCACCCGCCATATGTGCGCCTGCGACTGAAGGCCGGACTGGAGATCGGGCGGGAGTTCGTCAGCGGATATAGCGGGCGCCCTTCCGTGGAGACCGACGGCTTCGATCCGTGTGCGGTGCCGTTGCTGATTGACTACGAAGCCTCCCGCGTGATTGCAGATTCCCGGCGCATCTGCTGCTATCTCGACGCGGTATCGCGCACGCCAGTCCAGCTCTTGCCGGACGATTCCCTGGCGCGTACGGAGGTGATGCGCCAGGTGCGCATCATCGACCAGATGCCGAACGGCGCCCTGCTGTACGGCTCTCATCCCGACGCCGACCGGCGGCCCGAGGCGCTCAGGACGGTCATGGAAACCATCTACGACCACAAGATCGCAGCGCTCGAGGCCATGCTCGCCGACAATGCCGGGGACGCCGGACTCGTTGCCGCCTATCGCGCGAAGATCGTGAAGGAACGCGGCGGCCGGGCGCTGCGCCGCGATGCCCCATTCCAGCGCGCGGCCCGGGATCACGTCGATGTCGCGCTGAAGGAGCTGGACCGCACGCTGGAATCCGCACCGGCTCCGTATCTCGCGGGAGACGCGTTCTCCCTTGGCGATGTGCTGTGGGGTGTCAACCTGGTGCGGCTGGCGTACCTGGGGCTTGCGCCGATGTGGGACGAGCTGCCCAACGTTGCCCGCTATGTCGACGCACTGGTCAGGCGGCCTTCGCTCTGCAAGGAGGCGGTCCGCGCCACGATCGACTCGCTGCCGCCATCGCCCCGGATGGATGCCTTGGCAAGCTGCATGGAAACGGCGACGGCCTGAGCTGTTGCCATCGCGCCATCGGCCTGTGCCGGTGCGCGAATCGAGCGGAGACTGCGAGTCTCCGCCCTTTTTTTGCCGTCAGGCTTCTACTTTCAGGCTGCCACAGGCTCCGGCTGGACGTGCAAGGCACGCGCGACAGTCGTCACCCTGCGCCCCTGGAACCGTGCAACCTCCAGGTGATCGTCGTCGGGCTTCACGGTGTCACGCTGCGAGACGTGAGTCGCGCCGTACGGGGTGCCGGCCTTGAACATCGCCGCGTCGGCATAGCCCAGCGGCACGATGATCAGGCCCAGGTGCGCCATGGGCGTGTAGGCCGCCAGCAGCGTGGCTTCATTGCCGCCGTGGCGCGAGGACGTCGTGCCGAACACAGAGCCCACCTTGCCGTTCAACTTGCCGGCGAACCAGAGGCCGCCGAGCCCGTCGATATAGGACTTGAGTTCGGCCGAGATCGTCCCGAAGCGCGTCGGCGTGCCGAACACGATGGCATCAGCCCACTCGGCATCGGCTTCCGTCGGCGCCTCGTATTTCGCGTTCATCTCCGTGGCGTTCTCGAGCCAGCCCGGCGCCTGCCGCATGACGTCAGGGCCAACGAACTCCCGCACACGCCGAACGCGCAGTTCGGCGCCTGCCTCGAGGGCGCCCTCGGCGACAGCCTTGGCCAGCATCTCGGTGGAGCTGTTCCGTGAATAGAAAACGATCAGTACTTTCGGTTTCCGCATATCGATCCCCGGCAACGTCAGGCAGAGATGGGCTCGAGCCGGCCCAGCAGTTCTTCCTTGCGATCCGCCAGCCAGGGCGGCAACTGGAACTCCTCGCCAAAATGGCCGGGCGCTTCATCGATCGAGAAGCCGATGTCGGTGGTCGTCGCCTCGAACATCACGCCGCCGGGCATCTTGAAGTACATCGAGCGGAAGTAGTTGCGGTGCACCGATTCCGACGTATCGATGTAGCCCATGGCAAACAGTTTCTCCTTCAGGACCGCCTGCTGTTCGACGTTGTCCACCGCGAAGGCCACATGGTGGATCGTGCCTTCGCCGTAGATCGACGAGCCCTGGTGCCGGTCCGGCTCATGCAGGAACTCTACGACCGTACCCGGACCGCCGGTGTACGTCTCGAAGCGATAATAAGGTCCCGCCTGGCCAACGTTGCGGAAACCGATCGCTTCGCTCATGAAGCGAATCGATTCGGCGACATCGCGCAGCGAAAGCGTAATACTGTGCACGCCACGGATGGCGTGGACTTCGGGGATATCGCTGGCCACGCAAGCCGGACGCGGGTCGAGGTCCGTTTCGACAAGATCGAACTCGATGCCGCACGGATGCTGGAACCGCTGGCGGCGCTCACCGAAGCGCTCGACGATCTCGCTGTCATACGGCACATTCATGGCATCGAAGCGGCTGCGCCAGAATTCGAGCGAGCCCGTGGGCACCGAGTAGTTGATGACCCGCACCTGGCCCGAACCCTGACGCGCCATGACGCCCCGCTGGCGGAACGGGAACGACGTCACCAGGGTTCCCGGATCGCCATTCGCGTTGCCGTAGTAAAGGTGGTAGATGGGATCCTCGCCGTCGAGAAGCACGGTCTTCTTCACGAGGCTCTGGCCGAGCAGCCTGACGTAGAAATCCACGTCCTCCTGCGCGTGCCGCACGCCGGCGGTCAGGTGATGAAATCCCTTGAGCATTGACATTGTCCTCTCCATTTTGAAATAGGCATGTAGAAACAGCGCAGAGCCGCTCCTGCGCAACAGCTTATGACGGCAGATTCCGCTTGGGCAGCCGTCCCGGGTTGCACGCAGGGTTCGGCAAACTTGGACAATGGCGCCCTGCGAGGCGCGGTGCGCCCAAGGCTTGCCCGGATGGCAGCGGGCGCCGGCGCTGGAGTATGATCGGGGCGTCACCCACCCGCCCCCCTCAACAAACGCCGCCGGCATTGGAATGCCCGGCGAGTCCCCATGCCATGCTCGATCTGAAGGACGTCTATTACTTCGTGCAGGTGGTCGACCGCGGCGGATTCACCGCCGCTGGCGAGGCGCTCCGGCTTCCGAAGTCAACGCTCAGTCACCGCGTGAAGGAGCTGGAAGCCTCGCTGGGCGTGCGGCTCATCAACCGGACCTCGCGCCAGTTCGCGATGACGGAGGTGGGTCAGGAGTTCTACCAGTACGCCTTGGCGCTGATGCGCAGTGCCGAGCTTGCCGAAGAAGCCATGCGCCAGCGGCTGGCGGAGCCGAGCGGCGTGATCCGCGTGACGGTGGCTGTGGACATTGCCCAGTTCGCGCTGCGCCACGTCCTGCCGACCTTCCTATCCGACCACCCCAAGGTGAGAATCGACGAAACCGCCACGGACAGGATCGTGGACATTGTCGGCGAGGGGTTCGACCTGGCGATCCGGGGTCATGTCGGCCAGCTGCAGGACTCCAACCTGGTCCAGCATCCGCTGGCCAGGACACCGTGGTATCTCTTCGCGGGGCCCGACTATCTCGAACGGACGTCAGTGCCGACACAACCCGAGGATCTTGCGTCTCACACCATCATCGCCATGGCGGGCAAGAGTGCGTCCCAATGGCAATTGCAGGGCCCGGACAAGCGCGTGGTCACCGTGCCGTTTGAACCGAGATTCCTGAGCAACAGCCTGATTTCGCTGAAAGAGGCGGCGTGCGCGAACGTCGGCGTTGCCGCGCTGCCGGTATACGCCTGCCAGGCCGAGCTCAAGGCTGGCGGGCTGCGGCAGATATTGCCGGAATGGATTGCCGCGGACGCCCGTATCACCGCACTCATTCCCTATCGCACGGGCCTGCTGCCGGCGGTCCGCACACTGGTGGACTATCTCGCCGTGGTGCTGCCCGAGGTGACGGCGTTCGACCGGCACTGAGCCTGCCGAAAACGCCGGGCCGTCGGGACCGCGCCATGCGCGACCGGACTGGCCTGCCGCTTTGCTGACGGAAAAGGAAGATAGCGCCGTCCAGCGGGATCGGCGCTCGCGTGGTGGAGTGCTTGCTTCGCGACAGGTGTCTTTTCTTGCGCGGTTCAGCGGCGTATGCGTAGAACCGCACCGACAGGGTGGCGAACATGTCGGATGCACCTTGCGTTGGCAACGCGATTAACGCTGAAATAAAGCTGGATCAATTCCGCTATTCGCAGTTGAAACACACTTTATAGAGCCAGGTTTAAGCACTAAAGCGGATGCTAAGTCAATGGAGCATCATCCAGCATGGAAGACGCGGGGCTGCTTTTTTGCCTCGCTTTTATAGCCTCCCGGGATCCCCCGGTACCGGGAGGCTTCTTTTCCGCTCGCTACGGTTGCGGCCGAAGCAGCTAGCAAGGCGTCAATGAACGTACGCAGCCTGCACTACAGCAAGGACCGTGACGTGTGGCACCCCGGGCACCTCAATGAAATGTGCCATTTACGCCAATCATTCCGCACAGCCGCGAGCCGGTATGCGGCACCATATCCCATTTGATCTTCACCCTGCCCCTGGTCGAGGCACCTCGGGAAAATGCGCGCCACGCTTCCGTCTCGCTTTTTTGGACCTAATCTAGATTCAGTTTTTCCCCCCGGATCCGCGGCAGGGAGTTCGCCATGGCACTTGATCTCGACAATCGCTTCGGCCGCATCTCGCTTGGATTCTTTCCATCGCCGATTCATCGGCTCGACCGCCTGTCCGAAGCGCTCGGCGTCTCGGTGTGGGCAAAGCGCGACGATGTCTCGTCCGGACTCGCGTTTGGCGGCAACAAGATTCGCAAGCTTGAGTGGCTCGCCGCCGACGCGGTGCGACAAGGCGCCGACACGCTCGTTTCCATCGGCAACATTCAGTCGAACCACACGCGTCAGGTTGCGGCTGTCGCGGCGGTGCTCGGCATGCGCTGCCGGCTGGTGCAGGAGGCGTGGACACACTGGGACGATCCGGTCTATGACAAGGTCGGCAATATCCTGCTGTCACGGCTGATGGGCGCCGAGACGCTGCTCGAGGGCGAGGGCTACTCGACCGAGGTGAAGGAGACGTGGTCGCGCGCCCTGGAGCAGGTGCGCCGGGAAGGCGGCAAGCCTTACGCGATTCCAGCGGGTGCATCCGATCATCCCCTTGGTGGTCTCGGCTATGCGAACTTCACCGATGAGCTCGCGCGCCAGGAAGCGCAAATGGGCGTGTTCTTCGACACCGTGATTACCGCGACCTGCACCGGTTCGACACAGGGCGGCATGGTCGCGGGCTTCAAGGCCCAGGACCGGCCGCGCCGCCTGATTGGCATCGATACCGCCTGCAACGAGGCGATGACCCGGCGTGCCGTGACGAAGAGCGCGCGGCAGACTGCGGAACTGATCGGCATCCGGAAGCCGATCGACGACGCCGACGTGGTCATCGATCCCCGTTTCTCGGGTCCGGACTATGGCATCCCTGACGATCGGACGATCGATGCGATCCGCACGGCAGCGCGGCTTGAGGCGATGCTCACCGATCCGGTGTACGAGGGCAAATCGATGGCAGGCCTGATCGCCATGGCGAAGGCGGGTGAGATTCCGAAGGAAGCGAACGTGCTGTACGTGCATCTGGGTGGCGCGCCCGCGCTGAATGCGTATCACAAGGCGTTCGCATGATCGGCTTGCGACACCGTATGGCAAGCCGACAGGCGCTCACGACTATGCCAGCCGCTCAGCCATGCAGGCCGCCAGGTCAAGCAGCTGATCCCTGCAGTTCAAGCCGATGCCGGGAAACAGCCGTGCGATCCCGGTGCAGCTCAGCATCGCCATGACAAATACGTATCCGGCCACGAGCGCCAGCGCCGGCTGGCCGTGGCTCGCTGAGGCCAGGTTCTGACTATTCAACGCCGTATCGCGCCGCGGTCGATGCGCGCTCGAATTCGCGGATCACCGGGTTGCCAAGGATGGCATCCCGTCCCGCTTCGATCAGGCGATCGACGTCCTGCTCGGGCAGGCGCAGCCTGGTCGGCAGATCGTTCAGGCTTGCAGCACGCTCCTTGCCTAGGGCATCGAACGAGATCCGCGTGACGAAGAATTCGACTTCGTCGCACCGCCAGCGCGGGAGGCGTGCAGCGATTTCCCGCTGCCGGTCAAGCGGCAGCCGGCACCGATACGCCACGAGGTCGTTTCGCCACTGCTGCATCATGGGGACGAAGGCGTCATAGGTCATTCGAACGTTGGTTGCCATTGCCGCGTCAATGGCCGCGTTTGCGACTTCGATGCCGGAGGGTCCATCCTGGCTTTGGTTCCAATCGCCGCGCGGGCCCTGGCCTGCGTCTACAACGATGAAAAGCAGCCGCCGCACATTGATCGCGTCATTCTCGCTCATCGGACCGTAAGGCGTGCCCAGCAGCATGCGCGATTGCAAGATCGTGGCCAGGCCGTAGTTGTCGGTCACCCCGCCGTCGACCAGCTTGATGTACTTTCCCTTCGAAGTGTCCCGGAGATCGCGAACGGCGTTTGCCAACGCACCGAACAGCAGCGATTGCCCGGGCGCCTGGGCACGGTCAAGGTTCGGCAGCGGTGCACTGCAAGCCTCGGGATGCTTTTGAACGACGATCGGTGCGAAGAAGACCGGGACCGCCATGGATGCGGCGACGGCCTCGGAAACCGGAAAGCTCGCGAGATCGCTGCATAGCGCATCGAATGCATGCTGGCTGAACGGGAACGCGACTCGGTAGTAGACGTTGGTGGCGTTGATCCAGACGATCGGCTTGCCGCGGCGGAACATGTCGGCGTACGTCGCGCCCTTGAAGACGTCTTCGTCGAGCCATGCCTGGAGGTCTTCCCGGTCGTTGAGCCCTCCCGCGAACAGGCGCGCAAGGTTGACCGGATTCAGGAGACTGAAGCGAAGTCCCGCCTCTCCGTCCTTCAACAGCACGGATCGCAAGTTCGCCAGGCTGGCCTTGCCGTGCAGACCGAAGTACGCGGCGGTGATGGAGCCTCCGGACACGCTGCTGATGAATGCGACGTTGTCCAGCAGGGACGCGCTCCCAGGGCCTTTCATGGCGTCGAGTCCCTGCAGGGCGCCGAAGGCGAAGGCTGCGGCGCGCGTGCCACCGCCGGAGAACGACATGGCGACGGTTGTCTGGCCGACGACATCGATGGGCTCGCGCATGGCCGCGGATACGCTGCCAGCCGCGGCCTGAGGCAGATTGCGCGGAGCATTGTGAGGAAGCGACCCGCAGGCACCGAGTCCCGCGAGCAGAAGCGGCATCAGGGTGCGGCAGGCCCTGCCGCAGGCGAGTCGCGCTCTCCCCGGCCCCTCCATTTGCCAAGGCAGGCTGCTCTTGCGTCGAAGCGCGTGGTCATGTCGAAGCTTCCACATTGGACGAGGTCAGGAACGTGTTCGGCGTGGTGGCGGCCCGCGCGAAAGGAGGGTCGAGCTTCGCTGCCGCGAGGGTCCGGGGTGTCCGCGCCCTTCGAGATATTACGGCATCTCCATGGGGGCCGCAGGACCCGCAGATGGGGGTCGGTAGCTGCGGAGAAAGCTGGAGGGCGGACGAAGGTCATTCAGTACTGAACGCCAGCTTGACCGACCTTGACTGATTTGGAGCCGTCACAGGAGGGACAGGTGATTCGAATTGAATGTGCCTCCCGGCTCGCATGTTCCACGGCGCGCATTGTCACGTTGCTCAAATCGGTGCGCGATCTCAGCGCCGAGCGCCTAGAATGCCCGTGATCGCATAGGACGACGGTTCGCTGGAGCGCTCCTGCAGGCACCGGATAGAGACTACTATGAAGCAACGCACCCGCCCCGGGGGTAACGGTAACCACTGAGGGAGACCGCAATGGCGAGAAAACTGAGCCGGCTCGCAGTAACGACTGCGGCACTCATGGCATTGACGGTGGCGACTGGCTCCCGCGCCGATGAAGTCCCGCTGATCACCGGCAAGCAATGGACGGATTCCTCTGAACAGACAAAAAAGGCCTATCTGGTAGGCATTGCCAACCTGGTCCAGGTTGATATTGCCTTTCACGAAGGCAAGCCGCCACCTGACTCGCAAAGCATCGTTCCGCGCTTTGCGAGAGGGCTCAGGGGCCATTCGCTCGACTCCGTGCGCCAGGGCGTGGATCGCTGGTACGCAACACATCCTGACCAGTTGCAGCGGCCGGTCATTGAAACGATCTGGTTCGAAATGGTTGTTCCCGGTCTGCAGACCAGGAAGTAGGGGGATGCCATGAAACGACGCCAACTGATTGGTGCAGCGCTGGCCATCGCCAGCGCTGCCGCGTGCACGAATATGACACCGCAGCAGCAAGGCACCGTGACCGGAGCCGGCATCGGCGCGGCGGCGGGTGCCGGCATCGCGGCCATTGCGGGAGGTAGCGGCTGGACTGGCGCGGCGATCGGTGCCGTGGCTGGCGGCGTAGCGGGCAACATCAAGGGCAGCAAGCAGCAGCAGTGGTAGGTCGCCCTGAGGCCCGTCGCGTACGAGCCCGATCCCCATGAGTTGGCGAAGCTAGCCAGCTTCCCGCCGGCGCCCAATCTGTAGCGATGTTGCGCTTCGATCTGTGCGGAACCTCACAGACAAGCCAACTGTATCGTGCCTGTTGCCCAGTTCCCGGCTTTGCCTCGAGCCCCTGAGAGCGGCTACCGGACAGAGGCATGCCCTTCCCGGCCGCCACGCATCGGCCGTCCTCCGTTTCCAAAGCCAGGCACGTGACCAGCCCGTTGTCCGGGATTCGGTTCTCCCGCAGCCGGCTCTGTATGGCGCTTGACCGGCAACTGTCGTAATTCGCCGACACTACTGTGTGTCTTCGGCGGTTTCCGGTCATCGGTTGCTGGCGGGAATCGGGCTGCGCTCCTAAGCTCGAACAGGCTGCCCGGCAGCATGCTGCAAGGGCAAGCACGCAAGGAATGAAGTGTGGCTGGCGCCCAAGGAAAAAAGAGAAGAGAGGAGAACAGCATGTCACTGAAAAGGACGGCCCTGGCGTCTCTGCTGGGATGGCCGCTGGCGGCCCTTGCGCAGTCAAGCGTAACGCTGTACGGCGTGATCGACGCCAACCTGGAATTCGTCAACCATGCGGGCGCCGTGCCGACGTCCGCCAACGGGTTCAACCCTGGACCGGGCAACGATGTCTACCGGCTGACTTCCGGCGGACTTTCCGGGTCGCGCTGGGGCCTGCGCGGCAACGAGGACCTGGGGGGCGGCATCAAGGCCATCTTCGTGCTGGAAAGCGGATTCGGCCTCGATACCGGCCAGTCGCAGCAAAGCGGCCGCCTGTTCGGCCGCCAGGCGTTCGTGGGCCTCCAGAGCAACCGCTTCGGCCAGGTCAGCCTGGGCCGGCAGTACACCTCGATGTTCGAGGCCCTGGCTAACTTCTCCCCAACCGCCTATGCCACGCAGTATGAGCCGGTCGTCTTGCAGTCCGGCCCTAACTACCGGGAGGACAACACCATCAAGTACACCGGAAAGTTCGGCGGACTGACTGCCCTCGCGCACTGGTCCTTCGGCGCCGGGGTGACCCTGCCCCCCTCGGTAGGGTTCCCGATCCCGATCGGCGGCAATGGCGAAGTCCCCGGGCAGTTCCGACGCGACACCGCTTACGGCGGGGCACTGGCTTACACGTTCGGCCCGTTTGCCGCGACCGCCGGCTATGACCAGTGGAATCCCACCATCGGCACCGGCACAGGCACCATCAAGAAGGCCGTGGTTGGCGCCAGCTATGCGCTCGGCCCCGCCAAGATCATGGGAGGCTACCGCTGGGGCCAGAACAGGAACGCGGCCGATGTCCTGATCCAGCGCGATGACTTCTACTGGATCGGGGCCAACTACCAGGTCACACCGGCGCTCGCGCTCACGCTCGAGTACAACTACGACGACGTCAAGAACCTTTACGGCAACACAAGCGTCGCCAACCCGTGGCAGATTTCCTTCGTGGCCGACTACTCGCTGTCCAAACGCACGGATCTCTACGTGACCACGGCCTATGCCAGGAACGCCGGGTTGATGCTCGAGTCGCTGGCGACCTTTTACGCCAACAGCCTGGCTCTAGGTAACAGCTATGTCCTGGGCAACGGGCAGAGCAACATGTTTGGTGTCGCCTTAGGCGTCCGGCACAGGTTTTAAGTGCCTGCGTCGGCAGCCTGAGGCTGCCTTCCCACGAGGGAACGTCCACAACCTCTTACAGGGCAATGATCCTTGTCGCACATCTTATTGCCGCACAGGCGACAGCACGAGCAGCGTGGACGTGCCATGTGCCAGAACGCGCCCGTCCATCGCAAGCACGCGAGCCTCCGCAGTAATTATTTGCCGGCCTTGGTTCACAACGCGGCCTTCGACGCGGACCCTGCCTGTGTCAGGCTTGATCGGTCGGGAGAAATTTCCCTTTGTTTCGACAGTGGTGTAGCCGACACCAGCCGGAAGCAGTGAGTTGGCTGCGCAGGCGGCTGCGCTGTCTATGAGCGTCAGCGGCCATCCCCCGTGCACCGAGCCCATGGGATTGAGCAGCCGGGACGACGGCTCGCCTTCGAACGCGGCGAATCCGTCGTCAACCTCGACCAGCCAGAAGTCGAGGACCTGCGAGATGGGCGGCTGTGGAAGATGTCCGTCCACGATTGCCTGAAGGACTTCCCTTCCGTTCATGTTTGCGACGTCGGCGGGCGAGGCCAGCCCATATCGATAGTCCATCTCGTCAGATCTCCTGGTTGTTGTTAAAATATGCAGGTACATACAATGCATCTGCATATACTATAGCCATGAAGATGGGAAAACAAGGCGCCCGGACCCTGCGCGCAGACGCCGATGCGGCTCTCGATGTCGATCTCGGCTGGTGGTCGCGCCTGCTGGCGCGCAGGGTCACCGCAGCGTTGGATGAGGCGCTGGCACCATCGGGCCTGACCAGTACTCAATTTGGACTGATGTGCCTGATTGCGTCGGCAACCGACGACACGCTTGGCGCATTGGCGCAACGGGCCGGGCTCAATCAATCGACAATGTCAAGGAACGTGGATCAACTTGTCGGCACAGGGATGGTGGAAGTCGTGATGACAGAAGCCGATCGCCGCCGCCGCGCGGTCTGGCTGACAGAGACGGGCGCCTTGAGTTTGCAGCAGGCCCTCGCGCTGTGGCAGCCAGCGCACCGCGCGTTGCTTCGAAAGCTAGGCTTGGAAGCGCACAACATCGTGGGCGAGGTCGCGGCGAAGCTGGCGGAGTAGCGTCAGCGAGGGCTTGTCGAAGCCTGCGGGCCTCGACGGGCTGTTCGGGGGCGTCGCGAGCCTTGTTTTCCCTGATCGTCGAAGCGTACCGCGACCTGCTGCCGCCTACTTGGCCGGTACCACCAGCGGCGCGCCCTTCTTCACGATGTAGGTTGCCAGTTCCGATGCCGTGCCGCTGCCGACATTCCTCGCCGAGTGGGGCGTGCCGGCGGGGATAAACAGCGATTCCCCGGCCTTGAGCGTGACGGGCGGGTTGTTGCCGAGCTGGTACTCCAGCGTCCCCTGCAGGACGTACGCAATCTCCTCGCCCGGATGGGAATGCATCGGCGCGAACGCGCCGGGATCGAGGTCAACCCGGACCTGGACGCCCTCGCGACCCGGCACGCTGAGATCGTGCTGAACGAGATCGGTGCGATGGACGCCTGCCATTTGAGCCTGGGCCGTCTGCAGCAACAAGCCGCTGCCAACGAAGAGCATGGCCGCAGCCATCATTCGGGTCGATTTCATTTGCTGACTCCTCTGTCCTGATTGACTATTAACGATCGGATTGCCTTCCGCACCGGGGTATGGGCGGCGTGCAGGCGACGTGCGGTCAGAGAAATAAGCGCTGTGGTACGACGTCCACCATGCAAACCGACACGAATCCCGTGCACATGGAGCATTGGAAGACGGCGATGTATCTGGTCTATGTCTGCGAGCGGCTGCCAACGTATCTATATGTATTCAGAGCTCGGGGCGATACCTTCGCACACGAAAATCCATGGCGCGCACCCGGCGGCGTGACCCATTCACATCGTGTCGGACCCGGCGGCACGCATCGGCGAATGCCAATGCGTGCGAAGCAGGAGATCAGTCCCCTATGTGTCGTGGGGGACTCTGTGGTCCTCAGACGATATTGATCTCGACATCGATATTGCCGCGCGTCGCCTTGGAGTACGGGCAAAGCTGGTGTGCGGCCGTGGCGAGGGACTGCGCGAGCTCGCGGTCAAGCCCGGGCAAGCTGACATTGAGCCGTGCCGCCAGGAAGTAGCCATCTCCGGCCTGGCCGAGATCCACTTCAGCATCAACGGCCGCGTCGGCCGGAAGCGCGACCTTCGCCATCTGTGCCGCCCTGGCGATGGCGCCAAGGAAGCAAGCCGACCATCCGGCGCCCAGGAGCTGCTCCGGATTGGTACCGCCGCCGTTGCTGCCGGGGCCTGAGAGGTCCACGGCCAGGCGGCCATCGGCACTGCGGGAGCTACCGTTGCGGCCGCCGATGGTATGAGTCTTGCCGGTGTAAATGACTTTATCGAATTGGTTGATCATCTTCGGGTAATTCAGGTTAGGGAGGTTGATTCGCCACGCGGTGTTGAACGTCGTCCGGGGTGGCGCCTGCCGGCGACGCGTATCAGAGAAACTGGATCCCCGGGCCGGCTCGCAAATTGCCGGCGCGGATCGCATCCACGGTTTGCTGCAGGGCCTGCAGGTGCGCGGGTCGTGCCCCAGTCGCGCCAGCGTCAGCATCAAGCCGCCGCAATGCGCCAGGTGCGCGGTCCGCTTTCGTGAACACTGTTGCCGCTCGCATCCACGGCGACGACAACGGGCAGGTTCTCCACATCGAACTCGTAGATGGCTTCCATGCCGAGATCGCCAAACGCAACGACACGGGAGGACCGGACCGCCCTGGAGATCAGATAGGCGGCGCCTCCGGTTGCCGCCAGATAGACGCAGCCGTTCTTCACGATCGCGTTGATCGCATCCGGCCCGCGCTCGGCCTTGCCGATCATGCCGAGCAAGCCGGTCGAAGCCAGCATGCGCCCGGCAAACTTGTCCATCCGTGTTGACGTGGTCGGGCCGCAAGGGCCTACCACCTCGTCGCGCACTGGATCGACGGGCCCGACGTAGTAGATCATGCGATTGCCGAAATCCACCGGCAAGGGCTCGCCGCGCGCGAGCATGTCGTCGATCCGCTTGTGCGCGGCATCGCGTCCGGTCAGCATGCGCCCCGACAGCAGCAGCGTTTCGCCGGCGAGCCAGGTGCGGGTTTCTTCTCGGCTCAATGTGTTCAGATCGACCCGGCGGCTCGCCATGCCGTCGGGCAAAGGCAGATCCGGCCAGAGGTCAGGCGACGGCGGCGTCAGCATGACGGGGCCGCTGCCATCGAGCTCGAAGCGCGCATGCCGCGTTGCCGCGCAGTTCGGCACGATGGCGACGGGCATGCTTGCCGCATGCGTGGGGTAGGCGGCAATCTTGACATCGAGCACGGTGGTCAACCCGCCGAGGCCCTGCGCCCCGATGCCGAGCGCATTGATGCGGTCATGGATGTCGATGCGCAGCGCTTCCAGCGCGTTGCGCGGACCCCGGACCTTGAGATCGAGCATGTCGAGCGGCGCCGTCAGGCTCTGCTTGGCCAGCAGCATGGCTTTCTCGGCCGTGCCGCCGACGCCGATGCCCAGCATGCCGGGAGGACACCAGCCGGCGCCCATCGACGGCACCATGCCGACGATCCAGTCCGCGACCGAATCGCTGGGCATCAGCACCGCGAACTTGCTCTTGTTCTCGCTGCCGCCGCCCTTTGCCATCACGTCGACGGCAACGGTATTGCCCGGCACGAGGTCGACATGGACGACCGCCGGCGTGTTGTCGCCGGTATTGCGCCGCGCGAACAGCGGGTCTTCGACGATGCTGGCGCGCAGCGCATTGTCGGGATCGAGGTAAGCGCGACGCACGCCGGCATTGGCCGCATCGACGATATCCGAGGGAAATCCGGCGAACCGGACGTCCATGCCGACGCGTATGAAGATATTGACGATGCCCGTATCCTGGCAGATCGGACGCCTGCCTTCCGCGCACATCCGCGAGTTGATCAGGATCTGGGCAATCGCCTGTTTCGCCGGCTCGCTGGCCTCGCGTTCATAGGCGGCGGCGAGGTGCCGGATATAGTCGGGAGGATGATGGTGACTGATGAACTGCAGGGCCGCGGCGATGCTGTCGACGAAGTCCCCATACGAAACGACGGCGTTCATGATGAACGCTGCTCGCGGAACAATCCGAGCTTTTCCTGTGCGACGCGGTCCGAATACGAGAACAGCACCAGGTCCCGGCTGGCATGCAGCGTGTAGCGGCTCCAGCCCGGCACCACCACGATGTCGTGCGGCGCCAGCTCGAACTGCTGATCGCCGGCCGTGACATGGCCACTGCCTTCCACGCAGACAAAGACGGTGCTGTCGGTCGAGCGGTATGGCAATGTCGCGAAGCCGGACGGCAGCAACCGGATCATGGTGGCAATGGTCGGCATGGCCCAGCCGCCGTCCACCGGATTGGTGTAGCGCATCAGGTAGCCCGTGTGCGGATCGGGGGCGCCGGCGTGTGGCAACGCGAGCAACGCCTCGCGCGTACGCGCGTAGGGATAGTTGAAGACCGGGGAGTTCATCGTGGACGCCTGGTAGTCCACCGGCATCAGCCCCGTGCCATAGCGCGCGAGCGCATCGCCTGCCGGGCGCGTGACCGGCGCTTCGCCCGATTCGAACTCCTCGCGGAAGCCACCGTTGAAGAACGACACGACGGGAATATCGAGGCCGTCCAGCCAGACCATCGGCGCGTTACCCTCGTGGCCATGATGGTGCCATGTCCACGCCGGCGTGATGACGAAATCGCCGGCTTCCATGTAGGTCTTCTCGCCGTCCACGGCGGTGTAGGCGCCCGACCCTTCGACAATGAAGCGCAACGCCGATTGGGTATGGCGGTGCGCAGGGGCGACTTCGCCGGGCAGGATGAGCTGAAGGCCGGCGTACATCGTGCTGGTGATGCACGAGGTGCCTGGCAGGCCCGGATTTTCCATCAGGAGCACGCGCCGTTCGGCTTCCTCGGCCGAGATCAGGCTCGCAGATTCCATCAGGTACGGGCGCGCCGTGGCGTAGGACCAGCGGTGCGCTATGCCCGCGGGCGTAGGTTCCGAAGGAATCAGCTTGCGCAGCCGCGTCCAGAGGGCGGCCATCGCATGGGGTTCCAGCTCGCGGTAGAACGCGTCGCGCCGGGTCAACAGGTCAGGCGTGGGATGGGTTGTCATGAGCGGATGCCTCCTGCATCGGTATCAGTGGGCGGCTACGTAATCGGGCTGGGCACCCGGCGCCGCCACGCGGAACGCCTCGTGACGCATGCAGTGCTCGTAGGCACGGCGCACGCGCGGGAATGGATCGAGGCTGAACCCCGCACGCAGCGCATTGGCAACCTGCGGCACCAGGCAGCAGTCGGCCAGGGTCGGGGCGTCGCCGACGCACCAGCCGCCGTCCGCGGGCAGCCACGGTTCCAATGCGCTGAAGCCGGCCGTGAGCCAGTGGGCGACCCATTCCGCTTTGTCAGCATTGGCGATGCCAAGGCGGGCGCCGAGGTACTTCTGCACACGCATGTTGTTCAGCGGGTGCAGGTCACAGGCAATGGTCAGCGCCAGCTCCAGCACGCGTGTGCGGGCGTGGCCGTCGGCGGGAATCAGCAGCGGCACGGGACACTTGCGATCGAGATAATCGATGATCGCCAGGGATTGCGTGATGGTCTGCTCGCCATCCTGGATCGTCGGCACCAGCCGGTTCGGATTGAGCGCCTGGTACTCAGGCCGGTTCTGCTCGCCGGCACGCAGGTTCACGCCGACATGGTCCCAGGGCAGGCCCTTCAGTGCCATGGCGATGCGCACCCGGTACGCCGCCGAACTGTTGAAGAAGTTGTATAGATCCATGGCCGTGCCGCCTTCACGCCACGCGCACTTCGACATCGGTGAGCCCGGCGATGCCGCCACGCATGACCTCGCCGCTGCGCACCGGCCCGACGCCTTCCGGCGTGCCGGTGAAGATGAGGTCGCCGGGCTGCAGTGCAAAGAACGTCGACAGGTTTGCGACGATCTCGGGCACCGACCAGATCAGCTTGTCCAGGTCGCTGCGCTGGCGGTCCTGTCCATCGACCTGCAGCCAGATGTCTCCGGCGGCCGGATGGCCGACTTCGCTGGCGGGATGCAGCAGTGAAACCGGCGCGGACTGATCGAAGCTCTTGCCGAGCTCCCAGGGGCGGCCCCGGTCGCGCGCCGCGATCTGCAGGTCGCGCCGCGTCATGTCGATGCCGACGCCGTAGCCCCAGATGTGCGCATTGGCCTGCTCGACCGCTATGTTGCGTCCCGCGCGGCCGATCGCCACCACGAGCTCGATCTCGAAGTGGAACTGCCCGGTCGCCGGCGGATAGTCGATCTGCGCGCCGGCGCCCGCCGGAGCGACCACGATCGCATCGGCAGGCTTGCAGAAGAAGAACGGCGCCTCCCTGCTCGGGTCCATGCCCATCTCGCGTACGTGCGCGGCGTAGTTGCGGCCGACACAGTAGATGCGGCGCACGGGAAACTGTCCGTCGCCACCGGACACGGGAATCGTGACGGCGGGAATGGGCGGAACGACAAAGGTCATGTGGAACTCCAGGTCTGGGATCTGCAAGGGCAGAGCCCGGGTCGATCAGGGGATGGGGAAGTGGCCGTCATGCGGACAGGCAGGTCTCGGCCTTCCAGCCGTAGAGCCACTCCAGCGCATCGTAGAAGCGCTCCGGCGAGCGGCCTTTCCACAGGGAATTGCGCACCAGGCGCTCCACGCCGGATGCATGGCACAGCCGGCCGAACTCGCGCGTGGACAGGACGACGCGCGCGGTGCGGGTGATGCGTGCGTCCTGGTACAGCGAGAAGGCGCGCGGCAGGTCGCCGTCGCACGCGCGTACCGCGGCCCCGAGGGTGACGGCGTCCTCGACCGCCATGCATGCGCCCTGAGCCAGGTATTGCAGCAGCGGATGCGCGGCGTCGCCGAGCAGCGTGATGCGGCCGTGCGTCCATTGCCCGATAGGCTCGCGGTCCGCGGTGGCCCAGCGCCGCCAGGTCGGCGGGAGGGAAAGCAGGCTGAGCGGTCGGGCATCGATGCCCTGGAAGTACGAAAGCACCTCCTCCTGGCTGCCATCGCTGACGCCCCAGGTTTCCTGCTGGCGGCTGTGGAACGTCACCACGAGGTTGTACTGCTCGCCGGCACGGACCGGGTAATGCACGACGTGGCAGTTCGGCCCGACCCAGAGCACCGGCGCGTTCCATTGCATGTCGCGCGGAAAATGCTCGGCATCGATCACCGCGCGGTACACCACGTGCCCCGACACGCGCGGCGGATCGCCGACCAGTTGCTGGCGGATGGCGGACTTCACGCCGTCGGCGCCAACCAGGGCACAACCGTGATAGCTGTTGCCCTGTTCGTCAAACGCGGTAACGCCGTCCCCCGACTGCCGGACCTCGACGATGCGCGTTGCGGTGACAAACTCGATCCGGTCGGTCTCGCGCACACCCTCGAGCAGCGAGTTGTGGACGTCGGCACGGTGCGTGACCGCATACGGATTGCCAAAGCGCTTGCGAAAGGCCTCGCCGACCGGGATGTCGGCAACGGTTTTCCCGTCGATCGCATCGATCATCATCATGTGATCGGTGTAGACAGCATGGCTGCGCGTGCGCTCGCCCACGCCAAGCGCGTCGAAGGCAGCGAAGGCATTGGGGCCGAACTGCACGCCCGCGCCGATTTCGCCGATGACGCTGGCCTGCTCCAGCACCTTGACATGACAGCCCTCGCGCGCCAGCGCGAGCGCCGTCGCAAGCCCTCCGATGCCGCCTCCGACGACGAGCACGGGGGATGACTGAGTAGTAATACGCATGACACTCCTTATTTCCGCGGGCGACATCCGGCCTCGACGATCCGCGTCCGGTGCCGCATGCAACGGCTATGAATGAAACAAGTGGCTAGTGGCCGTCCAGCGCGGCAGGCAGCGTGGCGCTCTGCGCCGGCGCGTCGCCGTGTGCGGTCGGCGCGGCACGCACCACCCGCAGCACCAGGATCGCGGCAGCGGCAATGGCGGCGGGAACGGCGCTGCACAGGAAGATGGTCTTGATGCCGAAGCCGCTCGCGAGCAAGGCACCGACGATGAGCGGCCCGCTGACCTGCCCCATGCGGCCCAGCGCCATGGCCCAGCCCACGCCGGTGGCGCGCATCCCGCTCGGGTAGCTCAGCACGGCCAGGCCCAGCAGCCCTGAACTGCCGGCGCCCAGGAACAGGCCGGACAGGGTGGCCGCGATCGCCAGCGCAGGCAGCGATCCGGTGGCGTAACCGAGCACGGACACGCTGAGCGCACCGAGCAGGAACAACGGCGGCAGCGTCAGGTAAGGACCGAAGCGGTCCACCAGGCGGCCGCCCGCGGCGGTACCCGCCACGCTGCCGAGATTGATCAGGGCGACCACGAGGGCGGCATCGTGCTCACCGACGCCCTCGCCGCGCAGCAGCGCGGGTGTCCACAGCACCAGCACGATCAGCAGCACAAAGCACATGAAGAAGCCGGCCCAGAGCAGCAGCGTGGCAACGAGCCGCCCGCCAGAAAGCAGCTCCCGGAATGGCAGGCCACGCACGCGTTCTTCGGCATCGACATAGGTGACCTGGCGATCGGACGGGGACGGCCGGGCGGCGATGCGCGCGACGATGGCACGAACCGCATCCTGGCCGTCCTTGCGCCGGAGCAGGAACGGCAGCGATTCCGGCAGGCCCGCGATGACCAGCAGCGCCAGCCCCAACGGCAGCACGCCACCGAGATAGAACAGCGCCGGCCAGCCGTAGTGCGGCACGATGTACGAACTGGCGAACGCGCCCACGGCACCACCCAGCGGAAAGCCGGCATAGAGCACGCCGGTCATCATGCCGCGCATGGGCCGCGGCGTGTATTCGGCAGACAGCGCCAGCAGGTTCGGAATCGCGCCGCCAAGGCCGAGGCCGGCGAGGAAGCGCACCAGCAGCAGTTCCGGCAGCGTGGACGCATGCGGCGTCAGCAGCGAGAACACCGAGAAGACCACGATTGCCGCCGCCAGCAGCCAGCGGCGGCCAAAGCGATCGGCCAGCGGGCCGAGCAGGAAGGCGCCAAGCATGGCGCCCAGCAGTCCCGCGGAGAAGACCTGCCCGAATAGGGCGATGGCAATGCCGAGCGAGGAAGACATGGCCTTGGCCGCAAAGCCGATCGCCTGAGTGTCGAAGCCATCCATCAGCACGATGAGGAAGCAGACGATGAAGATGCGAAGCCGATAGGCACCTAGAGGCCGAGCGTCGATGACCGACGCAATGCTGACTGGGGGCGTGTACATGGGTCTCCTTGGTTGCGCGGTCTGTTGTGAGGGCTGAGCCTGGTCCGGTCGGCCGTTGCGCCGCGCTGCGAGCCAACCGGATGACGGAAGTCTCGTTCCTCGCCTATCATTCGGCAATCAAATGAACGGAATGACGGTCATGAATGAAATGGATAATTTCGATATGAACCTGCTGCGCGTGTTCGATGCGCTGTGGCGGCATGGTCACCTGGGCCGCGCGGCCGAGGAGATCGGCGTGAGCCAGCCAGCCATGTCGCACGCATTGCAGCGGATGCGCGATCAGCTTGGGGATCCACTGTTCCTGAAGGTCCGCACCGGCATGCAGCCGTCGCCGCGCGCCGTAGTGCTGGCGCCTGTTGTGCAGGGGGTGTTATCGCAGGTGCGGGAGCAGTTGTTGACGGCGCCGCGCTTCGATCCCGCGCAGGCCCGCAGGACCTTTACGCTGGCCCTGTCCGACGTCGGCGAAGCGGCATTCTTGCCGCGCCTGCTGGCCCGGCTCATGAAGGAGGCGCCGCATGTGGACGTGCGTACGGTGTCGGCACGGCACACGGACATCATGGACCAGCTCGAGCGCGGCAGGATCGATCTGGCCATTGGCTACTATCCGGATCTGGGCGGTTCGGATGTTTTCCAGCAGCGCCTGTTCCGGCACGGGTTCGTGTGCCTGGCGCGCAAGCATCACCCGGTCGCGCGCGGGCGCATGACGGCGGAACAGTTCCGGGCCCTGCCTCATGCGGTGATCCAGAGCGAAAGCCGCAGCCAGGAACTCGTCGAAGCGTATCTGCGCCAGCACGGCATCGCGCGGCGCGAGATGCTGCGTTCCCCGCATTTCCTCAGCATTCCGCTGGTGATTGCATCGACCGATCTGGTCGTCACCGTGCCGTTGCCGGTGGGAGAGTTGTTCGCGCGCATCGCGGACGTACAGGTGCTGGAGCCACCGTTTCCGATTCCTGCCTTTGACCTCAGGCAGCATTGGCACCGCTGTCAGCATGACGATCCGGCCAATCGCTGGCTGCGCTCGGTTACCCAGGAACTGTTCGGCGAATCCCCTGGCGAATCTGCAGGCGCATAGCGGCGCGACCGGCAATTCCCCGGCAGTCTCGGCGGTAAATCCCGACGAGCCTTTGCCGCGAAATGCCGATCGAAGGACAGTGCTCCCGTGAACTCAGGAACGCTCCGCCTGGTAACGTGCCAGCGCCGTGCGCAGCAGGGAAGCGGACGCTGCCAGCAGCACGAGGTCCTTCAGCAGGAACTGGCCGATCGGCGCGGAGATCGCCGGGAATCCACCAGCAGTCGGCTCTGCAACGCCGGGGGTGGTGACAAAGAACGTCAGCGTGATGGCGTATGTCGCGCATGACATGGCTGCACCAAGTAGTGCAACCCGATGATGGAATGCGCCGACGGTCAGTGTCACCGCGGTGGATAGTTCCATCACGCCAATGACAGCGCTGGCGCCACGGACTCCGAATGCGTCGATAAGCCAGGCCATGAAGGGGCTGTTTTCAATGAACGGCGCAATGCCCTGCGCTTCGTAGCCGGTGAATTTCATCCCGCCGAACCAGAGAAAGACGACAACCAGGGACCAGCGCAGCAACGCCTCGTGGCTGATGATGGCTTCGTTGGTCCGCTTTGTGGCGACGGATGTGATGGGTTGTGTGATGGGTTGCATATTTACTCCTCAACGGATATGTGGTGTGGCGGAGGAGCACGCCACGGTGGCGCAGACCTCCTTTCCTGTCACTGCAACGACGCGCATGCGTGCATTCCCGCGCCGCCGGTTCCAGCGCTGCCAGAACCGGCAATTCGAAAATCTTTCGTTCCAGAGACGTATCAGGCGTGTCCATACCGACGGGAAGTCGCCCCACGGACTTCGGGACTACTGTCGCTCGGCAAGGTGCGTTGGATGGCGTTCAGTCGCGGAACAGGTGCGTGGCATGCGTGACCGCACCACCCGCCCGGATGGCCGCGGCCACCAGTGCGGCTTCCGCAAGTTGCGCATTGGTGGCGCCTGCATCGTGGGCGGCCTTGGTATGCAGGGCGATGCAATACGGGCACTGCGTCGTCAGCGCCACGGCCACCGCAATGATCTGTTTCTGCTGGACCGAAAGCGCGCCGTCGGCAAAAGCTGCGTGGTCAAAGGCACGGAAGCTCTTCATCGCTTCGGGAGCGTTTTCGTCCAGCTTTTTCAAACGGGCAAGATCCTTCATATCGAACATGGAAACCTCCATAAGGTTGGGATTGGAGTAGGTATGATAGGAATGGCAAGGTTCCACTTGGTCTTAGTTTGGTTCCAATTCGTCCAATGATGGCTTCCTCCGCTACCGCACATCGTGTGCTCGAACATTTCCTTGCCACGCTCGACATTGGTGTCACGCACATCACACGGTGCGACATCCGCGATGGGTGGAGCGTGCGTTTCGACGCCTGCGAGACCGCCAGCGTCCACTACTGCCTGGACGGCCGCGGGACGCTCGACGCAGGCAATGGCCACCGCATCGCGTTGCAGCCGCACAGTTTCGTGCTGATGCCGCCGGGCGTTTCCTACCGGCTGGAATGCGCATTCGAGTCGCCGACCGTATCGGTGGATCGGGCAAGGCTGGGTTCATGGTCCGCGCTCGAAACGGCGCCGACGGTGAAGGTGGGCGAGGCGGCAATGGGGGTTGAGATGGCGTGCGGGGAGTTGCGCTTTGCGACGAGTACCGCCGATCCCTTCCGGATGCTGCGGCATCCGATCGTGACGCGGTTCGACGGGCCAGCCGGGCTGAGAGACCAGTTCGTCATGCTGTTGGCGGAATCCGCGCAGCCCGGACTGGGATCGAGGGTGCTGATCGAGGCTTTGCTCAAGCAATGCCTGGTCATGCTGCTGCGGCGCCAGATGGAGAGCGACGACGCGGAGCTGTCATGGACGGCGGCAGTTGCCGATCCCCGCCTGCTTGTCGCGCTGGAGAAGCTCTTTGAACATCCCGAAGCGCCACTGACGGTGCAGCGACTGGCCGATCTGGCTGGAATGAGCCGTTCAGCGTTCGCTTCGCACTTCGAGCGCGCCTTCGGCCAGACGCCGATGGCCATGTTGCGAGCGGTTCGGCTGCACCGGGCCGCGGAGTTGCTGGCGACGACAACGCTGCAAATTTCCCAGGTGGCACACGCCGTTGGTTTCTCCAGTCGCAGCAATTTCTCGCAGGCGTTCCACAAGCAGCATGGGGTGGACCCAAGCGGATTCCGGCAGCGAACCGCGTCCCGTCGGCGTGTGGGTAGCAACTGATTCGATTGCGGAACTCAATGGTCGCGGCGTGCCGGGCAAGTACTGTCGCCGGCTGTGCCAGCGACTACTCTGTACTTACGCACGGACCGATACTGCCTCGTGCGCCGACGATCCCCTCCTCCGAGAAGAAGGACAAAATCATGTGTTCCCCGCTGAGACATGCGTCAGTCGCCGCGGCCGCCCTGGCACTCTGCGTGACGGCCTTTGCACAAGGCGCGCCGAATCCCATCCGCCCCCCGGCAATCCTTCCACTCGAATCGGAGCAGGCACCAAAGCTGGTCCCGTATCCGCCGCTGCCCGAACCGCTGGCCCGCGGTGTCGTCATCGTGCAGTTCCGGACCGAACACTTCCGCGTCATGCCCGTATTCGGCAAGACCGCCGTCCAGGTATCACCGCGCATCGGGCATCTACATGTGACGGTCGACGACTCGCACATTACCTGGGCCCACACCAGCGAGGATCCCATCATCGTCGTGGGGCTTCCTCCCGGCGCACACAAGCTTCGGCTCGAACTGGCCGATCCCAGCCACAAGATCCTGGCCACCGAGACCCTCGCTTTCACCTTGCCGGATTCCAAGGCGCCGGCGGCGCACAAGCATTGATCTCCTGCGTTCCGGCAGCCTGCGCTGCAGTCCGCCGGTTCAGTGGATAAGCCGGTCGATCCGTTCCTGCAGCGGGGGGCCGACCAGAAGCATGACGGGACTAATCACCACGAGCCCGACGCACCCGGAACGCAGCCACAGGACGATAAATTCTTCGTTGAACCCGAGATTGAGAGCAAGGAAGAAAAAGGAACTGGTCCCGGTGGTGACCATGGTCATCAAGAGGGCGAAGGCGACTTTCCGCTTCAGATGCAAATTCATGGCCACATCTTTCGGGGATCGCGTTAAATCGGGTACGGTGGCGCTTCGCCCTGGACGGTCATCCATTGCCACTGGGTAAATTCTTCCCAGTTAGCCGCACCGCCGATGCTGGTGCCATTGCCAGAGGCGCCGACGCCGCCGACCGGATTGATGACCTCGTCGTTGACTGTCTGGTCGTTGATATGCAGCATGCCGGTGCGCAGGCGCTCCCCGATACGCAGTGCCCGACCGACATTGCCGGTGACGATGCCCATCGACAGCCCGTACTCGGTACGGTTGGCCAGTGCAATCGCTTCTTCATCCGTATCGAACGGCACCACCACGGCCACCGGCCCGAATATCTCTTCGCTGAAGGCAGGACTATCCGGCGTGACGCCGCTGAGCACCGTCGGCTCGAAGAACAGGTCGCGATACCCGCCGCCCGTTGCGATGCGGGCACCACGACGCTGCGCTTCGCTGACGATCCGGGCGACATGATCGCGCTGGCCTTCATTGATCAACGGCCCTAGCGCCACGTCACCCTCAGCGGGATCCCCCACCGTCAGGCTCGCGGCCTTGGCGGCCAGCTTCTCGACGAACCGGTCGTGGATGCCACGCTGTACCAGCACGCGGCCGGTGGCCATGCAGACCTGGCCCTGGTGCAGGAAGGTGCCCCATGCGGTGTTTGCAACCGCGAGATCGAGATCGGCATCATCGAGGATGATCAGCGAATTCTTGCCTCCCAGTTCCAGCGAAACTTTCTTGAGGTGCCGGCCCGCGGCCTCCCCGACCTTGCGGCCCGCGGCCGTGGAGCCAGTGAACTGGATCATCGCCACATTGGGATCGGCCGTCAGCGCCGCGCCGGCGGCACCGTCTCCCGGCAGCACGTGCAGCGCGCCAGCCGGCAGGCCAGCGAGTTCAAACAGCCGCGCGACCACGAAGCCACCGCATACCGCCGTGCGGGGATCGGGCTTGAGCACCACCGCGTTGCCCAGCGCCAGCGCCGGCGCAACGGCCCGCATCGCCAGGTAGAGCGGGAAATTGAACGGCGAGATCACGCCGACTACGCCAAGCGGCCGTCGGCGTGCCAGCGACAGCCGCCCGGGCACGGAAGGCAATAGCTCCCCGGCGGAGCGCGATGGCAGCCCGGCGGCTTCCTGCAGAACCTTGATGGTGATCGTGGTCTCGAACGCGGCCTTCGCTCGCGTGGAGCCGCCTTCGCGCACAATCCAGCCGACAATTTCGTCGAAATGCGTCTCGGCAAGTCGCACAGCCCTGCGCAGCACACTTGCGCGTTCTTCATAGTGCAGGCTGACCCAGGCTGACTGTGTCTTCGCCGCGGCCTCGGCCGAACTGGCAATCATCGAGACATCGGCCATGCCGATACGCCCCAGCTCCCGGCCGGTAGCGGGCTCAATCACGCCGGCCGCGACGCTGCCGGCCCGCCAGCGCCCGGTGAAGAGTTGGTCAGTCCAGATGTTCTTGTCGAGCAAGCCGGGGGAATGCGTGAGGTTCATGAAGGCTCCAGTTTGTCTGGTGGTGCGGTGTGCCAGTATAGACGTAAACTACGACTAATACAGTCCCTGTTATAGTCACACATCGTTAGCAGGCAAAACGCCCGCAGCACCAGGACAAAACTGTGCGGATGCAACGCAATGCTGAGGCCATCGCCTGCGTCGAGCGTCGAGCGTCGCGCGAAAGGCCGCGAGCAATGCCGGCACCACCAGTGCGCACGGAAGCCGGCGATCCAGAAGATCGCCCCTACCTTTCGAACTCCATGAAATGTGCGCGGGAGAATCGAGCGCGCGGACCTCAGGCGCTCTTGCGTGAACCAGGGCGCTTGGGCGCAGGTCTGTCGCCCCGGCGATTGGCCGCACGATCCGACAGCCAACTGACGACCTGCACACCGTAGCTGGCCGGCGTCTTGTCATTGACGCGCTGAGAGAGGTCGGCCAGGGTATGCCGTTTGAGTTCCGCTCGCATGGCCTTCTCCGCGGCCTGCATGACAGCGTGAACCGAGCAAACGCCACGCGTCGCCCAGCCCGGCGCGTCGTCATTGAAGACGGCACAGCGCCCGCGGATCTCGAGGCAGTCGAAGAGCGGCTTCTCGCCATCGATTGCGACCACGACATCGTGAACGGAAATCTGGCTGGCGGGCCGCGCGAGCCGGAATCCGCCCTTGATGCCTTCCGTGGCGACCACCAGCTTGGCCTTGGCCAGCTTGGTGAACAGCTTGGCCAGGAAGTCGTGTGGCACGCCCTGAAGCTCGGCCAGATCACGGACACTCGCTTCTTCCACGGCCGCCTGCGAATGTGTCAGGTACAGCAGGCAGTGGAGGCTGTATTCAACGCCGGTACTGATTTGGGCCATGGCATACTAGGACTTGATATATCGTAGTTGAAATGCTATACAACTTCCGCTGGAATCGCAAGACAAGGACACACCGCTTGTGCTGACGGGCGGTCACGCCAACCGGGGCCGGTAACCGGCTTACGGTCGCCCGGCGCCGGGGTGCCTGCCTGCTGTGAGCCCCAGGCCACCTGATACGCAGCCCAGCCCACGGAGCAGCAGGCACACTGTCAGGATTGTTGCCGCTCACTCCATCCACCCCCGAGGCTGCGCACCAGCGAAACGGTCGCCGCGGCGCGCAAGCCTGCCACCGCATTGGCATCGCGCTGAGACTGCAGCACGGTGCGATCGGCGTCGATCACGGCCAGGTAGTCGACGGCACCGGCATCGTAGCGGCTGCGCGAGATGCGCTGGGCCCGTTTGGCACCGGACAGGGCACTGTCGAGCGCCGTGGCCTGCTGGCTGAGCCAGCGCACATCGGCCAGGCTGTCCTCTACCTCACGGAACGCCGACAGCACGGTCTGCCGGTAGCGGGCCACACTCTCCTCGTGCGCGGCGCGGGCGCCAGCCAGGTTTGCGCTGTTGCGGCCACCGTCGAATACCGTCTGCGCCACCGTCGAACCGACCAGCGGACCCAGCATCCATGTGCGCGACGACCACTTGAACAGGTTTGACAGGTCCGACGATTCGAAGCCGAACAGCGCCGTGAGCGAGATGCGCGGGAAGAACGCCGCGCGGGCGATGCCGATGCGCGCATTGGCCGCCGCCATCTGGCGCTCCGCCGCCGCGATATCGGGCCGGCGCTCGAGCAGCTCCGACGGCAGCCCCGCCGGCACGGCCACCGGAGCGGTATCGAACGGCCGGGCGGCAAGTCCGAACTGCGCTGGCGCCACGCCGGTCAGCACGGCCAGCGCGTGTTCCTGGCTGGCACGGCGGCGTTCGATGCCGGCGAGGTCGGAGCGCGCGGTGCCCAGTTCGCTTTCGGCACGGGCCGGATCGAGGTCGGTGGTCTCCCCTGCTTCGTACCGCTTGCGCAGCAGCGACAGCGCATCCTCACGCAGCCTGATCGTTGCGTCGAGCAGCTCGCGTTCACTGTCCAGCGTGCGCAGCGCGAAGTAGGCCTGCGCCACGTCGGCCTGCAGCGCCAGCTGCACGGACCGGTACAGGTCCTCGGCACCCCGCTCTTCGGCGCGCGCGGCGTTCACACTGCTGGCCACGCGGCCAAACAGGTCGAGCTCGTAGCTGGCGAACGCGCGGGCCTTGAGCACGGTCTGCGGTGATATCCGCGCGCCGTCGGGCAGCCCCTGCGAGGCGGCCGACGGCTGCGAGCGCGTCGGATCCAGGCCCACGTTCAGTTGCGGGTACCGGTCCGCCTCGGTGGCGCCGGTGAACGCACGCGCCTGCTTCAGGCGCGCCGCCGCGGCGGCCAGCTCCTGGTTGTGCGTGTTGGCCGCGTCGATCAGCCGGTCCAGATCGGCATCGCCAAACAGCTTCCACCACTCGCCGCGCTGCTGGCCTTCGGCCGGCGTGGCGGTCTTCCATTGCGCGCCCTCCGCCTGCGCGGCCTCGGCTTCCTTGTACGCCGCCACCGTGGCGGTCTCCGGCACCTTGTAGGTCGGTGCCAGCGAGCAGCCGGCCAGGATCAGCGCGGCGGCCAGCGTGGCGATTCGGGGCAACTGCCTTGTGATGTGGGCAAT
>NZ_JAGIQA010000231.1 GCF_017814975.1 Cupriavidus consociatus
ATGCTCGGCCTGGAGTCAGATGACGAAGACTTTAACAGCGCCATGGATATTTACAGAGCTCGTGTAGAGCAGCAGATTGCCGCGGGAGAGAATCGCGTGTTGGGAGACAGGCAGCGCGTGCTGCGGCCAAAGCCTGCCACTTGGGATAGCGACTTTGATGGAAACTGGGAAGACGAGCCTGACGCTTGGACATATGCACCCGTCAGCCAGCCAAGCTTGACAGGCGGCGATGTAACT
>NZ_JAGIQA010000232.1 GCF_017814975.1 Cupriavidus consociatus
CGTTGGTGCGCATCTGGATGTCGACTTCGATGAAACCGCGGTCCGTGACGGCCACGCCGGCCTTCTCGGCGGCGATCTTCTTGCCGTTGGGCGTGCGGCCCACGGCCTGCAGCACCAGGTCGTAGACCTGGGGCTCGGGCACGGTGACGCCGTCCTTGGCGGGCGCGAAGCTGACCTTGATGCCTTCGGGCGTGGCTTCGGCACCCACGGTCTTGGTGTTGACCATGATGTTGTCG
>NZ_JAGIQA010000233.1 GCF_017814975.1 Cupriavidus consociatus
ACGGTGCTGGGGCTGGGCCTGTCGGCCAGCCTGAATGCGCCGATCGAGGATATGAAGTTCGGCGTGTTCCGCATGTAAGCCTGCCCCCAGGTATCCCAGAACCGTTTTCAAGAACGCTCCCCGCGAGGAGCGAAAGGCGAAGTCATGTTCACCAAAGTCCTGATCGCAAACCGCGGCGAGATCGCCTGCCGTGTCGCCGCCACCTGCCGCCGGCTCGGCATCCGCACCGTCGCG
>NZ_JAGIQA010000030.1 GCF_017814975.1 Cupriavidus consociatus
CTGATCATCGTCACGCCGCTGGGCCTCGATGCCACCACCAGCGCGCTGCAGCAGGGCCTGGACCCGGCCCGCACCGTTGCCATCGACACGCTGCTGCCGTTCGAGGCCACCAGGCGCCGCACGCTGATGACCACACCGGCCACCAGCGCCGCCGCGCGTGATGCCGCGCATGGCCTCTTTGCCAGCGACGGCGTGCCGGTCACGCTGATCCGCGACTCGGCCGGCTTTGTCGCCCAGCGCGTGCTCTGCTGCATCATCAATATCGCCAGCGATATCGCCCAGCAGCGCATCGCCACGCCGGCGGACATCGACCTTGCCGTGAACCTCGGCCTCGGCTACCCGAAGGGCCCACTGGCGCTCGGCGACGCGGTCGGCCCGCAGCTGGTGCTCGAGACGCTGCGCAACATGGAAGCGCTGACCGGCGACATGCGCTACCGCCCGAGCCCGTGGCTGTGGCGCCGTGCCGGCCTCGGCCAGTCGCTGCTGGCCGAAGAACAGTAAGCCCGTTTCCTGCCGTTTTCAGAGTCGCCCCCATGCCCGCACAACTGCTTTCCGAACGCGTCGATTCGACGCTGGTCCTGACCATCTCGAACCCCGAGGCGCGCAACGCGCTGCACCCGGACATCTATGCAGGCTCCAAGGCGGCGCTGGACGCGGCCGCCGCCGACGCTTCGATCCGCGCGGTGATCTTCACCGGCGCCGACGGCATGTTCTGCGCCGGCGGCAACCTGAACCGGCTGCTGGGCAACCGCAGCCAGCCGCCCGAGGTGCAGGCCGCCAGCATCGAGGTGCTGAACGGCTTTATCCGTTCGCTGCACGCCTTTCCCAAGCCGATCATCGCGGCGGTGGAAGGCGCGGCCGCCGGCGCGGGCCTGTCGCTGGTGCTGGCATGCGACTTCGTGGTCGCGGCCAGCGATGCCAAGTTCGTAATGGCCTACGTTTCGGTCGGGCTCACGCCCGATGGCGGCGGCTCGTACGAACTGGCGCGCGCGCTGCCGCGCCAGCTCGCCAGCGAGCTGATGATGGAAGGCAAGCCGATCAGCGGCGAGCGGCTGGCCCAGTTTGGCCTCGTCAACCGCGTCACGCCGCCGGGCGAGGCGCTGGCCGAGTCGCTGCGCCTGGCCGCAGGGCTGGCCAAGCAATCGCCGCATGCGGTCGGCCGCATCAAAGGCCTGATCAACCATGCGGCCACGGCTTCGCTCGACGAGCACCTGCTGGCCGAGCGTGACAACTTTGTCGCCGCGCTGCATCACCCGGATGGCGGCGAAGGCATCAGCGCCTTCCTGGAGAAGCGCAAGCCGCAGTACCGCTGACAGATTCGGACGGGCCGCTGCCCGTCTTCATGGCAAGCCCGCGGCAGACGGACACGCCAGCACAACTCAAGGAGACAACGCATGGAATTGCCGCCGTCCTCGCGTCGCCGCATCTACCTGATGCGGCACGGCGCCGTCTCGTATTTCGATGAAACCGGGCGACCCGCGCTGCCGGAAATGGTCCCGCTCAACGAGACCGGCCGCATGCAGGCCACCGCCGCCGGGCGCGCCTTTGCCGCCGAGCAGATCCGTTTCGATCGCGTCATCGTCAGCGGCCTGCCGCGCACCGTGGAGACCGCCGAACGCGTGCTGGCCGAACTGCCCGGAATGGACGGCGTGGTGCCCGAGATCTGGCCCGAATTCCAGGAGATCCGAGGCGGCGATCTGTCCGCGATCGCCGACGCCGACCTGCGCGACGCCTTCGTCGGCGCCTTCGAAGGCGAGGTCCCGGAAGACAAGCGTTTTCTCAACGGCGAAACCATCGGCGCCTTTCTCGACCGCGTGCTGCCCGGGCTGGATCGCCTGCGTGCCGACCCGGAATGGGACACCCTGCTGATGGTGCTGCACGGCGGCACCAACCGCGCCATCCTGTCGCAGGCCATCACCTGCGGGCGGCGCGTGCTGTTCGGCTCGCTGCTGCAGACCGCGGGCTGCATCAATGTGCTAGACATGGGCGACGGCCCGCTCGACTGGGTGGTCCGCATGACCAACTACTCGCCCCCCACCCCCGTCCACAGCGGCTCGCGCCACACCACCATGGAAGTGCTGCTGCACCAGTATTTGCGCGGACGCCAGCCGGCCGCCTGAGTCACCCTAGCCATCCAACCGAACCCGAACAGAAAACCAACGGAGACAGCAGCATGACGAGCAACGTATCGCACTTCGAGGGCACACGCCCGGTGGCAGACCAGCAGCGCTTCGACACCGGCGCGCTGGAAGCCTGGATGCGCCAGCACGTGGAGGGCTTTGCCGGCCCGCTGACCGTCGAGCAGTTCAAGGGCGGGCAATCCAACCCGACCTTCAAGCTGGTCACGCCGGGCCAGACCTACGTAATGCGCGCCAAGCCCGGCCCCAAAAGCAAGCTGCTGCCGTCGGCACATGCCATCGAGCGCGAATACCGCGTAATGGCCGCCCTCGCCGGCACCGACGTGCCGGTGGCGCGCATGTACGCGCTGTGCGAAGACGAATCGGTGATTGGCCGCGCCTTCTACATCATGGAGTTCGTCGCCGGCCGGGTGCTGTGGGACCAGTCGCTGCCGGACATGACCAATGCCGAGCGCAGTGCCATCTATGACGAGATGAATCGCGTCATCGCCGCGCTGCATACCGTCGACTACAACGCCATTGGCCTGGGGGACTACGGCAAGCCAGGCAACTACTTCCAGCGCCAGATCGAGCGTTGGACCAAGCAATACAAGCTGTCGGAAACCGAGTCGATCCCGGCCATGGATGCGCTGATGGACTGGCTGCCGCAGCATATTCCGCAGGAAGACGCGGACCTGACGGCCATCGTCCATGGCGATTACCGGCTCGACAACCTGATGTTCCATCCGACCGAGCCGCGTGTGCTGGCGGTGCTGGACTGGGAACTGTCCACGCTGGGGCATCCGATGGCGGACTTCAGCTACCACTGCATGAGCTGGCATATCGCGCCGGGGCAGTTCCGCGGGATTGCGGGGCTGGACTATGCGGGGTTGGGGATTCCGGACGAGGCAACGTATCGCCGCAAGTACGAGCAGCGCACCGGGCGCGCAATCACTGGCGACTGGAATTTCTATCTGGCCTTCAGCATGTTCCGTATTGCCGGGATTCTGCAAGGGATCATGAAGCGCGTGGTCGATGGGACGGCTTCGTCGGCGCAGGCTACCGATGCGGGTAAGCGGGCGCGGCCGATGGCGGAGATGGGGTGGGAGTATGCGAAGAAGGCTAAGGGGTGATTGTTTTGGCGCTGGGTGGCCGTTGGTGACATGCTTTCGGTCGCTTGGAGCGTTGTGGTCGCTCGCTATTGGTGACATGCTGTCGGCCTTTGAACCGCCTGGTTCCGCCCTCCTGGGCGGGTAACTTTTTGGCCGAGCGACAAAAAGTCACCAAAAAGCGCGTTACTGCCCTGCGGGCGGCCACTTTTATCGTAGTGGCCGGGGGCTTTCATACGGGGCTTTGCTTCGTTGCAGAGCAGGACTGCCTGACGCCGTGGTGCGCCACGGTGGCTCGGATTGATGCGGTGTTTGAACGAGCCCAGAGCCGTGAGTGGCCCCTGCTGCTTGGGTCAACGCAGGAACGCCTACGGCTGCGCTGCGCGCCGGCAGTATCTCAGGTCAGAGGCCCGGGCACGGAATGCGTCGCTACGCTCGCTTGGCGCTATCGCGGGTGAACCCGCAAGCTTTTCCCTGCCGCTTGCGCTCCCCTCTCCCGCTTGCGGGAGAGGGGCCGGGGGTGAGGGCCGGAGCCCCCACGAAGTAATGCCAGCCAATTTCCCGCTGATGCGCCAGACCTTCGTATGGACGAGCCACGTCGCCAAGCGCGCGACGCCAAGTCCGAAGCGCAAGCCAGGACATGGACGCCAGCTCCGCCACGTTAGGGCCCGCGCGCAGCGCAGCCGAAGGCGTCCCTACGTTGCCGTCAGCAGCAGGAGCCACCCACAGCTCCGGGCTCGTTCAAACACCGCATCAATCCGAGCCACCGTGGCGCACCAAGGCGTCAGGCAGTCCTGCTATGTGAGGAAGCGCAGCCCCGTACGAAAGCCGTCGTCCACTACGATAAGAGTGGCCGCCCGCAAGGGCAGTAAGGCGCTTTTTGGTGACTTTTTGGCGCTCGGCCAAAAAGTGACCCGCCCAGCAGGGCGGAACCAGGCGCTTCAACAGCCGACAGCATGTCACAAACAGCGACCACGCTAGCAGCACGTGAAAACCGCCCCCCTTAATCCCCCACCGCCACCCCCTCCCTCCGCGGATCAGCCCCACCAGCCCAAACCACCTTCCCATCCGGGCCCTGCCGCCGCACGATAGCCTGCGTCCCGCTGGTCATCTCGATCTCCGCCACCTGGTGCCCACGCTGCTGCAGCGCCTGCACCAGCCCCGGCGACACCAGCCCCTTTTCCACTTCAGTAGGCCCGTTCCGGCTGCCAAAGTTACCCATCCCGATCGCAGCCTGCGGATCCATGTTCCAGTCCAGCATGCCGACCAGCGTCTTGGACACATACTCGATGATCTGCGAGCCGCCGGGCGAACCGACCGTGGCCACCAGTTGCCCGGTCTGGCGGTCAAACACCAGCGTAGGCGCCATCGACGAACGCGGCCGCTTGCCCGGCTCGACGCGATTGGCCACCGGCTTGCCGTTCTCGCTCGGCACGAAGGAGAAGTCGGTCAGCTGGTTGTTCAGCATGAACCCACGCACCATCAGATGCGAGCCGAAGTACGACTCGATCGTCGTGGTCATCGAGATCGCGCCGCCGCGGTCATCGACCGCGACAATCTGCGAGGTGGAGATGCGCGGTGGCGAGCGGTCCGGGGCGTACGCCACCGCAGGCCCCGGCGGCACGCCTGGCTGCGCCTTGCCCATGCTCTTGTCGCCGATCAGCTCGGCGCGTGACGCGAGGTAGTTCGGGTTGACCAGGCCGGCTACATCGATCTGCACGAAATCGGCATCCGCTACGTACAGGCCGCGGTCGGCATAGGCCAGGCGGTCAGCTTCGGAAATGGCGTGGACCGCGTCCGGATTGGCTTCCACCTGCGCGGGCGTGTTGACGTTTTGCGGCTTGAGCGCTGCCAGCGCGTACTTGGGATTCTTGGTCTCCAGCGCCTGCAGCGTGCCCAGGATCTGCGCAATCGCGATACCGCCCGATGACGGCGGCGGCATGCCGCAGATCTTCCAGCGCTTGTAGTCGGTGCAGACCGGCACGCGCTGCTTGGCCCGGTAGCCCCGCAGGTCCGCCATCGACAGCGAGCCCCGATTGTTGCTGCCGTTGACCTTGGCGACGATGTCCTGCGCGATCGGGCCACCGTACAGCACGCCCGCGCCGCGACGCGCGATATCGCGCAGCGTCTGGGCGAGCTTGGGGTTCTTCAGCACCGTGCCGGCCGGCTTGGGCTTGCCCTGCGCATCGAGGAAATACGCGGCCATCTCCGGCGAGTTGGCCAGGAACTTGTCGGCGGCCACTTGCGTGTACAGGCGCTGCGAGATCGGGAAGCCCTTCTCCGCCAGCGAGATCGCCGGCTCGAACAGCTTGGCCCACGGCAGGCGCCCGTGCTGCCGATGCGCCATCTCCAGCGCGCGCATGACACCCGGCGTGCCGACCGAACGCCCGCCGATCTGTGCCTCGCTGAACTCCATCGGCTTGCCGTCGGGCCGCATGAACAGGTCTTCAGTGGCCCCTGCGGGGGCGGTCTCGCGGCCGTCGAAGGCCTGAACGCGCTTGCCGTCCCAGTACATGATGAAGGCGCCGCCACCGATGCCGGTGGCCTGCGGCTCGACCAGCGTCAGCACGGCCTGCATGGCGATGGCGGCATCGATGGCCGAGCCGCCCTGGCGCAGCATGGCGCGCCCGGCCTCGCTCGCCAGCGGATTGGCCGCGGCGGCCATATAGCGCTGCGCATAGACCGTCGACATGCCGGCGCGGTAGCCGGAAGCGACCTCCGGGGCAGGCGGCATGGCTGCCGCGGGCGCTGCCGCTGCCGGGGGGGCGGCAGCTGGCGCAGCCGTTGCGGCGGGCGTCCCTGTCCCTCCGCCCTGCGTTCCACACGCGGCAAGCAACGCGGCCGTAGTCAGGGCCAGCGTGCTGCGCCACACCATCGAATCGAGGTCAATGCGGGCCATGCGATGTCTCCTGGGGAAGGAATCAGGCGATTGTAGTGGCGATCGCCGCATGCGGGGGTCGGGCGAAGTCTGATTTCCGTCACCTGATTGAGCGTGCAGCGAAAAAAACCAGCCGGTTTAACCCCGCCGGGGACCGTGCGCCGTTTCATGGACAGGCCGACCGGCGTCCTGCCTGCGGCCCACCAGGAGAACAACATGCAACTTCGCGCACCGGTCAGGAACACCGTTGGCACCCGGCGGGCCCGGGCCGCCGCTGCCTGCTGCGCCACCGCACTGGCACTAGCGCTGTCGGCCTGCGGCGGGCATTCACCTTCGCTGACGCAGGCGCCGCAATCCGCTCCGCCGGCCCCGGCGCCCGCGCCGGTCCGGGATCACGCCGCCGAAGCGGCCAAGGCCGCAAATGCTGCCCCCACGGCCGAAATGCGCGCCATCGCACCCCATGCCCCGCTGGCCATGCCGCGCCCCTACCACCTGCCGCCACCCCAGGCCGCGGACCGCGAGCGCTATGGCCAGATCGAAGAGAACGGCGTCAGGCTCGTCGCGCTGGCCCCGGTGTCGACCTTCAGCATCGACGTCGATACCGGCAGCTACAGCAATATGCGCCGCCTGCTCAATGCCGGCCGCCTGCCGCCCGCGGATGCCGTGCGTGTCGAAGAACTGCTGAACTACTTCCCGTACGACTATGCCCAGCCCGCGGACGGGCGGCCGTTCGCGGTGCACACCGCGCTGGCGCCCGCGCCCTGGCATCCGTCCAACGTGCTGCTGCGCATCGGCATCAAGGGCAAGGACATCGCCGGCGGTGCGCTGCCGCCGGCGAACCTGGTGTTCCTGGTCGATGTGTCAGGATCCATGGACTCGCCCGACAAGCTGCCGCTGCTCAAGTCTTCGCTGAAGCTGCTGGTGAACAAGCTGCGCGCGCAGGACCGCATCACGCTGGTCACCTATGCCGGCGGCACCCGCGTGGCGCTGCCGCCCACGCCGGGCAGCGACAAGGCCGCGATCAGCGCCGCCATCGACCAGCTGGTGGCCGGCGGCAGCACTGCCGGCGCCAGCGGCATCGCGCTGGCCTACCAGGCCGCGCAGCAAAGCTTTATTGCGGGCGGGATCAACCGGGTGTTGCTGGCCACCGACGGCGACTTCAACGTCGGCATCACAGACTTCCGGCAGCTCAAGGGCATGGTCGAAGAGAAGCGCAAGTCGGGCGTGTCGCTGTCGACGCTGGGCTTCGGCACCGGCAACTACAACGAGCAGCTGATGGAGCAGCTGGCCGATGCCGGCGACGGCGCGTACTCGTACATCGACAACCTGATGGAGGGCAACAAGGTGCTGGCGAGCGAGATCAGCTCGACGCTGGCCACCATCGCGCGCGACGTGAAGATCCAGGTGGAATTCAACCCGGCGACGGTGAAGGAATACCGGCTGATCGGCTATGAGAACCGCATGCTGGCGCGCGAGGACTTCAACAATGACAAGGTCGATGCCGGCGACATTGGCGCGGGCCATACGGTGACCGCGTTGTACGAACTGACGCTGGCCGGCCAACCCGGGCTGGTCGATCCGCTGCGCTACCAGCCCGCCACGCCCGCGCCCGGCCGCGACGGCGAACTGGCGCATGTGAAACTGCGCTACAAGCTGCCCACGGCCAGCACGAGCCAGCTGATGGATATCGCCGTGGCGCGGCAGGCGATCCGGCCCCTGGCCCAGGTCGACGACGACTTCCGTTTCTCGGCCGCCGTAGCAGGTTTCGGCCAGGCGCTGCGCGGCGGCAAACACACTGGAAGCTGGGGCTACGCCGAGGCACACGCACTGGCGCAAGGCGCGCGCGGCGCCGACCGCTTCGGCTACCGCGGCGAATTCCTCAGGCTGGTCAACCTGGCGCAAAGCCTGGCAACCAGCAAGCCGGCGGATGCCGGTGCCGCCGCGGTTCCCGAGCGTGCGGCGCGCTGACAACGTCCCGGCGCAGGGCGGCGCAGCGCTTTGTCGCCCCGCCCTGCGCTCTCCTATACTCGGGCGCATGCAAGCTCCAGCCCCCGTCCCGCCTCCCCCGCTGGCCGCGCTGCCCGACCAGGACCTGATGCTGCTGGTCGCGTCCGGCATTATCGAGCAACCAATCGGCGAACTGTTCCGCCGCCATAATGCCGGCCTCTACAACTACGTGGCATGGCTGTGCCAGGGCAACACTGACGAGGCCGAGGACATTGCGCAGAAGACGTGGATCAAGCTGATGACCCGCTGCGGCGACTACCAGCCTGCCGCGGCGTTTCGCACCTTCCTGTACCAGATCGCGCGCAATGCCTGGCTCGACCAGGTGCGCAGCGCGGATGCGCGCCAGCGCCACGACACCGACGACGGCCAGCCGCCGGAACTGCCCGCCGATGACCTGTCGCCGGAAGCCGAGCTGCAGTTGCGGCAGCATGCGCACTACGTTCACCGCGCACTGCTGCAACTGCCGGCAGCGCAGCGCGAGGTGGTGGTGCTGCGCTTCTTCAGCGACATGAGCGTCGAGGATATCGCGCAGATGCTGGGCGAGAAATTCGAAACGGTGAAGAGCCGGCTGCGCTACGCTTTCGCGCGGTTGCGTGCCGACCTGGCGGCCAGCGTGCCGGGCGCGCGGGAGCCTCGGCCATGAGCGCCGCCGATCGCTTCATCGACGGGCAGGACCGGCTTGCCGCGTTGCTGAAGGCATTGCCGGGCTACCTGCCACCGGAGCGGCTGGCCGCTGCCGTGCAAGCCGCGGCACACGCGGCCCAGCACGAAGCCGACGCGCGCCGCGCCGGCACCCTGCCTTTTGCCGCCCCGCCGGGGCTGGCGTCCGCGGTGCTGGAAGAAGCCGCGCGGCTGCAGGCAGCGCAGGCGGGCCGGCGCGATGCGCTGCTGGCCGGCGTCGTTGCAGGCCAGCCGGCGGCGCAGGCGCTGGGAGCGCCAGTCAGTGCTGCCACGCGCGACTGGTTGGCGGCGCAGGCGCGCAGCGCTGCCGCCGCGCAGGCGATCGAAGGGACGGATCATGCCGGACGGACGGAACAGGCACGAACGGCGCGCGCACGCCGCTGGTGGCGGTCACTCGGTGCCGTAGCGAGCGTAGCGGCCGTGGCCGGGCTGACCACCAGCATCGTGCTGCGGCAGATCGACGAAGGCGCCTTGCAACCGGCTGCTGAAATGGCAGTCGGCGAGGCAACCGCGCCGGACGCGACCCCGGCGGCCGGGGACGCTCCCGCGTCGACGCATGAAGCACCCGTCGCCGCTCCGGCAAAGCCGGCCCCGCCGGCGCCCAAGGCCTCTGCATCGACGTCAGCGTCGAAGGAGCTGCGGCTAGAACGCGAAGCCACTCCGCGCCCGCGCGTGCAGCCGCCCGCCGAACGCAAGGCGACGCCACGCGGCGAAACGCCGGCCATGCCCGCCCCTGCCCCGGCCATCGAAAGCTTGCGGCCGCAGGCTCCGGCAGTCGCGGCGTCGCCGCCAATGCCCGCGTACTCCGCCATGGCGGAATCAGCGCGTGCGCCCTCGCCCCCACCCCCACCGCCCTCACCGCCAGCACCGCCGGCGGCAGCCGCCCCGCGAGCCGATTTCGCGCGCAAGGCCGCCCCGCCGCTGGCAGCGGCGCGCGCACCCGCTGCGCTTGCCGCCGCGGCGATGGTCGTATCGGTACAGGAAGATCCCGCGGCGATCGCGGCACGCATGCAGGCAGCCACGCCGCTCGGCGTGTGGGCGGCCGAACCGGACAGCGAGGAAATCAGGGAATGGGTGGAACGGCTGTGGCAGTCGCTGCCGGCGGGGCAGCGCCCGCCGTTGCCGTATGCCGTGCAGCCTGACCGCACGCTGGCGCCGGGCCGGGTGCGCATCGAGGTGCAGCACCGCGCGCCGCAATGAGCGCGGCGGTGCCTGGCTGATCGGGGAAGATCAGCGCGTGTTGAACGACCAGCTCAGGTCCACCGGCTGCGAACCCAGCCGGCCGGTCACGCGCACGTTGTAGCGCTGGCCGCTGGCCAGCGGTGCCACCGGCGTGCAGATCGCCAGGCCGCGCGCGGCGCTGGAAAGGCCCGACGTGCGGCTGTCGACCTTCAGGCAGTTGACGCTGTTGCCCTGCGCGTCGGTGATGGCGAAGTTGTCGGCATCAAACTGCAGCGAGGTGTTGATCGCCTGCAGCGAGACCGGGTAGCCCACGGTCTTGCCTTCGTAGCCCGGCGCCGGGTTGGGGCTTTCGGAGTTGACCCAGCTCGCCGGCACGTCGGCCTGGCCGTTGAACGGGTAAGCCACCATCTGGTTGTCGCTGCCGCCCTTGGACGCATCGGCCAGGTCGATGGTCTGGTAGTAGCTTGCCGAGGTGCCGCTGCCGTTCGGGCCCACGCTCTCGGCAAAGCCGCTGCCGGCCGAGCCGTAGCTGCCCAGCAGCGCGGCGCGGTGGAACGGCGCGTTGATCAGGTCGGAAACCAGCGCATCCTTGGGCGTCATCGACAGGTTGGCGTTGGCCACCGAGGTCCAGCGATTGGCGCCGGCCACTACTTCCGCGGTGGCATTGGTCGGGTAGGCTGCCTGGATGCGCTCGTTCGGCGTGGCACCGGTATAGCCGGTCCGGCCGCTGATTTCGTCGTGCGTCAGCGTGGCGTTGGCCAGCATGTACGCGGTGTGGTTCTGCGCCACGGTGTTGAGCGCGTCGCGCGCGGCCAGCGGCGGCAGGCCGACCTGTTCGCGGCGGTAGTTCGCGTAGCACAGGCCCGCAGTGCGCGGTTCCTCCAGCACGCGGTAGTTGCTGACCGCGCTGCCGCGCGCCGGCAACAGCGTGATGCCGCTGCCTGCCGCGGGCGCCGGTGCCGCACCGCTGACGGTGTAGCAGCCGCCGGCCGTGGTCGGCGTGGAAGACGTCGACCCAGGCGTGGAGCCGGGGCTCGTGCTGGACTGGGTGCCGGATTGCGCGGTGCCCTGCGGCGCCCCGCCCGAGGTGGCGCCGTCGCCGCCCTCTCCACCGCCGCCGCCACAGGCGGACAGGGCCAGAACGGCAGCGGCGCAAAGGCCGGTCAGGGTGAACGTGGTGTGCAGCGCGCGTCGCGGCAGCGTCGGTTGGCAATCAGCAAGCAAGCGTGTCCCGGTCATCGGTCTGGATGTGTCGTAGTCGTGGAATAAGGCATCTGCCTGAGGGATCCGCACGCGCGGACGACCGACGCATGAGGCGCCGGAGGCAGAAAGACCGAACGATGGTATGAGGGTGACCCGGCAGGGTCTAGCGTGCGAACAATTGCTTACGTGTGCACCGCGCGCGCTTCACCGGGGCAACGCCCGATACACATTGGCACAACCTGCATGCGACGCGCACTCCACTCAGCCCGCAGGCGTCACATCCGCGGTGCCGCCTCCGAGCGACGTCATCACCGCCATCAACTGCTCGCGCAGCCACCTGTTGGCGCCATCGTTCTCGCCGCCCGCGTGCCAGTACAGGTGCAGTTCCAGCGTCGGCACCTTGAACGGCAGGGACAGCAGCCGGTTGGCGTAAGGCTCGTTGGCGATGCGCGCATAGCGCAGGGGCAGCGTGGCCAGAAGATCGGTGCAGCTGACCACGCGGCACGCAGCGGCATAGTGCTGGCAGCGCAGCCGCACGCGCCGGGTCAGGCCCATGCGATGCAGCGCCTGGTCCTCTAGCCCGGCGCCACGCCGGCGCGAGGACACGTGCACGTGTTCGGCCGCAAGGTAACGCTCCAGCGTCAGCTCCTTCTTCACCAGCGGATGGTCGCGGCGCGCCAGCACCACCATCGGGTCGTTCATGAACGGCGCGTGGTGGATGGCCGGCGAGACTGGCAGCAGGATATCGATCGCGGTATCGATGGTCCCCGCCAGCAGCTCGGACTCCATCTCGCGCCGGTCAAAGCGGATCGCGGCGATTTCCACGTGCGGCGCCATCGCCGTCACCCGCGCCATCAGCGGCGGCAGCAGTGTCGATTCCAGCGCGTCGCGCATGCCGATGGTGAAGCGCCGCACCGTATTGGTGGGATCGAAGTGCGGCGTGTCCTGCAGCGTCCGGGCAAACGACTGCAGCGCGCCGCGCACCTCGCCGGCCAGCGAACGAGCCAGCGGCGTAGGCGCCATGCCCTGCCCGCGGCGCTCGAACAGCGGGTCATCGAATAGCGTCCGCAATCGACCCAGCGCATGGCTGACCGCCGGCTGCGTCAGGTTGAGCTGACGCGCGGCCGCGGTGATGCTGCCTTCGCTGTAGATGGCGTCGAACACCACGAAGAGGTTGAGGTCGATGCGGGAGAGCTGCATGACAGCGATTCTGTCATGGAATGCAGGGAATTGATACTGCCAAATCCAGAAAATTCATTTTTCTAATTACCGTCTTTCAGATAGAGTGCATTGCATCGGCGAAGTCTGCCCGAACGACGAAACCAACCGGCGCCGTTGCCCACCCTGCGCCCATAGATCCCGTAGCGAGGAGACCACATGGATTTCGAGTACAGCCCGAAGGTCAAGGAAATGCAGGCCAAGCTGCTGGCCTTCTTCGACCAGCATATCTATCCGAACGAAAAGCGCTTCGCCGAGGAGATCGACGCGAACCGCCGCGCCGGCGACGCCTGGATCCCGACCAAAGTGATCGAGGAACTGAAGCCGCTGGCGCGCGAAGCCGGCCTGTGGAACCTGTTCCTGCCGCGCTCGCCGCGCGCGCCGCAGGGCCTGTCCAACCTGGAATACGCCACGCTGTGCGAGATCATGGGCCGGGTGCCCTGGTCGGCCGAGGTGTTCAACTGCGCCGCGCCCGACACCGGCAACATGGAGACGCTGGAGCGCTATGCCTCCGAGGAACTGAAGGACAAGTGGCTGGAGCCGCTGCTCGCCGGCGAGATCCGCTCGGCTTTCCTGATGACCGAGCCGGCGGTAGCCTCGTCCGACGCCACCAATATCGAATGCCGAATCGAGCGCGACGGCGATCACTACGTCATCAACGGCACCAAGTGGTGGTCCTCGGGCGCCGGCGATCCGCGCTGCAAGGTCTACATCGTGATGGGCAAGACCAATCCCGACGCCGGCCGCCATGAGCAGCAGTCGATGGTCGTGGTGCCGGCCGATACCCCGGGCATCACCATCAAGCGCTTCCTGCCGGTGTTCGGCTATGACGACGCGCCGCACGGCCACATGGAGATCGAGCTGAAGAACGTGCGCGTCCCGGCCTCGAACATCCTGCTGGGCGAAGGCCGCGGCTTCGAGATCGCGCAGGGCCGCCTCGGCCCGGGCCGCATCCACCACTGCATGCGCAGCATCGGCGTGGCCGAGCGCGCGCTGGAGCTGCTGTGCAAGCGCGCGCTGTCGCGCGTGGCCTTCGGCAAGCCGGTGGCCAGCCAGGGCGTCACCCAGGAACGCATCGCCGAAGCGCGTTGCGAGATCGAGATGGCGCGCCTGCTGACGCTCAAGGCCGCGTACATGATGGACACCGTCGGCAACAAGGTGGCCAAGGCCGAGATCGCGATGATCAAGGTGGTGGCACCGAACGTGGCGCTGAAGGTGATCGACTGGGCCATCCAGGTGCATGGCGCCGCCGGTGTTTCCAGCGACTTCCCGCTGGCCAGCTGGTGGGCGCACCAGCGCACGCTGCGCCTGGCCGACGGTCCGGACGAGGTGCACCGAAACGCCATCGCCAAGCTGGAACTGGCCAAGCACATGAACGTGAACCCGGACAGCATCAGGATGCCGGTGGCACGCGGCTTCTGAGCGCCCGCCGGGGGCGGGCGCTTCGCGCGCCAGCCCCGGGGCCCCGCCCCTGACGCCAGCATGGAAACGCGCAGCATGTCTGCGCGTTTTTTTCTTCTGTGCTTAAATCGCCCGGTTCGCCACGTCAGTGGTTGACGTGGCAGTCACTACGATCGCAGCCAGGAGCCATTGCGATGATCGACGTCTATACCTGGGCAACGCCCAACGGGCACAAGGTCCACATCATGCTGGAAGAATGCGGCCTGGAGTACAGGGTCCATCCGATCAACATCGGCGCCGGCGACCAGTTCGGCGAGGACTTCCTGAAGATCAGCCCCAATAACAAGATTCCCGCCATCGTCGACCCCGACGGCCCGGACGGCCAGCCGATCTCGCTGTTCGAATCGGGCGCCATCCTGCTGTACCTGGCTGGCAAGACCGGCAAGTTCCTGCCCGAGGACGTGCGCGGCAAGTACGACGCGCTGCAGTGGCTGATGTTCCAGATGGGCGGCGTCGGCCCGATGCTGGGGCAGGCGCACCACTTCCGCATCTACGCGCCGGAGAAGATCGAGTACGCGGTGAATCGCTACACCAACGAAGCCAGGCGCCTTTACGGCGTGATCGACACGCAGTTGTCGAAGCGCGAATGGCTGGCCGGCGACCAGTACACCATCGCCGACATCGCCACCTTCCCGTGGCTGCGCAGCTGGCAGAACCAGGGCGTCGAGCTTGACGAATATCCGAACCTGAAGCGTTGGTTCAACGAGATCGCCGAGCGTCCCGCGGTCAAGCGCGGCGTCGAGGTGCTGGCCAGCGCGCGCAAGGCGCTGCAGGACGACAAGGCGCGCGAGATGCTGTTCGGCGCCACGCAGTACAAGCGCCATTGAGCGCTGGCCCGGGCATGGACCCGGGCCGCCGCGGTTTTCACGCCGCCATCAGTGGCGGCTTGCTGGCACGCTCCCTGCCCAGCAAGCCGGCACACCGCGCGGCCTGGCCGTTCCTGCCTTCGTTTTCGTTCCGGCCCTCGTTTTCGTTTCCGCGCTCGTCCGGCGGCCCGAAGCAGCACAGCAGGGCCGTGCCGGGGATGAGCACGTCGAGACGACAGGTTTCATTCGCATCCGGCACGTAAAGCGCGCCGGGCTGCAGAAACGCCGCCTCGTCCGCTGCTGGCGCCTCCGGCTGGTGCCAATACAAGCCTGCGGCACCGCGATAGCACAGTGCCCAGCGCAAGCCATGCGCGCGCAGCCGCTGCGCCCAATCGCCGCCCGCGTCATCGAGCTGGACGAACCCGGGCCGCATGCCTGACGGGCTTGGCAGCGCGGCCACGCCGCCCGGGGATGCGCCGGTCATAGCTTCAGGGTCGTCCGCACCCACTTCCCCCAGTGTGCAGCGATGCGCGCCACCGGGCAGCAACACCTGCGCCGCGGCGGCACCCTGCGCCACCGTCCGCACCAGGATCGTGTCGACCGTCGCGCGGACTTGTATCGGCACGCCGGTGGCAGGCGCGAACAACTCGCCGCCGCCCGCCAGCAGGCTGCCGCGCCCGGGCGCCGACATGCGCAGCCCGCCGCGCAGGCAGGCCCACCACTCGGGCCGCTGCGCGACGAATTCGGGCTGGACTTCGCCCGCGCGGAGAAATACGTAGTCGCAGGTTTCGCCAAGCCCTGCCGCAGCGGAAAGCAAGCGCGACTGGAACCCGATGGTCAGACCCGTCACCGGATGGTGGCCGGAGTGGACGGCGCGCATCTGCGCCTCGAACTGCGTGAAGATCTGCATGCCAATTCCCCTGAGCAGGGCGACAGGATGCGGTCATCCTGTCCGCGCAACCCCGCGCACGCGCGAACGCATCGCGCCGGCATCGCGCAGTGGTCCCGTCTGGCACGGCCATGCAAGCCGCCCGGTGTCATGCCATCGTGCCGCGCCATATGCACTGGCGCATCCCTTATTCCGCGGATCGGGCATCGATAGTGAGGGGGAGAATAAGTTGTCGTGGCCTCAAGGTCAAACCCTTAGCCTCAGAACACTCTGAACTTCCTACGATCCCATGACTACTCGACATCTCAGACTTTTCGGATTGCATCTCGCCTGGCTGCGCAAGCAGCGCGGCTGGTCCCAGGAAACGTTGTCGCTGGAAAGCGGTCTGGCGCGTTCCTACCTGAGCGGCATTGAAGGTGGCAAGCGCAACCTGGCGCTGATCAACATCTGCACGCTGGCCGAGACCCTTGCGGTCCCGCCGTCCGAAATGCTGGACTTCGCACGCCATGATGTCAGCGAGTTGCAGGTGGAACAGCCGCCGATGCCCTACGGCAACCGGCAGCAGGCAGCCATCGAGGCCACCGTGCGCCATATGGCCGAACTCAACGAGCCGGAGCTGAACCTGGTGGCGGCGGTTGCGCGGGCGCTGGCGGGCAAGGGCAGCTTCCGCCCGCCGGTGAGCTATGTCAAACCCGGCGCCAGGGCCGCAGCGGGCGACATCGAGCGCTAGACCCCAAGCATGCCCTGCCGTTCGATGAAGCGGATCACTTCGTCCAGGCCCTGTCCGGACTTGACGCTGCCCATCACGAACGGCCGGGTGCCGCGCATCTTGCGGGCATCGCTCTCCATCACTTCCAGCGACGCGCCGACGTACGGCGCGAGGTCTGTCTTGTTGATCACCAGCAGGTCGGACTTGGTAATTCCCGGGCCGCCTTTTCTCGGAATTTTCTCACCGCCGGCTACGTCGATCACGTAGATCGTCAGATCAGAAAGTTCTGGGCTGAATGTTGCCGCGAGGTTGTCGCCGCCGGATTCGATGAACACCACGTCGGCGTCCGGGAATTTCGCCAGCATGCGGTCCACCGCTTCCAGGTTGATCGACGCATCCTCACGGATCGCGGTGTGCGGGCAGCCGCCGGTTTCCACGCCCATGATGCGTTCCGCTGGCAACGCGCCGGAAATCGTCAGCAGGCGCTGGTCTTCCTTGGTGTAGATGTCGTTGGTGATCGCGACCAGGTCATAGCGGTCGCGCATGGCCTTGCACAGCATCTCCAGCAGCGTGGTCTTGCCGGAGCCAACCGGGCCGCCGACGCCGACGCGCAGCGGAGGGTTCTTCTTGGAACGAGCCTGGGTCATGGTGGGGTGTGGATTCAGGAACGGAACAGCCGGGAATACTGCGTTTCGTGGCGTGCGGAAAGCAGGCCCAGCATCGGGGAAAAGGTCGACAGTTGCGGCGGCGTGGCATCGGCGCGGTGCGTGGCTTCGTCTACGGTTTCCAGCACCGCTGCGTGAAGACGGCGCAGCATGTGTTGCCCGGCGACCTGGCCCAGCGGCACCGCCTTGATCGCGGCAGCAACCTGGTTCTCGGCCCAGTTGAAGCAATAGGCGGCCAGGCCGTCACGGGCGTCCACGTCCAGCGCAACGCACGCTGCGGTAAAGGCGGTTGGCAGGCAGACCGGCGATAGCGTTGCCAGCGCCTCGCGCAATGCCGGCGTGCCCCACTCCATCTGGGCGATCAGCTTCGCCAGCGACCAGCCCATTTGCTCGGTCTCGAGGCGAAGCTCCGAGGTTTCGCGGGTGGCGTGGAACCAGTCATTCCACGCTTGCACAGCTGCCGTGTCACCGGCACGCCAGTGGCGATGCAACAGCAGCCACAGCGGTGCCTCGCATTGCGCCTGGACGTGCAGCAGGTGGTCGCGGATCCAGCGCTCGGCGGTCTGGGCGTCATGGACGCAGCCGGCTTCGATCGCGGCTTCAAGCCCTTGCGAATAGCTGAAGCCGCCGATGGGCAAGGCGGGGGATGCCAGGTGGAGCAGGGAAATGAGTTGGTGGAGGCCGGTCATGGCTACAGTCCCCGTTTGCCTTCGTCTTGCTCCCCTCTCCCGTGCGCGGGAGAGGGGTCGCTCAGTGTGCGCGCGAATTCCGGCTTCGGGATACGCTCGCCCTCACCCCCGGCCCCTCTCCTGCAAGCGGGAGAGGGGAGCGAACCATCGGTGCCGGAAAAGGCCGTAGCATCGTTCAGTTGCCGCTTGTGTGCTCCCTCTCCCGCTTGCGGGAGAGGGTCGGGGTGAGGGCCTGGCACGTCGACGAAGTACGGTGCGGCCGCCTGCCCAGGCTTCCCTTTGTTCATCACCCTTACCTAGTGTCCATGTCCGCAACTCTCGTCATGCACATGAGGAGTCCCTTCGCCATGATCATGCGAGTGCGAGTGCGAGTGCGAGTGCGAGTGCGAGTGCCCATGATGCTCATGGAACACCGCCTGAGCCGCCGCATAGTCCTCCGCGAACGTGGCATCGTGCCCATGCTTGTGCCCGCCGCCATACGCCCCGGCTTCCGGTTCGAACGGCAGCTCCGCGCGCTCGGCGCGCACGCCCAGGCGCTGCAGCATGTCGGCCAGCACCGGGTCGTACTCGAGCCGCAGATAGTCGCGCCCGATCTCCACCGGCGTGTGCCGGTTGCCAAGGTGATACGCCGCGCGCATCAGCGCGTGCGGATTCTCCGAACGCACGTCCAGCACGGCCTCCGCCGCAGCCTGCACCTCGACAAGGCTGCCATCCTCGGCCACCAGCAAGTCGCCACCCCGCAGCACCGTACCGCGCGGCAGGAACAGCGCGGCCTCGGTGCCGTTGTCGAGCACTGCGCGCAGGCGGCTCTTGCTGCGTTCGTTGAATGGCAGGACCAGCTTGGGGGCACGGCGCACCAGCACCGGCGCGATGCCGTGGGGGGCGCTCAGGAGTTTGTCGATCTTCAGCATGCGCGATGCGGGGCGCGGGCCCCGGCGGTTCAGAACAGGAAATAGCGCTGCGCCATGGGCAGCTCGGTGGCGGGCTCGCAGGTCAGCAGCTGGCCGTCGGCGACAACCTGGTAAGTCTCCGGATCGACCGTGACGTGCGGTTGCCAGTCATTGTGCACCATGTCGCGCTTGCTGACCGTGCGGGTGCCGCGCACCGCCGACAGCGTCTTGGCCAGGCCATAGCGCTCGCCTACATTGGCCGAAAGCGCCGCCTGCGAGACAAAGGTCAGCGAAGACCGGTGCAGCGCCCCGCCCGCCGATGCGAACATCGGCCGGTAATGCACCGGTTGCGGTGTCGGAATCGACGCATTGGGATCGCCCATCGCCGCGGCGGCGATCATGCCACCCTTCAGGATCAGGCTGGGCTTGACGCCGAAGAACGCCGGACGCCACAGCACCAGGTCGGCCCATTTGCCGACCTCTACCGAGCCCACCTCATGCGCGATGCCATGCGTCAGCGCCGGGTTGATCGAGTACTTGGCGACATAGCGCTTGACGCGGAAGTTGTCATGCCCGCCGCGCGCATCGTGCGGATCGCCGGGCAGCTTGCCGCGCTGCAGCGCCATCTTGTGCGCGGTCTGCCAGGTGCGGATGATGACCTCGCCGACGCGGCCCATGGCCTGCGAGTCGCTGGAGATCATCGAGAACGCGCCGAGGTCGTGCAGGATATCCTCCGCGGCGATGGTCTCGCGGCGGATGCGGCTTTCGGCGAAGGCGATGTCCTCGGCGATCGACGGATCGAGGTGATGGCACACCATCAGCATGTCGAGGTGCTCGTCCAGCGTGTTCACCGTGTACGGCCGCGTCGGGTTGGTCGACGACGGCAACACATTGGCCTCGCCGCAGACCTTGATGATGTCCGGCGCATGGCCGCCGCCGGCGCCTTCGGTGTGGTACGTATGGATGGTGCGGCCCTTGAACGCGGCAATGGTGGCCTCGACAAATCCGGCCTCGTTCAGCGTATCGGTGTGGATCGCCACCTGCGTGTCAGTCGCATCCGCCACTGACAGGCACGCATCGATCGCCGCCGGCGTGGTGCCCCAGTCCTCATGCAGCTTCAGCCCGATCGCACCGGCCTCCACCTGCTCCAGGATCGGTGCCTGCTGGCTGGCGTTGCCCTTGCCGAGCAGGCCAATATTCATCGGGTAGGCGTCCACCGCCTGCAGCATCCGCTCCATGAACCACGGCCCCGGCGTCACGGTGGTGGCGAAGGTGCCCGTCGCCGGCCCGGTGCCGCCGCCGATCATGGTGGTGACGCCGCTCATCAGTGCCTCTTCGATCTGCTGCGGGCAGATGAAATGGATATGGCTGTCGATACCGCCTGCCGTGACGATCATGCCCTCGCCCGCAATCACCTCGGTGCCCGGCCCGACCACGATGGTCACGCCCGGCTGGATATCCGGGTTGCCGGCCTTGCCGATCGACGCGATGCGACCGTCCTTCAGCCCGATATCGGCCTTGACGATGCCCCAGTGGTCGACGATCAGCGCATTGGTGATGACCGTGTCGACGCAGTCCTTCGCCATGCGCTGGCTCTGGCCCATGCCGTCGCGGATCACCTTGCCGCCGCCGAACTTCACTTCCTCGCCGTAGATGGTGAAGTCCTTCTCGACTTCGATGATGAGCCCGGTGTCGGCCAGCCGCACGCGGTCGCCAGTAGTAGGGCCGAACATCTCCGCATAGGCCTGCCTCGAGATCCTTGCCATCACAGCGCTCCCATGATCTTGCCGTTGAAGCCGTAGACGACGCGGTCGCCATCCAGCGCCACCAGTTCGACGGTGCGGGTCTGCCCCGGTTCGAAGCGCACCGCCGTACCCGCCGCGATATTCAGCCGGAAGCCGCGCGTGGCTTCGCGATCGAATGACAGCGCGGGGTTGGTCTCGTAGAAGTGGAAGTGCGAGCCAACCTGGATCGGCCGGTCGCCGGTATTGGCCACCGTCACGCTGACCGTGGCGCGGCCGGCGTTAAGTTCGATCTCGCCATCGGCGGGTATCAGTTCACCGGGGATCATGGCGTGCCTCCTCAGGCCACCAGCAGGCCGGCGCCATACAGCGCCACGCCGGCACCGGCGATGCGGGCCAGCCAGCCGGCATGGCGGCGCAGCAGCGTGCCGGCGCCAATGCCGAGCAGGTGCAGCGCCATGGTGGCGACGGCGAAGCCGCCGACGTAGGCCAGCACGGCGGGCATCGCCTCGGCGGTAGCCGGCAGCTCGGCGCCATGCGCATAGCCGTGGAACACCGCAAAGCCGCCTACCAGCACGGCGCCGGCCCAGGCCGGCAACCTGGCGCGCAGCGCCAGCAGCAGGCCTACCACCAACAGCGATGCCGCGATCATCGGCTCGACTGCCGGCAGCGCCATGCCGGCGAGCCCCAGCGCGGCACCGGCCAGCATCAGCGCGACGAAGACCAGCGGCAGGCGCAGCGTATCGGCGGCCGAGCGCGCCACCAGTGCGCTCCACATGCCCACCGCCGCCATCGCCAGCAGGTGGTCGGCACCGGTGAACGGGTGGGCCAGGCCGGCCCACACGCTGGCGCCGACGGAGGCGGCGTCATGGCCGGGGTGCGCCAGCGCGGCGGTGGCGGCAACGGTCAGGGTGGTGCCCAGGGCAAGGCGCAGGCAGGCGGAACGGGTCATGTCGGCTCTCGGTCAGCTTGTTGTTCGGATAGATCGTCGCAGTGCAGGCTCAGACGATGGGATGGTGCACGGTCACCAGCTTGGTGCCGTCGGGGAACGTCGCTTCCACCTGGATCTCCGGGATCATCTCGGCGACGCCGTCCATCACGTCGTCGCGCGTCAGCACGGTGGTGCCTTCGTGCATCAGCTCGGACACGGTGCGGCCGTCGCGCGCGCCTTCCATGATGGCCGCTGTGATCAGCGCCACCGCTTCCGGATAGTTGAGCCTGAGTCCGCGCGCCTTGCGCCGTTCGGCCAGCAGCGCAGCCGTGAAGATCAGCAGCTTGTCCTTCTCTCTCGGCGTCAGTTCCATCGCTTGTTCCTTCTATGTCTTTTGTCTGTGTTGTTAGCCGATCGTGGCCCTACGTCGCCCACAGGCGCAGCGGCCGCGCCGCCACGCCGTGCATCGGCTCGCGCAGCGCGCTCCAGCTGTCGACCATCACGTGGCGCACGGCTTCCATCTGCCGGCCGAGCACGCGCACCAGCAGCATCGACTGGCCATGGGCTGCCACGCAGGTCACGCCCGCGCGCAGTTCCGGGCCGTAGGGCAACCGTTCGGCCAGCGCTTCCGCCAGTTGCTGCGTGGCGCCCTCGCCCACCGCCCACAGCGTGCCCAGCACATTGAGTCCGTCCAGTCCCGCCACCGCGGTGCGCAGCGGCGAATCCGCTTCGAGATGCGACTGCTCGACCCACAACGCGCGCTCGCCCGCACCGATGCGTGTATCAAGCCACAGCACCCCGCGCGCCCATTGCTCGCCCGATGCCTGCCGGCCCAGCACCACGGCATCCCAGCCGATCGCGCTGCCGCCCGGCGCCACGTCGAGCACCGTCGCGATGCGCGCGCGCGCAGCGTCGAACACGATGTTCTCCTGCGGCAGCCAGTCCAGCCGCGCCCCCGCCCCGACCGACAGCCGCACCTGCTGCGCCGCGTCGCGGCCGAGCGACTTGTACCACTTGGTGGCACCGGGCGTGGCCAGCACCGCATGGGCGCCGGCTTCGACCGTCACATCGATATCCAGGCTGTCGCCGCCCGCGATGCCTGCCGGCGGATGCAGGATGACGGCATGGCAGATGCCGCCTTCGGGATAAAGCGGCTTCTGCACCAGCAATGGCCCCTGGTGACGGCGCTCGACCAGCGCGGTGCGTTGGCTGCGTTGTGCAAAGCGCAGCCGCAAGCTGGCCTGCCATGCGGCAGGCACGGCGAGTGACGAAGGAAAATCGGGATGACGCATGGCGTAGCAATGCCGGCGGGCGCGATGGCGGGGGTTGTAGCCAATCATAGCGCGCCCCTTTGACCGTGTGGAAGCGGCGTGCGATGCGCATTTCCCATCCCCCCTTACACGGCGATCAGCTCCCGTACGCCGTCCTGCTCCATGCTGGTCCCGGCACCGCGCGCAACCACCTCGCCCCGGCTCATCACCACATAGTGATCGGCGATATGGCGCGCGAACTCGTAGTACTGCTCGACCAGCAGCACCGTCATGCCGAACTCATCCACCAGCAGCCGCAGCGCGCGACCGATGTCCTGGATGATCGATGGCTGGATGCCCTCGGTCGGCTCGTCGAGGATCAGCAGCTGCGGATCGCTCATCAGCGCCCTGCCGATCGCCAGTTGCTGCTGCTGGCCGCCGGACAGGTCGCCGCCGCGGCGCTGGCGCATGGTGCGCAGCACCGGGAACAAGTGATAGATGCGATCCGGCACACCCGCTGGCCGCGCGCGGCTGGCGGCACCGATCAGCAGGTTCTCTTCGACCGTCAGCCGCGGAAAGATCTCGCGCCCCTGCGGCACATAAGCCAGCCCTGCGGAGACACGCTCATATGGCGCCTTCTTCTCCAGCGGCTTGCCGTCCCAGTGGATGCTGCCGCTGCGCGTCGGCACCACGCCCATCAGGCATTTCAGCAGTGTGCTTTTCCCTACGCCGTTGCGGCCCAGCAGCGTGGTCAGCTTGCCCGCCGGCACGTCGAAGGAGACGTTGCGCAGGATATGGCTGCCACCGTAGAACTGGTTCAGTGCATTGACCTGCAGCATGCCTATCTCCCCAGGTAGGATTCGATCACGCGCTCGTCGCGCTTGACGCTGTCGAGCGTGCCTTCGGCAAGCACGCTGCCCTCGGCCAGCACTGTGACCTTGCCGGCATCGCCGGCCAGCGCGGCGACGAACTCCATGTCGTGTTCGACCACCATCATCGAGCAGCTGCCGCGCAGTCCGTTGAGCAGGCTGGCGAGCTGCATGGTTTCCTCATCGGTCATGCCGGCCACGGGTTCGTCGAGCAGCAACAGCTGTGGCTGCTGCATCAGCAGCATGCCGATCTCCAGCCGCTGCTTCTGTCCGTGCGACAGCAGGCCGGCGGGCCGGTACGCCTCGTCTTCCAGGCCGGTCAGCGCCAGCGTCTCCTCGATGCGGCGATGACCCTCGCCAGTCAGCCGCGCGCGCAGCGACGACCACCAGCGCTTGTCCGCCTTCATCGCCAGCTCCAGGTTCTCCCATACCGCGTGCTGCTCGAACACGGTTGGCTTCTGGAACTTGCGGCCGATGCCGACCTGCGCGATGCGCGGCTCGGTCATCCGCATCAGGTCGATGGTCTGGCCCAGGAACACGCGCCCGCTGACACTGGCGTTGCGCGGGCCGGTCTTGCCGGTGATGACATCCATCATCGTGGTCTTGCCCGCGCCGTTGGGGCCGATCACGCAGCGCAGTTCGCCATGGTCGATCGACAGGTTCAGCTTGTTGAGCGCGCGAAAGCCGTCGAACTGCACGGTGACGTCTTCCAGGTACAGGATCGGGCCGTGCGACACATCGATGGTGCCCGGCTCCAGCACCCGGCCCAGCCCGGTGGCATCGCCGCTTTCGGCCTGGCCGTGTTCGAGTGCCGCGTTCATGCTTCACCTCCGGTGCTGCCCGCCACCGCGGGCGTGGAAACTGGCTCCGGCCCGGATGGCGTCACCGTGGAAGCGCGGCGCTCGCGCAGGCGCCTCCACAGGCCGGTCACGCCGTCGGGCAGGTAGAGCGTCACCAGCACGAACATCGCGCCCAGCAGGAACAGCCAGTACTCGGCGAAGTGGGCGGTGAAGAGCGTCTTGGCGCCGTTGACCACGAACGCGCCGATGACCGGCCCGAGCAGCGTGCCGCGCCCGCCCACGGCGACCCACACCGCCATCTCGATCGAGTTGCCGGGCGACATCTCGCCCGGGTTGATGATGCCGACCTGCGGCACGTACAGCGCGCCGGCGATGCCGCACAGCACGGCCGAAAAGGTCCACACGAACAGCTTGTAGCCAAGCGGGTTGTAGCCGGAGAACATGACGCGCATCTCGGCATCGCGCACCGCTGTCACCACGCGGCCCAGCTTGGACGTGACGATGTAGCGGCAGGCAACAAAGCCGCCCAGCAGCGCCAGGAAGGTCAGCACGAACAGCGCCGTGCGGGTCTGCGGCGCGGCGATGGCAAATCCGGCGATGCGCTTGAAATCGGTGAAGCCGTTGTTGCCGCCGAAGCCGGTCTCGTTGCGGAAGAACAGCAGCATCGCCGCATACGTCATCGCCTGCGTGATGATGGACAGGTACACGCCCTTGATGCGCGAGCGGAAGGCAAAGAAGCCGAACAGCCACGCCAGCACCCCCGGCACCAGCACCACCAGCAGCAGCGCATAGCCAAGGTGGTCGGTGCCGTGCCAGAACCACGGCAACTCCTTCCAGTCGAGGAACACCATGAAGTCCGGCAGGTCGCTCTTGTACACGCCTTCGCGCCCGATCGAACGCATCAGGTACATGCCCATGGCATAGCCGCCCAGCGCGAAGAACAGGCCATGGCCGAGGCTCAGGATGCCGCAGTAGCCCCACACCAGGTCGAGTGCAATCGCCGCCAGCGCAAAGCACATGATCTTGCCGACCAGCGTCAGCGCGTAGGCCGACAGGTGCAGCGGATGGCCTTCCGGCACGAGCAGCGCGCACACCGGCACGCCGATGCCGACGATCACGGTCAGCACCGCCAGCGCCATCCAGCCGCGCGGCGAGAACAGCGACTGGCGTTCCGGCACGGCAAGCCGGAAAGGCGTCGCGGAAGAGTCAGGTTGGAATCGCTGCATCATGCCTCCGCGCTGCGCCCCTTGAGCGCGAAAAGTCCCTGCGGCCGTTTCTGGATAAAGAGCACGATCAGCACCAGGACAAAGATCTTGGCCAGCACCGCGCCATAGAACGGCTCGATGAACTTGTTGATGATGCCCAGCCCGAACGCGCCCACGATGGTGCCGGCCAGCTGCCCCACCCCGCCCAGCACCACCACCATGAATGAATCGATGATGTACGCCTGGCCCAGGTCGGGACCGACATTACCGATCTGCGACAGTGCACAGCCGCCGAGCCCGGCGATGCCGGCACCAAAGGCAAAGGCGTAGCTGTCGACCTTCCAGGTGCGCACGCCGACGCACGCCGCCATGGTGCGGTTCTGCGTGGTGGCGCGCACGAACAGCCCCAGCCGCGTGCGGTTGAGCACCGCCCACGCCACTGCCACCACCGCCAGCGCGAACAGGATGATGACCACGCGGTTGTACGGGATCACCAGTCCCGGCATCCATTCGAAGCCGCCGCTCATCCATCCGGGGTTGGCCACTTCCACGTTCTGCGCGCCAAACAGCGTGCGCACCGCCTGCATCAGCAGCAGGCTGATGCCGAAGGTGGCCAGCAGCGTTTCGAGCGGGCGGCCGTACAGGTGGCGCAGCACCAGCCGCTCCAGCACGAAGCCCACCACCGCCGCCGCCAGGAACGATGCCGGCAGCGCTGCTGGCAGGTACCACGCGAACGCCTCCGGCGCATAGGTACGAAACAGCGACTGCACCACATAGGTGGCATAGGCGCCGATCATCAGGAACTCGCCGTGCGCCATGTTGATGACGCCGATCAGGCCATAGGTGATGGCCAGGCCCAACGCGGCCAGCAGCAGCACGCTGCCCAGGCTCAGGCCGGCGAACAGGTTGCCGATCAGCTCGGCACGGCGCTGGTCGCCGCGCAGCTGGTCCAGCGCCTGCTGCGCGGCCAAACGCACGTCGGCATCGGCTTCGCGGTAGTTGCCGGCGCTGTCGCGCTCGACCAGCGGCGCCAGCTTCTGGCGGCTCTGCGGGTTGCTGTCCCTCGCAAGGATGCGGATCGCTTCGAGCCGCGCATCGTGCGCGGCGGGATTCGCGCCATCCGCGGGCTCCGCCAGCACCAGGTTGGCCCAGATCACGTCCAGACTGGCGCGCAGGCCGGCATCGGCCTCGGCCTTGCGCGCGGCTTCGACGGCGGCAAGCGAGGCGCTTTCCGGCTGGTCGCGCAAGGTGCCGATGGCCTGCGCGCGCGCCGCGATGTCGGGCGATTGCAGCAGCAGGCTGCTGGCGGCGCTGTCGACCAGCGCGCGCAGGCTGTTGTTCAGGGTCAGGGATTCGAGTTCGTCCGGCTTGACCGTGACCGGCTTGCCGGTGATGGCGTCGACCACCTTGTCGCCATCCTGGCGCACCATGCCGACCGACGGCGCATATTGCAGCGTGTCGTCCTGCAGGGCCTTCAGGATCGGTGCGGCTTCGGCGGGCGATGCCTTCGCCAACGCGGACAACGCCGCGGTCTTGGCATCGAAGTCGTCTTCGGCCAGCGGCTTCAGGTCGGCCTGCGTCAGCGCCATGGCCCAGGGCGCTGAGGCCAGTAGCAGCGCTGCCACCAGGGCGCGCAGCCAGGGCATGGCCGTTCGGGATATTGGATAGCGCATAGGGCTGGCAAGTGCGAGAGTGTCGGCAGACTGGGTGTTTTCTCCCCTCTCCCGCGAGCGGGAGAGGGGAGAAAACCAGCGGCAGATGAGCTGGCTTACATCACCTTGTCCGGCTTCCCTTCATTGCCCGCGATGAACGGGCTCCACGGCTGCGCGCGCACTGCCTTCGGCGTCTTCCACACCACCGAGAACTGGCCGTCGCCCTTCACTTCGCCGATCATCACCGGCTTGTACAGGTGATGGTTCTCGCCCATGGTCAGCGTGAAGCCATCCGGCGCCTTGAAGGTCTGGCCGTACATCGCCGCGCGCACCTTGTCGGTATCTGTGGTGCCAGCCTTCTTCACCGCCTGCGCCCACATGTGGATGCCGACGTAGGTGGCTTCCATCGGATCGTTGGTCACGCGCTTGTCGCCGCCCGGCAGGTTGTTGGCCTTGACCCAGGCCGCCCATTGCTTCCTGAAGGCGTCGTTCTGCGCATTCTTGACCGACATGAAGTAGTTCCACGCTGCAAGGTGGCCGACCAGCGGCTTGGTGTCGATGCCGCGCAGTTCTTCCTCGCCCACCGAGAACGCCACCACCGGCACGTCCTTCGCCTTCAGGCCGGCGTTGCCCAGTTCTTTATAGAAGGGCACGTTGGAATCGCCGTTGATGGTGGAGATCACCGCGGTCTTGCCGCCCTGCGAGAACTTCTTGATATTGGCGACGATGGTCTGGTAGTCGCTGTGGCCGAACGGGGTGTAGACCTCTTCGATGTCCTTGTCGGCAACGCCCTTGCTCTTCAGGAAGGCGCGCAGGATCTTGTTGGTGGTGCGCGGGTAGACGTAGTCCGTGCCAAGCAGGAAGAAGCGCTTGGCGCCGCCGCCTTCCTTGCTCATCAGGTATTCCACCGCCGGGATCGCCTGCTGGTTGGGCGCGGCGCCGGTGTAGAAGACGTTCCTGGACATTTCCTCGCCTTCGTACTGCACCGGGTAGAACAGCAGCGAGTTCAGCTCTTCATAGACCGGCAGCACCGACTTGCGCGACACCGAGGTCCAGCAACCGAACGTGACCGCGACCTTGTCCTTGCTGACCAGCTGGCGCGCCTTTTCGGCGAACAGCGGCCAGTTGGAGGCCGGGTCCACCACCACCGGCTCGAGCTTGCGGCCGAGCACGCCACCGCTCTTGTTGATCTCGTCGATGGTCATCAGGGCCACGTCTTTCAGCGACGTTTCCGAGATGGCCATCGTGCCGGACAGCGAGTGCAGGATCCCGACCTTGATCGGTTCCCTGGACTGCGCCATGGCCAGCGGGCTGGTACCGATCATTGCTGCGGCGGCGATGGCCGACAGCTTCAGCATGTCACGTCGTTGCATTTGCAGCTCCCGTTTGTGGTGTTAGTAGGGACTACGCTCCCCGGGGTGATGCATTTGCAACTAGCGTGCCACCGGTTTCGGGCCGCAACCCGCCCGCCCGGCGCGGCGCGCATGGCTTTACCGGGCCGCGAGAACCCTCACGCACCACGAGCGTGCAGCGCAGGTCGGCACTGAGACAGTGCAACAGCAGAAATGGGAGCAGTGACGGTGCATGGTGCACGCGAGCGGGTCGCGGCCATGCGCCAGAATTGATCGTGCCGCCCGCACCGGTCCGGCGGCGAGGACGGTGCGCGGCTTGCCAATGGCGACACCCGGCGCGGAAGTAAGCGGAGGTTTGCTGAACCTGTTCGAGCCGCAGTCCTCCGGCATCGGCGGCGGTGCCTTCATCATGCACTACGACGCGACGACCAGGGCGGTGACCGCCTACGACGGCCGCGAGACCGCCCCGGCTGGTGCCGACGAAAACTACATCCGGTGGAAGTCGGCCACCGACCAGACCGCACCGGCGCCCAACGCTGTCCGCAGCGGCCGCTCGATCGGCACGCCCGGCACGCTGCGCGTGCTGGAACTGGAAGCGCACGGCGGTCTGCACCACCTACCGCCAGTACGAGATCTGCGGCATGCCCCCGCCCTCCTCCGGCGGCATCGCGGTTGCGCAGATCCTGGGCATCGTCGAGAACTTCGACATGGCCAGCCATGGCCCCACGCTGGTCGACCAGAATGGCGGCCGGCCCAGCGTGCTGGGCGCGCACCTGCTGGGCGAAGCGGGACACCTCGCCTATGCAGACCGCAACAAGTACGTGGCCGACACCGACTTCATCGGCCTGCCGGGCGGCAACTGGGACACCATGCTGAACAAGCCCTACCTGAGCCAGCGCGCCGCGCTGATCAGCACCACCGGCGTGCTGACCACGCCGGTGGCGGCAGGCAACCTCGGCGACGTGCCGCTGTCGCCGTCGTTCGTGCAGGAGCGCGGCACTACCCACCTGTCGCTGCATGACAAGTACGGCAACGTAGTGGCGATGACCACCACCATCGAGTCGGGGCTGGGGTCGTACCACATGACCAACGGCTTCCTGCTGAACAACGAGCTGACCGACTTCAATGCCGCGCCTGCCGTGGGCGGCGTGCTGGTCGCCAACCGCGTGCAGCCGGGCAAGCGGCCGCGCAGCTCGATGTCGCCGACGCTGGTGTTCAAGCGCAATGCCGACGGGTCGCGCGGTGACTTCTACATGACCACCGGTTCGCCCGGCGGCGCGACCATCATCCAGTACGTGGCCAAGACGCTGGTGGCGGCGCTGGACTGGGGCATGGACGCGCAGCAGGCGGTGTCGATGATCGACTTCGGCGGCAATAACGCGAGCGCGGGCTCGCCCATGATCGTCGGCGGCGAGCACCCCAATGTCGACCTCAGCGTGCCGTCCGGCGGACTGGCGGGCGACAACGACCCGCTGGTCAAGGGCCTGCGCAACCTTGGCCACACGGTGAACACCGCCGCGCAGTCGAGCGGCCTGAGCGCGATCATCCGCACCATCATCTGCGGCTCGGCGGTGCTGGTGGGCGGCGCCGACCGGCGCCGCGAAGGCGTGGTGCTGGGCGATACGTTCAAGCCTTGACGCCTTGGCCGCAGTCGCAGCAAAAAAACGGGGCCCCTCGCGGGGCCCCGTTTTTCGATGCCAGGATGCCAGGACAGCGCAGTCCTTACATCGGCATCATGTTGGCGTTCAGGTTGTACATGATCCACAGCGAACCCGCCACCACGATCACCAGGATCAGCGCCGTGAAGAGCAGCGCGATCACATTGCTGCGCTGGTCGGACGACGTGTCCAGGTGCAGGAAGTACTTCAGGTGGACCAGGATCTGGACCGCGGCCATGCCGAGGATGATCCACAGGATCGTGCCCTTGTCCATGCTGCCGTCCATCACCAGCTTGAACGGGATCACGGTCAGGATCACCGCCAGGATGAAGCCGATCGCGTAGCCCTTGAAGCTGGCGTGCGTGCTGTGCGAATCGTGCGCGGCATGCGCGTCATGGGCGCCGTGCGCCGCCGGTGCGTTGTGTTGTGCCATCACAGATGTCCCATCAGGTAGACCACGGTAAACACGCCGATCCAGACCACGTCCAGAAAGTGCCAGAACAGCGACAGGCACATCAGGCGCTTGCTGAGCGTCGGGGTGATGCCCTTCTTGCCCAGTTGCCACATCAGCACGATCATCCACAGCATGCCGCTGGCGACGTGCAGGCCGTGGGTGCCGACCAGCGTGAAGAACGACGACAGGAACGCGCTGCGGCCCGGGCCGGCGCCTTCTGCGATCAGGTGATGAAACTCGTTGATTTCCATCGCCATGAACGCCGCACCCAGCAGGAACGTCACGCCGAGCCAGGTCTGCACGTGCTTCAGGCTGCGGTTCTGCAGCGAGATCATCGCCATGCCGTACGTGATCGAGGAGAACAGCAGGATGAAGGTCTCCACCAGCACGTAGTTGAGCTCGAACAGCTCCTTCGCCGACGGCCCGCCCGCCAGTTCGCCGCGCAGCACGGCGAAGGTGGCGAACAGCCCGGCGAAGATGATGCAGTCGCTCATCAGGTAGATCCAGAAGCCATACACCGTATTGGCACTGGTATCGTGGTGCGCATGGTCATGGCCATGCGCGTCAGCGTGGGCCGAGGCGCCCTGCGCGGGGATGCGGTCTAGGACTTGAGTCGACATGGTTCTTAGGCCTGCGAAGCAATGCGCTGCAGATGGCGCGTTTCGATCTGCTCGACCTCGGTGGCCGGCACGTAGTAGTCGATATGGTCGTCGTTGCTGCGGTGGATGAACGCCCACACCATGCCCACCAGGCCAACGATGGCCATCCACCAGATATGCCAGGTCAGGGCAAAGCCGAACACCAGGCTGAAGGCGCCGATGATGAAGCCCGCGCCCGTGTTCTTGGGCATGTGGATCTTCTCGTAGCCTTCGGTCGGCAGGGTCTCGCCACGGGCCTTCATGTCGGCGAACGCGTCCAGGTCACGCACCACCGGGGTGTGCGCGAAGTTGTAGAACGGCGGCGGCGAAGAGGTGGCCCACTCCAGGGTACGGCCGCCCCACGGGTCGCCGGTCACGTCGGCCAGCTTCTTGCGGTCGCGGATCGAGACGACGATCTGCAGCACCTGGAAGAAAATGCCCAGCGCCACGAACACCACGCCCACCACGGCCAGGCACAGCCACGGCGTCCAGGCCGGGTTGTCGGTGTGGTTCAGGCGGCGGGTCATGCCCATCAGGCCCAGCACGTACAGCGGCATGAAGGCGAAGTAGAAGCCGACCAGCCAGCACCAGAAGGCGCACTTGCCCAGGCGCTCGTTCAGCGTGAAGCCGAACGCCTTCGGCCACCAGTAGGTGATGCCGGCCAGGTAGCCGAACAGCACGCCGCCGATGATCACGTTGTGGAAGTGGGCGATCAGGAACAGGCTGTTGTGCAGCACGAAGTCGGCAGCCGGCACGGCCATCAGCACGCCGGTCATGCCGCCGATCACGAAGGTGATCATGAAGCCCAGCGTCCACAGCACCGGCGAGGTCATCTGGACCCGGCCGCGGTACATGGTGAACAGCCAGTTGAAGATCTTCACCCCGGTCGGGATGGAGATGATCATGGTCGTGATGCCGAAGAATGCGTTGACGTTGGCGCCCGAGCCCATCGTGAAGAAGTGGTGCAGCCACACGATGAACGACAGCACCATGATCGCGGCGGTCGCGTACACCATGCCCTTGTAGCCGAACAGCTTCTTGCCGGAGAACGTGGAAATCACTTCAGAGAAGATGCCGAACGCCGGCAGGATCAGGATGTACACCTCGGGGTGGCCCCAGATCCAGATCAGGTTCACGTACATCATGGCGTTGCCGCCACCGTCATTCGTGAAGAAGTGCGTGCCCATGTAGCGGTCCAGGCCCAGCAGCGCCAGGGTCACGGTCAGCACCGGGAAGGCGGCCACGATCAGCACGTTGGTGCACAGCGCGGTCCAGGTGAACACCGGCATGCGCATCAGGGTCATGCCCGGGGCGCGCATGCGCAGGATCGTCACCAGGAAGTTCACGCCGGTCAGCAGCGTGCCCAGGCCCGAGATCTGCAAGCTCCAGAGGTAATAGTCCACCCCTACACCAGGGCTGTAGTCCAGGCCCGACAGCGGCGGGTAGGCCAGCCAGCCGGTCTTGGCGAATTCACCGACGCCGAGCGAGACGTTGACCAGCATGGCGCCCGCCACGAACAGCCAGAACGACAGCGTGTTCAGGAACGGGAAGGCCACGTCGCGCGCGCCGATCTGCAACGGCACGACCAGGTTCATCAGGCCGGTCATCAGCGGCATGGCCACGAAGAAGATCATGATCACGCCGTGGGCGGTGAAGATCTGGTCGTAGTGCTCGGGCGGCAGCACGCCGGTGGCGCCATTGGTGGCGAGCGCCAGCTGGGTACGCATCATGACCGCGTCGGCAAAGCCGCGCAGCAGCATGATCAGGGCGACCAGGCAGTACATCACGCCGATCTTCTTGTGATCGACGGACGTGAACCACTCGTTCCAGAGATAGCCCCACTTCTTGAAATATGTGATCGCGCCCAGCAGCGCGGCACCGCCCAGGGCGACGCCGGCCAGCACGACCATGATGATCGGCTCATGAAACGGAATCGCCGACAAACTCAACTTGCCAAACATCATTGCTCCCAGGATTACGCGCCCGCCGGCTTGGCCGGCGTGGTCATCGACAGCTGCTCTTCGCCGAGGGTGTTGCGCGACGTGCAGATCGGGCCGCCCTTGAACCCGTCCGCGGCGACTGCCGTGCCGCTGTGGCCCATGTACTTGTGCAGGATGTTGTGGAAGAGCTGGTCTTCCACCTTGCCGTAGTACGTGACCGGCTCCTTCTCGCTGGGCTGTGCCAGCGTCTTGTAACCGTCAACGCCCAGTTCGGTCGACGAGGCGCGGACCTTGGCGACCCAGTCGTCGAACTCGTAGTTCGACATGGCGACCGCCTTGAACTTCATGCCCGAGAAGCCGCCGCCGCTGTAGTTGGCGGACACGCCGTCATACGAGCCGGCATGGTTGGCGATCAGGTGCAGCTTGGTCTCCATCCCTGCCATGGCGTACACCTGGCTGCCCAGTTGCGGGATGAAGAACGAATTCATGATCGAATCCGAGGTGATCTTGAAGTTCACCGGGGTGTCGACCGGGAACGCGATCTGGTTGACCGTGGCGATCTTCAGTTCCGGATAGATGAACAGCCACTTCCAGTTCAGCGCGACCACCTCGATGGTGACCGGCTTCTTGTTCGATTCCAGCGGCTTGTACGGGTCCAGGTCGTGCGACGACTTCCAAGTGATGATGCCCAGCGCGATGATGATCAGGCAGGGGATCAGCCACACCACCACTTCGATCGCGGTCGAGTGCGACCAGTCCGGCTCATAACGCGCCTTGGTATTGGACGCGCGGTACTTCCAGGCGAACACCAGCGTGAGCACGATCACCGGCACCACCACCAGTAGCATGAGCCAGGTAGCGATCAGGATGATGTTCTTGATGTCGACGCCGACCTGCCCTTTCGGGTCGAGCAGCGTCATGTTGCAGCCGGCCAGCAGGAGCAGGCCGAGGCAGGGCAGGAACCGCGTCCAACGCGGCAGTATGGGTTTCTTCATGTCACGACTGGTTTGGTTACACCGCGCTTTGGGCAAAAGCGTGGCTAAACCGCCTGATGCTCGCGCAAGAGGCGTGGGGCTATGGGAAAACCGGAAGGACGTGTCCTTAGCTGGCGTTGCGGTCGGGCGGCGGATCTAACGCCGGAGGACCATGCGGCCTTGCAACGCCATGAACACGGAAGGACAACTGACTGCGCGCGCTGCAGGCCCTGTGGGACCTTGCCGGCGCTGCGGCACCTGGTGGCCGAAACCGCGAACGGTCCCGGCTCAGTACAGCGGCCGGGTAGCGTTGGAGTACGAGGTTTTTGCACTTCCCGACGGACTCGCCTTCAGTGACCTGGTGGCAAGCGCGGTTTTCGGCCGGGGAGCGCAACACGTAAAACATCGTGGGCGCGAATGTACCGCAACGCAACATTGAGGGTAAACCCAACGCCACAGAACACAGAGTTCAGATAAACGGACAATCATGTGCTGTCGTCGCATCGCAGCACTTGATTGCCGTCAAGATCACAATTTCGACTATAAATATGCACAAAGCCGCGCATTGGCGCGGCTTTGTGGGTGCGGCATTGTTGTGTGGCATATTGTCGCAGTGCACCAGAAACTTTGTCGCACGACAACCTCACACGGCAATTTCCCAGGTCATCCGTAACGGCGGGAAATCGACTCCGCGACACATACCGGACGGTCGCTGCCCTCGCGCTCGATCGTCACCTCCCAGGTGGACTGGGCACCCGCCAGCTCCGGCGACTTCGGCAGCGGATCGAGCCGTTCGACCTTGAGCAGCTTGATTCGTGCCCGCAATTTGCTGCCCACCGGCACGGGCGCAGTGAATCGCACGCGGTTCAGGCCGTAGTTGACGCCGATCTTCGACGGCATGTGCAGCGCGTTATGCATGAACTTGGGCAACAGCGACAGCGTCAGGAAGCCATGGGCGATCGGGGCGCCATAGGGCGACTCCTTCTTGGCGCGTTCCACGTCGACGTGGATCCACTGGTGGTCGCCGGTGGCCTCGGCAAACTGGTTGACCTGCTGCTGGGTCACCTCCATCCAGTCGCTGACCGCGACTTCCTGCCCCTGCAGGCCTTCCAGTTCTTCCAGCGTTGCGATGGTACGCATTTTGGTTGTCTCCTCGATGGGTGTGTGGATGTGTCGTTATGCGGGGCGGCGGCCGTACATGCCCATGCCCTTGACGGTGCAGACCAGTTCGCCGCGCTGGTTGGTGGCTTCCCACTGGGTATGCACGATGCCGCGGTCCGGCTTCGATTGCGAGGGCCGAGTGTCCAGCACGTTGAGCACCACGGTCAGCGTGTCACCGGCATAGACCGGCTTGATCCAGCGGATCTCGTCCACGCCGGGCGAGCCCATGCTGGCCGACTTGCCGGTGGTGCTCAGCACCAGCAGGCGCATCATGATCGAGCACGTCATCCAGCCGCTCGAGATCAGCCCGCCGTAGATGCTGCTGGCGGCGGCTTCCTTGTCGATATGGAACGGCTGCGGGTCGTACTGGCGGGCAAAGGCGAGGAGCTCTTCCTCGGTGACGACGTAGGAGCCCAGTTCGCGGCGGCTGCCGACCTCAAAATCCTCGAAATACAGCATTGCTTGTCTCTCCGTAACTGTCAGCTTGGGATGGCCATGGCCTGTTCTGACGATGATCGCATGCATGCCAGGGGCGAGCGTCCGTATTTGCCGAACCCGCCCCTAACAGCGCGCAAAGAAAAACCGCGCCAAGGCCGAGGCCTATGGCGCGGTCAGGACGCGGTACGCAAGCCACCTCCACTGGTGAAGGCTCCCCTCTCCCGCGAAGTGGGAGAGGGGTGGGGGTGAGGGCCTGAGCATCAACGAAGCACAGCGCGTCGGTTTGCCAGCGCCTGCCCTCACCCCCTGCCCCTCTCCCGCAAGCGGGAGAGGGGAGCAAACCGGCGGAATGCATGGCTTCCCGGCAATTTGCGTCAGGCTGCTTCCTGGAACCCCGGCTGGGCAGCAAACCGGCCCAGGTGGTGATCCACGTCGCCAAACGTAGTGTTGATCAGCGTCAGGCGCTTGAACATGTGCGCGGCCGGCAGTTCGTTGGTCACGCCCATGCCGCCATGGATCTGCACCGCTTCCTGGCCGACCGTGCGCGCTGCCTGCCCCACGCGCGCCTTGGCGGCGGAGACGTAGCGGCGGCGCTCTTCCGGCGTTGCCTCTTCAAAGCGGGCCGCGGCCAGCAGCGTGATCGAGCGCGATTGCTCGGCATGGATGAACATCTCGACCATGCGGTGCTGCAGCGCCTGGAAGCGTGCGATCGGCTGGCCGAACTGCTGGCGCGTCTTGGCGTATTCCAGCGTGGCCGCGTTGAGCGTGTCCATCACGCCTACGGCCTCGGCGCACAGCAGCACCGCGGCATAGTCAGCCACCTGCTCGACCAGCGCGAAGCCCTTGCCGGCCTCGCCCAGCAGCTGCGCCGGCGCGTCCTGGAAGGTGATGTCGGCCGCGCGCAGGTTGTCGATGGTGCGATAGTCCTTGATGCTGACACCGGCGCCCTTGGCATCGACCAGGAACAGCGAGATGCCATCCTGGTCGGCATCGCCGCCGCTGCTGCGCGCCGACACGACCAGCTTGTCGGCCTGCGCGCCATGCAGCACCACGGTCTTTCGGCCGTTGAGCTTGCCGTCGCGGGCGCTGACGCGCACGTTGTTCAGTTCATAGCGCGCCTGCGGCTCGTTGAAGGCCACCGCCAGCTTCAGCTCGCCGCCGGCGACCTGCTCCAGCAGCGCGTCCTGGCCGCCGGCCAGGCCCAGTGCGTAGGCACCCACCACGGTGGCCAGGTACGGCTCCACCACCAGGCCGCGGCCCAGTTCCTGCTGCACCACCATCATGTCGAGCGCCTTGCCCGAGAAACCGCCCTGCGCTTCCGGCACCGGCAGTGCGGTCAGGCCAAGCTCGACCAGCGAGCCCCATGCGGATTCGCCGTAGCCGGCGGCACTTTCGTAGTTCTTCTTGCGATCCTCGAAGCCGTAGTCCTTCTCGACAAAACGGCGGACGGCGTCGGCCAGTTGCTTCTGTTCGTCGCTGAGATTGAAGTTCATGTTACGTGTCTCCTCACAGCCCCAGAATCATCTGGCTGATGATGTTCTTCTGAATTTCGTTGGACCCGCCGTAGATGGAGGTCTTGCGATAGTTGAAGTAGTACGCTGACAGCGGCGCGGCGTCGTCGTAGCCGGTCACCGCGTGCTCGGTCTCGCACTCCAGGTAGGCCGTGTCGAACGGCTGGGCGTACGGGCCGACAGCCTCGACCATCAGCTCGGTCAGCAGCTGCTGGATCTCGGTGCCCTTGATCTTGAGCATCGACGCCTCGGGACCGGGGCCCTTGCCGGCGGCTTCGCTCGACACCACGCGCAGCACGGTGATCTCCAGCGCCATCAGTTCGATTTCCAGCGCGGCCACCTTGGCACCGAACACCGGATCCTCCAGCAGCGGCTTGCCATTCTTCTGCTGCTGGCGCGCCACGCGCTTGAGGAAGCCCAGCTCGCGCTTGGAGTTGCCCACGCGCGCAATGCCGGTACGCTCATGGCCGAGCAGGTACTTGGCGTAGGTCCAGCCCTTGTTCTCTTCGCCGACGCGGTTCTCGACCGGCACCTTGACGTTGTCGAAGAAGACCTCGTTCACTTCATGCTCTTCGTCGAGCATGATGATCGGGCGCACGGTGATACCCGGAGTCTTCATGTCGATCAGCAGGAACGAGATGCCTTCCTGCTTCTTGGCTTCCGGGTCAGTGCGGACCAGGCAGAAGATCATGTCGGCGTGCTGGCCGAGCGTGGTCCAGGTCTTCTGGCCGTTGACGATGTAGTGCTTGCCGTCCGAGGTCAGCTCGGCGCGGGTCTTTACCGAAGCCAGGTCCGAACCCGAGCCCGGCTCGGAGTAGCCCTGGCACCACCAGTCGGTGCAGTCGAGGATGCGCGGCAGGTAGTACGACTTCTGCTGCTCGTTGCCGTACTTCATGATCACGGGCGCCACCATGGCCACGCCGAACGGCAGCACGCCGGGCGCGCCGACGCGGGCGTTCTCTTCGTCCCAGATGTGGCGCTGGGTGGCGTTCCAGCCGGTGCCGCCGAACTGGACGGGCCAGTGCGGCGCCGACCAGCCTTTGCCAGCAAGGATCTTGTGCCAGCGCACCAGGTCATCGCGGTTCGGACGGCGGTGGTTGAGAATCTTGCTGCGGATGTCCGCCGGCAAGTTGGCTTCGAGCCAGCTACGCACTTCCTCGCGGAAGGCGTTGTCGGACGCCGAGTAGTTGAGATCCATGCCCGTCTCCATGATGGTGCCGGCATCGTCTCAGGCTGCCGGCGGTTTGTTCTGCCTTGCGCGTCATGCGCCGACAGCAACGGGCACAGGACGCAATTCAGTGAGCCGTCTGCTTCAGCGCATCCGGCACGATAAGCGGGAAAGTCTCGATGCCCTCCTCGGCCAGCGCCTGCACTTCCTCCGGCGAAGCCGAGCCGCGGATCCCGCGCTCCGGCGCTTCGTCGTAGTGCATGCGCCTTGCCTCCTCGGCAAAGCGGTCGCCAACGTCCTCGGTCTGTGCCAGCACCTGCTTCACTGCCTTCGTGTACAGCGCCTGCAGTGTCGCCGGTGCGGCGGCGGTTGCCGCTGGCTGCGCCGGCCTGGCTGAGGCCTTCGGCGCGTTCGCGCCTGACAGGTTCAGGCGCGGCGCGCTGGGCAGCCGGGTTACGGCGTGGTCGCCACAGACCGGGCATTGGACGAGGTCGCGCGCGATTTGCGACTGCGCTTCTTCCTCCGAGGCAAACCAGCCCTCGAAACGATGGTCATGCGCGCAGCGCAGGTCGAGCACCTTCATGATCTTTCCAGCCCGTCAAAAGCTATATTATCCGCGAATCGAAATTTTGTGAACGGTCGTGCTAAATTTTTTCGAACGACCGTTCGTAGAACGAACATGCAGTTTTCGGCACCTGCATTGCCCGCCCCACAACCAGCTTAACGCAGTGCGCGCCCCGCTGCCGGCGAGACTCAGCGCGGCAGCGCCTGCTCGCCCGGCTGCCACGCGCCGGAAATGACTTTCTCCAGCCAGAAAGCGCCGATGATGGTCTTCACATCGCTGATGCGGCCGCTGCGCACCCAGTCGATCACCTGCCCCACCGGCGTGATGAACGTCTCCAGGAACTCGCCGTCGTCCAGCTGCGCCTCGCCGTGCGTCAGGTCGCGCGCCAGGAAAATATCGATGAATTCGGTCGAGTAAGAGATGACCGGGTGGATGCGCGTCAGGTAGTCCCAGCGCCGGGCCGTATAGCCGGTCTCTTCCTGCAGCTCGCGCTCGCCGCAGCGTTGCGCGCCCTCTTGCGGGTCGAGCTTGCCGGCCGGGAATTCCAGCATGACTTCGCCGACCGGATAGCGGAACTGCCTTTCCATCAATACGGTGCCGTCGTCGAACAACGGGATCATCATCACCGCGCCCGGATGTACGATGTATTCGCGCCCGGTCTGCTTGCCATCGGGCAGGCGGACGATGTCTTGCTTCAGCGTGAGGAACTTGCCGCGATGGACCGTGGCCGAGGCGACGCAGACTTCCTTCAGTGCGTCGTCGTTCGCGGTGTGGCCGGCGGGATCGGCGAGAGAGTGGGTGCCGCGTTGGATCTTGTCGGTCATGGACGCTCCGGATCAGGCAGGCCCGGCGCCGACAAGACCGGCTTCAGGCCGTGCGGTGTTTGACGAGGTATTGCCAGGTGAAGCCCGGGAAGGCGAACACCAGCATCATGCAGGCGGTGATGGCGTAGAACTGCCAGCCCTGCGGGAAGGCATTGCCGAGGCTGGCCTCGACCGCGAAACCGGCGGCACCGGCCACCGTGTACCAGACGATCAGCTCCAGCAGGCGCAGCCACAGCGGCTTGCGCGCCCACCGGAGCGGAATCGCCATGAACAGGCGCTGGTTCACAAACGGCAGGTTCGCACTGACGAGTGCCAGCAGGATGACAAACCAGCCGCTTGCGGATGCGCTCATGGAAGTTGGCGGATCAGGAGCCCAGGGTCGAGCGGATGGCCTGGTAGCACAGGTTCATCAGCGCTGCCGGGAAAAAGCCCAGCACGATCACGGCGGCGCCGTTCAGCGTCAGCATCGAGCGCAGGCCGGCGGTCGCTTCCAGCTGCTCTTCGCCAGCCGGCTCATCGAAGTACATCAGCTTGACGATGCGCAGGTAGTAGAAGGCGCCGATCAGCGAGAACATCACCGCGACCACGGCCAGCCAGCTCATGCCGGCCTTGACCACCGCATCCAGCACCGCCAGCTTGGCGTAGAAGCCCACGGTCGGCGGGATGCCGGCCAGCGAGAACATCATCACCAGCATCAGGAAGGCGAACCAAGGATTGCGGCGCGACATGCCCTTCAGGTCTTCCAGCGTCTCCGCCTCGAAGCCCTTGTTGGTGCGCAGCAGGATGATGCCGAAGGTGCCCAGCGTGGTCAGCAGGTAGGTCACCGAGTAGAACATCGACGCGCTGTACGCATCGGCGGCGCCATCAGCCTTGTTGGCTACCACGCCGGACAGCATGCCCAGCAGCACGAAGCCCATGTGCGAGATGGTCGAATACGCCAGCATCCGCTTCAGGTTGGACTGGACGATGGCGGTCAGGTTGCCGATCGCCAGCGACACGATCGACAGCACCACCAGCATCATCTGCCAGTCATTGGCCAGCGGCAGCAGGCCTTCCACCAGCACGCGGATGATCAGCGCGAACGCGGCAACCTTCGGGCCGCCCGCGATCAGCAGCGTCACGGCGGTCGGCGAACCCTGGTAGATGTCCGGAATCCACATGTGGAACGGCGCGGCACCCAGCTTGAACGACAGGCCGGCGACGATGAACACCACGCCGAACGCCAGCATCGTGGTGTTGACGCGGCCCGACTCGACCACGCGGAACACCTCGCCCAGGTTCAGCGAACCGGTGGCGCCGTACATCATCGAGATGCCGTACAGCAGGAAGCCCGAAGCCAGCGCGCCCAGCACGAAGTACTTCATCGCCGATTCAGACGTCACGCGCGACTCGCGGCGCAGCGCCACCAGCGCATAGGACGACAGCGACAGCAGTTCCAGGCCCAGGTACAGGGTCAGGAAGTTGTTGCCGGTGATCATCACGATCTGGCCGCCCAGCGTGAACAGCGCCAGCATGTAGAACTCGCCGGCGAACATGTCGCGATCGGCCAGGTAGCTGCGCGTATAGACCAGCGTGATGAACAGGCCGGCCGCGCAGAACGCGGACAGCACGTTGGCCATCGGGTCGATCACCACCAGGTTGGAGAACGCATAGTGCGTTTCGCCGGCAGCGGCATTCATGCCGAACCAGACGGTCAGCACCGCCGTGGTCAGCAGCGACAGCGGATAGGCCACGCTCTGCTTGCCCTTGCCCCGGGCCAGGTCGATCCAGTTGATCGCGGCGATGGCGATCGCCAGGAAGATAATCGGCGCCACGGGGGCGAGTGTCGAGGACGGTTGCATGTTGATATCTCTCCCCGATTACAGCTTCGACTGCGCCGCGTGCTGCAGCAGGTTGACCACGGACGGGTGCATCACGTCGGTAAAGGGCTTCGGGTGCAGGCCCATGTACAGCGTCATGATGGCCAGCAGGCCGAGCATGACGAACTCACGCTTGTTCAGGTCGACCAGCTCGTGCACGTGCTGGTGCACGACGTCGCCGAAGATCACGCGCTTGACCATCCACAGCGAGTAGGCGGCGCCGAAGATCAGGGCGGTGGCGGCCAGCAGGCCGATCCAGAAGTCGAACTTGACCGCGCCCAGGATCACCATGAATTCGCCAACGAATCCCGAGGTGGCAGGCAGGCCGCAGTTGGCCATCGCGAAGAACACCACCAGTGCCGCGAACTTCGGCATGGTGTTCACCACGCCACCGTAGTCGGCAATCTGGCGCGAGTGCACGCGGTCATACAGCACGCCGATACACAGGAACATGGCGCCCGAGATAAAGCCGTGCGAGATCATCTGCACAATGCCGCCCTCGATGCCGATGTCGCTGAAGATGAAGAAGCCCAGCGTGACGAAGCCCATGTGGGCGATCGACGAGTATGCCACCAGCTTCTTCATGTCGGCCTGCACCAGCGCGACCAGGCCGATGTAGATGACGGCGATCAGCGAGATCGTGATGATGAACGGAGCCAGGTAGTGGCTCGCGTCGGGCGCGATCGGCAGCGAGAACCGCAGGAAACCGTAGGCGCCCAGCTTCAGCATGATGGCGGCCAGCACCACCGAACCGCCGGTCGGCGCTTCCACGTGGGCATCGGGCAGCCAGGTGTGCACCGGCCACATCGGCACCTTGACCGAGAAGGCGGCGAAGAAGGCAATGAACAGCGCAATCTGCTCGTTCATCGACAGCTTGGCCTGGTGCCATTCCAGGATCTGGAAGGTGCCGGTCTTGTTGTACAGGTACAGCAGCGCAACCAGCGTCAGCAGCGAGCCCAGCAGCGTATAGAGGAAGAACTTGAAGGCCGCGTAGACGCGGTTCGCGCCGCCCCAGACGCCGATGATGATGTACATCGGGATCAGCGTGGCCTCGAAGAACACGTAGAACAGCATGCCGTCGAGCGCGCAGAACACGCCGACCATCAGGCCGGACAGGATCAGGAACGAGGCCATGTACTCGGCCACGCGCTCGGTGATCACTTCCCAGGCCGAGATCACTACGATCACCGTGATGAAGGCGGTCAGCACTACGAACCACATCGAGATGCCGTCGACGCCCAGCAGGTACTGGATGTTGAAGCGCTGGATCCAGTCCGCCTTCTCGACGAACTGCATCGCCGCGGTGGCGCGGTCAAAGTGGAACACCAGCGGCAACGTGACGACGAAGCTGACGATCGAGCCGAACAGCGACATCCACCGCACAAAGCCCGGGCTGCGGTCCGAGCCGAAGGCCAGGATCAGCAGGCCGAAAAAGACAGGCAGCCAGATTGAGAAAGACAGAACCATTTCTATGTTTTCCTTACTTGGTGCCTATCACTTGGTGCCGATCACACCGGTGACCGTCAGCGTCAGCAGCACCAGCATGCCGACGATCATCGCAAATGCGTAGTGGTAGATATAGCCCGACTGCAGGTAGCGGCTGGCCGAAGCAAACGAAGCCACCACGCGCGCCGCGCCGTTGACGAACAGGCCGTCGATCAGGCTCTGGTCGCCGCCCTTCCACAGGCCGGTACCGAGCAGGCGTGCGCCACGGGCGAACACGGCCTGGTTGATGGCGTCCATGTAGTACTTGTTGTCCAGCAGCTTGTACAGGCCCGAGAAGCGGTTCGCGATAGCCTCGGGGATATCCGGGCGCTTCATGTAGAAGAACCACGACAGCACGACACCCGCAACGGCCAGCCACAGCACGGGCGTGGTCAGGGAGTGAATCGCCATCGGCACCCAGCCGTGGAAGGCTTCCTTCAGCTCGGCCATGGCGTGGTGGTTCTCGCCGACGAAGATCACGTCCTTGAAGGCGATGCCCATCTTGAAGAAGTTGCCGAACAGCATCGGCTCGATCGCGATGGCGCCGATGATCACCGAGGGGATCGCCAGCAGCACCAGCGGCAGCGTCACCACCCACGGCGACTCGTGCGGCTTCTCGCCGGCGGCCAGGCCATGGTGATGGTCGTGCGAGACTTCCTCGTCCTCGTGGTCGCCCTCATGGTGCTGGTGCGCATGGTTCTGGCCCCAGCGCTCCTTGCCGTGGAAGACCAGGAAGTACATGCGGAACGAGTAGAACGCGGTCACGAACACACCGGCCAGCACGGCGAAGTAGGCAAAGCCGGAACCGGCGATGTGCGACTCGGCCACGGCCTCGATGATCGAGTCCTTGGAATAGAAGCCCGCGAAGAACGGCGTGCCGATCAGCGCCAGCGAACCCACCAGCGACGTGATCCAGGTGATCGGCATGTACTTGCGCAGGCCGCCCATGTTGCGGATGTCCTGGTCGTGGTGCATGCCGATGATGACCGAGCCCGCGCCCAGGAACAGCAGCGCCTTGAAGAAGGCGTGCGTCATCAGGTGGAACACGGCCACCGAGTAGGCCGATGCGCCCAGCGCCACGGTCATGTAGCCCAGCTGCGACAGCGTCGAGTACGCGACCACGCGCTTGATGTCGTTCTGGATGATGCCCAGGAAGCCCATGAACAGCGCGGTGATGGCGCCGATCACCAGCACGAACGACAGCGCGGCATCCGACAGCTCGAACAGCGGCGACATGCGCGCGACCATGAAGATGCCGGCGGTCACCATCGTTGCCGCGTGGATCAGTGCGGAAATCGGGGTCGGGCCTTCCATCGAGTCAGGCAGCCAGACGTGCAGCGGGAACTGCGCCGACTTGCCCATCGCGCCGATGAACAGGCAGATGCACGCGACAGTGATCATCATCCAGTCTGTGCCCGGGAAAACCACGGTAGCCAGCTGGTCGCGCGCAGCGAATACTTCGGTGTAGTTCATGCTGCCGCTGTAGGCCAGCAGCAGGCCGATGCCCAGGATAAAGCCGAAGTCACCGACGCGGTTGACCAGGAACGCCTTCAGGTTGGCGAAGATCGCGGTCGGGCGCGTGTACCAGAAGCCGATCAGCAGGTACGACACCAGGCCCACCGCTTCCCAGCCGAAGAACAGCTGCAGGAAGTTGTTGCTCATCACCAGCATCAGCATCGAGAAGGTGAAAAGCGAGATGTAGGCAAAGAAGCGGTTGTAGCCGGGATCCCCGTCCATGTAGCCGACGGTGTAGATATGCACCATCAGCGAGACGAAGGTCACCACGACCATCATCATCGCCGTCAGCGAGTCGACCAGGAAGCCGACCTCCATCTTCAGGCTGCCAATGGCCATCCACTCGTACACGGTGCCGTTGTAGCCGGCGCCGTTCATCACGTCGAGCAGCACCATCACCGACAGCACGCAGGCAATGGCCACGCCCAGGATGGTCGAGGTGTGGGCCACGGTCCGGCCGCCGCGCGACTCCGAGGAAAACAGGCCAAAGAACTTGGTACCGAACAGGCCGGCGATCGCGGAGCCGACTAGCGGCGCCAGCGGAATCGCGAGCAGCAGGTTGGGGTTGAGCGTGGTTGCCATAGGACGCTTATTGGTGTGCGGTCGGTGAGTCTGGGTTATCTGCGTAGTGCGGCACGGATCAGTACTTCAGGGTGTCCATGTCGTCCACGTTGATCGTATCCAGGTTGCGGAACAGCACGACCAGGATTGCCAGACCGATTGCCGACTCGGCGGCGGCCACCGTAAGGATGAAGAAAACGAAAACCTGACCAGCCAGGTCGCCCAAGTAATGCGAGAAGGCGACGAAGTTGATGTTCACCGCAAGCAGCATCAGTTCGATCGCCATCAGCAGCACGATCACGTTCTTGCGGTTCAGGAAGATGCCGACGATGCTGATCGCAAACAGGATCGCACCGAGCACGAGGAAGTGGGCGAGAGAGAGCACAGCGTTTCTCCGGGCTTTAGTTCTTATTGGCGGCAGCCGCGGCTTCCGTCTGCGGGTTCTGGACTTCGGCCTGCATCGGCACCAGGCGCACGCGCTCGTCGCGGCGGGTGCGCAGCTGCGCCGACACGTCCTGGGCCTTGGTGTCCTTGCGGCGGCGCAGGGTCAGCGCCACGGCGGCGATGATGGCCACCAGCAGGATGATGCCGGCCACTTCGAAGGCGTAGATGTAGTCGGTGTAGATCAGCTTGCCGAGCGCGCCGGTATTCGTGTAGCCCGGCTCGTGCGACCCACTGGCGGCGACCGGCGTGGTGGTGCCGATGAAGTTGCGCACCAGCACGATCGCCATCTCGGCAATGATCAGCGCACCCACCACCGAGGCCATCGGCACGTAGGTCCAGAAGTCGCGGCGCAGGTGCTCGATATCGATATCGATCATCATCACCACGAACAGGAACAGCACCATCACCGCGCCGACATAGACCAGCACCAGCAGGATGGCGAGGAATTCCGCCTTGAGCAGCATCCAGATCGCGGCTGCCGTGAAGAACGACAGCACGAGGAACAGTGCGGAATGCACCGGGTTCTTCGCAGTGATGACTTTCAGTGCGGAGAGCACCAGCACCAGCGCAAAGACATAGAAGATGGTGGTCGTGAGTTCCATGGTTCCTATCGGATCCTCTCAGGGCCGTCCGGCACAAGCCTTCCCCTTCGGGTGGCCCGCTCCTGCGGCATCCTTGCTTTGGCCCCTCATGTTGAAGGGACCGTATTCAAATTCGGTGGCAGAAGCAGCCAGGTCTGATACTGGTGGCCGCCCTGCCGTTTGGCGCATGCGCCGGTCAGCGATACTTGGCGTCGGCAGCCTTGGCCGCCGCGATCTGCGGCTCGTAGCGGTCGCCCACTGCCAGCAGCATGTCCTTGGTGAAGTACAGGTCGCCGCGCTTCTCGCCGTGGTACTCCAGGATCTGCGTTTCCACGATGGCGTCGACCGGGCAGGCCTCTTCGCAGAAACCGCAGAAGATGCACTTGGTCAGGTCGATGTCGTAGCGGGTGGTACGGCGCGTGCCGTCGTTGCGCACGTCCGACTCGATGGTGATGGCCAGCGCCGGGCACACCGCTTCGCACAGCTTGCAGGCAATGCAGCGCTCTTCGCCGTTCGGATAACGGCGCAGCGCGTGCAGGCCACGGAAGCGCGGCGAGATCGGCGTTTTCTCTTCCGGGAACTGGACGGTGACCTTGCGCGCGAAGAGATAGCGGCCGGTCAGCGCCATGCCCTTGAAGAGTTCCTTCAGGAGCAGGCTGTTGAAGAAGTCCTTGATGGCGAGCAGCATGACGATTGCTTCCTAGTATTTCCACGCGGTGCGCACTGCGGCATTGCAACGACGCACCGTCGTCTGGCTGTTCAGTGCCAGATGTTCCACGGCGACTTGATCCAGATCGCCACGATGATCAGCCATGCCACGGTCAGCGGAATGAACACCTTCCAGCCCAGGCGCATGATCTGGTCATAGCGGTAGCGCGGGAACGAGGCACGGATCCAGATAAAGACCGACAACAGCAGGAAAACCTTGATCAGCAGCCAGAAGAAGCCGGGGACCGCGTTGGTGATCACGCTCGAGAACGGAGGCGCCCAGCCGCCGAGGAACATCAGCGCGGTCATCGCCGAGATGATGATCATGTTGATGTACTCGGCCAGGAAGAACAGCGCGAAGCCCATGCCCGAATACTCGATCATGTGGCCGGCCACGATTTCCGACTCGCCTTCCACCACGTCGAACGGGTGGCGGTTGGTTTCGGCCACGCCCGAGATGAAGTAGACGCCGAACATCGGCAGCAGCGGCAGCCAGTTCCACGACAGGATGTTGATGCCCATGTCGGCGAAGTAGCCGGTGTTCTGGCCGTTGACGATGGCCGACAGGTTCAGGCTGCCGGCAACCATCAGCACCGTCACCAGCGCGAAGCCCATGGCGATTTCATACGACACCATCTGTGCCGCGGCACGCATGGCGCCGATGAAGGCGTACTTGGAGTTCGAGGCCCAGCCGGCCAGGATCACGCCGTACACGCCAACCGAGCTGATCGCCATCACGTACAGCAGGCCGGCGTTGACGTCCGCCATCACCACTTCGGCCTGGAACGGAATCACGGCCCAGACCGCGACGGCAGGCATCAGCACCATCAGCGGCGCGATCAGGTACATGCCGCGGCTGACCTGCGTCGGCATCATGACTTCCTTGAGCAGCAGCTTCAGCACGTCGGCGATCGGCTGCAGCAGGCCGAGCGGGCCGACGCGGTTCGGGCCCAGGCGCACGTGCATCCAGCCGATCAGCTTGCGCTCCCACAGGATCAGGTAAGCCACGCACAGCAGCAGGGGCACCACGATCAGCACGGCGCGGATCAGGATCCACAGCGGCGTCCAGTACGCGCCCAGCACGCCCTGCCCTTGCGAGGTAATCCAGTCAATCATGTCTTCTTCTCGCTCTTGTTCTTACGCCGTGGCCACGGCGCCGGCCTTGGCCGGTGCCAGGTCGATGGCCTTCTCTACGGTGACCGTGCCGAACATGCCGCCCAGGCCCACGGCCGCCGGCGTTGCCGCCGGCACGCGCACGGTGTTGGCCGGCAGCGTGGCTTCGAGCACGGCCGGCAGCACCACGCTGCCCTGCCCTTGCGTGACGCGGACCGGGTCGCCCGACTGGATGCCCAGGCGGGCAAACAGGTCGGCCGGCAGCGCGATCTGCATGGCGCGGCGCGCGGCCGCGGTCAGCTGCAGCGAGTCGGCGCGGCGCACGATCGGGTCGGCGTGGTAGATAGGCACGTCGGCGATGCGTTCGATGCCGTTGGCGGCAGCGGCGGCAACGCGGATCGGCGCATCGGTGGCGTTGTCCAGCTGGGCCTCGACCGGGGCCGACAGCGCTTCGGCACGGACCGACTCGGCGGTCTCGTAGTCGAAGCCGGCGACATCCAGCAGGTTGCCCAGCACGCGCAGCACCTTCCAGCCCGGGCGCGACTCGCCCAGTGCGCGCACCACGCCGTTGAAGCTCTGTGCCTTGCCTTCGCAGTTGACAAAGGTGCCGGAGGTTTCCGTGAACGGCGCAACCGGCAGGATCACGTCGGCGTACTGCATGGCCGCTTCCGAACGGAACGGCGACAGCACCACCACCGTGTTGGCCTGCGACAGCGCGGCCAGGGCCTTGCCCGGATCGGCGGTGTCGAATTCCGGCTCGGTGTTCAGCAGGATGTAGGCCTTGCGCGGCGCGTCCAGCATCGCCTGCGCATTGGCGCCGCCCTGCTTCGGCAGCGCGCCGGCGATGTAGCCGCCGACGGTGTTGGCGGCTTCGGTCAGGAAGCCCAGCGTCGCGCCGGTCTCGGTGGCGATCCACTGTGCCAGCGCGTGCAGCGCCGAGAACTGCGGATGACGCACCGCCTCGTTACCGAGGAACACGGCACGGCGTTCGCCCTGCAGCAGCGCTTCTGCCACCTTGGCGGCGGCGTCGCCACCATCGAAGCCATCGGTGCCGGCCGGGGCCGCGACGCCCTTGGCGGCGGCAACGGCACGGGCCACGCCGGCCAGTGCGGCGGTCCAGCCGGACGGCGCCACGTCGATGCGGGTCGCCGGCATCAGCAGGTCTTCACCGCCGGCACCCAGCACGGCCACGCGGGCGCCCTTCTTGGTCGCCTGGCGCAGGCGCGAGGCCAGCAGCGGATGATCCTTGCGCAGCGACGAGCCGATCACCAGCACGCGTTGCAGCGCGGTGACGTCGGCCACCGGCAGGCCGAGCCACGGCGCGCCCTTCAGCGCGGCCGAGAAGTCGGACTGGCGCAGGCGGAAGTCGACGTTGTCGCTGCCCAGGCCACGCACCAGCTTGCCCAGCAGGAACAGTTCTTCCAGCGTGCTGTGCGGGCTGGCCAGCGCGGCGATCTGGTCGGCGCCGTGCTCGCGCTTGATGCCGGCAAGGCCATTGGCCACGTATTCGAGCGCGGTCTGCCAGTCGGTTTCCATCCACTCGCCGCCCTGCTTGAGCAGCGGGCGGGTCAGGCGGTCGGCACTGTTCAGGCCTTCATACGAGAAGCGGTCCTTGTCGGAGATCCAGCACTCGTTGATGTCTTCGTTTTCCAGCGGCAGCACGCGCATCACGCGCTGGTTCTTGGTCTGCACCACCAGGTTCGCGCCCAGGCCGTCGTGCGGCGACACCGACTTGCGGCGGGCCAGTTCCCAGGTACGGGCCGAGTAGCGGAACGGCTTGCTGGTCAGCGCGCCGACCGGGCACAGGTCGATCATGTTGCCCGACAGTTCCGAGTCAACGGTCTTGCCGACGAAGGTCGTGATTTCCGAATGCTCGCCGCGGTTGAGCATGCCCAGCTCCATCACGCCGGCCACTTCCTGGCCGAAGCGCACGCAACGGGTGCAGTGGATGCAGCGGGTCATCTCCTCCATGGAGATCAGCGGGCCCACGTTCTTGTGGAACACCACGCGCTTCTCTTCCTTGTAGCGCGACTCCGAGGCACCGTAGCCCACGGCCAGGTCCTGCAGCTGGCACTCGCCGCCCTGATCGCAGATCGGGCAATCCAGCGGGTGGTTGATCAGCAGGAATTCCATCACCGACTTCTGCGCCTTGACTGCCTTCTCCGAATTGGTGAAGACCTTCATGCCGGGGGTCACCGGCGTGGCGCAGGCAGGCAGCGCCTTCGGGGCCTTCTCGACCTCGACCAGGCACATGCGGCAGTTGGCCGCGATGGACAGTTTGCGGTGGTAGCAGAAGTGCGGGATGTAGGTGCCCAGCTTGCGGGCCGCTTCCATCACCAGGCTGCCCTCAGCAACCTCAACCTTCTTGCCGTCGATCTCTAGTTCAACCATGTTCTGCCACGCTTAGATGTAGGCCGGAACCATGCACTGCTTGTGTTCGACGTGATATTCGAACTCTTTCCAGTAGTGCTTGAGCATGCCGCGGACCGGCATCGCCGCGGCATCGCCGAGCGCGCAGATGGTGCGGCCCATGATGTTTTCCGCGACGTTGTTGAGCAGGTCCAGGTCTTCCTGGCGCCCTTCTCCGTGTTCGATGCGATTGACCATGCGGTAGAGCCAGCCGGTGCCTTCGCGGCACGGCGTGCACTGGCCGCACGATTCCTCAAAATAGAAGTACGACAGGCGCAGCAGCGAGCGGACCATGCAGCGCGTCTCGTCCATCACGATCACCGCGCCCGAGCCCAGCATCGAGCCGGCCTTGGCGATCGAGTCGTAGTCCATGTCGGACGCCATCATCAGGTCGCCCGGCACCACCGGCGCGGACGAACCACCCGGGATCACCGCCTTGATGCGCTTGCCGCCGCGCATGCCGCCGGCGAGTTCCAGCAGCTTGGCGAACGGCGTGCCCAGCGGGATCTCGTAGTTGCCGGGACGCTCGACGTCGCCCGAGACCGAGAAGATCTTGGTGCCGCCGTTGTTCGGCTTGCCCAGCTTCAGGTAGTTCTCGGGACCGACGGCCAGCAGGAACGGCACCGCGGCGAAGGTCTCGGTGTTGTTGATGGTGGTCGGCTTGCCATACAGGCCGAAACTGGCCGGGAACGGCGGCTTGAAGCGCGGCTGGCCCTTCTTGCCTTCCAGCGATTCCAGCAGCGCGGTTTCCTCGCCGCAGATGTAGGCGCCGTAGCCGTGGTGGGCGTGCAGCTGGAAGCTGAAGCCCGAGCCCAGGATGTTGTCGCCCAGGAAGCCGGCAGCACGCGCTTCTTCGAGGGCTTCCTCGAAGATCTTGTACTCGTTCCAGATCTCGCCGTGGATGTAGTTGTAGCCCACGGTGATGCCCATCGCATACGCGCCGATGGCCATGCCCTCGATCAGCGAATGCGGGTTGTAGCGGATGATGTCGCGGTCCTTGAACGTGCCAGGCTCGCCTTCATCCGTGTTGCAGACCAGGTATTTCTGACCCGGGAACGTGCGCGGCATGAAGCTCCACTTCAGCCCGGTCGGGAAACCCGCGCCGCCACGGCCACGCAGGCCCGAGGCCTTGACGTCGGCGATCACCTGCTCGGGCGGGATCTTCTCGGTCAGGATGCGCTTCAGTTGCTGGTAGCCGCCCCGCTTGACGTAGTCTTCCAGGTGCCAATTCTTGCCGTCCAGGCCGGCCAGGATCAGCGGCTGGATATGGCGGTCGTGCAGACTGGTCATGTTACTTGCCCCCCTTGGCGGCTTCGCTCTTGAGCTCGTCGACAAGCGCGTCGAGCTTGTCGTCGCTCATGAAGCTGCACATGCGGGTGTTGTTGACGATCATCACCGGCGCGTCGCCGCAAGCGCCCATGCACTCGCCCTCTTTCAGGGTGAAGCAGCCGTCAGCGGTGGTCTCGTTGTAGTCGATCCCGAGCTTGCGCTTCAGGTACTCGCCAGCCCGCTCGCCGCCCGACAGGGCGCACGGCAGGTTGGTGCAGACGGCGAGCTTGAATTTGCCCACCGGCTTGGTGTCGTACATGTTGTAGAAGGTCGCCACCTCTTCCACCCACACGGGCGGCATCTCGAGGTAGTTGGCGACGAACTGCATGACTTCGGGGGAAACCCAGCCCACCTCGCCCTGTGCCACGGCAAGCGCCGCCATCACGGCCGACTGCTTCTGGTCGGCCGGATACTTCGCGATCGCGCGATCGATTTCCTTGAGAGCTTCTGCTGATAGCATGGTCATTGCAGTAAAACGGCGGAGGCAGCGCCACTGGGCGTCCATCCGCAGGTTTGCAGCCGTCGCTGCCGTTCCGCCGGCTGGCCTTAGGCCTTGCCGGTCCGCCGCGGGTCTTCCGGGCCGCTCCGCTCGGCGGAGCTCCCCGGAAAGCGCCCGGATCGTCGTCCGGGCCGGCGGTCCGTGATTAGCGGTCGATCTCGCCGAAGACGATGTCTTGCGTGCCGATGATCGTTACCGCGTCAGCAATCATGTGCCCCTTGGCCATTTCGTCGAGCGCGGCCAGGTGCGGGAAGCCAGGCGCACGAATCTTCAGGCGGTACGGCTTGTTCGCGCCGTCCGAGATCGCATAGATGCCAAACTCGCCCTTCGGGTGTTCCACCGCTGCGTACGCTTCGCCTTCGGGCACGTGGATGCCTTCAGTGAACAGCTTGAAGTGGTGGATCAGTTCTTCCATGTTGGACTTCATGTCCACGCGGGAGGGCGGCGCCACCTTGTGGTTATCGGTGATCACCGGGCCCGGGTTGCGGCGCAGCCACTCGATGCACTGCTTGATGATGCGGTTGGACTGGCGCATCTCTTCCACGCGCACCAGGTAGCGCGCGTAGCAGTCGCCACCCACGCCCACCGGCACGTCGAAGTCCATCTTGTCGTACACCTCGTACGGCTGCTTCTTGCGCAGGTCCCACTCGATGCCCGAGCCGCGCAGCATCGGGCCGGTAAAGCCCATCTGCATTGCACGTTCCGGGCTGACCACGCCGATGTCCACCAGGCGCTGCTTCCAGATCCGGTTGTCGGTCAGCAGCGTCTCGTACTCGTCGACGTACTTCGGGAAGCGGTTGGTGAAGTCCTCGATGAAGTCCAGCAGCGAGCCCGAACGCGCTTCGTTCATCGCCTTGATGGCGCGCTCGTTGTGGATCTTCGAGGCACGATATTGCGGCATCGTGTCAGGCAGGTCGCGGTAGACGCCGCCCGGACGATAGTAGGCCGCGTGCATGCGCGCGCCCGATACCGCCTCGTACATGTCGAACAGGTCTTCGCGCTCGCGGAAGGCGTACAGGAACACCGCCATCGCGCCCACGTCGAGTGCATGCGCGCCGATCCACATCAGGTGGTTCATGATGCGGGTGATCTCGTCGAACATCACGCGGATGTACTGCGCGCGGACCGGGACTTCCAGTTCCAGCAGGCGCTCGATCGCCATCACGTAGGCGTGCTCGTTGGACATCATCGACACATAGTCGAGACGGTCCATGTAGGGCACGCTCTGGATCCAGGACTTCTGTTCGGCCAGCTTCTCGGTGGCACGATGCAGCAGGCCGATATGCGGGTCGGCGCGCTGGATGACTTCGCCGTCCAGCTCGAGCACCAGGCGCAGCACGCCGTGCGCGGCCGGGTGCTGCGGGCCGAAGTTCAGGGTGTAATTCTTGATGTCTGCCATGGCGCGTTCTCAGTGCTCCAAACCGCCGTACTTGTCCTCGCGGATCACGCGCGGCGTGATTTCGCGCGGCTCGATCGTGACCGGCTGGTAGATGACCCGCTTCTGTTCGGGGTCGTAGCGCATCTCGACATAGCCGGAGACCGGGAAATCCTTGCGGAACGGATGGCCGACGAAACCGTAGTCGGTCAGGATGCGGCGCAGGTCCGGGTGGCCGTCAAACACGATGCCGTAGAAATCGAAGGCTTCGCGCTCGAACCAGTTCACCGAGTTCCACACGTCGATCAGGCTGGCCACCACCGGGAAATCGTCATCCGGGGCGAACACGCGCAGGCGCAGGCGCCAGTTGTGGGTGATCGACAGCAGGTGCGAGACGGCGGCAAAGCGCGGGCCGTCCCAGGCGCCGTCGCCGAAGTCGGAATAGTCCACGCCGCACAGGTCGATCAGCTGCTCGAAACGCAGCGAGGGATCGTCGCGCAGGATGCGAGCGGCTTCCAGGTAGTCGTCGGCCTTGACGATCAGCGTCAGTTCGCCGGTCGCCTCGATCAGTTTCTGCACGCGCTTGCCGAGAGCCTTCTCGAGCGCGGCCTTCAGGATGTCGAGCTTCGCCATTTCAGCCCTTGCGCGCGATGGTGTTGGTACGCTTGATCTTGTTCTGCAGCTGGATCACGCCGTAGATCAGCGCCTCGGCCGTCGGCGGGCAGCCCGGCACGTAGATATCCACCGGCACGATCCGGTCGCAGCCACGCACCACCGAGTACGAATAGTGGTAGTAGCCGCCGCCGTTGGCGCACGAGCCCATCGAGATCACCCAGCGCGGTTCGGCCATCTGGTCGTAGACCTTGCGCAGCGCGGGGGCCATCTTGTTGCACAGCGTGCCGGCCACGATCATCACGTCCGACTGGCGCGGCGACGGGCGGAACACCACACCGAAGCGGTCCAGGTCATAGCGCGCGGCGCCGGCATGCATCATTTCCACGGCACAGCAGGCCAGGCCGAAGGTCATCGGCCACAGCGACCCGGTGCGGGTCCAATTGATCAGCTTGTCAGCGGTAGTCGTGACAAAGCCTTCGTTGAGAACGCCTTCGATTGCCATTTCACATCACTCCCAATCGAGCGCGCCCTTTTTCCAGATGTAGACGAAGCCCACGATGAATTCCAGCAGAAACACGCCCATGGCGATGAAACCCGGCCAGCCGATATCCCTCAGGGCAACACCCCACGGAAACAGGAAGGCGGTTTCGAGATCGAACAGGATAAACAGGATGGCGATGAGGTAGTAGCGCACGTCGAACTTCATGCGCGCATCCTCGAACGCTTCGAAGCCGCACTCGTACGGAGACAGCTTCGCGGGATCGGGCTTGTTCGGACCGAGGATCCGACCAATCGACATCAGTGCCACGCCGAGCACGACACCGAAGATGATGAAGATGAGAACGGGGAAGTAGGCTTCGAGATTCAAGGTACGGCCAGCCTTATCTGGAATGTTGTCAACAGCACCAGCTGAAGCGGCGTCCTGTTGCCCACCCCAGGCGCTAAGCCACGAGAATCATGGCGCGCCGCCTTGCGGACTGCCGGAGTCCCATGCGCGGGTGCATTGCCCGGCCAGGGACTCCGATCAAGTTGTTTGGTGCCGACGGCGAGACTCGAACTCGCACAGCTTTCGCCACTACCCCCTCAAGATAGCGTGTCTACCAATTTCACCACGTCGGCTGGGGGAGAAACATATTGCCTGGCGCCGGGTTTTCAGGCCCTTCAGGACTCTCGCTGGGCGTTTCGCCTTCGCTTAAGCCCCATCGCTGGGGAATCGTTTCAAGCCTTGCATTTTAACCTAAATTTCTTGCTTTGTTCAACGCACAACTGCAAAAAAACTCAGGAATCCGCCGCAAGGCAATCGGATTATTTCGGTACAGCAGGACCTGCGGGCGCCGAAGCGTCAGCAGCGGCGGCCGGGGCAGCGGCCGGAGCCGATGCGCCCGCCGTGGCCGGCGCCGAGGCCGGGGCGGCACCCATCACGCCCAGCGATGCAGCGGGCTTGTAGTTGCCCAGCAGCGTCAGCGCCAGCGTGCACACGAAGAACAGCGTGGCCAGCACCGCAGTGGTACGCGACAGGAAGTTTGCCGAGCCGGTGGCACCGAACAGGCTGCCCGAGGCGCCCGAACCGAATGCCGCGCCCACATCGGCGCCCTTGCCATGCTGGATCAGCACCAGGCCAATCACGCCCAGGGCCGACAGCACCTGCAACACCACCAACAAAGTCTTGAAGATTGCCATTTGATTTAAATAAGCGTTACTTGCCTGGTTACTTCCTGATCGAAACGAACGGACCGAACGGTACGATCGGAACGGCCGGCATTCAGGCGTTGCCGATCGCGAGAAAATCTTCCGACTTCAGCGAGGCGCCGCCAATCAGCCCCCCGTCGATATCGGCCATGGAAAACAGTTCGGCCGCATTGTCCGGCTTGACGCTGCCGCCGTACAGGATGGCCATGCGCTCGGCCACGCCGGCGTCGCGCGCCGTCACCTTGCTGCGCAGGAAAGCGTGCACGGCTTGCGCCTGGGCGCTGGTCGCGGTCTTGCCGGTACCGATCGCCCAGACCGGCTCGTAGGCCAGCACCACGCGGCTCAACTGCTCTACCGACAGCGCGTCCAGCACTGCCTGTAGCTGGCGGCCGACGACGGCCTCGGTCTGATCGGCCTCGCGCTCGGCCAGCGTTTCGCCGACGCAGACCACCGGGACAATACCGAATTCCAGAGCACGCAGCGCCTTGGCGGCAACGACCTGGTCGGTTTCGCCATGGTAAGTGCGGCGCTCCGAGTGGCCGACCAGCGCATAAGTGCAACCGAACTCACCCAGCATCGAGGCCGCAACCTCGCCGGTGAAAGCACCACGCGCCTCCGCCGACACATCCTGCGCACCCCAGGCCACTTGCGAGCCGTTCAGCACCGCCTGGCATTGTGCAAGATAGGGGAACGGCGCGCACACCGCCAGCGACGCACGCGCCACGCCGGCCTTGATTCCCTCCAGCAGCGCCGCGTTCGCAGCCAGGCTGCCATGCATCTTCCAATTGCCGATGACGAGCTTTTGTCTCACGTGGTGCCCCTCCAAAATCAAACCCGCTATTGTAGCGTGTGCCAGGGGCGGGACGCTACCGCCGCCCGACAACGGCAGGCGGCGGCACTTTGTTGCGCCGCTTCCGTGCCGGCATCTTCATGCGCCAGCACGGAAGCGCGGCATCACCAGGTGAGCACGATCTTGCCGATATGCTCGCTCGACTCCATCAGGCGGTGCGCGTCAGCGGCCTGCGCGGCCGGGAAGACCTGGTGGATCACCGGCTTGATCTTGCCCGCCGCCAGCAGCGGCCAGACCTGCTCGTGCAGCGCCGCGGCGATCTTGCCCTTGAACGAGGCCGGGCGCGGACGCAGCGTCGAGCCGGTCACGGTGATGCGGCGTCGCAGGATATCGCCCAGCGGGATCTCGGCCTTGGCGCCGCCCAGCAGCGCGATGATGACGATGCGGCCGTCGTCGGCGATGCACTTCAGCTCGCGCGCCAGGTACGGGCCGGCAACCATGTCGAGGATCACGTCGACGCCCTTTCCGGCGGTCAGCGCCGCGACCTCGGCAACGAAGTCCTGCGTCTTGTAGTTGATCGCGCGATCGGCGCCCAGGTCCTCGCAAGCCTTGCACTTTTCATCGGTGCCGGCGGTGACGAACACCTTGAAGCCCAGCGCCTTGGCGATCTGGATCGCGGTGGTGCCAATGCCGCTGGAACCGCCCTGGATCAGCAGCGCTTCGTCCTTGCCACGCGGGCCCTGGCCCAGGTAGCCACGGTCGAACACATTGCTCCACACCGTGAAGAAGGTTTCCGGCAGCGCGGCAGCTTCGATATCGCTGAGGCCGTCAGGCGCCGGCAATACCTGCGCCAGCGGCGCGGTACACAGTTGCGCGTAGCCGCCGCCCTGCACCAGCGCGCAGACGCGGTCTCCCACCTTGAGGCCGAAGCGGTTGTCGGCATGCGACAGGTCGCCGCCGACCACCACGCCCGCCACTTCCAGGCCAGGCAGGTCCGACGCACCCGGCGGCACCGGATAGTTGCCGGTGCGCTGGAATACGTCCGGGCGATTCACGCCGGCGGCCGCCACGCGGATCAGCACCTCGCCCGCGGCGGGCACCGGATCGGGCCGCTCGGTCAGCTGGAGGACTTCAGGGGCGCCGTATTCGCGGATCTCGATGGCTTGCATGCTTCTTTGCTCCTTGTCTTTGCTCGGTGTGAGCCTTGGCTCGATGGGTTGCCGCAGTGTAAACAAAAAAACGGCCGGGCATCGCCCGGCCGTTTTTCCGCGGCGCCGCCTTGCGGCGGCCCCATTGGGACAGTCACTTGCCCGCTTACTGCTGCTGCTCCGAACCGCCGGCCGGTGCCGCCGGGGCAGCGCCTTCGCCAGCGTTGATCGGGCTGATGCTGCCGCCCTCTTCGGCCAGCGCGGCCTTCAGCGACAGGCGCAGACGGCCCTTCTCGTCGGCCTGGATCAGCTTGACGCGGACCTGCTGGCCTTCCTTCAGCCAGTCCTTGATATCCTTCACACGCTCGTTGACGATTTCCGAGATGTGCAGCAGGCCATCCTTGCCCGGCAGGATGTTGACGATAGCGCCGAAGTCCAGCAGCTTCAGCACGGTGCCGTTGTAGATCTTGCCCACTTCGGCTTCCGCGGTGATGCCCTCGATGCGGCGCTTGGCTTCGGCCATGCCTTCGGTCGAGGTCGAGGCGATGGTGATGGTGCCGTCTTCCTGGATGTCGATGGTGGTGCCGGTTTCCTTGGTCAGCGCCTGGATGGTCGAACCGCCCTTGCCGATCACTTCGCGGATCTTGTCCGGATGGATCTTCATGGTGATCATGCGCGGGGCGTGCTCCGACAGCTCGGTGCGGGCGTGGCCCATCGCTTCCTGCATGTTCGACAGGATGTGCAGGCGGCCTTCCTTGGCCTGCGCCAGCGCAACCTGCATGATCTCCTTGGTGATGCCCTGGACCTTGATGTCCATCTGCAGCGCGGTGATGCCGTTGTCGGTACCCGCCACCTTGAAGTCCATGTCGCCCAGGTGATCTTCATCGCCCAGGATGTCGGTCAGCACGGCGAACTTGTTGCCTTCCAGGATCAGGCCCATGGCCACGCCGGCCACGTGCGCCTTGACCGGAACGCCGGCGTCCATCAGTGCCAGGCAGCCGCCGCAGACCGAAGCCATCGACGACGAGCCGTTGGATTCGGTGATCTCCGAAACCAGGCGGATGGTGTAGGCGAATTCATCGTCCTTCGGCAGCACCGGGATCAGTGCGCGCTTGGCCAGGCGGCCATGGCCGATTTCGCGGCGCTTCGGGCTGCCCACGCGGCCGGTTTCACCGGTGGCGAACGGGGGCATGTTGTAATGGAGCATGAAGCGGTCGCGGTACTCGCCGGCCAGCGCATCGATGATCTGCTCGTCGCTCTTGGTGCCCAGCGTGGCCACCACCAGCGCCTGCGTCTCGCCGCGGGTGAACAGCGCCGAGCCGTGCGCGCGCGGCAGCACCGACGAACGGATCTCGATCGGGCGCACGGTGCGGGTGTCGCGGCCGTCGATGCGCGGCTCGCCGTTCAGGATCTGGCCGCGGACGATCTTGGCTTCCAGGTCGAACATGATGTTGCCGACTTCCACCTTGTCGGCTTCCACGCCGGCTTCGGCCAGCGCAGCGGCCACGTTGGCCGACACTTCCTTCAGCTTCTGGCTGCGGGCCGACTTCTGGCGCAGCTGGTAGGCTTCCTGCAGCAGCGGCAGCGCCACTTCGGTGACCTTGGCGATCAGCGGCTCGTTCTTGGCGGCTGCGGTCCAGTCCCACTCGGGCTTGCCGCCTTCGCGCACCAGTTCATGGATGGCGTTGATGGCGGTCTGCATCTGCTCGTGGCCATAGACCACGGCGCCCAGCATCACGTCTTCCGACAGCTGGTTGGCTTCCGATTCGACCATCAGCACGGCGCGCTCGGTACCGGCGACCACCAGGTCCAGGTCCGAGGTGGCGATCTGCGCACGGGTCGGATTCAGCAGGTACTGGCCGTCCTTGTAGCCCACGCGTGCGGCGCCCACCGGGCCGCTGAACGGAATGCCCGACACGGCCAGCGCGGCCGACGCACCGATCAGCGCGGGGATGTCCGCCGGCACTTCAGGGTTCAGCGACACCACGTGCACCACCACCTGCACTTCGTTGTAGAAGCCTTCCGGGAACAGCGGACGCAGCGGGCGATCGATCAGGCGCGAGGTCAGGGTCTCGTTTTCCGACGGACGGCCTTCACGCTTGAAGAAGCCGCCGGGGATCTTGCCGGCCGCGTAGGTCTTCTCGATGTAGTCGACGGTCAGCGGGAAGAAGTCCTGGCCCGGCTTCGGGTTCTTGGCGGCGACCACGGTCGCCAGCACCACAGTGTCTTCCACATCGACCAGCACGGCGCCGCCAGCCTGGCGGGCGATTTCGCCGGTTTCCATGCGGACCGTGTGCTGGCCCCACTGGAATTCCTTGACGACCTTGTTGAACATGGACATGTGCATTCCTTGTCTTGCGTGCACGCCGCAATCGTTGCGCAGCGTGCCACGCCTGCGTTCTCAGCCGCAGGCTAACTGCCGGAGACAGCTGCAGTCGCAGGGAAGTGCTATGCCATTCCAGCGCGGCACTGTTGCCGATGCCGTGCTGGAATGACACAAAGCCCTGTTTCCTTGGCCGATCCGGATACTAAACCCAGAAAAAAGAACAACTTACTCCGTTGCGCGCCTTGCCGCAACGGGGTTCCGGCGAATCCAGATCCTCGCCGGAAGCAGTGAAGCGAAAATCACTCCAACAACCTGCAGCATTACCGGCCGGGGGCAGAATCGCCTGGCCAGAAATGCAAAATGCCTGCCCCAGCAATGCTGAAGCAGGCATCCAGGCCTCACGCGAAACCGTGCAACCCCAGGAATCGCGCTGCCATCGTACGCAACCTCTTGCGCAAGCTTACTTGCGCAGGCCCAGCTTTTCGATCAGGGCGCGGTAGCGGTCGGCGTCGTTGGACTTGAGGTAGTCCAGCAGGCGGCGGCGGCGGCTCACCATGCGCAGCAGGCCGCGGCGGCTGTGGTGATCCTTCATGTTGGCCTTGAAGTGCGGGGTCAGTTCGTTGATGCGGGTGGTCAGCAGGGCCACTTGCACTTCGGGGCTGCCGGTGTCGTTGGCGCCACGGGCGAACTGCTTGATGACTTCGGACTTGTTGATATCGGCGACTGCCATGATGATTTCCTTTCACTTGCGACCGCCACAGCGCGGGATGCGCCGCATGCGTCGTGTCACGGATTTGCCGCCATCCGGCCAGCGGCCAGGCGACGACAGCCGCGCATTATAGCCGAAAAGGCGCGCGAGGAGAATCGGAGCCCCCGCGCGGCCTTCCGGCGCCCAGGGGCGCTCCATCAAGGACGCTCCATCCGGCACGTGGTCGGCAGCGTGGTCTGCGCCGCCTTCAGCTTGCGCACGGTGCGGAAGCCGTAGCCCGAGCCCTCGTTGTCGAACCGCACCGAACCGCCCTGCTTGTCCATCACGGACACATAGAGCGGTTGCAGTACCTGGTGGTCCTCCGCGCGGATGGTGGCTTCATGGAAGTCGTTGACGTAGCGCATGTTCTCGAGAGCCCGCGCCACCCTGACCGGGTCGGTGGTGCCCGCCTTCTCGATGGCGCGTGCCAGCATTTCCACCATCATCTGCATGCGCAGATGCACATAGTCGTCCTTCGGCTCGGGATAACGTGCGCGGAACTGCTGGTAAAACGCATCCGAGGCAGCGCCGCCCACGTTCGGGTGCCACTCGGCCACCGCCAGCACGCGGCCGACGCCGGCATCGCCCATCGCCGCGGGGGCGCCCAGGCCGTTGCCGTAGAAGGTGTAGAACTTGGCCTGCAGCCCGCCTTCGCGCGCTGCCTTGACCATCAGGGTCAGGTCGTTGCCCCAGTTGCCGGTGATGACCGCGTCCGCGCCGCTCGCCTTGATCTTGGCGATATAGGGGGCAAAATCCTTGATCTTGCCGATCGGATGGAATTCGTCGCCGACGATCTGGATGTCCGGGCGACGTGCGGCCAGCATCTCGCGCGCCGAGCGGGCCACCTGATGGCCGAAGCTGTAGTCCTGGTCGATCAGGTAGACCTTGCGCACGGACTGGTCCTGCCGGATCACCTCGGTCAGCGCCTGCATGCGCATGTCGGCGCTGGCGTCGAAACGGAAATGCCAGAAGCTGCAGTTCTCGTTCGTCAGGCTGGGATCGACCGCCGAATAGTTCAGGAACAGCACGCGCGCATCGGGCTGGCGCGCATTGTGGCGATTGATGGCAGACACCAGTGCCCCGGCCACGGCCGAACTGTTGCCCTGCAGGACGAAGGGAATGCGCCGGTCGGTCAGGGCGCGGAACTGGATCAGGCTCTCGTCGACATTGCCCTTGCTGTCGAACGTCACCAGCTCGAAGGGCCGCGCGCCCTCCGCGGTCTTGACGCCGCCGCGGGCATTGACGCGCTCGATTGCCAGGCGCAGGTTGCGCGCCACCGCTTCACCCGCATTGGCGAACGGACCCGAAAGACCGTCGATCATTCCCAGCCGGATCGGCTCCTGAGCGGACACGCCAGTCGGCGCAACCACTGCCACTGCCCCTGCCAACAACAACAAGCCCCCTAGCCAACCTCGCAACCGCGCCACACCCTGCATAGTCTCTCCCGGAAAGCGGTGGATGGTACGGCAGCACGCAGGTAGGGCGCAAATGACGGCCGCTTGCGGTGCGCCTGGCGGGCTTGGGGGCGGATCCCGGCATATTGGGCGAAGTAGCAGCAGAAAGCAGCGCCAAGGCCACACATGGCAGGCGCGAGACTACACTCTGGATATCACCAAAGCATTGACCGAGGCCGTCATGAACCCTGCAATCGGCGGCGGTGCCCGCCGGCTCACCCTGGCGCTTGCCGCAGCCATGCTCTGTGCCTGCACCACGCTGATGCCGGTCCAGGAAGGCACCAAGCTGGTCGGCCAACCCAAGGCTGTGGTCCAGGCGAGGTTCGGGCCGCCCACGGACATCTACAACTTGCCCGACGGCACCTCGCGCTGGATCTATTCCCAGCAGCCGATGGGCCAGTACGCCTATGGCGCCGAATTCGACCGCAACGGCAACCTCACAAGCTTCCGCAACATGCTGTCGACGCTGGAGCTGTACAAGGCGCAGGTCGGCACCTGGACCCGGGAGGACGTCGCCGAGCATTTCGGCGTGACTCGGCTGCCGGTCGAGTATTTTCCGCGGATGCGCAATGAGGTCTGGTCCTACCGCTTCCGCCATGAAGACGTATGGCCGTCGCTGTTCCACTTCTATTTCGACGATGCCGGCGTGCTGCGCCGGACCCAGATCACGCCCGACCCGCTCTACGACCCCGATGAAAGATTCCGCCGATGGTAGGCGCACATGAAAAAGCCCGCCATCCCCGGATCGGGAATGGCGGGCTTGGTCCGTACGCTCAGGCCGGGTAAGCCGTCCGCCGTCTAACGCAGAAGCCTTGGTCAGATCTGCGGATTGATCTTCTGCACGGCCTTGTCGTGCAGCTTGTTCAATGCGGCCAGGTAAGCCTTGGCCGATGCGGCGACGATATCCGGGTCGGTGCCCACGCCGTTGACGATGCGGCCGGCCTTGGACAGGCGCACGGTCACTTCGCCCTGGGCCTCGGTGCCGCCGGTGATCGCGTTCACCGAATACAGCACCATCTCGGCACCGCTGGACACGCGCGACTCGATCGCATGCAGCGTGGCATCGACCGGGCCGTTGCCCTCGCCTTCGCCGCTCTGCTCCTTGCCGTCCATGCTGAACACCACGCGCGCATGCGGGCGCTCGCCGGTCTCGGAACGCTGCGACAGCGAGATGAAGCGGAAGTGCTCGTTCGCGTCATGCTGGGCCTCGTTCGAGACGATCGCCATGATGTCTTCGTCGAAGATCTCGGCCTTCTGGTCAGCCAGTTCCTTGAAGCGGGTGAAGGCGGCGTTGACTTCGCTCTCGCTGTCGAGTTCGATGCCGAGTTCCTGCAGGCGCTGCTTGAAGGCATTGCGGCCCGACAGCTTGCCCAGCACGATCTTGTTGGCAGTCCAGCCCACGTCCTCCGCGCGCATGATCTCGTAGGTGTCGCGCGCCTTGAGCACGCCATCCTGGTGGATGCCCGAGGCATGCGCAAAGGCGTTGGCGCCGACCACAGCCTTGTTCGGCTGCACCACGAAACCGGTGATCTGCGATACCAGCTTGGAGGCCGGCACGATCTGCGTGGTGTCCACGCCGACGTCCATGTTGAAGTAGTCGCGGCGGGTCTTCACCGCCATCACCACCTCCTCCAGGCTGGTGTTGCCAGCGCGTTCGCCCAGGCCGTTGATGGTGCACTCGACCTGGCGCGCGCCGCCCAGCTTGACCGCGGCCAGCGAGTTGGCCACGGCCATGCCGAGGTCGTTATGGCAGTGCACCGACCAGATCGCCTTGTCCGAATTGGGGATGCGCTCGCGCACCGAGCGGATCAGCTCCGCATAGCCTTCCGGCACGGCATAGCCGACGGTGTCCGGGAGGTTGATGGTGGTCGCGCCCTCTGCGATCACGCCTTCGAGCACGCGGCACAAGAAGTCCATGTCCGAGCGGCTGCCGTCTTCGGGCGAGAACTCGATATCGTCGGTGAACTGGCGCGCAAAGCGCACTGCCAGGCGGGCCTGCTCATACACCTGGTCCGGCGTCATGCGCAGCTTCTTCTCCATGTGCAGCGCGGAAGTGGCGATGAAGGTGTGGATGCGGAACGAGTTGGCGGGCTTGAGCGCCTCGGCCGCGCGGGCGATGTCCTTGTCGTTGGCGCGGGCCAGCGAGCAGATGGTCGAGTCCTTGACCACCTGCGCGATCGAGCGGATGGCTTCGAAGTCGCCATTGGAGCTGGCCGCAAAGCCGGCCTCGATCACATCGACCCTCAGGCGTTCCAGCTGGCGCGCGATGCGGATCTTTTCCTCGCGGGTCATGGAAGCGCCGGGCGACTGCTCGCCGTCACGCAAGGTGGTGTCGAAAATGATGAGTTTGTCAGACATTTTGTGGAGCTCCTGAGTAGCTTCTGCTGTGCTGTCCCCGGCATGCTGTGTCCGGGGCTTACCGCCTGTTCCGCGCTCCACGGCTGTGGAATGCAAAACGCCCCGGCGTGCACGAGCAGGCCGGGGCGTTGGTGTTCCTTACGGATTCCGCGCTAAGGGTAGCGTTATCCTCAGCGCGCGCGCGTCCCGACCTGATGGCCTAGTAGGCCACCTAGGGTGGTGCGGGCGAGTAGGACTTGGCGCGAAATCATGGAAGCGACTATAGCCGGTTTGGCGCGCACGTGCAATACAGGGTTTTGCCGCACGCGCCCGCGGATCTGTGCGTGCCTCAACCCTTGGGCGGGATGCGCAGCTTCTGGCCGGGGTAGATCTTGTCCGGATGCGACAGCATCGGCTTGTTGGCCTCGAAGATCTTGTTGTACTCGGCGCCGTTGCCGTAGGCGGCCTGCGCGATCGCCCACAGCGTATCGCCCTTGACCACGGTATGCCATTGCGACTCGGCCGATTCGACATTGACCGACATCTTGTCCTCGACCTTGTCCACGCCTTCGACGTTGCCGGCGCACAGGATGATCTTCTCGCGCGTGGCCTGGTCCGGCGCCACGCCGAACACCGTCACCAGACCCTGCGAGCCATCCACCTGCACCATCAGTCCGGTGGCATCGAGCCCCATCTTCTTGATGTACGCCTCGATCGCATCGCCGGCGGCACGGTTGGCGGCATCGACCTTCTCGGCCGATGCATCCGCCGCCGCGGCCTGCTGCGCCGCCTTGGCCTCGCCGGTGCCGAACAGCTTTTCCCCCGCTTCCTTGATGAAGTCGAACATGCCCATGACATCCTCCTGACGGTAAGTGGAAAACACTGCAGAGTGCCACGGCCGGTGGCCGCGGCGTGAAAACAATTGTGAAAGCGGAAAAGCACGAAGGGCGCCGTAGCGCCCTTCCCTGCCTGCAACAATCAGCCGTTGCCGCCGTTTCCGCCATTGCCGCTTTCGCGCGCCTTGCGGACGCCACCCGGCTGCCCGTGCAGGGCACGCCAGCCCCACAGCACGTAGCCCGAGATCGCGTAGGCGACGAACAGCCCGAACAGCGCCACCGGCGGGTCGGTCGACACCACCACGAACAGCACCAGGACCAGCACCATCATGCCGAACGGCACGCGGTAGCGGACATCCAGCGCCTTGCCGCTGTAGAACGGCGCGTTGGACACCATTGACAGGCCCGCGTACAGCGTGATGCCGAACGCAACCCACGGCATCCACAGTTCCTTGACCGGCAGCTTGTTGTCGATCACCAGCCAGACAAAGCCGGCGACCAGTGCCGCGGCAGCCGGGCTTGGCAAACCCTGGAAAAAGCGCTTGTCGACCACGCCGATATTGGCGTTGAAGCGCGCCAGCCGCAGCGCCGCGCAGGTGCAGTAGACAAAGGCTGCGATCCAGCCCCATTTGCCGAGGTCATGCAGGATCCATTCGTACATCACCAGCGCCGGCGCGACGCCGAACGAGGTCATGTCCGACAGCGAGTCATACTGCTCGCCGAACGCGCTCTGCGTATTGGTGATGCGCGCCACGCGCCCATCCATGCCATCAAGCACCATGGCCGCGAAGATCGCGATAGCGGCCACGTCGAAGCGCATGTTCATCGCCTGCACGATGGCGAAGAAGCCGGCGAACAACGCTGCGGTGGTGAACGCATTGGGCAGCAGGTAGATGCCGCGGCGGCGCGGCCGCTGGCGCTCGTAGGCGATGTCGTGGTCGTCCGCGGCATCGTCGTCATAGTCCTCGGCGCCGCGCAGCTGGTTATGGCGGAACGGGCGCAGGTGCGTCACGTTGCCGCTGCTGCCCCGCTTGTTACGTCGATGGAAGGCAACCATCGCAGTCCTCCTGTCTTGCTGTCGTCCTGGTCAGGCCTTCGCTCACTTCACGTCGAGTTCGGCGAGGATCGTCGACGACGCCGACACCTTCTCGCCAATGGTCACGCGCGGGCGCGCGTCGAGCGGCAGGTACACGTCCACGCGCGAGCCGAAACGGATGAAGCCATAGCGCTGGCCGCGCGCGAGCTTGTCGCCGACCTTGGTGTAGCAGAGGATACGGCGTGCCACCAGGCCGGCCACCTGCACCAGCGTGACCACCTGGCCGTCGGTCGCGCGACGGATGACCACGGCATTGCGCTCGTTCTCGACCGAAGCCTTGTCGAGGTCGGCGTTGACGAACTTGCCCGGAAAATATTCGACCTTCTCGACCGCGCCGTCGACCGACACGCGGTTCGAATGCACGTTGAAGACGTTCATGAAGACACTGATCTTCAGCGCCTCGCGATTGGCGTACGGATCCATGGTCTTTTCGACCACGACGATGCGGCCGTCGGCCGGCGCCAGCACCGCGTTGGGCGCCGACGGGATCGGGCGCGGCGGATCGCGGAAGAACTGCAGCACGAACACCGTGATGATCCACAGCGGCAGCGCCCACCAGAAGCCCGCGCTGGCGTGCACCAGCAGCGAAATGACAAAGGCGCCGGCCAGGAACGGCCAGCCTTCACGGGCGATCAGCGGATGAGGATAGTTCATGCAGTACGAGATTCGGTGGAGTCAGAACCAGGGCGAGGCGGTGCGGCGGCGGAGATATCCGCCGGGGCGGCGCTTGCCAGCTCAATGTCGCGGAGCAGCATCAGGCGCACGCCTTGCCCGAAAAGTTCGACAAGGATAACAAAAAGCCGTTCAGGTCCCGGCAATCCCCTTCCGATGATAGAAGGGCAAGGCACGGAACGCTGAACGGCTTCGGCCCGCCGCCGTGCGGCGCGGGCCATCAGGCAGCGCTACAGCTTAGTTCTTCGACTGGTCGACCATCTTGTTCTTGGCGATCCACGGCATCATCGCGCGCAGCTTCTCGCCCACCACTTCGATCTGGTGCTCGGCGTTCAGGCGGCGGCGCGAGATCAGGGTCGGGGCGCCGGCCTTGTTCTCCAGCAGGAAGCTCTTGGCGTACTCGCCGGTCTGGATGTCGGTCAGGCACTGCTTCATCGCCTTCTTGGTCTCTTCGGTCACCACACGCGGGCCGGTGACGTACTCACCATATTCCGCGTTGTTGGAGATCGAGTAGTTCATGTTGGCGATGCCGCCTTCGTAGATCAGGTCGACGATCAGCTTCAGCTCGTGCAGGCACTCGAAGTAGGCCATTTCCGGCGCATAGCCGGCTTCCACCAGCGTCTCGAAGCCAGCCTTGATCAGCTCGACGGTGCCGCCGCACAGCACGGCCTGCTCGCCGAACAGGTCGGTTTCGGTTTCTTCGCGGAAGTTGGTCTCGATGATGCCGGCACGGCCGCCGCCGTTGGCGGTGGCGTACGACAGGGCGATGTCACGGGCGGCGCCGGACTTGTTCTGGTGCACGGCGATCAGGTGCGGCACGCCGCCACCTTGCGTGTAGGTGGCGCGCACGGTGTGGCCCGGGGCCTTCGGCGCGATCATGATCACGTCCAGGTCGGCGCGCGGGATCACGGCACCGTAGTGCACGTTGAAGCCGTGGGCGAAGGCCAGCGCTGCGCCTTCCTTGATGTTAGCGTGCACTTCGTTCTTGTACACGTCGGCGATCTGCTCGTCCGGCAGCAGGATCATGACCACGTCGGCGCCCTTGACTGCCTCGGCCACTTCCTTGACTTGCAGGCCGGCGTTGGCGGCCTTGTTCCACGACGCGCCGCTCTTGCGCAGGCCGACCGTCACGTTGACGCCCGAATCCTTCAGGTTCAGCGCGTGGGCGTGGCCCTGCGAGCCATAACCGATGATGGTGACGTTCTTGCCCTTGATCAGCGAGAGGTCGGCGTCCTTGTCGTAAAACACTTTCATGATAAATCCTTCAATCTCTGTCTTTTATATGAGGGGGGCGGCATCCTCGTGCGCATTGTGTGCGCACGGATCGCGCCGCCCGGGGATACTGCTTGAACCTGTGCGAGCGGCGCTGGATCAGACCTTCAGGATGCGCTCGCCGCGGCCGATGCCCGAGCCGCCGGTACGGACGGTCTCCAGGATGGCGGTACGGTCGATCGCGTCCAGGAACGCATCGAGCTTGACGCCGTTGCCGGTCAGCTCGATGGTGTAGGTCTTCTCGGTGACATCGATGATGCGGCCGCGGAAGATGTCGGCGGTGCGCTTCATTTCTTCACGCTCCTTGCCGACCGCGCGCACCTTGACGAGCATCAGCTCGCGCTCGATGTGCGCGCCTTCGGTCAGGTCGACCACCTTGACCACTTCCACCAGACGGTTCAGGTGCTTGGTGATCTGCTCGATCACGTCATCCGAACCGGTGGTGACGATGGTCATGCGCGACAGCGAGGAGTCCTCGGTGGGCGCCACGGTCAGCGTCTCGATGTTGTAGCCGCGGGCCGAGAACAGGCCCACCACGCGCGACAGCGCACCGGCTTCGTTTTCCAGCAGGACCGAAATGATGTGTCGCATTACAGGTCCTCCGCGCCGAGCAGCATTTCGGAAATGCCCTTGCCCGCCTGGACCATCGGCCAGACGTTTTCGGTGGGATCGGTCTGGAAGTCCAGGAACACGGTACGGTCCTTCAGGCGGAACGCCTCGCGCAGCGCGGGCTCGACGTCGGACGTCTTCTCGACGCGCATGCCGATATGCCCGTAGGCCTCGGCCAGCTTGACGAAATCGGGCAGCGCGTCCATGTAGGAATGCGAGTAGCGGTTGTCATACTCGATCTCCTGCCACTGGCGCACCATGCCGAGGTAGCCGTTGTTGAGCGAGCAGATCTTCACCGGGGTGTCGTACTGCAGGCAGGTGGACAGTTCCTGGATGCACATCTGGATCGAGCCTTCACCGGTGATGGTGACGACTTCCTTCTCCGGGAATGCCTTCTTGATGCCCATTGCATACGGCAGGCCCACGCCCATCGTGCCCAGGCCGCCGGAGTTGATCCAGCGGCGCGGCTCGTCGAACTTGTAGAACTGCGCGGCCCACATCTGGTGCTGGCCGACGTCGGAGCAGATGAAAGCGTCGCCGTGGGTCAGTTCCCAGATCTTTTCCACCACGTACTGCGGCTTGATGATCTCGGAGCTGCGGTCGTACTTCAGGCAGTCGACCGAGCGCCATTGCTCGATCTGCTCCCACCACTTGGCCAGGGCTTCGCGCTTGGGCTTGACGTCGCTGGCCTTGAGCTGGGCGATCAGTTCCTGCAGCACGTCCTTGACGTTGCCGACGATGGGAATATCGACCTTGACGCGCTTCGAGATCGACGACGGGTCGATATCGATATGGATGATCTTGCGCGCCTGCGAGGTGAAGTGCGACGGGTTGCCGATCACGCGGTCGTCGAAGCGGGCACCGATGGCGATCAGCACGTCGCAGTTCTGCATGGCCATGTTGGCTTCATACGTGCCGTGCATGCCGAGCATGCCGACGAACTGCTTGTGGGTGCCGGGGAACGCGCCCAGGCCCATCAGCGTGTTGGTCACCGGGTGGCCGGTCATCGCCGCCAGCTGGCGCAGTTCATCGCTGGCATTGGCCAGCACCACGCCGCCGCCGCTGTAGATGTACGGACGCTCGGCGTTCTGCAGCAGCGCCACCGCCTTGCGGATCTGGCCCGAGTGACCCTTGTTCACCGGGTTGTACGAGCGCATGTCGATCGACTTGGGGTACTCGTACTTGCAGGCGTTGCGCGAGACATCCTTGGGGATGTCCACCACCACCGGGCCCGGACGGCCGGTCGAGGCAATGAAGAACGCCTTCTTGATGGTCGCAGCGAGGTCGCGCACGTCCTTCACCAGGAAGTTGTGCTTGACGATCGGACGGGTAATGCCGACGGTGTCGCACTCCTGGAAGGCGTCCTGGCCAATGGCGTGGGTCGGCACGTTGCCGGTGATCACGACCATCGGGATCGAGTCGAGGTACGCGGTGGCAATGCCGGTGACGGCATTGGTCACGCCGGGACCGGAGGTCACCAGGGCAACGCCCACCTTGCCGGTTGCGCGCGCATAGCCGTCCGCGGCATGGACCGCGGCCTGCTCGTGTCGCACCAGGATGTGCTCGAACTTCTTTTGCTTGTGGAGCTCGTCGTAGATATACAGCACTGCGCCGCCGGGGTAGCCCCAGACGTACTCGACGCCTTCTTCGGCAAGTGCGTGAACGAGGATTTCCGCTCCGATCATTTCGGGTGCGGCAGATGAATTGCTGTCTGCGTGGGAGAATTCCGCGCTGGGCATGTTCATTTCAGTCCTTTGCAATTTTCGGCAAAAAATTGTTTGGATGCTCTCTGCCGAACTTGTGGCTCGGGTTCAAGCGGTGCGCGTCTGCATGGAAGACCGCCTCATAAGCGGCCGGATGAGACAACCACTGATGTCGTGTGAACCGTCGATGATACTGCAATGCACCAGCGCGGTCTATGGTTGTTTTGCGCCCGTTTATCAGGGTTTTACGGGGGCGGATGACGGTTTCCCCGCCGCGCAATGTATTCTCCTCCATACAAAGTGGTACATGCGCAGGTTTTTTTGCTAGCATCGCAGCACCTTGCGCGTGCTACGGGTCCTACGCAGCACATTCGCAAGCCGAGCAATCGCCGCCGCAACAAGCTGCACACCAAGCCGCATTCCGCCTGAATGGCCACCGACCAGGAACTGACCGATTTTCTCGCCAGCGTCGAACGCCGCGCCTTCAAGCAGGCCGTGTTCGCGGTCCGCGACGACGAGGCGGCACTGGATATCGTGCAGGACGCGATGATCAAGCTGGCAGAGAAGTATGGCGACAAAAGCGCCGCCGAGTTGCCGCCGCTGTTCCAGCGCATCCTGCAGAACACCATCCACGACTGGTTCCGCCGCCAGAAGGTGCGCAACACCTGGGTCACGCTGTTCTCCAGCCTGCGCGACGACCGCGACGGCGGCGACGACAATGACCTGCTGGAGACACTGGAGGCGCAGGCCGGCTCCGAATCAGCGGAAAGCAGCGCTGACAAGGTGGAGCGCGCGCAGGTGATGCACATCATCGAGCAGGAGATCCAGCGCCTGCCGGCGCGTCAACGCGAGGCATTCCTGATGCGTTACTGGGAAGATATGGACGTCGCCGAAACTGCAGCCGTCATGGGCTGCTCCGAGGGCAGCGTCAAGACGCACTGTTCCCGTGCCACGCATACCCTGGCGCAAGCCCTGCGCGCACGGGGAGTCCGACTATGAGCATAAACGAGAGAGATATCCGCGAACGCCGGTTCGCGCATGAGATTTGCACGGCGCTCGATGCGAGTGCCGATGCGTTGCCGGCCGACATTGCCGAACGGCTCGCCGCCGCGCGCCGGATTGCGCTCGCGCGCAAGAAGGCAGAAGCGGCCGTGCCGGTGCCGCAATTCGCCATGCCGGGACCGCACGTCCCGATGTTCGACGAGGACGACTCGCCGCTGCACCGCGCCGGTGCGTGGCTGCGCCGCCTGGGCCTGGTCTGGACGCTGGTGGCCCTGGCCGCCGGCCTGATGGGCATCTATCACTGGCAGCAGCAGAAGCGTGTCGAAGAACTGGCCGATGTCGATGCGGCCATGCTGCTCGACGACCTGCCGCCCACGGCCTACGCCGACGAGGGCTTCCACGTCTTCCTGAAACGCGGGCAATAGCATGGCGCCCGCACTGTCCCGCCCCGACGCCCTGCGCCGCCGGCTGGCCGCGTTGCTGCTGGCCGTGTCCGGCGCCGCCGCCGGCTGGAGCCTGCTGCCGGCCGCCGCGCACGCACAAGCCGCTTCCGGCACCGCGCCGGCACACGCGGCAGCCAGCGCGCGCCCGGCGTGGTCCGAACTGAGCCCGGTGAACCAGCGCATCCTGGCGCCGCTGCAGCCGCTGTGGGACACCCTGCCCGAACTGAACCGCCGCAAGTGGCTGCGCATCGCCGAGCGCTACCCGAAGTTCTCGCCGGAGGAAGAGGCACGGCTGCAGGCGCGCATGACCGAATGGGTCAAGATGACGCCACAGCAACGGCGCCTGGCGCGCGAGAACTACCAGATCACCCGCGCGCTGCCGGCCGAGAAGAAGGCCGAGGCCTGGGACAAGTACCAGCAACTGCCGGAAGAGCAGAAGAAGAAGCTGGCCGCCGCGGAGCGCGTGCCCAGCCGGCCCGGCGCCGTCAGCGCGCTGCCGAGCACCAGGCGCCTGCCAGGCGGCACCAGCCACGCGGTTCGGCACGAGCCGAGGGCCGCCGGCGCGGCCGGCAAGGCAGCCAGCGAAGCCCAGGCCGCTTCTGCCGTGGCGGCGTCGCCGGCAACGGCATCCGCACCGGCTGCGCTGCCGCTCCCCGCAGCCAACCCGGCCAGCGCCCCGACTGCGGCGGCCGCCAGCACAGCAACGTCCGCCCCGGAACCCGCTACCGAGGCCGCCGCGGCCTCCGAAGGCACGGCGCGCCAGTAGTCGCCCGCCCGACTGGTGGCCGGCATGCCCTTTGGCATAATGGCTGTCTTGCGCGGCCCGCGCCGCGCCCGCTTGCGCCGCCCTTCTTCGCCTGACATGCCCGCTGCCACCACCCTCGACCCCAAGCCCGCCGCGGCCCCCGCACGCGTGGCACCGCCGCTGCGCCGTCGTCTTGCCTGCATGCTCTACGAAGGCGTACTGCTGTTCGGCGTGCTGAGCGCCTCCACGGCCTGCTACCTGCTGCTGCGTCCGCTGCTGCGGCATGCCGGCATTGACGGTCCGCTGACGATCCAGCTGTGGAGCTTCGTGGTGATGGGCCTGTATTTCACATGGTTCTGGCAGCGCAACGGCCAGACCCTGGCCATGCAGACCTGGCGCATCCGTGTCGAGAACGCCGCGGGCGCGCCGCCGCGCTGGCCGCAGGCGGCGCTGCGCTACGTGCTGGCCTGGCTATGGCTGCCGCCATCGGCGGCGCTCGGGCACTGGCTGGGGCTGGTCAAGGGTCCCTTTGTCGGCGTGCTGTGCGCCGGCCTGCTGGTCTGGATCCTGCTGGCCTGGCTCGACCCGCGCCGGCAGTTCCTGCACGACCGCCTCGCCGGCACACGGCTCGCGGACCTGCGCACGCCCAAGGCATGACGCTCGGCGCCGCCGGCATCCGCCGCCTGGCGGTGACCGCGCAGGCCGCCGCGGCGCTTGGCATCGGCGCCGCCCTGGTGCGGCTGGCGGGATGGCCCTGGCCAGGCGCGATCGCCGCCGGCGTGGCAGCCATTCTCGGCGGCTTCGCAGCAGGCATCGCCATTGCCTTCGCCTTTACCGGGCGAGGGCTCTGGGTGGCGTCAGGCCATCGCCCGCCCGCACCGCCGCAAGAACTTGCTGCGACCCGCCGCCCGCTGCGCCTGCCCGAAGCGCTGCGCTGCTACCTGAACGAGATCCGGTCCGTGCTGCGCATGTTCGACTGGCTGCAGCCATTCCGCGCCCGCGCGCCCTTTGCCCCGCCCGCCGCCGCCTTGCCCGGCCGCGACGCACCGCCGGTGTTGCTGGTCCACGGCTACGCCTGCGGGCAGGCAATCTGGCTCGACATGCAGCCCGCGCTGGCGGCCGCGGGCTACCGCTGCGAAGGGATCGACCTGCTGCCGGTCTTCGGCGATATCGACGACTACGCGCACGCGCTGCTGGGCGCGATGCGGCGTGTGACCGCGGCATATGGCCGTGCGCCATTGCTGGTGTGCCACAGCATGGGCGGGCTGGTGGCACGCGCGGCGCTGCGGCTGGCTGGCGACGAAGACATCTGCGCCGGCATCGTGACCCTCGGCACCCCGCACCATGGCAGCGCGCTGGCGCGCTTCGGCGGCGGGCACAACGCCGCGCAGATGCGCTGCGGCAGCCCGTGGCTGCGCGCGCTTGCCAGCGCGGAAAGCCCGCGCCTGCGCGCCCGCATGATCTCGGTGTTCAGCTGGCACGACTCGATCGCCGGGCCGCCCTGCACCGGCTGGCTCGATGGTGCCGGACATATCGCGCTGTCTGGCATCGGCCATGTGTCGCTGCTGCGGCATCCCGCGGCGATCCGGGCGGTGCTGGATGCACTGGCGGAGCTGTCGGCACGCGGACGCTAGCCGACATCGACGGCAGCGCCGCTGTCCCGCTTGCGCCACGGTTTCCCACGCTTCACAAGTCAGTCATGTTTCCGTCACGGCGCCGTCATCGCGCGCTGGCTGAATGCAGCCATCGCCGCTACCGGGACTGCCATGGTGCAAGCACTCCGATCCGCCCGCGGATACCTGTCGAAGGCCGCGCAACTGAAGCAACGGCTGCGCCGCAGCTCCGGCAACGGCTGGGATACCGCGGCACCGCTGAGCGCGTTCCTGCCGCCGGGCCTTGACGCCGCCGCACTCGCGCCGCTGCGCGAGCAGCCGGACACCTATCCGCCCGAGCCGCACCAGGTCCACCGCTATCGCGCCATCTGGCTGTCCGACATCCACCTGGGCACGCCCGGCTGCCAGGCCAAGTACCTGCTCGACTTCCTCAAGCACAACGAATCCGACCAGCTCTACCTGGTCGGCGACATCATCGACGGCTGGCAGCTGCGCCGCGGCTGGTACTGGCCGCAAAGCCACAACGACGTGGTGCAGAAACTGCTGCGCAAGGCGCGCAAGGGCACCGAGGTGATCTACGTGCCCGGCAACCACGACGAAGCCGCGCGCCAGTTCGACGGCATGGCGTTCGGCGACATCACGGTGCGCGAAGAGGCGGTCCACGTCACCGCCACCGGACGCCGGCTGTGGGTGGTGCATGGCGACCTGTTCGACGGCGTGGTGCAGCATGCGCGCTGGCTCGCGTACCTGGGCGACTCGCTGTACACGATGATCCTGGCGCTGAACCGGCACTTCAACCGGCTGCGTGCGCGCCTGGGCTTCCCGTACTGGTCGCTGTCGCAGTTCCTGAAGCACCAGGTCAAGAACGCGGTCAGCTACATCGGCGCCTTCGAGACCGCGATGGTCGACGAAGCGCGCCGGCGCGGCTGCGATGGCGTGGTCTGCGGCCACATCCACAAGGCCGAGATCCGCGAAGTCAACGGCCAGCTCTACTGCAATGACGGCGACTGGGTGGAAAGCCTGTCGGCGCTGGTCGAGACCATGGAAGGCGAGCTGAAGATCATTTACTGGACCACGCTGCTGGATCCGCCCGAACCCGCCACCCGGCGGCGGCGCCGCGCCGCGGTGGCGGGCTGATACGGGCCCGCCAACCCTGAATCCGCATTGCCCTTCCAACGCCCCCTAGGAGGCTGCATGAAGATCCTGATCGTCACCGATGCCTGGGAACCGCAGGTCAACGGCGTGGTGCGCACGCTCAAGTCCACACGCCGCGAGCTGGAGGCACTGGGCCACACGGTCGACATGATCACGCCGCTGGAATTCCGCACGGTGCCGTGCCCCACCTACCCCGAGATCCGGCTGTCGCTGTTGCCGTCGGCGCGGGTGCGGCGGCGCATCGAAGCTTTCTGCCCCGATGCCCTGCATATCGCCACCGAAGGCCCGCTCGGCCTGGCCGCGCGAAGCCACGCGCTGCACCGGCGCCTGCCCTTCACCACGGCCTACCACACGCGTTTTCCGGAGTATGTGCAGGCGCGCTTCGGCATCCCGCTGGCCTGGACCTACCGCTTCCTGCGCTGGTTCCACGGCCCGGCGCAGTCGGTGATGGCACCGACTCCGGTGGTACTCGATGACCTGCACCAGCACGGCATCGACCACGGCGTGCTGTGGACGCGCGGCGTCGATCTCGACATCTTCACGCCGCAGCGCGCCAACGTGCTCAACACGGCGCACCCGATCTTCCTGTACGTGGGCCGCGTCGCGGTGGAAAAGAACGTCGAGGCCTTCCTGGCGCTCGACCTGCCCGGCTCCAAGTGGGTGGTCGGCGACGGTCCCGCGCTTCCCGCGCTGCGCGCGCGCTATCCGGGCGCCAACTACCTGGGCGTGCTGAGCCAGCCAGAACTGGCCCGGGTGTATGCTTCGGCTGATGTCTTCGTGTTCCCCAGCCGCACCGACACCTTCGGGCTGGTGCTGCTGGAAGCGCTGGCCAGCGGCCTGCCGGTGGCGGCGTACCCGGTCACCGGCCCGATCGACGTGCTGGGCGACAGCCCCGCGGGCGTGATGCACGAAGACCTGCGCGAAGCCTGCCTGGAAGCGCTGCGCATCGACCGCGCCACGGCCCGCGCCCATGCCGAGCGGTTTTCATGGCGCGCCGCCTCCGAGCAGTTCCTGGCCCACTTGCGGCCGTTCGCTGCCGGCAAGCCCGGCGGCGCGGCGGCCCAACCCGCATCGCAAAGCCATGCCGAAACCCCATCCGGAACTGCCGTCCGACCCGCCCCTGCAGAGGCCGCCGGCAGCCCAGAGCGCTGACTACACGATCGAGCAGAACCCTCACAAAGGCAACCGCGGCCTGGCACGCGCCTGGCACGCCGCTATCAACTCGCTGTCCGGCCTGCGCTACGCGGTGCTGGAGGAAAGCGCGTTCCGCCAGGAGCTGACGCTGGTGGCGATCCTGGCGCCATGCGCCTTCCTGCTGCCGGTGGGGGTGGTCGAACGCATCCTGCTGCTCGGCACGCTGCTGGTGGTGCTGATCGTGGAACTGCTCAACTCCAGCGTCGAGGCGGCCATCGACCGGATCTCGCTGGAACGCCACAGCCTGTCCAAGCGCGCCAAGGATTTCGGCAGCGCCGCGGTGATGCTGGCGCTGGTGCTCTGCGGCGGCACCTGGCTGGCCATTGCCGGGCCCCATGTGGTGCACTGGGTGCGGGCGCTGGCGGGCTGATTTCCGGGCGAGGTACGAGCCGGGGGCCCGCCGGGCCGTGGCGCGGGCCGATTGCTTATAATCGCTACCCTGCCACGATTCACCGATCGACCCATCGCCCGGACGCCGCCCATGGAACCGAAACCGCAAACCGGCCCCCGCCGCACCAGGGACCGCATCCTCGACGTCTCGCTGCGCCTGTTCAACGAAGTCGGCGAACCGAACGTCACCACCACGACGATCGCGGAAGCGATGGAGATCAGCCCAGGCAATCTCTACTACCACTTCCGCAACAAGGACGACATCATCAACTCCATCTTCGTGCGCTTCGAGCAGGAGATGGAGCGCCGCCTGAAGATGCCGGACGACCACAAGGCTACCCTGGACGAAAGCTGGGGCTACCTGCAGTACATGTCCGAGTTCCTGTGGAACTACCGCTTCCTGTATCGCGACATCAACGACCTGCTGGCGCGCAACCGGATGCTGGAGACCAACTTCAAGCGCATCGTCGAGCAGAAGCAGCGCTTCGCGCACGAGATCTGCCGGCAGTTCCTGGAAGACGGCGAGATGGAAGCCACGCCCGAGCAGGTCGAGGCGATCTGCACCAACATGGTGGTGATCGCCACCTACTGGCTGTCGTTCCAGTTCGTGCAGCATCCGCGCCAGTACAACGATCCCGAGCAGATCCGCGGCTACCTGCACGGCTCGAGCTACCACATCTTCTCGATCCTCGCGCCCTACCTGCGCGGCCGCGCGCGCGAGGCGTTCGATCAGCTGGCCCGCGACTACGCGGCGTCCAAGGCAGCCGCCGAGGCGGCAAAGGAAAAGAAGTGAAATCTGTCTGCGTCTATTGCGGCTCCAGCCCCGGCAACCGCCCCGAATATGCCGAAGGCGCGCGCCTGCTCGGCCGCACGCTGGCCGAGCGCGGCCTGGCGCTGGTCTACGGCGGCGGCAAGGTCGGGCTGATGGGCACCGTGGCCGACGCGGTGCTGGAACACGGCGGCACCGTCATCGGCATCATCCCGGAAGCGCTGATGCAGAAGGAAGTCGGCCACCGCGGCCTGACCGAGCTGCACGTGGTGCGCAACATGCACGAGCGCAAGCAGATGATGGCCGACCGTGCCGATGCCTTTATCGCCATGCCCGGCGGCGTGGGCACCTTCGAAGAGCTGTTCGAGACCTTCACCTGGCTGCAGCTGGGCTATCACGACAAGCCGGTGGGACTGCTCAATGTCGGCGGCTTCTATGACGGCATGCTGGGTTTCCTTGGCCATGCCGTCCAGGAAGGTTTCCTGAAGCGGATGCATGCCGACCTGCTGCACATAGCGGACCTGCCCGGCACGCTGCTGGACCAGCTGGCCGCCGCGCCGCGCGTGCGCGTCGACAAGTGGCAGCAGGCCCGCGACAAGACCTGAGGCCCGGCGCGGATTCCGCCGCGCCTAGAACGACGAGCCCGGCTGCTGCAGGAACGCCAGTTCCTCCGCCGTGCTCGGCCTGCCCAGCACCGCGTTGCGGTGCGGGAAGCGGCCAAAGCGCGCGATGATCTCGCGGTGTTTGTCGGCCCACTCCACCACATCCACCTTGCCGCCGCTGGACTCGCGCAGCTGCGTCATCAGCCGCACCGCCTCGTGCTGGTCTTCCAGCGCTTCCGAATGCTCGAACGGCATATAGCAGAACATGCGGTGGTAGTCCGTTGGCAGCGCCCGATCCATGCCCGTGGCGACGATGCGCTTGGCCAGCGCCAGCGCCTGCGCATCGGTGCCGAAGCTGCGCGGGTCGTTGCGGAACATGTTGCGCGGGAACTGGTCCAGCAGCACCACGCGGGCGCAGGCGCCTGCGGGCGTGACCGACCAGTTGTCCGGCGCGCCCTCGCTGGCGACCTGCCAGTCGGACAGGAAGTGCGTGCGGATGCGGGCGTCGAACTCATCCGACTTGGTGAACCATGCCCGGCGCTCGGTATTCCAGGCCGCTGAACCAGGCTGGTCAAACCAGAAATCGAGCACGCGACAGGCAGCTTCAGGCAGTTGCACGGACATGGCGGTTGGATTTTTTTTGACAGTAAAAAGGGCGTTAAGGCGCCTCAGCGCGCCACGTTGCGCATCCAGTCGGCGGTCTGGAAGAACGCCTGCATCAGGCGCAGCTGCAGGTCCTCGGGCAGGCCGATGTCCTGCATCGCCAGTGCCATGCAGCGCATCCACTGGTCGCGCTCGCTGACGCCGATCTCGAACGGCATGTGGCGCGCACGCAGGCGCGGATGGCCGAAGCGCTCGATAAAGTGGTTGGGGCCGCCCAGCCAGCCGCACAGGAACCAGTACAGCTTGTCGCGCGAGCCTTCCAGCGAAGGCGGATGGATCGCGCGCAGCCCGGCAAACTGGGTTTCCAGGTCCATCAGGTCATAGAAGCGGTCGACCAGCTCGCGCACGCGCGCCTCGCCGCCGACGAGTTCGAACGCGGTGACCTCGGGGGTGCCGTCGGCGTTGCCGGATTGTTGATTGGATTCAGTACTCATCACACACTCGGGTACGCGGCGCCGCTCAGGCGTCACGCAAGGTCGCCAGCGCCGGCTGGCGCAGCACTTCGCGCAGGCCCAGCCAGCCGCCGGCAAAAGCGCACAGCATGCCAGAAACCACGCCGACCGGCACGATCCACGCGTTGAAGCGGTAGGGGAAATCGAAAACGAACTGCGACAGTCCCCAACCCACCGCGATCGCTCCGAGGCTGGCCAGCAATCCTGCCAGGCCGCCCACCACGAGGAATTCGGCGTATTGCGTCTGCCGCACCAGCGCCGCCGACGCCCCCAGCGCCTTGAGCAGGCCGGCGTCGCGCATGCGCTCGTCGCGCGCGCCGGACAGCGCCGCGTACAGCACCGTGACCCCGGCCGCCAGCGTGAAGATAAACAGGAACTCGACCGCCGCGATCACCTGGTCCAGGATGTCCTGGATCTGGCGCAGGATCATGTCGGTGTTGACCACCGTGATGTTGGGGAAGGCCGCGATCAGCCGGTTACCCAGCGGCGCACTGGCCGCCGGTAGGTGGAACGAGGTGATGTAGGTCTCGGGCATGCCCTGCATCGCCGACGGCGGCAGGATCACGAAGAAATTGACCCGCATCGAGCCCCAGTCGAGCTTGCGCAGCGAGGTCACGCGCGCCTGCACCGCCTGGCCTGCCACGTCAAAGCGCAGCGTGTCGCCAAGGTGGATCCCCAGCGTCTTGGCGATGCCCTCCTCCACCGAAGCACCCGCCTCGGCGCCGGCGCTGCCGTCCGACCACCGCCCGGCGATCACGCGGTTGCCCTCCGGCAGGACATCGGTATAAGACAGGTTGAATTCGCGCTCGACCAGGTTGCGCGCGCGGCCTTCCTCGAAGCTGCCGGCCTGGATCGCGCGCTCGCCGATATGGGTCAGGCGCCCGCGCACCATCGGATAAAGCAGGTCGTTGATACCCGCGCCGGCCAGCATCTTGCGCAGCGGCTCGCGCTGGTCGGGCTGGATATTGATGATGAAGCGGTTGGGCGCGTCGGCCGGCGTGGCGCTGCGCCAGGAATCGACCAGGTCGTTGCGGGTCATGCCGAGCAGCAGCAGCGCCATCAGCCCCACCGCCAGCGCCACGGTCTGCAGCACGGTGACGCCGCGGCGGCGCTCCAGCACCGCCAGGGCAAAGCGCCAGCCCATCGAAGCGGCCCCGCGCAGGCGTCCGCGCAGCAGGCGCGACAGCAGCGTGAGCAGCCCCAGCGCCAGCAAGCCGAACACCACGCCGGCGCCGACGAAGCCGCCCGCGGTGGTCAGCCCCAGCCGCAGGTCGCGCGCCGCCACCAGCAGCAGCGCGACGAAGGCACCCAGGCCGAGCGCGTACGCGACCCACGCCGATACCGGCGGCAGCCCGATATCGCGGCGCAGCACCCGCAGCGGCGCCACGCGCGTCAGCGCCAGCAGCGGCGGCAGCGCAAACCCCGTCAGCAGCACCAGTCCCGCCAGCACACCCACCAACGCCGGCAACGCCGACGGCTGCGGCAGCGACACCTTGAGGAGCCCGCCCAGCGACAGCAGCAGCCCGTAGTGCGCCGCGTAGCCGATCAGCACGCCGGCCAGCGCACCAGCCGCGCCGATCAGCAGGAATTCCAGCCCGAATGCGCGCAGGATCTGCCCGCGCGACAGCCCCAGGCACTTGTAGACCGCGCAGGCATCGGTATGGCGCTGCATGTAGCGGCGCGCCGACATCGCAATCGCCACCGCCGCGATCATCGACGACAGCACCGCCACCAGCGACAGGAAGCGCTCGGCCCGGTCGAGCGTCGCGCGCATCTGCGGCTGGCCGGATTCAAGCGACTCGACGCGGGTGTTGCGCAGCTTGCGGCTGCCGATTTCCTCTTGCGCCCATTTCTGGTACGCGGCACCGGCGCCGTCTGGGCCGGCCACCAGCAGCCGGTAGGTCACGCGGCTGCCCCAGCCGACCAGGCCGGTGCTTTCAAGGTCCGACAGTGGCATCAGCACGCGCGGTGCGAAGTTCATGAAGCCCGTGCCGCGGTCCATCTCCTGCGTGATGATGCGGTCGATGCGGAAAGTGCGGCTGCCGAGCTGCAGCGCGTCGCCTACGCTCACACCGAGAGCGCCCAGCAGCGCTTCGTCGACCCATACCGTGCCCGGGGCGGGAATGCCTTCGGCGGGCGCGTCCGGCGTGCCCGGCGTGCTGGTCACCCTGAGCTTGCCGCGCAACGGATAGCCGTCGGTCACCGCCTTGAGCGCGGCCAGCTGGCTGGGCGCATCGGCGCCGGCGGGGCGCGGCTTGCCGCTGGCCGTGGCCATGCTCGGAAAGGTCACCGTCTGCGCCACCGCCAGTCCCTGCTGGCCGGCACGCTGTGCGAAGGCGGCATCGAACGGCTGGTCCGAGACCAGCAGCACGTCGGCGGCAATCATTTGCCGCGCATCGCGCTCCAGCCCCAGCCGCATGCGGTCGGCCATGAAGCCAACGCTGGACAGCGCCGCCACCGCCAGCACCAGCGCGAACAGCAACAGGTAAAGCTCGCCGGCGAGCCAGTCGCGGCGTGCCATGCGCAACGCCTGGCGCCAGGCGGAAAACCTGCCCGCTTGCGCGGCGCTCGCGCTGGCGGCGGGACTGGCGTTGGTGGTCGGGGCGTCGATGGCGGACTCGGGGGGCATCGGTGGTTCGGTGTCTTCGGTTATTTGTTCGGTTATTTGTTCGGCTATTGCGTGGCGCCGGCGCGCCTCGGTTCAGTCGGAAAGCCGGTCAGGGATACGGTTCGGCGCGAACGCAAAGCACTACGGAGGTCCCTGCCGCCCCGGCCGCGCGCTGCTGCCGCGCAGCGTGGCATGCACCCGGCGCAAGCCGCGCCACAACTTGGGCAACAGCCAGACCGCGACAACCAGGAACAGGACCAGCACGACCAGGAATACCACTGGCAGGAAGAACGCCAGCATCAGGCTGCCGGTCGCGGTCAGGTCCTCGGTGAATGAGGCCGTCCAGTTGGAAAACGGTTCCGGCGAGACGTTGATCAGCGCGCGCGTACCGGCCTTGGCCGCATGCGCGGTGCCGGCGAGCGTGCCGCCGATCAGGCCGGCTGCCACTACCCAATGCGGATCGAGCTGCCCAAACGCGGCGGCCGCCAGGATTGCACCGGCGGGGATGCGCACGAAGGTATGGATGCCGTCCCAGACCGAGTCGAACCCCGGCACCTTGTCGGCAACGAACTCGGCCACGGCCAGCACTGCGGCAATGCCGATTACCCACCAGGATTCCAGCGGCTGCAGCCCGGGTGGCAGTTCCAGCCAGCCCAGGCGTGCCAGTACGCCGGCAGCGAACACGGCGAGGTAGAGGCGAAAACCGCTGGCCCAGGACATGCCCGCGGCCAGCGCGGCGGTTTCCAGCATGTTGCTCCTTGCAAGGCCGGGCGCGCGCGGAGCACGCCCTGGCAAGGAGTGTAATACGACCGGGGCGGGCGGGCAGCGTGCCCACCCTCCCGCCGCCCTCCGCAAGCCGCCGCTCAGCTGCCTTCCTTGCCATCCGGCCCGAACCAGGGCAGCGCCTCCTGCGGCGTCAGCACGCCGGCCGGCTCCGCCATGGCGTAGCCAGGTAGCGCTTCGATGCGTTTGGCAAAGGCCGGATCGGCCAGCAAGGCCATCAGCGCCGCCAGCCAGCCGGCGGTCTGGTCGTTCTTGCGCAGCGCCAGGTAATAGGCCTCGCGCGTCAGCGGCACGAAGGCCAGGCCGTGGCTTTCGGCATTCATGCGCAAGCCGAAGCCGACCTGGGCGCGGCCGCCATGCACCGCTTCAGCCACCTTCTCGTTGCTGAACTCGGTTTCGTCATAGCCGGCGATCTGGTCAGGGTAAAGACCCTGCGCCGCCAGCAGCTGGTCGAACAGCATGCGCGTGCCCGAACTGCGCTGGCGGTTGACGAAACCCGCCTGCGTGCGCACCAGGTCGCGCAGGTCGCGGATCTCGCGCGCCAGCTCCGGCGCCACGATCAGCCCCTGCTCGCGCCACGCCAGGCGCAGCAGCCGCACCGACGCCGGCCGCAGCCACTTGCGCAGGGTCACATGCGCCACCGACCCCGCCGTCTGTATTGGAGAAACATAGAAGCCCGCCAGCTCCGACTGCCGCTCCTGCAGGCAGACCAGCCCTTCTACGCTGCTGCAGAAGACGGTGTCGAGCTGCAGCGGCGTGGCCGCCTCCCCAAGCGCTGTGGCCAGCAGTTCCACCGCCGGATCATGGCTGCCGGTGAAATGCACGCTGGATTGCGGCTGCTGCGCATCGTCAAGCTCGGCGATGAAATCCGCCATGGCCTTCTGCACCACCGGTTCGACCGACTCGCGCAGGCGCAGCTCGGCGCGCAACAGTCTCTCGCCAAAACGCGTCAGCGACGCGCCGCGGCCGCGCTCCATGTCGAGCATGGTGCGCCCCAGCATCTCCTCCCACGTTCGCATTACGCCCCATGCATGGCGATACGACAAACCGATCTCGCGCGCGGCCCGGTGCAGCGAGCCGGTCTCGCGCACTGCCTTGAGCAGCTGGAACACCTTGTCGTTGGCGCGCGGATTGTCGTCGGGCGCGATGACGGGGAACAAGTCAAAGCGAAAGCTCATATGTTCTCCGCCTCATATTTACTTGGGAAAACTTGCTGAACCACAATGAACACCCCATGTTTCTTGTCTTTCGACGCATTCTCCCTGAGACCATTGTCGAAAGGCAATTATGTCCATAAAAACATAATTTAGAAGGATCCCATCATGCAGCCGCGCCACACCTCCAGCCCGTTCCGCCGCCTGCGCCGCATTGCCGCTGTTGCCTGCCTCGCCCTGATGTCGGCCGCACACGCCGGCGAACTGAAGCTCGCCACCACCACCAGCACCGAGAACTCCGGCCTGTTGAAGTACTTGCTGCCGCGCTTCGAGCAGAAGTCCGGCGTCACCGTCAAGGTGATCGCCGTCGGCTCCGGCAAGGCGATGAAAATGGGAGAGATGGGCGACGTCGACGTGCTGCTGGTCCACGCCCGCAAGATGGAAGACGCCTTCGTCGCCGCCGGCTACGGCGTCAACCGGCGCGACGTGATGTACAACGACTTCATCGTGGTCGGCCCGGCCAGCGACCCGGCCGGCCTGAAGGGCGGCAAGGACGTGCTCGCCGGCTTTCGCAAGCTCGCCGGCAGCGGCAGCAAGTTCATCTCGCGCGGCGACAACTCCGGCACCGACGTGATGGAGAAGGAGTACTGGAAAGAGATCGGCATCGAGCCCAAGGGCAAGCCGTGGTATGTCAGCGCGGGGCTGGGCATGGGCGAGGTATTGACCATGTCCGCGCAGATGCCGGGTTACACGCTGTCAGACCGCGCCACCTACGGCGCCTACCGCGCCAAGACCGGCCTGGCCATCGCCATCGAGGGCGACCCGAAGATGTTCAACCCGTACGGGATCATCGCGGTCAATCCGACCAGGCATGCGGGCACCAACTATGCGGATGCGATGAAGCTGGTGGAGTGGATCACGTCGAAGGAAGGGCAGGACGCGATCGCCGGGTACAAGGTGGAAGGGGAACAGCTGTTCTTCCCGAACCACAAGTCGCAGACCGCGCAGAAGTAAGACGCCGGCGGGGGCATCACCCTGCCTCCGCCTCCAGCCGCGGCAGTTGCGGCAGGTCTGCGGCCACCTCCGCGATCATCCGCCGGATCCACATGATGTCCGGCGCCGCATGGCAGCGCTCGTGCCACAGCTGGTAGAAGCGCATGCGCGGGAACGATACCGGCGACGGCACCATGCGGATCGGCAGGTATTGCGCATAGTGCGCCGCGAACTGGCGGCCGGTGGTGAAGACCATGTCGGTCTTCATCAGCACATACGGCACCAGCCCGAAGTACGGCAGCGTCACCTGGATATTGCGCTTGTAGCCCTGCTCGGCGAGCGCCTGGTCGATCATGCTGCGCTGCATCGATGCGTACGGCGCGGGCGCCAGGTGCGGCATTTCCAGGTAGTGCTTGAGCGTCAGCCCCTTGCGCGCCAGCGGGTGCTGCGCGCCCAGCATGCACACCACCTCGTCGTCGAACAGCGGCGAGATATGCAGGTGTTCCGGCGGCGACAGCCAGTTGCCGACCACGATATCCAGCTGGCCCTGTTCCAGGTCGTCCAGGAAGTCCGACGACGATGTCATCGGATGGACGAACAGCTTGGCGCCCGGCGCCAGCCGGCGCACGCGCTCGACGATATTGGGCAGGAAGAAGGCGTCAAGATAGTCCGGCGCGCCCAGGTGGAAGGTGCGCGTGGTGGTGGCCGGGTCGAATTGCTGCGGCGGGCGGGCAATGCGGTCCATCGCCGCGAGGCTTTGCTCGGCCAGCGCCAGCAGCTCGCGGCCACGCTCGGTCGGCACCATGCCGTTTTTGCCCCGCACCAGAATGGCGTCGCCGGTGATCTCGCGCAGGCGCTTCAGGGTGTTGCTGATGGCGGGCTGCGACTGGCCCAGGCGCACGGCGGTACGGGTCACGCTCTGCTCGGTCAGCAGGGTGTGGAGCACCCGCAGCAAATAAGTATCGAGATGGTCGCGTCCGTGCATGGCGATGGGCAGCCCTCCGGCGGGGGCCGGATGGGTGGCGTGGGGGATGGGAACGGCGCATAGTGTATGACACGCACCCCACAATCGGTCAAATCCGCATCCCGCTCGGTGCGGCCGGGCACCGACTGGCGTGCCCGCTGATGGCGCATATCACCTGGGCCGAATATTGCAAGAAACGTGGCGATGCTATGTTTCCGCCATCCCCAAGAGAGAGAAGACCATGGAGACGCAAACCATCCGCTTTTTCCACCGCGGCCAGGTCAAGGAAGTATCCGACGCCCCCATTACCCGCACCGTGCTGCAGTACCTGCGTGAAGACGCCCGCTGCACCGGCACCAAGGAAGGCTGCGCCGAAGGCGACTGCGGCGCCTGCACCGTCGTCATCGGCGAGCTGCAGGACGGCGGCGACGTCGAATTCAAGGCGGTCAATGCCTGCATCCAGTTCCTGCCCACGCTCGACGGCAAGGCCCTGATCACGGTCGAGGACCTGCGCCAGGCCGACGGCACCCTGCACCCGGTGCAGGAAGCCATGGTCGAGTGCCACGGCTCGCAGTGCGGCTTCTGCACCCCCGGCTTCGTGATGTCGCTGTGGGCGCTGTACCAGCAGCACATCCCCGGTGGCGAGGCGCCTTCGCGCCAGACCATCTGCGACGCGCTGACCGGCAACCTGTGCCGCTGCACCGGCTACCGCCCGATCATCGACGCCGGCGAGCGCATGATGGCCCTGCCCGCCCCGACGGACGGCAAGCTCGACCCGAAGCAGATCGCCGACACGCTGCGCAACCTCAAGCGCGGCGAGACCTTCCGCTACCGCGCGCAGGGCCAGGATTTCTTCGCCCCGCGCACCGCGGCCGAGTTCGGCGCCATCAAGGCGGCGCAGCCCGATATCCGCATCCTGGCGGGCAGCACCGACGTCGGCCTGTGGGTCACCAAGCAGTTCCGCGAGCTGGGCAACCTGCTCTATGTCGGCCAGGTGGACGAGCTGAACCGGATCGAGGAACGCGACGGCATGGTCGAGATCGGCGCCGCGGTCACGCTGGAGAAGGCCTACGCCGCGCTGAATGCCGCGCATCCGGAACTGGAAGAATTGTGGAAGCGCTTCGCTTCCCTGCCAATCCGCAATGCCGGCACGCTGGGCGGCAATATCGCCAACGGCTCGCCGATCGGCGACTCGATGCCGGCGCTGATTGCGCTGGGTACGGAAGTGGTGCTGCAGCGTGGCGAAACCCGCCGCACGCTGCCGCTGGAAGACCTGTACCTGGCCTACCAGAAGACCGCCATGCAGCCAGGCGAATTCGTCGCCGCGCTGCGCGTGCCGGTGGCGGGGCCCCAGCACTTCCGCACCTACAAGTTGTCCAAACGTTTTGACGAGGATATCTCGGCCGTGTGTGCCGCATTCGGCATCACCGTGCAGGACGGCATCGTCAGCGAGGCGCGCATCGCCTTCGGCGGCATGGCCGCCACGCCCAAGCGCGCGGCCGCCACGGAAGCGGCCCTGACCGGCCAGCCGTGGAACGAAGCCACCGCCCGCGCCGGCATGGCCGCGCTGGCGCAGGATTACACCCCGCTGACCGACATGCGCGCGACCGCGTCGTACCGCAGCCGCGGCGCCGCCAACCTGCTGTACCGCTTCTGGCTGGAAACCACCAGCGAAGCGCTGCCCGCGGCAGCCGTCAATGTCCGTGCGCCCGGCGCCGGCACCATCGCAATCGTCACGGCCTGAGAGAAAAAGGAAAATCGGCATGAACAAGCAAACCGAACCCTTCCTGCTTGACGCCGGCATCGCCGCCGAGGCAGTGCCACAGGTCGGCATCTCGCGTCCGCATGAATCCGCCCACCTCCACGTGGCAGGCACCGCCACCTATACGGACGACATCCCCGAGCTGGCCGGCACGCTGCACGCCGCGCTCGGCATGAGCAGCCGCGCGCACGCCCGCATCCAATCGATCTCGCTCGACAAGGTCCGCGCCGCGCCCGGCGTGGTGTCGGTGCTGACGGTGGACGACATCCCCGGCACCAACGACTGCGGGCCGATCATCCACGACGACCCGATCCTGGCGCGCGACGTGGTGCAGTTCATCGGCCAGCCGGTCTTTATCGTGGTGGCGACCTCGCACGACGCCGCCCGCCGCGCCGCCCGCCTGGGCGTGATCGAGTATGAAGACCTGGCGCCGGTGCTGTCGCCGGAAGCCGCGCACGAAGCCGGCAGCTATGTGCTGCCGCCGATGCACCTGAAGCGCGGCGAGGCGGCCCGCCATATCGCCGGCGCTGCCCACCAGGACGGCGGCAAGATCCACCTTGGCGGGCAGGAACAGTTCTACCTGGAAGGCCAGATCTCCTACGCCGCCCCGCGCGAGAACGACGGCATGCAGGTGTGGTGCTCGACCCAGCACCCGACCGAGATGCAGCACGCCGTGTGCCATATGCTGGGCTGGCAGGCGCACCAGGTGCTGGTCGAGTGCCGCCGCATGGGCGGGGGCTTCGGCGGCAAGGAATCGCAGTCGGCGCTGTTCGCCTGCTGCGCCGCGCTGGCCGCGTGGAAGCTGATGTGCCCGGTCAAGCTGCGTCCGGACCGCGACGACGACATGATGATCACCGGCAAGCGCCATGACTTCGTGTTCGACTACGAAGTGGGCCACGATGACGCAGGCCACATCGAGGGCGTCAAGGTCCAGATGGTGTCGCGCGCCGGCTTCTCGGCCGATCTGTCCGGCCCGGTGATGACCCGCGCCATCTGCCACTTCGACAACGCCTACTGGCTGCCGAACGTGCAGATCGACGGTTACTGCGGCAAGACCAATACGCAGAGCAACACCGCCTTCCGCGGCTTCGGCGGCCCGCAGGGAGCGTTTGCGATCGAGTACATCCTCGACAACGTGGCCCGCAACGTCGGCAAGGATTCGCTCGAGGTGCGCCGCGCCAATTTCTACGGCAAGACCGAGAACAACGTCACGCCTTACGGCCAGACCGTGGAAGACAACGTCATCCATGAGCTGATCGACGAACTGGTCGCGTCCAGCGCATACCGCGCCCGTCGCGAAGCCACCCGCGCCTTCAACGCGCAGAGCCCGATCCTGAAGAAGGGCATCGCCATCACCCCGGTGAAGTTCGGCATCTCGTTCAACGTGGCCCACTTCAACCAGGCCGGCGCGCTGGTGCACGTCTACAACGACGGCTCGGTGCTGGTGAACCACGGCGGCACCGAGATGGGCCAGGGCCTGAACACCAAGGTGGCGATGGTGGTGGCGCATGAGCTTGGCATCCGCATGGAACGCGTGCGCGTGACCGCGACCGATACCAGCAAGGTGGCCAACACCTCGGCGACCGCGGCATCGACCGGCGCCGACCTGAACGGCAAGGCCGCGCAGGATGCCGCGCGCCAGATCCGCGAGCGCCTGGCAGCCTTCGCCGCGCGCAAGGCAGGCGTCGAGCCTTCCGAAGTGCGCTTCAACGACGACCTGGTCAGCGCGGGCGAGCTGCGCGTGTCCTTCGGCGAGCTGGCGCGCGAGGCCTACGTGGCGCGCGTGCAGCTGTGGTCGGACGGCTTCTACACCACGCCCAAGCTGCACTGGGACCAGAGCAAGCTGCAAGGGCGCCCGTTCTACTACTACGCCTACGGCGCCGCCTGCTCCGAGGTGCTGGTCGACACGCTCACCGGCGAATGGAAGCTGCTGCGTGCCGACGCGCTGCACGACGCCGGCCGCTCGCTGAACCCGGCGCTGGATATCGGCCAGGTCGAAGGCGCGTTCATCCAGGGCATGGGCTGGCTGACCACCGAGGAACTCTGGTGGAACAAGGACGGCAAGCTGATGACGCACGCCCCGTCCACGTACAAGATCCCGACGGTCAACGATTGCCCCGAGGAATTCAACGTGCGCCTGTTCCAGAACCAGAACGTCGAGGACAGCATCCACCGCTCCAAGGCGGTGGGCGAACCGCCGCTGCTGCTGCCGTTCTCCGTGTTCTTCGCGATCCGCGACGCGATTGCGGCGGTGGGTGACTACCGCATCAACCCGCCGCTGAAGGCACCCGCCACCAGCGAGGCGATCCTCGACGCCGTGGAAGCGGTACGCGAAGCGGCAGCCCCGGCCGCCTGATCGCGGCAACGAAGCGATCGCAAGGAAGCGCGCGCCCGCGGGCGCCCCGGACTTTCCCCCCGTGCCTGCCTTGACAGGCACGGGGCCGGCGGACGAAGCAGGCGCGCGCCCACCCCGCCCCAGCAAGACCAAGTATTTCCAAAAGGCCCCGACATGCAGGACGCACCGCTCAAACCCTTCCGCTTCGCCGACGCCGCCCGCATGGTGCGCACCGGCGTGCCGGTGGTGATGGTCACCATCGTCGAGGTCAAGGGCTCGGCCCCGCGCGAGCCCGGCATCCGCATGCTGGTCAGTCCCAACGACCTGGTCGGGACCATCGGCGGCGGCCACCTGGAATGGCGCGGCATGGATATCGCGCGCGCGATGCTGGTGCGGCATGAGCAGCGCCGCGTCGAGCGCATCCCGCTCGGCCCGGCGCTGGGCCAGTGCTGCGGCGGCGTGGTGCAGCTGGCGTTCGAGGTGCTGGACGAGGCCGACCTGCCCTGGCTCGATGCGGTCGAACGCAATTTCGCCGTGCATCGCGCGCTGCAGCGCCACGTGCCGGCCAGCGGCGCGGTGACCTTTGCCGATAGCCGCGCCGTCCTGCCCGCGGTCGACCTGCGGCCGGACGGCAGCTGGACCGACACGTTGGTGCCCGACGCCATGCACGTGGTGCTGTTCGGCGCCGGCCACGTCGGCCACGCGCTGGTCAAGGTGCTGGCGACGCTGCCGTGCCGCGTGCACTGGGTCGACGAGCGCGACACGCTGTTCCCCGGCGGGCTGCCGGACAGCGTCGAGGCCGAGGCCAGCGATACGCCCGAGGCCGTGGTCGCGCAGGCGCCCGCGGGCAGCTATTTCCTGGTGATGACGCACAGCCATGCGCTCGACCAGACCCTGTGCGAAGAAATCCTGAAGCGCACCGATTTCGCCTACTTCGGCCTGATCGGTTCCAAGACTAAGCGCGCACGCTTTGAACACCGCATGGCCGAGCACGGCATCGACCCGGCCAGGTTTGCGGAAATGACATGCCCCATGGGGGTTCCCGGGATCACCGACAAGGCTCCGGCTATGATTGCGGTTGCCATCGTCGCCCAGCTGCTCCAGGTTCGCGAACAGCGCTTAGCCGCGCTGCGTGCGGGCCTGGCGGAGGCGGTGCATCCCTGAGAACCCGTGCCGCCGGCCCTGGCCGGCGGGCATAGAGAACACGAGGCCCCCATGACCATCGATGCCGCACTGGCGGACAAAATCCGCCGTACCCCCAAGGCCGAACTGCATGTGCATATCGAAGGCACGCTTGAGCCGGAACTGATCTTCCGGCTGGCCCAGCGCAACCAGGTGGCGCTGCCCTACCCCAGCGTGGAGGCGCTGCGCGCCGCCTACGCCTTTACCGACCTGCAGTCGTTCCTCGACATCTACTACGCCGGCGCCAGCGTGCTGCTGACCGAGGAAGATTTCTTCGACATGACCATGGCGTACGTCAAGCGCGCCGTCGCCGACAACGTCCGCCACGCCGAGATCTTCTTCGATCCGCAGACCCATACCGCGCGCGGCGTGCCGATCGGCGTGGTGATCGACGGCATTGCCGACGCCCTGGCCCAGGCACGCACGGAGTATGACTTCTCCAGCAGCCTGATCCTGTGCTTCCTGCGCCACCTGCCGGAGGAAGACGCCATTGCCACGCTGGAAGCCGCGCTGCCCTACCGGGACCGCTTCGTCGGCGTGGGGCTGGATTCGTCCGAGCAAGGCAACCCGCCGGAGAAGTTCGCACGCGTGTTCGCGCGGGCGAAGGCGCTGGGCCTGCACCTGGTCGCGCACGCCGGCGAGGAAGGCCCGGCGCAATACGTCACCGATGCGCTCGACATCCTGAAGGTGGAGCGCATCGACCATGGCGTGCATGCCATTGACGACGCCGGGCTGGTCCAGCGCCTGGCGCGCGAGCGCGTGGCGCTGACGGTATGCCCTCTGTCCAACGTCAAGCTCAAGGTCTACCCCGACCTGCGCGACCACCCGCTCAAGCGCATGCTCGATGCGGGCGTGGCGATCACGCTGCATTCGGACGACCCGGCCTACTTTGGCGGCTACATGAACGCCAACTGGGAAGCCACCTTCGACGCACTGCCGCTGGATGCCGCCGACGCCCACAAGCTGGCGCGCAACAGCTTTGAAGCGGCCTTCCTGTCCGAGGTGCAGAAGGCCGAGTTCCTGGCCGAGGTCGACCACTTCTGGTCGGCCAAGCCCAAATCCCCGCCCGTGAAGGCCCCCACGGCCTGAGCGGCGCATGCCAATAGCCCGGCCCGCCGCGTGTTCACGCGCGGGCCGGCCACAAGAGACAAACGATGACGACCACCCCCACGACTGAGTCCACCACCCGTGCCATCCGCGGCCGCGTGCTGCATTTCCTGCGCGACCCGCAATTCCATGAGGATGCGTACCAGTATTGGGACGACGGGGTACTGATCGTCACCGACGGCCGCATTGCCGCCGCCGGCGAGTATGTGAAGCTGGCAGACCGCATCCCGGCCGGCGCCGAGATCGTCGACCACCGCGGCAAGCTGATCGTGCCGGGCTTTATCGACACCCACGTGCACTACCCGCAGACCGACATGATCGCGTCGCCGTCGCCGGGCCTGCTGCACTGGCTCGACACCTACACCTTCCCGGAAGAGCGCCGCTTCGCCGATGCCGACTACGCCCGCGGCGTGGCCGGTTTCTTCACCGAAGAACTGCTGCGCAACGGCACCACCAGCGCGGTGGTCTGGAGCACGGTGCACAAGGCCTCGGCCGACGCGCTCTTCGCCGAAAGCGAGGCACGCAACCTGCGCATGGTCACCGGCAAGGTGATGATGGACCGCAACTGCCCTGAATTCCTGCGCGATACCGCCGAGACCGGCGCGAAGGACTCGGCCGACCTGCTGTCGCGCTGGCATAACAAGGGCCGCCTGTCGTACGCCATCACGCCGCGCTTCGCCCCGACCTCGACCGAAGCGCAGCTGGCCGCCTGCGGCGAACTGGCGCGCGCCTACCCCGACGCATTCATCCAGACCCACGTGGCCGAGAACCGCGATGAGGTCAAATGGGTCGCCGAGCTGTTCCCGGACGCGCGCAGCTACCTGGACGTCTACGACCGCTACGGCCTGCTGCGCCCCGGCGCGATGTACGGCCACGCCATCTACCTGGACCAGGACGACCGCCGCCGGCTGGCCGACAGCGGCGCCGCGGTGGCGCACTGCCCCACTTCCAACCTGTTCCTGGGCAGCGGCTTCTACGACTTCCACCAGTCCGACGCCAACCGCCTGAAGGTGACGCTGGCCACCGACGTCGGCGGCGGCACCTCGTTCTCGATGTTCCGCACCATGAATGCCGCGCACAAGGTCGCGCGCATGGGCGGCTACTACCTGACCGCGCTGCGCATGTTCTACCTGGCCACCCGCGCCGCCGCCGAGGCGCTGGGCTGGACCGGCCGCGTCGGCAGCTTCGGCGAGGGCTGCGAGGCCGACTTCATCGTGCTCGATCCCAAGGCCACGCCGCTGATCGCCCGCCGCAGCAACCGCTCGGAAACGCTGGAAGAAGAACTGTTCGCCTTTGCCATGCTGGGCGACGACCGCGTGATCGACAGCGTCTACATCATGGGCGAGCCGGCGCGCGCTACCGCCTGATCCGTCACATCCGGCACTCCTGTCCGGCGACCACGGCGCCCGCCCTTCGCGGCGGGCGCGCTTTTACCGCTTAGCGCGTCCCCCCGGATTGACGCCCGTCAAGAACTCCACCGGCAAAGCCTTCTAACCTTGCGGTTTCGCCATGGCCGGCATGCGTCGGCCGCATGGCAGACACCATTCGACCGCAAACCCAGAAGGTTCCGCATGACCGCAATCCCATCCACGCCCTCAGCGCATCCCGAGCATGCCGCGCATGCCCGGCAGTCCGCCAAGCCGGGGCGGCTGCCGCTGCCCGAGCCGGTCGCCCCGGACGCGCCATTCCCGTCGCGCAAGGTCATCCGCAGCTGGCTGATCCCGCTGGGCGAGCGCAGCACGCCGCGCGCGCTGGCGCTGTTCGCCTTCGACTACCTGCTGTTCGCCGCCGTGCTGGCCGGCGTGGTGCTGGCCCCGCACTGGGCCGCCAAGCTGGCGCTGGGCGTGCTGGCCGGCCTGGTGATCGCGCGCCTGTTCATCATCGGCCACGATGCCTGCCACCAGAGCCTGACACCGCGCCGCGGCCTGAACAAATGGCTGGGCCGGCTGAGCTTCCTGCCGTCGCTGACGCCGTACAGCCTGTGGGAAGTCGGCCATAACGTGGTCCACCACGGCTATACCAACCTGAAAGGCTTCGACTTCGTCTGGGCGCCCTACTCGCTGGAAGAATTCAACGCGCTGCCGCGCTGGCGCCGTGCGATGGAGCGCATCTACCGCACCGGCTTTGGCCCGGGCCTGTATTACCTGGTCGAGATCTGGTGGAGCAAGCTGTTCTTTCCCAGCAAGCAGCAGATGGCCTCACGCCGCCCGGTGTTCGTGCGCGATTGCCTGCTGGTGGCGGCCTTCGGCGCAGCCTGGATCGGCGGGCTGGTGGCGCTGGCCTTTGCTACGGGCCAGTCGGCCTGGATGCTGGTCGGCGCCGGTTTCGTGCTGCCCTTCCTGGTGTGGAACGTGACCGTGGGTTTCGTGCTGTACGTGCACCATACCCATGCCAGCGTGGCGTGGTACGACACCAAGACCATGTGGGCCAAGGCGCAGCCGTTTGTCTCGACCACCGTGCACCTGCGCTTCCGCCATGGCATCGGCTCCGCGCTGCACCACATCATGGAGCACACCGCGCACCACGTCGACATGAGCGTGCCGCTGTATCGCCTCAAGCGCGCGCAGGCGCTTCTGGAGCACGCGCTGCCTGGCCGCATCATCATCGAGAACTTCTCCTGGCGCTGGTATTTCGATACGGCGCGCCGCTGCAAGCTGTATGACTTCAAGGCGCTGTGCTGGACCGATTTCCGCGGCCGCCAGACCAGCGAGAACGCGCCGGTGCCGGCCTGATCACTGTGCCGACCTCGGCGGCTGCGGTGGACGATCCAGCGCCGCCGCGGGTATAATCGCCGCTTCCATTGGGGAGTAGCCGCCCTGCTCTCACCGCGCCGCGCAATGCGGACTTCGGGGGACAGGGGCGTACGTCAACAGACTTGACCGCTTGCGGTTATGGCGTGCGCAGCTCCGGACCCGCCTGGCCAGACTGGCCCAGGCAGCGTCCATGCCTGGCGAGACCGATGACCATACCTTTCTGGCCGGGCCGGGAAAGGTGTGCGTCATTGGCATCTCGCGATGCATTGCGGCCCGGTTATTCCACATAACAACATGGAAGCCTTCCTCGTCTCCACAGGCATCGTCGCCCTTGCTGAAATGGGCGACAAGACGCAGTTGCTGTCGCTGGTTCTGGCGGCACGCTATCGCAAACCCCTTCCCATCATCCTTGGCATCCTGATCGCCACCCTGGTCAACCACGGCTTTGCCGGCGCACTTGGCGGATGGATCACGCATGTGGTCGGAGAAAACCTGCTGCGCTGGATCCTGGGCCTGGGCTTTATCGCGATGGGCGCATGGATGCTGATTCCCGACAAGCTCGACGATGCCGAGCAGGCCAGGCCGGCAAAGGGCGCAATCGGCGTGCTCGGCACCACCATCGTGGCCTTCTTCTTCGCCGAAATGGGCGACAAGACGCAGATCGCCACGGTGGCGCTGGCGGCGCGCTTCAGCGACGCGGTGGTCGCGGTGGTGGCCGGCACGACCTTCGGCATGATGATCGCCAATGCACCGGCCGTGCTGCTGGGCGACAAGTTTGCCAACAAGATGCCGATCGGGCTGGTGCATAAGATTGCTGCGGCAATCTTCGTGGCGCTTGGCGTGCTGGCGCTGATGAATATCGGTGGGTGACTATGCGTTTTTAGTCGCTGCTGGTGATATGACGTGCAGTTGGCTGTTGAAGCTGCGTTGTTGCCATTGGTGACATGCTGTCGGCACCGTCAAGTGTCGTAGCCTGCAAAAAAAACGGGACCCAAAGGCCCCGTCCAAACCCTCGCCGGTCCGGTACTAACGGATGCCAACAGCACACCCCTCCAGACCGTCGATCACCGATGCTCGGATTTCGCGGGCCGGCTCATCAAAAGCCGGCCCCAATACTTTTCAGCTCATGCCACCAATCAGTTGGTGGTCTTGGCACCGCCTTCGAACCACTGCCCCAGCAGCGCGCGTTCGTCGTCGGTAATCTGCGTCACGTTGCCCAGCGGCATCGCCTTCTGCTGCACCGCCTGCTGGTAGATCAGCTGGGCGTGGGCCTTGATGTCTTCCGGCGTCTCGAGCTTGATGCCCTTGGCCGCGGTCGGCATCATCTTCGGCTGCTCGGCATGGCACTGCACGCAGCGTGCATTCATCACTTCCTGGACCTTGGCGAAGCTGACGGACGCAGCGGCTGCCTCGCCACCCTTGGCCACCGCCGGCCGCGGTTGCGGCGCGATCATCACTGCCACCACGCCCAGCGCGGCAACGCCCGCAGCCGGCCACAGCACGTTGATCTTGCCCTTGTGCTTCAGGATGAAGAACTGGCGGATCAGCACGCCCGACAGCATGATCAGGATCAGCACCACCCAGTTGTACTTGGACGCGTACGTCATGCTGTAGTGGTTCGACAGCATCGCGAACAGCACCGGCAGCGTGAAGTAGGTGTTGTGCACGCTGCGCTGCTTGCCGCGCTTGCCGTGGATCGGATCCACCGGCTGGCCGGCCTTCAGTGCCGCCACCACCTTGCGCTGGCCCGGGATGATCCACGCCAGCACGTTTGCGCTCATGATCGTCGCGACCATCGCGCCGGTCAGCAGGAACGCCGCACGGCCGGAGAAGACATGGCATGCGACGTAAGCGGCTGCCGCGATGTAGATCGCCACCAGGATGCCGACCAGGCGGTCATTCTTGTTGAACAGGCGGCAGATGCTGTCATAGACGATCCAGCCGATCAGCAGGTACGACACCGCGAAGCCGACCGCCGCGCCAGGCGACATGTCGAACACATTCTTGTCGATCAGGAACGTGCTGGCGTTGAACAGGTACAGCACCACCAGCAACGCGAAGCCGCTCATCCAGGTCGAGTACGACTCCCAGTAGAACCAGTGCAGGTTCTCCGGCAACTGCCTGGGCGCGGTCAGGTACTTCTGCGGGTTGTAGAAGCCGCCGCCGTGCACTGCCCACAACTCGCCGTCGACGCCCTTTTCCTTCAGGTCGGGCGCGGTGGGCTTGGTCAGGCTGTTGTCCAGCCACACGAAATAGAACGAAGAGCCGATCCATGCGATGGCGGTGATGACGTGCACCCACCGCAGCAGCATATTGGCCCAGTCGAGGATATAGCCTTCCATGTCTTGTCTCCTGTTTCCCTATGCCACCGCGTCAGCTGCCGCGGTAGGTCGAGTACGACCAGGGCGAAACCAGGAGCGGTACGTGGTAGTGCGCGTTGACATCGGCAATGCCAAAGCGCAGGGGAACCACGTCCAGGAAAGCCGGCTCGGGCAGCTTCGTACCCTGTGCGCGGAAATAGTCGCCCGCGGCGAACTCCAGTTCGTACACGCCGGCGGCAACGTCGGCGCCTTCCAGCAGCGGCTGGTCGCAGCGGCCGTCGTGGTTGGTGACCACGGTCTTCAGCGTTTCGCGACGATTGTCGACAATTCTATGGAGAGTAATCGACATCCCTTGTCCGGGCGTGCCGGCAGCGGTGTCAAGAACGTGGGTGGTCAAGCGTCCCATCGTATTTGTCCTTTTGCGATTGGGTTGTGAGGGGCGCCGCTGCCTTCACTAGCACCATTTATGGGAATGGTGCCCGCTCGGTACGTCTGGTAACGCATCCCGGCGCTGGGTGGTGCGTGGCGACAATGCGCCTGCCCGACCCGCTTGGCAATTCAGGGATTTCCCTGAGTTGTCGAAAACCTGAGCTGGTTTTGTTGACAATATTGCAGCCTCAACCAAATAATTGTCAACAATTTTCGGATCACCAGACCCTGATACAGGGGATAACGGGGGTCCGGATCGACCTGATTGCATGACTGCTGGTGCCAAGATGTCCAAGAGCCTGAAGCTGATTGCCGGTGCCACCGGCGTTTCCGATGCCGATCCGACCGGGTCCCTGCCCACCAGGCCGGACAAGCCCGCGCGCAAGGGCTCGGTCGAAGAGCGCATGTACCACGAGATCTACGACGCGATCATGGAGCATCGGCTGCCGCCGCGCACCAAGCTCACCGAGCATTCGCTTTGCGAGATCTATGCCACCGCGCGCCACACCGTGCGCAAGGTGCTGTCGCACCTGGCCGCCGACGGCATGGTCGACCTCGAACCCAACCGCGGCGCCTTTATCGCCAGCCCCTCCACCGACGAAGCGCACGACATGTTCGAGCTGCGCCAGATGCTGGAGCGCGCGGTGCTGGAAAAACTCGCCAGCATGCCCGACGTGAAGACCGTGATCACGCCGCTGCGCAAGATGGTCGCCAGCGAGCGCCAGGCCTTCCTGACGCACGACCGCCCGAAATGGATCCGCCTGTCCGCCGAATTCCACACGGCGCTGGCGGAGCTGTCGGGCAACGCCCTGCTAGTCAACATGATGCGCCGGCTGGTGTCGCGCACCACGCTGATGATCGCCAGCGTAGAAGCCCCGGGCAACAACGCCTGCTCGTTCGACGAACACGAGGAAATCCTCGACGCACTGGAGCAGGGCGATGCCGCGCTGGCCCAGTCGCGCATGGCGCACCACCTCGGCGCCTGCGCCGACCGCGTGCAGCCGGATGAGCCGGGCAACTTCGATCTTCGCAGCGTACTAGGCCGCTCCACCTAGCACGGTGTTCCCGCCACGCCCCCGCAAGAAGAAGGCCGAACGCCCGTCGTCCGCACCGCGCCCAGGCAGTGCAAACGAGAGCGCAGCGACGGCAGGCCGACAACAACCATAGCAAAGCCGGCAACACGCATTGCTGGCACAGAACTGGCACGGACGTGGCGTTCCCATCAAACCAAAGGAGAGGAGACGCACCAATGAATTCCGCAAGCACCACGGTCCCAACGGACCTCACCAACGAGCGTTTGCCTTCAGGGCGCCTGCTCGCGCTTGGTTTGCAGCATGTTCTGGTGATGTACGCCGGCACGGTTGCCGTACCGCTGATCGTCGGCGGCGCGCTCAAGCTGCCCAAGGACCAGCTGGCCTTCCTGATCAATGCCGACCTGTTCGCGGCCGGCCTGGCCACGCTGATCCAGGCCATCGGCTTCTGGAAATTCGGCATCCGCCTGCCGGTGATGATGGGTGTGACCTTTGCCTCGGTGGCGCCGATGATCGCCATCGGCACCGATCCCAACGTCGGCCTGCTCGGCATCTACGGCGCGGTGATTGCGTCAGGGATCTTCGGCATCCTGATCTCGCCGATGATGGGGCGCATGCTCGGATTGTTTCCGCCGGTGGTGACCGGCACGGTGATCACCCTGATCGGCGTGTCGCTGATGCGCGTGGCCATCAACTGGTCGGCCGGCGGCCAGCCCACCACGCGCGCCGTCATCGACGGCGTCGTCAAGGAAGTGCCCAACCTGGCCTATGGCGACCTGGCCAACCTTGGCATCGCCGGCCTGACGCTGGTCATCATCCTGCTGCTGACCAAATACGGCCGCGGCCTGGTGGCCAACTGCGCGGTGCTGCTGGGCATCATCATCGGCACGCTGGTGGCGATGGCCATGGGCAAGGTGTCGTTCGAGGGCCTGGAAGACGCCAGCTTCGTCGCCGTCATCACGCCGCTGCATTTCGGCATGCCCACCTTCGAGGTGACCGCGATCCTGTCGATGTGCATCGTCATGCTGATCACGCTGGTGGAATCGACCGGCATGTTCCTGGCGCTGTCGGATATCACCGGCAAGAAGCTGAGCAACGACGACCTGACCCGCGGCCTGCGCGCCGATGGCCTGGGCACCGTGATCGGCGGCATCTTCAACACCTTCCCGTACACCTCGTTCTCGCAGAACGTGGGCCTGGTCACCGTGACCGGCGTGCGCTCGCGCTATGTGGCGGCAGCGGGTGGCCTGATCCTGATCGCCTTCGGCCTGTTCCCCAAGATGGCTCACGTGGTGGCCTCGGTGCCGCAGTTCGTGCTGGGCGGCGCCGGCATCGTGATGTTCGGCATGGTGGCCGCCACCGGTATCCGCATCCTGGGCTCGTGCGATTTCAACCGCAATCGCCACAATCTGTTCATCGTCGCCATCGCCATCGGCTTCGGCATGATCCCGACGCTGGCGCCGACTTTCTTCCAATATCTGCCGAAGTGGACTGACCCCTTTACCCATAGCGGCATCGTGCTCGGCACGATCGTGGCCGTAGCGCTGAACCTGTTCTACAACGGCATCCAGTCGCGCGAGGAAGCGATGCGCAACGCCGCCGCCAATTCGCACGGCACCGAATAACGGTTATATCGAAGTATGCCGCCGGGCCAGTGACTGGCACGCGCATTGCACAGTCGACGGCGCTTGCGGGCGCCGCGGCCCGGACGGTTCCCCCTGAAGCAAGCAACGACCATGACAACAGAGAACTATCCACGCGATCTCATCGGTTACGGCGCCCAGCCTCCCCACGCCCGCTGGCCGGGCGGCGCGCGCGTCGCCGTGCAGTTCGTGCTCAACTACGAGGAAGGCGGCGAAAACTGCGTGCTGCACGGCGACGCCGCTTCCGAGCAGTTCCTCTCCGAGATCGTCGGCGCCGCGGCCTACCCCGACCG
>NZ_JAGIQA010000234.1 GCF_017814975.1 Cupriavidus consociatus
GGGCTATTCATCATCTAAAAAAAATGTCGTTTTGCGTGTTCACATCGCTCCAGCTATTCAGCTACCATTTGTCAAATAAAGTCGCACCAGCGCGACCGCAGCTGCTGTGTCTCAGCCCCAAGGTCAAAACCTGTCTCGGATGAAGCATCACGTAGACAGTCAATCATGGCGTTTTGCTGTGTCGGGTGTGTCATTCCTCTTGCGACGTAGAAAATGGCTGCGATAACAATGGG
>NZ_JAGIQA010000235.1 GCF_017814975.1 Cupriavidus consociatus
GGCAGCTGTATGGCGAGTTTGGCGTCTTTACTGAGAGCATCGCGAGGAGCAGCTGTTGTCTTGAAACCCTGGGTTGCAAGTTCAACTTGGGGAAAGAGCTGCAGCGCACAGAAATGAGTAAGATAGAGACTGCAGAGTACAGTCAGCCCATATGTACTGCTGTTCAGGTCGCACTGGTTGATCTTCTGCGGCAATGGGGCGTCTTCCCAAAAGCTGTGGTCGGCCATTC
>NZ_JAGIQA010000236.1 GCF_017814975.1 Cupriavidus consociatus
GGGATCGGAGTACAGCACGTCGGCCTGATCGTCCGGCGCGCGTGCGCCGCTGTCGCCGATGCCTTCGATGTCGATGCGCAACGATGCGATGCCGCGCTGCGCGAGCGTGCGCGCGAGCCGCACGCCGATGCGGCCGTCCGCGCTCCGCGGATTGGCCGCGGTGTTCGCGATCAGCAGGCACGGCATGCCGGCGCGCGCGGGCACGATGGGTTCGCACAGCGTGCCGACG